>PNKV01000001.1 GCA_013822685.1 Leptothrix sp. (in: b-proteobacteria)
GATCTATCTCGGTGAGATGTCTGTAGTGTGTTCCCATGCGCAGCAACTTTGTATGAGTAAAGTGTTGCACTTCAATTCCGAGGCCACCCTAGATCCAATGAGAGCCATTTTTATCTACACACTTCTTGGTCCACCACTGGGTGGGTTGGCAGCTTTTTTCGTGGTTGCATATACTGGAAATTTGGCCCAGTTTGGAGAGCCAGATGGACGCTGGCTAGAGGTATCAAGGCTATTAGCTGCAAGCTTAGCTTTCTCATTCCCATTCGGCGTTCTTCCAGCTCTTGCCGCAGGTTACACACACGTACTTTCCTATAAATACTTAAAGCTAAATCGCTTTTCTACCGTCTTAATTGTTTGCATTGCCGGAATTGGCGCCACCGCTATACTTCGTGCGGCCCTAGGAAACTTGTCTCTGGCATTTGAGTCCTCGACTGGTTTAATGCTGTTGTGTGTGCCGCCACTAACGAGTACCCTACTTCTAGCCTCATTCATCACGAACAAGCTGAAAAGCACATCATTACTCATGTCGTGACCGTCAATGGAAAGTTCTAGTCAGGCATCCGTCTAAAAGCACTATCTGCTTGTTCTCTTGGATCGATTTTCTAAAGGCATCTAGTAATGGCAATACCCAGCGCATCCTTGGTTTCTTCGGAGCATTGCCACAAGCAGCATTTGCATCATGAGCCATGCCTGCAGACATCTCACCGAGACAGATCGCGTCAACATTGACACGATGCTCATGGCCGACCACAGCCAGCGCCAGGTGGCCAAGGCTTTGGGGTTCAGTGCCTCAACAATCTCGCGCGAAGTCAGGCGAGCCGCAGTTCAGGGCTGCTGGCGCTACTTTGCATTCTTTGGCCAGCGCGTTCAACGTGCTGGCCGACGACGCGCCGGCCTGGCTCGGCGCAAGCTGGGCAGTGACATCCGAACTCCGCTTTAGCGCACCGTCATCGCATGCCTGCGCCGCGGCTATTCTCCACAGTAAGTTGCTGGCAGACTTCGGTTCATGAACGCTCCAAGGCTTGTCAGCCACGAAACCATTTACTGCGCCATCTATGCCCAGCCTCGCGGCACGCTTCGCACCGAGCTCATCGCGCATTTCTAGGCACAGATCAACAGGCTTCGCGGGTCACGACTTGGTAGCCTGGCCAGTTTCAATCTGGCTGTCTGTCCCTCGGCAGCCTGCTCACCGCAACTCGGCGCCAAAGCGCCAGACGCCGTCGCCTTGTGGCTGCTCGTCCTACGGCGGCCAGTGCACTGTGGTGCCGTGGCAAGCCACCGCACTTGGCATGCGGCAGTCATGGCCAAAGGCCATCAATGCCTGGCGCATTTCAAGTTTTGCGGCGAACTTGGGAGGCAGCAGGCCACAAGTTTTAGTGAACCAGCCCGCCTATCGCCGGTCTGCGAGTATTCGTCGGCTGGCTAGGCCGGGCATCAAGCAGAATATCTGTAATTCAAGTCAAGGGGGTGCAAGCGTGGCAAGGTCAAACATCTATCAGCAAAGCAAGGTCGGCTTGCCCTCATCAGCCGTTCCTTCTCGCCCCAGCCTAACGGGCGATCAAGCCGACACCCACAAGTTTCACTTGTGGGCTCCCTATGCGCTTCGCGCTCCGGTGCCACTTACCTGTGGCGTTAGGATTTTCACGCGACCGACGTATGAAATACGAATCAGGGACTAAGTAATGAAAAGAAAGTTCGTTGTTCTTCTAACAATCTCGGCATTGACTGGAGCTGTCATCAGCAAGCCAGCGCTCGCTCAAAACCGTATCCCCTCCGTATCTATTCGGCACATTTCCACGGCCTATGCAAACCAAGGAATTTGTTCGTTACGCTTTGGTCTTGGCACGTCAATGGGGAAAGGAGACGCGGGAGAGGTCACAGTGAAGCTCAAGTTCGTTGACCCAAGAGGCCGTGAGATCTTCCAAGGTGAAATTTCCACATCTCTTGATGACTCGGAAGCCGGGCGATATCAAGAGGTATTCCTTGAAGATCAAAATGCTTGCCTCGATTCTTCGACAAAAATTCAAGTGTTGCGAGCCAGGGCAAAGATTGGCAAGAAAACCTTCGACCTATTGAAGCTTCGAAAGTTGGCTCTTGACGACTTCAAGCCAATGACGATCATCATTCCAAAATGAGTCAGATAGAGTTCACGCATTCGCCAGACGTACGCCCAAGATTTGGGCTAAGTCCATGCAACCTATTTTGCTTGCGCGCACCAGCCTAACTGTAGGTTCAGCATGGACAAAAATGCTTCGCATTTTGCCAATTAACCTGGGCTACAAGGGCTTCCCCATCTGTCAAGCAAAACGAATCCCGGCCAATAGCGCAAGCGATTGGCTTGATAAATATAAACCACCAATCTTCAGGGAGAACAAGCGCGGACATTGAGCAGGGATAAGGACGGCGACACTAGAAACGCCTTTGTGGCAGCTCATCGCTGCGGGCCGTGATGAAGGGCGCGCGCAGGGGCTCCATTCGTTAGCCAAGGTCGCCAGATGGTGCCTTCCAAAGTTAACCGAGCATTCCCCGCGCAGGTCCAACCTGGCTCATCAACGCTGTCGTCACACCATGAAGATTCGGTTCATCAGTCGAGCGGCTTCATCAAGCCAGCGGTTTGAACGCCTCGTCTTTGCTGAGCATCGCCCAAGCCATGCGCGCATTTTTGGCCGCAATGGCCACCACCGCTTTCCAGTAGCCTCGCCGCTCGGCCACGCTTTGCGCCCACCGGCTCAATCGGTCCGTCTTGTTCTTGCTGCTGATCAGCACCGCTCGGGCGCCCAGGATCAACAAGCATCTCAAGTACGAGTCGCCCGTTTTGGTGATGCGCCCCAGCCGCTGCTTGCCACCCGAGCTGTACTGCCCAGGCACCAGGCCCAGCCAGGCCGACGCTTGCCTCCCACACTTGAAGTCGTGGCCATTGCCAATGCTGGCAAGCAAGGCGCTGGCCGTGGTCGGGCCGATGCCGGGCATGGCCATCAACTGGCGGCCTCGCTCGTCGGATTGCGCCATCACCTTGATGTGCTGGTCGTACTCGGCGATGCGCCCGTCCAGGTGGTGCAACTCGCTCAGACTGTCACCGATGGCGGTGTTGGCCCAACCGGGCAGGTCTTCCAGGTGCAGGCCCGCTTCGCGGCGAACCACTTCAGCCTTGAGCGGCAGCACGATGCCAAACTCCGACAGCAGGCCTCGGATGCGGTTGATCGTGGCCGTGCGTTGCTCGACAAATCCTTGCCGCACCCGGTGGATGCTCAGTCGCCCTTGGGCGTCTTCGCTCTTGATCGGCACGAAGCGCATGTGCGGGCGCTGTACAGCTTCGCAGATGGCCTGCGCGTCGGCCGCGTCGTTCTTGCCTTTACGGCCACTGAGCCGGTACGGTGCCACGAACTTGGGCGCCATCAAGCGCACCGTGTGGCCAAAGGCCTGGAACTGGCGCGCCCAGTGGTGCGCACCAGAGCACGCTTCCATTCCAATCAGGCACGGCGGCAGCTTGGCGATCAGCTGCATCAGCGCTTCTCGCTTGACCGCAGGCTTGATCAGCGCCGCTTTGCCCGCTTCGTCGATGCCGTGTACTGCAAAAACGTTCTTGGCCAAATCCAGGCCGATGGCAATAATGCTCATGACTTCCCCTTCCGAATGAACCGTTGATGGAGACTTCGCACTTCCCATCTTGGTCCTTCAAGACCGTTGCCGCCAATAGCTGGCCGATAGTTCGGGACGGGAAAGTCCCTTTCATCCGTTAGGCCTCCATAGCCCATGAAATCCATTCGAGGTGCACCTGAAGCAAAGCTAAGACGAAGTTTTAAGTTGTCTTTAGCCATGGCAACTTTCTTCATCTGGTTAGCGGGAGCCACGTACGCAGAAATGCCGATTTCAAAACAAAGTGGAACGACTGACTTCGTTCTTTTCATCTCCCTCTTTCTGTGCGGCCTGAGCTTATTATCGAACTCATCTTTGTTCGTACGAGGATTTGTTTTCTCATGCGGCTTGTTTAGCCCTACAAGTCGTCGAACAAGCCTTCATGCGGCAATCTATTCTTTGGCGCTGCTAGCCCTTTACTTCTTTGCTCAATAGCAAGAAGAACTCACTATCCCAGCTGCTAGGCCCGGGACACAATGGTCAGCAGAAAATTAAGGGCGCAGCTATGCGGTTCGCAATCAAAATCACGGCACCCGGAAATGTTCTCAACGCATCGTCCACTTCGCGCATCAGCCTTTCAAGAAACAAGCCCTAGTGTGATTCGCAAAGGGTGTTTCATGCGGCCTCCATCGACACCAAGCGTAAGCCCAGCATCTCGGCCTTGCGCCGCAGGTTGATCTCAACGCGCTGTCGGTACCGTTCTTCGTAGTACGCCTGCCCTAATCCACGTATTCCTCGCTTTTGGTGATTATCGAGTAGATCAACCTGGCTAGCTTACGCGCCGCCGCCGTGATGGCCTTGGGTTTGTCCATTTTGGCGCACATGCGCCGGTAATAGGCGCCCAGTGCCGATTGCCTGTTCTTCAAGCACGAGGTGGCCTGCCTTAATGCCTGCGCTGTCTTTTTGGCACATTTCTGCGTCTTGCTGCCCAGCACCTCGCTGCCAGATATCTTCGTACCCCCAAACCAAGCCGCAAAGTGCTTGGCCGTCGGGAGTTTGCTCATGTCCACGCCCACCTCGGCCAGCACCGTCATGGCCGTGCACACATCAATGCCATCAATGTGTGTGAGGTCCACGCCGCACATCTGATAGCCGGCTACGCAGGTCAAGCTTGGGCTTGTTGCGGTGACTGGTCTTGCGGGCCTTGCCCGGCAAACGGTCATGCTGGCGCAACTCGATCATTTGCTGCTCAATGATCGCGTCGCAGTCGGCAACCTGCTTGGCGTAAAAATCAAATAACTCCAAGGCCTGCTTGAGGCAAACACATGCTCATCGCGCCAGTTGCCACGGAGGCTCTGCACAATCTCTTCTTCGCTGGCCTTAATGCTCACGTTCCTCATCGCGGCCAGCACATATGAGTTGCGCTCTCCGATATCAGGTATCGTTCTTCTCGGGCGTTTTGTTGTAATGTCAAGGTATCGCCCTTCTTCTTGCCGGAATCCCTATTTGAATCTGCGATCCATGGACCTAACCCAAGCCACTGTCATAAAAATCAGACCAGCACCCGCCTACCAGCTTCGCTGGCAGTTGCATGTTAACTCTGCGTCAACCGCGCATGCCCAAAAAATGAATATTGACGCTGTCAAAGAGCACTGCAGCAGGTATTCCGGCGCTTCGTCAAAGTCGTATGGGCCACCCAGCAACGTGCTCGTCTACTACGCTGGTGGCAGAAAGTTTGCTTATTTCAAGACCAGTGAGCCGGAGCAGTGGCGTTTTAGCATTCGAACAACTCCGGAATACTTCTTAACACTCACTGACGTGCCTGGAATCAAGCCAGCGCGCTACATGGCCAGATTTCACTGGGTCACAATTGTGGACGTTGGTGCTGTCCCTAGCGACTATCTTCTCGAGCTAATTGATTGGTCATATACCAAGGCGGTCAATCGCACTAGGAAGAAGCTCCAACGCCATGGGTGAGCAGCGTACCAATTCGAATTCGGATGTTGCGTTCATTCAAACGCGCACGCTGCAAATAAACTTAAGAATTGCAGTTGGACAATAAAGCTAAATTTTGCATTTGATGCAATGCCTTAGCTTTAAGTCACAATTGCAGCACCCCATCGGGAGGGGTGGCGGAAGCGGTGAGATTCGAACTCACGGTAAGGTCGCCCCTACGCTAGTTTTCAAGACTAGAGCCTTAAACCACTCGGCCACACTTCCTGGAAGGCCCGCATTGTAAGCCAAGCCAGGCCTCATTTGCCAGGCTTTTGCGACTGAGGGCAATCGATCTGGATCAACTCGCGCCCTTGGCCGTCAAGGCGCACGGCGCTCAGTTGCCCACCCCAGACACAACCTGTGTCCAGCGACAGCAGCTTGTCCGTGTTGATCAACCCCAAAGTTGACCAGTGCCCAAAAGCCACTGGCGTGTCAGCCGTCCGCCGCCCCGGCAGCATGAACCAGGGCGCAAAACCAGCTGGTGCCTCGCCAGCGCCATCCTTGGTCGCAAACTCCATGGTGCCATCGGCGGCACAAAAGCGCAGGCGCGTCAGGCTGTTCACAATGCATCGCCATCGATCCGCGCCTTCCAAATCGTCTTGCCAGCGATTGGGTTGCGCGCCGTACATCACGTTCAGGAAATCCCCAATGTCGGGGCTCTGGAGCATCGTTTCAACTTCTCTGGCCAAGGCCACCGTTTGCGCGGCATCCCATTGAGGCACCACGCCCGCGTGCACCATCAGCCAGCCATGCTCCCAAACCGCCATTCGGCGGTGGCGTAGCCAGTGCAACCAGTCTTCGCGATCCGGGGCCGACAGGATGCCATCCAGAGTGTCGTTTTTATGGGGTTTGCGCACGCCATGCGCCACGGCCAACAGGTGCAAATCGTGGTTGCCCAGCAGGCAAACCGCGGAATCACCCAGGCCGCGGAGCCGTTTGAGTACACCCAAGGAATCCAGCCCGCGGTTCACCAGGTCGCCCAAAACGTAGAGCCGGTCCCGCGAGGGAGAGAAGTCAATCGTGGCCAGCAACCGCTCAAGAGGGTCGCAACAGCCTTGCAAGTCGCCAACGAGGTAGATCATGGCACCGATTCTGCTACGCTTCGGCGGTGAAAATCGATGGCCCGGCCATGCCCGGCGCCCCACATGGACGTTGCGCTTTTAATTTTTCTGACAATTCTCAACGGCTTGTTCGCCATGTCAGAGATGGCCCTGGCCGCCAGCCGCAAGGCGCGGCTTCAGGTGATGGCCGAAACCGGCGATGCCGGCGCCAAGGTGGCCATGGAGTTGCATGACAACCCCACCCAGTTCCTGTCAACCGTGCAAATTGGCATCACGTCCATCGGCGTGCTGAACGGTATCGTGGGCGACGCAGCCTTTTCTGGCGGTTTGTCGGTTTGGCTCCAAGCCCAGTTTCATCTCAGCGAGCAGGTTTCGGCCATCACGGCCACGGGCTTGGTGGTCATGATCATCACCTTCATAACCATCATTTTTGGCGAGTTGGTGCCGAAACGGGTGGGCCAGATGTACCCGGAGCCTGTGGCCCGGTTGGTGGCGCAGCCCATGAAATGGCTGTCTCGCCTGACCAAACCCTTCGTGTACCTGCTAACCACCTGCACTGAGGGCCTGTTGAAGCTGATGGGCGTGCATGACATAGGTGGCCGCGGCGTGACCGAAGAAGAGATCAACGCCAGCTTGGAAGAAGGCCTGGACGCCGGT
Source organism: Leptothrix sp. (in: b-proteobacteria) (assembly GCA_013822685.1). Lineage (GTDB taxonomy): Bacteria > Pseudomonadota > Gammaproteobacteria > Burkholderiales > Burkholderiaceae_C > Aquabacterium. Next base: position 7,290 of record PNKV01000001.1, read on the forward strand.
GTGATCGAGGCCAACGAGCACCAGATGGTGCGCAATGTGTTCCGCCTGGACGACCGCCAAGTGGGTTCGATGATGATTCCACGCAGCGACATCGCATGGCTGAACCTGGAAGCCTCGATGAAGCAAAACCTGGCGATCATCGCGCTGCACGGGCACTCACGCTACCCGGTTTGCCGTGGCGGCCTGGACGATGTGGTGGGCGTGATCACCGCGCAGCAGTTGCTGCACCAGATCACCCAAGGCGTGAGCAACGACTTGTCGCAAGGCCTGCAACCGGCCGTGTTCGTGCCCGAAACCTTGTCAGGCATGGAGTTGCTGGATCACTTCCGGGCATCGTCGGTGCAGATGGTGTTCGTCGTGGACGAGTACGGTGAGGTGCAGGGCGTGATCACCTTGCGCGACGTGCTGGAGGCCATCACTGGCGAGTTCACAACTCCGCAGGACGAGAACAGTTGGGCCGTGCAACGGGCGGACGGCTCATGGTTGGTCGATGGCCTGATCCCCGTGCCGGAGCTCAAGGACAGGCTGGGCTTCAAGGCTTTGCCCGATGAAGACCGCGGCCGCTACAACACGCTGGCCGGCATGGTGATGATGCTGCTGGGCCGCTTGCCGCAGACCACCGACACAGTCGAATGGGACGGCTGGCGCTTCGAGGTGGTGGACATGGATGGCAAGCGCATTGACAAGCTGCTGGTCTCACCTTTGCCTGAAGAAGAGGCTCATCAGTCCCAATAATGCCGGGATTTTTGGCGCCAGCATTCGCCCACGCGAAGGTGCTGCGCAGGATCGAGCTTGAGCACCTGTGGTTGGGCAAGCGGAGGTTCGCTGCTGTTCCACAGGAAGGCGCCGCAGGCCGGTGTGGCGACCCTTGCCACCGCCATCTCGTCATAGCGCGCCAAGACGTCGGGCGAAGGGTGACCATAGCCATTGCGCCGCCCGACCTGGATCACGGCTTGCGTGGGGCGCACCGCCTTGAGAAAAGCGTCGGATGACGAGGTTTTGCTGCCGTGGTGTGGCACGATGAGCACGGTGCTGTGCAGGGACTCCGCTCCAGCATCGTCATTGTCCGAAGACTGAGCCCGGGCCACCACATCGGCCTCTTGTTGGGCTTCGATGTCACCGGCCAGGAACACACTGGCGGCCTCACGCCCCGGCAAGCGCTTGGCTTGAATCCGCACGGCACAAGACAGGGCGTTGGGCGGCAGATCGGCGCGTCGTGCATAGTCTTCTGCGCGGGGATGCACCACCGTGAAATCGACGCCGTCCCATTGCCAATGCTGCCCCGCTTCGCACCGCAGGTGGCGCAAGGGCTCGCCATCCGCCATGGTCTGCCGCAAGGGGTGCTGGTCCTCCAAGGATGAGCGCAACAGCTTCACCTGCACCTCTCGCACCACCGTCGCAGCGCCACCAACGTGATCGGCATCCCGGTGGCTGATGATCAACTCGTCGAGTTGGGTCACGCCCAGGGCCACGAGCAAGGGCACCATCACACGCTGGCCCGCGTCGCTTTGATCGCCGATGTTGGGCCCAGCGTCGAACACCATCGCATGCCGCGCCGTGCGCACCAGCACCGAGGTGCCCTGCCCCACGTCCGCAGCCACGACGCTGAACTGGCCAGGCAATGGCGGCCGCACCAGCGACCATTGGGCGGGCAGCAAAGGGAGCAACAACAAAGCTGGCAGGCCCACCAGCCGCCAACGCCAAGGCACTGGCAGCACGAGGGCGCCAGCGGCCAGAACCACCAGCATCGACAAGCCTGTGGGCAGCATGGGCACGTGCGTCGATGCCCATGGCCAGTGCGCCATCCAGGCGAGTGCTTTCACAATCATGTCCACACACCATGCAGCCACACTCCACAGCTGTGGCCAGACCACGCCCCCCAGGGCCAAGGGCGTGATCACACCAGTGAACACCGGAATGGCCCACAAATTGGCCGCGAACCCGACCACCGACACTTGCTGGAAGAACACGGCGGCCAGCGGTGTCAAAGACAAGGTCGTCAACCACTGGGTGTGCACCATGGACCGGCCCATGCGAGTGGCACGCCCAGACACGGAATCGTCCCCAGGCCTGAACGCCACGGCCGTCGTTCCGCTGGACATGAGCACACCCACGGCGACAAATGAGAGCCAGAAACTCGCCTGACAAAGCGCCCAAGGATCCATCACGGTGACCACCATCGCCGCCGCCAGCCAGACGGGCGGCCAAGGCCAGGGCCGGCCACCGATCCTCAACAGTGCCCACACGGCCATCATGCAAACCGTGCGCTGGGCGGGCACGCCCCAACCCGCCAACAAGGCATAAGCGGTGGCCACCATCACCCCACTGATCAACTGCACGACTGGCGCAGGCCACAGATGCATGAGGCGTGAACTGCGCCGCCACAGCCATGCCAGCAAGGCGCTGCCCAACCAACCCACCATGGCAATGTGCAAGCCGCTGATGCTGATCAAGTGGGCAATGGATGTCTTTCGGAAGACGTCCCAGTCTTCACGGTCGATGGCAGATTGGTCACCAATGGTCAATCCAGCCAGCACGCCAGCCTGACGTGCATCGGGTACTTGGCGCTGAATGGCTTCACGGATGGATTGCCTGAGCCGGTCCACGGCACCCGCCGACCACCAGTGGCTGGGCGATTGCAACAACTGCGCTTGTTGGCCTTTCTTCGTGCGGACTGAGCCCGTTGCACGCACGCCTTTGTCCAGCAACCACAGGGCAGCGTCAAAGCCACCTGGGTTACCGGTGCGCTGGGGTGGCTGCAGTCGCACCGTCCAGCGCCAGACCTGGCCAGCCTGCACTTGCTGCGGCCCTTCATGGTCCACCCGCCAGTACAGCGCCACGCGTTGGGGCATGGCTTGCGGCAGGCTGACGCCTTCAAGCGTCAAGCTTTGCACCGCCACATCAAATCCCAGGCTGTTACCACGCAGGGTGGGCATCCCCAGAATCCGCCCTTCCAGCAACAAGTCCTGGTCCTGCCAGGATGGCGGCAAGGTCTGTTCCAGCACCACATGGGCGCGCCACGTGGTGCTGCCCCAAGCCAGCAAGGCACAAGCCGCCCACAACAAAGGCCAGGCCGCACGACGTTGCTTGTTGTGCCTGCGGCCAAACCAGGCGCTGGCCAACACCATGATCAGGGCCAAGGCACACGCGGCCCGGGCCCAAGGCAGCGCCGTCAAAGTGGATTGCTGCAACTGAAATGCCACGCCCACCACCCAGGCGGCCATGGTCATCGTCCACAGGTTCATGCGAACCTGCCGGCGCGATGGGGTCGGGTGTTGTGGCTCATCAAGCGTTCTCAGCGGCTGCTTCTGGAAAGAAGCAGATTGTTGCTGTCAAACGCTAAGCCAAGGGCCACTCCAACAGGTGATGGACAAGGCGCCCAGCCTGGGTCAGTCGCGCACCGTGTCGACTGATGATGGGGGTGCCGGAACGGGCCTGGCCGGTGGTTGCCAAGCTGGCGGCATCACCAGGTGCAGCAGGGCCGACTTCAAGTTGGGCGCCTTGAGCATGTCCCGCCCCAGATCGATCCAGGCATCAAACTCCACCCGCAGTGGGTTGTAGCTGCGCTGCGGCTTGACCAGACCGTAGCGGATGGGGATGTCGTCGCGCTCGGCCACATATGTGCCAAACAGGCGGTCAAAAATGATCAACACACCGCCGTAGTTGGCGTCCAGGTACTGGGGGTTGCTGGCGTGGTGAACACGGTGCGCCGAAGGTGTGTTGAACACGTACTCCATCCAGCCCAACTTAGGAATCCAGGTGGCGTGGATCCAGAACTGGTACAGCAGATTCAAGGTCAAGGTCTGCGCCACCAGCTTGGGTTCAAACCCCAGCCAGACCAGGGGCGCGAAGAACATGAAGGTGCCGGTGAGCTTGCCGAACAGGCCAATGCGCACGGCGGCCGTCAGGTTCAACTCGTTGGGCGAGTGGTGCACCGAATGGTTGCACCAGAACCAGCGCACACGGTGTGCGGCGCGGTGAAACCAGTAGTAGCAGAACTCCTGGCCGATGAACAGCAGCAGCACGGTCTGCCAGCCATCCAACTGCAGATCGGTGAGCCGGTGCTCACGCGCCCACTGCGTGACGGGCGTGGACAAGGCCAAGGGCACCATCAGGTTGATGAGGATGCGCAGAATCAAATCCATGAAGGAAATGCCCGAAGCCCGCCAGTCATAGCGGGCGCGTCGGGACAGCACCCACGCCTCGATCAACGAGGCCAACACGATCGCCGGCACCACCACGAACAAAAGGATGGCGTCAATCCGGTCGAGCTGGCTGTTCATGAGGTGACCACGCGGCTGGCCTTGTTCAAAGCACCTTGCATGGCCTGCTGCAAAGTCTCGGCGCCAAAGGGCTTGGGCAGCACGGCGATGCCTTCTTCAATGGCGCGGCACAACTCTTTGGTGTAGCCCGTCACCAGCAGCACGGCCAGTGTCGGGTAATCGCGGTGGATCATGGCCGCCAGGTCGATGCCACTGGCCTGCCCCGGCATGATGACATCGCTGATGACCAGGTCCACGCTCTCGTGATGCGCCGACAGCCAAGGCTGCGCGGCATCGGCACTGCCCAGATGGGTCACTTGACAACCGAGCATGCGGATCAACTCGCAGGTGGCTTCGGCCACTTCGGGGTTGTCCTCGACCAGCAATACCCTGGCCACCAGGGCCGGCAGCGTCGCCACTGGCGCCTCGGGTGCGGCTTCGATCTCTGCGACGTGCTCCACGGGCAACCTCATCAGCATCGTGGTGCCTTCGCCAAGCTTGGACCGGACCAGCACTTCGCCCTTGGCCTGCACGCAAAAACCGTAGACCTGGCTGAGGCCCAGGCCCGTGCCTTCGCCTGGCGCCTTGGTCGAGAAGAAGGGCTCAAAGATGCGATCACGGATGGCCTCGGGGATGCCTGCCCCCGTGTCGGTCACCACCAGTTCAACCGCAGGGCCACTCAGGGCGGATCCTTCGGCCACCAGGTCCGCGGTACCAAGATTGCGCGAACTGATGATCAACTGGCCACCGCTGGGCATGGCATCTCGCGCGTTGATGACCAGGTTCAGCAAGGCCAACTCCAACTCCGCCGGGTCCACCAACAGCGCAGACGTGTCGGGGTCGAGCTCGATGTTCAACTGCACCGCGCCGCCCAAGGTGGTTCGGAACAGATCAGCCAGCGCCGGCAAGCTGTCTTGCAGCAGGAGGTGTTCGGGCCGGAGGGCTTGGCGGCGAGAAAAAGCCAGCAACTGCCGCGTGAGCTTGGTGCCGGCCGTCACCGCGCGGTTGATGGCCCCCAGCGGCTTGCTCTCTTTGACGTTGGGGTACAACTGCCCGATCAGGTAAGCATTGGTGTTGACCACCATCAGCAGGTTGTTGAAGTCGTGCGCCACGCCGCCCGTGAGTTGCCCCAGGGCCTCAAGCTTTTGAGAGTGCCGCAGCGCCTCCTCCGCCCGCCGTCTTTGCTCTGACTCTTCCTGCAGGCGCCTCACCACGTTCAACTCGCGAGAAGCCCTTCGCAGCGCCACCGAGGCCACGTAAGCCAGTGCCAATCCAGCCGGGAACGTGGCCGCCGCCAGAACCGCCAGGCGACTTTGCCATTCGGCCAGCAGGGCCCGTCGGTCAATCGAGGCCGCGACATACACGGAGTACGGCTCCAGCCGCCGCAGCGACACCACCGGGCCCGCGTCGGACTCGATCATCGCAGCGGGAGGCTCACCGATATCTGCTTGCGGATAACGGGCCAGGACCGTGCCATCGTTGCGCATCAGTGAGACGTTCAAGCCTGGCTCAGACTCGGCCAACTTGCGGTAGAAATCGCTGAAATACTGCGGCAGCAGGGACACTGCCACCACCCCCAGCAAACTGCCATCCTCCGCCCGGCGGCATCGGCTGACATTGAAAAACGTGCGGCCCGTGGTGCGCCCAATGGCCAGGTTGGAAATGAACCACGCATCTGAGCGCTTGTCGCAAAAAGCCAGGTAGTCCCGGTCGGTGACGTTCAAGTTCTGCGGCACAGGGAACAAGCGGTTCGACACCAACGGCGTGCCATCGGCCCCCCAAACCCAAATGGACCGCTCCTGCTTCACCTCAGAGGCAGCTTGCTTGAGCTTGCGGTGCAGGGCCTCTTCCTCAGCGCGGATCTCGGCTGCAGATTGCAAACCCAGTTCGTCCAAAATGACATTGACGATAACGCCATTGGTTTCGATGACACGCGAGGCGTGCTCTTGGACAATGGTGGCCGCCCGCTCGACCCGGGCTTGCCCTTCCTGCAGGACCTGGCCCCGGGTGTACCAGGCAATGCTGCAGAAAAACACCACGGGCAGCACCAGCGACATCGCGATCCAAACCCGCAACCACCACAGGGAGTCTTCAGGCCGCCCTTGGGCGTCACCCAGAACCGGCTCGGGCCGGCTCACCCCAATGAACCGCTCCAGGAAAAACACCACCGCCAAAGCGGCCACAAAGAAGATGGCGATGTGAAGGAGGCTGGGGTGCGGATTCAGCCCAGGAATGAGGGCCCACACCACGCAGCCCACGGCGGTCCAGATCGCGGCCGCCCGCCCGGCCACGGCCTGCACCGCAATCAGCGAGGTGAACGCGAGGACAAAAGGAACGGCATCGGCCAGCCAGGGTTGCAGGAGGGCCCGCGTGCCCATGCCCACAAACACGCCTGCCAGCACCGCGCCGTACCAGCGCCACGACCTTTTTTCAGCTGAACCACTCAAGCGTTGTCTCCGATACGCCGACCGTCGGGGAATCCATGGCAGTCTACAACCGGTCAGGATAATTGGCCTGTGTCAACATGGCGGTGTGTTGGCTGATGGCAAACCCCATGCCCCCTCTCTTGCAAAATCTGCGGTCCCGGCTGAGCAAATTTCACGACCTTTTCCACTGGCCGTTGGCCTCGCTGCGCGGCTACCTCACGGCGGTCATCATCGTGGCGACGGTGCCCATGTCGGGTTTGGCCTGCTACCTGGTCGTGCAGGAAACCCTGGCCGGCAACCGGGCGCTGGAAGAGAGCTTGCTGCGCACCGCATCCACCTTCGCGCTCACCGTTGAGCGCGAAATGGTCTCGTCAATTGACGCCCTGTCCATCCTGTCCTATTCAGACTCCTTGCAGCGCGACGACGTGGCCGGATTTTTCGCCACCCTCACCGCCCTGCCCAAGATGCGCAGCACCTGGAGCAGCGCCTACCTGGTCGAACTCAATGGCGACGTGATCTTCAACACCCGCCAACCCCTGGGGAAACCCCTTGAAAAAATCAGCGACCGGTCGGCCCTGGAGCGCCTGATCCGCACCGGCGAGCCCGAAGTGACCAGCCTCATGGATGGCCCCAATGGCCAGCGCACGACGGGGGTGTTGGTACCAGTTTTTGTTCAAGGCAAGGTCAAGTACGCGCTGGGGGCCTGGATCACGCCAGCCAACTGGCAAAAGCTGATGAGCGGGGTGACCATTGCGCCCGGCGGTTTCGTCTCGATTTTTGACTCGCGCTTTCAGATCATCGCCCGAAGTCTGGACCCCCAGCACTACGTGGGCCAGCCCCTTCCGCAGGCCGCGCAGAAGGTGATGGGTGACCAGATCGCGGGGATTCAACGAGCGCAGATGGCCGGTGACAAAAGCACTGAGGTGTACGTGGCCTGGAAGCGCGTCCCGATGGCTGGGTGGGGCGTTGGCGTGGGGGTGCCCGCCGCGCCCATCGACCGCAACCATGCCCGGTCGATCGCCACGGCCTTGGGCGCCGGCATGCTGTCCCTGGCCGCTGGCCTGGCCTTGGCCATGCTGGTAGCCAGGCGCGTGACCAAGCCGCTGCAGCAATTGGCCATCGGCGGGCCCCAAGCCGTGCAACGCCCCAGCGAGGTCCGCGAGCTGGCCTTGCTGCAAAGCGCGCTTCGCGTGCTGGAATTGCAACGTGAACTGGCCCGTGAGCGGCTGCAGGCCAAGGCCGATGAGTTTGAAACGCTGTTTCAGAACAGTCCCATCGGCTTGGCCATCGCGCAGGACAAGGATTGCAACAGCGTTTTGCGCAACCCAGCATTGGCGGCCATGTTCAATGAACTGGAAGATGGCCAACTGCCGCCCCACCTGGTGCTCAAAGAGGGGCGAGAACTGCAGCCCGACGAGCAGCCCCTCAAGCACGCGGCGCTGACCGGTGCCAAGACGAGCGACGTTGAGCTGGATGTCGTGCACCAGGACGGGCGCACCCTGCGCCTGATCGCCCATGCCGTGGCTTTGTATGACCACACCGGGCAACCGCGCGGTGCCATTGGCGCCTACACCGACATCTCTGAACGCAAGCGCGCCGAAGAGGCCTTGGTGACCGCCGAGCGCCGACTGCGGGAAAGCCAGCACATGGTGGAGCTGGCACAGGCCGCAGGCCACGTCGGCTTTTTTGATTACGAGTTCGTGCCCGACCGCACGACCTGGACTTCGGGCATGGCGCCCCTGTTCGGCATCAAGGTGGCTGAGTTCGAGGGCACGTGGGAAGCCTGGCTCAAGCTCATCGACGAGAAAGACCGCCAGCAGGTTCAAGACATCCTGCAAACCGCCACCAGCCAGAAGCAAGAGCAAGCCGTGTTCGAGTTCCGCACCTGCCCGCCTGACCGGACCTTGCGCTGGCTGTCGGGCCGCGTGGTGCTCAAGTACGACGAGTCGGGACAGCCCTTGCACATGATCGGGGTGATGGTCGATGCCACCCAGCAAAAGTCGGTCGAGCTGGCCCGGGCCGAATTCGTGGCCCGCGAGCAGGCGGCGCGTGTCGAGGCCGAGAACGCCAACCGCGCCAAGGACGAGTTCCTGGCCATGCTGGGCCACGAGTTGCGCAACCCCTTGGGCGCCATCGCCGCAGCCTCTGAGGTGCTGAACCGCCTGGGCTCTGAGAACCCCGCCGCCCTGAGCGCCCGCCAGATCATTGCCCGCCAGACCCGCCACCTGGCGCGCTTGATGGACGACCTGCTGGACGTGGCCCGCGTGATCACGGGCAAGATCATGCTGACCCGCCATCCGCTGGACCTGGCCCAGGCCACGCAGCGCCTGGTGACCACACTGGAAGTCTCTGGCATGCTCAAGGCGCACACCCTTGAGACCGAGCTGGAAGAAGTCTGGGTGCAGGCCGACGGCACGCGTATCGAGCAGATCATCTACAACCTGTTGACCAACGCCCTGAAGTACACGCCCGACGGTGGCAGCGTCAAGGCCACCGTGCGCAAGGAAGGCGACATGGGCGTGCTGGAGGTGTCTGACAGCGGCGTGGGCATGACCGAGCCGCTGCTGTCACGGGTGTTTGACTTGTTCGTGCAAGGTGACCGGTCGCTGGACCGCCGGCAAGGCGGCCTGGGCATCGGCCTGACCTTGGTCAGGCGCTTGACCGAGCTGCATGGCGGCCAGGTCGCAGCCCGCAGTGACGGGCATCAGCAAGGCAGCACCTTCATTGTTCGCCTGCCATTGGTGATGCCTGAAAGCGCCGCCCTGCCCAAACCAGAGAGCACTGAATCGAAGAGCCGCCGCGTGGTGGTGGTCGAGGACAATGAGGATGTCCGAGAAGCCTTGCAGGTGCTGCTGGCCCTGGCCGGGCACAGCGTGCTCACAGCCGAAGATGGAGAGGCCGGCGCTCAACTGGTGATCGACACCCAGCCTGACATCGCCTTGATCGATATCGGCCTGCCCAAGATGAACGGTTACCAAGCTGCCCAACTCGTCCGGCAGGCCGGCTACAAAGGGCCATTGATTGCCCTGTCAGGCTATGGCCAACCCAAGGATGTGGCCCAGGCGCTGGAGGCCGGCTTCGATGCCCACCTGGTCAAACCGGTGGATCCGGTGGCCCTGGAAGAGCTGATGAACAAGGTTTGATTTTGGGCATGGCCATTGCTGGAATGATTTTGTGCAAGCCGCACGTTTGTCAAACGAAGGAGCACTTCCATGACTCAGCAAAACCAATCCGGTCAAAAGAACTCGCCGAACCAACAGCAAGGCGGCGATCGTCAGCAGCAAGCCAATCGTCAGCAAGAGCAAGACCACAGCCAACGCCATCAACAAGGCTCTGGCCAGATGGACTCACCCAGCAAGAATCAGTCGCAGCAAGGTGGCCAACCCAGCCGCAAGTCGTCCGACAACAAGTCTGACCAGCGCTGACAAGGCACCATGAAGGCCGCTGGGCAAGCTGAAAAGGCTGCCCAGCCGGCCGCTTCAAAGCATCAACGTGCCAGTCGGCTCAACAGAACACCCGCCAACAAACCAATGGCGAGCGAAGTCAGGGGCTGTTCGCGAATGTGGGTACGCGCGCTGTCCAACCATTCACTCTCCCATTCACCCAAGGCGTCGGCCTTGCCATGCAACGCTTCTGCAGCGTGACTGGCTGCAGACTGAACGCCTTCAACCGCAGGCTTCACCTTGGCCGCCACGGTGTCAATGGCTTCATGGGCTCGTTGCGCCACGCGGTCAACGGCAGCGCCGGAATCAAAAACGTCGCTGTCCTGAAGCAAGGTTTGCGTTCTGTCATTCATCGAGATTCTCCTGAGTTAGAAAAAGATCATTGAGTTTGGCAAATGGCATGCCTTGTGCATGGTTTTGGTCAGACAAATGAAAAGCCAAGGTTTGAGGCCAGAAATCGGCAAGATTTTCTGAACCGTGTAAGCGCTGCCGCAGCCGGCGGCCGCTTGATTGCAAGCTCGGTTCCGCACACATCAAAAAAGAGGAGCACTGCTAGCGCGGTTTGCCATGACAACCCAACAGGTTTCTTCCGTCACCACGCAAGCCCTTGAGCTTGTCATGGGTGAGATGCCGTTCCAGCGTTTCACCGAAAGCAGCGACGACGTTTTCTGGTTGGCTGATTTGAAAACCCGACAATTGCTGTACGTCAACTCCCGCTTCGAACATTTCTGGGGCATTGCCGGCGACGCGCTGCTCAAAGACCCCTCGCTGTGGAACCAGGCCGTCGTAGAGGCGGATGCCCACCTTCTGCCCAGCCCCTTCTTCGCCGACACGGCGGCCTCTGAGAACTCCCTGCGCGAGTACCAGATCATGGATGCCCGAGGTCAATGCCACTGGATCCGTGACCGGCGTTTCTACGTGCGTGACGCGCATGACCAGGCGGTTCGGGTCGGCGGCATCGCCGAGGACATCACCGAGCGCAAGCAGGCCGAGATCCAGCGCGAGCAAATGCTGCAGCGCGAACAATTGGCACGCAAGGAGGCTGAGGCACTGGCCCTGTCCAAGGATGAGTTCTTGTCCGTGGTCACCCACGAGCTGCGCTCGCCCTTGAACGCATTGCGCGGCTGGGCCCACGTGCTGCGGCGCGCTGGCGAGCTCAGCGCCTTGCAGGAAAAGGCCTTGGATGCCATCGACCGCAACACGCAGGCCCAAGCCCGCCTGGTGGACGATTTGCTGGACAGCCAGCGCATTTTGCGCGGCACGCTTGAGTTGCAACTCGGGCTGATCAGCTTGGCCTCGCTGGTCGATGACACGGTGGCCTCCATGCATGAGCAAGCGGCGCGCAAGCACATTACCCTGGAAGTGACCCATGACAACAGCATTGACGCCGTGTCGGCCGATCTGAACCGATTGCGCCAAGCCGTGACCAACCTGCTGTCCAACGCCATCAAGTTCTCACCCGAAGAGGGCCTCGTCAGCGTGCGGACTCTGCGCCTGAAGCAGGCCGTGGCCATTGAAGTGAAGGACCGCGGCATCGGGCTGGCACCGACCCAATTGCCCTTTTTGTTCAACCGCTTTCAGCAAGCCGACAGCTCCAGCACCCGGCGGCAAAGTGGGCTGGGACTGGGTTTGTCGCTCGCTCAACAGGTCATCGAGTTGCACGGCGGCCGCATCACCGCCCACAGCGATGGCGTGGGGCTGGGCGCCACCTTCACCATCGAGCTGCCCGACCAAGCCCATGCTGTCACGGCCGCTCTCTCGCTGCCCCACGCATCATTGAACGCGCTGGCCGGCAAGCGGGTGGTGGTGGTCGAGGACGACCCCGATGGCCGCGAGATTCTCGAATTGCTGCTGCGAGACGCCAATGTCGAGCCCCGCAGCTTTGACCGCGCGGCAGGCGCTTACGAGCACCTGGCCCACGCCGCGCCCGAAGAACAGCCCGACGCCTTGATCTCCGACATCGCCATGCCGGACGAAGATGGCTACGCCTTCATCCAGCGGGTTCGCGAAATGGAAGCACGCCTGAATCGGCCCCGGATGGTGGCCCTGGCCCTGACGGCCTTCTCCCGCAAAGAAGACCGCCAACGCGCCTTGGCCGCTGGCTTCGACGAACACGTGGGCAAACCCATCGATTCCCAGGTGGTGCTTCAAACCCTGGAGAGCGCGCTGGACAACAAACGCGCCGCCGAGCCAACGCCATGAAAAAAGCGCTCCGAGGAGCGCCTTTTTACCGTCAAGCTGGGTGAGTCCCGAATGGGTGACTCAGGACTGCTTGCGACGGCGGTACATGCTGCCCGCAGCCACCAGGCCAGCCAATGTCATGGCCAGGGTGGTGGGTTCTGGCACCGGCGTGGTGGCCGAGCTCAGCGAGTAGAAACCGCCAATCGAACCTGTTGCCTGGCCAACCACGTTGTAGTAGTACTCGCCGGGCGAAGTGAGGTCGAAGTAGTGGAAAGTGCTGCCAGTGGTGCCGTCGAACGTGTAGCTGCCCAGGAAGGTGTCTTCAACACCGGTTTCCTTGTAGAGCTTGACAGCGCCGTTGGAGATGTTCAGCAAACCTGGCGAACCCAGCGACACCGCCGAGCTCACAACGCTGGAGCTTTCGCCCAGCACAAACTTGAAGATGTCATTGATGTCACCGGCCTCGGACAAGTTGCTGCCCAGTTCGAGCGTGCCGTGGGTGCCCCAGTCGGTGGTGTTGGCGTGTGCGTTGAATGCCAGAACGCTGGCGAAGGCGACCGTTAAAAGTTTAATGCCCATGTGGATTCCCCCAAATAAAACGAACTCCGATTGAGTTCAGCGTTGTTTAGAGCAAACCCTGTGCCAACTTTGCAACAGTGCCTTTGGGCCTCCCATTTGCCTGATGTGAAACAGAGTCGGGATCAAGGTGGTCCCGTCCAAATCACCTTCAGGAGTTTGACCATGAACAAAGACCAAGTGTCCGGCCGGGCCGAAGAAGTCAAGGGCAAGATCAAGGAAGCCGCTGGTTCAGCGACGGACAACGAACGCCTGAAGGCGGAAGGCAAAGCCGACCAGCTCACAGGCAAAGTCAAGGCAGGCTATGGCGATGCCAAGGAAAAAGTCAAAGACGCCATTGACAAGGCATGAACCTTTGAAGGGGTGGCGACCAGTCACCACCTCTTTCCACGCGTCATTTTTACGGCACCGTCTGCCTGCCTGTCCATGAACAACCTTACTGCCCTGCGGATGTTCCTGGGTCCTGCACCCACGCCATCACCCGTGCCGCCGCACACGCCGGCGCCACCACAAACGCCATCGCCGCCACCAAGCCCTGATCTGCCGCCGCCCGAAGTGGAGGACCCTCCGCCGGACGAAATCAAGATCCCTGTGCACGAACCCCCGGTGATGCCCACGCCCATGGCGCTGCGCGTTGTCATCCGGACCCAACCGACATTGGAAACACGCCATGACTTCATCTTCGACCACACCCGAACAAACGCTCTGGAAGCTGATCCGCGACATCCGCTTTGGCATGCTGACCACGCAAGCCGATTCAGGCGATTTGCGTTCGCACCCGCTCACCACGCAAAACCGCAAGGAGGACGAAGGTTCGATCATCTGGTTCTTCGTGTCGGCGCGCAGTGAAACCGTGAAGGACGTGTTGGCCCGACACAAGGTGAACCTGGCTTACGCCTCGCCCGACGACGACCGCTATGTGTCTATCAGTGGCCGCGCGCGCCTGGTCAATGACTTGCAGAAAAAGCAAGAGCTGTGGTCAACCGCATCGCAAGCCTGGTTTCCAGGTGGTGTCACCGACCCCGATCTGGCCTTGCTGGCCATCGACATCAACCAGGCGGAGTACTGGGACGTCAAGAGCAGCAAGATGGTTCAATTGCTCAAAATGGCCCAGGCGGCCATCACCGGCAAACCACCCACGCACATGGCTGAACATGAAAAAGTGCAGCTGGGCTGACGGCCACTGAGTTTGAGCGGACTTTCTCTTTTTGCCACAATCGGCGCCCGGGGTTCACCTCGGGCGCCTTTGTGTGTTTGCGCGATCTTTTCGCCCTGCCAAACTTCGAAATCTCAGGGAAGTTACGGACACACGGCGGGTGATCGCTCATAATTGTTTTTGAACTGGTTTTTACACTTTCAAGGATTTTGGAATGCCTCACGCATTGGTGGTGGATGACGAAGCCGACTCGGCGGAGATGATGGCCACATTGATCGCGATGGAAGGTTTCACCGTCGCGACCGCGGGCTCGCTTCGTGATGCACGCAAGCAACTCGCGCTGCAGGAACCCGACATCGTTCTGCTCGACCTGATGCTCCCCGATGGCAGCGGCATGCAGCTGTTCGACGACGGCAAGAACCTGACCAACACTGAAGTGGTTTTGATCACCGGGCATGCCAGCCTGGAGACCTCCATCCAGGCGCTGCGCCTGGGCGCGGTGGACTACCTGGTCAAACCCGTCAACATGAAGCAGTTGCACGGCATCTTGTCCCGTGTGACCAAGCCTTCTGCCTTGAAGGCCGAGGCCGCCGATCTGCAGACGGGCCTGGAAGAAGAAGGCCACTTTGGCTTGCTGTGGGGGCGTTCGGCCGTCATGCGCCACGTGTACGAGCAGATCCTGCGCGTCTCGGGCACGGCGGTGACGGTTTTCATCACTGGCGAAAGCGGCAGCGGCAAGGAAGTCGTGGCCAGCACGGTCCACGACCTGAGCCGCCGGCGCGGCCGCCCCTTCCTGGGTGTCAACTGCGGCGCCATCTCGCCCCACCTGATCGAAAGCGAAATCTTCGGCCACGAAAAGGGCAGCTTCACCGGCGCGGATCGGCAGCACCAGGGCTTCTTTGAGCGCGCCAGCGGCGGCACCCTGTTCCTGGACGAAGTAACCGAGATGCCACTGGATCTTCAGGTCAAGCTGTTGCGGGTGCTGGAAACCGGCACCTTCATGCGGGTGGGTTCCACCCAGGTCCAGGAAACCGACGTCCGCATCATCGCCGCCACCAACCGCTCGCCCATGCAGGCGGTGAAGGAAGGCAAGCTGCGCGAAGACTTGCTGTACCGCTTGAATGTGTTCCCGATCCACCTGCCCGCCTTGCGCGAGCGCGCCGAAGACGTGCCCTTGATCGCCGAGCATTTCCTGGAGGAAATCTCACGCCGCGAAGGCCAGGTCAAAACCTTCGACCCGGAAGCCCTCAAGCGGCTGTCGGAATACAACTGGCCGGGCAATGTGCGTGAGCTGCGAAACATCGTCCACCGCGCCTATGTGATGGCGCGAGGCAGCGTGATCGTTGACGAGTGCCTGCCCACCACCGATGCGCCATTGCCCGTGTTGACCGGCGCGCCCATCTTGTCGATCCGCGTGGGCACCACGCTGGCAGAGATCGAGCGTCAGGTCACGCTGGCCACGCTGGAATACCTGGGCAGGCACAAGGAGAAGACGGCTGCCACGCTCGGCGTCAGCCTGAAGACCTTGTACAACCGCCTGAAGGAATACTCCACCGTGCCGGTCAGCCTGGATGGTGACCTGCCTTCAGACTCGTCGTCCTGGGGTGACCTGGGGCACTGACCCGATCAACCCGGGTGACCGGGTTGAAGGGCCGCCTTGAGCGGCTTACCGCTGGCTCGGCATGTGGCGTTCTAGCGCCGGCATCCTTCTGCGGTAAGTCTGGCCGCCGAGTTCATCTTCTATTTCAGCAAAGTCGGCCTCGGCCTGGAGTTGGGCCTTGCGGGTCGCATACCAGCCTTTGCGCGATTTCGAAGCATCACGCGTGGCTTTGGTGGACTCGAATTCATCGCGCAATGCATGCCGTTGGTCAGAAGATGACTTCATCGTGAGCTCCATTGAAAAATTCAGCGGGCAAAGGCTGACATGCCCGCCATGGACCTGGCTTTCATGCCCCAAGGGGCTTCGGCGAAAAAGGTCGACGATCGCCCTAGCAGCAACTGGTCAAGCCTTTTGAGGATGGACGGGATGTCCAAAGGCTTTTGCCAAACTTCGAGGAACGTCGTCTCGTTCAAATGTTGAACATCGGCGGCCGTTACCGCGATGGCAGGCACGGAAGACAGAACCGGTTGCGCACGAAGGCGTTCCAGCAACTCGCTGCCATGGCAATCGGGCAGGTTCAGATCCAGCAGCAAAAGGGCCGGAGGCCGCTTGATTGCGGCCTGGTAGCCATCCTCACCATTGGTCGCAATGGTTAGCTCCAGCGACGGCAGTTGCGCAAACAAAGCCTGCATCAACTGCACATTGACCGGGTGGTCTTCCACGTACAGGACCTGGGGGCGGGACTGGTGAGCTGAATGCACGTCGATTCCTCGGCGAGGTTGATTTCACTTGGCTTGAGCAAGCGATATGCCACCCTTTGTCGCCCTCTGTTTTTGCCTGTGCAGGCCACGCGCCAACCGGGGCATCGGGAAAATTTACAGAAAAGCATGCAACACGATGGCGAATGCACGCGCATTGATTCTGAATGTAACGAATGTAGCTGCAGGCCCCTCAATTGCCCTGATGAACGCGCACGGGCATCGGGCCCTGGCGCTGGAGATTTTCCCCATGCCCTCAAGGACTGAACAACACGCCATGCAAACGAAGCCCATGCCTTCGGAGTTGATCGCGGCCATGGCCATGGTGAAGCGCGCGTGTGCCAAAGCTGGCCACGATCTGGCGCTGGCCTACCCGGGCACCGCCCAGGCCATCGACTTGGCGACCTTGCAGATCACCTCAGACCCTTGTGCAGGCTTGCATGTCGCTGCCAGCATGGGTGTGGTCCAAAATCTCTTGCCGGCCCTGGTCGGGTTGAGTGCGGAATTAGAGAAGAGCGCCCTGTTGCAAAGCGCCGCCAAATCGCGAGAGCTTTCGCGGCATGCTGAGCAGCTGAGGTCTTCGCACGAAGCCATCACAGCCGCCCTGCCCTGCGCTCACCAACTGGTCATGCACCGAAGCACATCACCCCAAGTGCGTGAGCAATTGGCCAAAGCGCTGACCCGCAGCTTGAGTCTGCCTTTCCTGGACGCTGATGACGCCGCCCTGACACCTGAAGACGCCTTGGGCAAGCTGGCCAGCCTGCATGGCGCTCTGGCCTCGGCCGCCATGGCCTTGAGCCACATTGGCGAAACCATGCGCGAGCTGGCCCCATCCCGGCAAGACACCATGCAATGCGACGCCTTGGCCATGGTGTGTCGCCAGGTGATGGACAACGACCAGGCGCTGGGCGAAAGGGCGGATGCGAGGCAACTGGCGCACAAGCTTTTGCAAAGCATCCGCCTTTTGACCGACGCGACGACGGTGTTCACGGACTATGTGGTTCAAGGGCTCACCGCGAATCGTGGTGACCGCCACGCGCTTGGCCTGGCCAGCTCCTTGATGCTGGCCACCTCGAACTCACTTCAAACGGTTTGATGCTTGCTCTTCACTCACAACCAGACAGGAGATCACCATGACACGCAACCTTTATCACCTGGCCTTGGCGGCCTTGTTCACCGGCACGGTCTGGTCACTGCGGCAACAGGCCCGCCAAAAGCGCCAAACGGCGCTGCGCTCCAAGACCAGGCCGGACGCCGAGCAAACCTGGGAACATGAAGGTGGTGCGCTGCCCCAAACCGGCAGTCACATGGGCCCAAATCCAACGCTGCCCTGATTGAACGGCAGCGCCGTGGACGTGGTGGCCACGTCCATGTCTTCAATGCGCCGCCAATGCCTGTCCTTCACGATGGCATCGATGAACTGATCAGCCACCTCCTCCAGAGCCTCTTCGTGCAGGTCGGTCACGATGCCGTGAGCCTTGGGGTCATCAGCATGGAATGGCAACGGCACCCCCACCTCTCTCAGCAACTCGACACCCTCGCCGGTTGCCGCCACCGACTTGCCATGCTCGTAGGCCTCGCGCATGAAATGGAGGGCGTCGGGGTCTTCTTGCAAGAGGGCCACGCTGCCTGTGCCACCTGGCACATAGACGGCATCGAACATCACCGAAGGCATGTCCAGCCAATGGTGGTCCACCGGCACTTGCCCACCCGACTCACCCCACAAGGGGCCGGCGCAGTTGGAGACCACATCAACTTGGGCACCGCCCAATTCCAACGCACGCCGCACAGCCTCAAGCTGCACCTCGTTCAAGCCATCACGCGCCAGCACCGCCACACGGCGTGATGCCAATGCGGGCGGTGCTGGCTCGGCCGCCAGGGAGTCAGCCTGGAGCATGCCCAAGGCCGTGATGGACGAATCCACCAAGAGGTCGATGAGTGGTGGCTTGCTCATGATGCCCTCGCTGCCTTGTCAATTGAATAGCAGATAGAGGATGACCAACACAAACGCGGGGACGCCTAACAGCCAGCCCAGGATGTACTTGCCCATTTTGATTCTCCTTCAGTTGCAGATGCCTTCGTTCCAGCAAAGGGCGTGCCCCTCGACAGGCATACCGATTGCCGTTAGCCCAGCATGACGACCAAACGAGGAAAGACAGGGAAGCTGCTGGCATTGGGGATCGTGACCGTGACCATTGCAGCGATCGCCGTGTGCGAGTACCAAGGTTGGCCCTTCTTGAGGGGCCCACTGGAGCGCACCCTTGCTGAAAAACTGCAGCGGCGCGTCGCCGTGGGCGATCAGTTCACCCTGCACCTGCTGGGCTCCATCCGCCTCAGCACCAACCGTTTGACGATCGGCTCACCTGGCGCTGATCCTGATCTGTTGAACGCGGTCAACACACGCCTCGATCTGCCTTACTCCACTGTTTTTGACTTGATGGGCTCGGGCCCCAAAGAGCCCATCCACATCACCTCGCTGACTTTGGATCAGATGGACGCCAATCTGCGCCGTGACGCGCAAGGCCAGGCGAACTGGCAATTTGCACCGGCATCGGCAAAGAAGACCGATTCACCGGGCATGGACCTGCCACGGTTTGACAAGCTCATCGTCAAAGCAGGCCGCCTGCAAATGCAGGACGATCTGATGAAACTGAACCTGGATGCGCAAGTCAGCACCGCCGAGGGTGATGCCACCAAAGGCGCTGGCGGCCTGTCGATCAATGGCAAAGGCCAGTACCTCAAGCGCCCTTTTGACCTGAACATCAAGTCCAGTGGCTTGCTGCCTTTGGCGGCTTCGCCTGAATCGGCCGTGGCGGTTCCCATCACGGTGGAAGCCAACGCCGGCCAGTCCAAGTTGCGTTTCAATGGCCAAGGTGTGGATGTGCTGACCTTGTCCAGCCTTGACGGCAAGCTCACCTTGTCGGGCCCTTCGCTGGCGGCGGTGGGCGATGCAGTCGGCGTGACACTGCCCACCACCACGCTGTTCACTTTGAAAGGGCAACTCAGCAAGAAAGGCGATGTGTGGTCGCTCAAGCAAACCAGTCTTGACGTGGGCACCAGCCAGTTGGGCGGCTCATTCACCTTTGACCGCCGGCCCAAGGTGCCACTGCTCACTGGCGAGCTGACAGGCTCCCGCTTTGTGTTGAGTGACCTGGCCCCGGCATTTGGCGCCCAGGCCCCGGGCGCCAACAACCCGGCACCGCCCGATGGCCGTGTGGTGCCCCAACGCACCTTCGACATCCCTTCCTTGCACGCGATGAATGCGGATCTGAAGGTGGGCTTGAAGCGCGTGGAGCTGGGCTCATTGTTCGCACGGCCACTGGAACCTTTGAACGGGCAACTGAAGCTGCAGTCGGGCGTGCTGACAATCTCGGATCTGTTGGCCAGCACCGCGGATGGCCAAGTGAGCGGACGCGTCGGCCTGGACGGCAATCCCAAGCCGCCCACCTGGGAGGCGGACGTGCAATGGAAGGGCATCCGGCTTGAGCAATGGCTGAGCCCCCGCAACCAGTTTGCCAATCAGGAAGAAGCCGACAAGGCCAAGCGCGACAGCTATGTGACCGGCCAGTTGGGTGGACACGCCAAGCTGCATGGCCGTGGCAACTCGGCCGCTCAGATGCTGGGGACCATGGATGGCGACGCCCAAGCCTGGGTGCAGGACGGCGCTGTATCACACCTGGTGGTCGAGGCCATTGGCCTGGACGTGGCCCAGGCCCTGGGCGTGGTGGTGGCGGGTGACGACCTCATGCCCATGCAATGCGCTGCCGTGCGCCTGAAGGCACAGCAAGGCGCCTTGAAGCCGGAGGTCGGTGTGATCGACACCGACGACTCCACCATCCTGGTGTCCGGCTCGCTGTCATTGGTGGACGAAAGCCTCGACCTGATCATGACCGCCAAGCCCAAGGACATCAGCCCCCTGACCCTGAGATCGCCCTTGAAGGTTCAGGGCACGTTCGCCGATCCCAAGTTCAGGCTCGAGGCCAAGCCTCTGGGCTTGAAGGTTCTTTCCGCGGTAGCCTTGGGCTTCGTCAACCCGCTGGCCAGCATCATTCCCCTGATCGATCTGGGCGACAAGACCGATGGTGGTTGCCAGCAGGCTTTGGCGAAGCTCAAAGGTGATCGGCCCAAGGCCAAAGCGGCCCGCCCATGACCGCCACAACACAAGGAGATCCATGCCGATCACACGCCGTGTCCCCCGCTCTTTGAGCGTCTCGCTCCTCCTGATGATGGTGCTGGCCTTGGCGGCCTGCAGTGTGGTCAGATTGGCTTACAACCAGGCCGACCACCTGGCCTACTGGCAGTTGAACCGGGCCTTCGATTTCAATGAGGAGCAGTCCGTCAAGGTGAAGAGTGCCATCAGGCAATGGTTCCAGTGGCACCGCCAAACCCAGTTGCCGGTGTATGTGCCCTTTCTGGCGCGCGCCGAAAAAGAAGCACTGGCACCGGTGTCACCCGCGCTGGCCTGCGAACGCCGCACGGAGCTTGAGGGCTGGGGCCGAAAGGCCATCGACCAGGCTGTGCCCGCCATGGCTGATCTGGTTCTGTCGCTGACGCCCGATCAGGTCACGCACCTGGAGAAGTACCAGGCCAAGACCAACGAAGACTTCCGCGATGACTACGTGGAAGACGACATGGAGGATCGCAACGAGGCTGCGGCCAAGTTTGTGCTCAAAGTGGCCGAGCTCTTTTATGGCCGCCTGAACGACGCACAACGTGATCATGTGAAGGCTGAGATCGCCGCGCTGCCCCTGAATGCGCAGGACGTATACGAGGAACGCTTGATGTACCAGCGCGATTTCGTGCAATTGATCCGCAAGCTGAACGCTCAAAAAGCCACCCCGGCGCAAGCCCAGCAGGCGCTGCGCGAACTGTTCCAGCAATTCTTCGATCCGCCCAAGGAGCCATTGCGCAGCCAGCGCCAGCAATGGATTGCGGCAGGCTGTAAGCTGACGTCAAGCCTGCACCAGCAGACGACGCCAGAGCAGAAAGCCAAGGCCGCGCAACGCCTGCGTGACTGGGAATACGATCTGCGCATCCTGAACAAACAACCGGCATGAACACCATGAAGCACCTGCAAATTTATGGCGGCACCGCGGTGGTCATGCTGCTGCTGGATGCCATCTGGCTGGGCTTCATCGCCAAGGGCTGGTACCAGCAAGGCATCGGGCACCTGATGGCCGAGCAGCCCAACCTGGCCATCGGGGCATTGTTCTACCTGCTCTTTCCCATCGGTTTGGTGGTCTTTGCCGTGTTGCCCAGCAGCGATGCACAGGGCTGGACCACGGCGGCCCTGATGGGCGCGCTGTTTGGCTTCTTTGCCTATGCGACCTACGACATCACCAACCTGGCCACGTTGCGCGACTGGCCGCTCAAGCTGTCGATCATGGACGTGGCGTGGGGCAGCTTGGCCAGCGGCTTGGCTGCCGGTGCCGGCAAAGCGGTGCAGATCCACGTCGGACATGTCTGACAAGCTCTTAGGCAACAGCCTATGGGCAGGCGGCGGCAACAAGACGACAGTGACAGCCAACTGAACCCGTTACAAAAAGGCCTTCTCATGCTGCAAACAAAACCGGCCCGGACATTGGCCTTGACCGCGCTGGTGGCATCTTTGAGCGCAGTGGCCTGGGCCGATGCGCAATTGCCCGTCTCTGCCGGCACCGGACCCAACCCGCAACTGCCCAAGCCCGACAAGTCATTGATCCCCACGGTGAACATTGCCCCCGCCAAGGGTTGGCCTGCCGGCGGCAAGCCATCGTCCGCCAGCGGGACGGCGGTGGCCCGCTTCGCCGACAAACTAGATCACCCTCGTTGGTTGTACGTGCTGCCCAATGGCGACGTGCTCGTGGCAGAGACCAACGCCCCGCCCAAGCCCGAAGATGGCAAAGGCCTCAAAGGCTGGGTGATGAAGAAGGTCATGAACAAAGCGGGTGCCGGTGTGCCCAGTGCCAACCGCATCACCCTGCTGCGCGATGCCAACGCCGATGGCGTGGCTGAAACCCGCACCGTTTTCCTGCAGGGCTTGAATTCGCCATTCGGCATGGCCCTGGTCGGCACCGACTTCTATGTGGCCAACACCGATGCGGTCTGGCGCTACACCTACACCCCGGGCCAAAGCCAGATCACGGGCCCCGGCACCAAGGTGGTCGACCTGCCGGGTGGCCCCATCAACCACCATTGGACCAAAAACCTGATTGCCAGCAAGGATGGCAGCAAGCTTTATGTGACCGTGGGCTCCAACAGCAACGTGGCCGAGAACGGCATGGACGCTGAAAAAGACCGCGCAGCCATCCTGGAGGTGGACCTCAAAACAGGTGGCCGCCGCGTGTTCGCCTCGGGCCTGCGCAACCCCAATGGCCTGGGATGGGAGCCTGAAAGCGGCGCCTTGTGGACGACCGTCAACGAACGCGACGAGCTGGGCAGCGACCTGGTGCCCGACTACATGACCTCCGTCAAGGATGGCGGGTTCTATGGCTGGCCCTACAGCTACTTTGGCCGGCACGTGGATGACCGCGTCAAACCGGCGAATCCTGGGCTGGTGGCCAAGGCCATCGTGCCCGACTACGCGCTGGGCCCGCACACAGCCTCATTGGGGCTGGCATTCTCGCAAGGCACCACCTTGCCGCTGCAGTTCTCCAACGGCGTGTTCATCGGCCAGCATGGCTCCTGGAACCGCGAGCCGCGCAGTGGCTACAAGGTGATCTTCGTGCCGTTCAGCAAAGGCAAGCCCACGGGCGAACAACCGCTGGACGTGCTGACCGACTTCGTCAACAAGGATGGCAATGCCTTGGGCCGGCCCGTGGGTGTGGTCATTGACAAGCAAGGCGCCTTGCTGGTGGCAGACGACGTGGGCAACGTGGTCTGGCGCGTGACGGCACTGCCCACCTCAACGCCTCCGCCCAAAACCCCTTAAGGAATTGCACCATGCCCAAGCCCGACATCGTCTCGCCCTTCCCCGTGCGTTACGAGGCGCGGTTTGAGCATGCTGAAGATGACGAGGCCGTCACGCAGGACGGCCTGCTCGAAACCCTGCGGGGCATCTCTGAGAAGACTTGGGCCGACGAAGGACACGCGCTGCGCAGCGTTCACGCCAAGAGCCATGGCCTGCTGCGCGGCGAGTTGAAGGTCCTCACAGGCCTGCCCCCAGAACTGGCCCAAGGCCTGTTCACCTCTCCCAAGACCTACCCCATTGTCATGCGCCTGTCGACCATCCCGGGCGACTTGCTGCACGACAGGGTGTCGACCCCCAGGGGCATGGCCATCAAGGTGGTGGGCGCGGAAGGTGAGCGCTTGCCCGGCTCCGAGGGCCAGGTGACCCAGGATTTCGTGCTGGTCAACGGCCCGCAATTTGTGGCC
Organism: Leptothrix sp. (in: b-proteobacteria); assembly: GCA_013822685.1. Taxonomy (GTDB): domain Bacteria; phylum Pseudomonadota; class Gammaproteobacteria; order Burkholderiales; family Burkholderiaceae_C; genus Aquabacterium. The sequence goes on from PNKV01000001.1 coordinate 31,045, forward strand.
CCCGATGGCAAGAGCTTTTTGAAAAGCCTGAAGCTGCTGGCCAGCACCACCGACAAGGCGCCCGGCCTGAAGAAGGTGTTCTCGGCCGTGGCGCGTGGTGCTGAAAAGGTCATTGAAAGCGTGGGGGGCGAAAGCGCCACCCTCAAGAGCATCGGCGGCCACCCCGAGACTCACATCATCGGCGAAACGTTCTACTCGCAAGTGCCCATGCTGCACGGGCCCTACATGGCCAAGCTCTCGGTGGTGCCCATCTCGCCTGGCATGCTGCTCTTGAAGAGCGCCCACCTGGATTTGCGCGGCAAGCCCAACGGGCTGCGCGAAGCGGTGGTTGATTTTTTTTCAAGCCACAGCGCCGAGTGGGAAGTGCGGGTGCAGCTTTGCACTGACATCAATCTGATGCCGATCGAGGATGCCTCGGCCGTGTGGCCTGAAGAGGCCAGCGCTTACCTGCCCGTGGCCCGCATCACGGTGCCGCCCCAGGTGGCCTGGAGCGAAGCACGCTCTGCCGTGGTTGATGACACCTATTCCTTCAGCCCTTGGCATGGCCTGGCCGCGCACCGGCCATTGGGCGCCATCATGCGGCTGCGCAAAGCGGCCTATGAAATGTCAGCGCAGTTCCGCGCCGCTCACAACGGGCGGCCCATCCAGGAGCCGCGCTCACTGGACGACCTGCCCGACTGACGGCGGCTCACGCCGCCACGTGCTTGCGCCGGCGATCCACCGGCGGCACCTTCAGCAACTGGCGGTATTTGGTGACGGTGCGGCGCGCCACCTGCAGGCCCTGACGGGCCAGTTGGCGGGCGATCTCGGCGTCCGACAAAGGATTGGCCAGGTTCTCCGCATCGATCATGTCCTTGATGACCCCGCGGATGGCCGTGGCCGAGCATTCGCCACCACTGGCCGTGGGCATGGCGCGCGAGAAGAAATACTTCAGCTCAAACACGCCCACGGGTGTCGCCATGAACTTGTTGTTGGTCACGCGGCACACGGTGGATTCGTGCAAGCCCACCTCTTCGGCGATCTCGCGCAAACCCAGCGGCTTCATCGCCAGGGGGCCAAATTCCAGGAAGTGATGCTGGCGCTTCAAGATGGCCTGCGACACCGTCAGGATGGTCGAAAAGCGCTGCTCCACATTGCGCACGGTCCAGCGCGCCTCTTGCAGATTGGCGGCCAGCTCGGCGTGGTTGGAGTCGCGGTGTTTCTGAAACAGCTCCGCGTACATCTGGTTGATGCGCACGCGTGGCACCACGGCCGGGTTCAGCGAAGCCACCCATTCGCCACGCACTTGCTTGACGATGACATCGGGTGTCACGAACTGGGTGTCCGAGGCCGTGCCAAAGCGCCAACCAGGCCTTGGATCCAGGTGACGAATGCGTTCGCACGCGGCGTCAATGTCGGCCGCCTTGCAGCTCAGTGTTTTGGCCAAACCGGCCACATCGCGCTGCGCCAAACGGCTCAGGTAATGCGTGACGATGATGCGGGCCAAATCGCGCACTTGTTCGTCTTCGATGGACGGCACTTGCAACAGCAGGCACTCGGACACGCTGCGGGCACCCACGCCCATCGGATCCAGCGTCTGGACCTGCTTGAGCGCAGCTTCCATCTCGGCCTCATCGGCCAAGGGCGACAAATCGGTCAGGGCCGACAGCTCCATCAAAGGCGTGCGCAGGTAGCCATCGTCATCCAGCGACTCAATGATGGTGACCACGAGCACACGCTCGCGGTCGCTCAAAGGCCAGGCGTTCATCTGGTTGCGCAGGTAGGCGCGCAGGCCCAGATCGTCGGCCACCATGTCGATCATGCTGGTGTCCGAATCTCCGCCTGAACCAACGCGGGTGCCAGTGGCGGATTGCCAGCTGTCACGCTCCCAGGAGGGCTCGGCATCGCTCATGGCGGAAGGGGTCTCGGCGTCCATGGCTTCGTTGGCGGCACTGACCACGGGCTCGGCCACGGTAGGGGTTTCAACGGGATCGGCGGCATCCGTGCCGGGCGAGTCTTCCGGCTCCAAAAAGGGGTTCTTGCCCATCGCGTCACGCACTTCCTGGGCAAAGTCCAACGATGACAGTTGCAGAAGGCGCACCGCTTGCTGCAAGCGGGGTGTCAGAGCCTGATGCTGCCGGTGTTCCTGGCGAATGGCCGGTGAGTTCATGGGGCGTCTCTCTGAGGTGTCATGGGAGTGACTCTCTTTGCAACACCCGTGCCGGACCGGTTTCCCCTGGGGCCCAGGGGCAAAGCCCGTTTCAAGGCGTGCAAATTTCAAAAAGCCATGTTCGATTTACCGCAACAACTGCCGATGGGCAAGATTTTTGCTCTAGCGGCGCGGCTTGGCTTGTCCGCCTGTCGGTTTTCCCGACTTGAGGGTGCGGTTATAGACCTCGTCCGTCACTGGGGAACGGTCGGTGTCCACCAAACCGCGTTGCACATCGGCGTGCGCCTGCTTCATCTCTGGCCGGGGTTCGCTGACCTGGCTGTCTGAAGACTCGTCGTGCTCATGCGGCAAACGGGGCGAGGGCTTGCCTTTGACGCGGGGCAAAGTGTCGCCTTGGGGAGGGGAGTTTTTGTCAATGGGATTCATGCCCTTGAGCGGGCAATCCACGTGCCGGCCGCTCCAAGGGGTAGTGCTCGTCCACCACCGCGCCCAAGGCGCCGCCCAGCAGCAGGATCTGTGCGGAGTAATAAACCCACAGCATCACCACCACGAAGGAACCCGCAGCGCCATAGCTGGATGCCACGCTGGCATGCACCAGGTACAGCCCGATCAGGTGCTTGCCCACCGAAAACATCACCGCGCTGCTGATCGCGCCCACCCACACCGCCAGGCGGCTGGGCTTTCTTTCAGGCAACCACCGCAACAAGGCGGCGAAGGCCATCACCAGCACGCCTGTGGACACCGCCACATCCAGCAAGCCCATCAGCTCGGCCAGGGTGGGAAAGCGGGTGGACATGTAGGCACTGAGGGCCGCCAGCACAGCACTGAGCAAAAGCGAAACGATGGCCAGGAAGCCAAACCCCAGCACCAGCGCAAAACCAATCAAGCGCGCACGCACAAAGGCCGAGATGGCCGAAGATTGGTCGGGCACCACGCGCGCGATGGCATTGAGCGCACGCCGCAATTCGGCAAACACGCCGGTGGCACCCACCAGCAAGGTGACCACGCCCAGCAAACTGGCCCACAGGCCATTAGGATGGCGCCAGGCCGACTCGATCATGGCTTCGATGCCTTTGGCAGCGGCCTGGCCTACCAGGCCCTCGATCTCGCCAACGATCTGCCCACGGGCCGCGTCTTCACCAAACACCGCGCCCGCGATGGCGATGGCCACCACCAGCAAAGGCGCCACCGCGAACATCGTGTAGAAGGCGATGGCTGCGCCCAACTGAGGGCCTCGGTCGTCCAGCCAACGGTTCACTGCCTTGAAAAGGATTTGCACAGGCCGCCGCAACACCGTCGGCACCAGGCTCCACAATCGATCAGGCCAGGAAGCCATCGGCGTTCAATAGCGGTAACGCAAACTCAGCGCCGCCGTGTCCACGTTGTCGCGGCCGGTCACGAACTTGAAGTCATGCCGGTTCAAGTCCGCCGATGCCGACCAGTTCTGCGAAACATGCCAGTTCACGCCCACGCCATACGACAGGCCAAGACCATGCGCTGAGCCGGTGGGAACGGAGGCATTGGTGGCCAGGTCCATGCGCGTGCGGGCATAGTTGGCGCCCAGCCGGCCAATGAGGCTCACACGCGAGCCCAGGGGCATTTCGCCCAGCAGGTTCACGTTCAGGCCACGGACACGAACGGCGTTGCCCACATGCTCGAGGTTGCTCATGCGCATGTAGGCCAGCTCAAACCCCCAACGCTGACTGAACTCACCGCCAGCGTACAAAGTAATGGCGCGGCCATTGCGGCGGCAGACCATGCCTTCGGGGCAAGGCATCCGCGCTGAACCGATGCTCAAACCCACATGGTGCTTGGCTTGGCGAGGCCGCCAACCAGGGGCGGATGGATCGGTGGCTTCGGGGCTGTACGCCAGATTGCTGGCGAACGGACCATCCTTGCCAGGCAGGTCGTCTGGCGCATCGGCGGCTTGGCTGAACTGTGAACAAACACACAACAAGACCAAGCACCACTTTCGCAGCCTGAGTTGTTGTTGCGGGAAATTCATCGCGGCTCCTTGGGGGAAAAAGCACGGTGCGCCGTGTGATCAACCATTGATCAGCAACTGGCGTGCCGTGCCCGCGAGCCCTCGTTGCAAATGGCATGCGGCACGCTGCTTGCCTGTCATGGTAGGCATCAACCCCAACGGGCAATCGCTCGAAATGTGGCTGATTCATTGCTTCACAACGGCGTTAACGCGCCTCACATCAAAGGATGACACCATGACGAACGACAACATTGTTGACACACTCAACGACCTCATCGAAACCTCCAAAGATGGCGAGCAAGGCTTCAACGCCTGCGCCAAGCACGTCACCAACTCGGAACTCAAGAGCCTGTTCATCCAGCGCGCCATCGAGTGCCAACGTGCCGCGGCCGAGCTGCAACCTTTCGTGCTGCAGTACGGTGGCAAGCCCGAGCAAAGCGGCAGCGTTGCTGGCGCCCTGCACCGTGGCTGGGTGGCCGTGCGTGACTCACTGACCGGCTACAGCGATGCCGCCGTGCTGGAAGAGTGTGAGCGTGGCGAAGACACCGCACTGGCCCGCTACCGCAAGGCCTTGAAGGAAGACGCCCTGCCGCCCGCCTTGCGTGCCGTCATCGAGCGCCAACTCATTGGCGTGCAGCGCAACCACGATCAGGTCAAGTTGCTGCGCGACCAACACAAGGCCACTCTGTAGAAGCTTCTGCAGCCTTTACCCACTGAGGAGAAACCATGAAAACCAAAAGTCGAATCCTGGGTCTGGCGGGCGTCGCGGTGTCCGCCACCCTGGCATTGAGCGCTTGCAACCGGCAGGATGAAGTTTCCTCCCGCACGGCGAACTCCGCCGACACGCCCTTGCAGGACAGTGCCATGGTGGCGGCCAATGAGTCGGGGGCGTCGGCCGCCAACAGCAGCAACCCCACGGGGGACAGCAGCCTGATGCGCGATCCCAATGACCAGCTGAACAACCAGCCCACGGCGGCCGGCGTGCCCACCTCGCCAACGGCGGCCACCACGGCCTTGAACGCATCAGAAAAGAAGTTCCTTTCTGACGCGGCCGTTGCTGGCCAGTACGAGTTGGCTTTGGCACAGTTGGCGACGGCCAATGCCTCCGATTCGTCGGTCAAGTCGTATGCAACGATGCTGGTCAGTGACCACACCATGGCCAATCAAAAGCTCCAACTGCTGGCCCAGCGGCGCAACGTGGTGTTGCCCACCACCTTGCCGCAAGACAAGCAGGAGGTGATCGACCGGTTGACCAAGCTGACGGGCGCGGATTTTGACCGGCAGTTTGTCCAGACGGTGGGTCTGCACGACCACAAGACGGACATCACCCTGTTCGAGAAGGCCACCCGTGAGGCCAAGGACAGCGAGGTCCGCGACTTTGCATCGTCCACCCTGCCCACCCTGCGGGCTCACCTCAGTGCAGCGCAAAACCTGCCATCCAACGTGAAGGGCAGCGCCGGAAGCTGACTGCATGGACAAGCCTCATGAATCCGTGCCCTCGGGCCTGGTTTATGTGAGCAGCGACATGCCCGGCATCCGCCGGGTGCGTCGCGGCCAGCAGTTCGGCTACCGCCTGCCGAACGGTCGTTGGCTGAAAGACCAGAAGGCATTGGAGCGCATCAGGCGCCTGGCCATTCCCCCCGCTTATGCCGATGTGTGGATCTGCCCCTTGCCGCAAGGCCACCTGCAGGCCACGGGCCGCGATGCGCGAGGCCGCAAGCAGTACCGCTATCACCCCGACTGGCGCGTGGCGCGCGATGTTCACAAGTTTGAGCGCATGGCTGAGTTTGGCCTGGCCTTGCCGCGCATTCGCGAGCAGGTGGCGCACGACCTGGCCTTGCGGGTCGGTGACAAACCACAGCGGGCCTCTGTGCTGGCCGCGATCGTGCGCTTGCTGGACACCACCCTGGTCCGCGTGGGCAACGAGGAGTACGCCAAGGCCAACGGCTCTTTCGGCCTGACGACCTTGCGCAACAAACATGCGGCGGTGCAAGGCCACACCTTGAAATTGCGATTCAAAGGCAAGAGCGGCGTGCCCCACCAGGTGACGCTGCAGGATGCCCGGGTGAGCCGGATCGTTCAGCGCTGCCAATCCATGCCGGGACAAGCCCTGTTCCAGTACGAGGATGATGACGGCACCTTGCACACGATCGGCTCGGGCGATGTGAACGACTACCTGCGCAGCGCTGGCGGTGCGGACTTCACCGCCAAAGACTTCCGGACCTGGCATGCCACGGTGCATGCCCTTGACCTGATGTGCCAAGGTTGCACAGAAGACGGCTCAGCCCAGCCCACGGCCAACGAGGTGCTGAAGCAAGTCTCGGCTTTGCTGCGCAACACGGTGGCCGTGTGCCGCAAGTCCTACGTGCACCCGCACGTGTTGATGGCCAGCCAGGACATGATCAAGACGCTGAAGGTGAAGGCCCAACGCCAGCGCCAGCAAGCACAGGCGCTGACGCCATCAGAGCGCCGACTGTTGGCTTTCTTGAAGAACATTGGTGAGGATCAGGGCTCGTTGCCCCAACCCTGAGGCCGGTTGCCCTGGGGTGCCTCCCGTTCTTGGGCAAACAACTCTTCCAGTTGCTGGCGCCCTTGCTTGGCCATGGCCACCAGGGCCTTCTGATCCTTGTGATGGGGCCAGAACTGCTCCAGTTGATTCACGGAGTGGCGCCTGAAACGCATGGCCATCTGCCGTGCATGGTGGGGGTGCCAGCCCATCAGCTCCAGCACACTGCGCCCGCTCAGCAGTGCCGAATCCAAAGTCTCACGCTCGATCAAGCTCACGCCCCGGTCGCGCAAGGCATACCAGTGCTGCACATTGCGCGCCCGTGCCACGATGGCCAGGTGCGGGAAATGCGCCTTGGCCAAGTCCACCAACTTCAGGCTTTGCTCGACATCGTCAATCGCCACGACCAGGGCCTTGGCCGACTCGGCGCCAGCCATGCGCAGCAGGTCAAGGCGGGTGGCGTCGCCGTAATGCACCCGAAAGCCAAAGCGGCGCAGCGCCTCGACCTGCTCGGCATCGTGGTCCAGCACCGTGGCCTTCAGGCCGTTCGCATACATCAGGCGACCCACCACCTGGCCATAGCGCCCAAAGCCGGCAATGATGACGGGCGCTTCCTGGCGCTCAGCCAGCGAGGCCTCTGGCGACGGCGCCGCCAGCCGCGCAAAACGGGGCAGCAACCAGCGGTCAACGCATACCAGCAACAAGGGCGTGATCAGCATCGACAAGGCCACGGTGCCGATCAACAGCGAGGACACTTCGGCCGAGAACACCTGGGCCCCTGCGGCCTGCTGGAACACCACGAACGCGAACTCGCCACCCTGGGCCAGCAACAGCGTGAACACCGGCCGCTCACCCACGGGCACCTTGACCAGCTTGGCCAGCCCCCACAGCACGATGCCCTTGATCAGCAGGAAGCCGAGCAGGATGACCGCGACCAACCAGAGGTGCTGCGCCAGGGCGCCGAAATCGATGGTCATGCCCACGGCCATGAAGAACAGGCCCAGCAGCAGGCCTTTGAACGGCTCCACATCGGTTTCCAGCTCACGTTTGTATTCGCTCTCGGCCAGCAGCACGCCGCCCAGAAAGGCGCCCAGCGCCATCGACAAGCCCACAGCCTGCATCAAGGTGGCAATACCCACCACCAAGGCCAGCGAAGCGGCGGTGAAAATTTCTTGCGACTGGCTGCGCGCGATCCAGCGCAAGGCGTGGCGCAAGAGCAAGCGCCCCACCACCACGATGCCCGCGATGACGGCCAGGGCACGCAAAGCCTCCAGCCAGGGGCTGCCGCCCGCATCGGCTTTGGGGCCCAGCAAAGGGATCAAGGCGAGGATGGGGATGGCCGCCACATCCTGGAATAACAAGATGGCAAAGCCCGCCTGCCCGGCGGACGTGGGCAGCATGTTGCGCTCGTTCATCACCTGCAAGGCCACGGCCGTGGACGACAGGGCCAGGCCCAGGCCGGCCACCACCGCGATCTGCCAGGACACGCCAAAGGCCATGGCCGCTGCCGCCAAGGCCAACGCGCAGCCCAGCAACTGCAGGCTGCCCCAGCCGAAGATGGGCCGGCGCAAGGCCCACAAGCGGGGCGGCTCCAGCTCCAGGCCAATCAGGAACAGCATCAGCACCACACCAAACTCGGCGAAATGCAGGATGGATTCGGTGTCATCCACCAACTTCAGGCCGAAGGGCCCAATGGCGATGCCCGCGGCCAGGTAGCCGATGATCGAGCCCAGGCCAAGCTTCTTGGCCAAAGGCACCGCGATGATCGCGGCCGACAAATAGACCAGGGTGCTGAGCAACCAGTTGCTGTGTTCCATGCTCAGGCGTCCTCGGTCGGGCGATCATTGGCGGGCACCTCGCACAGCGGGCAGCTCCCCAGCTCGGCCATCTCCGGCCACAGGGGGTAGGTGCTCAAGCGATCTCGGTACACCTCGACGTGCGCCTCCAGGGCCTGGGGTGACACAGTGTGGGCACCATGCAAGACCAATGGCGGCAAGAAGCGCAAGCCGCACAAGGCCGCAGTCTGCTCGTAGGGCGGCAGAAAAGCGTCGAAGAAATAACGGTTGTAGCCCGTCGGGCTGTAGGCGTCCTGCATGCCACCGGTGGTGACCACCAGCCACAAGTCCTTGCCACGCAAGGCGTTGCCACCTTGGCCATAAGCCCAACCCAGTGTCAGCACCTCGTCCAGCCACAGCTTCATCAGCGGCGGCATGCTGTACCAATGGATGGGGTGCTGCCAGACGATCAAATCGGCCTGGGCGGCCAAGGCCTGCTCGACAGGCGCGTCGATCACGTGGTCGGGGTACAGGGCGTACAAGTCACGCACGGTGACGTTCGCGAGCGACTGGCCCGACTGCATCAAGGCGCGGTTGACCCGCGAATGCCGCAGATCGGGGTGCGCGGCCAGGACAAGGATGGAAGGAGAATCGGACATCGGGCACAAAGTAGCGCAGGTGCGCCTTTGTACCCGATTGGCCGGCGAGCGGCCGGCGCGGGCTTACTCTTCCAGCCAGTCTTTCAGTTCGTCGGCGTGCTCTTGCTCGTCGCTGAGGATGTCTTCCAGCAAGCGGCGGGTGGTCGAATCCTTGTCGCCAATCAGGTCGATCATCTGGCTGTAGGTTTCAATGGCCACACGCTCGGCGATCAGGTTGGCGCGGATCATGGCGGACAAGTCCAGCGACTCGTCGTACTCGGCGTGGCTGCGCTTGGTCAGGCTGTCGGGCGAAAAATTGGGTTCGCCGCCCAGCTGCGAGATGCGGGTGGCCAGGCGATCGGCGTGGGCCGCTTCTTCGTTGGCGTGCACCATGAACTCCTCGGCGATCTTGGGCGAAGCCCGGCCCTCGGCGGTGAAGTGGTGGCGCTTGTAGCGCAGCACGCACACCAGTTCCGTGGCCAGTGCATCGTTCAGCAGCTTGATGATGTCCTCGCGCCAGGGCGCATCGTGCGGGGTGACGGCTCCCTCGCCCAAGCCGGATTTGGCGGCGTTGATGGCCGCTTCGTCCAGCACCAGCCGTTGGCCTGTTGCATTTGATGTCGTGGGGGCGTCGGTGCTCATGGTGCGGTCCTCGTCTGCTGGGGTGATGCCATGGGTTTAAATTTACGGTCGGCGGCCGCCAGCCTGCATCGGCGTTTGGCGCGTGCGTTTGTAGGACATCACCGCATGTCAGTCGGCCAGGGGAATCACGAACCAAGCCTCCGCGGCCAGCCCATCCCAGCGCACCGTGTCACCGGGCCTGAGCACGGTGGCGCCTTGGCTGGTGGCCTGGGCCATTTGCTCAGACGCAGCAGGCCGGCACAGCTTGAAATGGAGGGTGCGGCCACCTCGGCGCACCGTCATGTCGGCATGCTGCCAGTGCGAGGGCAGGCAGGGCTTGAAGCTCAAGGCGCCATCGCGCTCCTGAAGGCCAAAGATGGACTCGGTGGCCGCCCGGTACAGCCAGGCCGCAGCACCGGTGTACCAACTCCAGCCGCCACGTCCCACATAGGGCGGCTGTGTGTAAACATCGCCCGCCATCACATAAGGTTCGATGCCATAGGCGGGGCCTCGCACGGGGTGTGCAGTGCGGTGGGCCGGGCTCAGGTAGGTGAAGTAGCGGTAGGCCGCGTCACCGTCGCCCCGCTGGGCCTGCGCCATGAGCGCCCACACACCGGCGTGCGAATACTGCCCGCCGTTTTCGCGGACGCCCGGGGGGTAAGCCTGGATGTAGCCGGCGCTGGGCTCGGCGTGCGCCAAAGGCGGGTCAAGCAACTTGATCAACCCCGCTTGGTGATCGACCAGGTGGGTTTCAACCGCCGACATGGCCATGCGCTGGTAGGCCGGTGCAGCTGCCTGCGACAGCAAAGCCCAGGCCTGTGCAATCAAGTCGATGCGGCACTCGGCGTTGGCGCTGGCCCCCAGAGCTTGCCCATCATCAAAGAAGGCGCGGCGGTACCACTGGCCATCCCAAGCGTGCTCTTGCAAGGCGCTTTTCCAGCCGGCCATGGCCTCTTCCCAACGCCGGGCACGGGCGGTCTCGCCCTGCGCTTTGGCGATCGGGGCAAAGTCGGTCACGATGCGGCAGAGGAACCAGGCCAGCCAGACCGACTCGCCCCGCCCTTCCGAGCCCACCCGATTCATGCCGTCGTTCCAGTCGCCCACGCCCATCAAGGGCAGCCCATGCGCCCCCACCTTCAAGCTGCGGTCGATGGCCCGGGCGCAATGCTCAAACAGGCTCGCGGTCTGCGGGCTGATGGCGGGCGTGTAGTAAGCGTCTTCGGCACCCTCGGGTATCGCGGCCCCTTCCAGGAAAGGCACTTGTTCATCGAGCAGGCTGGCATCACCCGTGGTGTTCACGTAATGCACGCTGGCATAGGCCAGCCAAAGCAGATCGTCCGAGAAGTGGGTGCGCACGCCGGCACCAGTGGGTGCATGCCACCAATGCTGCACATCGCCCTCGGGGAACTGGCGTGAGGCCCCCAGCAGGATTTGCTGACGCAGCATCTCGGGGGCAGAGCCTGCTAAAGCCAGCGAATCTTGCAACTGATCGCGGAAACCAAACGCGCCACCGGCTTGGTAAAAGCCTGCTTTTGACCACAGGCGACAGGTCACGGTTTGGTACAGCAACCAGCGGTTGACCATGGCGTCGAACAATGGATCCGGGGTTTTGACGGTGGTGGCGCCCAGGCGCTGGTTCCAATCTTCGCGCACCTGCTGCAAGCGCAGGCCCGGCGACACAAAGGCGCTGGTGACCGCCAGGTGCCTGGCTTCGTCCAGGCTGTTGGCGTGCCCCAGCAAGAACACCTGCTCCAGCTCGGTGCCCGGGTCCACCGACAGCCGCACCGACAAGACCGCACAAGGGTCCAAGCCAACACCCCGCTTTTGTCCCAGGTAGTCGGGCACGACCAGGCGGCCGCGGGCGTCGAAGCATTCACGGCGGTCACAGGTCCAGTCCTCGGACACACCAGCGTCGTCCAGTTCGCTGACCATGGCCAGGAAGGCCGTGCCGCCCCCGAAGCCGGCCGAATGCTCGCGTTGCGTGGCCATGAGCGCCGTGATGCGCCGCACGCCCCCGATGCCGCGGGGGTCGGGCAAGGTTTGCGTCAGCGTGCTGGTGCGCACCGAATGGCGGTCGGTGCGGTTGGCGCCCATCACCCACTCCACCAGTTTGATGGCGCGCAGCTTTACGGGCTTGCTGCCCTGGTTGACCAGCTTCAGTTTGATCTGCTTGACGGCGTGCTTCGGATCCACGCACCAACTCACCTCCACTTCCAGCTCACCCTGCTGATGGCTGATCGTGGTGATGCCTTGGCCATGTCTGACCCGGTAGTTCACCGGCGCGCCGCCCAGACCGCCGGGGGTCACATTCCAGACCTCGCGCGTCCTCTCGTCTTGAAGCAGCAGCCATTCGCCGGACGGATCACCCACCGGGTCGTTGGACCATGGCGTGACCTGGTTCAAGCGGCTGTTCACCGCCCAGGTGTAGCAGCCACCGGCCTCTGAGACCTGGCCGCCAAAACCGGGATTGGACAACACGTTGATCCAAGGGCGGGTGGGCCGTTGACCTGGGCTGACCACAAAGCGGAATTCGCCGCTGGGCTCGTGGAAAGTGCCCGTGGGGGGATTGGCTGACGGGCCCGGGCCGGTGCTGGCGGGCACGGCCACTTGAGGTGGGTGGGTGCGTTCTTCCAGGGCCAGCTCATGCCGCTCAATCCACTCGCTGATGTGGTGGGCCAAAGGCCGGCCGTCGGCGTTCAGGTGCAGGCGAGCCAAGGCGTGCAGCGTGCGCAATTCTTCAGGTGACAGCTCGTTGCTGCGCAGCACATGGAAGCCCGACGCGGCCGAGGGACCGGGGTTGCCGGCAATGTCCGACACATAGCGTTCGCGCAAGGCACCGATGTCACGCTGAAGGGCCATCAGGTAGGACGTGGGCTCGGCATTCACCACCACCAGATCGCAAACGACCGCACCCCAAGTCCACAGGCGCAAAGCCTGGGCGAGTGAGCGGACGAGCCCCAAGCCTTGCGGCACGCCGGCCGACACCAGCACGATGGGTCGGTCGCCCGAGATGCCAAAGCGCCACAGCAGCTTGCGGTCACAGGCCGTGGCCGGGCTTTCGTCGCTCAGGTTGATCGGCCGGGTCACCACCATGGCCAGCGCCGTCGTCAGCGTCTGGATGGACGCGAAGGTCTCGGCATTGAGCCGAAGGTCGCGCAGCTTGATGCCCGCCAAGGTGGCCGACATCAGCGATGCACGCTCGATGTGGGGGGTTTGGCGGTACTTGTCCATCACCGAGCGCAAGGTCGCCACATTGTCGGACGCCGCAGTGCACAAAGTCAGGCTGGCTTTGCTTTGCGCTGGGATGTGCAGGCGCACTAGCAAACCCGCCACCGGGTCCAGGCCCGTGTTCAGCACCACACCCTCATCAGGCCTGGATGGATCGGGCTCGGGAGGCGCGTCAAACATGGCCTGTGGGTTACTCACATCATGGTTTCGGCCCAGCCAGCGAAGGCGGTCGGTCTGGATGCGAACGTCGGTGATCAGGCCGGCGTGGCCATCGGCCAGGAAGTGCACGGCCGACAACCCTTTCTCGGTGACCAGGCGCGGTCGTCGCTCGAACACCAGGGCCTGCTGCGCGGCCACCCATTCGGCCCTGACGAACAGGTTGGAGAAGGCCGGGTGGGCCTCATCGGCCCGGGGATCGGCCAGGGTCACATCGAAGGCGGACATGAACTCCAGATCGATGTCGCGGTCGCTCACGTTGCGGATCTCGACCTGGCGGAACTCGATGTCGTCTTCAGGGCTGACCCACACCGTGACGCGCGTTTCAAGCTCTGGCCAGATGGCGTCAAAGCTGACCCGCTCGGCGTGGTAGGTGCTGCGGTAGTGGGCGCGAGGGTCAGGCGCGGGGTGCTGCGTGAGCGACACCGGTGCCACGGCCTGGTCCCAGCGCAGGTACATGAAACTGCCGCAGGCATCGCGCAGGGCATCGTCACGCCAACGGGTGATGCCGGCGTTGCCCCAGCGGCTCCAACCGGCGCCATTGGGCCGCAAGGCCACGCTGTAGCGCCCATTGGACAAGAGGTGGGTAGGCTCGACCGCGGCAAGCCCTGGCGTGACATCGCGCAGCATGCCCAAGGCATCGCGCTGTTGGCCATCCGTGACGGTGCTAGCGGGGGGCGTGTGCAAGACCGAGATTTCGCGGGGCACCCGCTCGTGCAGCAAGGAGGTCACCGCCTTGATGTGCGCGTTGGCCATGCCCCATCGGCGCGGCGCGCCGTCCAGCAGCACATTGGCCAGCGACACGATGCTCATGCCCTGGTGGTGGGCCATGAAGGTGCTGACGCGCGAAACGCGGTCAATGCCTGTCTGCCGGGATGGCGAAAAATCAAGGGCTTCGATCAAGCCATAACGCCCACGTCCCAGGAGCAACTCGATGCGCCGCATGTTGCTCACGGCTTGGTGGGGCATGAGTTCAGCCGCCAACACAGTGGCGTAGGGGGCGATCACCAACTCGTCCTGCGGCGTTCGCCTCAAGGCCAGGCGAGGCACGCCTTGGGGCGAGTACTGGTAGGCCAAGGTGTGGTCACTGGCCGCGTAGGCCGACTCGGACATGCCCCAGGGCGTGCGCTGCTTTTGCGCATAGGCCATCTGCTCCAGCACCGCGGCGTGCCCCGCGCTGTGCAAGAGGCTGCCGTGGGGCTCGTCCAGCACCAGGGAAGGCATCAGGTATTCGAACATCGAGCCTGACCAAGAGCGCAGCCCTGCATGCGTGCCCGCCGCGTAAGTGGGGCGGCCCAGGGCGGCCCAATGCGCCACCGGCACATCGCCCTTGGCGATGGCCAGCAGGCTGGTCAAGCGCGATTCAGACGCCAACAGGTCGTAGAAACTGGCGTCCAGTTGCTGCTCGGCAATCCGGTAGCCAATGTGGAAGAGGTGCCGCTTGCGGTGGTACAGGAAGCTGTAGTCGGGCTCCCAGGCCATGCGCTTGAATTGCCGGGCCAGCTCGTCCAGGCGCGCCACCATGCGCTGCTGCTCATGCCCGCGGCCTGCCTGATCACGCCAGGCCGAGCGCAAGGTGTTGAGGTGATCGGCCAGGCACCACAGCAGGGTCTGGCATTCAGGTCGGGCTTGGGCAAACAGCTGCAAAGCCTCCAGCTCCTGGCTGGCGTCCGCCAACAGGGCTTGCTTGCCGTCGGGCAAATGGGTGTCGCTGCCCAATGGATCGTTCCAGGCCAGCAAGGCCATCAGGGCCTGGTGCCCCGGCAGCTCGGCCAGCAATGGCAGCATGGGCCGCAAGCGCTGCATGGAGGTTTGAAGGGCCGCTCTGGCGGCTTGCTCATCCAAGGGCGCATGCCGGAGTTCAAGGCAGGCCTGCGCGGTGGCCAGCAGGTGGCCGCTCAGGTTGCCGCTGTCCACGGTGGACACATAACTGGGCAGCAAAGGGCGCAGGGTTTCAGTGTCATACCAATTCAGGAAGTGGCCGCGGTAGCGCTGCATGTTGAGCAAGGAGCCCAACGTGGCTTCCAGCCTGTCCAGCATCTCCAGTGTGCCGATCCAGCCAAACTGGCGTGCGCAGGCGGTGCTGAGCAGGTAGAGCCCGATGTTGGTGGGCGATGTCCGGTGGGCCACCATGTCGTAGGGCAAGGTCTGCAGGTTGTCGGGCGGCAGGTGCTGGTCCTGCGGCCCCACGCAGCGCTCGAACAAGCGCCAGGTGTCGCGGGCCACGCCGGCCAAATAGAACCGATCGGCCGGGGCCACGGTGTCGGCCACCACGGCCTCACTGGGGCGACTCACCCACCAGGTCCACAGCGGGGACAAGGCCCAGGCCAGGCACAGCGCCAAGGCCAGCCAGGGGTATGGCGAGGTGAAGAACAAAAAGGCACCCAGGACCAGCGCGCCGGCCGTCACATTCCGATGGCGCCGAACGGTGGCCGCCAGGGCATGGCTGGTGGCCGCCTGGGCTGCTGCGGCCGTGGTCCACTGCAGCAGGTGCCGCTGGCTGAACAGCATGCGGTACAAGGTGCGCACGATCGCGTCAACGGCCATCACGCCTTCGTTCAATAACTGCATCAAGTGCCACAGGCCAGCGCCCACAGCGCGGCCCAGGTCTGCGAAGGCGAGCCGGTAGAAGTGCGCCATGGCGATGCCATCGCGGCTGGGCGCCAAGCCCGCCACCGCGCCCAGCACTGGCCCACCGGCAAAGGCCACCAGCACCAGGGCGATCACGGCCCAAGGTGAGACCACGCCACTGGCCAGCGCCAGGATCAGCAAGGCGAAGGACATGGGGGCGACCAAGGAGCGGCGCAGGTTGTCGATCATCTTCCAGCGGTTGATGCCGGAGATGCTGAACCAGCCGCCGCGGAACAGGAAGCTCAGCAACTGCCAATCACCGCGGATCCACCGGTGCAGGCGCGAGGCCGCGACATCAGCGTGGAAGGGCGCATCCTCAATCAAGGTAATGTCGGTGACACCAGCGCAACGGCACAGCGATCCCTCCAGCAAGTCGTGGCTCAGCACCCTACCCTCGGGCAGCCGGCCCGACAGCACCGCGTGCACGGCCTGGACGTTCAACAAGCCTTTTCCAGTGAAAGAACCCTCGTCAAACACATCCTGGTAGACCTCGGAGCTGGCCGCGCTGTAGGGATCGATGCCCAGCTGGCCCGCGAACAACCAGTGAAAGCGCGTGCGATCGCGCGGAGCCGGTAGGGGCGTCACGATGCGCGGCTGCAAGATGCCGTGGCCACTGATGACCCTCGTGCCGCGCGCGTCCAACCGGGGCCGGTTGTGCGGATGCGCGGCCACGCCCACCAGTTCACGCAAACGCCCCGGAGGCAGTTGGGTGTCGCTGTCCAAGGTGACCACATAACGCGTGTTCGCCGCGATGCTGGACACGCTTCCCACGTTCAAGAAAGCCCCGGCCTGACCCGTGGCCAATGCCGCCACCAATTGCTCCAGCTTGCCGCGCTTGCGCTCCCAGCCCATCCAGGTCTGCTCGGTCTCGCTGAAACGCCGCTCGCGGTGCAAGATGATGAAGCGAGGTGGCACATCGCCGTCCACCGGGAAGCGCTCGTTCAACTCGCCCAGGGCCTGCACCGCTGCTTGCAGCAAAGCGGCGTCGGTCGGCTGGCTGGCCGCGTCGGCGTCGGCCCAATCGGTCAACAAGGCGAACTGCGCGTGGGGCTCGGGGTTGGCCAAGTAATGCAGGCACAACTGGTGAACCAATGCTTGCACTGAAGCCGCATTGGTCATCATGGCCGGGATCACCACCATCACGCGGTGTTCTGGCGGGATGCCGTCATTCAACGCCAGCCTGGGGAAACGAACGGGCCGCACCGACTCGCTGATCAGGCGGTTCACCATGGCCACAACGGCCTCGGACGCCGGGAAGACCATCAAGATCATGGCCAGGCCGACCAGCGCGGCAGGCCCCTGCCAGCCCAGGGCATTTGGGCCGTGCTGGCCCATCACCCAAGCCACCAATGCGGCAGTGCCCATGAACAAGGCTGCCAGGTAAGCCGCCACGGCGCCGGCACGCCAGGCGAATCGCCAGGCCATGGCCGCGTGCTCCTGCAAGCCCAGCGCACTGATCAGCTGAGGGCGCCCAGGGCCTTGCAGCCAATGGCTGGCCACTGCCACGTCGTCGGCCATGTCGGGTGGCATCGACGAGGCCTGGGCGCGGTTCATCAAGGCCAACAAGGCACGGGCCACAGCCAGCTCGCTCTGGCCGCTGCGGCGTGCCAGGTCCTCGATGTCATGCAGTGTCTGGCTGCGCGTGTCATCGCGCTCGGCCTGGAAGGTCGGGGCCGACATCATCAGTTGCATGAGCGAGCTGGTTTGCCCGACGATGTCGGTCCAGTCGGCATCGCCAATCGCGCGCAGGGCGCTGATGGCGTTGCTCATGCTCAGGTTGTTGGCCGTTCGCTCCACGGGCTGTTGCATCTGCACGGTGGCCAGATCAGGCAAGGTCTTGGTCAACCACTCGTGGTACCGCTCATGCCCCACACCGGCGATCTGCGAATCCTGCAGGCGCTGGGCCATCTGCGTCAGGAAAGCATGGCCTGCGCCCCGGGCGTTCATCAAGGCCAGCAAGGCGTCGAGCTGGTGGGGGCTGTAGGTTTCAATGCGGTCGCAGCACAGGTTGGCCACTTCGCGCGCTGCCTTGCTGGTGGCCACGTTCTCGGCCAGGCGGCGCAGGTTCTCGATCAGCACCACGCGCAAGGTGGTCGGCAAGGCCCACAGCTCGCCCAGCGTCAGGTCACGCACCTCTTGGTAAGCACGCAGAAATTGCGTCAACAGGTCGTCGTCAAAAGCGCTGTCGTTGTGGGCCACAAAGGCCCACGCCACGCCATACACGCGAGGCAAGCCGGCCAGCGGCTCATCGATCAGCACAGGCAGGTCGCGGAAATAACGGCGCGGTAAACCGTCCCGAATCTCCTTGAGCTGCGATTCGATCAGGTGGAAGTTGTCCAGCAACCATTCGGCCGCCGGGCTCACATCATGGCCGGTGATGGCCTGGGTGCTGATGTAGTGGTGGGCTTCACGCAGAACGCGGATGTTGTCCCGCAAGCGTGGAAAGAAAGCGGTTGACCGCAGCGCGGCATTGCGTGCGCGGTGCGTGGCGGCCAAGCTGCGGCCATGGTCGGCAAAGCGGCTGACACCAAATATCTCGGAGCGGTTGGCGGGCGCCACCGGCCCGCGCGACGGCGACAAGATGTCGCAGACCTCTGCCGATGCTTCTGGCAAGAGCAGAAGCAAGGGTGATCGGGACATGGTGGTCAGAGCGCCAAGGACGCTATGCCAATGATCATCGTCGCAGTGACCAGAGAGGTCACGAAACGCGGTGCCACGAAGCCATGGGCCGATTCGGCCAGGCAATGCAAGCCGAACCACCGGCCGCGCGAGTCCTGGCAAGCGTCGAAGTGCCCCACTAAGGATGTCAGGTCCATGGACGACGTGTCAGGCGCATCGGGGATCGAAGCGGTGCTCCAGCGGGGGGAGAGTGTTCTTGGCGAAGTCATGCAGGCTCTCCTAGTGGTTTTAAGCCATGCTAGGACTCACACCACGCCGCGTATGTCGGTACACCGCTTCGCCCCCGGTAAGACGTGTCCTACGCTGCCTTGCTCAGGTCCAGGTTCGTCAAGTACAGGCGCAAGTCGAACTCGTACTGGTGGTAGTCGGGTTCCATGTGCGTGCACAGTTGATAAAACGCCTTGTCGTGGTCTTTCACTTTCAAGTGCGCGAGCTCGTGCACCACGATCATTTTTAGGAACTCGGGCGGCGCCTCTTTGAACAAAGCGGCCACGCGGATCTCACGCTTGGCCTTGAGCTTGCCGCCCTGCACGCGCGAGATCGCTGTGTGCGTGCCCAAGGCGTGCTGGATCACCTTGAGCTTGCCGTCAAAGGCCACTTTGTGGATGGCCTCTGCATTGCGCATGTGGCGTGCCTTCAGATCCAGCACGTAGTCGTACAGTGCCTTGTCGGTGCGCACCTCATGGCGCTCGCCATACTTTCGCTGCAACACTTCGCCCAGCTTGCCCTGGTCGATGATCTTCTGCACCTGCACCAGCACATGCTCCGGGTAGCCCGACAGGTACTTCAAATCGCTCATGGTGCGATCTGCTCGGCGTAATCGTACAGGGCACCCAAGATGCCCTCGCCACGCTCATCGGCCGTCTCGCTGAGTTCGTCAATGCGGTCAAAGAAGGCCTGCAGCGACAGGCCCCCACCGGCGCCTTCGTGCAAACGCTCAACCCTCAGTTGCTGCCATCGCTCCTGGTCAGACGCGCTCAAGGTTTGCGGGAAATTGCGCGCGCGGTAACGGAACAGCAACTCGTCCAGGCGCGCGTCTTCAAAGCCTGTGCGTCGCTCGGCCAGCAACTCGGGGCTCAAGGCCCGCAAGCGGTCCAGTGCGTTGCGGTCATCCTTGCTCAAGAAACCGCCATACAAATCCTCGTCCACGTCGGCGGCCTGGCTTCGCGGCGGGCGCGCGAACACGTCGGGCCAGATGCCGGCCATCGAGGCGCCCAAACGCGCGGCCACCTCGGCATGGCGCAAGGCCTGGTCAACGTCCAGGCCCCAACGCGCGGCCACTTCGGGCGTCACGGTCTTGAGGTTGCCGATCACGATGGGCGATTTGTTGATGTGGATGGAACGCAATGGCAGACGGGTCATGCCCTCGGGCAGCTCATCGGCCTTGCTGAAGGTGCGCTGGCGGATGGCCTCGGCGTTGAGCGAGAACAGCTCGTTCGGGTCCACCGACAAGTCCCACACGATCAGCTCGTTCTTGTTGGTGGGGTGAGGCGCCAGGGGCCACACGATGGCCAGGCAACCGCGCTCCACGCCGTATTGGCCCGACACATGCAGGAAGGGCTTGCCCACGCCGATCTCGGCCAGCACGGCGTCTTTCTTGCGCAGCTTCAGGCAGAACTCGAACAGCTTGGGCTGCCTTTGCAGGATCAAACGGGCCAGGCCAATGGTGGCACGCACATCCGACAAGGCATCGTGCGCCGCTTCGTGCGACAGGCCATTGGCGGCCGTCAGGTGCTCCAGCTTGAACGAGGGGCGGCCGTCATCGTGAAGCGGCCATGCGATGCCTTCAGGGCGCAAGGACCAGGTGCAGCGCACCACGTCCAGCAAATCCCAGCGGCCGCAGTTGTTCTGCCACTCGCGGGCATAGGGGTCGATCAGGTTGCGCCAGAACAGGTGCCGTGTCACCTCGTCGTCAAAGCGGATGGTGTTGTAGCCCACGCCGATGGTGCCTGGCCATGCCAGCTCGCGTTCAATGGCCTGGGCAAAAGCGTGCTCAGGCAGGCCGCGCTCCAGGCAGGTCTGCGGCAGGATGCCCGTGAGCAGGCAGGATTCGGGATCGGGCAGGTAGTCGGGCGCGGGCTGGCAATAGTGCATCACCGGCTCGCCCATTTCCTGAAGTTGCGCATCGGTGCGGATGCCCGCGAACTGTGCTGGCCGGTCGCGCCTGGGCACCCGGCCAAAGGTTTCGTAGTCGTGCCAGAAAAAGGTGAAGTCGCTCACTGCCATTGGGGTTCAATGCCTTGTTGCTGGCACCAGTCTTGCGCCATGGCCAGATAGGCCTGGTGGTGGAATGAAAACCAAGCGTCCCTCCATTGCGGCAAGGCCTGCATGGCCTCCTTGAAGGCCTCGAAGGGTTCGTCATCATTGAAAGCCGCGGTCAAGGTGACCCGTGCCTGCGGCTCACCCACCTGTGCGATGAACGCCTCGATGACTTGCAAAGCCGGCTCTGCCTGCACTGGCTCGATCCAGCGGTAGCGCGGGTTGTCCGCCAGGTCGGGCGGCAAGGCTTCCAACCCCTCGCCGGCGTAGATCACCTCACCCGTGTCCAAGTCCAGGTAGTGGCTGGGATCGTCCAGCTCATAGCGGGTGGCCAGCGCGATGATCAGGTCATCCAGGTCGATGGTCAATGTCTTCATGGTGGTCATTCAAGGCTCATGTCAAAACGGGACGGGGCTGACAACGTGCACCGTCTCGCCCGTCTGGGGATGCTGAAACGTCAGCTCGGCCGCGTGCAGCGACAAGCGATCAGCCCGCGCCCGCACAGCGTCGCTGGCATACAAGGGGTCGCCCACGATGGCGTGGCCGATCGACATCATGTGCACACGCAACTGGTGGGATCGTCCGGTCACCGGCTCAAGTTCAACCCGCGTGGTGTCATGCAAGGCATCACGCGAGGCGACCTGCCAGCGCGTCAAGGCTGGCTTGCCCTCCGTCCAATCCACTTTCTGGCGCGGGCGATGGGGCCAATCGGTGATCAAGGGCAACGCCACCTCACCCTGGTCGGCTTGCATCAAACCCGTCACCTGCGCCACATAGCGCTTGTGCACCTGCCGCGTCTGGAACAAGGCACTCAGATCCCGGTGCGCCTGCGGGCCCAGCGCCATGACCAGCAGGCCGGAGGTCTGCATGTCCAGGCGGTGCACGATCAAGGCCTGGGGGTACTCCAGCATCACGCGCGAGGCCAGGCTGTCATGAAACCGCTCACCGCGGCCTGGCACGCTCAGCAAGCCGCTGGGCTTGTTGACGATCAGCAGGGTGCTGTCCGCGTAGGCGATGTCCAGCCCGGTGTGCAGTGGGGGCGTGTAGTCGGCCAACTGGTGCTCGGTCACGCCCACGGAAGGGTTAGTCATCATGAACGAAACACCTCATTACCCCAAACCCGGACATCACAAAACCCCATGGCGACTAGCCTAGCGCAGAACCTGGCAGGCCCTGCCACAATGGTATTTTCGCATTGCGTCTGTTTTGCACGGAGAGTCCACATGGCCAAAGTCCCCAAGCATGCGTTTGCCAAAACGCTCAAGACATTCAAGACCGCATCAGGCAAGTCGCTGCAGTTCTACTCGCTGCCCGAATTGACCAAGCAATACCCGAGCGTGGCGCGCCTGCCGGTGTCGATCCGGATCGTGCTGGAGTCCGTGCTGCGCAACTGCGATGGCAAGAAGGTCACCGCCGAACACGTGGCCGAGCTGGCCAACTGGGCCCCTGTGGCGCCCCGCACCGATGAAATTCCCTTTGTGGTGGCCCGCGTGGTGCTGCAGGATTTCACCGGCGTGCCCCTGTTGGCCGACCTGGCCGCCATGCGCAATGTGGCCGCCAGCCTGGGCAAGGCGCCCAAAAGCATCGAACCTTTGGTGCCCGTGGACCTGGTGGTCGACCACTCCGTGATGATCGACCATTACGGCACCAAGAACTCGCTCGATCTGAACATGAAGCTGGAGTTCCAGCGCAACCAGGAGCGCTACCAGTTCATGAAGTGGGGCATGCAGGCCTTCGACACCTTTGGCGTGGTGCCGCCCGGCTTCGGCATCGTCCACCAGGTCAACCTGGAATACCTGGCGCGTGGCGTGCACCAAACCAAGGAAGGTGTGGCCTACCCCGACACCCTGGTGGGCACCGATAGCCACACCACCATGATCAATGGCATTGGTGTGGTGGGCTGGGGCGTGGGCGGCATTGAGGCCGAGGCGGGCATGCTTGGCCAGCCTGTGTACTTCCTGACGCCCGATGTGGTGGGCTTTGAGCTGACCGGCCAACTGCGCGAAGGCGTCACCGCCACCGACCTGGTGCTGACCGTGACCGAAATCCTCCGCAAGGAGAAGGTCGTTGGCAAGTTCGTCGAATTTTTTGGGGCGGGCACCACCACCCTGGCCCTGCCCGACCGGGCCACCATCGCCAACATGGCCCCTGAATATGGCGCCACCATGGGCTTTTTCCCCGTTGATGACAAGACCATCGACTATTTCAAGGGCACCGGCCGCACCAAGGCCGAGATCGAATCGTTCGAGGCCTACTTCAAGGCGCAGAAGCTCTACGGCGTGCCGCAAGCCGGCGAGATCGATTACTCCAGCGTCGTCAAACTGGACCTGGGCACCGTTACGCCCTCCCTGTCCGGCCCCAAACGCCCCCAGGATCGGATCGAGTTGGGCAATGTGAAAAGCCAGTTCACCAGCCTGTTCAGCAAGAGCCCGGTGGAGAACGGCTTCAACCAGCCGGCCGACAAACTGAACCAGCGCTACCCGCTGGTGGGCGGCGAACCAGCCCCCCCTGCCAAACCCACCCCCCTGGGCGCCCCACGCCCGGTGCTTGAAATGGTGGCCAACCGGCCCACCCTGGAATCCGCCCAGGGGAAGCCCATCAACAATGTCGATGCCGTCAACATCGGCAACGGCGATGTGCTGATCGCCGCCATCACTTCCTGCACCAACACCTCCAACCCCAGCGTGTTGCTGGGGGCTGGGCTGCTGGCCAAGAAGGCGGTTGAAGCGGGCCTGACGGTCAAACCCCATGTCAAGACCTCCCTGGCACCGGGCTCGCGCATCGTCACCGAGTACCTCGAGAAAGCCGGCTTGTTGCCCTACCTTGAGAAACTGGGCTTCACCCTCGCCGCCTACGGCTGCACCACCTGCATCGGTAACGCAGGCGACCTGACACCTGAGATCAACGAGGTCATCACCAAGAACGACCTGGTGTGCGCGGCCGTGCTGTCGGGCAACCGCAATTTCGAGGCACGCATCCACCCGAATCTGAAGGCCAATTTCCTGGCCTCTCCGCCGCTGGTGGTGGCCTATGCCATTGCCGGCAACGTCATGAAGGACCTGATGACCGAGCCCGTGGGCCAGGGCAAAAACGGCAAGGACATCTACCTGGGCGACATCTGGCCCAGCAGCGACGAGATCTACAAGCTCCTCAAGTTCGCGCTGAATGGCAAGGCCTACCGCGAGAACTACGACAAAGTCACCAGCGACCCGGGCAAGTTGTGGAACAACATCAAGGGCGTGAAGGGCAATGTGTACTCATGGCCGCACAGCACCTACATCGCCGAGCCGCCCTTCTTCAAGGACTTCACGCAAGAGCCCGTGTTCTCGGCCCCTGGCGTGACTGGCGCACGCGTCATGGCCCTGTTTGGAGACTCAATCACCACCGACCACATCTCGCCCGCAGGCTCCTTCAAGGAAACCACGCCAGCCGGCCAATACCTGCTGGCGCACGGCGTGCAGAAGGCCGACTTCAACAGCTATGGCTCACGCCGCGGCAACCACGAGGTGATGATGCGTGGCACCTTCGCCAATGTGCGCATCAAGAACCTCATGCTGCCGCCCAAGCCCGATGGCTCGCGCGAAGAAGGCGGCTACACCCTGTACCAGCTGGACGACGAGGACAAGGGCGCCAAGCTGCCCATCTATGACGCAGCCATGAAGTACCAGGCGGTCAAGGTGCCCACCATCATTCTGGCCGGCGAAGAATACGGCACCGGCTCCAGCCGCGACTGGGCCGCCAAGGGCACGCAACTGCTGGGCATCAAGGCCGTGGTGGCGCGCAGCTTCGAGCGCATCCACCGCTCCAACCTGGTCGGCATGGGCGTGTTGCCCCTGCAGTTCAAGGGCACGGACAACTGGGAATCGCTTGGCCTGAAGGGTGATGAGACCATCGACGTGCAACTGGGCGACGAGATCAAGCCGCAAGCGGATGCCAAGCTCGTCATCCACCGCCTGGATGGCAGCGTGCAGGAAGTGGTCGTCACCTTGCGGATCGACACCCCGATCGAGGTGGACTACTACCAGCACGGCGGCATCCTGCCCTTCGTGCTGCGGCAGCTGCTGGCCGCCTGACAGCCCGGCACAGAAGTTCAGGGCCGCTGATCCAGCAGGACAGCGGCCTTTTTCTCGTCGAAGCCCACCACCCTCACCTGCCCATACTGCTCGATCACCGGCCGCTTGATCACGCTGGCGTTGGCCAGCATCAAAGCCTTGGCGCTGGCCGCGTCAGTCACACCTGCCTTGGTCGCCTCGTCCAGCTTGCGCCAGGTCGTGCCTTGCCGGTTGACCAGCACTTCCCATCCGACCGCCTTGACCCAGGCGTCCAGCCGGTCTGCGGGCACGCCCTGCTTCTTGTAATCGTGGAACTGAAAATCAAGCCCTTGGGCCGTCAGCCAGGTGCGCGCCTTCTTGACCGTGTCGCAATTGGGGATCCCATAAACCGTCAACATCGCGGCCCTTTCACAAAAGCCCCATTTTGCCCGCCGCGCCACGCGGTAGGATGACGCCCATGATGACGAACGCCGACCCCCAAGAACTGGCCAAATTCAGCGACCTGGCCCACCGCTGGTGGGACCCTGAAAGCGAGTTCCGCCCCCTGCACCAGATCAACCCGCTGCGGCTGGACTGGATCGACCAGCAAGCCAACATCAGTGGCAAGCGCGTGGTGGATGTGGGCTGCGGCGGCGGCATCCTGGCCGAGTCGATGGCACGCCGGGGCGCCAACGTGCTGGGCATCGACCTGGCCGACCGGCCCTTGAAGGTTGCCCAACTGCACGCCATGGAAAGCGGCGTGGCCAACCTGGACTACCGCAGCGTGTCGGCCGAGGCCTTGGCCGCCGAGCAGCCCGGCCAGTTCGACGTCGTCACCTGCATGGAAATGCTGGAGCACGTGCCCGACCCCTCCTCGGTGGTGCGCGCCTGCGCGCAGATGGCCAAGCCCGGCGGCTGGATCTTCTTCTCCACGCTCAACCGCAATCCCAAGTCATTCCTCTTCGCCATCGTGGGCGCCGAATACCTGCTCAAGCTGCTGCCCAAGGGCACGCACGAGTTCGCGCGCTTCATCCGCCCGGCCGAACTGACCCGCTGGGCCCGCGAAGCCGACTTGTCGACCACGCAGATGAAAGGGCTGGAATACAACCCCATCACCCGCCGCTACTGGCTGTCGGGTGACACCAGCGTCAACTACATGATCGCTTGCCGCAAGCCCGCCAAGGCATGAGCACAAGCCTGGCATTGAAGTGGGCCACGCCCCCCCAAGCGGTGCTGTTTGACCTGGACGGCACGCTCGCCGACACGGCTGGCGACCTGGGCGGCGCGCTCAACCACCTGCGGGTGCAGCGTGGTTTGCCGCCCATGCTTTTGGACTTGTTGCGGCCCCATGCCTCGGCCGGCGCGCGCGGGCTCATTGGCGTGGGCCTGGACATCCACCCCGGCCACGCTGAATACGAAGACCTGAGGCTGGCCTTTCTGGACGCCTACACGCAATGCCTGAGCGACACCACTGCCTTGTTCGACGGCGTGGCAGAGTTGTTGTCCACGCTTGAACAAGCAGGATTGAAATGGGGCGTGGTCACCAACAAGCCCCACCGCTTCACCATCCCAGTGATGCGCGGGCTGGGCCTGGAAAGCCGCAGCATGACCACCATCAGCGGTGACACCACGGCCCATGCCAAACCACATCCCTTGCCGCTGCTTACCGCCTGCGAACAGATCAAATCAGACCCGGCCGCCACACTGTACGTTGGCGACGACCTGCGAGACATCCAGGCCGCCCAAGCCGCCGGCATGCCCAGCGCTGCGGCAGGCTGGGGCTACTTGGGCCACAGCCACGACATCCGCGACTGGGGCGCCGACGTGATCACGGAGCGGCCGCTGGATTTGCTGGCCGTGCTCGGTTTGGGCCAACGCTGAGCGCGTTGGCCTGGAGGCTCAGGCCGAACGGCCGTAGTTGTCCTGGAACCGGACGATGTCGTCCTCACCCAGGTAGCTGCCCGACTGCACTTCAATGATCTCCAGCGGGATCGTGCCGGGGTTGACCAGGCGGTGCACGGTGCCCAGAGGGATGTAGGTCGACTGGTTCTCGGACAGCATCAGCACCTTGTCACCATTGGTGACCTCGGCCGTGCCGCTGACCACGATCCAGTGCTCGGCGCGGTGGTGGTGCATCTGCAAGCTGAGGCTGGCCTTGGGCTTGACCATGATGCGCTTGACCTGAAAACGCGGCCCGAAATCGATCGAGTCGTACCAGCCCCAAGGCCGGTGCACGCGGCGGTGCACGGTGCCTTCACTGCGCTCACGCACCGACAAGGCATTGACAATCTGTTTGACGTCCTGGCTGCAACTGCGGTCGGCCACCAGCACGGCATCTGGCGTCTCGACCACCACGATGTTGTCCAGGCCCACCGTGGCCACAAGGCGGCTCGTGGCGTGGACCAAGGTGTTGCGGCTGTTGTGCAGCAAGGCGTCGCCCTGGCTGGCGTTGCCTTGGCCATCCTGCGGGCTGACCTGCCAAACGGCATCCCAGGCTCCCAGGTCAGACCAACCCGCATCCAGCGGCACCATGCGCACCACGAATCCGCTGGCGGGCTTGCCGGGGCACTGTTCCATCACGGCATAGTCGACCGACTCGGACGGCACGACGGAGAACTCGGCCTTGCCGGGGCGCACGAAGCTTGCATCAGTGGTGCGCACATCAAATGACTTGCGTGTGGCTTCCAGGATGTCTGGGCGGAAATGCTCCAGTGCGGCCAACCAGCGTGATGCACGCATCACGAACATGCCGCTGTTCCAGAAATAGCCACCTTCAGCCACGTAGCCCTTGGCGGTTTCCAGATTGGGTTTTTCAACGAAAGCGACCACCGCCCGCGCGCCGTCGGCCTGCGCCTGCTCAGTGCGGATGTAGCCAAAACCGGTTTCAGGCCGGTCGGGCGTGATACCCAGGATCACGATGTCGCCCTTGGCAGCGCAACGCACTGCCGTCTGCAAGGCTTTGGTGTAGGCGGCCTCATCAGTCACCGTCTGATCGGCGGGGGTCACCACCAAGATTGGGTCATCCCCTTCGGCCACAGCTTGCAAGGCGGCCAGCGCCACGGCAGGCGCGGTGTTGCGCCCCACGGGCTCCAGCAGCAATGACGACGGCTCGCCCTTGAGTTCACGAAGTTGGTCGAGCACCAAAAAACGATGCTCTTCGTTGCCCACCACACAAGGCTTGGCCACGCTGATGTCTTCAGCCCCTAGAGACTGCAAACGCAAATGGGCTTGCTGGAACAGGCTCTGATTGCCTTGCAACACCAGGAACTGCTTGGGGTACAAGGCGCGGGACAACGGCCAAAGGCGGGTGCCCGATCCACCGGCCATGATCACGGGAAGCAAATTGAGTTTCATACGGTTCTATTCAGCAAAATTCAGGCCTAGTTTCTAGGCCAACCATTGGTCATCCAGCAAAGCCCTGGGGATTGTTGAACTGCCAGCGCCAGGAGTCTGCGCACATGTCGTCCAGGCCGCGCCGCGCCTTCCAGCCCATGGTGTTCAGCGCATGCGCCGGGTCAGCGTAGCAGGCATCTATGTCACCCGGGCGACGAGGGGCAAACACCACGGGGATGTCGCGCCCCGACGCCTTGCCATAGGCCTGGGCCAGTTCCAGCACGCTGTAGCCCTGTCCTGTTCCAAGGTTCACCGTCAAGGAGCGATTCTGGTCGGCCAGGTAACGCAATGCCGCCACATGGCCTTCAGCCAAGTCGCAAACGTGGATGTAGTCGCGCACACCTGTGCCATCGGGCGTGTCGTAATCGTTGCCATAAACATTCAGGTGCTCGCGCCTGCCCGCCGCCACCTGAGCCACATAGGGCATCAGGTTGTTGGGGATGCCGCGCGGGTCTTCGCCAATCTGGCCACTTTCGTGGGCACCCACGGGGTTGAAGTAGCGCAGATACGCCACATGCCAGCCATTGTCGCAACGCTCCAACTCGCGCAGGATTTCTTCGCCCATCAGCTTGGTCTGACCGTAGGGATTGGTCACCCGCAAGGCGGCGCTTTCGGTGATGGGCAGTTGCTCAGGCTTGCCATAAACAGTGGCCGAGGAGCTGAACACCACCTTGAACACCCCGTGCCTTTTCATGGCCTGGGTCACCGACAGCAACCCACCCAGGTTGTTCTCGAAGTAATCCAAGGGCTTTTCAATGGACTCACCCACGGCTTTCAAGGCCGCGAAATGCACCACCGCCGAAATACCGCCAAACTCGGATTGGCCCAGCTTGAAACACTGGTCAAGCACCGCGGCATCGCGCACATCGCCTTCGACAAACATGGGCTTGATCTTGCCCAGGTGCTCCAAGCGCTGCAGCACTTTGGGCGAGCTGTTCACGAAGTTGTCCACGCCCACCACATTAAACCCGGCGTTTTGCAGCGCCAACCAGGTGTGGGAGCCGATGTAGCCGGTGGCGCCGGTCAGGAGGATACAGGGCATGAGCGCGTTGAACTCAGTTGATGGTGAAGCTGGCGTTGCAGCTGAACTGGCGTCCATCGTGCGCAACGCGCTGAACATTGATGGACACTGCTGGATTGCTTTCAGCGGACTGCTTGTATTGCTGGATTGAGCAGCCCACCGAGATAGCACGTGAGAAGTTGTAGTCTGAGGACAAAGACACTACTGTGTAGTCGCTTGAGGTCTTCCCAGACATGCCCACTAAAGCCACAGAGCGGGTAGTTGTCACGTTATAGCGATCCCAACCCAAGCCGGCATTGAATCCGAGCTTCGCAGTAGGGGTCCATCGGATCCGGCCGTCCACGGAAGTGGTGACACTATTGATAGTTGTGTCTACGTACCGACCAGGTATTTCTAAAATTATTTCCTCAATGGTTTGAGGCAATTGCAAATTATTCCGAAGGCCAGTTCCGCTGCCATCGTTATTGGTACTGCGTGCCGCCGATAAAGAATAAGTCGTCAACCCTGTCGGCTTATAATCCCAATTCAAACGACCAGTAAAGCCCTTGAAATTCGCGCGCGAATCCGACCTGTACTTATTCTTGGCGTAACTCAGGATGGAGTCCAAACGGCTGAAGCCCGTCACTTGCCAATTGGTCGTAAAATCAATACTGTTTTGCTTGACTTCTTCAGGCACTCCGGCAATGATCAACTTAGAGTATTCTGTATTAGCAGTCGACATGCCCAAGCCAAAACTCAACAAATCACTGGTGTTGTAAACCAGGCGCAAGCCGCCAGAGCTTTGTTTGCGATTTTGGAATGCATCGTATGCAGCCAGCGAGTATGACGTGCGGGCCATGCCCAGCGACCCCAACAAAGACCAACGCCCTGCCACGCCATACTGCAAATTCATGCCTGCAGCGTTGGAACTGACCATGTTTTTGGCCAAACGATTTGTGAGCAGGTTGCTTTCCACCGAGTTGAGTTTTTCGCTGGTAGACCCATTGAGCGCCACGGCCCAATTGGAACCGACTTCAGACACGAAACCACCGCTCAGATCGTAGTTGTTATTGTCTTGCTCTTTGAAGTTTTTATGCTTGTCGATGCCAAATTTGGCCGACGCGCTGTAGTTTTGTCGTCCATAGCTCTTATTCAAACCTAAAGCAACCCCAGTGCTGGAAACCACCTCGGCATCATCAGAGGTATTTCTGGCGTAGTTGGTGTCATAGGTCACCGTCTCGCTCAACTTCAAGGAAAGAGGGTCCGCATAAGCCGTCGCAGAACAGGCCAGCAGAGCAGCCAAAGACACCAAACTCAGCGTGTATTGATTCATTTTTTGTTTCACTGCCAACCTCTTTCAGTAAGCGTTGCGGTCAAAGATCATCAGCCGAATCGTGCGGATGATGATTTGCAAATCCAGCCCCAGCGACCAGTTGCGCAGATATTCCAGGTCATATTCAACCCGCGCTTGCATCTTGTCGATGGTCTCGGTCTCACCCCGGTAGCCATTCACCTGGGCCCAGCCCGTGATGCCCGGGCGCACTTTGTGGCGCACCATGTACGCCTTGATCAGGCGCCGGTATTCCTCGTTGTGCGCCACGGCATGCGGGCGTGGGCCCACGATGCTCATGCGCCCTTGCAGAACATTGATGAATTGCGGCAGTTCGTCAAGCGAGGTTCTGCGGATGAACGCGCCAAATGGCGTGATCCGCGAATCGCCCTTCGTGGCCTGCTTGACCACCGACCCATTGTCTTGCGAACGCATTGAGCGAAACTTGTAGACGATGATTTCCTCGCCATCCAGGCCATTGCGCTTTTGTCGGAAGATCGCCGGGCCGGGTGAGCTCAACTTCACCCCGATGGCCAGGCCCAGCAAGATGGGCGAGATCAGCACCAGGATGATGCTGCCCAAGATGATGTCGGACACCCGCTTGACCAACTCGTTGGTCCCAGTGAACGGAGTTTCGCAAATGCCCACCACTGGCACGCCGTTCATGTCTTGCAGGCGGCCTTGGATGATGCTGATGCCAAACACGTCGGGCACGAAGTAAAGCGAGGCCGTGGTGCCTTGCACCGCTTCCAGCAATTCCACAATGCGGGGCTGGGAGCCCAGCGGCAAGGTGATGTAGACCTCGTGGATGCTTTGGGCGTAGACGTAGTTGGCGACATCGCGCAGGCCGCCCAGGCGCATGCTGACGGCCTCAGAGAGCACGCGGCTGTCGGTGCGGTCGTCGAAATAACCGACGAACTCGGTGCCTTGGTCCAGGTTGCTCTGCAGGGCGCGGGCGACCTTGCCGCCCAAAGGCCCCGCCCCGACCACGATGGCGCGCCGGCGAGCGTTGGGCTGAGAGGCTCGGTGCTTCAGGATGGCCTTGCCGATCAGCACCGCGATCCATTGCAGCACCGGCGTGACCACGGCCCACGTCAACATGACCGTGAAGTCGAAGAACATCAGGCTGTTGGTGGCATAACCGCAAAGCCACAAGATCAGCAACATCGACACCCATGAACTGGCGATGTCCACACCGGCTTCCAGCCGAGAATCATTGAAGCGATTGCGGCCAGGGAATGTCAGGGCAAACACCAGCAAGCACAGCGCCATGGATGCGCGCAGGACTGGCTCGTCGTAGTACGCCATGGTGCCCAGCAGGGAAACCACCGTGACCAGAGGCTCCAGGAATGCTGCGATGAAAGACGTGACCGACTGCGGTGCGTTGAAAAACGTGCGGTTGTAATTGCGGTTATTGAACATGTGCACCAGGGGCAGACCCCGAGGCCCCGGAAATCGTTGAACTCTGCCCACGTCATGGTCGCGTAGACAGCCCATGACCACAGCTGGCCCAGGGTCGGGCGCCATGCATAAAGTCTGCCAACGATTGTGGCTCAAAAAACATGACAAATGAAACGGCGCCCACCCCAATTGGTAGCCGTCCGTTTCAACTGTCGGCCCACACCTACAATTAGTTCATGGCAATTAACCCCCTCTCCTGGATTGGCCCGCTGGCGTTGCCGCGGCTTGCACTGCTGCTCAACCACGTGGTGGCCAGCGAACCTGTGGCCATGGCCAAGCTCAAGTCGCACGTGGGCCGAACCATCGACATCCGCTGGACTTCCTCGTTCGTGCCGCCTTTCGCGGCTTGGCTGGCACCGGGCAGCGCCAGCGCCGACTGGGCCCCCCGCCCCGTCCGCCTGACCATCACCCCGGCCGGCCTGTTCGAGGTGGCCACCGCCGATGGCGCCCCCGACACCCCTGTCGGCTTGACCCTGACCGTGCACCTGACCGCCCCCTGGACCATGGCGCGGCGAGCGCTTCAGGGCGAGCGCCCCGAAGTCAGCATCGACGGCGACGCTGCACTGGCTGAAACGGCATCCTGGCTGATGAAAAACCTGCGCTGGGACCTCGAGGACGATCTGGCCAGGTGGTTGGGCAACACGCCCAGCCAGGTGCTGCGTTCCGTGGGCGAGAGCCTGAAAGAAGCCATGCTGCGCTGGCGCCCGGATGCGGGCCGCCGATCCGGCTTCCATGACGCCAAGCGCTGAACGGCCGCGGGAGCCCTGATGCGCGCCTTGTTCATTGGCTTGATCTTCTTGCGGTACGGACTGGATGCACTGGCGCTGGACAGCCTGCAGCGCCCCAGCCTGCGCTTGCTGTCCCGCATCATCTCGACGGGGCGGCGATTGCACGCGCCGCGCGGCGAGCGCTTGCGTCAGGCTCTGGAACGCCTGGGCCCCGTCTTCGTTAAGTTTGGGCAGATGCTGTCCACCCGCCGCGACCTACTGCCCCCCGATGTGGCCGATGAGCTGGCCAAGCTGCAGGATCGGGTTCCGCCCTTCCCGGGCGAAGAGTCGATGAAGCTGGTGGAAAAAGCCCTGGGCAAGCCCATTTCCGCCATTTTCAAGCAGTTCGACACCGAGCCGGTGGCCAGCGCTTCCATCGCGCAAGTGCACTTCGCCGTGCTGCACGATGGCCGCGAAGTGGCCGTGAAAGTGCTGCGGCCCCGCATGCTGCGCGTGATCGACGACGACCTGGCGCTGATGCGCAAGCTGGCCGGCTGGGTGGAATTTCTGTGGGCCGATGGCCGCCGGCTCAAGCCACGCCTGGTGGTGGCCGAGTTCGACAAATACCTTCACGACGAGCTGGACCTGGTCCGCGAGGCCGCCAATGCCGCGCAACTGCGCCGCAACATGAAAAGCCTTGACCTCGTCATGGTGCCCGAAATGATCTGGGACCACTGCACCGCCACCGTCATGGTGATGGAGCGCATGAAGGGCGTGCCCATCAGCCACATGGCCCGCCTGCGCGACGCCGGCGTCGACATCAAGAAGCTGGCGCGCGATGGCGTCACCATCTTCTTCACCCAGGTGTTTCGCGATGGTTTCTTCCACGCCGACATGCACCCGGGCAACATCCAGGTCAGCCTGGCGCCCGAAACCTTTGGCCGCTACATCGCGCTCGATTTCGGCATCATCGGCACCCTGACGGAAGTCGACAAAGAGTACCTGTCGCAGAACTTCATCGCTTTCTTCCGCCGCGACTACAAACGCGTGGCCGAGTTGCACATCGAAAGCGGCTGGGTGCCGCCCAACACCCGCGTTGACGAGCTGGAAAGTGCCGTGCGCACGGTTTGCGAACCCTACTTCGACCGCCCGCTGAAGGACCTCTCCCTGGGATTGGTTTTGTTGCGTCTGTTTCAAATCTCTCGGCGCTTTAATGTGGAGATCCAACCACAACTGGTGCTGCTGCAGAAAACTTTGCTCAATGTGGAAGGGCTGGGCCGGCAACTTGACCCCGACCTGGACCTGTGGAGCACGGCCAAGCCTTTCCTGGAACGCTGGATGAACGAGCAGGTAGGCTGGCGCGGCCTGCTGGAGCGCCTGAAGCAGGAAGCCCCCCGCTATGCCAAGCTGCTGCCCGAGCTGCCGCGCTTGTTGCACAACAACCTGGAGCGCAGCGACGTGGGCTTGCGGCGTGACCTGGCCGCCATCCTGAAAGAGCAACGCAAGACCAACCGCACGATGACTGCCGCCTTGTGGGTCGGCATGGGTTTCGTGATGGGGCTGCTGGTGGCGCAACTCTTGCTCAAGCTCCAGCTCGCCGGCATGATTTAGGCGAGCAAGGCCTTACACTGCGCGCCGATCCTCAGCCCGCAAGTAGAAGGTTTTTGGCGACATGAACACCACTTTGCTCTGGTTTGTGATCCTGTACCTGGTGGGAACCATGGGCATCGGGATCTACGCCGGTACACGCATCAAGAACACGACCGACTTTGCCGTGGCGGGCCGCAGCCTGCCGCTGGCCATGGTCATCACGACCACGTTCGCGACCTGGTTTGGCGCAGAAACCGTGATGGGCATCCCCGCCAAGTTCGTGGAAGGCGGCTTGAACGCCGTCATCGAGGACCCCTTCGGTGCCTCCATGTGCCTGGTGCTGGTCGGTGCCTTCTTCGCCGCCCGCCTGTACAAAATGAACCTGCTGACCATCGGCGACTTCTACCGCGAGCGTTTCGGCACGGGCGTCGAGGTGTTCTGCTCCATCGCCATCATCCTGAGCTATCTGGGCTGGGTGGCGGCGCAGATCACGGCACTGGGACTGGTCTTCACCATTTTGTCGGGTGGCGAACTGACGCCCGCCCAGGGCATGACGCTGGGCACGGTGCTGGTGTTGGCCTACGTGTTGGTCGGCGGCATGCTGGCCGTGGCCTGGACGGACTTCATCCAGATGATCGTGCTGGTGGTGGGCCTGTCGCTGATTGCCGTGCTGGCGGCCGACCAAGCCGGTGGCGCCGACAAGGTGCTGGCGCTGGCCAGTGAGCAGAACTGGTTCAAGATCCTGCCCGAGCAGACCGTGGACGGCTGGGTGTGGTTCATCGCCGCGGCCGTCACGATGATGTTCGGCTCCATCCCGCAACAGGACGTGTTCCAGCGCGTGATGGCGGCCAAGGATGCCGAAACCGCCAGCAAAGGCGCCATGATCGGCGGTTTCAGCTACCTGCTGTTCGCCTTCGTGCCCATGTTCATCGTGGCCTCGTCGCTGATCATCATGCCCGCCGAGACCAAGGAGCTGCTGGCCAACGACCCGCAGAAGGTGCTGCCCACGCTGATCCTGGCCAAGATGCCCTTCATCGCCCAGATCTTCTTCTTCGGCGCGCTGGTGTCGGCCATCAAATCCACCTCGTCGGCCACGCTGCTGGCGCCCTCGACCAGCTTCGTCGAAAACATCCTGCGCAACATCAAGCCGGGCATGAGCGATCGCCAAGTGCTGCTGTCGCTGCGCATCACGATCTTCGTGTTCACCGGCCTGGTCCTGCTCTACTCGATCAAGATGCAAGGCACCTCGATCTATGACATGGTCTCGGCCGCCTACCAGGTGCCGTTGGTGGGGGCGTTCGTTCCGCTGGTGACGGGGCTGTATTGGTCGCGCGCCACCACGCAAGGGGCTGTGCTCTCGATCGTGCTGGGCATTGGCACGCTGGCAGCCTTCACCTTCCATGCGCCGTGGGGCGAGGCCTTTCCGGGGCAATTGGCTGGTCTGGTGATGGCCATCGCCGGCATGCTCACGGGGTCGCTGGGGCCACAGCTCATCCCCAACCATGGCAAGAAAACGCACCACATCCGGTGAGCCGGGCCATTTAGAATAGCGCCTTTACTGGAAAACCCGAGGGGTTGAGATGCCGATCTATGCCTACCGCTGCGAGTCTTGCGGTCATGCCAAGGACGTTTTGCAAAAAATGTCCGACCCCGTCCTGTCCACCTGCCCGGCCTGTGGGGCCGAAAGCTTCAAGAAGCAATTGACGGCAGCTGGGTTTCAGTTGAAGGGATCTGGCTGGTACGTGACCGACTTCCGTGGCGGCAACACCACCGGCGCCCCCGCTGAGTCGCCAGAAAAAGCGGCCTCGACCAGCACAGACACGGCCGCCCCGGCGGCCACGCCGGCTGCACCTGCCAGCACCACCACGCCCTCCTCGGGCGGCAGCTCCGCTGCCAGCACCTGATCGGCATCACCCGGCCTGCTCCAGGCCTCATCTTGAAACGCATTTGTGAAGAAATACATCCTGACCGGCTTGCTCGTGTGGCTGCCCCTGACCATCACCATCTGGGTGATGCTGCAGGTACTGGGCGTGCTGGATGGCGTCTTCGCCGGCCTGATCGTTGCCGCGCAAACCGTGCTGCCGGAAAGCCTGCGTCCCGGGCTTGAATCGCTGCGTCACGTTCCCGGTCTGAGCGCCATCGTCATGGTGTCCGTGCTGTTGCTGACCGGCTTGGCCGTGACGAACTTCGCGGGCCAGTGGATCCTGAACCAATCGAACCGGGTCTTCTCCAACATCCCGATCGTCAAGTCCATCTACACCTCGGTCAAGCAGGTGTCGGACACCCTGTTTTCCAGCAGCGGCCAGGCGTTTCGCCATGCGGTGCTGGTGCAATACCCGCGTGCCGGCTCCTGGTCCATCGGCTTCGTGACCGGCAAGCCCAGCGGCGAAGTGGCCTCTCACCTGAGTGACGACCACCTGACTTTGTACGTGCCCACCACGCCCAATCCCACGTCAGGCTTCATGCTGATCGTGCCGCGCAGCGACGTGATCGAGTTGCAGATGTCGGTGGACGAGGCCCTGAAATACATCATTTCGATGGGCGTGGTCGCACCGCCGCCCCATTTGGTGGTCAACAACACCACCCCGCGCAGCCACACGGGCTGACCCAGCTCGATTCCTGAGGGACAATCGAGGGTTCCGGGCGGGCTCGCGCTTTTTTGCGCAGCCGCCCGACGAACACGAACAGATCATCCGGAGAACAACGATGCGAACCACTTACTGCGGACTGGTCAGCGAAGCGCTGATGGGCCAGACCGTGACGCTGATGGGCTGGGCCCACCGTCGCCGCGACCACGGCGGCGTGATCTTCATCGACCTGCGTGACCGCGAAGGCCTGGTCCAGGTCGTCTGCGACCCTGACCGCGTGGACACATTCAAGGTGGCCGAAGGCGTGCGCAACGAGTTCTGCCTGAAGCTGACCGGCCTGGTGCGCGCCCGCCCCGCCGGCACCGAGAACACCGCCCTGACCAGCGGCAAGATCGAAATCCTGGCCCACACGCTGGAAGTGCTGAACCCCAGCGTGACGCCGCCCTTCCCGCTGGACGACGAGAACCTGTCCGAGACCACGCGCCTGACGCACCGCGTGCTGGACCTGCGCCGCCCCTACATGCAGAAGAACCTGCGCCTGCGCTACCGCGTGGCCATGGAAGCGCGCAAGTTCCTGGACGAGCACGGCTTCATCGACATCGAAACGCCGATGCTGACCAAGTCGACGCCCGAAGGCGCCCGCGACTACCTCGTGCCCTCGCGCGTGAACGACGGCCAGTTCTTCGCCCTGCCCCAATCGCCCCAGCTGTTCAAGCAACTGCTGATGGTGGCCGGCTTCGACCGCTACTACCAGATCACCAAGTGCTTCCGCGACGAAGACCTGCGTGCTGATCGCCAGCCCGAATTCACCCAGATCGATATTGAGACATCGTTCCTGGGCGAGCAAGAGATCCGCGACATGTTCGAGGGCATGATCCGCCACGTCTTCAAGACGGCGCTGGACGTGGACCTGGGCGACTACCCGGTCATGAAGTACGCGGATGCCATGCACCTGTACGGCTCGGACAAGCCCGACCTGCGCGTCAAGCTGGAGTTCACCGAGCTGACCGACATCATGGCCGGCGTGGACTTCAAGGTGTTCTCGACCCCCGCAACCACCAAGGGTGGCCGCGTGGCCGCACTGCGTGTGCCTGGCGGTGGCGCCATGTCGCGCGGCGAGATCGACGCGTATACCGAGTTCGTCAAGATCTACGGCGCCAAGGGCCTGGCCTGGATCAAGGTCAACGAGGTCGAGAAGGGCCGCGATGGCCTGCAATCGCCCATCGTGAAGAACCTGCACGACGAAGCGCTGACCGAGATCTTGAAGCGCACCGGTGCACAAAACGGCGACCTGATCTTCTTTGGCGCCGACAAGGCCAAGGTGGTCAACGATGGCCTGGGCGCGCTGCGCGTCAAGATCGGCCACAGCGACTTCGGCAAGAAGAACGGCCTGTTCGAGAACAAGTGGGCCCCGCTGTGGGTGGTCGACTTCCCAATGTTTGAGCACGACGAAGAAGGCGACCGCTGGAACGCGGTGCACCACCCCTTCACCGCGCCCAAGGACGGCCATGAGAACCTCATGGACACCGATCCCGAGAAGTGCATCGCCAAGGCCTACGACATGGTCTTGAACGGCTGGGAACTGGGTGGCGGCTCGATCCGGATCCACCGTGCCGAGGTGCAAAGCAAGGTGTTCAGCGCACTGAAGATCGGGCCGGAAGAAGCGCAGTTGAAGTTCGGCTTCTTGCTGGACGCCTTGCAGTATGGCGCGCCCCCGCACGGTGGTTTGGCCTTCGGCCTGGACCGTCTGGTGACGTTGATGACCGGCGCCGAGTCGATCCGCGACGTGATCGCCTTCCCGAAGACGCAACGCGCCCAGTGCCTGCTGACGCACGCACCTAGCCCGGTCGACGAAAAGCAGTTGAAAGAACTGCACATCCGCCTGCGCAACCCGCAGGCTGGCACGGCCGCAGCCTGACCTCACTAAGAGGGATCGCCCGCGGGCGGCTTCCTCAGTAAACTGCGCGGGCCGCCCTTGGGGTGGCCCTTTTTTTGCACGATTTTTTCTGAACGCTCACGGAGTCGGACATGCTGCGGACACCCTCACCTCGTCACCCTCTCACGGCCTTGGCGCTGATCGTTGGCCTGGGCTTGACCGGCTGCGGCGACAAGACCACCCAACAGGCCAAGACCGAGCTGGGCCAGGGTGGCTCGGTGGTGTCGGGGTCGGCCGGCCCCAAGGGCGCGCAAGGCGCGGACAGCGGCCTGACCACGTGCAACGCACCTGTGGCCACCCTGGCGCTGGCCGAGAACCCCAATGGCTACACCATGACGTCGCACTACCAGTTGCCGGCATCGCCCGTGCCACTGCTCAAGCTGATCGCGCAACAAAGCGGGTGCTTCCGTGTGGTCGACCGCGCGGCGGGCCTGCGCAGCACCATCCAGGAAAACGAATTGAAGGAAGCGGGCATCGTGCGCTCCAACAGCACGGTTGCCAAAGGCAAAGGCTTCGAAGCCCAATACACACTGGTGCCCAGCCTCACCTTCAGCGAGCAAGACGCCGGCCGGGGCATGAGCGGCATCATCGCGGCCATCCCTGTCCTGCGTGACATCGCGGGCCTGGCCGGCTTGGTGGACCAGGTCAAGATCAAGGAGGCGCAGGTGGCCTTGCTGCTGACTGACAACGAAACCACCGAGCAGCTGGCCGCGGCCACCGGGTCTGTCAAGGTCACCGACCTGGGCGTGGGCGGCTTCGTGGCTGGCAAGCTGGGCGGGGGCGGCGGGCTGGGCTGGAGCAACTCCAACGAAGGCAAAGTGATTGCCGCGGCGTTTTTCGATGCGCACAACAACCTGGTCAGCCAGGTGCGTGAGCTGCAAGCCAAGCAATTGCCACCGTCCGTGGCCGTGCTGGGAAAGCCGTGAGCTCGTCCAAGATCCCGCTGTCGGTGCTGGTGGTCATCCACACGGCCGAGCTGGAAGTCCTGCTGATCGAACGTGCCCAGCAAGCGGGTTTCTGGCAAAGCGTGACCGGGTCCAAAGACCTGGAAGAAGAGCCCTGGGATGTCACCGCCATCCGCGAAGTCCAGGAGGAAACCGGCATCGTGATAGGTGGGCCCGAGGTGCCGAGAGACGCCTTGCAGGACTGGGCCATTGAAAACATTTACGAGATTTACCCGGTCTGGCGTCACCGCTACGCCCCTGGGGTGACCCACAACACCGAACGGGTTTTTGGGCTGTGCGTGCCGCGCAACATCCCCATCACCCTGGCACCCCGTGAGCACACCGCCTGGGCCTGGCTCCCCTGGCGAGAGGCCGCAGACCGGTGTTTTTCGCCGTCCAACGCCGAGGCGATTTTGCAACTTCCTCGATTTAACGGGAAAGCCGGCCCTTCAACGGTCTGAACGACAAGGCCAGTTGCGGCTATGGTGTCGGTGTGAACGCCTTTGTTCGCGCCGCTGTCGGAACGATCCACCGTGCTGAACCCTCTCCAGTCTTCACTGTTGCCACCGTCAACGCAGTCATCCACGCACCTGCGGGTGGCCACCTACAACATCCACAAGGGCGTGCGGGGCATGGGCCCCACCAAGCGCCTGGAAATCCACAACCTGAGCCTGGCGGTCGAGGCCTTTGACGCCGACATCGTCTGCCTGCAGGAAGTGCGGCATTTCCACCGCTCCGAGGCCAAGCGCTTTTCACGCACGGACTACGGCCCCATGTGCTGGCCACAACAGCCCCAGGCGGATTTCCTGGCGCCGGAAGGCTATGACGTGGCGTATCGAACCAATGCCACCACCAAGGACGGCGAGCACGGCAATGCGCTGCTGAGCCGCTGGCCGATGGGGAACATTGGCCACCACGATGTGTCGGACCACCGGTTCGAGCAGCGTGGATTTCTGCACGTGCCCGTGTTCTGGCGCGGCGTCGAGATCCATGTGATCGTGGTGCACCTGGGCTTGATCCACGCCAGCCGCGTGAGGCAGGCCGAGCAACTGGCGGCCTTGGTGATCAAGGAGCTGCCGCCCGATGCCCTGGTGGTGGTAGCCGGCGACTTCAACGACTGGAACGAGAAGCTGGACCAGGTGTTGCACACGGCCAAGCTGAAGCGCGCCGGCCTGCCCAAGGCCCCCAACACGCCCACGTTCCCATCACGCATCCCGGTGCTGGCGCTGGACCGCGTCTACACCCGCGGCCTGACCTGCCAGTCGGTGATGGTGCCGCGCGGTGGCGCCTGGGCACGCATGTCGGACCACTTGCCCCTGGTGGTCGAGCTGGACATCGACGACGTCTGATGGCCCCCTCGCCCGAAGTGAGCTCGGCGCACGCCTTGCGCGGCCTGGCCTGGTATGGCCAGCGCAAGCCTCTGTTCACGGGGGGCAACGACGTCACTTTGCTGAAGGGCGCCACGGACCAGTTCCCCGCTTTGCGGGCCAGCATCGACGATGCCAAACGCTCGGTGTGGATGGCCACTTACCTGGTGTCGCCCATCGGGCAAAGCCAAACCGTGTTGCAGGCGCTGGCCCGAGCCGCTCAACGGGGTGTTGAGGTGCACTTCGTGGTGGATGGGGTGGGCTCGCGCGATGCGCCGGCCTCGCTGTGGCGCGAGCTGGAGGAGGCGGGTGTCAAGCTGGTGGTTTACCGGCCGGTGCGGGGCCTGTTGAATTTGCTGGATTCGTCGCAATGGCGGCGCATGCACATGAAGCTGTGCGTGGTTGATGACGCGGTGGGCTTCGTGGGAGGCATCAACCTGATCGATGACCGCTATGACCTGGCCTTGGGTTGGTCTTCGGCACCGCGCCTGGACTACGCGCTGCAGGTGAAGGGCGCTGCCGTGATGCCGATGGCACACACCGTCAAGGCCATGTGGACTCGGGCCGCCGTGGGCCGCGACTGGCGCGATGACATCGTCCACTGGATGGCCGACAACCACAGCATGAAGCGGCTGCGCGCCTTGTGGCAAAAAGCCCGTTTGCGGCTGCCCGCGCGCGAGCAAAAGCACTTGTCAGCGGCCTCCAGCACCAACCTGCCCATGCGCTGCGCCTTCGTTTTGCGCGACAACCTGCTGCAGCGGCGCACCATCGAGCGCGCGGCCTTGCAGGCGATCCAGCATGCCCGCACGCGGGTGGACATCGTCACACCTTACTTCTACCCGGCCAGGGCCTTGCGGCACGCGCTGCGCAACGCCGCCAAGCGGGGGGTCGTGGTCAGGCTGCTGCTGCAAGGCAAGGCCGACTACAGGATCGCCGCGATCGCGGCCCAGGTGCTGTACCACGACCTGCAACTGCACGGGGTCCGCATTTTTGAGTACCAGCCGGCCTTGCTGCACGCCAAGGTGCTGTGTGTGGACGACGAGTGGGCCACCATCGGTTCGTCCAACCTCGACCCGCTGTCGTTGGTGTTGAACCTGGAAGCCAATCTGGTGGTGCGCGACCGGAGCTTTGTGCGCACCTTGTCCGCGGCCCTGGCCGTTGACTTCGAGCAAAGCACTGAGATCTCACCGCCGCTGGTTCGGCAACGCAGTTGGGTGACCCGGGTCCGGCGCTCCACCATCGCATGGATGGCGAAGACCTACCTGCGCTTGGCGGGGGTCACCGGGCGGTATTGAACTGGCGGCTCAGGGCAAACGCCACAAGGCGCCGTAGGGTGGCGGGGCGGGCCACTGCGCCGCCTGTTGCGGGGCTTGCTGCGGATGCTGATGGGCCCAGCGTCGGGCAAGCATCCAGCCAGCATGGCCGACCAGCACGGCGTGGTCGATGGTGGGCTTCCAGGCCGCGGCCCTGGTCAACAAGGATTGCAAGGCTTCGCCGCCACCGGGTGCGTGGGTGGCAAAGGCTTCGCACCATTGATCGACGTGCGCTTGCGGGATGTCGCTCCACGGCAGCCCATCCCAGGTGCCGAAATCCAGTTCCAGCAAAGCGGGGTCGCGCACATGCGTCCACCCCCAACGCCGCAGGTACCGGCCCACCAAGGCGCAGCGTTGCAAAGGCGAGGTGTGCACGACCTTGGCCAGGCCATGACGGCGCGCCGCCTGCTGGATGCGCCGAGCCAGGCGCTTGGCGCGGCGCGCGGGCACAGTGACGTCGGTGCGGCCGATGCACCGGCCAGCCACCCGCTCAGGCCTGGGATGGCGCCAGGCCCACACGGGCGTTACCTGTGGGTCGCTCATCACGGGAAACCTGAGGCCGCAGCCGCCCCGTGGTGGGCCACCGCCAGCCAGGCCAGCAAAGCCGCGACTTCGCTGAACTGCTGCGCGGCCCCGAGCGTGTCGCCGGTGTAACCGCCCAGGCGTTGCCGGTACCAACGGGCACACACCGTGGTCACCAAAGCGCAGGCCAGGCCAGCGGCCAACATGGCGGGCAGGAGCACCGCGAAGGGATCCTTGAAGGGCGCCAGAAGCATCAAGCCCAGGGTGAGCAGCAACACCCAGCACCAGGCCACCCACACCGCGCTGGCCTGCACGCTCAGGGCCAGCGGCTTGGCCTTGGCATGTTCGATGTCGCCGGCGTAGGGCAAGCAGCGCATCAGCGTGACGGCCACGGCGCGCGAGGCGGCGTGTGCCCAGATCAACGCCAAGGCGGGCCACCAAGGCCCCTGCTGGGCCAAGCCGGCCAAGGTCACGCCTTTGAGCCCGAGCATCAGCACCAGGCTGACCGCGCCATAAGCGCCAATGCGCGAGTCCTTCATGATCAGCAAGGCTTTATCGCGGCTGACCGCGCCGCCCAAGGCATCGCAGGTGTCGCTCAGGCCATCTTCATGAAACGCGCCGGTCAGCCACACGGTGGCCACCATGCTCAACACCACCGCCACCGAGGGTGGCCACACCTGAGCCGCCAAGCACCAGACCGAGGCACCCACGGCGCCAATGCCCGCGCCCACCAAAGGCAGGTGGCGAGCACATTCATTCAACCAGCCCGCCTCGAACCCCACCCAACGGGGCACGGGCGCGCGGGTGAGGAACTGCACGGCCACCAGCAGCAGCCGCAGTTCATGCACCAGGCGGTCCGACCACATCAGGCGCCCTGCCCTTGGCTGGCATCGCCGTCGGCAGTGCTGACACCGGCCGATTCAAAGCTGGCCATCTCGGCCAGGATGCGGCAACTGGATTCCAGCAGAGGCCAGGCCAAAGCGGCACCCGAGCCTTCGCCCAAGCGCAAGCCCAGGTTCAACAAGGGCTGGGCTTTCAAGTGGGACAGCATGCGGGCATGGCCTTGTTCATCGGATTGGTGGGCGAACACGCAGCGTTGCAGCACCAGAGGCTGCAGGGCCTGGGCCACCAAGACCGCGCTGCTGGCGATGAAGCCGTCGACAACGATCACGCGGTTTTGCGCGGCCGCTTCCAGCACGGCGCCGACCATC
This sequence comes from Leptothrix sp. (in: b-proteobacteria), assembly GCA_013822685.1. GTDB lineage: Bacteria > Pseudomonadota > Gammaproteobacteria > Burkholderiales > Burkholderiaceae_C > Aquabacterium. Next base: position 75,124 of record PNKV01000001.1, read on the forward strand.
ATGGCAATCTCGAAGCCGCCCATCGCAGCCAGCGCTTGCAAGGGCTCGGCGGCCTGCTCATGGCGGGCCAGCACCTGGCGCAGCACGGCCAACTTGCGCTGCACACCGGCGTCGTCCAGACCGGTACCACGCCCCACGCATTGCTCGATGGGCAGGCCCGTCAAGCGGGCCATCAGCAGGGCAGCACTGGAGGTGTTGCCGATGCCCATTTCGCCCAAGAGCACCGCGTTGCCCGGCAGGCTGCGCACCACCTCGGCACCTTGGTCCAAGGCAGTCTGGCATTGGGCGGCGCTCATGGCCGGGCCTTGGCTGGCGTCTTGTGTGCCTGGGGCCACCTTGCGCGATTGCAGGCCGGGACGCGGCGCGAAGTCATGGGCGACACCGGCATCGACCACGGTCAGGGCCAGGCCATGCTGGCGGGCCAGCACGCTGACGGCCGCGCCACCGGCGAGGAAGTTCTCGACCATCTGCCAGGTGACGTCGCTGGGAAACAAGGAGATGCCTTGCGCGGCCAAGCCATGATCACCCGCAAACACCACCATCTGGGGCTGGCTCAGTTGCGGCGCCTCGGTGCCCAGCATCAGGCCCAGCTGCAAGGCCAGGGCCTCCAGTCGGCCCAGTGAGCCCAAGGGCTTGGTCTTGTTGTCCAGCAGGTGTTGCAGGCGTTGGGCGCGTGCGGGGTTGCGCAGGTCGGTGATGGTGTTCAGTTGGGTCATGGGGTGGGTGCTCCAGCCTGGAAACCCAGGGCTTGTGGGGTGGTGCCTGCGCAGCGCGCAATGGCATCGAAAACATGGACCAGACCGCGCTCGATGGCGGCCGGGCCGGGCGACAAGATGTCGGATGAAGGGATGTCTTGCATCATGGCGTTCAGGGCAGGGAAGCCTTCGCGGGCCAGCACTTTTTCAGGCTCGAAACGCTGGCCACACCAGGCGCCCATGATGAGTTGCGGCTCGGTGGCCAAGACCTGCTCAGGGGTGACTGCGCGCTCTTTGGAAGGAAAACGTTGCGCGGTGTCCGCGAACACGTCGATGCCACCGGCCAACTGGATGATCTCGCTGATCCAGGCGATGCCGCAGATCAGGGGCGAGTGCCATTCTTCAAAGTAGACGCGGGGCTTGAAGGGCAGACTCTGGGCTGCTTGCGCCACCTTGGCCTGGATGGCTTCCAACTCGCCGACCAACTGCGCAGCGGCCTCAGTGCGCTGCACAGTCTGGCCCAGTTTCCGAACCATGTCGGAGACGCCAGCCAGGCTTCGGTGGTTGAACCACATCACCTCCACGCCGGCCTCGGCACAGGCGTCCAGCAAGGGCCGCTGCACTTCAGAAAAACCGATCACCAGGTCGGGCTTGACATCAAGGATGCGCTCCAGCTTGCCGGTTTTGAAGCCGCTGATCTTGGGCTTGTCTTCGCGCGCCTGAGGCGGGTAGACCGTGAAGCCCGAGATGCCGGCGATGCGGTCTTGCGCGCCCAGGCGGTAAAGCACATCCACCGATTCGGTGGACAGGCAGGCGATGCGTTGGGGGCCTTTTGGCGTTGTGTTCATGCGGTGGGCGCTTTGAGAAGGTTCATGAGTGTGCCGGGCGAGAAGTGCTGGTCGATGAAGTCGGCCAGGCCATCGAACACGGCGTCCAAAGGTTGGGTCTGGAGGCCGAACAAGGCGCGCATGGCGGAGGGTGACTCGAACAGGCCGTGAAGATACAGGCCCATCACCTGGCCTTGTTGCCAGCCCAAAGGCTCGCCGTGCTGGTTGTGGAGAACTTCGTGCAGGCCGGCTTGCGCCGATGGGGCGGTGGTGCGGCCATGGTGGATTTCATAGCCTTGAACATGCACCCCGGTCAGCCCCGCCCATGCGCCTGTGGTGGTGCCAAACGCGGCTTGGGTTTCCAGCAGCAGCTTGTCGCGCTCGAAGGTGGTCACCAGGGGCAAGAGCTTGAGGCCAGGGATGGCGGGCAAGGTGCCGGCATGGGTCGCCTTGGTCTCAACGCCCTCTGTGTCAATCAAGGTCTGGCCCAGCATCTGCAGGCCGCCACACACGCCCAGCACCGCGCCGCCCGCCGCCACATGGGCCTGAATGGCCACGTCCAGGCCCTGGCTTCGCAACCAGGCCAAGTCCGAGGTGGTGTGCTTGGAGCCCGGGAGGATGACCCAGTCGACCCCGTCAAGATCGGCGGGATGCCTGGCCCAGGTCAACCGCACGCCAGGCGCGGCGCGCAATGGCTGGAACTCATCAAGGTTGCTGATGCGGGGATAGGCAACGATGGCGATGCGTTTGAGGGCCTGTGCCGTGCCAGGGCCGGTAGTCGCGTCATCGAACACGCCATCTTCTTCGGGCAGGCCATGGCCACGCCACATGGGCAGCACGGCCACGGTGGGCACACCGGTCAGCGCTTGCAGTTGCTCGGGCCCGGGGGCCAGCAAGGCGGCGTCGCCCCTGAATCGGTTCAGAACATAGCCCTTGATCAAGGCGCGTTCATGGTCGGGCAAGAGTTGGTGGGTGCCATACAGGTGGGCGAAGGCCCCACCCCGGTCGATGTCGGTGACCAGCAAGCAGGCCGCTTGGGCCGCCAAGGCGGTGCGCATGTTGACGTAGTCGCTGTGGTGAAGGTTGATCTCGGCGGGCGAGCCCGCGCCTTCGATCACCACCACGTCGTTCTCGGCCATCAGGGCCTGCAAGGCATCGCGGGCAAAAGGCCACAGCTGCTCGCTGCGCTGGCGCCAGGGCACCTGGTAGAGGTCGGGGCGGACCTCACCCAACACCACCACCTGGCTGGCCGTGTCGCGCTCGGGCTTGAGCAAGACCGGGTTCATGCGCACTTCCGGGCGAGCCAGCGCAGCCAGGGCCTGGAAATACTGCGCGCTGCCAATCTCGCCCAGCTGACCATTCAAGCCCGGCACGACGCGGGCGTTGTTGCTCATGTTCTGGGCTTTGAAGGGGGCCACCTTCAAGCCTTGGCGGGCGTACCAACGGCACAGCGCGGTGGCCAGCCAGCTTTTGCCAGCGCCACTGGTGGTCCCCAAGACCATGACGGCTTTGGCACTCATCGGGTGTCCTCCATCTGGGTCAGCGCTTGAAGCAAGGCCTGTTGCGCGTGCGGCGCCTGGGCGCTCAGCCGCACCCAGCCCGGCAAACCAAAGCTGCTCGCGTCCCTGAGCTTGATGCCGTGGGCTCGCAGGGAACCGACCGCGTGCGCTGGGCGGGCCAGCATGAAGGGCACCACCGAGGGCTCGCCATGCCAGCCCGCTCGGGCCAAGGCCGTTCGCTGGGCCGCCATCCACAGCGCCAAGGTCTGGCGTGAGCGGGCCAGCCAGGCTTGCGTGTCGGGGTGATGCCAGGCCTGCAGCATGGCCACGCCTTCGGCCGACACCACCCAGCTGGGCGCCAAGGCCTGAAAGTCGTTCATGTGGATGTGCTCGTCATCGGCAGGGGCGATGACGTAGCCCGCGCGCACCCCCGTCAGGCCCAGTGCCTTGTTGGGTGAGTACAGTTGCCAGCATTGCTCGGCCAGCGCCGCAGGCACGGGGTCTTGCCCCACCAGGCGCAGAGGCTCGTAGGCACGGTCCAGCGCCAAGGTCAATCCAGTTTTTTGATGCCGCAGGCTGCCCAACGCTGCCCAGAATGAGGGCGGCAGGCTTTGGCCGGTGGGGTTGCAAGGCTCGCACAACCAGACCAGGGACGGGCCGACCTGTGATGCCAGCGCGCTGAGCAAGGCCTCGCCATTGGCGTAGCCCTTCACCTGCAAACCCAAGGCCTGCGCGGCGGCTTGGTAATCACCGTAGCCAGGTTGTGGCACCCACACCTGGCGCACGCCGCGCAAGGAGGCGGCCAAAGTCAAGCGGCGGATGGCTTCGCTGCTGCCGGCCGTGGGCCACACGCGCGCCACCTGGGTGCTCAGCGAAAGGGCCATACTTTCACGCAAGGCGCGGTAGCCAGGATCTGGGTAGCGCTGGCGGTCCGCCATTTGGATGGCTTGCACCACGTTGTCGGGTGCGCCCAGTGGGTTGGCGTTGCTGGAGAAGTCGTGGAGGATGGGTGGGCCGCTGTCAGGGCCGCCATGCTCGTTGATCCAGGTGGGCTGCGGCAGCATCATCGGGCTCCCCAGCTCAAGCAGGCCGGCATCAGGATCAAGACGGCAGCCCAGGCCGCCGCCCACCACACCGCCCTTTGCGCCATGGCCAAGGCTTGCGCGGTGTGCCGCGGCTGGGGCAAGGCGGCTGATTCATTCAACACATACACGCCCGGCTTGCTCAGGCGAACCTGCAGCAACAGGGCCATGACCCCCATGGGCCAACCACCATTGGGCGATGGCGTGGCCCGCGCCTGCCGCCGGATGGCTGACCAGGCTGGCATGGTCCGGGCCGACAAGCACAACAACAAGGCCGTGGCGCGCGCGGGGATCCACGACAGGACATCGTCGGCACGGGCTGCCCACTTCCCTGCCCATTCGTAGCGGCCACGGTAACCCCACATGGCATCGGCGGTGTTGGCGAAACGGTAGAGCGCGGCCGCGCCCAGGCCACCCACTGCAAACCAAAGCAGTGGCGCCACGAGGGAATCGTTCAGGTTCTCGGCCAGCGACTCAATGGCGCTTTCACGCACCGCCACCTCGTCCAGCTGGCTCACATCGCGGCTGACCAGGCGCTGCAGTTGCGCCCGGCCGGCTTCCAGCGAATCGCCCAAGGCCTGCTCTACCGAAGACACCTCGTCGCGCAACATGCGCCAGGCCAGCAAAGGCTTGAGCAACACGCCCAGCAGCAGTGCCTGGGCATACCAGGGGCAAGCGGTCAAGGCCCGCTCTGCCACGCAGGCCAGCGCCACCACCAGCGCGCCGCCCACACACCAGGCCAGCGCACCGCCCATGAAGGCCAGCGGGGGCCGCCATGTGGTCAAACGCGGGCCAAGCCAAGCCAGGTAGCGCCCCATGCCCACCACCGGATGGGCCCACGCCGGGGGCTCGCCCCAACGCCGGTCGATCAGCAAGGCCACGGCCATGGCCAACAGGGACACCCAAGGCGCCATCGCTTTTTCAGTCTTCGATGCCGCGTTGCGCGGGCACGCCAGCATGGTAGTGGTGCTTGACGGCGGCCATCTCGGTGACGGTGTCCGCGATGTCGATCAACTCTTGCGGGCAACCGCGGCCAGTCAGCATGACATGGACATGGCTGGGGCGGTTGCGCAGGGCATCAAGCACCGGCTCCAGCGGAATCCAGCCATACCGCAGCGGGTACATGATCTCGTCCAGCACCACCAGGAAATGCTCGCCAGCGTTGATGGTGTCCAAAGCGCGGGCCCAACCATCGCGGGCCAATTGGGCAGAGTGCTCCAGATCGCGGCTCTTCCAGCTGAAGCCATCACCCAGGCCTTCAATCGGCACGCCCAATTGCTCGAACACGCGGTGCTCGCCGAACCGGGCGCTGGGCACTTTCATGAACTGGTAGATCTTGACGGCCTTGCCGCGGCCATGGGCGCGCAGTGCCAGGCCAAAGGCCGAGGTGCTTTTGCCTTTGCCATCGCCGGTGTTCACCAGCAGCAGGCCACGGCGCTCGCCATCGGGCTTTTCAACTTGGCGGTCAACGGGGGGGGATTCGATTTCCATGAGGTTTCTCCAATCTTGGATGCAAGGATCAATTCAGGCAGCGGCCAGAGGCCGGCGCAGCGCTTGCCACGAGGCGCCACCGGCCACCAACAAAGTCATCAACACAGCGGCCAGGGCACGCGACAGTTCAGTGCCCACATCCAGCGCAGGCTTGGCATTGTCAGGCTGCCGCTGCAGCAGCAGGCCCTGAAGGCTGGGCGCAGGTTCCACGGGTTTGGGCTCCGGCTTTTGAACAGGCGTGGGCGTTGGGCTGGGTGGGCGCGCAGCTTGGGGCACTTCTGGCGGCGTGGGCTCGTTCAACTGCTGAGCCACCCAATGCCGGACAGCGCCCATTTCACCCGGCAAGGGCGCCTCGCGGGTCAGGTCCTTGTACAGCTGGGCCACTTGTTGCTGCGTGGCGGCATCAGGTTGCCAATAGCCCATGCGCTGGGCCTGCACCAGGCGTTCCAGCGATTGGGCGTAGGCCTGGGGGTGCGTGCGCAGCCACTGCGGCAAACCCAGCTTGTGCTTGTCCTGCACCAGCACTTCATAGAAGTTCTGCCAGTGGTCAGGGCGCACGGTGTCGGGTGCGGTGACTTGCCAACCCCAGGCGAACTGCAAAGCCTTGAGCACTTGCAAGGTGCCTGAATAGCCCTCGGCCTTCTGGGCTTGCAACCAACCAGGGTGCAAATAGCGCGACTGCATCTCCAGCGCGATGCTGGTGGCGGCCGATTGCGTGTGGACTTCACTCGCATCCTGCAGCTGGTTCACGTACAAACCCAGCGCCTCGGTCTTGCCCGCACTGCGCGCCGCCGCCGCCAAACCACCCAGGTACTGGAAGGGATCGTCGGACGTGACCATGGCATACAAGTGCGAGGTGCGCGACAGCACCGCCGCCTGCGTGTGCCGCAGGTGCGAGCCCAAGGCCTTGGCGGCCACACCTTTGGGCAAGCCCTCCAAGGCCTGGCCATCCACATAAGGCTGGCTCATGCGCTGCAAGAACATGTCACCCAGGCGGCTGTCATCGCGCTGAACACCTTCCGACTGCACAGCCTCTGACAAGCCGGTGCCGTAATCACCGCCCACATTGCCAAACACGCGAGCGCGGGCCAGCACTTGTGCCTGCGCGCGCGACACGCCTTCCTTGACCAACTCTGCGGCGACCACGGCCGTGTTGCTGGACACAGCATTGACAGGCTCGGCCGCTGAAGCCGCCGCCACCGCCTGGTCCACCAGGGCCATCAAAGCGGGGAACTGGTCGCGGTACGAGCCCGTGATGCTGAGCAGCACATCGACACGTGGGCGCTGCAAGGTGGACACCGGGATGACCCGCACACCGGTCGGCCGACCGGATTCATCCCACACCGGCTCAACGCCCAAGGCCACCAGCGCCTGCGCTTCCATGATGCCCTGGTGCCGCAAAGTCTCGCCGGCCCACAAGGACAAGGCCATGCGCGTGGGCACCTGGCCGCCGTGCTCCGCCCTCCAGGTCTTGAGCCAGTCGTTGAACAAGCCCTTGGCCACCTCGTAGGCTTGCCGGGTGGGCAAGCGGCTGGGGTCCAGGCCGGTCAGGTTGCGGCCGGTGGGCAGGCTGTCGGGGTTGCGGATGGGATCGCCGCCATAAGCCGCGGTGATGAAATGCCCAGACAAGGCCGTGAGCAGGCCCGGCATTTCGCCTTCGGTGGACAGCAGGGCTTCCAGCGCCTGCGCCCGCTCGGCCAGTTTGAACAGCGCGGCCGAATCAATCGGCCTGCGCGCCGCGCGGTTGGGCACCGGGCCATCAGGCAGTGCAGGCCGCAAGTCCAATGTGCTGGCCTTTTGCGCGTCCAGCAAGGCCACGTCCAACCAACGCGAAGGCCGCGCCGTGGCCACCGCGTGGTGGTCGATCAGGAAGGCTTCGTCGATGTCCTCACCCAAGGCCTCGATCAAGGGCTTGCGCAAGGCCTGCAAGATGGTCTGATGGCGCTGCGCGGCTTCGGGCACGCGGCCGAACACAGCCAGGCCTTTGGGCTGCGAGCTTTGCGCCAGCGTGTCCAGGTAAGGGTGCAGCAACTCCAGAAAACCGGAGAAATCCGCCGCGATGCGCTCGGCCGTCCAGCCCAGGTCCCGGTGCAACTGGTGTTCAACAAAATTGCCGACCAGTTGCCGCTCCAGGGCCTGCTTGGTCGGCCCGGCATCCACGGTCTCCCACTCGTGCATTACCTCGTGCATGTGGGCCATCTTGGCCTCGAATCCCGCTGGCGAGAACACGGGCGTCTTGTGGCTGACCAGCACCGCGCGCCCGCGCCGCTTGGCCGTCAAAGCCTCACCCAGGTTGTCGACGATGTAAGGGTACACAACGGGCACATCGCCCAGCGGCAGCAGGGCGTCGTCCCAGACGTCGAGGCTGCGCGCCTTGCCGGGGGCCCACTCCTGCGTGCCATGGGTGCCGAAGTGGATCAAGGCATCGGCTTGCCGTGCCCACAGGTAAACAGCCAGGTAGTGGTGGGATAGGGGTGTCTTGCTGCGGTGCATGAATGGGTTCTGGCCCAGGTGCAAGGTTTCCTCGCGCGGCGGTTGGGGCAGCACCGACAAATGTCCCACCTGCAGGCGCGGGATCACGAACACACGCTGGCCTTGGTAAGAGACCACATAGCGGCTGCTGGCCGGCGTGCCCCACTGTGCTTCGATGCGCTGACGCACCTTCGCGGGCAAGGTCGCCCACCAGGCCTCGTAGTCTTTCAAAGGCAAGGCGGCCGCCTGGTTGCTGGCCAACAAGGCCTGCAGATCAGCGCCAGGATAGTAAGCAGCCAGCATCGGTTTGAGGCCATCGACCCACTGCGACTCAGGCACCGCCTGCGTGGTGTAGCCCGCCTGGGCCAGGTTGCCCGAGACCTGCTCCAGGCTGCGCGGCACATTCAGGAACGACGCCCCGAAATTGCTGCCGCCCGGCGGGTAGTTGTAGACCATGGCCACCAGGCGCTTGTCGGCCGCTGGCTTGGTCTGCAGCGTGATCAGGCGGCGCGCCTTGGCCACCACGGCCTGTGCTTGGCGTTCGATCAATTCGGGTCGGCGGCCTTGGTCGGCATGCGCCACCACCAGGATCGGATCGATGGCGCCGGCACCCTCCGGCTGTGCCAGGTAGAAAGGCACATCGCTTTGCGACAAGCCGCCTTCGTCCTGCTCCCAACTGGCCGTGTCGGCCGACCGGTGCGGTTGCGTCAACAACACCGGCGCGCCCCAGCGGGCGAACAGCGGCTGCAAGGCGGCACCTTGCGGCAACAACTGGTGAATGACCACCACCTGTGCGTGCAGATGGCGGCCAGAGCCGCCAGGCCCGGGCACTTCCAACAGGCCCGACAGACCTGCCGCGTCCACCTGCTGGCCAAACGCCGCGTAAGCAAAGAGGCCTTGCTTGGCGAACAGTCGCAGCCAGGCGTCGATCCACTGCGTGGCGCCATTCACGAAGTGATAGCGGTGGACCAGCAATACCACCGCTGGCCGGCCACGCAAGGCGCCTTGCGACAGCTGCCATTGCGACAAAGCCTGGGCGTCGGTGAACAAGCCAGGCGCATCGGGGTGGTACAGGCCACGGCTGGGCCAGGCTTGCGGCGCGGGCAGTTCAGGCGCTGGCAAGCCCGTGATCAAGGCCTTGGACAAGGTCAGCGCATGCTCGGTGTTGCGCTCGCCACCGGCTTGCAGGTAAGCCGCGACGCGGTTGGTAATAGCATTGGCCTCGGGCGTCACCCAGACCACGTTCCTGGCTTTGGACAAGGACTGGTTCAGCAAGCGCTCAAGGCGGGTCTGGGCGGTAACGTGGGGCGCATCAACCCACACCATGGCGGCGCCCGTCACCGCGGTGTCAAGCAGGGTGGCTTCAGCCGCGGTGAGCGTGCTGCTGCCCCGCAAGGGGTACTCGATGTGTTGCAAGCTCAGGCCCTGCGCGCGGGCCAGCCGTTCGATCATGGCGGTGCGCGGGGCGGGCGTGACATCCGTGGTCAACCACAGCACCACGGGCGATGCCGCCTGGGCGCCCAGGCACAGGCCCAGCATCAGCCAGGCCATCAGCCACCGCGCGCCATGCAACAACATGCTCACCGAGCCCCCTGCCCCGTGGCGGCGGCTGGCGGCGCTGAGGCCCCGGACTCTGGCACGTAGACGATGTTGCCATCCTTGAGCTTGTAGGCCACCCCCGCGCGCTGGCCCTCGCCCGCACCGGCACTGCCTGCGCCCTTGAACTTGATCTCCTTGCCGTTCTCGCGCACCACCACTTCCATGTTGGGCTGGCCCGGGTTGCGGATGATGGTCACGTTGTCCTGCGCGTTGCTCTGGCTTTGCGCGGCCACCGCGGTCAGCAAGGCCACCACCAGCACCAGGAACACATCGACCAGGTTGACGGCCGACAGCATCGGGTCGTCGTCATCCTCGGCCATCATGTGGATGTGCTTGAAACTCATGGAGCCACCTCACGCGCCTTGCGCACGTCCAGCAGCTCGGCCAGCAACCAGCGGCGGCGCACCGAGTACACGGTCAGGCCGATGGACGCGGCCGCCAAGGCCAGCACCACGCCTGCGAAAGCGCCACTGAACACCGACAAGGCCTGCTGCCCCTCGCCGGCGGCCACGCTTTGAAGGGCTGGGCCCAACGGGATCATCGTGGCGATGAGTCCGAGCATGGGGCTCAGGCGGCTGAGCAGGCGCACCGGCTCGATCTGGCGGATGACCGACAGCTCCAACTCTTCCATCGACAAATCGGGGGTGACGCGCAAAGCCTTGTAGCGCGGGTTGCGCCAGCGCTGCACGGCTTCCATCATGGTCATGCCCCCCGTCCACAAGGCGTACACGAAGCCCAGGGCCACCAGGGTGAGCACAGGCCACAGCAGCGATTGCGCGACCTGAGAAAAACCAGTTTCAACCATCATGTCGGAACTCCAGGAGCGAACAAGGCGGCAACGGCCGCCGGATTGGAAGGGAAATACATGTGCAGGAACGAGGCGTGCAGGCGACCAGCACGGTAGACGCCTTCGGCCTTGCCCGACTGGCGCTGCGGCTGCGTTGAGGCCAGCGGGGTCATGGGGCTGTCCATGCTGGCGTGGTGGAAGGTGTGGCCGCGCACCGCCCCCTCGGGCAAGCTCACGCCATGCATGCCCAGGTTGACGAAGCGCTTTTGCAGCACCGCCTTGCCCGGCATCAGCCCCAGCATGGGTGCCGTGTGGCCTTGCACATCGCTGAGCGAATCCAGCAGGTAAAGCATGCCGCCGCATTCGGCCACCAACGGTTTGCCCTGTTCATGGTGCGCGTGGATCGCCGCCCTCATGGCACGGTTGTGCGCCAGTTGATCCAGGTGCAACTCGGGGTAGCCGCCAGGCAGGTAGAGGCTGTCAGCCTCAGGCAAGGCGGCGTCACTCAAGGGCGAGAAGAACTGCAATTCAGCGCCCAGTTCACGCAAGGTGTCCAGGTTGGCCGGGTACAGGAATGAGAACGCCGCATCGCGGGCCACGGCGATGCGCACGCCTTGAAGGCTGCGCTCAGGGGCGGCTTGCCCATGCTGTTGATCAGCACCAGGCTCAAAGCTCACCGGCAAGGGCATATCGGGCGCCAGGCGGCCCAAGGCTTGTGCTGCCTGGTCAATGCGCTGCTCCAAGTCAGCGATCTCTTGCGCCTGCACCAGCCCCAGGTGCCTAGAGGGCATGCCATGGGCATCGTTGCGCGGCAGCGCGCCAAACCAGGCCATGCCTTCGGGCAGGCTTTCACGCAGCATTTGCGCGTGCGACTCACTGCCCACGCGGTTGGCCAGCACCCCAGCCATGGTCAGGCCGGGGCGGTAAGTGGCCAGGCCCAAGGCAATCGCGCCAAAGGTCTGCGCCATGGCCGAGCCATCAATGACGACCAGCACCGGCAGACCAAAACGCATGGCCAGCTGCGCGCTGGAGGCTTCGCCATCGTGCAGGCCCATCACGCCCTCCACGAGGATCAGGTCTGACTCGCAAGCGGCCCGGTAGAGCATCTCGCGGCAATGCGCCTCACCGCCCATCCACAGGTCCAATTGATACACCGGCTGGCCACTGGCACGCTCCAGGATCATCGGGTCAAGAAAGTCAGGCCCCGTCTTGAACACGCGCACACGCAGGCCTTGCTGGCGGTGCCAACGCGCCAAGGCCGCCGTGGCCGTGGTCTTGCCCTGGCCCGATGCCGGGGCGCTGATCAGCACGGCAGGACATTGCACAGCGGATGGCCTCATGGGGTGTAAGGCATGGCCAACCATTGCCCCTCCACGTTGAACAACTTGAGCCGGTGGTCAAACACCTCCTGCAGCGCGGCGTGGGACGAGGCCGAATCGACGGGGCCATGGTGGCGCACCAGGCCCTTGGCCATCACCACCAGGTCGTCGGCTTGCAAGGCCATGTTCAACTCGTGCAGCACGCTGACCACCGTCACGCCTTGCTTCACCAGCCCACGCACAATGCACAGCCAGTCGGCCTGGTGAGGGGGATCCAGGTGGGCCAGAGGTTCGTCCATCAAGACGATGGGCGCCTGCACCGCCAGGGCCCGCGCCAGCAACACGCGCTGGCGCTCACCACCCGACAGGTGGGCCAGGGTGCGGTCCTTCCAGGCCCAGCAATGGGTTTGCGTCATGGCCTGCTGCACGGCTGCGTGGTCGGCCGGGTTGGCAGGCGCCAGCCAGGCTTGGTGCGGCAAGCGGCCCAGCATCACGACGTCGAGCGCGCTCAGGTCATCAGCACCGGCTTCGCTCTGGCCCAACCACGCCAATGCGCGAGCGCGCTCCTTGGCGGGCCACCGATTCAGTGGCCGGCCTTGCAAGTCGATCTGCCCATCGCAGGGTTGCAAGCCGGCCAGGGTGCGCAACAAGGTGGATTTGCCCGCGCCGTTGGGGCCGACGATGGCCGTCCAGCGGCCGGCCGGCAAAGTCAAGGCCAGTGGGTGCAGCACGACTTGTTGAGACAAGCGCACAGACTGGATGTCAGCGCTCAAGGCGATGGCGGTGTGAGGCATCGTCATGTCATCCACCCCGGTTCATGCGCCACAGCAGGTAGCCACCACCCAGCACCGCGGTCAGCACGCCGACGGGCAGCTCTTGCGGCGCCCACACCCAACGGGCGATGATGTCCGCGCCCAACAGCAACACCCCGCCAAACAAGGCCGACAGCAACAGCACCGGGCCATTGGTGGCGTTGACCCGGCTGCGCACCAGGTGCGGCGCCACCAGGCCCACAAAAGAGATCAAGCCGGCCTGTGCCACGGCCGCACCCGTGGCCAGTGCCATGGCCGCGATCAGCAGCATGCGCACACCCGCCAGGCGCACGCCCAGGCTGATGGCGGCTGAATCGCCCAAGGTCAAGGCGTCCAGCGCGCGGCTGCAGCCATAGGCCACCAGCACGCTCACCAGCAAGGTGCTGGCCAGGATCGTCACGCTGTTCCAACCCAGGAAGCCGGTCGTGCCCATCATGAAAGCCTGCATGGCCCGCATGATGTCGGGCACCATCAGCATGGTCAGCGCGCTCAGGGCGCCCAGCACGACCCCCACCACCACCCCAGCCAGCAAAAGGCGCAAGGTGTGCTGTACGCCTCGCGCCAGGATCAAGGTCAGGGACACGGCGCCCACCGCCCCCACAAACGCCGCGCCCGTCAGGCCCAGGCGCAAACTCCACGCCGAAGCCACGGGCGACACACCCAGCAAAGCCAGCAAGACCGCCACGCCCAAAGCAGCGCCGGATGAACTGCCCAGCAGGTAAGGATCGGCCAAGGGGTTGCGAAACAGGCCCTGCGCAATGGCGCCGCCCAAGCCCAACAAGGCACCGGCCAACCAGGCGCCCACACAGCGTGGTGCGCGGATGTCCCACACGATCTGCATCGCGGTGGGATCACCCCACGGTGGCGACCAGCCCGTGCTGCCCACGGCCAAGCCCAAGGCCTGCAAACCCAAGGTCACCACGATCAGCACGACAAGCAAGGTGATTGGCTTCATCGCGCGGCCCCAGCACCGGCCGTGGGGGCCGATTCCCGCAGGCAACGCGCCATGATCTGCGCCGCCTCGCCCATGCGCGGGCCAGGGCGTGACAAGACATCGCCCTGCTCGGAGGTGAATGCGCACACATGCTTGTCACGCACCGCGCGGATGCGGTCCCAGCCGGGCCGCGAGCCCACACCCGCCGAATGCCGCTGCGAAATCATGATGACCTGCGGGTCGGCCCGCACCACGTATTCGGGGTTCAGTTTGGGGAATGGGCCCAGGCTGGTGGGCACAATGTTCTTGGCACCCAATCGGGCCAGGGTTTCGCCGATGAACGAGGATTCACCAGCGGCATAGGGTGCGCTGTCCACCTCGTAGTAAACGCTCAGCCCACGCGCACTGGCGGGCACCGTCTTGGCCGCGGCATCCACCTGCGCCTCCAGCCGCTGCCACAAACGCGAGCCGCCGTCGGCGCTGCCCAGGATCTGGGCCACCTTGCCGGCCACGCGCTGCACATCCTTGTAGGTGCGGGGCTCCAGCGCCACCACTTTGATGCCCAGGGATTCCAGCCGATCCGTCACGCGTGACGACAATGCCAACAGCACCACATCGGGCTTGAGGGAGGCGATCAGCTCGATGTTCGCGTCGTCCAGGCCGCCTGTCTTGGGCAGGCTGCGCACGGTGGCCGGGTGGTTGGAATACCGATCGGTGCCAACCAAACGCGCGCAACCGCCCAGCTCACACACCGTCTCGGTCAGCGATGGCAGCAAGGTCACGATGCGGGCAGGCGGCGCTTCCAGGCGAACAGTCACGCCGCGGTCATCGACCAATGTCACGCCAGCTGCCGCATGGCTCACCGGCGCAGCCGCCATCAAGGTCAGCAGCATCCAACACCACAGGTTCTTCATGATCATGTCATTTCTCGTGCGGCGTCACGGGCCGCGTCCAGGCCTGGCCCGCCACCATCAAGGTCAACAGCCCGCACCGTTGCGCCACCGCCTGGTTGAGCCAGCCCAGCTCATCGACAAAAGCGCGCACCTCGCGCGACATGGGCACGATGCCCCAACCCACCTCGTTGGACACGAACACCACGGGCGATGGCAGGTGCGGCAGGGCCGCCAGCATGGCCTCGCGCTCGGCACGCCATGCGGCCAGATCGGCCTGGCCTTCGGCGGGCATCAGCCAGTTGGTGAGCCACAAGGTCATGCAATCCACCAGCAAAAGGCGCCCTGGCGACGCTTGTGCACGCAAGGCCTCGGCCAGGTGCAAAGGCGCTTCGATCGTGGCCATGCCCACGGGCCGCTCTTGCTGATGGCGCTGGATGCGGTCACGCATTTCATCGTCAAAGGCCAGCGCTGTGGCCACTACCGTCACGCTGTGCGCCCCTGATTGGCGCAACCAGGCTTGCGCCAGCCGCTCAGCCTGGCGCGACTTGCCGCTGCGTTGGCCGCCAACGATCAAATGGTGTTCCGACATCACAACTCCGGTGTCCAGCGCAGGCCAATGATGGCGGTGCGAGGTGTGGTTCCATAGGTTTGGACTGTTTCATATCGCTTGTCACCGACGTTGTCGATGCGCGCCAGGAATCGCCACTGAGCGTTGATGCGGAACACCGCATCCAGATTCACCACCGTATAGCCACCCAGCGGCACGACATTCTTGTCATCATTGAAGCGCTTCCCCATTGCCAGCCACTGCGCACCCAGGGTCCACTTCGCCAGGTCCGTGTCCGCTCGCAAGGAAGCATGTTGACGCGCGCGGCGCCTGAGCCGCAGGTCCGTCAAGGCATCCTTGGAGGATTCAAAATCCACAGAGCCAGAAACCCGCACTGGCCCAAGGACCGTTCGTCCTTGCAAGCTCACGCCGTTCAACTGCGCCTGAGCCGTGCTGGTGTAGCAGTACGTTGGTGCCAGGGGGCCGCAACTGGTCGTGGTATTGGAGTCTGTCGGCGGGGAGATCAAGTTGGTGATCTGATTGCGGTAAACCGTCATGCCCCACTCACTGCCTGCGTTCAGATAGCGCACACCAATTTCGGCATTGCGGGATGACTCAGGCTTCAACGCTGGGTTGCCATTACGGCCGAAACGCTGGAAGAGCGTCGGTGCCCGGTAGCCAGTTCCCCACGACGCATGGATATTCCAATGCTGCGCGAATTCCTGCCCCACCGCCACTGCGCCCGTGGTGTGATCGCCAAATTCGCTATCCCAGTCGTTGCGGGCATTCAGTTGAACGGCGCTACCGTGAGCACGCCAGGCGTAGCCCAGACCAAGGCCGTCGTCACTGCGATGTTGCGGTGAGGAGCCACGCACCTCCGTATTTTTTAAAGTGTCTTCACGGCGTTCCAGCACCGTGCTCACCGAATGCGCGCCCCATTTGGCTTCGTTGATCCAAGATGCCGTCTCTACACTGGTCTGGGTAAGGTACCCCGTCAATGGCGTCCCATACCGATCAACGGACTGCCCTGCCACCACTTGACTCGACCAGTTGTCCAGCCATTGCGCGTTCCATTGCAACTTAAGGTCTTGTAGATCACGAACGCCGTAATCATCTTTCGTGGAACTGATGGATGCGTCGTACCGACTGGTGAGGTGCTGCTGCGTTGCCGTGGCCTCAATACGATGCGCTTTGACTGGCGTGAAGCCCAGTCGTGCACTCGCACCTTCGGTGGTGTACCCGTCGCGGTCAGTTGCCCGTGTGCCTGGCCTGGCATTGGTCCGCGCACTGAATCCATCACTCCGTTCTCTGGACGCCGAGACCGAATAGTCAAACATGCCCGCCGCACCGCTCAAACCAGCGTCGGCTTTTAGAAAGCCAAACTCCCCAGCCGACAGCCCCAGGTCCAGCCGCACCGGCCCCTTGCCTTTTTTGGTGAAGATCTGGAGTACGCCGGACATGGCATCCGAGCCATACAACGCACTGACCGGGCCTCGCACGACCTCGATGCGGTCGATCTGTGACAGGTTAAGCATCTGCCAAGACGCGCCGCCGCTTCCGTTTTGCGTGTCAACTCGAACACCATCGATCAGCACGGCGATGTACCGGGTTTCACCACCGCGCAAGAAAACATTGGCATCTGCGCCTGGCCCCCCATTGCGCGACACCTGGAATCCCGCCACATGGCTCAGCAAGTCCACCACGGTGCCAGAGGCCTGGCGCTCGATCTCTTCTCTTGAGATCACAGTGACATCGGCCAAGACCTGCGACAGCGGCACCGGCGTGCGCGTCGCCGTGACGACCAAAGTGTCCAATCCCGCCTGGAGGGACTGTGCCCAAACAGCACCAGAGGAGCACAGCAACGCAGCGCTCGCGCTCAGGGACAAGCGAACGCCAGCGGCGCGTCCAAGAAAAATAGTCATGATGAGATACAAGCAATGAGCCCAGGCCCCTGCGTCCCCGCAAGGTCCTGCGAAATGAGCCTCGCTTGGTCAAAAAGACCAGCGCGACCCCCTGTTGGCCGGTATCCGGGCTAGGCGGTACAACCCATGCAGCCTTCCCAGACGCGTGAGCATCCAGTGGCAAGAGAGCACGGGTGGAAGCGTCAGAGGCATGATCCTCAACACTTCGACCGCTGACCGTTGCGGGGGCAGCGCAGGTGGGGCGTGGCATGTGTGAATGCCTGAACCGTCCTGCTTCCCGTTTAACTGCACCAGGGAGAACCCTGGCACGAGCACCAACAGGGCGATTGTAAGGGAGCCGGGAAGCCGGCCTACAATGGCCGCCATGTCCAGAATCGATGATCTCACCGAGCGCGTTGAGCGGTTGCTGCTGCGTCACGAAGAGCTTCAGCGCACCCACGAACTGTTGCAGCAGCAACTGGACGTGACCACGCACGAGCGCGATTCGTTGAAGGCCCGCCTGGCGGCCGCTCGCGCCCGCATCGATGCCCTGATTGACAAGCTGCCGCTGTCATCCTCGACCGACACCACCTCAAGCCACACGCCCGACGCATGAAACAAATCGAAGTCTCGATCATGGGCCAGAGCTACTTGCTGGGCTGCCCCGAAGGCGGTGAAGCGCGCCTGAAAGAAGCCGTCTCACATGTCGACCGCGAAATGTGCGCCATCCGTGATAGCGGCAAGCTCAAGGCCCGCGAGCGCATTGCCGTGTTGTCTGCGCTGAACCTCGCATATGAGCTGACGGAGCGGCCCTCAGCGGCTGACGCACCGATTGCCCCCGTGGCTGATGCCGCCGACGTGCCATCGCCTGAACACGTGGACCGACTCATTGCCCGCATCGACCAGGTGCTGGGCCAAGATGGTCACTTGATTTAAACCCCTTCGCAACGGGGTATTTCCACACCCGGCACAGCACGGCGCAAGTAGAATGAATTCGTTCGTCGCGTTCGTGGAAGCTTTTAATTCCTTGAACCGATGCTCTTAGAGCCAGGGCTTGGAACATTGCCCAGCGGGTGTGATCGTCTCGCGTCAGATGAACCCGAAGCTGTGCTGACCTCGCCCACCTGAATCCCCTGGGTTCAGGAACGCGGCAACCAGTGCGCGGCGAACACCTTATGTGTGCACGAACTGAATGCTGGCCAAGGCCACACGGTTCCCACCGGTGTCACGGGCACTGGCCATGGCGCGATCCGCGCTGCGCATCATCTCTTCGACCGAGCCCGCGGTGTGCGGAAAGCTCGCCACCCCCATGCTCACCGAAAACGGAATCTGCTGGCCGTTGTGAGGCACGATGTGCCCCGCGCATTGGCGGCGCAATTGTTCCATCCTGGAGTGGGCCGTGGCCAGGCCAACGCCCGACAACAGCACCACGAATCGATCACCGCCCAGGCGGCATGGAGAGTCCATGGCACGGGTGTTGGCCCGCAGCAAGCGGCCCAGGGCTTCGACCACGCGCTCGCCGCCCTCAGGGCCGTGCAAACGCAGGATTTCGTCGAGCCCATCGATCGACACCGAGACCAGCGCGAACTCGCGTTGCTCGCGGCTTGACAGGTCGGCCTCACGGCGCAGTTGTTCTTCAAAGTGGGCGCGGTGGTACAGGCCCGAGGCGCTGTCGCGCACCTGGTTGTCCTGCATGTCGCGGCGCAAGGCATCGTTGGCTTTTTGCTGGGCTTCCAACTGCTCCAACGCGGAGTGCAGCTGGGTGTCGCGTTTGCGCTGTTCGGTCACGTCTTTCCAGACAGACAGCAGCTTGTTCGCCGGGCCAGCCTGGCCCTCTTGGGCGGGCGCTTGCCGCCATACGGTGAAGTCTCGGCGCTCGCCAGACCGCTCCAGGCGGTGCTCGGTCATGAAGCCCTGCGTCAGGGACAGCGCCTGCTGGTCGGCCGCGCGCAAGGCCACGGCCTGCACGGCATCGAACAGATCGGCATCCTGGGCGCCCACCACTGTGGTTCGCGGGCCAGCCAGCAAACTGGCGGCGGCCTCATTGGCCCATTCGTAACGCCCGCTGGCCACGTCCTTGATCAGCAAGGCCACCCCCAATTGGTCAAGGGCGTGCACCAGGGCGTCCGACAACACGCCTCCGGACAAGGTCTCCACAGCGTTTGAATCGGCCATAACGTTGATTGGTGTGGTCATGAGTTCTTGGAACAACCCGGCGCATACAGTCACGCGGCAGGCCAAAGGCCTTCAGGGCAAATCTTGGCTTAAATTAACGCGGCTGGCTGCCCTTCAAACATGGGATGTGAGGCACCTTTACAGTACTTGTGTGCGCTTTACCACGCTGCATTGAGCTCCATTACCCTCAACCCGCTATCAGTCATGACCAAGCTCGCTGTTTTAGGCTGCGGCCTGATGGGGGCGCCAATGGCGCGCCGCCTCATCGCCGCAGGATTTTCGGTCACCGTTTGGAATCGCACGCGGGCCAAGGCCGAATCCCTTCAATCGGCAGGGGCACTGGTGGCCGATTCGCCCGCCTTGGCCGTGGCGCAGGCTGACATCGTCATCACCATGCTGGAACATGGCAAGGTGGTGGAAGAGGTCTTGTTTGGCCTGGGCCCTGACAGCGCAGGCGCGGCGCTTCGCCCAGGTGCCTTGCTGATCGACATGAGCTCGATCCTGCCCGAGCAGGCCCGCGACCATGCCCAACGTCTGGCCTTGGGCGGGGCCACCAGCCTGGATGCACCCGTGTCGGGTGGCACGGTGGGCGCCGAGGCGGGCACCCTGGCCATCATGGCGGGCGGCTTGGCTGAAGACTTCGAGCGCGCCCGGCCGGTGTTGGCCGCGTTGGGCCGCCCGGTGCACGTGGGCCCCATCGGCAGTGGGCAACTGGCTAAATTGGCCAACCAGATGATCGTGGGCATCACCCTGGGCGCGGTGGCCGAAGCCCTTTTGCTGGCCGAGCGTGGCGGGGCTGACCCGGCCCGCGTGCGCGAAGCCCTGCGTGGTGGCTTTGCCGAAAGCCGGATCCTGGAAGTGCACGGCCAGCGCATGGTGGATGGTGATTTCGCCAAACGCGGCTCACTGGCCATCCAGCTCAAGGATTTGAACAACGCGCTCCACACCGCCGCCGGGATGGCGTTCGATGCGCCCATCACGCAAAGGCTGGCCGCGCTGTATGCCGACGCCGCCAGCCATGGCTTCGATCAGCTGGACCAATCCGGTGTGTTCTGCGAGTTGCAGCGCCGGCAAAAGCCCCCTACACTGATTTTGAAGGGCCGGTAGCTCAGTTGGGAGAGCGCTGCGTTCGCAATGCAGAGGTCGTCAGTTCGATCCTGATTCGGTCCACCAGATCGCTAGGATTCATGCGGGTTTGCAGGCAGTTGAAGCAAAAACCCGCCATCAAACCCACCAATGGAAAAACGCTTGTCTTTGGCGAGTTAACCTTAGTGGCCAAAGAAATTCTTATTGAGCGCATCTACCCAAGGCCATAAGGCATTCGCGAATGCGCAGCGTATCGCTGTGCTGGTAGTCGGAGTGGGACTGCACCGTCTGTGGCGTCCCCATGTTCTGAATAATGATCGTTGGGGTATAGCCGCCGCCGGCTTGGTTATCAGGTGTCACGCTGCCCGACTTGGTAGTCATTCATATCGACCTCCATGTGATCGGTTAATGGTCAGACCCAGGCAAAGCTATTACCTTTCGCCTTGGTCGCCATTGCCTCGAAACTGCCCAGGCGCCAGGCCTTGGCCTCAGGCGGCGGGTATGAGATTCACGCTGGCCTGCACTTCATCCCATGGAGCGGCAAGCTTTCGCCCCTCACGCACCAGCAGTCCTACCGATTCAAGGGCGGCCACGTCCTGGTGCACGTTCTTGTAATCACGGCCAATGGTGGCGGCCAACTCGCGCGTGTTCACAGCGCCATGCTGGCGCACATGGCGAAGCAACTCTAGCCGACGAGGTGAAAGAGTGGCGAGCATGGCCTCCAGGTCGAGGAAGGTCACATGGGTTTCATTGACGGGCTCACAACGCTCGGCGCGGTGCCAAGCTTCGGTGAACCGCTTGCCCATGTCTTTGAGGCTGCCCACATGCACTTGTGCTGTTTTCTGAGCGGGAGTCTGTGTCTTGTTCATGATTCACCTCTTACTTTGTCCACATCGGCCAGAAAGTCGGCCACCAGCTTTTCGACACTGACGAAGCGGTAGCGGGTCTCGCGTCCGTTCACGTGCTTGTGGTCACCTTTTCCACGCTCGTTGTCATACCCCACGATCCGCTCACCATCCCGACCATAGAACAGGCGGTATTTCAGCCCATGAGTGGTCGGCGGCACAGGTTCCGGCACACGCCAGATGACCATTTCGACAATGCCGCCATCGGGCAGCACGGTCTTGTCAGAGAAAACCTTTTCAGCCTTCATTATGGTTTATTGAGCCATACAATATATATGGTGTCAAGAGCCATCAAGCGCGACTCTTGCCATCGGGCACCAGGTTCAGTGGCTGCGCCGGTCGAAACCCTGTTTGACGTAGTAGCGCCGCTTGGCCTCGTACATCTGTTGGTCGGCCCGGTGGACCAGGGCTTCCATGCGTTCGCCGCCCACGCTGGTCGCTGAGCCAATGGCCAAACTGATCTGCGAGCTGCCCGCGTTGAACTGGTTGTTCAACGCCAGCAATTCATGCAACTGCTCCACCCGGTGCTCACAAGCGCGGGCATCG
Organism: Leptothrix sp. (in: b-proteobacteria); assembly: GCA_013822685.1. Taxonomy (GTDB): domain Bacteria; phylum Pseudomonadota; class Gammaproteobacteria; order Burkholderiales; family Burkholderiaceae_C; genus Aquabacterium. The sequence goes on from PNKV01000001.1 coordinate 96,694, forward strand.
GTGTTGGGCAGCAACAAGGCAAATTCGTCGCCACCAATGCGCGAAGCCGTGCAGGGCCGATCCACCGCCTTGCGCAAGACCTCACCCACGCGGCGCAACATGGCATCGCCGCCGGCATGGCCCAGTTCGTCGTTGACGCCCTTGAGGTTGTTCAGGTCCACCACCACCACGCTGATGGGCCATGGGCCGTGGCGTTCCAGCCGGTTGATCTCGTCGGTGAAGAAGGAGCGGTTGCGCAGGCCGGTCAAGGCGTCGTGCATGCCCAGGTATTCCAGGTAAGCCTCTGCTTTCTTGCGGGCACTGATGTCGGTCAGGGACACCAGCACCTTGTCCCAACGCTCTTCGTGCCCGGGCAATACCGAGAACTGCAGGTACACGTGCACCTTCTCGCCATCCAGCGCGTAGTTCACCACCTCGCGTTGCTGGAACAGCTTGCCGCTCCAGAGGTCCACCAGCTGCTCGGCGAAATGCGGGCGCATGTCGTCACGGAAGATCTTGTCGGTCTGGGCCAGCAAAGAGGCTTTGTCGGCCGCGCGAAACATGTGCACGGTCTGCTGATTGATGTCCAGCACGCGGATCTCTTGCAAACAGCGGGTGACGAACTCTGGGTGCACATCCAGGAAGACCCGGAAATCGACAATGCTCTGGCCGCGCACTTCCTCGATCAACTGCTTGATGCCCGTGAAGTCTTCGAGCCACAAGGACACCGGCGAATGCTCGAACAAGCCTTTGGCGTCCAGCTCGCTGGCGCGCAGGGCACGCTCTGTTCGCGAACGCTCAGTGGTGTCTTCGATCGCGAGCAGCACGCGCGACCAGCTGTCCTCATGACCCGGCAGGACATTGGCTTTCAAGGAAATCGACAGGCGCTCGCCATGCAGGGTGTAGTTCACCGTCTGGCTGGAAAACTGGGTTCGGCCAGCCCAAAGCTGGGCCAGCTCTTCAACGTGCTGCTCGAACATGTCGTCGCGAAACACCTGGTGCAAGTTGGACGACAACTCTTCAAGATCGCGCGCGCCATAGAGCGACAAGGTGCGCTGGTTCACCCTCAGGATGCGGATGCACTTCGAGCATTCGGCCACCCGCTGCGGGTGTTGGTGCAAAAAGGCACGCAGGTCGGTCACGCCCTCTTGGCGCCACTGCGCGAACAACGCCTTCAATGCGCTGTAATCCTCCAGCCAGAGCGACACGGGGGCCAGCTCAAACATGTCGGCATAGAGATCGTCCATCGCGATGGGTCTTTCCAGGGAGCTCAAAAAAAAGTGATCAGCAAGGCTGCAGTGCAAGCATAGCGGCCATTGCTTCAAAAGCCGAGCCGGCAGGCATGATGGCGTCTTTTCGCCTCTTCTCACCACTTCTAAATGACTTCCAGCTTCATGCGCACGGCCTTGGTTTTGGGCCTGTTGACCGCCATCGGCCCCTTTGCGATTGACATGTACCTGCCAGCCCTGCCGGCCATCGGGCAAAGCCTGCAGGCGGACACCGGCGCGGTGCAATGGAGCTTGATGGCCTTCTTCCTGTCGCTGGGCTTGTGCCAGCTGATCTATGGGCCTTGGTCAGACATGGTGGGCCGCAAGACACCGCTGTACGTGGGCCTGGTGCTGTTTGCCGTGACCAGTGTGGCCTGCGGCCTGGCGCAAGACATCCACACCCTGACCTTCTGGCGCTTCATCCAGGGCATCGGGGCCTGCGCCACCATGGCCATTCCGCGGGCCATCGTGCGTGATCTGCACACCGGCGCTGATGCCGCCCGGCTGATGTCATTGCTCATGCTGGTGTTCAGCGTGTCGCCCGTGCTGGCGCCGCTGGCGGGCAGCATCGCCATTGAACTGGCCAGCTGGCGCGCCGTGTTCTGGGCCGTGACCGTGGCGGCCGTGCTGGGCCTGGTGCTCACCGCCACCATGCTGCCCGAGACCCGGCCGCCCGCCGACCGCATCGGCAGCAACCTCGCCAGCGCCTGGGCAGGCTACGTCACCTTGATGAAAGACCGGCACTTCCTGGGCCTGACCTTCATTGGCGGCTTTGGCATGGCCAGCTTCTTCGTCTACCTGGCCAACTCGTCGTTCGTGCTGATCCAGGGCTATGGCCTCACGCCAACGGTCTACAGCTTCTTCTTCTCGATCAATGCCGTGGCTTTTATCGGCACAGCGCAGCTGACCGGTTGGCTCACCAAGCGGTTCGGGCTGCAAGGCGTGGTCAAGGTGGCCGCCATCGGCTATGTGCTGCCGCTGATCGCGCTGGTGGTGGTGTTCGCCATGGGCGTGCAACGCCTTGATGTGCTGGCCATTTTGCTATTCATCGGCTATGGCTTTCTGGGCCTGATCATCCCGACGACCTCGGTGCTGGCGCTGGACAACCATGGCGACATCGCCGGCACCGCCTCGGCGCTACTGGGCACCTTGCAGATGGTGACGGGCGCCATCGTCGTGGCGCTGATGGGCTTGTTCATGGATGGCTCGGCCCTGACCATGGTGGTGGGCATCACGGTCTGCGCGCTCATCACCTGGGTGATCACGTGGCTCACGCTCAGACACTCGGCCCAACATGGGCATACTGCCGCCTGAACTTTTTAAGGGACTCACCCAGATGACGCACCCCACCCCAGGCGCGGTCCAGCGCAACAAACCCGGCACGGTGCTGTTCGCCAGCCTGATCGGCACCACGGTCGAGTTTTTTGACTTCTACATCTACGCCACGGCGGCGGTGTTGATCTTCCCGAAAGCGTTTTTCCCCTCGTCCGACCCGACGGCCGCCACCTTGCAATCGCTGATCACCTTTGCGCTGGCCTTCTTTGCCCGGCCCGTGGGCTCGGCGGTGTTTGGCCACTTCGGCGACCGAATCGGGCGCAAAGCCACCCTGGTCGGTGCCTTGCTGACGATGGGCATCTCAACCGTTGCCATTGGCTTGTTGCCCACCTACGAGACCATCGGGACCTGGGCGCCCTTGCTCCTGGCCGTGTGCCGCTTTGGCCAGGGCTTTGGGCTGGGTGGGGAATGGGGTGGTGCCGTGTTGTTGGCCACCGAAAACGCACCACCCGGCAAGCGCGCCTGGTACGGCATGTTCCCGCAGTTGGGCGCGCCCATCGGCTTCTTCATGTCGGGTGGCATCTTTCTGTGGCTGGGCGAGGTCCTGACCGAAGAGCAGTTCTTCAACTTTGGCTGGCGCATCCCTTTCCTGGCCAGCGCCTTGCTGGTGTTCGTGGGCTTGTATGTGCGCTTCAAGATCACCGAAACCCCCGTGTTCCAGAACGTGCTGAACCACAACCAGCGCGTCAAGGTGCCCGTGGTGACGGTGTTCCGTGATCACACCAAGGTGCTGGTGTTGGGCACGCTCGCCGCGCTGGCCACCTTCGTGCTGTTCTATTTGATGACGGTGTTCGCCTTGAGCTGGGGCACCAGTGCGCTGCACTATTCACGCCGCGATTTCCTGGAAATCCAGCTGTTCTCGGTGCTGTTCTTCGCGCTGTGCATTCCGCTGTCGGCCTGGCTGGCCGACAAGCACGGCCGCCGAGACACCCTGATCTGGGTGTCGGCCGCCATTGTGGTTTTTGGCTTCTCGATGAGTTCGCTGTTCGGCGCTGGCAATGCCTTGGGCGTGACCCTGTTCCTGTCCGTGGGGCTGGCGCTCATGGGCATGACTTACGGGCCGCTGGGCACGCTGCTGTCGGAGATGTTCCCCACCGCCGTGCGCTACACCGGCTCATCGATGACCTTCAATTTCGCGGGCATCCTGGGTGCTTCGTTGGCACCCTACTTGGCCACCACACTGGCCACCCGTTACGGCCTGGCCTATGTGGGCTACTACCTGTCCATCGCCGCCGCCATCAGCCTGGTGGCCCTTTGGCTGTCCAAACCGGGCAGCGACAGCGACTTCGACGCCTGAGCCATTACCGGAACACGCTCACCGCCTCGACCAGGCGTGCGGCCTGCTCTTTCAGTCCTTCAGACGCGGCCGCGCTTTGCTCCACCAAGGCCGCGTTTTGTTGCGTGATCTGGTCCAGGTGGCTGACCGCTTGGCCGACCTGCGTGATGCCCCTGCTCTGCTCGCGTGTAGCCGAACTGATTTCGGCGATCAGGTCTGACACGCGCTGAACCTGATTCACGACCTCGTCCATGGTCTTGCCAGCATCGTCCACTTGCTTGGAGCCCGACTCCACCTTTTCGACACTGGCGTTGATCAGGTGCTTGATTTCTTTGGCGGCTTCGGCGCTGCGCTGAGCCAGGCTGCGCACTTCGCCCGCCACCACGGCAAAACCGCGCCCTTGCTCGCCGGCGCGCGCCGCTTCCACTGCGGCATTCAGCGCCAGGATGTTGGTCTGAAAAGCGATGCCATCGATGACGCCGATGATGTCAGCGATCTTCCTGGAGCTGTGGGTGATCTCGTTCATCGTATGCACCACTTCAGACACCGCTTGGCCGCCCTTGCCCGCCGCATCGCTGGCCGTGCCGGACAGCTCGTTGGCCTGCGTCGCCGTGTCGGCACTGCTCTTCACCGTGGCCGTCATCTGCGTCATGGTTGACGCCGTTTGCTGCACGCTGGAGGCGGCGGCCTCGGTGCGTGATGCCAGATCATTGTTGCCTTGTGCAATCTCGTTGATGGCCGTTTGCACGTTGACCACCTGCGCACTCACATCATCAATCAGCCAGCGGAACATCAATCCCAGTTGGCTGATCGATCGCAATGTCATGCCGACCTCGTCGACACGGTTCATGTGGATTGGATCGTGGGTTTCACCTGAAGCCACCCGCAGGGCCTGTTGGCACAGCTGCTCAACCGGCCGCGACACTTGGGCCTCCAGCCACCATGCGGCCAACAGCGACAGCATGCCCATGACAGCCGCGAAAGCCGCCACCGATGCACCACCCAAGCCCAGCGCCCAGGCGCCCATCACGCTGGCCGGCAGCAGTGCGAGCAAAGCCGCCCGGACGCGCCACCGAACTGGCATGGTTTGCAGACATGACGCCCAACTCATCAGCCCTGTTCGCGACACCAGCCCTTTGTGGAAACGGCGCCCGCCTGTCTCACCTGCTTGAAACTTTTTATAGAGAGTTTGCGCTGCATCAACTTCTTCGCGAGAAGCCTTGGTGCGCACCGACAGGTAACCGGTGGTCCGACCTTGGCGGATGACTGGCATGGCGCTGGCGCGCACCCAGTAGTGGTCGCCGTTTTTGCGGCGATTTTTCACGATTCCCGTCCAGGGCTGGCCCCCTTTGAGGGTGGCCCACATGTCGGCAAAGGCCTCCTTGGGCATGTCTGGATGGCGCACCAGGTTGTGGGCGTGCCCCTGCAGTTCCTCGCGGTTGTAGCCGCTGATCGCCACGAATGCGGCGTTGGCATACGTGATGTGGCTTTGCAAATCCGTGGTCGACATCAAGGTCGCATCGGCGGGAAAGTCAAACTCTTGCTGGGTGACGGGCTGGTTGTTGCGCATGAAAGGTCAGGGCCATGGTCGAAAAAAGCCTTTTGTTATCGGCTGGAAAGCCGGCAACTTCAGTACTCAACCGCCGGCGCGCTTGACGGTCCAGCCTTGCTTTTGCAAGAAAGCCATGACGGTGTCGACGTGGTCGCCCTGCACCTCGACCACGCCCTCCTTGACGGTGCCGCCGCAACCACAGGCGGCCTTGAGCTGCTTGCCCAACTGATTGAGGGCCGCATCATCCAGCGGCACGCCCTTGACTAGGGTCACGCCCTTGCCTTTGCGCCCCTTGGTTTCGCGCGATACGCGCACGATGCCGTCAGAGGCCGGCAGGTTCACTTTCTTGCCGCACACGCATTGCGCCACCGCTTGGCGGCACTCTGGGCAGGTGCGGCCCAGTTCGGTGGAGTAAACGAGCCCGCCGCTCGATTTTTGAGGTTTCATGGCCTTGATTGATGAGTGTCTGTCACAGGGTTGCCACAATACAGCGATACCGTCGGGGCCATGAGCCCCACTGACGACGACCTGATCCGACGCATCCACCGCGACCTGCAAGACAGCTACGACGAAGAGCTTGAACTCGAGCTGGACGACCACGACGACGTGGACAAGGAAAGCCGCAAGCAGTATTTCAATGAGCTGTTCCGTTTGCAGGGCGAGCTGGTCAAGCTCCAGGACTGGGTGGTGAACACCGGCCACAAGGTGGTGATCCTGTTCGAAGGCCGCGATGCGGCTGGCAAGGGCGGCGTGATCAAGCGCATCACGCAACGCTTGAACCCGCGCGTGGCCCGCGTGGCGGCCCTGCCCGCCCCCAATGACCGCGAGCGCACGCAGTGGTACTTCCAACGCTATGCCTCGCACCTGCCCGCCGCGGGTGAGATGGTGCTGTTCGACCGCAGCTGGTACAACCGCGCCGGCGTCGAACGCGTGATGGGCTTTTGCACCGATGACCAATACGAAGAGTTCTTCCGCTCGGCGCCTGAGTTTGAGCGGATGCTGGTGAGATCGGGCATCCAGCTGATCAAGTACTGGTTCTCCATCTCGGACGAAGAGCAGCAACTGCGCTTCATGGGCCGCATCCACGATCCGCTCAAGCAATGGAAGCTCAGCCCGATGGACCTGGAATCGCGCCGCCGCTGGGAGGACTACACCCGCGCCAAGGAGGTGATGCTAGAGCGCACTCACATCGCCGAGGCGCCGTGGTGGGTGGTCCAGGCCGATGACAAGAAGAAGGCCCGCCTGAACTGCATCCACCACCTGCTGCAGCAGATGCCTTACCGCGAAATCGAGCGGCCCGCCATCGTGCTGCCACCAAGAGAACGCCATCAAGACTATGCCCGCCAGCCCGTGCCGCCCGACATCGTCGTGCCCGAGATCTACTGAAAACAGCGCGGCTTGACCCTGGTTTCAGACAGGCGCAAAGTGAGGGGTGTCTTGGCAACGAGGACCCATCATGAAAACCTTCATGCTTGAACCGCGCATGCTGACCATGGGCGGTGTGTTCTACCCCACGGGCTATGTGTTCGCCATGTTCCCCAACCTGGAAGATGCCGACAAAGTGGGCGCCGCCTTGCAGGGGGCCGGATTCCACAGCGACGACATCATGTTGTTGAAACCCGAGGCCATCCTGGACCAGGTCGGCCCCACCGCCCCAGCCGCGCCGGGGCCCATGCCCTCTGTGGGCAGTGAAGCGGCCACTGTGCGCCAGTACACGCAACTGGCACGCCAGGGCCACTGCGCGCTGCTGGTTCACGCCGCCTCCGAGCGCAGCACCCAGCGCTTGATGGAAGTCGTGCACACCGTACCTTTTTCAATGGCTGAAAAGTACCACTTCCTCGCCATGGAGCACTTGCACTGAGGCGCAACCAGCAAGGCCTCATGCGCAGGGCCACGTGATAAAGTGTTGGTGTCATTGGGGAGTAGCCGCCCTGTTTCCCTCAGGGGCATGCGTCAACACACTTGGCCTTTCGGCCATGGCGCTTGCAGCTTCACGCCTGGCAAGACCTTTGACCACATCGCCTCCGCTCGGGCCGGGGTTGCGTGTGGTCATCGGTATTCACGCCGGCCCTGGAGAATCCCATGCAAGCTTTCCTCGTTTCCACTGGCGTCGTGGCGCTGGCCGAAATCGGCGACAAAACCCAACTCCTGTCATTGCTGCTGGCCGCCAAATTCAAGCGGCCTGTGCCCATCATCGCGGGCATCTTCGTGGCCACCTTGTTGAACCACGGCATGGCGGGGCTGGTGGGTGGCTGGGTGTCCGACCACGTCGGCCCTGACGTGCTGCGGTGGGTGCTGGGCATCTCGTTTCTGGCCATGGCCGTTTGGACGCTGATCCCCGACAAACTGGACGACGACGAATCCACCTCGCTGCAGCGGTTTGGCGTGTTCGGCACCACGGTGCTGGCCTTTTTCCTGGCCGAGATGGGTGACAAGACCCAGGTGGCCACGGTGGCGCTGGCCGCGCGCTACAGCGATTTGATGTCGGTGGTCATGGGCACCACCATCGGCATGATGCTGGCCAACGTGCCTGCCGTGCTGCTGGGCGACATCGTGGTCCGCAAGGTGTCCATGCGCCTGGTGCATGGCATCGCCGCACTGATGTTCGCCGTCTTGGGCCTGCTGGCGCTTCTGGATGTCGGCAGCTTTCTCTAGGCAGGGCGATTTACCGTTTGCCAGCCAACCAGGTGGTGGAACTGGGCACGCAGATGATGCTGTAGCACCACCCGATGTCGCTCAGGGGCGTGCGCACTTCGGCCCGCTCGATGCGCAAGTCAAAGGGCGCTTGCAAACCCACCAGGTTGAAATCGGCCCGGTTCAAAACATCGGCCTGCAGCTTGGCGTGCACCGGCACCGACAGGTGCATGGTGGTGCGAACCGGCACCTTGATGGGATCGCTCACCTGGCCGGCCACCTTCACATCCAGCGCCAAAGGCAACTGCACCTTGATCGGCACCGTGAGGTGCACGGGCACCTTGATGGTGACCGGCACCATGACGTTCATGGCCGGCAACCATGACACCACGGGGATCTTCATCTCCACCTCGGTCGACACGGGGATGTCCTGGTCGAAGCTGATGCTGGTGTCCACCGGCACGGTGGTGTTGATGACAGCCTGGGCGCTGAGCTTGTTCACCAATTGCACGCTCACCAGCTGGTCGATGGGCACGGCCACCTTGGACTGGGTGTCCAGCCGCAGGTGCAGCGGCGTGTGCACTTCGGCCCGCGCTGGCATGCCGGTGGGCAGGCGCAAGGTGACGGTTTGATCACGCAGGGCCACCACAGACTGCCAATGCTGGCGCACCTGCCAAGCCGCAGCCGCGACCAGGGCGGACCAGGCCAGCGCGGCGCCCACCATCACCAGCACCACATCCCGACGACGCACGGGTCGGTGCCAGCCACGCCGTGGCGGCAGCGCCGTGATCAAGGCTGGCGCTCCGGCCGGCGCTCAAGCTGCACCGCGTCCAGCGGTAACTTGATGTCCATGTGGGTCAAGCCCGCCTTCACCGTCTGGCTCGGGAAGCTCAAAGTCACGTTGACGGGCGCGGTCACGGGCAAGCTGAACGACTCACGGATGGGCACCACCGTGTCCATCACCGTGTCGATGCGCGCGCTCAAGGGCTCGGCCAGGCGGATCAGCGCGGGGGTGTTCAAAGACACGGGCACCTGCTTGCGCACAGGGATCACCAGGCTGATGGGCACATCGGCCTTCAGCGGCACCTTGCCCTGGATCGGCAAGGTGACGGCAAAACCCAGGATGCGTGTCTTGACCTTGGTGTCCAGGTCGATCACCTGGTCCACATGCAAGGTGTGCTCGATGGGCACGTCAAAGTTGATGGGGACCGAAGTTTCAACGCTCACCGTGAGCGGAATGGGGTCGGTGATGGGGAGGCTGAGCGTTTCGTGAACGGGCACCTTCACCCGCAGGTTCTGATCAAGCCGCACCTCGATCTTGTTGCTGACCGACGCTCGCACGGCCAATTCGGACGGCATGCTGATGCTCGCCGCCTGGTCGCGCAACACCACATGGGCGGCCAGGTTCTGCCAGGCCCAACGGGCCCCGAAACCGGCCACGGCCGTCATCACGAGCAGCAAGGCCAGAGTGCTCAGGAGCAGCGTGCGCCAAGTGAGGGGTGAAGACGGAGGCTCGTGCATATGCGCCTCACTCTACAGCACACTCGCGTGGTCAGATCCTCACATGAACCACATGAGGCCAGGGCAAACAACGGATCTGCACGGTGGCGCGCAAGGCACCCGCCGCCAGAACCACCTGGTAATCCGACGAAAAATGGCCGTTGGCCAAGCGCTCGTGGATCGTCCACGGGCCCACGCTCAACCGTGACAACAGGCGCGCGGCGCTATCTCGGGCGGGCGAGATGATGGCGCTGCCTTGCGCGGCCTGGATCAACAGGGCCTCGATGTCCTGTGGCGCGGGCTTGCGGTGGGCCACCAAGCGGTGGTGGGCGCCCGGGGCGTGGCCGCCCAGGTCCCGCGCTTTGTCGGCCATGTGGGCCGCATCTTGTTCATGCGTTGAATTGCTCATCACTGCACCTTGAACTTGAATTTGCCATCCTTGCCCGCGCTGACCTTGATCTTGCTGATCGCCTGGCCCTCGGCCATGCGCGCCAGCACGCTGTCGGCGATCTCAGGCAGCAAGGTGCCGTTCAGGATGTGGTCCACCGCCCTAGCGCCGGTGTCCACCTCGGTGCAGCGGTTGAGCACGGCCTCCATCAGGGCCTCGTCGTAATCCAGCACCGCCTGGTGGTTGGCCGCCACGCGCTGCGCAATGCGGTCCAGCTTGAGCCGGATCACGTTGAGCAACACGTCATCGCTCAGGGGGTAATAAGGAATCACCTTGGTGCGCCCGATGAAGGCCGGCTTGAAGGTTTTGTACAAGGTGGGCCGCAGGGTCTCGGCCAAGCCTTCGGCATCGGGCAGCTCGCCTGGCGACTTCATCACGGTGCCGCCAGCCGCCTCGTCGTGCTTGAAGCAGGCTTGCATGATGCCCTGCGAGCCCACGTTGGACGTCAGGATGATGACGGTGTTGCGGAAGTCGATCTCGCGGCCTTCGGCGTCGTCCATCAGGCCCTTGTCGAACACCTGGAAGAACATCTCCAGCACGTCGGGGTGGGCCTTCTCGACCTCGTCCAACAAAACCACGCTGTAAGGCTTGCGGCGAACGGCCTCGGTCAGCACCCCGCCCTCGCCATAGCCCACGTAACCAGGAGGCGAGCCCTTCAGGCCGCTGACGCTGTGCGCCTCCTGGTATTCGCTCATGTTGATGGTGACGAGGTTGCGCTCTCCACCGTACAGGATGTCGGCCAAGGCCAGAGCGGTTTCGGTCTTGCCGACGCCACTGGGGCCCACGAACAGGAACACGCCCTTGGGCTTGTTGGGATCTTCCAGACCAGCTCGGGCCGTGCGCACGCGCTGGGCAATGGCGGCCAAGGCATGGTCCTGGCCAATCACGCGCTCTTGCAAAGTGGTGTGCAAGTGGCGCACCGTCTTGATCTCGTCCTTGACCATCTTGCCCAAGGGAATGCCGGTCCAGGCCGCCACAATTTCGGCGACCACGTGGCCATCGACCTGCATGGGCACCAGGGGCGCTTCACCTTGCAACGCAGCCAACTCGGCTTGCTTGAGCGACAAGAGTTCGTGCTCAGGGCTGGCGTGGGCGATGGCCGCCTTCTTGCGGCCCTTGGTGGCGGCTTTGGCGCCGTCGTCCTGTGCCGCATCGCCAGGGTCAGACTCGCTGGCGCGGCTTTCCAACTTGGCGCGCAGGTCACGGATATCGGCCACCAACTGCTGCTCGAAAATCCAGCGTTCTTCGTCAACGGCCAAGGTGGCCTGAAGCACGTTGCGTTCCGCTTGCAGTTCATCCAGGCGCGTGCCATGGCTGGCACCGCTGGCCGCCTCACGTTTCAAGGCGCCGGATTCGGCGTCCAGGCGCTCAATGCGTTTGCGCGCGTCCTCGATGCGGGCAGGCGTGGCGCTTTGGCCCAGGGCAACCTTGGCGCAAGCCGTGTCCAGCACGCTGATGGCCTTGTCGGGCAACTGGCGGCCGCTGATGTAGCGGGCCGACAAGCGAACGGCCTCCAGAATGGCTTCGTCGAACAGGCGCACGCCAAAGTGCTTTTCCATCAGGGGCGCCATGCCGCGCAGCATGGCGCAGGCCAGCTCTTCGCTGGGTTCTTCCACCTTCACCACCTGAAAGCGCCGGGCCAGGGCCGCGTCTTTTTCAAAGTACTTTTTGTACTCACCCCAGGTGGTGGCCGCGATGGTGCGCAGCTCGCCCCGCGCCAGCGCTGGCTTGAGCAAATTGGCCGCATCGTTCTGGCCAGCCTGCCCGCCCGCGCCAATCATGGTGTGCGCTTCGTCAATGAACAAGATGATGGGGTGCGGGCTTTTCTTGACCTCATCAATCACGTTCTTCAGGCGGTTCTCGAACTCCCCCTTGACCGACGCCCCGGCCTGCAGCAGGCCCATGTCCAACACGTGGATGGCCACACCTTGCAGCGACGACGGCACATCGCCCAGGGCGACGCGCAGCGCCAGCCCTTCCACCACCGCGGTCTTGCCCACGCCGGCTTCGCCCGTGAGGATGGGGTTGTTCTGCCGGCGGCGCATCAGGATGTCAATCGCCTGGCGGATCTCGGCATCGCGGCCAATGACCGGGTCCACCTGGCCGTCCCGCGCACGTTGCGTGAGGTTGGTGGTGAACTGGTCCAGGGCCGGCGTCTTGCCTGCCAAGGTGTCGCTGGCATCGGTCTCGTCGCCCGTCACCGCGGGCTGACCAAGGTGCATGGCCTGTGCAGCCTCTTGCGAGCCTTGCGTCACCTCGGCCAATTTGTGCTTCAGGTCATCCAGCTTGAAGCCGCCAAACAGCTTGGAGCCGCGATAGGCCAGTTGACTGAGCGATGGTTCTGTCAGCAAGGCCATCAGCAAGTGGGCGCTGCGGATGCCCGAAGCCTGCGACTCCAGCGACGCGATCAACCAACCATGCTCCAGCAGCACCGGCAGATGGCTGGAGAACACCGGCGTGCGGCTGTTGCCGGTCTTGAACCGGCCCAGCTCGGATTCAAGGTCACGCTGCAATTCGGTGGCGGACACCCCAAAGCGCCGGCACAACACCACCAGGTCGCTTTGAGGCTGCTCCAACAGGGCCAGGAACAGGTGCTCCAGATCCACCTCGTAGTGGCCACGCCCCATGCACAGGCTGGCGGCCCGCTCCGCCGCGCGGCGGGTGGTGTCATTGAGTTTGGAGATCAAGGTCTTGAGGTTCTGGCTCATGGTGATGACAGCGTTGAATGTGTTTTTATGGTGATGTGAAGTCAGGCCGCCGCGTGGATGTCGTAGCGCACGTCGGCGCGGTCCTCGTTGGCAGGCCGTGTTTGCAAAAAAGTGTCCCAACCCAGGCGGGCTTCGGTGACCGAGCGCTTGGAGTCCAGCGCACTGCCTCGCACCTCGTCGTGGTGCAAGCGCAGGTTGACCTCGAACTCAAGGCTCACCCCGTTCAACAGGGTCAGCAGTTCGCGCAAGGCCAAGGCCCCCGGAGCCCCGGGCAAGAAGCGCCGGAATCGGACATGGTCGAGTGGGCCCAACACGATGCGCATGCGCAGGTCGCGCTGCCACACCCGCTCACCCAGCATGGCGGACTGGCCCAAGCCGCCACGGCCAGGCCGGCCCAGGTAATGGCGCCCAGCCTCGGGCAAGGTGTACCAGCGGCCCACGAACTGCTCCAACGCCACCGGCACATCCAGGTAACCCTGCAGCACCTGCTGCAACTGGTGGGCTGACAAAGTGCGCTGCTGCAAGGTGCCTGCATAAAAGGCCAGGGCCTCGTCGGCCACGCCCGTTCGCTCGGTGTTCAGGCGGCCACGCAGCGACTTCTGTCCAATGCCGGCCAAGGCCAGGGCCATGGGCATGAAGCGCTGACGCCGATCGCCTTCGTACTGGATGTGCAGTCGGTGCTTTTTCCAGGCTTGGTAGAACAGCATCACCGCGCGGTGGCTGAACACATCCATGAAGGCCCGGGCGGCATGGTCCTTCTGGTACAGCTCGCGCTGGGCCAGCGACTCCGTGTAATGCAGCGGCAAGGTGCCCGTGACGCCCAACAAGCCCATGAACGCAGGGGTCAGGTCGATTCGTTCGATGTCTTGTGGGTCTGCGGCGTGCTCTGCCGGCTGGCCATCGGCCCGCCGGTGCACGAGCAGGGATTCGATCTCGCTGACGGGAAAGCCCAGCGAGATGGAGTTGCGGAAGTTCAGCTTGTCCAAGCCTTCAGGCGTGGCCAGCCACCGCTCCAGCAGGCGCACCGCCTGGAAGAAGCCAAACTGCTGCGGCTCACGCAGCAGTTGCTCGATCACACCAGTGGTTTGTCGCCGTTGCGGGGCGGGCATGTGAGCACCTCTTCCTGTGTGCGAGCCGACACGATGGTCAACTGCGTGAAACTGTTGACGTGAACGTACAGGCCAAAGAAATGGTCCATCACCGCGGCGAGCAAGCCCAGCCCAGTGCCGACAAAACTGTCTTCATCGACGGTCAGCCGCACTTGGGTACCGCGCACGAAGGTGGCGAAGGGCTCACCGGGCAGCCAGGCCGTGGTGGGACGAAACTCAACCGCGACCAAGCCATCCACCTGCCGGCGGTTGGACGCGCTGCGTGGCAGGTCGTACAGACGCAGCATCTCCTTCAGCGCGTCGATGCCGCCAGAAGACAGGGACAAATGGTTCAAGGACAGGTGTGAAATCAATCGCCACAAGGTGCCCCGCCCGCGTTCAAAGCGCTGGCTGACCGTGGGCTTGCGCAACATCCTGATTTCGCGGGCCAGGCTGCCACCCTCCAGGGTCAGGTCACCGCCTGGCGAGCCAAAAGCCAGCAAGCTGGGCAAATCTCGGTTGGTGGCCGTCACCGTCAAGGACAAGGTCTCGGTCTGCGGCAGGGCCGGCTCAAAATCAACATCGACGATGGAGATCTCGGTTTCGTAGCCCGGGCTTTGCTCGGCCAAGTCGTCATCACGCCGGGCGTGCCAATAACGACCCGGCGCGCGGCCTTCACCCTGTGCCTTGGACCGTTGACGGCGCAAGGCTGCGAGGTTGGGCGCCGAAGTGCTGAGCTCGGCCTCGTCAAATGGCAGCAGATCGTCGTGCCTCAATGAAAAGAAGGGACGGAACTCATCAACCGATTCGCCATGCGGCGTTTGCAGAACACGGTAGACGCGGTCGATGGAATAGACCTCATGGCCAAACGCGCGGCGGCTGTCGGGCAAGACCGGGTAGCTGGACGCCGTGTGGGTGACGCGGATGGGATCGGCCGGCTGGCTGAACAGGTTGACCACAGGCGTGCAACCCAGCACGAAGCTGCGGGCCTGGATGGTCTCCAGCAAGCGGGACTCGTCTGAATCACTGCGGATGCCGGACATGAGCAAGTGCAAGGTCAAAGAACGCACACAACGAGCGTCACCGTCGCCACCGTCTGAGGGTGCCTGGCGCAGGTTGCGGGGCACCGGCACCGTCAGATCGACAAAGTTGAACTTGTCTGGGAAGGCGAAGTACTCGGTCAACAAGCGGTATGCCGCATGCGATCGCGCATCGAAATCAATCAAGGCTTCGTTGTCGGCAAAGCCTGCCAACTGGGGCTCGGCTTTGTCGATCCCGATCGACGCCGCCGACAGCCAAGGCTGGTGCTGGGTCACCTGGGTCATCACGCCCACCACCTTCTGGCACAGCGCCTCGCGCAAGGCGCTGACCTGCGAAGACTCACCATCCAGGTACACGCGCAAAGGCTGGTCGGCCAGAACGCTCCACGAGGCCTGGGGCGACAACAACTCCAGGGTGATGGACAGCACCGAGGTGGCGCCGGCGGGCAAACGCGTGCCTTCGGGCGCCAGCACCGAGTTGCGAAATGTGGCGGTGGCAATGCGCACTGGCTGCAGCGTGACCGATTGGGTCGTGCGGAACCTGCAGGGCACGCCCTTGACTGGCCGCGAGGTCAACACAGTACCCCGGGCCACCTCGGCCGTCTTGCTCATCTGGCCTGCAGCCATGCCCAGATCGAACTGGGCAATGGAGCAGGACGGGAAAGGCCGGAGATAGTGCGGGTACAGCACCTCCAGCATGGATTCGGTGAACAGCGGAAAGTCGTCATCCAGGCGCTTGTGAACACGCGCCGCCAGCAAGGCAAAGGACTCGATCATCCGCTCGACATGGGGATCCTGCGAAACGTCGTTGGCCAATTGCAGGCGCCCGGCGATCTTGGGATAGCGCTCGGCAAAGCTCATCGACGACTGCCGCAGCAAGGCCAGTTCGCGCTCGTAATGGGGCAGCAAGTTTTCCATGGCTAGGCGTTGCGTCCGCGAGAAACTTGGTAGCGCTGACTGACCGGTTGCAAGACCGCGTCGAAGCTGACGATCTCGTTGGCCTCGTGGGCAATCAACAAGGCCTGGATGGCAAAGTGCAGGCGCTGACCGGGGCCTGCCGTGCTGCTCACCTGGACCACCGGGTTTTGAAGGCGTGGCTCGTGCACCAGCAGAGCGGATCGGATGTCTTCACAGATCAGAGCGCGGTCCCCCTGGTTGGCCAAGGACAGGGACACAAAGTCTTTCAGGCCAAAGGACAGCAATGATTGCTGGCAATGCGTGAAACCGCCCAACATGCCTTCGGGCATGCCGCAACGGGAGTTCAACAGCGACTCGACATCGCGTGCCACGCTGTCCTTGAGCTGATCGATCGATGTGTGCCCCCGTTCATCACGGTGGTCATCGGTCAACTTCTCCAGCAGATTCAGTCCAAACAAGGTCATCATGAAAAAAGCGGCGGCACGAGGCCGCCGCTGTCCGTTCAGTCGATCAAGCGAAGGTCGACGTGTTGGTGGCCAGGTTCCAGGCACCGGTGCCGGTGACCGAACCTTGGCTGCCGTCCAGCTTGGACGCCGAGTAAGCCCAATCTACAGCCGAGTACTTCAGGCCGAAGGTTTCCTTGGGGATGCCTTCTTCCGAGACCGTGGGCGCCACCGACGAGATCAGCACGTTCTTCAACTTGATGACCAGGTACTTGACGCGGTCGTTCTTGGTGCCGCTGTTGAACGAGCCCGTCTGGCCGCTGGAGCGGTAGAACGTAATTTCGACTTCAGGGGTGACCAGGCCTTGCGAGGCGGCTTGCCACAGCTTGGGGCTCGACGAGTCGATGTCCTTGACGAACACCATTTCGTCGTGCTCGCAGCGCTCGGAGGTGTGACCACCGGCGGTCGACGCCGAAGCCGACTTGGGTTGGCGGATCAAGTGGGCCCAGGAGTCCACTTCGATCGTGGGCTTGGCGTTCTGGCCAGTCGCGGCGTTGCTGCCGTGGACTGCGTCACGCACGTCACCCTTGATGGCCGAGTTCTTGAACTCGATGTAGATGTCTTTCATTGTTTTCCTTCCGTGATGTTTTTAAAGAATTGGATGCGCTTTAAGCACCGCTGGGCAGTTCTGCAACCAAGCGCAGCGACACCGAGAGCTCATCCAGCTGGAAATGCGGGCGCACGAAAGCGACCGCACGGTACACCCCAGGTCGTCCGGGGACTTCCTGCACCTCGATGGATGCCTCCCTGAGGGGGTATTTGGCTTTGGCTTCTTGCGACGCGCTGTCGTCAGCCAAAACATATTGAGCGATCCATGCATTGAGGAAGCTCTCGACATTGCCCGCCGAAGCAAAGCTGCCGATCTTGTCGCGCATCATTGCCTTGAGGTAGTGCGCGATGCGGCACACCGAGAAGATGTATTGCAACTGCGAGGCCAAGGTGGCGTTGGCGGTGGCGGCCGGGTTGTCGTACTTCTTGTGCTTCTGCACCGATTGCGCGCCAAAGAAGGCGGCGTAGTCGGTGTTCTTGCAATGGACCAGGGGGATGAAACCGAGGTCGCTGAGCTCTTTCTCACGGCGGTCCGTGATCGAGATCTCAGTCGGGCACTTCAGGGCCACTTCACCATCGTCGGTCTTGAACGTGTGGGTGGGCAGGTCTTCGACCAGGCCGCCACCTTCAACACCGCGGATGGCCGCGCACCAGCCGTACATTTCGAAGGCCGAGGTCAAGCGTGCACCGAAAGCGTAGGCGGCGTTCACCCACAGGTACTTGCTGTGGTCGGTGCCGTCGATGTCTTCAACGAAGTTGAAGCCTTCGGTGGTGTTGCCATCCTTGGGATCAAAAGGAAGGCGACCCAGGAAACGCGGCAAGGTCAAGGCCACATAGCGGGAATCCTCCGACTCGCGGAAGGACTTCCACTTGGCGTATTCCACGGTGTCGAACACCTTGGCCATGTCTCGGGGCTTACCCAGGTCGGTGAAGGTGTCCAAGCCCATCAGCTCTGGCGACGCTGCCGAGATGAAAGGCGCATGGGCGGCGGCCGCAACATGCGACATCTGGTCCAGGAAGTACATGTCTTCAGCGCCACGGCCGGCTTCAAAGTCGCCGATCAAGGCCGCAAAAGGTGCGCCGCCAAAGGTGCCGAACTCTTCTTCGTAAACCTTCTTGAACAAGGCCGACTGGTCAAAGTCGATCGCGGTTTTGAAGTCTTTGACAAGCTCTTTCTTGGTGGCATTGAACACCTTGATCTTGAGCTTCTCCCCAGTGGAGGTCTGCTTGCACAGGTAGTGCAGGCCCGTCCACGAGGATTCCAGCTTTTGGAACTCGGCGGCATGCATCACTTCGCTGAGCTGGTCGGAGATCAGTCGATCGATCTCGGCGATGCGCGCATCCAGCGTGGCCGACAGGTTGTCGGAAACGACGACGGTGCCTTGCAAGACTTCCTTGACCAGCTCGCCAATGATGTCCTTCGCGCGGGCATGCTCAGTGTCGGTCTTGGCGACCTTGCTCTTGGCAACGATGTCATCCAGCAAGCTGAAAGCATCGGCGGCCACGGGCTGGCCATTGGATTGAAGTTGTGCGCTCATGGTGTCACTCCTCGGCCTTGTGGGTTTCAGCGCCCAGCTGCTTGAGCTGTTCGGTGTTGCTCAGGACATCGCCCAGAACGTCTTCCAGCTTTTCATTGCCTGCCATCTTGTTGCGCAGATCGGAAAGCTTGGTGCGGGCTTCCAGCAATTTGCGCAGGGGCTCGACCTGCTCGACCACCGACTCGGGGCGGAAGTCATCGATCTTCTTGAAATCCAGGTTGACCGCGAACTCGCCGCCATCCGCGCTGAGCTTGTTCTTGACGCGGTAGCTGGCGCGGGGCGCCATGCCAGACAGCACTTCGTCGAAGTTATCCAGATCCACGTTGACGAACTTGCGGTCTTTCAAACGGACAACAGGCTTGTCAGGATCGGGCTGGCCGGTGAAATCACCCATCACACCCATCACAAAAGGCAACTCCTTCTGCTCGATCGCATCGCCGATCTCGACGTCGTACGTCAACTGAACACGCGGGGGGCGAACACGCTCCAGACGCTTTTGAACACTGTCGTTTTTGGCCATGACAAAACTCCTCTCTGTGGAAACTGATTACTTCAAAGCACCAAAGGGGTTGTTGCGCCCCCCGGCCGCCGGCGGCGCAGCATTGAGCGCGTTCACCGGATTGGTGGCTGGGGTTTTGGCTGCAGAGGCCACCACCGGTGCGGGAGCGGTGACCACGGGACGGGGTGTTGATGCCACGCGCCGGGTGGCGCGTGCAGGTTTGGCTTCAGGTGCGGAAGCAGCAGCCAACGGAGGCACGAGAATGGGTTCCCCCAAGGCCTCTCGGATCAGCTTGGCCACGCTTTCAGCTTCTGTGCGTGCTGAGCCGTTGACCTCGTTGGCTTTGCGCAGCTGTTCCAGCGCCTGTGCGCTGACTCGCAGCCCACTGACCGCGAGAATGCTCTTGGCTGTGAGGTCGGTGGTGTCACGCTGCAAGGTCTCTTGGGCCGCGGTGATGGCCTGGCCATATTGGCGCGCATCAAAGTAGATCTGCGCCTTGCGCAGCCAGGGTGTTTTGCTGGCCGGATCCACCTTGATGGCGGTGTCCAGCTCGGCCAGAGCGTCTTCAGTCTTGCCCAGCTTCTGGGCTTTGTCAGCAGCATCAAGACGCTCGCTCAGCTTCTCGGCCGTGGCAGCACTGGCGGCCGCGCTATCAGCTTGCTTGGGCGTGATGCTGCAAGCTGTTAAAGCGAAAATAAGCGAGACCATTGCCGCGCTCGACAGGCCGCGACGCACATGGGTATACAGCAATTTGGGAACTCCCTGAACAGTTATGTTGACCTCGACCACAAGCTCTGGCTCCGGTCGACAGGGCGAATTAAAGCCGAAAACATCTGAGCGACTTCTCCCCCTTTGGGGTGCGTTACAGACTCTTGCATTCGGTTGCAAATGCCGCACCCCCTCGATGGGGGATGCTTCCAAATCAGGGCACCAGCCTTCTTACACTAGCGGCATGAAAACAGGGACGGAGACACGGTTGGTCGCGCTGCTGAGCGCATGGATGCTGGTCGGCCTGAGTGCCTGCACATCGACAGCATCCACCAAAGTTGCACCCACTGAACTCGAGCGACTGGGCATGCCAAAAGAAGCCTCTAGCGGCTCGGTCATGGACAGCATCAGTGGCTACAAAGACAAGGCACTGGAAGCCATCGGCTTCAAGAAGCCCGAGCCACCCGAGGTTCCCGAGGTCCAGCTGCCCGACCGCAAGATCACGTGGCGACTTCATGCCAGCGATTCACTCAACGTCGCCCCCTCTGGCGAATCGGTCGCGCTGCTGACCCGCATCTACAAACTGCGCAGCCCCAATGCTTTCCTGCAAGCACCTTACGAGGTGTTTGGTGACCCCGCCAAAGAGAAGGCACAGATGGGCGATGACGTGATCGAAACCCGCGATGTCCAGCTGATCCCCGGCCAGCATGAAGAAGTGCGAGACAAGGTGGCCCGCGAGGGCCGCTACATCGGTGTCGTGGCCCTGTTTCGCCATCCATCGTCGCAGCGCTGGCGCTATGCCTTTCGCAGCGAAGCTGCCGAGAAGAGCGGCCTGTCCATCGGGCTGCACGCCTGCGCGATGAGCGTGCAGGTGGGCGAGCCCATCGGCCAGCCTTTGAACCTGGCGCGCTCCGTGGCCGTGCCCTGTCCCTAAAGAAAAATCAGCGAGTACACCTTGATCCAGTCACCCAAGATCCTCTGGGGCGAAGGCCTGTTCCTTCGGCCGCAGCACTTCCAACAGCAAGACGCGTATCACGAATGGCGCCTGTCGCAGATGTCACGCCTGCTGCACCCCTATGCCTGGGGCGTGCGCCACATCAAGGTGGACCCTGATGCGTTGCAAACCGGCCTGTTGCGTGTGCTGGAACTGCAAGTGGTGTTCCCCGATGGAGAGTTGTTCAATGCGCCCGCCGAAGACGAACTGCCCCCGCCCGTGGCCCTGGATTCGCTTCAGGCCTCCGGCATGAACAGCGCCAGCGGCCAGGAGCTGGTGTTCCACCTGGCCTTGGCACCCGTGCGTGGCAGTGGCACCAACTTCGCCACCTCGCGCGAAGAGGCAGACACGGCTGTGCGCTACTACCGCAGCCACATGCAGGCGGCTGATGCCTACACCGATGCCGTGACCGCTGAAGTCACCGTGCTGCGCAAATCCGCCAAGCTTCTGTCGGACAGCGAGCCCCGCGCTCACCTGGTGTCCTTGCCCTTGCTGCGCATCAAGCGCACCGCGACGGGCAGCTTCGAGCACGATGGTCGCTTCATCCCGCCCAGCTTGAACGTTCAAGCATCGGCCGCACTGGTGCTGCACTTGCGCCGTTTGCTGGACGTGTTGCAAGCCAAGGTCGATGCGCTTTATGGCCTGCACCGCGAGCCCAGCAAGAACATCATCGAGTTCAGGTCAGGTGATGTGGCCTCGTTCTGGTTGCTACACACGGCCAGCTCGGCGTTCGCCGGGCTGTCTCACCTGGCCCGGCACCCCGGCCTGCACCCTGAGCGCTTGTTTGAAAAGCTCCTGGAGCTCGCAGGTGCCTTGCTCACCTTCTCCAAAACGTTCACCCTGGCAGACCTGCCTGCCTACGACCATCAAACCCCTGGTCCGGCCTTCGTGCGGCTGGACCACATCGTGCGCGAGTTGTTGGAAACGGTCATCTCCACCCGCTACTTCTCGATCGCGCTGACCGAGCACCAGCCGTCGTTCCACCTTGGCCGCCTCGATTCCGAGCAGATCAAGCAAAGCACCCAGTTCTACCTCGGCGTGTCGGCCAGCATGTCCCCCTCCGAGTTGGTCGATGTTGTGCCCATGCGCTTCAAGCTGGGCGCGCCCGAGGACGTGGACAAGCTGGTGCTCTCAGCCATGCCGGGTGTCAAGCTGGTGCACGCGCCACAGGTGCCCGCGGCCATCCCGGTTCGGCCTGGCTGCTACTACTTCACGCTGGAGCCTCGTGGTTCGCTGTACGAACGCATGCTGCAAGCCCAGGCGCTGACCGTGTATGCCCCGTCCGGCCTGAATGAACTGAAACTGGAACTCATCGCGGTCAATCCGTGATGCGCCCATGAACGACAACAAGGTGATCTGATGTCCGCCGCCGCCCTTCCCACGGTGAACGCCGTTCGCACCAAAGACGCCAGCAGCTTGCTGGATCTGATGTACGACGGCTTCTACCTCCTGTTCCTGCTCAAGGCCAAGCACGCACCCATTGAGGCCGAAGTCTTCCGCGAGCGGCTCAAGCAGTTCTTGACCACCTTTGAGCGTGGCGCCACCCGCATGCACGCCACCTCTGAAGACATCTACGCTTGCAAGTACGCGTTCTGCGCCACCGTGGACGAGGCCATGCTGATGTCCTCATTCAAGGCGCGCGATTCCTGGCAGCGGCTCCCCTTGCAATTGCAGTTCTTTGGCGAGCAATTGGCGGGTGAGCAGTTTTTTGTCAAGCTGGAAGACATGCGCTCGCAAGGCGTGGCGCGCGTTGGCACGCTTGAGGTTTTCCACATGTGCCTGCTGCTGGGCTTTCAAGGCAAGTACCTGATTGAAGGCACGGAAAAGCTGGGCTACCTGACCGCCAGGCTGGGAGATGAGATCTCGCGACTGAAAGGCAAGCGCGCCGCTTTTGCGCCCAGTTGGGCCGCGCCCGACCAGGTGGCACACAAACTCAAGCATGAAGTGCCCTTGTGGGTCATCGCGTCGGTGTTTGGGCTGCTGTCGCTGCTGGCCTTCGTGGGCTTGCGCTGGAACCTGAATCACTTCACGCAGCAATCATTGGCCGAGCACCATGACATCGTGCAGTTGGCCCCCCAAGTAGCCAACATCACCATCACCTTGCCTTGACCTGACCGGGCTTGCCGGCCAGTTCACGCAACTGCGTCAGGCGCTCACCAATCTTGATCTCCAAGCCACGCGCCACCGGCTGGTAGAACGCCTGGGGCGCCATACCATCAGGGAAATAGTTTTCGCCCGCGGCCACGGCATCGGGCTCGTCATGGGCATAGCGGTAGTCTTGTCCAAAGCCCAGATTCTTCATCAGCTTGGTGGGCGCATTGCGCAGGTGCAGCGGCACGGGGCGCGTCGTGTCCTGTTTGACCCAGGCCCGCACGGCCTTGTAGGCCTTGTAGGCTGCGTTGCTCTTCGGAGCCATCGCCAGGTAGATCACGCACTGCGCCAAGGTCAGCTCACCTTCGGGTGAGCCCAGGCGCTCATAAGTGTCGGCCGCGTCCAGGGCCATGCGCAGCGCGCGTGGGTCGGCCAAGCCAATGTCTTCGCTGGCCATGCGGATCAGGCGACGGGTGATGTAGCGGGGATCGACGCCGCCATCGACCATGCGCACGAACCAATACAAAGCCGCATCAGGATCCGAGCCGCGAACCGACTTGTGAAGGGCCGAGATGGTGTCGTAGAACTGGTCACCGCCCTTGTCGTAACGGCGCAGTTGCTCGCCCAGGGATTTCTCCAGCGCGGCCTCGTCGATCAACGGCCTGCCCTTGAGCATGCCCGTCAAGGTCTCATAAGTGTTGAGCAAGCGCCGGGCATCGCCGTCCGCATACGCGATCAGCCGGGTGGCGGCTTCCGGGGTCAGGGCCGCACCTTGCAGCGCCTCTTGGCCGCGCGCCAACAATTGCGCCATGGCCTCGTCGTCCATGGACCTCAGCACGTGCACGGTGGCGCGCGACAACAAGGCCGCATTGACTTCAAAAGAGGGGTTCTCGGTCGTGGCGCCGATGAAAGTAAACAGCCCCGACTCCACGTGCGGCAGGAAGGCGTCCTGCTGGGCCTTATTAAAGCGGTGCACCTCGTCCACGAACACGATTGTGCGCAGACCGTTGCGCTGGGCCAGCAAGGCCTTGTCCACGGCTTCGCGGATGTCCTTGACACCACCCAGCACGGCCGAGATGCTCAGGAACTGGGCATCGAACGCCTGGGCCATGAGGCGCGCCAATGTCGTCTTGCCCACGCCCGGTGGGCCCCACAGGATCATGGAATGGGGCTGGCCCGACTCGAAAGCCACGCGCAAGGGCTGCCCGGCACCCAGCAGGTGATCCTGACCGACCACCTCATCCAGGGTTTTGGGCCTGAGGCGCTCGGCCAAGGGGGCGCCCAAAGCCGGCTTGCCCGCAGAATTGGGCGGCGCGTCCGGGGGATCCAATGGCAATGACAGGCTCTCTTGCATGCTCACATTGTCGCCGCAGCGGTCATGGCCCTTGCAATGGGGGGTGTTCAAGCTGAATATGCAATGGCGACTAGACAAGTGGGGCGGCCAATGACATAATGCGGGTTGACCCGATAACTGCCCGCCTGGGTTTCCAGGCAAAACAGCTACCCGAGTTTTCGTTCATCCCCTCTGACCTTTTCAAGCCGAGTTGCACCGTCGGGTGTCAACTGATAGTCGTGTCTTGAGTCTCGGTTGGCGGCGATGCCGTCGCTTTCCAAACCGGCTCACCGTGACGCCTTGCGCTTTGGCTGCTCAGCCATCCGCCCTGTCACGCGATTCGGACACGAATCCACAGCGACCTCACCTGTTCCAGGTTGACCAACCCTTTCGTTGGCACCTGGTAGCAGCGCTTTTGCCTTCTGGCTTTGCCGGGAGCGGCAGCGCTTTGTCCTGGCTTGAAAGAACAATCATGAATCAAGAATTTAATCCCTCCACCGAGCCGTCGAAGATCGACGCCTTGGCCCGCGAACTCGACGTGGCCACCGACGATGTCGGCGCTGAAGAAGACACCGCGGTCGACACCTCCGGTGGCGTGCGCTTTTCCGATCTCGGCCTGGACGCCATGCTGATCAAGGCCCTGACCGATTCTGGCTACACCCAGCCAACCCCCGTGCAGATCCAGTCGATCCCCGTGGCCATGAATGGCGCCGACATCAAGGTCGCCGCCAGCACTGGCAGCGGCAAGACCGCCGCTTTCATGTTGCCCGCCCTGCAACGCCTGATCTCCGCCCGCGGCGATGGCAAGCGCCGCGAAAAAGGCATGGTCCACGGCCCCCGCATCCTGGTCCTGGCCCCCACCCGAGAGCTGGCCATGCAAGTGGCCAAGGCCGCTTCGACCTATGGTCGCCACATGCAAGGCCTGCGTGTCGCCACCGTCGTCGGTGGTGTGCCTTACGCTGCCCAACTCAAGGCCCTGCGTGGCCCCCTGGATGTGCTGATCGCCACCCCTGGCCGCCTGATCGACCACCTGGGCACCGGCGTCTGCGTGCTGTCCAACCTGGAAGTGCTGGTCCTGGACGAAGCTGACCGCATGCTGGACATGGGCTTCATCGAAGACATCGAGCACATTGCTTCGCAAACCCCCGCTGACCGCCAGACCCTGATGTTCAGCGCGACCTTCGCCGGTCACGTGGGCAAGCTGGCTGCGCGCCTGACCCGTCCTGATGCGCAAAGCATCGACGTGGCCTCGCACACCGACAGCCACGACAACATCGAACAGCGCCTGCACTACGCCGATCACTTCGCACACAAGAACGATCTGCTGGACAGCCTGCTGACCCAGCGTGACGTTGACCAAGCCGTGATCTTCACGAGCACCCAGCGCGATGCCGACATCCTGGCCGACCGCCTGGCCGACCTGGGCCATGAAGTGGCCGCCTTGCACGGTGGCATGCCCCAAGGCCGCCGCACCCGCGTGCTGCAAGCCCTGCGTCAACGCCAGCTCAAGATCCTGGTTGCCACCGATGTGGCCGCCCGCGGCATCGACGTGCCCACCATCACCCACGTGATCAACTACGGCATGCCCATGAAGCCGGAAGATTACGTTCACCGCATTGGCCGCACGGGCCGTGCCGGTCGGAGCGGCCTGGCCGTGACGATCGCCGAGCGTCGTGACATCCCCATGCTGCGCCGCATTGAGCGCTACACCACGCAGAACATCCCCGTGGCGACCATCGCCGGCCTGGAACCCAAGGCCCCCGCGCCTTCCAATGGCCCGATGCGTCATGGCAAGCCGATGCCTGGTCACCGTGGCCCCCGTGAAGGTGGCTTCGGTGGTGGCGGCCGTTCCTACGGCGCCCCGCGTGAAGGCGGCTTCGGCGGCGGTCAGCGCGAAGGTGGTTTCGGTGGCGGCAATGGCGGAGGTTATCAAAACCGTGGCCCGCGTCGTGATGGCCCTTCCGAAGGTGGCTACAACAGCCGCCCCAGCTTCGGTGGCGACCAGCCGCGTGGCGATTTCCGCCCTGCCGGTGGTGACGACCGTCCTGCGTTCGGCGGCGGCCCCCGTGGCGACAGCAAGCCTTCGTTTGGCGGCAAGCCCTCCTTCGGTGGCAACAAGCCTTCGTTCGGCGGCAAGCCCTCTTTCGGTGGCCCCAAGCCCTCGTTCGGCGGCAAGCCTTCCTTTGGTGGCCCGAAGCGTCAAGGTGGCGGCTTCAAGCGCGAAGACTGATCATTCAGTCAGACTGGACTGGCCTCAGGGCTGGTCCAGCACATCCGCCCCTGCCGGGGGCGTGAACTGAAAGCGGGTGGCCGGCAAGGTCACCCGTGATTCAAACTGGGCGAAGTCCAGTCTTGATCGTTGGCCAAAGCCGTCTTCGATCACCAGCGCGGCCAACACGCCCGCTTTGAAACCGACCCGCACCGAACGGAACTGTCCGTCCTTGTCGCGTGGCACGGCCTCCACCCATTCCATCGATGCATCAGGACCTGACAAGGCTTGCTTTGGCACGTCCTTGAGCGTGAAGTCTTTTTCCAGTGATCCGCCTGACAGCAAGGCCGCTGGCGTGGCGCCTAGGGCATTGCTCATGGGGCGCACCGTGACCTGGTTCAGGTCGGTGTCCCACAGCCAGACCTTTTTGCCATCGCCCACGATCAACTGCTCGGTGGGCGTGGTGTAGTTGAAGCGAAAGCGGTTGGGCCGCTGAAACTCCAGGCTGCCGTTGGACTTGCGAGATTTCTTGCCATCGGGCGACGTCACCAGTTGGGTGAAGTTGCCGCGGCCGGTGTTCACGTCCTTGACGAAAGCGCGCAAGGTGCTCACGCCATCGGCATGGGCCGTGTTCGCCAAAGAGGCGCTCAATGCCAAGGCCAGCGCGCCGGGCTTCCAGGTGAATCGGTTGTTCATGTCGGTGTGATCGCTTTCGTGGCCGTCAGGCGTCCCAGGGCGCGGCAGTCGCACCGCCATCGCCGGTACGGTTGGGCACCAGCAGTTCGCGGTTGCCATTGGTGGCCATGTTCGATACGAGTCCGGATTTTTCCATTTGTTCCAGCAACCGTGCGGCGCGGTTGTAGCCAATGCGCAGATGCCGCTGCACCAGCGAGATCGAGGCCTTGCGGTGTTGCAGCACGATGGCCACGGCCTGGTCGTACATCGGATCGGATTCAGAATCGCCACCGCCACCAGGCACACCATCGCTGCCCGCATCGCCATCGAGCACGCCGCCTTCGAGGATGCCTTCGATGTAGTTGGGCTCGCCTTGTGATTTCAAATATTCGACCACACGGTGCACTTCATCGTCGCTGACAAAGGCGCCGTGCACGCGCATGGGCAGGCCGCTGCCTGATGGCAGGTAGAGCATGTCGCCCTGCCCCAGCAAGGCTTCGGCGCCCATCTGGTCAAGGATGGTGCGGCTGTCAATCTTGCTGCTGACCTGGAAAGATATCCGCGTGGGAATGTTGGCCTTGATCAGGCCGGTGATCACATCGACGCTGGGGCGCTGCGTGGCCAAAATCAAGTGCACGCCTGATGCCCGCGCTTTTTGCGCCAAGCGTGCGATCAGCTCTTCGATCTTCTTGCCCACCACCATCATCAAGTCAGCCAACTCGTCGATGATGATGACGATGAAGGGCATGCGCTCCTGGGGCTCGGGCGATTCAGGCGTCAGGCTGAAAGGGTTGGGCAAGAACTCGCCGCGCGCCGTGGCTTCGTCGATCTTCTTGTTGTAGCCGGCCAGGTTACGCACGCCCATCTTGCTCATGAGCTTGTAGCGGCGCTCCATCTCGCCCACCGCCCAGTTCAGCGCGTTGGACGCCTGCTTCATGTCGGTCACGACCGGGCACAGCAAATGCGGGATGCCTTCGTAGACGCTCATTTCCAGCATCTTCGGGTCGATCAGGATCAGGCGCACATCGCGCGCTTCGGCCTTGTAGAGCAGGCTCAAGATGGTGGCGTTGATGCCCACCGATTTGCCCGAGCCGGTGGTGCCGGCCACCAGGCAGTGCGGCATCTTGGTCAGGTCAGCCACCACCGGTGCGCCGATGATGTCCTTGCCCAGGCCGATGGTCAGCATGGACTGCGCGTCGTTGTAGACCTGCGAGCCCAAAATCTCCGTCAGGCGGATCATCTGGCGCTTGGCGTTGGGCAACTCCAGCGCCATCAGGTTCTTGCCCGGGATGGTTTCCACTACGCGGATTGACACCAGCGACAACGAGCGCGCCAGGTCCTTGGCCAGGTTCACGATCTGCGAGCCCTTCACGCCCGTGGCCGGTTCGATCTCGTAACGCGTGATGACCGGCCCAGGCGAAGCCGCGACCACACGCACTTCCACGCCAAAGTCCTTGAGCTTCTTCTCGATCATCCGGGAAGTCATCTCCAAGGTCTCGGGCGTCACGGTTTCCATGCGGCCTTGGGCGGCGTCCAGCAGCGCAATCTGCGGCAGCTTGGTGTCGGCCATGTCAGAGAACAAAGGCTTTTGCTGTTCTTTGATGATGCGGTCGGACTTGGGGACCTCGACCATTGGCTTTTCAATCACCAAGGGGATGGGCTCGAAAGGCTGCTCGTGGCGGATCTCTTCGGCCACACGTTCGCGTTCGATGGTGGCCTTCTCGCCGATGCGCAGGTCCACCGCTTCTTCGCGCTTGGCCTCTCGGCGCTCGCGGACGCGGTCGAACAAACCGCCGATGCGCTCAGCAATGTCCAGCCACGAAAAGTGCAGGGCCAGTGACAGGCCGGCGATCAGCAAAGCGATCCAGACCACGCCCGAGCCATTGAAGCCCAGCCATTTGTGGCTGAACTGGCCCAAGGTCATGCCCAGGATGCCGCCCGCGTGCTCACCGGCCAACATGGCTTCATGCCGGTACAGGCGCGACCATTCGAGCGAGCAACTGGCCGACATCAACAAGACCACACCCAGCCAGAACAACCAGCGCGGGCGGCTGACCGCATCAGCCGGTGTGGCCAATGGCATGGCCCCAGAAGGCAGGAGCGACACCGCCGTGTCACGCCTCAGCCAGCGGGCAAGACCACTGAGCCAGACCCGGGCGCCCACGATCAAGCCCCACCAGGCCGATTGGCCGAAGAGGAACAAGGCGACGTCAGAGGTATAGGCGCCCAAGTGCCCGCCCCAGTTGGCGGCCTCCTGGTTCAGCCCGGAGGTGGTGAAGGCCGCGTCCAGCCGGCTGTGGCTGGCCAGGGACAACAAGGCCAGCACCAGCAGCACGCCACCGACCAGCAAACCCGCCTGAAAGCGGAAGGTGTTTTCAAGCGGGGGGCCTGGTGGCTCGGGCGCCACCACGACGGGGCTGCGGTGCAGTCGCCCAGTCACGCGCGGGGACGCGGAGGCGTCCGGGCGGCGGTCGGATTTGGCGTCCGCAGACGCCTCATTGCGGAGTGAACCCAACGGAAAAGTCATGCCCGCATTGTGCGGGCATTTTCAAAGCGATGCCGCCTGGCGGCAGAGCATCAGGCCGTGGCGACCAGACGCTCTTTCAGCACCACGCTGCCGGTGTCCTGGGTTTCAATCAGGCCACGTTCTTCCAGATCCTTCATGACGCGGCTGACCATTTCGCGCGATGCGCCCACGTGTTTGGCCAGATCCTGGCGCGACACCTTGCCGCGGATGACCTTGGCGCCATCGTCCTCGTCGGCCATGTCCAGCAGAGCCCGGGCCACGCGGCCATAGACGTCCAGCAGAGCCAAAGATTCGATCTGGCGGTCGGCATTGCGCAGGCGCTGCACCAAGCCACGCAAAATTGCGTAGGACAGGCTGGAGTTTTCGGGCAAGCAACGGGCAAAATCCGTGCGTCCCAGCACCAGCACATCGGTCTGCACTTCGGCGCGGACCGTGGCGGAATGGGGTTCGTTGTCGATCAGGCTCATCTCACCGAGGTAGTCGCCGGCTTCGAGCACCGCCAGGATGACTTCACGGCCACGCTCGTCCGAGGCCACCACGCGGGCCCGGCCCGTCAGGAGGATGAACAAGGAATTGGTCTTGCGACCCCGCTCGACGATGAGCTCGCCACGGCGATAACGGCGTTTGACAACGCCCTCGGCGATGGCCTCGGCCTGCGCTGCGGTGAGCATCGAGAACAGCGGTACGCG
This sequence comes from Leptothrix sp. (in: b-proteobacteria), assembly GCA_013822685.1. GTDB lineage: Bacteria > Pseudomonadota > Gammaproteobacteria > Burkholderiales > Burkholderiaceae_C > Aquabacterium. The sequence goes on from PNKV01000001.1 coordinate 126,755, forward strand.
CCGGATCAGGTCGAGATTGGACAGCATGGCCATGGAGAGCTCCTCATTGGATGAATTCGAGGTGAACCATTCACCTTGTCTGGTGTGCGACAAATCACCAGTCCCTACAATTTTCGGCAGGTCACCAGGAATTTGTAGGCACTTTATCGATTGCAAACCCTAGTACAAGCCCGAATATGAGCCTGGAAACCCGCACAGTTTGAACACAACAAGGAAACACGATGTCCACCGCCCAACATAGCAACGTCCTGATCCTGGGATCGGGCCCCGCTGGCTACAGCGCCGCCATTTACGCCGCGCGCGCCAACCTGCACCCCACCCTGGTCACGGGCATGGCCCAGGGCGGACAACTGATGACCACCACCGAGGTGGACAACTGGCCGGCCGACGTTCATGGCGTTCAAGGCCCCGAACTGATGCAGCGCTTTCAGGAACACGCTGAACGCTTTCACACCAAGATGCTGTACGACCACATCAATGAGGTCGACTTGTCCAAGCGCCCCTTCACGCTCAAAGGCGACTCCGGCACCTACACGACCAACGCCTTGATCATCGCCACAGGCGCCTCGGCCCAATACCTGGGGCTGCCCTCTGAAGAAGCCTTCATGGGGCGCGGCGTGAGCGGCTGCGCCACCTGCGACGGTTTCTTCTACCGCGATGCCGTGGTCTGCGTGGTGGGCGGCGGCAACACCGCCATCGAAGAAGCGCTTTATCTGTCGAACATTGCCAGCAAGGTACACCTGATCCACCGCCGCGACAAGTTTCGCGCCGAGGCCATCCTGATCGACAAGGTGTACGAGAAGGTGGCGGCCGGCAAGATCGAACTGCATTTGTTCAAGACCCTGGACGAAGTGCTGGGCGACCAAAGTGGCGTGACCGGGGTGCGCTTGAAGAGCACGCTGGACGAAAGCACCACCGAATTGGAACTGAAGGGCTGCTTCATTGCCATCGGCCACAAGCCCAACACCGACATCTTCAAGGGCCAGCTGGAGATGAAGGACGGCTACATTCTGACCAAGAGTGGCAACAACGGCATGGCCACCATGACCAGCGTACCGGGCGTTTTTGCCGCGGGCGACGTGCAGGATCACATCTACCGCCAGGCCATCACCAGCGCTGGAACGGGGTGCATGGCGGCCTTGGACGCCCAGCGTTTCCTGGAGCAGGAAAGCGCTTGATGCTTCCTAAAGTTGGCAGAGCTTGAGTTTTTGGTTATAATCTCAGTCTTTGCAAAATTCGTCCCGGTGTTCGGTGCTCTGATTCCATGAATTTCATGGGTTGGGCGCTGTCACCGGAAGGGTGATGACCCAAGGGTTCAAGTTTCTAACGAGACAAAAGTCCTTGTTCTGATCACTGCTTCGTCACACAAAGCGCAGCGGCAACAAGCGCAATCACAGCGAACGGAGAAGCGTCATGGCACGCGTCTGTCAAGTCACGGGTAAGGGCCCGATGGTGGGAAACAATGTTTCTCACGCGAACAACAAAACCAAGCGTCGTTTTCTGCCTAACCTGCAGTACCGTCGTTTCTGGGTCGAGAGCGAAAACCGTTGGGTGCGTCTGCGCATCAGCACATCGGCTTTGCGCTTGATCGACAAAGTGGGTATCGACCAGGTCCTGACGGATCTGCGTGCCCGTGGCCAACTGTGATCCGGGAGCTGAATCATGGCATCTAAAGGCGGACGCGAAAAGATCAAGCTGGAATCCACTGCGGGTACCGGCCACTTTTACACCACGACCAAGAACAAGAAGACCACGCCCAACAAGCTGGAATTCATGAAGTTCGACCCCAAGGCTCGCAAGCATGTGGCCTACAAGGAAATCAAGCTGAAGTAATTCAGACTGGTTTTTCCTGTCGCAAGAACCCGCTCGGCGCAAGCTCAGCGGGTTTTTTCATGGCCGAGTTTTTCGTGATGGCCACTCTAAGCATTCATGGACATAAAAAAAGCCCCGCAGTGCGGGGCTTGGACCAATAGCGGTCTAGATCGATCAGGCGTATGCGGCGCGCAGCTTGCGGGAGAAGTCTTCCAGGGCCGCCACACCGCTGGCTTCAGCGCGCTGACACCAGCCTTGAAGATCCACCACCAACTGCTCGGCAGACACATTGGTTCGCGTCCACAGGGCCCGCAACTCTTCACGCATCACGATCAGCTTGTCCAACTTGGGGTGGGCTTCGCGGGCTTGTGAGATTTCATTGCGCAAGCCCTGCGGCACCTTGTCGTCATCACGATGCAACCAGTGGCGCACTCGCTGCAGCTTGTGGGCCGCCGCTTCCTGGCGGCTGGCTTTCAGCCGCGCCAGCTCGGCCGAACAAGCCGCACTGACTTCACGCGCATAGCCGGCCATCAGCTCATAACGGTGGGCCACGATGGCCTCCAGCGTCTTGGCATCGGCCACCGGGCGGATGTCGCCCAAAGTCAGGCGAGGTGCGGTTTTACGAACCTTGGCCAAACGCATCACTTCAAGGGCACGGATGTAACCCCAGCCAATGTCGAACTCGTAAGGCTTGACCGACAGCTTGGCCGACGTCGGGTAGGTGTGGTGGTTGTTGTGCAGCTCTTCGCCACCAATGATGATGCCCCAGGGCGAAATGTTGGTGGAGGCGTCAGGCGCTTCGAAATTGCGGTAGCCCCACCAGTGGCCCAAGCCATTGATGATGCCGGCGGCCGTGACCGGGATCCAGAGCATTTGCACGGCCCAGACGGTGATGCCGATGGCGCCGAACAGGAACAGGTCCAGCAGCAACATGAGGATCACACCCCAGTTGGCCTTGCCCGTGTAGACCACCCGCTCCACCCAGTCGTTGGGGGTGTTGTGGCCGAATTTCTTCAGGGTTTCTTGATTTTCAGCTTCAGCGGCATACAGCTCGCGGCCACGCAACAGCACGGTTTTGATGCCATGGGCCACCGGGCTGTGGGGATCTTCTTCGGTTTCGCATTTGGCGTGGTGCTTGCGGTGAATGGCAACCCACTCTTTGGTGACGATGCTGGTGGTCAGCCACAGCCAGAAACGGAAAAAGTGCGCCGGGATTGGATGCAGGTCCAACGAACGGTGCGCCTGTGCACGATGCAAGAAGATGGTGACAGAAGCGATGGTGATGTGAGTCAAAGCCAGCGTTGCCAGCAGCACTTGCCACCAGCTTGCATCCAGAACACCTTGCACCGACCATTGCACGAGTGTGTCGTGGACCGCACCCATGGACAGAAAATCAAACATTCAAAACCTTTCGAGCGGAACCAGCCATTGTAGGTGGCTCACGATAAATGGTGCGCCCTCGTGTCAAAACAATAGGGGTTGCCGCACTCACGAAGCAGCGTGACAACCCTTTGTGCATACCGGTGCCTTGCGGCTTTTTCCACACGATCTGAGTTTGCCTGCGCTGCACCAGGTTCAACCGCCCAAAAAAAGGCGGCAGAACACCTATTTCAGTAGAGGCAATCGGCGATCCGGGTGCTCAGCAGTTCAGCCAGGGCACGGCGGTCTGCATGGTCAACGGCCTGCAAGGGCAAGACGTTGACATGAACGGTCAGCCCCTGGGCGGTGATCACGCCCCAGAGCGACTGCCAGAGCGTGGTGTCGCCGACGAAAGCAGCAATGGAGCTGATGTCATGGGTGGCATCGCTGTAACGCAGAGCCACGGGCTGAACGGGCTCCTTGGCGTCGATCGCGGCCTGCAGCATGTTGGCGTGGAAGTGCATCAAGGCCTGTCCATCGCCTGTGGTGCCTTCGGGGAAAACAGCCACCGTGTAACCCTCGCGCAGCGCATCGGACATCAATCCCAGCACACGCATGGCGTCGCGGCGGCGTTCACGCTGCAAGTACAGGGTGCCAGCCGCAGTGACCATGTAGCCCACCACGGGCCAACCCGCCACTTCGGCCTTGGACACGAAACGCGACGGAACAACCGAATTGATGGCCACGATGTCCAGCCACGAAACGTGGTTGGACACCACCAGCTTGGCGCCGGGTCGGGCCTGTCCATGAACCACCAGCTTGACGCCCAGCACCTTGAGCAATTGCTGGGACCAGCGGCGCACCACTTCGTCACGTTCACCCTTGGGCCGGTCAACGTAAGCGATGCGGGCGAGCCACAAACCACGCACGATGTGCACAACGATGCAAAACAGGCGCCAGGGGCCGAGCACCCAGGTGGACCATGCGCGGCTCATGGGCGATGCCACGACGAGGGCTTTGTCGGACGGCACGTTTCGGTCAGGCGGTGACTTCGTGGGCGACTTGGCCGGCCACCAAGGTCAGGCGGACACGCCCCGGCAGATCGGTGCCTGACACTTCGAACGCGAAAGGCGTGTGCTTGCCTTGGCTGGTCAGGGCTGCGGGGTTGGCTTGCCAGCGCACGCTGGGGTCAAAAATACAGACGTCGGCCACGCCACCTTGCACCAGGCGGCCTGCGCTGGACGACAGCGAACCCAAAGCATCACCCAGGACCTTGACGGGCCCCGCCGTAACGACCGACAGCGCCTGGCGCAAGCGCGCAGGGTTGGCGGGTTGGTCGTGATCGGCACCGGCCCACTTCAAGGCCAGGCTCAGCAACAACTCCAGGCCCGTGGCCCCGGGCTCGGCCTCGCCAAAAGGCAAAGTCTTTTCGTCCTCGCTGACGGGCGTGTGGTCGGACACCAGGGCATCGAGTGTGCCGTCGGCCAGGCCCGCTTGCAGGGCATCGCGGTCACGGCCCTGGCGAAGCGGCGGGTTCACGCGCATGGCGGGGTTGAAGTAGCCGATGTCGATGTCGGTCAGCAGCAAGGAGTTGATGCTGACGTCGGCGGTGATCGGCAGGTTCTGGGCCTTGGCCTGGCGGATAAGATCAACACCCGCGGCGCTGGATATGCGGCACAGGTGCACGCGGGCGCCGGTGGCGCGCACCAGCTCGATGATGGTGTGCAGGGCAATGGTTTCGGCGCTGGCGGGCACGCCCGACAAACCGAGGCGCGTGGCAACCGGGCCGCTGGCGGCCACGCCCTTGCCCAGCCAAGCATCTTGAGGGCGAAGCCAGACGGCGTAGCCAAAGGTGGCGGCGTATTGCAGCGCGCGTTGCAGGACCTGCGTGTCGCGGATGGGCACTTCGGCCTGCGAGTAGCCCACGCAGCCGGCTTCGTGCAGCTCCGCCATTTCGGTGAGGGTCTCGCCTTTCAAACCACGCGTCAGTGCGCCCAGCGGGAACAGGCGGCAGCGGCTGAGTTTGCGAGCACGGAACTTGAGCATCTCGACCAGGCCGGGCTCGTCCAAGGTGGGGTCGGTGTCGGGCAGGCAGACCACGCTGGTGACCCCGCCGGCAGCAGCAGCGGCAAGTTCGGATTCGAGCATGCCTTCGTGCTCGTGACCGGGCTCGCGCAGGCGCACGGCCAAATCGACCAGGCCGGGGGCCACGATCAGGCCGGTGGCGTCAATGGTGCGGTCGGGCGTGAAATCGGCTTTGGCATCGCCGATGGCGGTGATGCGACCACCGGTGATGGCCAGGTCGCCGATCTGGTCCAGGCCAGAGGCGGGGTCGACCAGGCGGCCGTTCTTGATGAGGATTTTCATGTCGGGTTCAAGCCTCATTGCCGGCAATGATGGACATCACGGCCATGCGCACGGCGATGCCGAAGGTGACCTGGGGCAGGATGACGCTCTGCTTGCCATCGGCCACGGCAGAGTCGATCTCAACGCCCCGGTTGATGGGGCCCGGGTGCATCACGATGGCATCGGGCTTGGCGTGAGCGAGCTTTTCCTGCGTCAGGCCGAACTCTTTGAAGAATTCGCCAGCGCTGGGCAGCATGCCGCCGGACATGCGCTCGTTCTGCAGGCGCAGCATGATGATGACGTCGGCGTCCTTGATGCCTTCGACCATGTCGTGGCAGACACGCACGCCCATCTCGCGCAGATCGCCCGGCACCAGGGTGCGGGGGCCGACCACGCGCACTTCGGGCACGCCCAGCGTCGTCAGCGCGTGGATGTTGGAGCGGGCCACGCGCGAGTGCACGATGTCGCCCACGATGGCCACGGTTAGGTTGCTGAAGTCTTTCTTGTAGTGCCGGATGGTGAACATGTCCAGCAAGGCCTGCGTGGGGTGCGCATGGCGGCCATCGCCGGCGTTGACCACGTGCACGTGCGGGGCCACATGTTGCGCGATCAGGTAGGGTGCGCCGGATTCGGCGTGGCGCACCACGAACATGTCGGCGTGCATCGCGCTGAGGTTGGCGATGGTGTCGAGCAGGCTTTCGCCCTTCGAGGCCGACGAGCGCGCGATGTCGAGATTGATGACGTCGGCGCTGAGGCGCTTGGCCGCGATCTCGAAGGTGGTGCGCGTGCGGGTGCTGTTCTCGAAGAAGAGGTTGAAGACGCTTTTGCCGCGCAGCAGCGGCACTTTCTTGACCTCGCGGTCATTGACGCTCAAGAACGTCTCGGCGGTGTCCAGGATCTTGTGGATCACGGCCTTGGGCAGGCCTTCGGTGGACAGCAGGTGGATCAGCTCGCCATGGCCGTTGAGCTGGGGGTTGCGGTGGCGCTTGGTGGTCGTCATTCGACCCTCTCGAAATGGAACTGGAAACGACCGTCGTCGGCACGGGCCAGGGACACGCGCTGGTCGGCCGGCAAGGTGATGCGGGCGGCCGACAGGGCCGGCTCGACGGGCAACTCGCGCCCGCCGCGATCGACCAGCACCGCCAGGGTGACGCTGGCCGGGCGGCCGAAATCGAACAGCTCGTTGATGACGGCGCGGATGGTGCGGCCGGTGTAGAGCACGTCGTCGATGAGCAGGATGTGCCGGCCTTCGACGGAAAACGGCAGGTGCGTGGCATCGGTGGTGGCGGCCATGCCGCGCGAGCCGAAGTCGTCGCGGTGCAGGGCCGATGAGATGACGCCGTGGGCTTCCGTTCGGCCCAGGTCTTGGCTAAGCCGCTCGGCCAGCCAGGCGCCGCCCGACCAGATGCCGACCAGGGCGGTGTTTGACGTGACGATGCGCCGCACGCCGGCCAGCAAATTGGCGTAAAGCGCCTCGGCGTTCAGGTGCAGGGTGTTTTGCTGATCGCTCACTCAGGCCCCTTTGGAAGGTTCAGAAGGTTCGGGATGTTCATTGAAGAACTGTTGCAACAGGATGGCCGCGGAGGCGGCGTCCAAGTCACGGGCACCATTGGCGTGGGCCTCGGTGGTGGAGTAACGCTCGTCTACCTCATGCACGGGCAGCTTGAAACGGCCTTGCAACTGGCGGGCAAAGCGGCGCGCGCGCAAGGTGTTCTCGTGCTCGGCACCATCGGGGTGGAACGGCACGCCCACCACCAGGGCATTCGGGCGCCATTCGTCAATCAGACTGCTGATTTGCGCAAAGCGGGCATCGCCATCGGCGGCGATGGTGCGCAAAGGCTGGGCCTGGCGCAACAAGGTGTTGCCGCTGGCCACGCCCACCCGCTTGAGGCCGTAGTCGAAGGCCAGGTAGCTTTGAACGGCCAGGCTCATCCGTGCCCGGCCTCGGACGTCAACATGCTCCGGTCGATGCCCAGCAGGGACAAAGCGCGGTCGTAACGCTCTTCCACCGGGGTGTCGAAGATCACGGCCGGCTCGGCATCCACATTGAGCCAGCCATTGCGGCTCAACTCGTCTTCCAGCTGCCCGGCGCCCCAACCGGAATAACCCAGGGTGATGAACACCCGGCTGGGCCCGGCGCCGTTGGACAGCGCTTCCAGCACATCGCGCGACGTGGTCATTTCCAGGCCACCAGGGATCTTCAGAGTGGAGCTGTAATGGCCCCCTTCCGCATCCAGGCTGTCGTGCAAAACGAAGCCGCGCTCGGTCTGCACCGGGCCGCCGAAGTAGACTGGCCGGGACGCCAGATCCTCGCGCTCCAGGCTCAGGTCCACTTTTTCGAAGAGATTTTTAAGATTAATGTCGATCGGACGGTTGATGACAAGGCCCAAGGCCCCGTTTTCAGTGTGTTCACACAAGTACACAACGGCCCCCGCAAAGTTGCCGTCGGTCATACCGGGCATGGCAATGAGGAACTGGTTGCTCAGATCGATGGAGGGTGCGCCTTCAGACATGCCATGATTTTAGACCCCACATGACCACCCCGTTCGATTCCGCCCTTGTCTGGTTTCGCCGCGATCTGCGCAGCACCGACCACGCCGCCCTGCACTACGCCCTGAAACAGGCCCGTCGCGTGTGGTGCGTTTTTGTGTTCGACACCGACATCCTGGACCCCCTGCCCCGTGCGGATCGCCGCGTGGTGTTCATCCGCGACAGCCTGCTGGAGCTGGACGAATCCTTGCGCCAACTGGCCGCCGCCCGCGAAGTGCCCAACGCCCAAGCCGCCGGATTGATCGTAGTGCACGGCAGCGCGCTCACTGAAATCCCTCGGCTGGCCCAGCAGCTGGGGGTGCAAGCCGTGTTCGCCAATCATGACGACGAACCCCACGCGCTGACACGCGACGCCCAAGTGCGCGGCAAGCTGAGCGATGTCGGCGCCGCCCTGTTCACGTCCAAAGACCACGTGATTTTTGAACGCAACGAGATTCTGACGGGCAACGACACGCCCTACGGCGTCTTCACGCCCTACAAAAACAACTGGCTGAAAAAGGTCGACGAGTTCTACGTCAAGGCCTACCCGGTGGCGCCCTACGCCCAACACCTTGCCGCCATCCCCGCCGATGTGGGGATGAAGGCGCCCGATGGCTCGCGCATTCCCGGTTTGGGCGAACTGGGCTTTGAGCCCACGGACGCGCTCAAAGTGCCTGCAGGCATGAGCGGCGCCCAAGCCTTGTTGGAGGATTTTCTGGAGCGGATGGACCACTACCGCGACACCCGCGACTTCCCCGGCGTGAAAGGCCCCAGCTACCTGTCCACCCATCTGCGTTTTGGCACGGTGTCGATCCGCTTGCTGGCCAAACTGACCTGGGACCGGGCCAAGGCCGGGTCCACCGGCGCGCAGACCTGGCTCTCGGAGCTGATCTGGCGAGATTTCTACCACCAGGTCATGCACCACCACCCGCACGTGATTGGCCACAGCTTCAAACGGGAATACGACAAGATCAAGTGGATGAGCGGCGCCAAGGCCGAGGCGCGTTTCGCGGCCTGGTGCGGTGGCCGGACCGGTTACCCGCTGGTGGATGCCGCCATGCGCCAGATCAACCAGACCGGCTACATGCACAACCGCCTGCGCATGGTCGCGGCCAGCTTCCTGATCAAGGACTTGGGGCTGGACTGGCGCTGGGGCGAGCGTTACTTTGCCGAGAAGCTGCTGGATTTTGATCTGGCCGCCAACAATGGGGGCTGGCAATGGGCCGCCTCCAGCGGCTGCGATGCTCAGCCCTACTTCCGCATCTTCAACCCCATCAGCCAGAGCCAGAAGTTCGATGCCGCCGGCAAGTTCATCCGCCGCTATGTGCCCGAACTGGCCCACCTGAGCGACAAGGCCATTCATGCTCCCTGGCTGCTGGGCGACCTGGGGGACGTGGTGGACTACCCTGCACCCATCGTCCAGCACGACGCGGCGCGGGCCGAAACCCTGGAGCGCTATGCGGTGGTCAAAAGCGGCGAGAAGCCGCGCTGAGCCAAGCGGCGATTCCCGCAGTCAGAACAACTCGATGTTGCCGACCTTGTCGCCTTCGGTGGTGATGATGCCCTGGCTGACCAGGTTCTCGAAACACAGGGTTTGATTGCGGCCCTGGCGCTTGGCCTGGTAGACGGCCTGGTCGGCACGCGAAAAAGCGGCGCTGGGCGTGTCGTGCGGATGCACGCCCGTGAAGCCCAGGCTGACCGTGACCTGACCCACTTGCGGAAAGGCATAGGCCTGCATGTTCTGGCGAAACCGCTCGAACACGCGCAGGGCGTGCTTTTCAGTGCCGCCCCGCAGCAGCACCACGAATTCCTCGCCACCAAAGCGGAACAGGCGGTCGTAGTGGCGGAACGTCTGGCGCATGATGCGCGCCACCAGCACCAGCACTTCGTCGCCGATCAAATGGCCGAAACGGTCGTTGACCAGCTTGAAGTGGTCAATGTCGATGACCCCGAGCCAGAAGGTGTTCATCTGCGAGCCACGGCGCTCGGCCTCGTTCTCGGCCTCCTCAGTGCTCAGCTGAACCGGCATCGAGGCTTTCAAAAACGTGGCGTCGAAAGTCTGGCGGTTGAGCAAGCCGGTGAGCGAGTCACGCTGGCTGGATTCCAGCAGGTTCTGGAAGTTGCCAAACACGCGCAGCAGGGTCTGCATGGAGCGCAGATCACGCAATGGCAAAGGCTGGGCCGAACGCACTTCCAGCACGCCCGATTGGCCCAGCTCGGCATGCAAGGTCAAGACCGTGAGCCAAGTGGCCCCTTCGTCGGAGGCCCCGTCTTCAGCCTCGTTCAGGGCGCGCTGCACCAGCGTGCGCGAGACCAGGGCCTCTTCGCGGGAGGGGAAATCCTCCAGGAAAGGCATGGTGTCCGGGTCCAGCCAGGGTGGATCGCTGACCGTCAGCTTGCCGCGCCGCGCCAGCCCGGAGCACAGCCAATGCTGGTCAGCGCCCTCTTGGCCGAGAACGCGGTAAACACCTACGCTGCACGCCCCCAACAACTCCAGAACGCTTTGCGCGAGCGACACATCCAGCAACTCACGATCGCGCTGGGCGGTCAGGTGAGCAAGTTGGTCGATGGCGCTGGTGTCGGTGTCCACGAAATCACGCGCCGTCACTCACACCCGCCGCTTCCCGCTGCAAGGCGTATCGGGCCACCAGGGCCAACAGTTCTTCTTCGCCATAAGGCTTGCCCAAATAATGGTTGGCCCCCAACTGCGTGGCGTAGTCGCGGTGCTTCTGGGCAATGCGCGATGAAATCATCACCACGGGCAGCTGCTTCCAGCGATCGTTGCCCCGGATGTTGCGCACCAGGTCGAAGCCGTCCATCCGCGGCATTTCGATGTCGGACAACACCACCACGGGGACTTCTTCCGCCAGGCGTTCCAGGGCGTCCATGCCATCCTTGGCCAGCACGACGCGGTAACCTTCGCGCGCCAACAAGCGCTGTGTGACACGGCGCACAGTCAAGGAATCATCAACCACCAACACCAGCGGCGGCAAGGCTTCGATGGCCACGGCAGCGGCTTGCTCGGCTTCGGTTTCCTGGCCATTGGCCACCGCGTGCAAAGCGGCCTTGGTGTAGGCCTGCGCCGCATCGCCATAAACCGTGGCCAGGGCCACCGGGTTGTAGATCAATGAAACCGCGCCTGAAGCCAACAAGGTCATGCCGGCCAAGCCTGGCAGGCGCGACAGCTGCGGGCCCAGGTTCTTGACCACCACTTCGTGGTTGCCCAGCACTTCGTCCACGTGCAGGGCGATGCGTTGCTGCGCCGAGCGCACCACGATCACGGGCAGCGAACGGCCTTCGGTCGAGCCACGCGGGCTGTTCTGCAGCAAGGCGCCCAGCCAGTAGAACGGCAGGACCAGGTCGGCGAACTGGTAGGTGCCGAACTCGTAGGCCTGCTCGACCTCGGCCGGTTTGGCACGGCGCACCATTTCAATCAAGTGGGTGGGCACCGCCACGGTGACCTCACCGCAGCGCAGCATCACTACCTTGGTGACGGCCGTGGTCAAAGGCAGGACCAGCTTGAAACTGGTGCCTTGCCCTGCCGCCGTGGCAGTCTCGATGCGGCCGCCCATGGCGTTCACTTCCGAGCGCACCACGTCCATGCCGATGCCGCGGCCGGCCAGCTCGGTGACCGTGTCGGCCGTTGAGAAACCGGGCGTGAAAATCATCTGGGCCAACTCACCGGGCGGCACGTCCGCGTCGGGCTGGATCAAGCCCATGGCCACGGCCTTCTGGCGGATGCGGTCCAGGTTGAGGCCAGCGCCGTCGTCGCGGAATTCCAGCGTGACTTCATTGCCTTCCTGGCGCAAAGACACGATCACCAGACCCGCCGGGTCTTTGCCCGCCGCCTGGCGCACGGCCGGCACTTCGATGCCATGGGTGATGCAATTGCGCAGCAAGTGCTCGAAAGCACCGGTCATGCGCTCCAGCACGCCCCGGTCCACTTCAGTGGCGCCGCCCACGATGTCGAGCTTGACCTGCTTGCCGGTTTCCTTGGCCGCCTGGCGCACCACGCGGTACAGGCGGTCTGATAGGCCTTCGAACTCGACCATGCGCGTGCGCAACAGGTCGTCTTGCAGGTCACGCGTCAAGCGCGCTTGGGCGGCCAACTGGTCTTCGGCGACTTCCAGCGTGCGGTTCAAGGAGCGCTGAACGGTGGCGACGTCGTTCACCGACTCGGCCATCATGCGGGTCAGCTCCTGGAAACGCGTGTAGCGGTCGAACTCAAGCGGATCAAACGTCTGGCTGGCGGCACGGGCGGCCTCCAGGCGGGTGTTGAGCTGCGTGTCGGCCTGCAGCTCGATGTCGCGCAATTGCTGGCGCAAACGGCCCAAGTTGTCCGTGAGGTCGGTGAGCGAACCTCGGATCTGGCCCACTTGCGAAGCGATCCGCGTGCGGGCGATGCTGACCTCGCCGGCATGGTTGACCAGGCGGTCCAACAGCTGCGGACGGACGCGCACCACGGCCTGCACCGCGGCCTGCGTGGCATCGCGCTTTGGCGCCGAGGTGAGGCGGCGGCCATTGTTGGCCAAAGAAGTCCAGTCGATCACGGCTGGCGTTGAAGCGCCCTCGGGCTGCTCGAAAGCCGGTGGCGAATCAGGCGAGGGCACATCGGTTGGGGCCTCCGCGGTCACCACGGCGGTGGGCATGGACTCGACCACACGCGAGACCGATTCAACCGGTTCGGCGGGTGGCAGCGGTTTGCTCACCTCAGCGTCGTAGTTCTGGGCATCGCGTTGGGACAAGGCTTCGAACTCTTCCACCAGCGCATCGACCCGCGCCTCCAGCGGCTCGACCTCGTCACGCGTGATCGTCTCGGAGCCAATCAGGTGCTCGATGGTGGTTTCAAGGCGGTGGGCCAACTCGCCCAGGCGCATGGCACCCGCCAAACGCGCGCCGCCCTTGAAGGTGTGCAAGGTGCGCATGCAGGCGGCCGGGGCCGCCGGGTGGGAGGGCTGCTCCAGCCACTGACGCATCTGGCTGGCCAGTTGGGGCAACAGTTCCTGCGCTTCTTCTTCAAAAATGGGGAAGAGGTCGGGGTCGACGGCGTCGTGGGCTTCAAGGTCATCGCGGTCGTCCAGACCCGTGATGCTGTCGGCCTTGCGCATCACCGGCGCTGCGGCGGCAGGCACCTCGGGCAGCGAGTCCAGCGATTTGATCTCGGCCTGGCCAAGGGGCGCGGGCTGGGTCGGGACCACTTCGTCGTGGGAGGATTGGTCAAACGAGGAATCAGGCACGACCGACTCATCGACCGAGTGCACCAAGCGCAGGTGCCCATGGCTGCGGTTTTCGTCCGAGGCGGGCTGGCCGTCCTCACCATCGCCCGTGTCGAGTTCGCCCAGCAGGCTCCGCGCTTCCAAGCGGCGCGAAGCGGTGTGGTCGTACACCTCCAGGCGGTGCATCAAGTCGTCGTTTGGGGTCTTGAGGAAACCGGCCGCGAATTGGTGCAGCAGGTGCCGGATGTCGTCGGCCGCCTCGTTGAACAAAGCGGCCACTTCAGGCTCGCCACGGCCCAGGGCATGGGCGCGCATCAGGCTGTGCTCCAGCAAACGCGCCAGTTGCGACAGCTCGGTGTAACCCACGGTGGCCGAATTGCCCGCCAGCGAATGCGCCAGGGCGATCGCGTCCTCAGACACCGGGTGGTGCAGCTCCAACGCCCACTCGCTGAGCGACGTGCACAGGCGGCGCGATTGCTCGTCGGCCTCGTTCAAGTAGATGTTGAACAGCGGGATGCTGATGCGCAGCGGGCCGATGACCTTGACCTGCTCGTCGGATTCGGATGGAAGCTCGTCGGCGGGGACCGCCTCTGGCTCTTCCAGCACGGCAGGCTCGTCTTCCAGCAGGATGGGCTCATCCACGGCACCTGCGGGAGCCTCTTCGGCGAACACGCCCGGCTCGGACTCGAGGTACAGCGGCTGAGAATTCTCGAAGACCTCGGGCACCTGAACCTGCAAGGCCTCGTCGGACACGATGTCCAGGACAATGGCCGGCTCTGGCTCCAAGGCCAACTCGCTTTCTTCTTCCAGCAGCAACTCGGGTTCGGCCACGTCAAGCGCTTGCTCGTCGGCCAAGAAAGCCGCCTCTTCTTCGGGCGGCAACTCCAAAGTCAGCAGATCGCCCTCAATGCTGGGCAGCATCGATTCGGTGAAAGCCGATGGCTGGGTGACGGGTTCTTCTTCACGAGTGTTGTCTGACGACGCCTCCTGCTCGCCCCCCAAGTCGACCAGGGGCAAGGTCAGGTCGGACAGGTCGTCTTCAGCCGGGGCCGATGACTCTTCAGCGGCGAACGACTGGACATCCGTGGCGGCAAAGGTGGAGCCCCCGCCGATGGGCACGCGGCGCCCTTCCAGGCGCAAGGTGTCGGCGGCACGAACCAGGTCGGCGCTGTGCCAACCTTGCGCGTTGCGCGCCTCGATGGCCTTGGTCCAGCCGGCCATGTATTCGAGTGCTTCTGCGGTGAAGCCCAGCAAATCGGGGCTGGCGGGCGCTTGCGAGGCCATCCAGGTGTTGAACAGTTGCTCGCACGCCCAGCCGGCTTCGCCGTAGTCGTTCAAACCAACCATGCGCGAACTGCCCTTGAGGGTGTGGAAACCGCGGCGCACGCTGGTCAGCAAGGTGACATCGTCGGGATGGCTGAGCAAGCCTTCCGTGGCCTCCAGCGCGCTGGCGATCACTTCGTTGGCTTCTTCCAGGAAGATGCCGCGCATCTCGTCGTCTTCTTCGAGACCGGTGGGCTCGGCGGGCACCACGGGCGTGGGCATCAGGGGCGTGTGGCCGCTGTCGGTGAAGGTTTCACCCACGGGCAAATCCAGGCCCACCGGCTCGGACACCGACTGGGCAAAATCGGCCATGACCTGGGCGACTTGCTCGCGCGCCAGCGTCTGGGCATCTTCATCATCAGAAGCCTGCGCCGTGGCCAAGGCGGCCTGGGCGGACGCCACCGTGTCGGCCAGGGCTGGCTGGTCTTGCACCATGGGCGTGTCGGCCAGCTTTTGCAGCTCATCCGAGACATCGCTCAGGGACACTTCATCGCGCGTGACCGACTCGACCACCGCCTCAGCGGCGGTCTGCACTTCGTCGCGTTCGGCCTTCTGGGCTGCGGCTTCAACCGGGTCGGGCAAGGCCACCGGGATCGGGGCCGAGCGCTCGCGGCCCATCAAAGGCGACAGCACGCCCGTCTCAGGGTCGTACTTGAACAGCGCCTTGACCAAGTTGGGCTGCACGTTCAGCATGTCGATCAGGAAGCCCAACGCACCCAGGTTGGTGGCCAGGCGGTCAAACACACCCGCGTCGCCGGCTTCCTGGACATTGGTGTCCGGCTGCAGCAAGTGGTCGACGTCTTCGCGCATGCGCACGGTGGCGTGGCCCGCCATGTCCAAGCCCAAAACGGCCAGCACACCGCGCATGGCCTGCAATTGCGTGGGCACATTGACCAGCGACGCTGGCTGGGTGGGATCGCGGAAGAACAGATCGATGTTCTTTTCGGCCTCGCTCAGGTTGCTACGCAGCTCTTGCACGACGCTGCCGATGGTCTGGCGGTCGGAGACGCGGCGGTACAGGTCTTCCATCCACGATTCGAGCGGCTGGGCCGGCTGCCCTTGGCGGACCGCGTCAATGCGGCTGGCCAGGCGGTGGATGCGGTCTTTCTGCTCAGGGTGGTCGAACTCGCCGTCTTCCAGCGAAGCCTCCTGGTAGAGCAGGCTGGTGGCCACTTCCATGGCCAGGCTGGGCTCGGGCGCTTGGCCCGACTGCACGGTCTGGTTCACCGCCTGCGACAGCGAATCAGCCAGCACTTCGCCATCAGGGTACAAACGCTTGAGCGACTCGCTCACCAAGGCAAACTGTTCGTTGAGGCCGCCCAGGCGCAGCAACTCGCCGGCCGCAACGGCCGACCAGCCATCCTTGGCACCGGCCACGCGCTTGACGGCCTGCGCCACCCAGGCCGGGTCATAACGGCCCAGGCTGGATTCAAGCAAATTGACCGGCGCATGCTGGTCCAGGCCAAAAGTGCGGCGCACGTTCGACAGCACTGAATCAGGCTTGGCATTGGCGCCAGAGGCCTGGGCGCAGAAGAACAGCAGCTCTTGCGCAAGGCGATCAGAGGGCGTTTCCTTTCCCTGGACCAGCACGCGCAGTTGCTTGAGCAGCGAGGACAGCACCCGCTTGGCGTGGACTGTCAGCGGCACGTGGTCACCCGCCAGGGCTTCCAGGAAACCGCTGGCCAGCATCCAGGTGGCCGATTCGCGGTGCGCGTGGCGCTGCGACGAACCACTGGCCAGCGACGCGCACAAATCGGCCAGGGCGACGGCATCGCGTGGCTGGTTGCGGCGCAACAAGGCGAGCAAACCGGATTCGAAATCATCCACCGTGGCCTCGTCGGCCGCGCGTGGCTGTGCTGACTCTGGCGGCGCCAACGGTGCTTCCAGCGCGACCTTGGGCCAATCCTGACTCCACAGATCAGTGGGCCGTGGCAAAGTCGTGCCCGCCAGCGACATCAAGGCTTCGTACTGGGGGAAGAGCGCCAATGCCGGCACGTTCTTGCCATTCAGGCGGCGCCCGATGTAGTCCATCAAGGCGAAAGAGCCCCGCTCCACCGCCTGCACCGCGGCTTCCGTCAAGGACGCAGGCCGGTTGATGAACTTTTGGACAACGGCTTCACTGGCACGCAGCAAGGTGGCCCCGGCGGGCAAGCCCGCCAATTCCAGCGCACCCACGCCCTGGTGGATTTGCTGGCGAGCCTGCCGCAACACGGCGGGATCGCGGGCGTCCATGTCGGATTCGGACGAGGTGGCGTCTTTCAGGCCACGGTGCAGCGCCTTGTGCGCGGCATCCAGCGACTTGCGGAGTTCTTCCTGAACCCACGCCAGGGCGCTGAGATCGTCTGACATCGGGGCTGCTTGCATGCTGTCCATGGGGTCGACTCTCGAGTCTTAAGCGATCTTGAACCGGGACACCGACTGCTGGAGTTCGTCGGCGGTCTTGGACAGCTCGCGCACGAGCTGGGTCGTTGATCGGGTACCTTCACCGGTCTGCTCGGTCACCGCAAAAATGTGCTGGATGTTCGAGACGACCACGTTCGCAGATTCTGCTTCACGCAAGGCTTGTGAGGAAATCTGCTCAATCAGTTCGGCCAGTCGGCGTGACACGCGGTCAATGTCGCCCAGCGCGGAGCCGGCGGCATCTGACAGACGGGCCCCTTCGACCACACCCTGCGTGGAGCGTTCCATGGCGGCCACGGCATCCTGGGTGTCGGTCTGAATGGTGCGCACCAGCGCGGCAATCTGCTTGGTCGCGTCGCCGGAGCGTTCAGCCAGCCGTTGCACTTCTTCGGCCACCACAGAGAAGCCTCGTCCGGCTTCACCAGCGGATGCGGCCTGGATGGCGGCGTTCAGCGCCAGCACGTTGGTCTGTTCGGTAATGTCCGAGATCAGCTCGGTGATTTCGCCAATCTCTTGTGACGATTCACCCAGGCGCTTGATGCGTTTGGAGGTGTCCTGGATCTGGTCTCGGATGGTGTTCATACCGCCGATGGCGTTCTGCACCGCTGTCAGGCCGGTGTCGGCGGCGGCCAGCGATTGGCGAGCCACTTCAGCGGACTGCTGGGCCTGGGCAGACACTTCGTTAATCCGGCCGGCCATCTGCAGCACCGATTCGCCGGTTTCGCGGATCTCGCGCAGTTGCTCGTCAGAGGCTGCCAGCAGTTCGGTCGAAGTGGCTTCCACCTGCTGCGTGGTGTCGGTGGCACGTTGAACCGTGCTTTGCACCTGGGCCACCAGGCTGCGCAGTTCTTCCACCGTGAAGTTCACTGAGTCGGCGATGGCGCCGGTGATGTCTTCGGTCACCGTGGCTTGTTGCGTCAAGTCACCTTCAGCGACCATTTGCAGTTCGTTCATCAATCGCAAAATGGCGGCCTGGTTGGCGTCGTTGACGCGCTTGGCCTCGCGCTCCTGGCGTTCAGCTTCCTGGCGCTGGCCTTCGGCCAATTGACGGCGTTGGGTCTGGTCGGTCAGGAACACACGCAACAAGCCAAAGCCGGCAGCCACCGTGAGGGCCAGGAAGATCACGATCAACACGATGTTGACCAGGCCGATGCCGGCGCCGCTGGACAAGCGCGTTTGCACCTGCTCCAGGCCTTTGCGCAGAGGTTCGCTGTCGTCAATGATGGCCACTTGCGCATCGCGCGCGGCCACCAGGCCTTGCAGCGTGCCCAGGATGAAGGTCGATTGCGTGCGGGTCTGTTCAAACAGCTTTTGCAAGGCTTCGAGCGGCTCGCGCGTCTCGGCATCCTTTACGCCGTTCAGGTCCAGATCCTTGTTGCCATTCAACAAGCCATCCACGATTTCCTTGAAGGCGTTCAAGTCCTTGCCCAGCAGGAACACAGCTTCGGTCGACACGCCTTCCACCGTCAGGAATTCATTGGCTGATTTGCCGATGCGCTGCGTCAGCATCACCATCTGGTTCATGGCCATCAGCTCGGCAGGCGTGGCACCGCCCTTTTCGATCTTGGCGGTGGCGATGCCTTCGGCCAGGTCCAGCAACTCAGAGGACTGGCCGTTCACTTCACGCAAGGCTTGGCTCACCTGGGTCAGCGTCTGCTTCTGCGCCAACACGAACTTGGCGTTCTTTTCAGCACGGTCCACCAGGGGCAGCAAAGGCAGCAAAGGCTCTTTGGCCGTGGCGGGCACTTCCGTCAAGCCCAGGGAACCGTCGCCCTGCGCCAGACCGCGCACATTGCTGGCCAGCACCTTGGCTGAATCCGCCACCTCCTGGAAGGCCTGCGCGCGACCGATCAAGGCCTGCGACACCGACTTGGCCAAGCGTTGCGACTGCATCAGCGCTTGACCGGTGGCACCGGCTTGCGCCGCACGGCGGTCGGCGGAGTTGACCGACAGGAAGGCACTGAGCATCAGGCCCAGACCACCCAGGACGAAGGCGCCGAACAACGCACGCTGCTGGCGCTCGAGCGACCAGTTGCCAATCACGGGCAAGCCCGTGCGCGACTCGGCATTGGCCGCTTCTGCCGCATCGGCCTTGACGCGGGCATCGTGGTAATCGGGCGGGAACTCGGAAGGCGCCGCCTCAGAAATGATCGAGTCGGACGTCCCGGCGCCGGGCTGGAGCGTGGACGATACCGCGTTGTGGGTGTCAATGGCGTTGGCGCCTGACGAGGTCACTGGCGCCTCGGATGCCAGGGCCTCCGGCTGGACTTCGTCTTCGTCCTGCGACTTGCCCAGGTCCTTGATTCGACTCAGGAAACTCATGCCTTGTACTCCAAACGGTCAAGCGTCGATCTTGAGGAAAGCCTCGTCTGCGGTCAGCGCAGCAAGGTCGAGTTCGTACCAGGCCCGGCCCTTGTCATCGACCACTTGCTGGCCGATGAAATGGGGGGTGTCTGGTGAAGGGGTGGCGCCTGCAACCATGTCCGCCGGGTTTCTCAAACCCAGCAGCCTGTCCACGACCAAGGCCGCGTTGAGCTGCAAAGAACTGTTCATCGCCACAAGCCGACCAGCCTCCCGGGCTCCCTGCTCTTGCGACCAGCGGGCCACGGGCCGGGACAAGCCCAGGAAAACCGGCAGATCAACCACGCCATGCAACTGCCCACGCAGGTTGGCCACGCCCAGAAACCAGGGCTGGCTGTGCGGCACGGCCTGCAAGGCGGACAGGGGAAAGATCTCGCCCGCTTGGTCCAGAGGCAGCAAAAAACCATGCCCGGCGATTTCCACCGCCAACCAGTTCCGGGTTGGCGCCTGCTCACGCGCTGCCTGCAACCGCGTGGCCAGGCGTTTTTGCAGGTCCCGCAGGGCTTCTTTATTCGCCATGAATCAACCAAACGCCTTGATCTTGGCCAGCAACTCTTCAGGATCCACCGGCTTGACAACGTAGTCGCGAGCGCCTTGGCGCATGCCCCAGACGCGGTCGGTTTCCTGGTTCTTGCTGGTGCAGATGATCACCGGAACGTCGGCAAAAGCCGGGTCGCGGGTGATGGCACGGGTGAGCTGGAAGCCGTTCTGGCCTGGCATGACCACGTCCATCAGGATCAGGTCGGGTTTTTCTTCTTGGAGGCGGCGCAAGGCTTCTTCGCCGTTTTCGGCGGTGCGCACCTTGAAACCTTTTTTGGTCAACAGATCTGACAGCACATGCAGCTCTGTCTTGGAATCATCAACCAGCAGGATTTTTTGAATGGACATGATCGATCAACCTCTTGGCGAACTCTGTGGGCAGCGCATGCGCGCCCTAGACGCAGAACCAGAAATGGTTCAATCAAGCACTGTACTGTGCCACCGCTTGGAGCAACTGATCCTTGGTGAAAGGCTTGGTCAAATAATCCTGAGACCCCACCATTCGTCCACGGGCTTTGTCAAAAAGACCGTCTTTGGAAGACAACATGATCACCGGCGTGGCCGCGAAACGCGGATTGCGTTTGATGATGGCGCAGGTTTGATACCCATCCAGGCGCGGCATCAGGATGTCGCAAAAGATGATGCTCGGTTCATGGTCATTGACCTTGGCCAGGGCGTCAAAACCGTCCTCGGCCAACAACACTTCATAACCACCCTGCTTCAGGAAAATCTCGGCGCTGCGCCGAATGGTGTTGCTGTCGTCAATCACCAGGATTTTCTTGGGGGCGGTGATTTCAGGGACATCGCTTAATACGGGCAAGCCAGTTTCAGTCACGGACCCATTCCTTTAATCAAGGGTGATGACGGCCAATGCCGCCCATCAAATCTGAACCATTTCGAAATCTTCCTTGCGGGCGCCGCATTCGGGGCACACCCAATTCATGGGAATGTCCTCCCAACGCGTGCCAGGTGCAATGCCTTCTTCGGGCAGGCCGACTGCTTCGTCATAAATCCAGCCACAAATCAAACACATCCAGGTGCGGGAAGAGTTCACGTCTGTTCAAACCAGCTTGAATACAATGGGCTGATTGTAGCCATCCCACTCTTGTGAAAAACAAGGGTTTGTGGGCACCACAAGACGCTTGGCGCCGTGTGAGGCTCACTGGGACGACTCCCGCCCACTGGTCCGGACACCGGGCCTGAACACGCTAGACGCACTGAATGAACACTCCCACCGACGGCCCCCAGGTTGATCCCACCACCGAAGCCGAAGACTCCGGAACACCGGCGTGCGTGATGAGCTTCAATGCCAGCGACCCCAGCGGCGCCAGTGGCATTGCGGCCGACATCGCCACGATGGCGTCCATGGGCGCGCACACCTTGCCGGTGATCACCAGCTTACTGATTCGTGACACGGCCGAGGTGTTTGAAATTCACGAAATCGACGCGGATGCGATCTCGGAACAGGCCCGCACCATTCTGGAAGACGCCACCATCTCGGCCTGGAAAGTGGGCTTCCTGGGCAGTGCCGAAGGCGTGAGCGTGGTCGCCGAAATCCTGTCCGACTACACCGACATTCCGCTGGTGTCTTATTTACCCAACGTCTCATGGATGGAAGAAGACGCCCAGATGTCCTATCTGGAAGCTTTTCGCGAGCTGATCCTCCCCGCTTCGCTGGTGTTGGTGGGAAACCACAAGACCCTGACGGACTTCTTGCTGCCCGAGTGGGAATCCGAGCGCCCACCGTCGGCGCGTGAACTGGCGGTGGCGGCCAGCGAAAGCGGTTGCGGCTATGTGCTGGTGACCGGCATCCAGTTGCCCGACCAGTTCATCGACAACGTGCTGGCCTCGTCGCAAGGGGCGATCGCCGGTGAACGCTTTGAGCGTTTCGAGGCGAGCTTCGTGGGCGCAGGCGACACGCTGTCGGCCGCCCTGGCCGCCATCCTGGCCACCGAAACCTCGGTGGACATGGCCGTGTCAGAGGCCTTGAGCTTCCTGGACCAGGCGCTGGACTCGGGCTTCCGCCCCGGCATGGGTGGCGTCATCCCCGACCGCTTCTTCTGGGCCCTGCCGCCGGGCGAAGCGGGCGAGGAAGCCGAAGGCGAAGCAGCAGCAGCCGCTGCTGGTGACTCTGGCCTGACCGACAACGACATCTCCCCTTCCTCACGCAATGTCCACTAATTCAGCTTTGTTTGAGCGTGCGCAGCGCTCCATCCCTGGCGGGGTGAACTCGCCCGTGCGGGCTTTCAAGGCCGTGGGCGGCACTCCGCGCTTCATCGCCAAGGCGCAAGGCGCCTACATGTGGGACGCTGAAGGCCGGCGCTACATCGACTACATCGGCTCCTGGGGCCCCATGATCCTGGGCCATGGCCACCCCGAAGTGGTCGAGGCGGTGCAGAAGGCCGCACTCGATGGCTTTTCTTTTGGCGCGCCCACGGAGCGCGAGGTCGAGCTGGCCGAAGAGATTTTGAAGCTGGTGCCCAGCGCCGAGCAGGTGCGCCTGGTCAGCTCGGGCACCGAGGCCGCCATGAGTGCGATTCGCCTGGCGCGCGGCTTCACGGGCCGCAGCAAGCTGATCAAGTTCGAGGGCTGCTACCACGGCCATGCTGATGCCCTGCTGGTCAAGGCCGGTTCAGGCCTGGCCACGTTTGGCCACCCGACCAGCGCCGGCGTGCCACCCGAAGTGGTGCAGCACACCCTGGTCCTTGAGTACAACAACGTCGAGCAGATCGAACAAGCCTTTGCCGAAGTGGGCAAGGACATCGCCTGCGTGATGATCGAGCCCATCGCCGGCAACATGAACTTCGTGCGGGCCTCCGTGCCTTTCATGACGCGCTTGCGCGAGCTGTGCACGCAGCATGGCGCCCTGCTGGTGTTCGATGAAGTGATGTCAGGCTTCCGTGTGGCCTTGGGCGGGGCGCAAAGCCTGTATGCCCAGCAGATCAGCGGCTTCGCGCCTGACCTGAGCGTGTTTGGCAAAGTCATTGGCGGAGGGATGCCGCTGGCGGCCTTCGCGGGGCCGGCCAAGGTCATGGCGCAACTGGCGCCGCTCGGCCCGGTCTATCAAGCGGGCACCTTGTCGGGCAACCCGGTGGCCACGGCTTGTGGCTTGGCCACCTTGAAGGTCATCCAGCGCCCGGGCTTTTTTGAATCGCTGGCACAGCGCACGCAAAGCTTGGTGCAAGGCTTGGTGGGCGCCGCCCAACAAGCGGGCGTTCCTTTGGTGGGCGACAGCCAGGGCGGGATGTTCGGCTTCTTCTTTGCCGATGCCCTGCCGCAGCACTACCAGGCGGTCATGGCCCATGGGTCCGACAAGTTCAACCGCTTCTTCCATGCCATGCTCGACCGCGGCGTGTACCTGGCGCCAGCCATGTACGAAGCTGGCTTCGTGAGCAACGCGCACACCGAGCAAGACATCGCCGACACCGTGGCCGCCGCCGCACAAGCATTGGGCTGAGCATGCACATTCACATTCTTGGCATTTGCGGCACCTTCATGGGTGGCGTGGCCGCGTTGGCCCGCGAAGCCGGTCACCGCGTGACGGGTTGCGACGCCGGGGTCTACCCGCCGATGAGCGACCAGTTGCGCGCCTTGGGCATCGAGCTGATCGAGGGCTACACCCCGGATCAGCTTGAGCTCAAGCCCGACCTTTTCGTGATCGGCAACGTGGTCTCGCGCGGCAACCCGCTGATGGAAGCGATCCTGAACGCCGGGCTGCCCTACACCAGCGGCCCGCAGTGGTTGAGCGAGAACGTGTTGCGGGGACGGCATGTGCTGGCCGTGGCCGGCACGCATGGCAAGACCACCACCACGTCCATGCTCACATGGATCTTGGAACATGCCGGCTTGCAGCCGGGCTTCCTGGTCGGTGGCGTGCCGCAAAACTTTGGCGTGTCCGCCCGCCTGGGTGATCTGGACGAAACGCGGCGCCCTGCTTCGGGCCACCCCTTCGTGATCGAGGCCGACGAGTACGACACCGCGTTTTTCGACAAACGCAGCAAGTTCGTCCATTACCAGGCGCGCACTGCCGTGCTGAACAACCTCGAGTTTGACCACGCCGACATCTTTGCCGACCTGGCCGCGATCGAGACCCAGTTCCACCACCTGGTGCGTACCGTACCGGGCCAGGGCCGCCTGGTGGTCAATGCCCGTGAAGACAGCTTGCAACACGTGCTGGACCGCGGCTGCTGGAGCGATGTGGTTCGCTTTGGCGTGCGGGGCGATGTGCCGGGTTTCCGTGCCCGTGGAGAGCCCCACGCCTTCGACGTGCTCAAAGCCGCCGTGCTGGTGGGCCGCGTCGAATGGAGCCTGATGGGCGAGCACAACCAGATGAACGCGCTGGCCGCCATTGCCGCGGCCGAGCACGTGGGCGTGTCGCCACAAGTGGCTTGCGAGGCCCTGAGCCAGTTTGCCAACGTCAAGCGTCGTCTGGAGCTGCTGGGCGAGGTGAAGGGCATCACCGTGTACGACGACTTCGCCCACCACCCCACCGCCATCCGCACCACCGTGGATGGATTGCGCCGGCGCATCAACCCTGACCAACGCATCATTGCGGTGTTCGAGCCCCGTTCCAACACCATGAAGCTGGGCACCATGAAGGCACTGTTGCCCTGGTCACTCGAAGAGGCTGACCTGTCCTTCTGCCACAGTGGCGGGCTTGGTTGGGATGCGGCTGAAGCGCTGGCGCCCATGGGTGACCGCGCTGTCGTGGTCGACAACATCGACACGCTGGTGGCCAAGGTGGTCAAGGTGGCCAAGCCGGGTGACCAGATCCTGTGCATGAGCAATGGCGGCTTTGGCGGCATCCACGGCAAGCTGCTCAAAGCGCTGGCCGACGCATGACTGCGACGAAGGAAACATCGCCCGTGACTGCCACCCCAACCACTTTGACTTGTGACGTCTTGATCATTGGCGGCGGCCCTGCCGGGTCCACCGCCGCGGCCTTGCTGGCACAGCGCGGCATGAATGTCGTGCTGCTTGAGAAAGCCCAGCATCCGCGCTTTCACATCGGTGAATCACTGCTGCCAGCCAATGTGCCGCTGCTGGACCAGTTGGGCGTGCGCGAAGAAGTCGAAGCGATGGCGATGCCCAAGTACGGCATCGAGTTTGTCTCGCCTTGGCACCAGGACCGCACCTTCCTGGAGTTCCGCGAGGCCTGGAACAAGTCCATGGACAAGGCCTACCAGGTGCGCCGTTCGGATTTCGACCACATCTTGATCAAGAATGCCGCGCGCAAAGGCGCCCAGGTGATCGAGAACTGCCGCGTCAAGTCGGTGGATTTTCTGCCCGACGAAAGCGGTGCCGTGGTGCAAGCCCAGCACGCCGACGGGCAAGCCGCGACATGGCAAGCCCGCATGGTGATTGATGCCTCGGGCCGCGACACCTTCCTGGCCAACAAGCTGGACACCAAGGTCAAGAACAAGAAGCACAACAGTGCCGCCCTGTTCGGCCACTTCACCAATGCCGAGCGCCTGGAAGGCAAGCTGGAAGGCAACATCAGCCTGTTCTGGTTCGAGCATGGCTGGTTCTGGTTCATCCCGCTGGCCGATGGCACCACCAGCATTGGCGCAGTGTGCTGGCCCACCTACCTCAAGACACGCAAGAACAGCGTGCAAGAGTTTTTCATGGAGACCATTGCGCTGTGCCCGCCGCTGCAAGCGCGGCTCAAGGATGCGCAACTGGTGTCCGAGGTTGAAGCCACAGGCAATTACTCGTATAGCTGCAAGCAGGCTCGTGGGCCCAACCATCTGCTGCTGGGCGATGCCTTCGCTTTCATCGATCCCGTGTTTTCCTCGGGCGTGTTCCTGGCGATGAACAGTGCCTTCTA
This sequence comes from Leptothrix sp. (in: b-proteobacteria), assembly GCA_013822685.1. Taxonomy (GTDB): domain Bacteria; phylum Pseudomonadota; class Gammaproteobacteria; order Burkholderiales; family Burkholderiaceae_C; genus Aquabacterium. The sequence goes on from PNKV01000001.1 coordinate 152,468, forward strand.
CGCGACCGAGGTGGTGCATGCGGCACTGCGCGCGCCCCATCAACTGGCGGCTGCGACCAAGCAGTTTGACCGCGTGATGCAAAAGGGACCGCGCGAGTTCTCGTGGTTCATCTACCGCGTGACCAACCCCACCATGCGCGACCTGTTCATGGGGCCGCGCAACATGTTCCGCGTCAAGGAAGCCGTCATGTCCATGTTCGCCGGAGACATCTTTGGCAAGACGCCGATCTGGCCATCGCTGTATGTTTTCAAAGGCATCTACTACATCGGTTCGCTGCTCACGCTGAGGCGCACGCTGGAAGCAGCACGGCGCCGCAAGATCAACATCAGTGACACGGCCACGGTCCGTTGATGCGTGACGAGGTGAATGCGGTCATGAGTCAGCTGCAGCTTGATTACATCCCGATTGAAGACCTGGCCTCGTGGACCGAGGCCTTGGAGGGCCACCGCCAGGTCTTGGGCATGGCGATGTTTGGCCGGCCCGACGCTGCTGAACGAGCCGAGTTTGAGCGGGTGTCGAAGCGGGACTGGCCTCGCCTGGCTTTGCCCGTGCTGGGCCATGCCACATCGGCGTGGGCCGAGGTGTGGTCGGTGCCCAAAAATGCCGCGCCCATCGAACATGGCGAGCTGGATGGCGTGGGCTATGCCCGTTGCCAGGATCTCGTCTTTGCATGGGTGAACACGCCGCTGTCAGGCCCGGACGCCGCGTTGGCGCCCTTGACGCGCCAGACCTACGATGCCCTGTTCAAGGCGCTGAACCAGCTGGGTTGCCCCCACCCTTGGCGGTTCTGGAACTACCTGCCTGACATCCTGGGTACCCTCCAGGGCGAGGAGCGTTACCGCATTTTCAATGTGGGCCGCCACGAGTCATTCTTGCAGCACGCCAGCATGATCGACCCTCATCCGCCTGCCGCTTGCGCGCTGGGGCAGCCCGCTGGATTCGAAGGGCCTTTGACCGTTTACGCGCTGGCTTCCACGGCACAAGCGCATCCGGTCGAGAACCCTCGCCAGATCAGCGCTTACCGCTACCCGCCGCAGTATGGGGTGCGCAGCCCGACCTTTTCACGCGCGGCCGTGGCCCAGCTCGACGCCGAAGCCACCGTGTTCATCTCGGGCACGGCCAGCATCGTGGGGCACGAGACCGTGCACCTGAATGACGTGAGCGCACAGACCGAAGAGACGCTGAACAACATCGAGGCCTTGCTGCAGCAGTTCAAAGTTGAACGCCCCGGTTTGGCCTGGACAGCGGCCGACCTGAAGTTCAAGGCGTATGTGCGCCATGCCGAAGACCTGCCGCTGGTGCGCGAAGTGGTCGAGCGGCGGTTGGGCACACGGGCATCCTGCTGCTACCTGCATGCGGTGGTCTGCCGCCCTGACCTCTTGGTCGAGATTGAAGCATCTGCCACCCGGAGCCAAGCCGCATGACCATTTCCCCTTTGGCCCGCTGGATGGCGGCCCCCTTGATCGCCGGGCTGCTCAGCTTGGCGCATGCCCAGCCCGAAGGCCCTTTGCTGGTCGAGCCCACGACACCCGATCAAGGCAAGCTGAAGCCCCTGTGGGAGCTGGGCTTGGGCGTGGCCGGTGCCACCTTGCCCGATTACCGCGGCTCGGACGAAAGCCGCGCCTACGTGCTGCCCCTGCCCTATGTGGTTTACCGCGGCGAAGTGCTCAAGGCCAACCGCGACGGCGCGAGCGCAGAGCTGTTCCACGGCCGCCGCGTCAAACTCGGCCTGAACGCGAACGCCAGCATCCCGGTGTCGAGCAAACGGAATCGGGCCCGCGAAGGCATGCCCAATCTGGCCGGGTCGGTGGAGATCGGGCCGGCGCTGGACGTGCGCCTCTTTGAGTCGGCCAGCGGCTTGGTCCGGGTGAACTTCAGGCTGCCCGTGAGCGCCGGGGTCACGATTGGCCAGGGCAGCCCTTCGTCAACGGGCTGGCAAACGGCGCCCCACGTGAACATCGACATGGCCAATGTGGGCGGCTGGTCGGGCTGGAACCTGGGCGCCTTGGTCGGGCCGATCTACGCCAACCGCCGGCGCAACGCCTACTTCTATGACGTGGCGCCCCAGTATGTGCGGGCCGACCGCCCGGCCTATGAGAGCCGCGCCGGCTATTCAGGCAGCCAGTTCACCGCCGCCCTGAGCAAACGCTTTGACGGCTTCTGGGTGGGCGCTTTTGTTCGCCACGACGACTTGCACGGCGCCGTGTTTGAAGACAGCCCGCTGGTCAAGAAAAAGAGCTACCTGGCGGCAGGCGTGGGGGTGTCCTGGATCTTGGGGCAGTCGTCGACGCTGGTGGCGGTGGACGACTGACGGTCGGAGCCATGAAGACGCTGCGTGCCCTGGCCCAATACCCGCTGTTCTACGCGGGGTTGCTGCTGCTCGGCTTGATGTGCCTGGGGTGGTGCTTCCTGGCCTGGACAGTCAGGCCGTTCATGTCGCCCGACAAAGCGCGTGTACTGGGCCGGTCAGGCATCAGTGGCGGCTTTCGCCTGTACTTTGCCTTCACCAGTTGGCTGGGCCTGACCCGCTTTGAGCTGGACGAACTCGATGCACTCAATGGCCAGCCATCGCTGATCCTGGCGGCCAACCACCCTACTTTCCTGGACGCGGTTTTCCTGATCTCGCGGCTGAAGAACGCCGGCTGCATCATGAAATCCGACGTGGTGGACAACCCGTTTTTAGGGGCGGGCGCACGGCTGGCCGGGTTCATCCGCAATGACAGCCCACGCAACATGGTCAGGCAGTCCGTGGGTGATCTGCGCCAAGGCAGCCACCTGCTGGTGTTTCCCGAAGGCACGCGCACCATCGACCGGCCGGTCAACGATTTCAAGTCGGGCTTTGCCCTGATCGCCAAGGGTGCCCAGGTGCCCGTGCAGACCGTGTTCATCGAGAACAGCTCGCCCTTCCTGACCAAAGGCTGGCCCATCCACCACAGGCCGCCCAGCTTCCCCATGGTTTACCGGGTGCGGCTTGGGCAGCGCTTCATGGTCGGCGGCGACGCCAAGCTGTTCACCCGCGACTTGCAACGTTATTTTGAACAAGAGCTCGCCAAAGCCGAATTGGCGCTCAACGTTACTCACCACCATTCCGAGCTTCAAGTCCATGACTGAGTCGAGTCAGACCTCCGTGACTCCGTCACGCACGCACCTTGTGCTGATTCCGAGCTACAACGCAGGCCAGCAGGTGTACGACACCGTCAAGGCCGCGCGGCGGCAGTGGAATCCGGTCTGGGTTGTTGTGGATGGCAGCACCGACGGCACTGACCGAGGCCTTCAAGCCATGGCAAGCCAGGATGAGGGCCTGAAGGTGTTTGTGTTGCCCGAGAACCAGGGCAAAGGCGCCGCCGTGCTGCGCGGTTTGCGCGAAGCCCAGGCGGCCGGGTTCACGCATGCGCTGACCATGGATTCAGACGGCCAGCACCCCGCTGCGCTGATCCCTGATTTCATGCGCGCCTCGATGCAGCGGCTTGACACGATGGTGCTTGGGCGCCCGGTGTTTGACAGCAGCGCCCCCTTGTTGCGGGTGCGCGGACGGCGAGTCTCCAACTGGTGGACCAACCTCGAGACCCTGGGTGCCGGCATTGCCGATTCCTTGTATGGCTTTCGGGTGTACCCCGTGCCGGACCTCATCAAGGCCATGGCCCGCCAACCGTGGATGCGCCGTTTTGATTTCGACACCGAGGCCGTGGTGCGGTTAGCGTGGAGCGGGGTCAAGCCGGTGAATCTGGATGCGCCGGTGAAATACCTGCGGCCCGACGAAGGCGGGGTGTCGCACTTTCGCTATGGCCGCGACAACGTGCTGCTGACCTGGATGCACTTGCGCCTCATGCTTGAGTTTGCGCTGAGGCTGCCCGTGCTGGTGGTGCGCCGGTTGATGCGCAAGCCACCATTTCAGCGTTGACGAGGCCTGCGGCTCAATCCATTTCGACGAGGTTGCTGGTTTGCTGGTCAGTGATGATTTGCTTGACCAGGTCCTGGTCATCGAACAGCACTTGGAACTCGGCGAAGCTGGACAGCCAAAAGCGCCAGGTCTTGGCGTCCAGCTTTGGGTTTTCGCTGCTGATGGGGTAGCCCACTGACATCAGCACTTGCTCCCTGGTCATGCCCGGCATCAGCTTGGAACGCTCAATCGCGCGGCGAATGCGCGGCGGGTAGTCCTTGAGCTTGGCCGTGGGGTCGGTGGCCACCACGTAGCGCTTGGCAAAGGTGGTCAGGTCGAGATCGCGGCTGTAGTCGTTGCCAATGCGTTGCTTTTCGCCGCGGATCTCCACGTTCACGCGGTGCCGCCCGTAACCCGTCACCTTGACCGGCGTGCCCGCCGGGATGATGGTCTTGCCATCTTCAGCGTAGTTGATGTCGCTGATCCAGGAACCATCGGTGCGCATGTTGCAGCACAGGTAGCCTTGCGCCGGCTCTGGCAGCGCTTGCGCCAACGCAGGGCCGGACAACACCGCGCCCAAAGTGGCGCACAAGGCAAGACGAACGGCAATCATGGCAAGCTCCCTTAATCGATGAAATGACCCGCCGAATTCTACCGGCGGGCCACCCATGTCAAGCCGCGAACCGGGAGTCCTGCCCCTGCGCTTTCCTCTTGGCCGGCCACAAGCCCACCGGCGGCAACCAGGCGTTCAAGCCCGGCGCGGTGATGACGGTGCTGACGATGGCCATCAAGACCAGCATGGTGAACATCTGCTGCGAAATCACGCCCAGGTCAAAGCCCACGTTCAGCACGATCAGCTCCATCAAGGCCCGCGTGTTCATCATGATGCCGATGACTTTGCCTTCAGCATGGTTCAAGCCGGCCCAGCGCGCGGCCAGGTAGCAGCCACCAAACTTGCCACCCGTGGCCAGGGCGATCAGCAGGGCAGTCCAGCCCCAGGCAGCGGCCGTGTCCAGGCCGCCAATGTTGGTTCGCAAGCCGGTGTAGGTGAAGAAGATGGGCAGGAAGAACACCAGCACGAAAGCGCCAACCCTTTGCTTCCAAGCCTCTACCAACTCGGTCTCATCATGCAGGATCACGCCGGCCATGAAGCCGCCAAAGATGGCAAAGATGCCCAGCTGGTAAGTGGCGATCGCGGCCAGGAACATCACCGCCAGCAACAGGCCCATGAGCATGGGTGGCAAGGCGTCGTTTCCCTCTTTGAGATGGTGGACCATGCGCTTGAGCAAAGGGCGCGCCACAAACCAGCTCAGCACGAAGAACGCGATCACCATGAGCACCTTCGCGCCGAAGGCCATGGGCTCGAAATGCGACACCGTGATGGTGGTGATCAAGGCCAACAGCAACCAACCCACCACGTCATTGATGGCGGCCGACGAAATGGCGATGACCCCCAACGATGAGCGCGTAATATTGAACTCCATCATGATGCGGCCCAGGATGGGCAGCGCGGTGATGGAGAACGCCGTGGCCACGAACAAGGCCGAGGCCAGCGGGTCTGCCTGCGGCGACAAAATCGGCGCGGCCAGGTAGCCAAAGCCCAAGCCCAGCCCGAATGGCACCACCAGGCCAGCGAGCGCGACGCCCCACACCGCCTTGCGATTGCGCTTCTCGGTCAGGTGAGAAAAATCAAACTCCATGCCGATCTGGAACATCAACAGGATCAGGCCGATCTGCGACAGGATGTTCAAAGGCGCCGAGGGCACCGATTGGAAGACATAGTGAAAGACATCGGGCATCAGCAGGCCAAACAGCGAGGGGCCCAACAGGATGCCCACCACGATTTCGCCCACCGCTGGCGATTGGTTCATGCGCTTGGCCACCACGCCACCCAGGCGCGCCACGATCACGATGACGATCAACTGCAGCAAGACGAAATACAGCATCATTTCGGTTTGATGCACGCTACTGGCCGCCACGCCCGCGGCAGCTTCTGGTGAACTCATGATGGCATTCCCCCATTGATTGATATGACTTGACCGCTGATGTAGGCGGCGGCGTCCGAGGCCAGGAAGGCCACCAGATCAGCCACTTCGCTGGGCTGGCCCGCGCGCTTCATGGGCACCATTTGCGCGATGGCCGCGGCATCGAAAGCGCCCTCAGCCATGCTGCCCTGGATGATGCCGGGGGCCACCACGTTGACGGTGATGCCCCGACTGGCCAGCTCCAGCGACAAGGATTTTGACGCCCCGTGCAGCGCCGCCTTGGCCGCCGCATAGTTCACCTGCCCGCGGTTGCCCACCACCGCGGCGATGGACGACACACTGATGATGCGCCCCCAGCGGGTGCGGATCATGGGCATGCTCAAAGGCTGCGTGACGTTGAAGAAGCCGTGCAGCGACACATCGATCACCCGATGCCACTGCTCTGGGCGCATGCCCGGGAAAACCGCGTCGTCGTGGACGCCGGCATTGTTGACCAGCACCTGGATGGGCCCCTCGTCCAGCAGGGCCTCCAGGCTGGTCGCGCAGGCCTGGGCATCGCTCACATCGAAGGCGACCGCACTGGCCTGGCCTCCGGCCGCCACGATCTCGTCCACGACCTCCTGGGCCCGTTCCAGGCGCGAGTTGGCGTGAACGATGACGTGGTATTGCGCGGCCAGGCGTTTGCAGATGGCCGAGCCAATGTCGCCGCTGCCCCCCGTGACCAGGGCGCGTTTGAGGACTGGGGTGTTCATGCCATGGGCTCCGTGGGCAAAAGCGCGCTGGCATCCATCACCACCGCGGCCCGACCTTCAATCAACAGGCGGCCCGCATCGCGGACCGAGAATTCGTACATCACCAGGTTGTCATCGCCCGACACGCGTCGGGCTTCAACGCACAGATCAGAAGCGCAGTCATCAAGCCGCGCCACATGGGCGGTGACACCACGAACACTGGCCAGGAAGCCCGCTTTGGGACGCTGCCCGGCTTGGTCGCCCTCGGCGCTCATGCGCAGGCCACCGTGCGTGGCCATGGCCTGCGCCGCGTACTCAATGCCGCAAAGCACGCCCAGGCGACCACCGGACCGCAGCGGGTTGGCAGGATCACGGTGGCTGCTCGCCACGCACACAATGTTATCGGGGCTCCAGTCGGTCACCGCGTCCAGCAGGCACATGGTGCCCGCATGCGGAATGCGCGCGGCAATCTGGTCACGCGTCATCGTCATCAAGCGCATGGAGACAACTCCACCGCCAGTTGCCGCTGGTTCAGGTAATCGAGCACAACGCGTGATCGTGAGGGCGTACCGGCCAGTGCCTGCAGCAGGGGCAGCCCGCGCCCGGCAGGTATGGCCTGGCGCAGCGCCTCAAGTTCGGGCCAGGGCAAGGTGTGGGCGGCCTCGTCGCACAACGCCACATCAATGCTGGCCAGCGAGTGGGCACTGGCCTGCGGCGACAACACCAAGGCGATGCCCACGGTGTGGGTGACCGGCCGCGCTTCCAGCAAAGGCGAGGGGTAAGGTGCGTCGTAAGACACCAGCAACACACCCTGACGCTCGACCTTCACCTGGGTCACGGCTTCCAGCAAGCCTGCACCAAAGCTGGCGTCATAGCCGCACAAGGTGGTTGACGGGGCCACGGCCCGCGACACGATGCCCCAGTACCCCGAAGGCGCGTTGTGGACTGAATTGGTGAAGCGCGTGGGCGAGATCAAGCGGTCATCCGCCAAGGCCTCGCACAACGCGTGGCAGTTGTCGCCATCGCCGCTGGACGAGGCGAACACGGTGGCCAGGGCTTCGGCATCGGCATGCGCGTTGGCCACGGCTTCGATGCCCACCTGCAGCGCCAGCTTGACCAAGGTGCCCACGCGACGGCGTTCGGCGGCCGGCAAGCCCGCAGGCGCCATCAGGCTGGTGGCTTGGGGCAGGTAAGGCCGCGAACCGGCCATGATCTCCCGGCCTTCAGCCCAGGTGGGCAGGCCCGGCCCGAGCAGGCCGATGCCATCGATGAAAACGCGGTGGGAATGGGCGGCGGTTGCCATGTTCAAGCCCCCCGCCCGAAGACCACGCTGGCATTGGCGCCGCCAAAGCCAAACGAATTGCTCAGCACATGTTGAACAGGCCCATGGCGCACTTGCGTGAGGTAATCAATCTGGATGGCCGGATCGAGTTGCTCCACGTTCAACCCCGCAGGCTTGAAACCATCCCGAATGGCCAACAGGCTGATCACCGCTTCAATGCCGCCCGCCGCACCCAGCGTGTGACCGGTGGACGCCTTGGTGGAGCTGCATGGAACGCGGTCGCCAAACACCGAGAAAACCGCTTTCCCCTCGGCCGCGTCGTTGCTGGGCGTGCCCGTGCCATGCAGGTTGACATAGTCGATCTGATCCGGGGTCAGGCCCGCGGCTTTGAGCGCCGCTTCGATGGCCAACTGTGCGCTGCGCCCTTCCGGATGGGGAGAGGACATGTGGTACGCGTCACTTGATTCGCCCACGCCCAGCAGTTGCAATGCGCCGGGCGAGCCTTTGCCGCGCTCGACCAAGGCCAGCCCGACGGCCTCGCCGATGGAAATGCCGTCGCGCTGTGCACTGTATGGACGGCAGGGTTGGCTGGAGGTCAGCTCCAGGGAGCGAAAGCCGTACAAGGTGGTCAGACACAGGGAGTCGACACCGCCGACGATGGCCGCGTCGATCAGGCCGGCCTGGATCATCCGGGCCGCATTGCCAAAGGCCTTGGCACTGGACGCGCACGCCGTCGACAGGGCCACCGAGGGGCCGCGCAAATCAAAGTAGCGGCACACAAAATCAGCGACCGAATAGGCGTTGTGGGTCTCGGCATAGTGGAAGCTGGCCGGCAAGGCACCGGTGGCCGCATCGCGCTCGCGGTAGGCCAACTCGGTCTGCAAAATGCCCGCGGTGCTGGTGCCCATGAACACGCCAACGCGGTCAGCGCCATGGCGCTCAATGGCCTCGCGCACGGCTTGATCGAATCCATCTTGCTGCAGACCCAGTTGCGCCAGGCGGTTGTTGCGGCAATCAAAACGAAGCAGGTGCTCTGGCAAGCACACTTGGTCCACGCCATCGACCTCTCCGATCCAGGTGTCGATGTCCACAGTCTCGAAATCGCACGGCTTCAAGCCGCTGCGCCCGGCCTGCAAGGCCAGCGTGGTCTCGGCCAAGCCCCGGCCAAGGCAGCTGGTCATCGTGAAATGGGGAATCGCGAGAGGGGTCACAGGCAAGGATCCAGAAAGCGAAATCGCGGGCGACTTTAACCGAGTCGGGCCACGAGCAAGATGTTGGCGAAAGGCGTGCCTTCGCTCATAGGCAGGGTCTGAACCTGGAAGCCCAGCTTGCGCAAAGCGGCTTGCCAATCACTCAGGGAACGGCAATACAGCCGGGGCAGGCGGTGGCCCCGCACAAAGGTCACCACATGGTCCACCCAGTTGCTGATCTTGAAGGGCAAGCCCGCGGAGGCATCGCCAATGCGCAGCAGCAGCACGCCTTTGGGGGCCAGCGCATCCCGCACGCGGGTGAGCACGGCATCCTGGGCGGCGATGTCGATGTAATGGAGCACATCGAGGATCACCACCGCATCGCACGCATCGAAGGGAACATCGCAGATGTCGCCCAGCGTGAACCGAACCGGCAGGCGCAAAGGGCCCAGGGCGGCATTGGCTCGGTCCACATCACGCGGCATGAGCTCGACACCATGGAAGCTCTGCATTCTGGGCGCGGCGGGCCAATGGGCGGGCCAGCCTGCTGAGCGATGGCCTTGCTGGCCTTGGCTTTCCTCGTACTGCGCGCGCGCTGCGGCCAGCCAGGATGCCAGCAAGCCCTGCCCACAACCCAGGTCAAGCACACGGGCCTGGTCAGGGATCAAACCATGCCGCAGCAGGCCCTGAAAGGCCGGATCACCACCCAATTTGCCACGGGCAAAGCGCCAGGCAAACTGGCCGGCCGGCCGGTAAGGCGCGCAAGCGAGGTCCAGCAAGGTGGACAGCATGGTGGGCGTGGCCAGGGCGTCGGGCGACGGGGTCAATTGGGCACTCATGAAAAGGCGGCATCCAGGGTCACGGGGTGCACATTTTGCACCCGGCACGCGTCCAGCAAGCGGGGCAGCACTTCCACCACGACCGGCGTGCCACTGGCGGTGCGCGCGGCGTGGCCATCGTGCAGCAGCAGCAAGTCGCCCGGGGCCAGGCCGTTCGTCAACCGTGATGTGACTTGGTCGGCATCTTGGCGGGCAGTGTCAAAGCCTCGGCGCGTCCAACTGGCCAGGCGCAGGTTCAGCTTGTGCAGCACGGGATCCAGGAAGACATTGCGCAGCCCGGCGGGTGCGCGAAAAAAAGCCGGTGCGCGCCCCACGGTGTCGGCGATGGCGTCTTGCCCACGGCGGATCTCCTGCTCGATGCGGCGCAAGCCTGACACCGAAAACGTGTGCCGGTGCGTGTGGCTGTGGTTCTCGATGCGGTGCCCGCGACGAACGATTTCACGCGCCAAGGCGGGGTGCTGCACAACCCGGGTGCCAATGCAAAAAAAGGTGGCCTTGACCTGGTAGGCGTCCAGCAGGTCGAGCACTTGCGGCGTGACCTGGGGGTCGGGGCCATCGTCGAAGGTCAGGGTGATTTCTCTGCGGGCGATGGCCGCTGGCGGCAGATGCAGGATGTTGGGGCCCAGCATCCTGCTGGTGGGCCACAGCCCCAGGGCGGTGACGACCATGTGGTTGGCCGCGACACTGGCCAGCGCCTGGGGCCACAAGCCGGGCAAGGCTACCGCGGTGGCACCTGCGGCCGCGTGCAGGCCCACCGAGGCTTTGAGGATCAGTGGCATGCGCCAGGGAGCCGTGTTCGACATCACGCCGCCATCTTGAACAGCAACTCCCGGGTGTCGGCGGGCAACAGGCCTTCGGGGAGCTGGGTTCGCAATGAGGGCACATCGCGCAAGGCCTGCCCCACGATCTCGGCGGCCAGTTGCTCCAGCTTGGCCACGTTGTCGCGAGCGCGCTGGCGGAAGCCCGCGTCGTCAAGCTTGTCTCGCAAGCCGGCATTGAGCTCCGCGAACCAGGGCAGGCTGGCTTGGTCCAGCATGCAGGCGGGGTTGTCATTGCGCAGGCTGGTGCCGGAGGCGGCATCGGCGTCCGTGCCCTCCCCCCAATGCCGCAACAAGGTTTGGATGGCCACGTTCAGGGTGCGCGCGCGCATCAAGGGCTCGTGCAGTTCCAGGATGGCGGCCCGGTCGGTCAGGCGGTCCTGGAAGAACAACAGGCACAGCACACCCCAGTAGTAGGTGTAGTCCCACAGCACCTTGATGGGCATAACACGGGGGCTGCCGAACAAGGGGTACTGCCCCTCGTAAAGCGTCAGGGTGCTTTGGTAGAAAGACTGCAACACCTCGCCATAAAACAGCGAGGGCATGCGCAGCGATTCGCCAGCGCGGTCGTGCTGAATCAGCTTGGTGATGTAAGTGTTGGAGATGGCGATGAAGTCTGAGCCTGGAGAGTAAAACGGATCCAGGAACATGCCGGCATCGCCAGTGATGGCCCACCGTTGGGGCGAAAACACCTGCTTGCACCCATGCGAGAAATCGCGGAAGTAGGCGAAGTCCATCAAGGTGTCACGCTGGCTTTCCAGCACTTCGTGCACGCAAGGCTGGTGCTGGGCAATCCAGGCCATGGCCTTGTCGAACGTGTCCATGCCTTCCAGTGGGTGCATGTCGGCATCGGCCACGATGCCCACCGAATGCGCGCCCGACGACAAAGGGATGAGCCACAGCCAGTAGCCCGCGCCACACAGGTGGTTGGTGGACATCCAACGCGCGGCCGGATCGCAGCGCTGGCGCCACTGTGGGTCATCGGCCCAGTTGTCGATGTCCAGGCGGGTGTTCAGGCGGAACCAGACGGCATTGGCGTGGTGCCCGTTGTCTTGGGCCAGGCCCAACTTGCGTTTGAGCAGGCTGGCCCGGCCGCTGGCGTCTACGATCCATTTGGCGCGGATGGTCTGTCGCTGCGCGGCGCCGCCGTGAGCATCCTGCGCTTCAAACTCCACCTGGTGGCCTTGCGACTCGTCCAGCTCGATCTTTTTGACCGCGGCGCCTGACGCCAACTGCACACCTTGGCGCGTGACTTCTTCGGCCAGGTGGTTCTCGAAGATACCCCGGTCGATCTGCCAGCTTGGTGTCGACAGATAGCGGCTGGCACCCAGTTCGGTCACACTCGACAAGTCTCGCTCGCCTTCGCTGAAGAAGAACCGGAAGCCGAACTTGCGCAGATGTTCGCTGTCCAGGTGGTCCTTCAAACCCAGGGTTTCAGAAAAGTAGTGCGCGCCGATCTCGACACTCGATTCGCCCACTTTGTGCGCCGCTAAGGGCGCTGGCCCAACGCGACGCTCAAGCACCTTGATGTCGAGCTCGGGCATGGTTTGTTTTAGCTGCAGGGCCAGGGTCAGCCCAGACAGCCCGCCACCCAGGATCAACACATCGTGTGAGGAGTCGGCCATGTTCAAGTCTCAGCAGAATGGCACCAGGATGGGCGCTGTTGGGCGCATGTTAACGCGGGCCCGATGCTTTTCTGCTCAAGCCAATCACCAGGGCCTGGGCTGGTGAGAGCCAAAGGCAACAATCCGTGGGGGCCTGTGGCTGCGCCTGCATGGCGGACAAGGTCTTGAAGAGCGGAAGGCCAGCGGCCATTGGGCTGCGGCATCCCGCCAACTCCGCCGCGCCATCGTCTGTGGCCTCGGGCATCGGTGCCGATTGCAAGCTCAAGCTCATCAGGGTTGAAGGAGCGTCACGGTTGGCCACCAAGGCCTGCGGCGCCAGCACCAGGGCCAGGCCCACCAAGGCGGTGCTGCCCGTGATGGACACCAAGGGCGCGGTTGCGGGCATGTCATAGGCCACCAGCAACACCGGAGATTGCTCGCACACGGCCTGGGTCGCTGCTTCGAGCAAGCCTTGCGCAAAGCTGTGCTGCCCGGCCGAGATGGCGGTGGACGCTTGCATGTTGCCCACGCCAATCGTCCAGTAGCCGGAGGCGGCGTTGTGCACCGAGTGGTGAAACTTGGTGGGAGACAAATGCTCCGGGGACTCGGCCAAGGTGCGGCACAGGTAGTCGGTGATCTCCAGATCGCCATGCGCGGAAGCAAAGACCGACCGCAAGTGCTGGGGAGGGACACCAGCCTGTTGGCAGGCTTGCTCGGCCACCGACAAGGCCAATGACACGGTGGCGGGAGCGCGCCGCCGCTCGGCAGGCGGCAGCAAGGTCGTTTGAGGCTTGCCTCTGGGCGCGTCCGGGCCCTCGGCCCAATGGCCCGTGCCCAGCACCGCCACGGTCAAGGCCGACATCAGCTTGCCTCCTGCCCGGCTCGGGCGAACAACAAGGCACAGTTGTTGCCGCCGAAACCGAATGAATTGCTCATGGCCACGCTCAGCCGGGCGTCGGCCGACTCACGCTGCAACATGCGGTGGAAACGCTCGCCAGCCAAGGGGTCGGCTTGGCCGCAATTGAGCGTGCCGGGAATCCACTGCCCATCCAGGGCCAGCAAGGTGATCACGGCCTCCAGAATGCCAGCCGCGCCCAAGGCATGGCCCGTCCATCCTTTGGTGGAGCTGACCAGCGTCTTGTGGGGGAAAACCTCGGCAACCACCGCAGCTTCAACTTCGTCGTTCCTGGGGGTGGCCGTGCCATGCAGGTTGATGTAGTCCACCTGATCGGCGGTGATGCGAGCACGGGACAAGGCTTGCAGCATGGCTTGGCGGGCACCCAGCCCTTGAGGATGGGGCGCGGACATGTGGTGCGCATCCGAGGATTCGCCGTGACCAATCAAGTGCAGTTCTGAAGCGGCCTGATCCGGGCGAACTTGGGCGGGTGAAGCTCGCTCCAGCAAGGCAAAGCCGCCGGCTTCCGCCAAGTTGATGCCGTCCCGGCCGGCATCAAAAGGGCGGCACAGTTGCGGGGACACCAGGCCCAGCGATTTGAAACCGAACAACACGCTCTGGCACAGGCTGTCGACGCCCCCCACGATGGCCGCGTCCACCAGCCCACACCGCAGAAGGCGCTCGGCCTGCGCGAAGACCTTGGCACTGGATGAGCACGCCGTCGCCACGGTCACGCAGGGCCCCTGAGCACCCAGCGCATGGGCCACAAACGCGCCCAGGGAGTGCGGGGAGTGGACCTCTGGGTGAGACAGGTCCGCCGGAAACTGTCCATCATCGGAAAGCCGGGTGTAGGCCTCCTCGCTGGCACCAATGCTGGAGGTGCTGGTGCCCATCAGCACGGCCACGCGCGCCGGCCCATGCCGCAAGATGGCCGCCTGGGCCTCCGCCAGGAACCCATCCTGGTTCAAGGCCAGCCAAGCCAGCCGGTTGTTGCGGCAGTCCCAGTGGGCCCAGGCAGGTGGCAGGGCCTGCGCCTCCAGCCCGTTGACGCGCCCGATGAAGGTGGGCAGAGGCAGTCCGGTGAAGTTGTTGGGGCGCAGGGCAGTGTCAGAGCTACGCAAGGCGGCACCCAAGGCTGCGCGCCCTGCCCCGGCCGCGCAGGTGGCCGTGAACGCCGACACCCGCACCGGGGTCATGGCTGGGATAGGCGACGATTCCATGGCATCAACGCGAGGGGTCGGACAAAGGCAAAGGCAAAGGCAGCTTGCCCAGCATCTGCCGCCAAAGGCTAATCCAGGCGGGCCAATCATGCCCGCCCTCTACCGTGAAGACCCGATCAGGGGGCAGCGACTCGGCCACCACGCGGTGGCCCATGGCGAACCGGTCGCTCAGGCCATAGCCCCAGTACAGCGGAAGCAAGGACTTGGCCGATGCGGGATCGGCCTGTGCCTTGAGCCAAAGCCACAAGCGACGATCGACGTCGTCTTCCGGCAAGCTCTGGCCCGGGGCTGGCCACGGGGCCAAACCGCCTGCGCGCACCACGTCAACGCTGATGTTGCGGGGCCCCAGGTAAGGCGCCAGAGCGACCACGCCACTGATGCCTTCGGGGTGACTGGCGGCGCACATGAGGGACCCCATGCCGCCGATGGAGATGCCTGCCAGCCAGATCTGCTCATAGCCGTGCGCCCGCGCTGGCCCGATCACGTCCTGCTGCAGGCGCTCAAGGATGGTCTGCTGGGTGTAGTAGCCGACATGAGCATTGACCAGTTGCACGTCCACCGCCAAGTGCCGCTCGCGCACCGCCGCCACGAAGCCCTCGCGGACAAAATCCTGCGGGGTATCGTAGGCACCGGGCAGCATCACCAACAGCACCTTGGCCCTCTGAGCGCAGGCACTTGGGTCCGCCAAGTCAAGCAGTGACTCCATGGACGCGTGCGGGTTCATGGCCGAGGCCGGTGCAGCACCGCCGCCAGCACCAGGGCCAGGATCGCGCCAGGCCCCACGGTGGCCCCAATGGCATGCAACACGGGCACCTGCGACCAGGCCAACATGCCAAAGCCGGCCACGGTGGTGAGGTTGGCAAACACCATGGACGACAGAATGGCCGCACTGGGCACGGCCGCATGGGCACGCTGGTCAAAGAACAAAGCGTAGTTTGAGCCGATGGCCACGATCAGCAACAGGCCGACCAGGTGGAACAAGGTCAAGGGCGGCCCTGTGGCCACCAAACCCGCCGTCACGATCAACACGGTCAGCAGCAAAGGCGCCACCACGCGCAGCAAGCGCACCGGTGAACGCAGCACCGCGCCCAGCAAGATCAGGATCGCCAAGCCGCCGAGCAGCGACAGGTGAATGACCTCGCTCAGGTAATCCGAATAAAGCTTCTCGGACTCGGCTTTGAGGTCGATGAAATACACCTGCCCGCCCTTCACCGATGCTTTCAGCAACTGGCGGATGCGCGCCGCATCCAGCACGGGCGCATCCTTGGCTTGATCCGTGGGCAAGCGCAGGCCGACCAGCGCCGTCCATTGGCCCGATTGCCGCATCAGCAGCGAATCAACCCCCAAGGCCAGGGAGCTGCCATTCAAGTCGGCACGCGTGAGCAGCGGCAGGCGCTTGGCCTCGGCCGCATCGGTGAAGAAAGCTTCGAACTTCTCAGCCTTTAGCGGCAGGCCCTGAGCGGCCTGGGCGAACCGGCTCCGCAATGTGTCAGCATCGGGCAAGGCAGCCTGGCGCTGGCGCTGCATGGCCTGGCTGGGCAGGTAGCGGGCCGCGCTGTCCACGCCCAGCAGCATGCCGCTGTCCACCAAGGGCGCCAATGCTTGCGTGGCTTGCTCGGCCCCTTGAAGCGCGGCTTCCATGCTGGTGGCCCGAATTACGCCCAGGTAACGCACATCAGGGGCGCCCAGGTCAGCGCGCAAGTTCATGTCCAGGGTTTGCGCTTCGGCCGTGATCGGGCTGAGGGAGCTCAACTCCCGGCTCCACAGACGATCGCGGTGCATGAACAGCACCACCACGGCGCCCGCGAACAGGGCCATGGCCAACCAGCGCAGGCGCGGTGCATGGGCCGCAATCCAGGTGAGCCGCGCGTCCAGGCCAGGCGTTGGCGTGATGCTGAAACCTTGCGGAATCATGTGCGGCAAGACCCAGCGCGTCACCAGCGCTGCCGACAAGATGCCCACGATGGAGAACAGTCCCAATTGCGCCAGGCCTGGGAAACCAGAAGCCAGCATGGACGCGAAACCCATGACCGACGTCAGCACGCCCAAACTGACCGTGGGCCAGAAGTTGGAGGCCCTCCCCTCACCCTGGTCCTTGCCACCGCCCTGCACAAACAGGTAGATGGCGTAGTCGACCGCCTCACCGATCAGCGTGATGCCAAAGCCCAGGGTGATGCCATGCACCACACCGAATCCCCATGAGACCGCGGCGATGCCCGCCAGCGCACCCGTGGCCATGGGCAACAGACCCAGCAGCAGTGCCCTTGGTGAGCGGTAAATGCTCAAGAGCAAAGTGATGATGATGCCGGCACCGATCATCGACAGCCGGGTGGCCTCCGACTCGATCGTGTGGCGCGACTGCGTGGCAAAGACCCCGGGGCCCGACACAACCAGGCGCGCCTGCGCCAAGCCCGCCTGCTGCCTGGCCTGTTCGAACTGTTGATGGATGGCATCGATGGCACGCTGTTGGGCGTCGAGGTCAGAGCCCTCCGCCTGGGTTTGCGCCACCAGCACCGCGCGCTGCTGATCGGCCGACATCCAGACGCCATCGACCATGGTGCGCTCGCCACCGGTGTCCATGCCCTCCACCAGGTGCACCAACTCGGCGGTGGGGTCGCGCGTCAGCAAGGGCTGCAACATCAAGCCCGCTGATGAGCCCAGCAACTCCAGGCTGTCTTGCAGCGCAGCGCGCAATCCGTCTGGCTGAAAGCGTGCCGGCGTCACGTCCGGGCTGAGCAGGTAGCGGTAGCGGAGCAGCACGCTCTGATCACGTTGCGACGACACCAGCTCGCCATTGTTCACCGAGGCAAACGGCGCCGATTTTTCACCCGGCAACGGGGGCAGCTGCCGCAGCCGCTGGGCCAATGCCTTGGACAAGCGTGCCAGTTCGGTCGCCCGCAGCGAGTCTTTGCCCTCGGCTTGCAGCCCCACCAGGATGAGTCGAGAGGCAGGCCCCTCCTTCAACTGGTCGATCAGCACCGATTGTTCAGGGGTGGGACGGCTGGGCAGGAAGGCCGACAGGTCGGCGGTGTAGCGAGCCCTGACCACGGCGACCAGGCAAACCGCCAGCACGACCAGCCAGACCAAGATGGCCGGCAGGCCTTTATAACGACGCTCGCTCATCGTCAGCGCGGCGAGGGGCTCGTGGGTGCGGGCGTGATCGTCATGACGGAGCGGTCTCCGTTGCCCTGAAGGATTTCAATGGTGTCCACGCGCTCGCGCTCGCCACTGAGCTTGACCTGGCTGACCATCGCCGCGGCCTTGGCTTGCAGAGGGCGCAGCAACAGGTGCCAGCGGTCACGCTTGCCTTCCAGCGCGACCTGGTAGTTCTGGTCCAGTGCCTTGCGGTCACCGGCCAGCGTGGCACGGATGCTTTCGACGAAGGCGCCGACTTCGGGATAGGACTGCAGGGGAATGCTGCGCTTGCGCCCCTTGCGCTCCAGCAGCAGCACGTCCTTGTCGAGCACCAGCGACTCCGGGCTGGGCTTGAGCGTGCGCTTTTCAAGGCGGTCAGGGGCCTCGTACACCAACTCACCCGAGGATTCGAGGGGCGCCTCCACGGCGCTGAGGTACTTTTGCTCCACGAAGGTCGCGCGGCTGGACCTGTTCTGGGCAAGCAGCTGCATCAGGGTGTCAACGCCCCAATCTTGCGCCTGCGCGGCGCCGCCGAGCAACATGCCAAAGGCCAGCAATGCAGTGCCCAGGGCCCGCCGGCGCAGCTGGTCAATGTTCACCAAGCTCATCCCAGAAATCATAAAAATTGAACCAGTTGTAGGGGGCTTGGCGGCAGTAGTGGTCCAAGCGGCTGACATACAGATCAATGACCTGATCCACCGTGGGCGCACCCGGTTGGGAGAAGTCGGCCAAGTGCTCAAAATGTATCTCATAGCGGTTGCCGCCGAGGTACAAGCCAACGATCAGCACCACCGGCCGTTTGAGCATGGCGGCCAGCCTGAATGGCCCCACGGGGAAGCTTGCGGGCGTCCCCAGCAAGTCGACTCGTCGACCGGGCTCGCCGCTCAGGGTGCGGTCGCACAGCATGCCCACCATCTCACCGCGCTCCAGGCAATGCTTGACGCGCAGCATGGAATCAACGGTGCCCAAAGGGATGATGTTGTGCTTGACGTCCGGGTTGATGGCAGAGAGCACCTGGTTGAGTTTGACCGCGTTGTCTTCGTACATGACCATCGAGACGGCCAGGTCGCCGACATCCTGGCTGCTGGCGCGCACCGCCTCGAAGCTGCCCAGGTGGGCCCCCACCATGACGGCACCCCGTCCCAGCGCCAGGGTGTCGTGGACCGCCTTTTGGCCGACCAAGGTGGTGTTGAACAGATCAAAGCGATTGTTCAGCAGGTAGAACCGGTCCAGGATGGTGGACGCGAAACAGAACACATGGCGAAAGCCGTCGATCCAGCCGGGCTCTCGGCCCAGCACACGGCGCAGGTAGGCGATCGACGCCCTGCGCGCCTTGGGCACGGCCAGCACGAAATACCAGCTGATGGGGTACAGCAGAAGACGCGCCACAGGCCGGCCCAGGCGCTGCGCCACCCAGACGATGAAGCGCAAGGCCAGCATGTTGCTGCGCTCGGCATGTTGCATCCACACGGCGGCCATGTCAGCCCCGCGCCTCATCAGCACTGGCCGGCCCTTGCACCGACACCGACACCGTGGCGGTGGCCGCCAGGCGAGGCGCCGCGGTGGCGTCGGCATCGCTGGCCCAGACCTCCAGGGCGTACCGACCAGGCACCGATTGTTTGAAAGCCAGGCCAACCGACATCCCAGGCGTCACCGGGAGCAGGAACTTGGCCACGCCGACATTCAGCGAGACGATCTCCAGGCCCTCGGCCGTGGCCAGGCACTGCAAGGCCTCGTCCAGCAACACCACGCCGGGCACGATGGGGTGGCCCGGAAAGTGCCCCGCGAACGCCGGGTGATCCGGGGCGATGGACAAGGGCAACAAGGCAAGCTGGCTGGTCATGGGGATGGGGCGGGTGACTGCGCACCTGATTCAAGGCGCCGGGCCAACTCGACGATGGCCGCGTGGGGTAACTTGCCGGTGGCATTGCGCGGCAGGTGGTCGACAAAATACAAGGGGCGCGGCATGAAGGCAGGGTCGATGCGCTGGCGCAAGGCCGTCGTCAGCTGGGCAGCGCTGAGCATGGGCGCCACCACCACGGCGGCCAGGCGCTTGACGCCATCCTGGTGGCCATCGCCCGCGCGCGCATCGGTCTCGGGCCAGATGAAAGCCCCGTCCACCACGCCCGCGATGGCATTGAGCTGCAGGTTCAAATAGCCCAGCGAGGTTCGCTTGCCCGCCACGTTCACCATGTCGGCCGAGCGGCCATGCAAGATGAAACGCGCCGCCAAACCATCGCGCGAGGTCAACGGTTCGCACATCTCGAGCACGTCGTTCAAGGCCATGGCCTCTTCCAGGTGCCCGCCATGGACAGAGACCTGGCCATCTTCTTGTTGCGTCATCTGCAGGCCCTCAAAGGCCAGCCACTGCACCGCTTGGGCACTGCGGCGCGTGGCCAGCTGCCCGGTTTCGGTGCTGCCATACACCTCGAGCAAAGGGCCGCCGCAACGTTGCTCAGCCTCCTTGGCCAATTGGGATGACAGGGGCGCGGTCGCGGACACGATCAAGTCCACAAGAGGCACCTGCTCAGACTCGGCCAACCAGGTGCGCAGGTGGAACGGCGTGGTCACCAGCACCTTGGGCGACGGCAAAGCGGCCAAGGTGGCAGACACATCAGCGGGATAAAAGGGACGCTCGGCCACCATGGCCGCGCCGCTTTGCCAGGCCACCAGCACCGTCGACTCCAGGCCATACATGTGCTGCGGCGGCACCGTGCCCACCAGGCTGTGGCCCGATTGGGCCGACAAGCCCAGACGCCGAGCCTCTGCCCGCACATTGCGCACCAGCGAACCCCAGCGCTTGACATGCTCCGTAGGACGGCCCGTGGACCCGGAGGTGAAGACGCAGGCGATAACCTGCTGGGCCGGGATCTGGGGAACGGCCAAGGGCACTTGCCCGGCAGGGGCCCAATCGCCGGAACGCCGCGGATAAATGGCTTGCGGCAAATCCAAGGTCGCCACGACCTGCTCGCTCAGGCCATAGACCTGCGGGTAGGCGTCCAGCATTTGCCGCACCATCTCAGGGTTGTGCGAGGGCGGCAACAAGCTGACTTGCCCACGGGTGATGGCCGCGGCCAGCCCCACGGCAAAGTGGTAGCGGTCGGTGCAGGCGTTCAGCACATGGGATCGGTCGGGCAGGCTCGAAGCCACACGCGCCACATCGTCCAGAAACTCGGCCACCAAGATGGCCCGTCCCTGCCGATAGGAAAAGACCGAGTCCATCGACGCGTGAACCAACAAGGGAAGCAGGTGCAGCACGGTGCCGTCCGGCAGATCAGCGTGGTTCATGGGGCGTTTGAACGGGCTTGGCCTCAGGCCAGCCGTGGCGAAACATCTGCAAACTGCCCAGGATGGAGCTGTGCCGGATGTTGCGCAGCTTGTAGCGGCGGACCGCGTACTCCCCGGCGAACATCAAGCCCACCAGCGGGCTGTTGACCAGATTGGAGAAAGTGGACCAGGTCTCAACCGAGGCCAGCCCATACAAACCGGCCGACACCGAAGCCACGGCGGCAAAAAACAGCGCCCAGGCCGCGGTGGCGCCCCGTGTGAAGGTCAACACCTCGGGCGGCATGTCGCCTTGGCGCATGACGCGAGCAAACCGCGTGATCAGCGGCTCACGCCCGCCCAGCAGGGTGTGGCCAAACATCCAGCACAGCGCCAGGTTCGTGCAGATGTGCTGAATGACATACAGCAAATTCAAATCGCCCTGCCACTTGGGCAGGCCCCAGGCCAGCAATCCCAGCAATGGCGCCACCACGCCTGCGGCGGCAGTGGTGCCCCAGCGGGTGGCCAATGCTGAAAACAGCATGGCCAAAACAGGAACGAAGTAAAGCCAGGGCGCCCAAGGTGACCGGTGCACCGTGGCAAAGTGGCAAGCAAGCAGGTAGGCGGCCAAAAGCGCCAATGCACCTGCGGCGCCAGACAAGGCCAGCCACACAGAGGGCACGCCAGGCGAGGTGGACTTCATGGCCGTGAGCGTTTGAACTGCAAAAACCCGAACCGGTTGAGGGCCGGGCTTGATTATTTGGTGCGATGCGCGCTGACGTGCTGGGCCAGGCTGCGCAGCGAGCTGAAGATCTGCACATTGCGCTCATCGTCGGAACGCAATTGGAATCCGTATTTTTTGGACACCACCAGCGCGATTTCCAGAATGTCGATCGAATCCAGACCCAGGCCGTCGCCATAGATGGGACCCTGAGGATCGACCTCGGCCGCCGTCAGGTCCAGGTTCAGCGACTGGATGATCAACTCAGTCAGCTCCGACTCCAGCACTGGATCAACAGGGGCTGCCCCCGAGGTTGACGGGGTGGAAACTGCGCCTTCGGTGGCCGGGTTTTGCGCTGAAATCTGCATGGACGTGTTTGAAAACAAGGGAAAGGCGCCGCCCCGGCCGCGTTGGGCGGGGGCTCCCTGGATGATAAGCGAGATCAGGTTTCAGCAGGTGCCCCCGCTTGGGTGGTCTGGCGCCAACTTGTCCACAGCATCGGTGATCAATCCATCCAGCCCATCGGCCCACAAGGCTTGGGCGCGCCCAGCGTCGTTGACGGTGTAGGTCAGCATTTTCAGACCGGCTGCGTGGGCTTGGGCAATGTTCTCGCTGTTCAGATGGGGGTGGTGCAGCACCACCGCAACACAGCCCAGGCCCAGCGCCTCGTTCAGCCAGCCTGGCCGGGGTTCTTCCAGCAACAGCGCCCTGGGCAGGCTTGAGTTTGCCTGCTGGGCCGCCCGCAGTGCCTCCACGCTGAAGGAGCTCAGCAAGGGCAGCACCGCCTGGCCGGCCAACCAACGGGCCGCTTCGCGCGCCACCACCGCCCCGGTCAGGGCCTCTTGCCCGGGTGACGGCTTGATTTCAAGATTGACCATCAAGTCATTGGCTTGAAGCCACCGCGCCAGGGCTTCCAGCCTGAGCAAGGGCTCCCCCGCAAAAGTTGGGCTGTGCCAGCTGCCGGCGTCCAGCCTGGACAATTCGTCCCAGCGAAGCCCGCCTGCGGCGCCCAACCCGGACGTGGTCCGGTTCAAATCCGAGTCGTGCAGCAGAAAAGGCTCGCCATCGGCGCTGAGCTTGACATCGCACTCGAACATGCGAAACCCGTGCGCGGCGCCCAGGCGGAACGCCGCCAGGGTGTTTTCAGGGGCCAATTTGCCGGCGCCCCGGTGAGCGATCCAGCGTGGATAAGGCCAGGGCGTCAACAGCGTCTTCGGGATTGGATTCATAACGCCACAGCATAGCGGCCCCGCGAGCAAGCCCGGTCCGGGAGATCACCCGCTGCGGTAACATCCCCCCTCAGGCGCGAAAACCGTCCGCACCCTGCTTTTCGCACCCATTGCCGCCGTTTTTTACCCCGGCCGCGCCTGGCGCCTCGACATGAACGCACCGCTCCCGCTGACCCAAATACCCAACAATGCTGCCGAGGCTCACGCCGACGGCGCGCCGCGCTTGCGCGAAATTCCCTACAACTACACCTCGTTTTCCGACCGCGAAATCGTGCAGCGTCTGCTGGGCCTGCGCGCCTGGGAGCTGCTGAGCCAACTGCGCACCGAGCGCCAGACCGGCCGATCCGCCCGCATGCTCTACGAGGTGCTGGGCGACATCTGGGTGGTGCAACGCAATCCCTACCTGCAAGATGATTTGCTGGACAACCCCAAGCGCCGCGCGCAGCTGATCGACGCCCTGCACCACCGCCTGAGCGAGATCGACAAGCGCCGCACACCGTCCAGCAACCCGGCCGACGCCACGCGCGACACGCTGGTGGGCGAACTGCTGGTGGCCGCCCGCGCCTGCATCGACCGCTTCGCGCTGAACTTCAAGCACGTGTACGACCTGCGCCAACGCGCCCGCAAGACGCTGGGCAAGGTCACCGCCGGCGACAACATCAAGTTCGATGGCCTGAGCCGCGTCTCGCACGTCACCGACGCCACCGACTGGCGCGTCGAATACCCCTTCGTCGTGCTGACGCCCGACACCGAAGAGGAAATGGCCGCCCTGGTCAAGGGCTGCGTCGAGCTGTCGCTGACCATCATCCCGCGCGGAGGCGGCACCGGCTACACCGGCGGCGCCGTGCCTTTGACGTGGCGCAGCGCGGTCATCAACACAGAGAAGTTGGAGCAGATGACCGAGGTCGAGATGGTCAGCCTGCCCGGCGTCGACCATCCCGTGGCCACCGTCTGGACAGGCGCTGGCGTGGTCACGCAACGCGTGGCCGATGCGGCCGAACGCTCAGGCTTTGTGTTCGCGGTGGACCCGACTTCGGCTGAGGCCTCTTGCGTGGGCGGCAACATCGCCATGAACGCAGGCGGCAAGAAGGCCGTGCTGTGGGGCACCGCGCTGGACAACCTGGCCAGCTGGCGCATGGTCACGCCCGACGCCCAATGGCTGGAAGTCGTGCGCCTGAACCACAACCTGGGCAAGATCCACGACATCCCCATGGCCAGCTTCGAGCTGCGCTATTTCGAGGCCGATGGCAAGACGCCGATCCGCACCGAACGCCTGGACATCCCCGGCCGCACCTTCCGCAAGGAAGGCCTGGGCAAGGACGTCACCGACAAGTTCCTGGCCGGCCTGCCCGGCATCCAGAAGGAAGGCTGCGACGGCCTGATCACCAGCGCGCGTTGGGTCGTGCACCGCATGCCCGACCACGTGCGCACCGTGTGCCTTGAATTTTTCGGCAACCCCAAGGACGCCGTGCCCTCGATCGTCGAGATCAAGGACTTCATGTTCAAGGAGATGGCCCAACCTGGCGGCGCCATCCTGGCCGGGCTTGAGCACCTGGACGATCGCTACCTGCGCGCCGTGGGTTACGCCACCAAGAGCAAGCGCGGCGTGCTACCCAAGATGGTCCTGATCGGCGACATTGTTGGCGACGACGAGAACCGCGTGGCCTTGGCCACCAGTGAAGTCATCCGCTTTGCCAATGGCCGCAGCGGCGAAGGCTTCGTGGCCGTGAGCGCCGATGCCCGCAAAAAATTCTGGGCCGACCGCAAGCGCACCGCCGCCATCGCCAAGCACACCAATGCCTTCAAGGTGAATGAAGATGTGGTGATCCCGCTGCCGCGCATGGGCGAGTACACCCTGGGCATCGAGCGCATCAACATTGAGTTGAGCCTGCGCAACAAGCTGGCGTTGGTCGACAAGCTCAAGGCCTTCATGTCCAACGGCCACCTGCCCTTGGGCAAGGTCGAGGACACCAGCGAACTGCCCAGCCCGGAGCAACTGGAAGAGCGCGTGCAACGTGCTCTGACGCTGCTGGACGAGACCAAGGCCAAGTGGCAGTTCCTGCACGAGCGCATTGATGCGCCCTTGTCGCAAGTGGGCGATGAACTGGCCGCGCTGGGGTATGAGCAGCACCGCAACGGCACCTACGCACCGCAAGACGGCGACACGGTGTTCAACCTGTTGCAGACCTGGTCGATCCGCGTGAGCTGGAAGCGCGAATTGCGCGACGAGTTTGCCAAGATCTTCAGCGGCTCGGCGATGGAGCCGATCCTGGCCGAGGCCAAGCGCATTCACAAAGAGGTGCTGCGTGGCCGCGTGTGGGCCGCCCTGCACATGCACGCCGGCGACGGCAATGTGCACACCAACCTGCCCGTCAACAGCGACAACTACGAGATGCTGCAGACGGCGCACGAAGCCGTGGCCCGCATCATGAAGCTGGCGCGTTCGCTGGACGGTGTGATCTCGGGTGAGCACGGCATCGGCATCACCAAGCTTGAATTTTTGAGCGATGCCGAGATGGCCGACTTCACGGCCTACAAGGCGCGCGTTGACCCGGAAGGCCGCTTCAACAAGGGCAAGCTGCTGCGCGGCGCCGCCCTCAAAGGCTTGGGCGACGACGTGCACAACGCCGACCTGAGCGAGGCCTACACGCCCAGCTTTGGCCTGATGGGGCACGAGTCCCTGATCATGCAGCAGTCGGACATTGGCGAGATCGCCACGTCCGTCAAGGATTGCCTGCGCTGCGGCAAGTGCAAACCGGTGTGCGCCACCCACGTGCCACGCGCCAACCTGCTCTACAGCCCGCGCAACAAGATCCTAGCGACCTCGTTGCTGGTCGAAGCCTTCTTGTACGAAGAACAGACGCGCCGTGGTGTGTCCATCAAGCACTGGGAAGAGTTCGAAGACGTGGCCGACCACTGCACGGTCTGCCACAAGTGCCTGTCGCCCTGCCCGGTCAACATCGACTTTGGCGATGTCTCGATGAACATGCGCAACCTGTTGCGCAAGATGGGCAAGAAGAGCTTCCGGCCGGGCAATGCCGCGGCCATGTTCATGCTCAACGCCACCAACCCCGAGACCATCAAGCTGGCCCGTTCGGCCATGGTGGGCGTGGGCATGAAGGCGCAGCGCGTGGCCAACGACGTGATGAAGGTGGTGGCACGCAAGCAGACCAGCGCACCGCCCGCCTCGGTCGGCTCCGCACCCATCAAAGAGCAGATCATCCACTTCATCAACAAGAAGTTGCCCGGCGGCCTGCCCAAGAAAACCGCGCGCGCCCTGCTCGACATTGAAGACAAGGACTACGTCCCCATCATCCGCAACCCCAAGCAGGCGGCGGACACGGAGGCGGTCTTCTACTTCCCGGGCTGTGGCTCGGAGCGCTTGTTCAGCCAGGTGGGCCTGGCCACGCAAGCCATGCTGTGGCATGCCGGCGTGCAGACCGTGCTGCCCCCGGGCTACCTGTGCTGCGGTTATCCGCAACGCGGCTCCGGCCAGTTCGACAAGGCCGAGAAGATGATCACCGACAACCGGGTGCTCTTCCACCGCGTGGCCAACACGCTGAACTACCTGGACATCAAGACGGTGGTCGTGAGCTGCGGCACCTGCTACGACCAGCTGCAGGGCTACCAGTTCGACAAGATCTTCCCCGGCTGCCGCATCATCGACATCCACGAATACCTGCTGGAAAAGGGCATCACCCTGGCCGGCAAGGACGCCTACCTGTACCACGACCCGTGCCACAGCCCCATGAAGCTGCAGGAGCCCATGAAGACGGTGAAGGCGCTGGTGGGCAACAACGTGCTCGAATCCAAACGCTGCTGCGGCGAATCGGGCACGCTGGGTGTCACGCGCCCCGACATCTCCACGCAGATCCGCTTCCGCAAGGAAGAAGAGATCCTCAAGGGCGAAGCGCAACTGCGTGCTGAGGGCAAGGTCGGCGCCAAAGAGAACGTCAAGATCCTGACCTCGTGCCCCAGCTGCCTGCAAGGCCTGAGCCGCTACGAGGACGACCTGCAGAACGGCCTGCTTGAGGCCGACTACATCGTGGTCGAGATGGCGCGCCAGATCCTGGGTGAGAACTGGATGCCGGACTACGTCAAGCGCGCCAACGATGGCGGCATCGAGCGGGTGCTGGTCTGACATGGGGCAGTTGGACATCACGCGCCAGCCCGGCTGCGAGTTGTGTGTCACTGATGGGGGCTTCCTCGTCGTGCGCACGCCCAAGCTGCGCGTGATCCGTGTTCTGGATGCCGACTACCCCGGCTTTTACCGTGTGATCTGGAACGACCACGCGATGGAATTCACGGACCTGCCCACGGCCGACCGCGTCTATTTGATGGAGGTCTTGGCCAAGGTGGAATCATTGGTGCGTGAGCATCTGCAGCCCAGCAAGGTGAACCTGGCCAGCCTGGGCAATGTGGTGCCTCATCTGCACTGGCATGTCATTGCGCGCTTTGTCGATGACAAGCACTTCCCTCAGCCCATCTGGGGCTCGGCGCAACGCGACGTGCCGGATGAGCGCTGGGGCGGCATCAAAGCCGAATTGCCACTGCTCGACACGGCCATCCAGGCTGCCCTGAGCTGAAGGCCGCATCACTTGCGGATGTGGTCCAGCGCGTTGGGAAAGGGATGGTTCAAGGCCACGGCCAAGGCTTCATATTGCGAGGCCACGGCGGGTTGATTCTGCTGGCGGAAATACACCGCCAAATCATAGGCGGCCTGGTCATTGCCCAACACGGCTGCATATTGCAACCAGCCCAGCGCCAGGCGCTCGTCCTTGGCAGCGCCACGCTCACCACGCTGGTGGGCTTGCGACATGCGCATGGCCGCCACATGATCGCCCAAAGCGGCCTGGTGGCTGTCTTGCGCCAACTGCGGCGTTGACGCGGCCACCACGAAGGCGCGGCGGTATAGGCGCACGTCGGTGCGGGCCAGCACAAGCTGCGGCTTGGCAGCTTGCTCTTTCAGACGGCGCGCCGTTGCCGCCCCTGAAGACTGCGGATAGCGTTCAAGGTAGGTGGCGGCCAGCTGGGCGATGTCGGCGGGCCAGGTGGCCTCAAGCATGGCCTGGCCCAAGGCCTGCTCCGACTCGGCGGGCTGAAAGGGCGCGGAGGCGGCCATGGCCTGGCTGCACCACAACACCAGCCCCAAGGCACCCATCGACATCATCTTGACCATGCCACACCTCATCACCATCGTCTGGTTGCCAGTGTTGCAGGACACCCTGTAAGCAGGGGTGAGGCCGGCGGCACTAATACCGCATCCAGCCAGGGCGTGATGACCGCTCGCTCAGTTTTGCGCCAGACGAAACTGGCTGACCACTTCAGTCAGCGTGTGCGACTGGGATTTCAGGCTTTCAGCCGCCGCGGCCGATTGCTCGACCAAGGCCGCGTTCTGCTGGGTCATCTGGTCGAGCTGCGTCACGGCGGTGCTGACCTGCATGATGCCTTGCGACTCTTGCTCGGCCGCCAGCGTGATCTCGCCAATGATTTGCGTGACTCGCTGCACACCTTCCACGATGTCTTGCATGGACTTGCCGGCTTCGTTCACCAGCCGTGCACCGGTTTCAACACGTTCGGACGAGGCGCCAATCAGTGTCTTGATCTCGCGCGCCGCACCCGCGCTGCGCTGCGCCAATGAGCGCACTTCACTGGCCACGACCGCGAAGCCGCGGCCCTGCTCGCCAGCCCGAGCGGCTTCCACCGCAGCGTTCAAGGCCAGGATGTTGGTCTGGAAGGCAATGCCATCGATCACGCTGATGATCTCGTTGATCTTGCGGGAAGCCGTGTCGATCTCGGCCATGTTGGACACGACCTGCGACATCACCTCACCACCACGGCGCGCGGAATCTGCCGCCGCGTTGGCCAATGAATCCGCCGACCGGGCTGATTCCGCCGTGTGGCGCACGGTGCCCGTCAGCTGCGCCATGGACGAGGCAGTCTCCTGCAAACTCGAGGCGGTGTTCTCGGTGCGCTGGCTCAGATCCTGGTTGCCCGCCGCGATTTCGCTGGACGCCGTGCCGATCGAATTGGCGGCCAGGCGCACGGTGTTGATGGAGCTGGACAGCTGAGTGACCATGCGGCCCAGAGCCTTGAGCAACTGGCCGATCTCGTCGTCGTTGCGGCTTTCCAGCACCAGATCGAAGCGCCCTTCGGCCACTTCATCGGCGGCTTTCACGGCCATTTGCAAGTCACGGACCACGCGGCCCTGGCTGGTCCAGGCGACCAGCAAGGAGCACAGTCCTGCCAGCCCGGCGATGAGCGCGATGGCGATCTGCGTGGTGCGCGACTTGGCCTCAAGGGCTTCAACCTCACCTTCAGCGTGCTTTTGAACCTGGGCGACCAGGGCCGACATCTGCTCAGCCGACTTCTTGAAATAGCCATCGGCCGTCTGCAAGGCGGCCACGCCGGTGTTGGGGTCCATAGTGGACAGGTCGATGGCGTTGTCCGCGGCCCTGACGTAGTCGTTGAGTGACTGCTCGAACGATTTGGTGGCTTCGGCGCTCAGGTCTCCTGCCTTGAAGCTGGTGGCCACGGCTTTCTGGATGCCCGCCACCGCCATCGGCAAGGCTTGCCTGCGTTGCTTGACCTCGTCTTCGCTGAGCGAGGCGACCAAGGCAATGGTGCGGTAGAGCGAAACGTGGATGTCGGACAGCTTGCCCGCCACCCCCACGATGGCCAATTGCTGCTGAAGGCTGTTGTCGTGGGTGCGCTGGCCAGTTTGGCGGTCGTTGGCCAGCACCCAGACAAAGCCGAGCAAGGCAAGAAAAAGAACGACGCTCGCCAGGATTGGCGACGCCATGAGTTTGGTACGCAGTTTCATGTGCAGGTTCCTGCGCCCAACTCAGACGCTGAGGTGAGGAAACGCTTATTTATAGATGCCACCGCAAACCACGGTGTCTTCGAGCTTCTCGCAGTACATGCTCTTGGGCTCGATCTTCTTGGTCTCGGGGTTGGTGAACTTGTAGTCCTGCCAGAAGGTGGCGTTGGTCTTGGCCATGTCCACACGCTCCTTCACGAAGGCCTTGCCGTCGATGTCTTTCAACTCGATCAGGTTCTTGCCAATCATCTTGGCATTGGCGCCATGCGCCTTCACCGTGCCATCCAGGGCATAGACCGTGAGGTACAGATCCTGGTGGTGGAAATCGGCGTTGGCCTTGTCGCTGATGTCGGTGTAGGCCTTGTCCTTGCCAGCCGCCTTGACATGGGCCACGCCCTTCTTGACCATGGAGACCGCGTCATCCTTCGTGGCGCCACCTTCAGCCGCGTGGACGCTGAACGCCCCCGCCGAGAAAGCCAGAGACAACATCACAGCGAGTTTGGTGTTCATGTCGATTTCCAATCAGCGTTTGGTTAAAAGAGACGGCCTTAGTCGGCCAGGCCCATGTCCGGGCTCATCAACAGGCCTTCGATGTCCAGCAGAATCACCATGCGCTCGCCCACCTGGGCCAGCCCGCGGATGAAGCCGGCGTCGATAGCCGAATGCATTTCAGGCGCAGGCCGCACGGACTCGGCCGGGATCTCCATCACATCGCTCACCGAATCCACCACCGTGCCGATGGTGCGTTGGCCGATGTGCAGGACGATGGACACCGTGAAGGCGTTGTACTCCGCCGAGGCGCAGCCAAAGCGCAAACGCAGGTCAACGATAGGGACAATCGTGCCGCGCAGATTGACAACGCCCTTGAGGAAGTGCGATGCATTGGCAATGCGGGTCGGGTTCTCGTAGCCGCGGATTTCCTGCACCTTCAAGATGTCGATGCCGTACTCTTCATCGCCCAGTCGAAAGGTCAGGTACTCGCGTGCCAATGTGTTGGTTTGCAGGTCCAGTTTTTCCATCATGCCCATGGCTTGTTCTCCAAGGTGTCTAGTGCTTGCGGGTTGTTCAGGTCAATGGCGCGAACGACGCACCAAGCTGCCAACGTCCAGAATCAACGCCACGCGGCCATCACCCATGATGGTGGCCCCCGAGACATCATTGACTTTGCGGTAATTGCTTTCCAGGTTCTTGACGACCACCTGCTGTTGGCCCAGCAGTTCGTCCACCAGCAAAGCCACTCGGCCGCCTTCGGCTTCCACCACCACCATGATCCCGCTGGTGTGTTCCCAATCGAAACGCGGCACGCCGAAGACTTTCTCCAACTCGATCACCGGCATGTACTCTTCGCGCACTTCCACCACGCGACCCGAGCCACCGATGGTCTTGACCATCTCTTCGTTGACCTGGAAACTTTCCACCACCGACGACAACGGCAGGATGTAGACCTCTTCGCCCACGCCCACGCTCATGCCGTCCATGATGGCCAGCGTCAAAGGCAGCCGCACCGAGACGCGCATGCCGTAACCTTCGGCCGAGTCGATCTCGACCGTGCCACCCAGCGAGGTGATGTTGCGCTTGACCACGTCCATGCCCACGCCTCGGCCCGACACGTCGGTGACCTCGTCGGCCGTGGAGAAACCAGGCGCAAAGATGAGGTTCCAGCAGTCGCTGTCAGACATGGTGTCCGGCGCGTCGATGCCTTTCTCGCGTGCCTTGCTGATCAATTTTTCACGGTTCAGGCCGCGGCCGTCGTCGCGCACTTCAATGACGATCGAGCCACCTTGGTGCGAGGCCGCCAGCGTGATGGTGCCCACCTCGGGCTTGCCTTTGGCCAAGCGGTCGGCTGGCATTTCCACACCGTGGTCACACGAGTTGCGCACCAAGTGGGTCAGCGGGTCGGTGATCTTCTCGACCAGGCCCTTGTCCAGCTCGGTGGATTCACCTTGCATGACCAGCTCGACCTTCTTGCCCAGCTTGTTGGCCAGGTCGCGCAGCATGCGCGGGAAGCGGCTGAACACCGTCGACATCGGAATCATCCGGATCGACATCACGGCTTCTTGCAGATCGCGGGTGTTGCGGTCCAGGTCGGTCAGGCCACTCATCAGTTGCTGGTACAGCACCGGGTCCAGGCCACGGCTGTTTTGTGCCAGCATGGCTTGCGTGATCACCAGTTCGCCCACCAGGTTGATGAGCTGGTCGACCTTCTCGACCGACACGCGGATGGTGGATGACTCCAGGCCACCGGCGGCAGGCTTGTCGGCCTTGGCGGCGGGCTTGGCCAACGCTGAGGATGCAGGAGCACCTTCTGCAGAGGCCGAAGAGGCTGCGGCAGATCCGGCGGTGGGTGCGCCAGGGGCGTTGTCAAAAAATCCGTAGCCGGGCTCTTCATGAGCAGCCGAGGCGCCTGCCTCGAACAGGCCCTTGTCGGGATCGACCTCCACGCCATCTTCGGTCCAGGGCATGAAAACAACTTCTTCACGCGAGACGTGGAAGGTGAACAGGTCCAGCAGGTCGGATTCGGCCGAGGCCGTTTCCAGCTTGAAGCGGCGGGTGTTGGGCTGCTCAGGGAAGCTGGGCAGATCCTCGATCGTGCCCAGGCCTTCGATTTCCTTGAACAAGTCGCGCAGTTCATCGGCCTGAGCCAGGTTGCTCAAAGGCCCAACACGCAGTTCGACCAGGCGCTTGCCCTTGGATGGCACGGCCACGGGCGCCGCAGCTTGCACGACCGGTGCCGCTGGCGCGGAGGCGATCGCCACCGGAGCTTCGCCCGCCACCAGGGCGCGCACATTGAACAGCAACTCGGTGGTGTCGATCGCATCGCCGCCATTGCCCTGGTGACGCGCCAGCTGTGCCTTGAGCGCATCGCCCGAGGCCAGCAGCACATCGACCATGCTGGCGTTGGGGGCCAGCTCGTGGCGGCGCAGCTTGTCGAGCAACGTCTCCATCTGGTGGGTTAACTCGGCCACATCGCTGAAGCCAAAGGTGGCTGCGCCGCCCTTGATCGAGTGCGCGCAGCGGAAGATCGCGTTCAGTTCTTCATCGTCTGCCTGGGTGATGTCCAGGCCGAGCAGGAGCTGCTCCATGTTGTCCAGATTCTCACCGGCTTCTTCAAAGAAGACTTGGTAAAACTGGCTAAGGTCAATCCCTGCGGATTGGCTGTTGTCGGTGTTCATCTCTGCCATGTCCGGCTCCTGAATATCTTGTGCGTGATCACTGCTTCAATCAATGCTTGGTCGACCCGCTTCAGCGAATCACCTTCTTGATGACTTCCAGCAATTTGTTGGGGTCGAAGGGTTTGACCAGCCAGCCGGTGGCCCCCGCCGTGCGGCCGGCCATCTTCATCTGGTCACTGGACTCGGTCGTCAGGATCAGGATCGGCGTGGCTTTGAACTGTGGGTTCTCGCGCAGCTTCTTGGTCAGGCTGATGCCGTCCATGCGGGGCATGTTCTGGTCGGTGAGCACGAGGTCAAAACTGCGGCCCCCCGCTTTTTCCCAGGCGTCCTGGCCATCAACGGCTTCGATGACGTTGTAGCCGGCGCTTTTCAGCGTGAAAGAAACCATCTGCCGCATTGAGGCTGAATCGTCGACGGCAAGGATTGAATGCATGTCGCTCTCCGGGGGGCTTGAATAAAAACAAAACAGGTCAGGGGGCCAAAAAACAGCCAATCAACGACGATCGGTATTTCGGCAGATGAGACAAAATCTTTAAAACAACTCCACAGACCCAGCGTCCATTTCGTCCTGGGTCACGGGATTGGGCTTGAGGGGGCCTTCGTCCACCACCGCCTCGCCATCGGGGTCATCGCCCATGGCATCCCTGGCAATCTGGTCGGCGCAACTGCGCAGGCGCCGGTTGGTGTGAACGATCAATTGGGTGGCCATGTCCTGGAATTGCAGCGCCGTCACCGTCCGGTACAGCGTCTGCAAGGTTTCCTGCAGCGCGGGGGGCATTTCCTTGCCGCCCTGGTCGATCACCGCGCCCAACTGGCTGGCCGCGCCGTGAAAACCGTCGATCAGGGCGCCGCAGGCGTCGTCCAGCAAACGCTGAAGCCGCTCGAGGTCATTGGCCGCCGTCATCAGGTGGTCTTGCAAAGCTGCCGCCGCCAGCAGGGACATTTCCGCCGGTGGCGCGCTCGCTTCGCTCTCTTCATTGGTCAGCATCCGTGACTCCACTGAACCTGGTTTCGGGGCCCCAACTGCTGGGCTGTCATATCGGTGCGCATGTCACACCGAGGTCATTCCCTATATCGGCAGGAAATGCGCGGGACTTGCGCGATTGTTAGAATTTTTCACGCATTCGGCCCCCGAGTAGTCACAATGACGCGGGAAAACTTGGCGCAAATCGAAGGATCGAAGGCCACCTGTGTCCGACCATTTCACGCCCCCCTCCGTACCGCGGCCGCCCGCGGCACCCGCCCACGCGACCAACGACTCGCCCGTTCGCCTCAGGGTGCTCCACCTGGAAGACAGCGAACCCGACCATGACCTGGTGATGATTCACCTGCGCCGCGGCGGCATCCTTGCCGAGGTTTTGCGCGTCGAGAGCGAGGCCGGCCTGACTGAAGCCTTGGAACAGGAATGGGACTTGATCCTGTCCGACTACAACCTGCCAGGCTACTCCGGCCTGGCCGCCCTGGACAAGGTGCGTTCGCTGGGCAAGCTGGTGCCCTTCATCCTGGTGTCCGGTGAAATCGGCGAAGACATCGCCGTGCAGGCCATGCGCAATGGCGCCAACGATTACCTGCTGAAAAGCAATCTGGCGCGCCTGGCGCCGGCCGCGCTGCTGGCGATTGAGGCCAACCGCACCCGCATTGCCAAGCAATATGCCGACCTGGCGCTGACCCGTTCGAGGCAACAAATCCGCGAACTCGCCCAGCATTTGCAGACCACGATCGAGCAAGAGCGCGCCGCCATCGCCCGCGAGATCCACGACGACGTGGGCGGGGCGCTCACCGCCGTCAAGTTCGACCTGGCCTGGATCGCGCGGCACGCCACCACGCCCGACATCGCCGAGCACGCGCAGCAGGCCATGGAGGCGGTCACCATGGCGCACGAGGCCACGCAGCGCATCATGCACAACCTGCGGCCCGCCATCCTGGAGCAAGGCCTGGTGGCCGCCCTGCAGTGGATGAGCGACCGCTTTGCCAAACGCACGGGCATCGCCACCGAGTTCCGCACCAGCCACGAGCAGATGGTGCTGTCGGCCGGCGTGCCGCTGGTGGCCTACCGCTTTGCGCAAGAGTCGCTCACCAATGTGTCCAAGCACGCCCAAGCCACGCGCGTCAGCGTCGATCTGGCGCAGGCCGGCGGCGTGCTGTCGCTGGAGGTGAGCGACAACGGCCGGGGCCTCAGCCCGGACGACCTCGCCAAAGCCAAGTCCTTCGGCATCCGCGGCCTGCACGAGCGGGCCGAAACCGTGGGTGGCTGGGTTGACATCAGCAGTGGCGCCAATGGCACAACCTTGATTCTGTCGGTGCCCCTGTCGGGCCCTGAAAACGGTTTCCTGGATGCAATTGCGCCAGAATTGAGCATCGATACCGTCGGTACCGAAGGCGACCCTGACGACCCCACCGCATGGGGTACCCAATGATCAAAGTGATTCTGTGTGACGACCACGCCTTGATCCGTCGCGGCATCCGCGACACGCTGGCCGATGCCGATGACATCGACGTCGTCGGCGAGGCAGGCGACTATGGCGAACTGCGCGAGTTGCTGCGTTCCAAGTCCTGCGATGTGCTGGTGCTGGACATCAACCTGCCCGGCCGCAGTGGCCTGGACGTGCTGCACGTGCTGAAGGAAGAAGGCACCACCTTGAAGGTGCTGGTGGTGTCCATGTACCCCGAGGATCAATATGCCATGCGCGCCTTGAAGGCCGGCGCGGCGGGCTACCTCAACAAGGGCAGTGATGCCGCCCAGATCGTGGCCGCCGTGCGCACGGTGTCGCAAGGCAAGAAATACGTGACGCCCGAGATGGCGCAGATGCTGGTCGACAACCTGACCACGCCCGCACCTGAAGACGCGCACCAGAAACTGTCCGACCGCGAGCTGCAGACGCTGGTGATGATCGCCTCAGGCAAGAAGCTGTCAGACATCGCCGAGCAATTGCTGCTCAGCCCGAAAACCGTCAGCGTCTACCGTGCCCGCGTGCTTGAGAAGCTGGGCCTGGCCAACAACTCCGAGCTCACGGTCTACGCCATCCGCAACGGGTTGGTGTAAGGGCCCCGCAGAGCCATCACTCGATCGGCGTGAGTTTGGCCACGCTCAGCATCAACCACTTGGTGCCATGGCGGCCAAAGTTGACCTGAACACGGGCATCGGCGCCATTGCCTTCCAGGGTCAACACCACGCCTTCGCCAAACTTGTTGTGGAACACGCTTTGGCCTGACCTCAAACCGCCAGCGGTCTTGGCCTGGGCCATGGCCGAGGGCAAGGGCGCCGTCAGATCTTTGAAAGAATCTTCCTTTTTGGCACCGTAATAGTTGCCGCCTTGGCGGTAAGGCTGCGCGCCCGCGCCCACCATCGAGCCCATGCCCTTGCCACTGCTCCACGCATCCTGGTATTGCTTGGCATAGCCCGAGCCAAAGCCCTGGTTGCGCGGTGTTAGCCACTTCAACGATTCTTCCGGCAACTCCTCCAGAAAGCGGCTCTTGATGTTGTAGCGCGTCTGGCCGTGCAGCATGCGCGTCTGGCTGAAGCTGATGTGCAGGCGACGCCGTGCGCGCGTGATGGCCACGTACATCAGGCGGCGCTCTTCTTCCAGGCCGTCGGTGTCGGTCATCGAGTTCTCGTGCGGGAACAAACCCTCTTCCAGGCCCGTGATGAACACGCTGTCGAACTCCAGCCCCTTGGCAGCGTGGATGCTCATCAGCTGCACAGCATCCTGTCCGGCCTGTGCCTGGTTGTCGCCCGCCTCCAAAGCGGCGTGCGTCAAAAAGGCCACCAAGGGCGAGATGATTTCACCGGTCTCGGCATCGGGCAAGGTTTCGGCCAGTGCCACAGCGCGGGGCAGGCCCTCGGCGATCGTGCCGGGCAACTCCTCCACCGGCAAAGCCACCGCATCCTTGCCAAAGCCTTCCAGGGTCACAAAGGCCTCGGCGGCGTTGACCAACTCGGCCAAGTTCTCCAGGCGCTCCTGCCCTTCTTTCTCCAGCCGGTAAAAATCGGCCAGGCCGCTGGCTTCCACCACGTGTTCGATGATCTCGCGCAAGGTCAGGCCCTGGGTGGCGGCGCGCATGGCATCGATCAAGGCATTGAAGGCTTGCAGGTTGCCGCCCGCCTTGCCCGGCACCGCGGTCACGCTTTGCCAAAGGCTGCGCGCACTGCCTCGGGCCGCGTCCTGCAGCAGCTCCAGCGTGCGCGCGCCAATGCCCCGCGCGGGGAAATTGACCACGCGCAAGTAGCTGGTGTCGTCGTTCGGGTTCTCCAACAAGCGCAGGTAGGCCAGCGCATGCTTGACTTCGGCCCGCTCGAAAAAGCGCAGCCCGCCATACACCTTGTAAGGCACGCTGGCGTTGAACAAGGCAGACTCGATCACACGTGACTGCGCATTGCTGCGGTACAGCACGGCCAGCTCTTTCAGCGAATGCCCTTCGCGCAACATCTGGCGGGCTTCGTCCACCAGCCACTGGGCTTCGGCATAGTCACTGCTAGCCTCGTAGATGCGGATGGGCTCGCCCACACCGGCGTCGGTGCGCAGGTTCTTGCCCAGCCTGCGCGTGTTGGTCGAGATCAGCTTGTTGGCCGCCTCAAGGATGTGGCCAAAGCTGCGGTAGTTCTGCTCCAGCTTGATGACGCGGGGCACGCGGAACTCGCGCTCGAAGTCGGCCATGTTGCCCACTTGCGCGCCACGGAATGCATAGATGCTCTGGTCGTCATCGCCCACCGCGAACACGCTGTTGCCGGTCTCTTCAGGCCGCCCCGCGAACATCTTCAACCAGGCGTATTGCAAACGGTTGGTGTCCTGGAACTCGTCGACCAGGATGTGCTTGAAGCGCCGTTGGTAGTGCTGGCGCAACTCGGCATGGTCGCGCATCAACTCATAAGTGCGCAACATCAGTTCGGCAAAGTCAACCACGCCTTCGCGCTGGCATTGGTCTTCATAGGCCTGGTAGACCTCCAGCTGCATGCGGCCCACTTCATCACGCGGCGTGATGTCCTTCGGCCGCTTGCCATCGTCTTTGGCGTTCGCGATGAAATAGCTGGTCTGCTTGGGGATGCACTTTTCCTCGTCGAACTTCAGACCCTTGATGATGCGCTTGACCGCCGACAGCTGGTCTTGCGTGTCCAGAATCTGGAAGGACTGCGGCAAGCCCGCCAGCTTGTGGTGTGCCCGCAAGAATCGATTGCACAGGCCGTGGAAGGTGCCAATCCACAAACCACGCGTGTTGATCGGCAACATCGCCGACAACCGCGTCAGCATTTCCTTGGCGGCCTTGTTCGTGAAAGTGACGGCCATGACGCCGGCCGGCGACACCTGGCCGGTCTGCATCAGCCAGGCAATGCGCGTGGTCAGCACCCGGGTCTTGCCCGAGCCCGCACCCGCCAGGATCAGCAGCGGCCCCGGCGGTGCGGTCACCGCCGCCAGTTGCTCGGCATTCAGGCCCACCAACAAGGGGGAATTGCCCTGCGGGCCAGTTTGAGGAAAGAATCCTGGGTCAGACGAATTTGAAATCATCTAAAAATTGTAGGCGGCATCCGCCAAAACTCAGGGAAATAACATGTCGACCATCATTTCGCCCGGGGCTTCACCGCCTTCGGGCTCGTCCGCATGCATGACCCAAGTCCGGCTTGATCACCCATGAGCACGCCCCAATCTGACACCCCCCGCCTGACGGTGGACTACCACGATGGCCGAACCGACCAAGCCCAAACCGTCGGTATCTGGGTATCCCAAGGCATGCTCCAACTGGCAGGCCATGGCGTGCTGAGGCAGATTCCCATTCACCAGGTGCAATGGCCAGAGCCGGCCGAGCCCGGCGTGTTGATCATCAAATTGCCAGGCGGGGGCATCTTGCGCACCGCCGACAAGGTGGCGTGGGACGAATGGTTGCAGGCACAAAACCTCACGCCCACCAAAGTGGTCAAGAACCAGCAAAGCTGGCGCTGGAGCCTGGCCGCCACCTTGTTGCTGTTGGCGATTTGCGCCGCCAGCTACGTGTTCGCCTTGCCGGCCAACAGCGGCTGAAGCCGGCGCCACGTTCGCCAGATCCACCAGGCGCGGCCTGCCCAGGACAGCAAACCCTTGGGCCGCCGACGGAACAACAAGCCCACCACCGCCGTCACCAGGGCAGGATGCGTCAGCAGCCAGCGGCCACCTTGGTGGACGCGATCCGCTGTGCGGAACACTGGCGCCAAAGTCACGGCGGCTTCCAAAGCCAAACCACGGCGCAGGGCCGCGCTTTCCTGCTGCAAAATGTGCTTCTTGAGGGCCAGGGCCTCCATGCGATCGCTGCTCATGGCGAATCACCGCGCTCTTGTTCAGGCGGATCGGAGCCCATCAAGGCCCGCCGATCCTGGTCCAACTCGGCCAGGGTGGCGCTCAACAAACCCGTCGCTGCCTGCCAGTGGACAAGGGCGCGCGAAATCGCCGCCCCACAGGCCAGGACAAAAAATGCCGCCATCAATCCCAAGGCCAGCAAGCGGTGCTCATCCCAAAACAAGATGGTGATGAAAGCCGCCACAAAAAGCAGACCCATGCCCCCCATCAAAAGCGCCAGCGCGCCCCAGGCCAACACCTTGAGCAAGCGCAGCTTTTCCTCTTCCAGCTCGGTGGCCAGCAAGGCCAGCCGAGTTTGGAAGATGGCCATCGTCGTGGCCAACAAACCTTGCAAGGACGACAGCAACCCGCCCGGTGGGGCTGCTGGCGAGGTGGACGATTCAGC
This sequence comes from Leptothrix sp. (in: b-proteobacteria), assembly GCA_013822685.1. GTDB lineage: Bacteria > Pseudomonadota > Gammaproteobacteria > Burkholderiales > Burkholderiaceae_C > Aquabacterium. The sequence goes on from PNKV01000001.1 coordinate 191,963, forward strand.
CATGGGGGCAGCCTCCTTTCAACTCAGCGCCGACCGATCAGCATGCCCAGCAGCAAACCCACGCCTGCCGCGATGCTTACCGATTTCCAGGGGTTCTCGTGGACATAGCCGTCCGTGGCTTTGGCGGCCGCCTTGGCCTTGTCGATGACGACACCCTGTGCCTCCAGCAAACCGTCCTTGGCCCGCGCCAACGTGGCTTGAGCCTTGGCGCGCAACTCGACCACGCTGGCGCTGGCATCGTGCGCCGTGGCGGCCAGCAAGGCCTCCGCGTCGACCAGCACCGCTTTCAGGTCGGCCATCAATTTGTCTTTTTGGGCAGCACTCAGTTCAGACATCGTTTTCTCCTGGGGTTGGTGATCAATGGATGATCAGCAAGGGCAACTTGCTGTGAGACAAAACACTCTTGGTCAGCGACCCGTGGATGAGCGCGTCGAAACCATGGCGGCCATGGGACGCCATCACGATCAAATCGCATTTTTGGCGCTCGGCCATGTCCACGATGGCCTGCTGAATGCCTTCGGTCACCATGAACTGCCCATCAAACTGCACACCCGCCTCAACGGCGCGGTCGGCGAAACGCTTCAGCACCTTGCGGGCATGGGCCTCGCAACTGGCCTGGTGATCCTGGATGGTGGCCGCGGTGTAGGCGATGGCCACCTGTTCCATCACCATGGGCGGCAAGGGCGGCTCCACGGTGAAGCCGGTGATGGACGCCCCCAGCAACTTGGCCAAGCCCACGCTGGTCTCGATCGCCTTGTCGGACAGCTCGCTGTCGTCAACCGGTACCAATAAGTGCTCGTACATTTGAACCCCTTCAGAGTCTCAGCCACACAGCCGTTGAATCCATCGTAGGACCATTGCGCGCCCCTTACAAGCCAAGGAGCCACTGGGACGGCCTGTGACCTTGATCCAGCGCAGGATTTACCAGCAATTGGCTTGCCCGGTGAAAAAGCCGCTCACCCGCCTAAAATCGGGTCAACGCCGAGACGCGGGGCATTTCCGCCCCACCGCACCCGATTGCCACCATGACTGAACTTGCCAAATCCTTCGACCCCGCTCCGATTGAAGCCCAATGGGGCCCGCTGTGGGAGCAACGCGGCCTGTACACGCCGACCCTGGACCCGAGCAAGCCCTCGTTCTCGATCCAGTTGCCACCGCCCAATGTGACCGGCACGCTGCACATGGGCCACGCCTTCAACCAGACCATCATGGACTCGTTGACGCGCTACCACCGCATGCTGGGCCACAACACCCTGTGGGTGCCCGGCACCGACCACGCCGGCATCGCCACGCAGATCGTGGTGGAGCGGCAATTGCAGGAGCAAAAGCTGACCCGCCACCTGCTGGGCCGCAAGAACTTCGTCGCCCGCATCTGGGAGTGGAAGGAAGAAAGCGGCACCACAATCACGCGCCAGATGCGCCGCATTGGCGCCAGCGTCAGCTGGGAGCACGAGTACTTCACCATGGACGAGAAACTGTCCAAGGTCGTCACCCAAACCTTCGTCACACTCTTCGAGCAAGGCTTGATCTATCGCGGCAAGCGCCTGGTCAATTGGGACCCGGTGCTCAAGTCCGCCGTGTCCGACCTGGAAGTCGAAAGCGAGGAAGAAGACGGTTCCATGTGGCACATCCGCTATCCCGTGGATGGCAGCGATGAAACCTTGGTGGTGGCCACCACGCGCCCTGAGACCATGCTGGGCGACACCGCCGTCATGGTGCACCCTGACGACGAGCGCTACCAGGCCCTGATCGGCAAGAACGTCAAGCTGCCTTTGACCGGCCGCCTGGTGCCCATCATCGCCGACGAGTATGTCGACAAAGAATTTGGCACCGGCGTGGTCAAGGTCACGCCCGCACACGACAACAACGACTACGCGGTCGGCCAGCGCCATGGCCTGCCCATGATCACCATCTTCACGCTCGACGCGAAGGTGAACGACGAAGCGCCCGCCGCCTACCGCGGCATGGACCGCTTCGTGGCCCGCAAGGAAATCGTCGCCGACCTGGAAGCGCAAGGCCTGCTGGTCGAGGTGAAGAAGCACAAGCTGATGGTGCCCCGCTGCACCCGCACCGGCCAGGTGATCGAGCCCATGCTGACCAACCAGTGGTTCGTCGCCATGAACAAGGCCGGCCCATCGGTGGATGGCCAACCCGGCCAGAGCATCGCGCAAAAGGCCATCGATGTGGTCCAGAGCGGCGAGGTCAAGTTCGTGCCCGAGCAGTGGGTCAACACCTACAACCAGTGGATGAACAACATCCAGGATTGGTGCATCAGCCGCCAGCTGTGGTGGGGCCACCAGATCCCGGCTTGGTACGGCAACAACGGTGAGATCTTCGTAGCCCACACCGATGCCGAAGCCAAGGCCAAGGCCGCCGCCGCCGGCTACACCGGCAGCCTCACGCGCGACGAGGACGTGCTGGATACCTGGTATTCGTCCGCCCTGGTGCCCTTCTCGACTTTGGGCTGGCCCGAGAAGACCATCGAACAGGACCTCTTCCTGCCCTCCAGCGTGCTGGTCACGGGCTACGACATCATCTTCTTCTGGGTGGCCCGGATGATCATGATGACCAAGCACTTCACTGGCAAGGTGCCCTTCAAGCACGTCTACATCCACGGCTTGGTGCGCGATGCCCAGGGCCAGAAGATGTCCAAATCCGAAGGCAATGTGCTCGACCCGGTCGATCTGATCGACGGTATCGAGTTGGCGCCATTGCTGGACAAACGCACCACCGGACTGCGCAAGCCCGAAACCGCGCCCAAGGTCCGCAAAAACACCGAGAAAGAATTCCCGGAAGGCATCCCGGGCTATGGCGCCGACGCCTTGCGCTTCACCTTTGCCGCCCTGGCCAGCCTGGGCCGCAGCATCAACTTTGACAGCAAGCGTTGTGAGGGTTACCGCAATTTTTGCAACAAGCTCTGGAATGCCACCAAGTTTGTGCTGATGAACTGCGAAGGCCAGGACTGCGGGCTCCAGTCCCACGAACCAGGCGCCTGCGCATCAGGCAGTTACCTCGAGTTCAGCCCGGCCGACCGCTGGATCGTCAGCGAACTGCAGCGCCTGGAAGCCACCGTAGAACAGGCTTTTACCGATTTCCGCCTGGACAACGTGGCCACCGCGCTCTACCAGTTCGTCTGGGACGAGTACTGCGACTGGTACATCGAGATCGCCAAGGCACAACTGAATGCCGCCAAGGACGCCGGCAACGAGGCTGCCCAGAGAGCCACGCGCCGCACCTTGATCCGCGTGCTGGAGACCATCCTGCGCCTGATGCACCCCATCACGCCCTTCATCACCGAAGAGTTGTGGCAAACCGTGGCACCCGTGGCGGGCCGCAAGACAGCGGGCTCCGATGAGTCCATCGTGCGGGCCCCCTACCCCACGCCTGACCTGAGCCGCATCGACCCCGAGTCTGACGCCTGGGTGGCCAAGCTCAAGGCCCTGGTCGGCGCCTGCCGCAACCTGCGCAGCGAAATGAGCTTGTCGCCTGCCGAGCGCGTGCCCCTGCTGACCGTGGGCGACACCGCGTTCGTCACGCAGGCCGCGCCCGTGATCAAGGCCCTGGCCAAGCTCAGCGAGGTCAAGGTGCTGGACGAAGCGGCCTTCACGCAGGCCACCAGCATGGCGCCGGTGGCCGTTCAAGGCGAAACCCGCCTCGCCCTCCATGTCGAGATCGATGTGGAAGCCGAGCGCAAGCGGCTGGACAAGGAAATCCAGCGCCTGGAGGGCGAAATTGCCAAGGTTCACGGCAAATTGGGCAACGAAAGCTTCGTGGCCCGTGCGCCCGCTGCCGTGGTGGACCAGGAAAAGCAACGCCTGGCCGACTTCACTGCCACCCTGGCCAGGGTGCGCGAGCAATTCCAGCGGCTAGGGTGATCCCTGTGTGAGGGAACTATCGGTGTGCTAAGGGCTCAATGGCTGACACCATTGAGCGCTGCAGCACCGAGGAATCCTGAAATGCAAATCACCAAGGCCATCTTTCCCGTCGCCGGCCTGGGCACCCGATTCCTCCCCGCCACCAAGGCGCAGCCCAAGGAGATGCTGCCCGTCGTCGACAAGCCGCTGATCCAATACGCGGTCGAGGAAGCGTACGACGCCGGCATCCGCGAAATGATTTTCGTGACCGGCCGCCACAAGCGCCCCATCGAAGATCACTTCGACACGGCGTTTGAACTGGAATACGAGCTGGAGCAAGCGGGCAAGCAGGAACTGCTGAACGTCGTGCAATCCATCAAGCCAGCGGACATGGAATGTGTATTCGTGCGCCAGCCCAAAAGTCTGGGGCTGGGGCATGCCGTGTTGTGCGGAGAACGGCTGGTCAGGGGCGAACCCTTCGCTGTCCTGTTGGCTGACGACCTGATGGTGGGTGACACGCCCGTGCTGCGCCAGATGGTTGAACAGTTCGAACAATGGGGTGCATCCATCCTGGCCGTGCAAGAAGTTCCCCAACAGCAGACCAAGCGCTACGGCATCGTGGCCGGCACCCAGATCAATCCTCACCTGATGGACGTGTCGCGCATCGTTGAAAAACCAAGCCCGGAGCAAGCGCCTTCACGCTTAGGTGTCGCCGGCCGCTACATCCTGACGCCCGGGATCTTTGAGCAAATCCGTTCTCAACCTCGGGGTGTGGGCAATGAAATCCAGCTGACCGACGGCATCGCGGGTTTGTTGCGCCATGAAAAGGTCTTTGCCTTTCAGTACCAGGGCAAGCGCTACGACTGTGGCAGCAAGGAAGGCTTTCTGGAGGCCAACATTGAACTGGGCTTAGATCACCCCCAGGTCGGCCCCTGGCTCAGGCAATACCTGAAGCAGCTGCAGCTGGGCCGATGAATCAGGCCTCTGGCGGACTCAGCTCTGCCAAGCCCAATTGCGCAACGATCATGTTGACCAAAGCCCCGACCGAGGGGCGGCCGGTGTCGATGCAATGGTGGGCCGTCTCCTCGTAAAGAGGGTGCCGCTGCTCATAAAGCTCGCGCAATTTGGCCATCGGGTCCTTGACCTGCAGAAGAGGCCTCTGCGTGTCATGCCTCAAGCGCCGAAAAAGTTCTTCGGGCGTAGATCGAAGGTAAATGACCTTTGACCGCTCCCTGAGGTGGCGCCGGTTGGCCGCGCGCAGCACCACACCGCCGCCGGTGGCGATCACCAACGGCGATCCCACTTCAGACTGAGCGGTCAGCTCATCAATGACGGCCTCTTCGTGATCCCGGAAAAGCTCTTCGCCATGTTGCTCAAAAAACAAGCGGATGGGCATGCCGATCCGCTCTTCAAGCACAGCGTCTGAATCAACGAAGCGGGCCTTGATTCGCCTGGCCAGTTGCCGCCCAACGGTCGATTTACCACCGCCAGGCAGCCCCACAAGTGCGATCACAGCATCCAACGTTCTCGATCAGCGCAAAGCGCCCTTCTCGGAGACCACCTTGGGGGTCAGGAAAATCAGCAGTTCAGAGCGCTTGGACTGCCTGGAATTGTTCTTGAACAGCACACCCAGGTAGGGAATGTCGCCCAGCACGGGAACCTTCTGCTCATTGTTGGTTTCCTGCTGCAGGAAGATCCCGCCAATCACGACTGTGCCGCCGTTTTCCACCAGCACCTGTGTTTGCACGTGCTTGGTGTCGATGGCGTAGCCTGCCGTCGTCACCTGCCCCACGCTGTCCTTGTTGACGTCCACGTCGAGAATGATGCTGCCCTCCGGCGTGATCTGAGGCGTCACCTCCAGCTTGAGGTTAGCCTTGCGGAAGGAAATCGCAGTTGCGCCGCTGGAGGTTGCCGTCTGGTAAGGCAGCTCGGTACCCTGCTCGATCAAGGCCTTCACTTGGTCGGCCGTGATCACACGCGGGCTGGACACAATCTTGCCGCGGCCGTCGGCCTCCAATGCAGACAGTTCCAAGTTCAAGAAGCGAGTCAGACCCGAATTGAACAAGGCGATACCCACGCTAGCAGGGTTGTAGCCATTCAACGCCGTCGCCGGCAGATTCACGAATTGAGTGGCAGCTTGAAATCCAGGATCGTCCTTCAACAGACCAGACTGGTAGCCAGTCCCTTCGTAACTGCCAGCGACAATGCCACGGTAATTCCCTCGACCCTGCGCAGACGTTTCACCCCCAAGCTTGACACCCAGGGAGCGCCCAAAGCTGTCATCCGCCTCGACAATCCGCGCCTCGATCAGCACCTGGCGAACCGGGATGTCGATCTTGCTGATCAATTGCTGAATTTCTTCCAGCTTGGAAGGAATGTCGTTGACAAAAATCTGGTTGGTGCGGGTCTCGTAGATCACGCTGCCACGGGGCGACAGGATCTTGGTTGTGGTGCCACCACCACCGCCAGAGCCACTGCCAGCTTGCGTACCCGTCAAACCCTTGGCGACTTCTTCAGCCTTGGTGTAATTGAGCTGGAAAGACTGGGTGCGCAGGGGCTCAAGCGCTGCGACCTGCGCCTTGGCTTCCAGGTCCAGCTTTTCCTTGGCGTTGATTTCATCCTTAGGCGCAATCCACAGAACGTTGCCGCTCTTGCGCACGCCCAAACCCTTGGCTTGCAGGATGATGTCCAAAGCCTGATCCCAAGGCACATCTTTCAGGCGCAAGGTCACGTTGCCGGTGACGGTGTCGCTGGTCACCACGTTGAAGTTGGTGAAGTCAGCGATGACCTGCAGCAAAGCACGCACTTCGATGTTCTGGAAGTTCAGCGACAGCTTCTCGCCCGAATAGCCTGGCCCTTGGGTCAGCTTGTTCGGATCGACCTTGCGCCGACGCACTTCCAGCACGAACTGGTTGTCGCTTTGATAGGCCGAATGCTCCCAATCACCACGGGCATCCACCAGCAGCTTGACCCGCTCACCGGTTTGCGTGGCACTGACGGTCTGCACAGGCGTGCCAAAGTCAGCCACGTCAAAGCGGCGCTTCAGGCGATCCGGCAAGCTGGCGCGCACAAACTCGACCACCAGGTTCTGGCCTTGCTGCTTGATGTCCACGCCGACTTGGTTATTGGGCAAATCAACGACCACCCGACCAGCGCCATCCTGGCCACGGCGGAAGTCAATGTCCTTGAGTGCCAAAGGCGCTGCGTTCCTGGCTTCAGCAAAATGGACGGTCTCTGGCGAGGTGGCCGTGCCAGTCCTGGCTTCGGTCACCGGGGCGGGCGACGAAGCGGGCGAAGGGTCCAGCACCAGGATCAAGGTCTTGCCTTGCAGCTGTGCCTTGTAGGTGGTGGGCTGGCGCAGGTTCAGGACCAAGCGGGTGCGCTCGCCGGCCTGGGCCACATTCACCGTGCGCAGATTGCCTTGGTTGAGATCCACCATGTTGCGACCCAAGGCGCTAGTCACACCAGGCAAATCGATCGCGATGCGAGGTGGTGCCTGAACGACGAATCCGGCCGGCACCAAGGCCAATGGTTCGGACAACTCGATGCGGACCACGTCAGAGCCAGCCTGTTGGCTGCTGGTGATCGACTGAATGGCCGCTGCCGCCCAAGTCAGGGGAGATGCCAGGGCCAAGGACAGCCCAGCCAGCACGACGCGCCACGGTTTCATAGTCAATTTCTCCTGCAGGTGTTTCATCGCGCGGTCTCCTGGAGTTGCAGCGTGGTCGGGCGTTCAGTCCATTCGCCTGCGGCGTCCTGAACGATTTCGCGCAACTCGATTTCGGTCTCGGTGATCTTCATGATCTTTCCGTAGTTTTGGCCGAGGTAGTCCCCGGTCTTGACTTGGTAAAGCAAGTTATCGACTCTCAGCAGCGCATAAGGAGCACCTTTACGATTCACGCTGCCCACCATGCTCATGGAATCCAGGGGATAGGCTTCCAAAGGCTCCTTGCGGCGATTCAATTCAGCCGCGATGGCCGAGTTGGGTTGCCGCGCCTCTTGCTTCAGGGCCACGGTTAGCTTTTGCGTGCTGAAGGGCTCGACCCCATCCGCGCCCGCGTAAGCGCGAGGGTTGAATTTTTGTGGCGGTTTGAGTGGCGGCACGCTGGGCTGCACCTCATGACGCTGCTGGTCCATCCAGGCTTTCAGTTCATCCTGTTCGGATGCGCAGCCGGCCAGCAAGGTCATTGTGGTCAAAGCAATCAAGGCCAGATGAGGGCGACAGATCATTTCTTGTCCCCTTTGTTGGCTTTGGCTTTGTCGACACGCTGAGCTTCGACTTCGGCAGGGTCAAGGTAGCGGTAAGTGCGGGCTGTGGCTTCCATGAACAGGGATCCGCTGGAACCGTTGGTGGCGGTGGTTGGCGCACCGATTGTCAGGTTGTGCAAAGTCACGATCCGCGACAGGTTGGCGATGTCAGCGGTGAAGGCACCAATGTCATGGTACCGACCCGTCACGCGGATCGAAATCGGCAGCTCGGCGTAGTAATCCTTGACCGAGACCTGACCGGGACGGAACAACTCGAACTCGAGGCCTCGGCCCAGACCTGCCTGGTTGATGTCGGACAACAAGGCATCCATTTCGGCTTTGCCTGGCAGCTGCTTTTCAAGCTGTGTCACGTATTCCTGCACCTGCGTGCGCTGCTTGCGCAACTCGTTCAGGTTGATGGCCTGTGCCAGCTTGCTGCGGAACTCTTGCTTGAGCGCCGGTTCCTTGTCTCGCTCGGCGGTCAAGGCCTCGTCCTGGCTTTGCAGCAAACCGAACCAGCCGAGCACCAGCACCACCACACCGGCCAGCAGGAACGCGGCCAGCTTTGGCAGGATGGGCCATTGGCCAGGCTCATTGGGGTTGAGGCCCCGGAACTGATCTTGCGCATCCGCAAACCAGGCGTTGAAATCAATGTTGAAATTTGGGTTCGCCATGATGTGCCCGCCTCAAGACTTCGGGGCCGCAGATGCAGCCGGGCTCGGCGCTGACGCACCTGATGCTGCCGGCGAGACATCCTGGGGACGCTTCAAACTCAGGCGAATGGAGAAGTCGAACAAGCGCTTGGGCTCTCGCACGTCCTTCGTCTGCTGTGCAGAGGCCTTGATCTCTTGCAATTCAGGCTTTTCAAGCCACTCGGACTTGTAGGCGGTGTTGCGCAGGAACTCGGACACCCGCTCATTGGTCTGGGCAATGCCGGACACCATGACCGTTTGACCATCTTGCTTGATGCTCTTGAGGTAGATGCCTTCCGGCGTGTGCTGTACCAGCTCGTTGAGCAAGTGCACTGGCATGTTCCGGTCGATCTGAAGATCTTCCACGGCCTTTTGACGGGCTTTCAGAGATTCGATCTCAGCCTTCAAACCGGAGACGTCCTTGATGTCTTCTTCAAGCTTGTGGATCTCAGCGCTGAGGAAGTCGTTGCGAGCTTGCTGCGCGGAAATCATCTGTTGCTGAACCGCATAAGCCAGAGCGACCAAGACGCCACCGGCGACCACGGACAGCCCCAGCCCCACGAAGAAGGCCTGCTTGCGCAGCTTTCGCTTTTCTTCGCGGTGAGGTAATAGGTTGATCAAGATCATGCGAGGAACCTCCGCATGGCCAGTCCGCACGCAGTGAGGTAGGAAGGCGCTTCACGGCGAAGTTTGCTTTCGCGGATGGCCGAGCCCAACTTCATGCCGTCAAAGGGGTTGACCACCATGGAGGCAAAGCCTGTCAACTCGGTCACCCGGTCTTTCAGGCCGGGCAAGGAAGCCGTGCCGCCGGCCAGCATCACGTAGTGCACCTTGTGGTGCGGCGTGCTGGTGAAGAAGTATTGCAAAGCGCGGCCGATCTCTTGTGAGAGGCTGTCCACGAAGGGACCCAAGATGGTGTTCTGAAAGTCTTCAGGCAGATCGCCTGCCAGCTTCTTGGTCTCGGCTTCTTCAAACGAAAAACCGTACTGACGCGAGATGAGCTGTGTCAACTGCGCGCCACCAAATGCCTGGTCACGGTCGTACAGCAATTCGTTGTCACGCAGCACCTTGAGGCTGGTGTTTTCTGCGCCGATCTCGAACAGAGCCACCAAAGCATCCTTGCCTTCGCCTGGCAGGTTCTCAACCAGGCGTTGCACGGCCAGGCGCGATGCATACGACTCGATGTCCAGGATGGCTGGCTTCAGGCCAGCCGATTCGGCGAGCCCCTGGCGGTCTTGCACGCGGTCTTTGCGAGACGCGGCAATCATGACCTCAACGTCGCCCGCGGACGTGGGGCTGGGGCCAACCACGCAGAAATCCAGGCTGACTTCGTCCAGCGAGAAGGGGATGTACTGGTTGGCCTCGGCCTCCACCTGCATTTCCATTTCTTCTTCGCGCAGGCCTGCCGGAAGCATGATCTTTTTCGTGATGACGGCCGACTGCGGCATCGCCATGGCCACGTGCTTGGTGCGGGTGCCGCTTTTGACGACGACCTTGCGCACGGCTTCCGCGACTTCATCGAATTTTTCGATTTGACCGTCGGCGATCCAACCCTTCTCAAAAGGCTCGGACGCAAACCGTTCCAGAATGTATTCGCCAGACTGTGTCTGGCTTAGCTCGACCAGCTTCACGCTTGATGAACTGATGTCCAGTCCAATCATTGGCGGATGCTTGCGGCCCAAGAGCGTGTCAAGAAAGCTCACACCGTCCCCCACGCACCAACTACGGCGCTGGAAAGTTAAATAAAAACCACTTCAATGCTATCAGTAAAGGTTTTGTGTTTGATCGAAGTTAAAGCAGGGCAAATCCCAACCACGTTGCGATATGCACACGCCTTACAGACAGTTGCAAATCCGACAAGATGTGAAGGAGCGCAAAGTGGCCGATGGTGTACGGGTGTTCGGCCCTCGCGAGTTCCTATAATCCGGGCAGTGTCACAGGCCTGCCTCCATGAGCGATTCCGTTTCTTCCAAAAGCCCATCCCGATCGAGCCCCTGGTGGGCAACCTGGCTTGTCAAACCTCTGCTTGCGCTGATTGGATTGGGTCTGGCGGCGGCTTTGGGCGGTGCCATGCTGGCGGGAATTGGCCTGGCGGTGGCATACCCCCAATTACCTGAAGTCGGGGGATTATCCGACTACCAACCCAAAATGCCGATGCGCGTTTATTCGGCAGATAACGTCCTAATTGGAGAGTTTGGCGAAGAAAAGCGTGATTTTCTGCCCATTAAACAAATTCCAAAAATCATGCGGGACGCTGTTTTGGCGATTGAAGATGCGCGTTTCTACAAACATGGCGGGGTGGACTACATCGGCGTGTTGCGCGCGGGATTGGCCAATTTTGGCGAGGCCCGCAGCCAGGGCGCATCCACCATCACCATGCAGGTGGCTCGCAATTTCTACCTTCCCACCGAGAAAACCTTCACCCGCAAGATCTACGAGATGTTGCTGGCACTGAAGATCGAAAGCCTGTTGAGCAAGGACCAGATCCTGGAGCTCTACATGAATCAGATTTATCTTGGTCAACGCGCTTATGGGTTTTCAGCGGCCTGCGACACCTATTTTGGCAAACCCATCAAAGACATCACGGTGGCAGAAGCCGCCATGCTCGCTGGCCTGCCCAAGGCCCCCTCCGCCTACAACCCCGTTCGCAACCCCAAGCGCGCGACCATTCGCCAGCAATACATCATCGACCGCATGTTCGACAACGGCTTCATCACAGAGGCGCAACGTGACGAAGCCAAGGACGAGGAACTGGCCTACCGCACCAAGGCCCCAGTTTCGGCCCATGCCGAGTACGCCGCTGAGGCCGCACGCTCGCTGATGCACGATCAATACGGCCCTGATGCCTACACGCGTGGATTGAACGTTTACACCTCCGTGCGCATGCCGGAGCAAACCGCCGCCTACAAGGCTTTGCGCAAGGGCTTGATGGATTTTGACCGCCGCCAGGCTTGGCGCGGCCCCGAGGCCTACATCGATTTGCCGGCCGACCCCAAGCAAGTGGATGTCCGCGTGGCGGAAGCGCTCGAAGAGCACCCGGACAGTGAGTCCATTCACGCGGGCGTCGTGATGTCGGCCGCCCCCAAGAAATTGGTCGTGGCCTTGCAGTCAGGCGAGCAGATCACCATTGGCCCAGAGGGCTTGCGCGCCGTGGGCAATGCCCTGAGCGACAAGGCCAATCCCAAAGTGCAAATTCGCCGCGGCGCGGTGGTGCGCCTGATGCAAAACGCCTCGGAACTTTGGACCGTGGTGCAATTGCCCGAGGTTGAAGGCGCCTTCGTTTCCATGGACCCCACCACCGGCCTCATCAAGGCCATGGTGGGCGGCTTTGATTTCGGACGCAACAAGTTCAACCATGTCACGCAAGCATGGCGCCAGCCGGGCTCCAGCTTCAAGCCATTCATCTACTCGGCCGCCTTGGAAAAGGGCTTCACGCCCGCCACCACGGTCAACGATGCCCCCTTGTTCTTCGACGCGGGCGTCACGGGGGGGCAGCCCTGGGAACCCAAGAACTACGACGGCAAGTTTGAAGGCCCCATGACCTTGCGGCGTGGTTTGTCCAAATCAAAGAACATGATCTCGATCCGTGTGTTGCGCTCGATCGGCACGAAGTACGCGCAGGATTGGGTCACCCGTTTTGGGTTTGAGGCCGACAAACACCCGGCGTACCTGACCATGGCCTTGGGCGCCGGCTCGGTCACGCCGATGCAGATGGCCGATGGCTACGCGGTGTTCGCCAATGGCGGCTACCGAGTCAACCCCCTGTTGGTGCTGAAAGTGACCGACTCGCGCGGCCATGCTCTGGCGCAGTACAGGCCCGCCGTGCTGAATGAATCCATGCGGGCAATTGATGCGCGCAACGCTTTCATGATGAGCAGCCTGCTTCAAGAGGTGACTCGGTCGGGCACTGCGGCCAAGGCCCAGGCCACGCTGAAACGCCCCGACTTGTATGGCAAGACCGGCACCACCAACGACTCGATGGACGCCTGGTTCGCGGGCTACACGGCCCACACCGTGTCCGTGGTGTGGATTGGCCACGACCAGCCTCGCAAACTCGGCGACAAGGAAACCGGCGGCGGCCTGGCCTTGCCCATCTGGATTGACTACATGAGCACCGCCTTGCGCGGTGTGCCGGTGGAAGAGCCTCCTCAACCCGACGGCTTGGTCAACATCGGCGGCGAGTGGTTCTACGAGGAATACACCTCGGGCACCGGCGTCCGTGAACTGGCCCCGGAGCCGGAAGACCAGGCGCCACCGACACCCGAACCAACCTCGCCCGACGAGAAGAAGAACATCCTGGACATGTTTGGCAACGGCAAAACTCAGTGAGCCGCCTGTCAGAAGCTCAACGGCACACCGGCCTGCTCGCTGGCGCAAGCCGACAACAGGGCAAAGAATTCATCGCCTGAACGGGTGTCCAGCCAGCGGCCATCTGAAGAGTGCCGGAAGTGAAAGCCGCCACGGCGGGCGGCCAGCCACAGCTCTTGCAAAGGAGGCTGGGCGTTGATGATGAGTTGCGTGCGGTTGGGCAAAGTCAGGGTCAGCATGCCGCCAGAGCGCGCGGCATCGATGTCGGCCACGTCGGCCTCCAGCCAACCATCCACGGTGGTTTCGATGCGCGTCAGCACCGCCTGGATCGCATCGTTGTACTGCGCATCAGTCAGATCGGAAGACGTGTTGGGGGCGCTCATCGGGGGAATCCTTAGAATGTCGGCATGAAGAAACAGTCACCGATTTTAGGCAGCATCGCAAAGCCCCTGCCCGTGCTCGTTCTGCTGGGCACATTGCTGCTCAGCGCCTGTGGTCAAAAAGGCCCTTTGTACCTGCCCCCGCCGCCTGACCAAGGCGCCGCCGCCTCTGCACCTTCTGCCAACAACGGCCAGACCAAGGACACACCATGACCCTGCCCGGCTCCCCCTTTTTGGCCTACCGAGGCAGTGATCTGTTTTTGGACGACGTCCGGTTGAGCGATTTGGTTCGCCAGCATGGCAGCCCCCTGTATGTGTATTCCCGCCGTGCCATGCTGGCGGCGCTAGCTCCTTATCAAAAGGCGCTGAAAGGCCGGCCTCACTTGGTGTGCTATGCCATCAAGGCCAACTCCAACCTGGCGGTACTGCAAACCTTTGCCCAAGCCGGATGCGGGTTTGACATCGTGTCCGCTGGCGAGCTGGCCAGGGTGTTGGCTGCCGGGGGCGATCCCAGCAAAGTCGTGTTTTCGGGCGTGGGCAAGACTCGGGCCGAAATGCAGCTTGGTATCGAAGCTGGCGTGCGCTGCTTCAACGTCGAAAGCACGGCCGAACTGGAAGTGCTGTCGGAAGTGGCCAGCCGCCTGGGTCGGCAAGCGCGGGTCAGCCTGCGCGTTAACCCGGATGTGGATGCAGGCACGCATCCCTACATCTCAACCGGGTTGAAGGGCAACAAGTTTGGCATTGCCCATGAAGAGGCCGTGGCCACCTACAAGCGCGCGGCATCGTTGCCTGGGCTTGAGGTGGTGGGCATTGATTGCCACATCGGCTCGCAAATCACCGACATCGCGCCCTACCTGGATGCGTTGGACCGCGTGCTGGACTTGGTCGAGGCCATTGAAGCGGCAGGCGTGCCCATTCACCACATGGATTTGGGTGGCGGGCTGGGCATCACCTACACGGACGAGACGCCACCAGCAGCGGACGTGCTGATCGGCCAGTTGCTGCAGCGGATTGATGCGCGAGGCCACGGACACCGTGAGGTGCTGTTTGAGCCGGGCCGCTCCCTGGTGGGCAACGCTGGCGTGCTGCTGACCGAGGTGTTGTTCCTCAAGCCGGGTGAGCAGAAGAATTTTTGCGTGGTGGATGCAGCCATGAATGACCTGATGCGGCCAGCGTTGTACGAGGCTTACATGGGCATAGTCAATGTCCATCAACGCTCTGAGCCAGGACAGGTTTGGGACGTGGTCGGGCCGGTTTGCGAATCAGGCGACTGGTTGGGCCGTGACCGAACCTTGGCGGTGAAAGCGGGTGACGTGCTGGCCGTGTTGTCGGCTGGGGCTTATGGCATGACCATGGCCAGCAACTACAACACCCGCGGACGAGCGGCTGAGTTGATGGTGGATGGGGAGCAGGTGTGGGTGATTCGGGAGCGGGAGGCGGTCCAAGACTTGTTCAGGCTGGAGCACCGAATTGCATGATTCATTGAAGGCGCCCCCTTCAGCGCGAGAACCGCGCTTGATCACCACTTGTTTGGGAGGTGCCGCGATGAATGAAACACTCGCAGCACTTCGACCGTGCCGCCACGCACCCTGTAGGGCACCAGGTACCTCGCCTTGAGGACAATCAATTCACGTGTGCCAGGCACTCGCCCCGGGCGGCCAAGTCCCGGCTGGTCTGCCAGCATGGCCACGGCTGCCATCACTCGCTGGACAGCCAAGCCCGCGGCACTTGGATCGTCCTGAGCAATGTAGGTGGCTTCTTCGTCGAGGTTTTGCAGTGCTTTGCGCAACCACTTAACCTGCATTGACCTGCCATTTCTTGGACAGGGCTTGCACATCCTGCTCACATGCGAAATCGCCTGCATCGGCCTCGCTTAGCGCTGCTTGTATCTCGCCGATTTGCCATTCGTTGGTCTCGACAAACTCACGGATAGCTTCCGATGCCAAGAACGATTTGCTTCGATGAGTGGCTTGCGCCAACTGGTCGAGTCGATTTTTAACGTCATCTTCAAGACGAACCGTCATCGTGGTAGACATGGAGTGGCGCAATGTATTGTGTTGTACACATTGTATCGCACTGATGCGAATCTGCCTGACGCAACCTTGTTTGAACTTGGCGGCATGTAAGACGATTTGGAGTCGCCATCTACCGCTCAGACGATTTGCCGACCTGCCTATCCACTGCAGCGGGAAGCAATGGAGGCGTGCCATTCCTTTGAAGGTCTCACCAAAAATAAAAACCGCCCCGAAGGGCGGTTGCTCTGAGTGGGGAGGACTTGATCAGAAACTGTGGCGGATACCAACGCCAAAGTAGGTGGACTTGCCGCCTGGATTGATGTTCGCGCCAGCGAACAAAGGCGTTTCGCGGAAACCCACTGCCGTAGCAATAACGTCAGGACCGCCAACAACTGGGGCAGCAATGCCCATGCTGGCCGCCGTGCCTTCGTCATCCCGTACCTGAACAGCACGCGTGTACAGCGATGTTCGCTTGGACAATGCGTACTCAGCACCAAGCATCACGCCAGTGTCTTTGCCCTTGGTGAAGTTCTTGAACTTGATCTGCGAGACTTGAGCAGACAAAGTCCACTGACCGACAGGCACCCGGGTGCCAATGGCCATGAACTGCAACTTCAGGTCATCGCTGTTATCAAAGCCATAAACACCTTGACCAATGGCCGCGTCAAACAGAATGCCTGAACCTGGCATCACATACTTGGCGCCAATATTGGCGGCTTGGTACTTGTCCAGGATGAAAGAAGACGTTGCAATCAATGCGTTAGGGCTGGCGGCGTTGTAAACACCAAAGCGTGCACCATCAAATTCATTTTGATGGTAGCCCAAGGTCATGTTGAAGGCTTCATTGAAGGCCATGTTACCGAAAGCGCCCACCGCACGACCTGTGTCGTTCGTAGTGCTTTCTGTGCCGCTTGAAGCACTGCCTAAGATACCGCCCACGTTGCCGTTGACCTGCCCGCCGCGTGCAGCAGAAATCGTGCTCAACGAACCAGCATTAGGCGAATAGGCGACCGAGCCCGTGAACCCACCAGCTTTGAGCCAATAGCTGATCTGGTTGTCTTGGCGAACTTGCAAGTTGTTGGTGGCACCACCTTCGGTGAACAGGTCAGTCGCACCAAAGCGCTCACCGGTCACAAAAGCGGTGGAATAGAAAATAGGCGCGTATTGACGGCCAAGTCGTACTTCACCAAATGGTGTGGTCAAACCCACGTAGCTTTGGCGACCGAAAATGCGGCCGTCTTGGCCCAAGGCGCCAGTGTCATGCCCCAGTTGGCCTTCCAGGACAAAGCCTGCGGAGTAACCAGCACCCAAAACTTCGGTACCTTTGAAACCGAACGAGGTTTGTGACGTACCACTGGGAGACACGCGCGTCACGCTGGATTTGGCGCCTTGCGTAGCGGGATCGAGAGGAATCAAACGCACGCCAGCAGTTTTGCTGACATGATCAACGCTGACATCCGCGTGACCGTAGAGAGTCACACTGGATTGGGCCATGGCCCCACCGGCACCCAAGGTTGCCAGAGCTACCGCAACAGCTTTGGTCAGAACGTTCTTTTGCATGGAATATCTCCTTGATATCCCCCTGAATCGGGGGGCGCATCAGATTGTTGCGCAATCGTTCCGAGGCGTTCCCCAGGTTTCCCATGATGTAGCAAAACAGCAACACGGCATGAAAAATGGAGCCCGAAGGCTCCATTAAATGGCTCGCAAAATCGAGCCCGTCAAGCAGTGTGACTCGTTCAGAAGCTGTGGCGAACGCCGAGAGCCAGTGTGGTCTCTTTGACATCGCGAGCCACCAATGAGGCTACGGGCAACTGATACTCGTTCTTTTCGTTCGAGAACACGGCGTACAGGTTTGTGCGCTTCGACAGGTCATACGTACTGCCGACCGTGAAGATGGAAACGTCACGCACCTTCAACCCATTGAAGCTTGGAACCACCGACTCCAGTTCAAGGATGCCGTTCGAGTAAGACGCCAGGAACTTGACATTCGTTCCCACAGGCACAGACACGCCAAGCTGGTAGCCCTTCGACTTCACATCGGGGGTGGTTGGGCCCACCGCAGCGCGGTCAAGCTTACCGTAGCCATACTGCGCATACAACTTGGCCACGCCAAAATCATAAAAGCTGTTCAAGAACAACGATTCATTCGTTGCCGGGAATGCTGCGGCCACGAAAGGATCTGTGGGACCAACGCTGGATTTGTTGTTTTCGTAGCCCAGGGAAGCAGAGAAGGTGTCGTCAAAATACCCGACGGTTGCCGCCCACTTGGCGCCCAAGCCCGGCGTCGTCGCGTTTGTGGATTCTTTGGCGCTGTACATGCCCGCGAAGCCAATCTTGTCCACCTTGCCAAAGTAAGCAATGGCATTGCTCCATCCTTGGGTGTAGTAATCAGTTTTGTAGAAAATCCGCGATGGAGCCAGCTTGGAAGCCCCAAATACGCTGAACCTTTCAGCAGACAAATATCCAAGCGAATCCATCTGGCCCAGGCGCAGCAAGCCATAGTTGGTCTTGATGCCCACGTACGCGTTGCGACTCCAGAAACCACCCTTGTCACGTGCGTTGTAGGTGGCTGTGGGCGAAAGCGGAGAGTTGGGCAAACTAGGGGTGGAAGTTGCGCCGGTATCCACATCCAGGTAGGTCTCAAGCTTGAACGAAATTTCCAAGCCGCCACCCAGGTCTTCAACACCACGGAAGCCAATGAAGCTTTGGGTCATGACTCCATTGGACAGTCCTGTGGTAGACACCTCGCTGCCTGGAATAGCCGTGGCGCCCGTGGCAACCACGGTCGTCGGCGAAGTCTTGAGCTTGGTGTGTGACAACGACGCATCCAGGGTGCCGTAGATGGTCAAGCTGGATTCAGCCATGGCGGTGCTTGCACCTAAAGTAGCCAAAGCCATCACAACGGCTTTGGTCAGCATATTTTTTTGCATAGAAGTGTCCTAAACATCACCCAGAAATCGAGTGCCAACGGATTGTTGCCCAGCCAAAGCTACGCGTTTTAAACGTTTGCCCCGCTGTAGCCTACGAACAACAACCACCAGTGGGCAGGCGTGAAAAAAGGGGCCGAAGCCCCTTTTTGATCGAACCGGTCAGGCCTTGATCAGAAGGCGTGAGCGACACCGAAGGCAATGCCGCGCGAGCTCTTACCCAGTTCCGTCAGCGCCACACCGGACACGCTCAGGTTGGACGACGACTCGTTGTTCACGTTAGTGACCAATCCATACACCGAAGTGCGCTTGGACAGGTTGTACACAGCCTTGATGGCGGCGATGGTGGCATCGTCATGGTCGCTGTTGGTCACGGTTGCAGCGACGTTGCTGGCTTGAGCCAAGCTGGCCTGCACACTGAAGTTTTCGGTGATAGGCACGCCAATGCGGATACCAGCCAAGACCAAGCGATCAGCAGCGCCTGCAACCCTGGTTTCAGCGTCGTAGTAGCCGGTCAACTTGAGCACGCCAAAGTCATAGCCCACGTAAGCCAAAGCGGCATTGGCCTTTTGCTCGCCGGCGGTGACCGTGTTCTCATCCTTGGAGGACAGATAGCCTGCACCAGCGAAGAAGGGGCCTGCGGCGTACTTGATGTTCAAACCGTAAAGCTTGCCAGCGTCGACACCAGCGACTTCACCGCCAGCGACCTGGGCATCGATAGCGCCGACACCGGTGCCAACTGTGCGGTAGCCAACACCTGCAGTTGCGTACTGCAGTTGAGCAGTCAAGCCCGGCACGAATGTGGGCAGCAAGTAGGTGATGGCGTTATCAACACGGCGATAGCTGTCGCCAGCGCGGGTCTTGGCGATCTTGAAGTCGTCATAGGCCTGAGCGCCCAAAATCTTGGTGTCACCGGCCAATGCGCCGATGGACGAGTCGATGCGACCCAGGCGCAGTTCGCCGAAGCCGCCTTGCAGGCCAACCCAGGCAGCGCGGTCAAAGAAGCGAGCGGTGTTGCCTTGAGCGCCCGTGTCAGACTTGACAGCGGTTTCCAGGGCGAAGTTGGCACGCAGGCCGCCACCCAGGTCTTCAGAACCCTTGAAACCCAGGCGCGAGGTGGCCAGGTTGTCGGACGAAACGCGGGTCACGCCCTTGTCGCCCTTGACGTTTTCGATCGAAGCATCGACCACGCCATACAGAGTGACGGAAGATTGGGCGAAAGCGCCCGAAGTAGCAGCCAGAGCAGCGATCGCCAGCAAAGTCTTTTTCATTGAATTCTCCAAAGTTAAACCAGAGGCCTCAGCGACGGTGCTAACAGCAGCCCGCCGAAACTCGTTGAATTGCAACAGACTTTAGCGATCGATGTGATGACAGGGTTGTCATAAACCCCAATCCAAACGGACTATCGTTGCTCAAAGGCAACACCACCGAGAAGCCGGATAATCAGTCCCCATGAGCATTCAAACCGATGACTTCGGAAGTTCGGCACGGCCCAAAGCCACCGCCATCCCCGCATTTGATGCCCCACGGGTGGTCACTGCAGGGGTGACTTCTCCGCATGAGGACGCTCTGGAACGGGCATTGCGGCCCAAGGATCTGCACGAGTATGTGGGCCAGGCCAAAGCGCGCGAACAACTCGAGATCTTCATTGGCGCGGCGCGCAAGCGGGGCGAAGCGCTTGACCACGTGCTGTTGTTCGGGCCGCCAGGCTTGGGCAAGACCACGCTCAGCCACATCATCGCCACTGAATTGGGTGTGAACCTGCGCCAGACCTCGGGGCCTGTGCTGGAGAAGCCGAAGGATCTGGCCGCGATCCTGACCAATCTGGAGCGGCACGACGTGCTGTTCATTGATGAAATCCACCGGCTGAGCCCGGTGGTCGAGGAAATCCTCTACCCCGCGCTGGAGGATTACCAGATCGACATCATGATCGGCGACGGGCCGGCGGCCAGGTCGATCAAGCTGGACCTGCAACCCTTCACGCTGGTGGGCGCCACCACGCGTGCCGGCATGCTGACCAATCCGCTGCGCGATCGCTTCGGGATCGTGGCGCGGCTGGAGTTCTACACCGCCGAAGAGTTGCAGCGCATCGTGACGCGCTCGGCCAAACTGTTGAATGCGCCCATTGATGAGCAAGGTGCACTGGAGTTGGCGCGCCGCTCACGTGGCACGCCGCGCATCGCCAACCGCCTGCTGCGGCGGGTGCGCGACTACGCTGAAGTGAAAGGCGATGGCCGCATCACGCGCCAGATGGCCGACCTGGCCCTGGCCATGCTGGACGTGGACCCTTTGGGCCTGGATGTAATGGACCGCAAGCTGCTGGAGGCGATCATTCACCGTTTTGATGGCGGGCCGGTGGGCCTGGACAACCTCGCGGCCGCGATTGGCGAAGAGCGCGAGACAATCGAGGATGTGATTGAGCCCTACCTGATCCAGCAGGGCTTTTTGCAGCGCACGCCACGGGGGCGCATGGCCACGGCTTCGGCGTTCAGGCACCTGGGCCTGAATCCACCGGCGGGCCCTGAGCTGCTGCTTTAGTAACGGCTCAGCGCCAGTTCAGCGGCGGCGCAGAAAGTGGGTGTATTCCTCTTGGTCGCCGTTGCGCTTGGTCTGCTGGTCGACCAGGTCGTTGCCGGTCTGGCGGGCAAAGGCCTGGAAGTCGCGCACCGAACCGGGGTCGGTGGCCCAGACCTTGAGCACCTCGCCGCTGTGCATGTCCGACAAGGCCTTCTTGGCCTTGAGGATGGGCAGCGGGCAGGTCAGGCCTCGGGCGTCAAGTTCCTTGTTGATGTCCATGAATGAATGGTACCTCAGGCAGGGAACACGCCGGTGGACAGATAACGGTCACCGCGGTCGCAAACCACGAAGACAATGGTGGCGTTGCTCACCGTTTGGGCCAGTTGCAAGGCCACCCAGCAGGCGCCGGCCGCCGAGATGCCGCCGAACAAGCCTTCTTCCCGGGCCAGGCGGCGGGCCATGTCTTCGGCATCGGCTTGGCTCACGTTGACGGTTTCGTCCACGCGGGTGGGGTCGAAAATCTTGGGCAGGTAGGCTTCGGGCCATTTGCGGATGCCGGGAATGCGCGAGCCTTCGCTGGGCTGGGCTCCGACGATGCGCACGGCCGGGTTCTTTTCCTTGAGGAAATGCGAGACGCCGGTGATGGTGCCGGTGGTGCCCATGGCGCTGACGAAGTGGGTGACTTGGCCCTGCGTGTCGGCCCAGATTTCGGGGCCGGTGGTCTCGTAGTGGATACGCGGGTTGTCTTCGTTGGCGAACTGGTCGAGGACCAGGCCTTTGCCATCGCGCACCATCTGGTCGGCCAGGTCGCGGGCGTATTCCATGCCGCCGCTTTTGGGCGTGAGGATGAGCTCGGCGCCGAAGGCCTTCATGGTCTGGGCGCGCTCGATGCTGAGGTCCTCCGGCATGATCAGCACCATGCGGTAACCGCGGATGGCGGCGGCCATGGCCAAGGCGATGCCAGTATTGCCCGAGGTGGCTTCGATCAGCGTGTCGCCGGGCTTGATCTGGCCGCGTTCTTCGGCGCGGCGGATCATGCTGATGGCGGGGCGGTCCTTAACGGAACCGGCCGGGTTGTTGCCCTCGAGTTTGGCCAGGATGACATTGCCGCGTGCGTCGTTCTCGGCGCCTGGAATGCGTTGCAGGCGCACCATGGGCGTTTTGCCAATGACGTCTTCGAGCGTGGGGTAGTTCATCGTGTCAAACAGGTCAGCGGTGTGCAATGAACCGGTATTGTCGCAGGCGATGAATAGGCCATCAGTGGATGCGGCCATGGCAACAAAAAACCCGCCAAGCTTCTTCAAGCATGCGGGTTTTGATTGTGTGGTGCCCCGGGCCGGAATCGAACCGGCACCCCTTTCGGGACCGGATTTTGAATCCGGCGCGTCTACCAATTTCACCACCAGGGCGCTGATGTGAGGGGTCGGAGTTTAGCATAGAAAGTCGACGCTTCCTGGGCGGCCAGGCAGGGTCAAGGTGGTCACGCTTGGGGGTGTCTGGGCCACGATCCGGCCTTGGCGAATGACGTGCAGGCGGGTGGCGCGCAAGCGGATGGCTTCTACCGGGTCGCGGGCTTGCAGAACGACCAGATCGGCATGGCAGCCCACCTCCAGCCCGTAGCCCGTCAAGCCCAGGATTTTGGCGGGCGTGGAGGTGACGGCCGCGAAGCATTGGCGCATCGCCGCCTGGCTCGTCATCTGCGCGACGTGCAAGCCCATGTGCGCCACTTCCAGCATGTCGCCGCTGCCCATGCCGTACCAGGGGTCCATCACGCAGTCGTGCCCAAAGGCCACATCGATGCCTTGGGCGAGCATCTCAGGCACGCGGGTCATGCCGCGGCGCTTGGGGTAAGTGTCGTGCCGGCCTTGCAAGGTGATGTTGATGAGGGGGTTGGCGATGGCGGCCACGCCGGCTTCCTTGATCAAGGGCAAGAGCTTGCTGACGTAGTAGTTGTCCATGCTGTGCATGGAGGTGAGGTGCGAACCGGCCACCCTGCCCTGCAGGCTCAGGCGTTGTGCGTGATACGCCAGGGTTTCAATGTGGCGGGACATGGGGTCGTCGGTTTCGTCGCAGTGCATGTCGACGCGCAGGCCACGCTCGGCAGCGAGCTCGCAGAGGATGCGGACGGACTCGGCGCCGTCTTGCATGGTGCGTTCGAAATGGGGAATGCCACCGACCACGTCGACGCCCATGTCGAGGGCGCGCTTCAGTTGGGCCAGGGCGTTGTGGCCGCGCAGGACGCCATCTTGCGGGAAGGCCACCAACTGCAAGTCCAGGTAAGGTTTGACGCGTTCGCGCACATGCAGCAAGGCCTCCACCGCCAGCAGCTTGGGGTCGCACACGTCAACGTGGGAGCGGATCGCGAGCAGACCCTTGGCCACGGCCCAATCGCAATAGGCCATGGCGCGGTCCACCAGGGCGTCTTGCGTCAGCTGCGGCTTGAGCTCGCCCCACAGCGCGATGCCTTCCAGCAAGGTGCCTGATTGGTTGATGCGGGGCTGGCCGTAGCTGAGGGTCGAATCCATGTGGAAATGGGCATCGACGAAAGGCGGGCTGACGAGTTGTCCAGCGGCGTTGATTTCTTGCGCGGCGGGCGTGGACAGGGCCGGCTGCACGGCGACGATCTGCCCACCGAGGATGCCGATGTCCTGGTCGGTCTGGCCATCAGGCAGGGTGCAATGTCGAAGGATGAGGTCCAGCATCAGACGGTGCCAAAGATCCGATCACCGGCGTCGCCCAGGCCGGGCACGATGTAGCCGTGGTCGTTGAGGTGGCTGTCCAAAGACGCGGTGATGATGGGCACGTCAGGGTGGTGTTTGAGCATGTTCGCGACGCCCTCGGGCGCGGTCAGCAGGCACAGCAGCTTGATGCTGGCGCAACCGCACTCCTTGATGCGGTCAATGGCCGCCACGGCCGAGTTGCCGGTGGCCAGCATCGGGTCCACGACGATGACCTGGCGCTCGGCGATGTCATTGGGCACCTTGAAGTAGTACTCGACGGGCTCCAGCGTGCCGGGATCGCGGTACAGGCCGATGTGGCCCACACGGGCCAGCGGCAGCAAGGACAAGAGGCCATCAACCATGCCGTTGCCCGCACGCAGGATGGAGACCAGGCACAGCTTTTTGCCGCTGATCACTGGGGAATCGAATGTGGTGATTGGCGTGGGCGTGGCTTGCAGTTCGGTGGGCAGATCACGCGTGGCCTCATAGGCCAGCATCTGGCTGACCTCGCGCAGCAGGCTGCGGAAGCTCTCGGTGTTGGTGTCCTTATTGCGCAGCCAGGTGAGCTTGTGCTGCACCAGGGGGTGGTCGATGACAAACAGGTTGGGAAAATCGTGGGCCATGTCTCGTCCTTAAAAAACGGTGCCGTCGCTTTCGATGTGCACGGGTGGCACGCCGCCGGGGCGCTTGGCCTGGGCGATTTTGCGCCCTGCGGCCCAGGTGCCGCCTTCCAGCACACGGGCCAGGGGGAATTGCTCCATGCTCAGGCCCAGCTCCCCGCGCACGGCTTCGGCCAGGTGGTCGAGCACAGCCACGGTCAGCGCCCGCCATTCGACGATGGGCTCGGCATCCACCGTCCAGCGCTGGGTGTGGAAGGTGCGGTCGCGGGCCTGCAAAACGCCCAGGTCGAGCAGCAAGCCGCCATTGCGGTACTCGGGCAAGCCGGTCAGCTCGTCCAGGTCGGTGATGGTCAAGCCGGCGTCTTCCAAAGGCTCCAGCAAAGAGTAGGTCAACCACTGGCTGAGCTTGTGAAAAGGCACCCAGCCGTCTGGGGCTTGCGGGTGATGCCAGCAATCGCCCAGATTGACGCCCGCGAGTTGATGGCGCCCTGACCAGATGTCGCCCAAGGTGTTGAGCAGCACTGCCAGAACGGCCGCCGCCTTGATCTTGCCGGTGGGTGCATGGCGGAACAAGGTGTCGACCAGGTGACCAGGCCGCAGCAGGCCCGGCGCATCAGGGCGACCGTAGACATCAGGATGCTGCTCCAGGGCCAGCGAAAGGCGACGCAGGAGATCGGCCCGGCCTTCCAGGCCGACCAGTGGGTTGTCCGTGCGCACCTGCAAGGCGCGGCCCACCGCCTGCGCGTCCACCAGGGCCAAGGCCTGGGCGTCGGACCGGGTGGGGTGCAGCGGGCTGCTGGACAAGGCGCCCTTGGCCCACCAACGCAAGCTGGCCACACCCAGGCCCTCGGATCGGTTCAGCGTTTGGCCTGTCTCCAGATCGGCGTAGCTCCAGGCGGCACCGGCACCGGCATCCAGCAAGACGCTGATGACGACCAGATCGACGCGGGCCCTGGCGCGCTCCAGCCGCGCCGTGGGCTCATCCAGGCCATGCTGGTGGGCGACCATGGCCCAGCGGTCCAGGCCGCCGGCTTCGAAGTGGCGCCAGCGGCTGTGGTACGGCACCTGCAAGTCAGGGTAGCGCTCGCGGATCACGCCGGCCACGTAGGCGGCGGCCACGGCCACGCGCTCGGGGTGCCAGGTGAAATGGGCCGATTGCCCGGCTTGGGCGGCTGCCATCAAGGCCGAGGCGCTGCGCCGAACCGCCTGCGCGGTCAACAATGACTCGGGGGTGAGCAGTGGCGGCGTGCCACCCTGCCCTGCCACGCGAACTGGGGCGTTCATGTTCATGACGGTCATTCCATCAACCCCCGCCCCTTGGGCAGGGCCAGTTCGGTCGCATCCGGGGTGTAGTGCGAAAAGTAGCCGGCGGCCTTCTTGGCATCCATCTCGACCTGCGCGTCGGCTGGGATCAGCTCTTCAGGGATGGGCACGCGTTCGACCACCTCGATGCCTTGTTCAACCAAGGCGCCATGCTTCATGTCGCTCATGGAGGCCCAGCGGTCGATGCGCTTGATGCCGAGCCAGTGGAAAACATCGGGCATGAGCTGCTGGAAGCGCATGTCCTGCACGCCCGCCACGCACTCTGTGCGCGCGAAGTAGGTTTCGGCGCGGTCGCCGCCCACTTGGCGCTTGCGGGCGTTGTAGACCAGGAACTTGGTGACCTCGCCCAGGGCCCGGCCTTCCTTGCGGTTGTAGATGACCAGGCCGACGCCGCCTTGCTGCGCCATCTCGATGCACACCTCGATGCCATGGGCCAGGTAAGGCCGGCAAGTGCAGATGTCGGAGCCGAACACGTCAGAGCCATTGCATTCATCGTGAACCCGACAGGCCACTTTGGTGGACGCCTGCCCCAGTTTGGCCACATCGCCAAAGAAGTACAGCGTCATGCCACCGATGGGGGGCAGGAAGACCTTCAGATCAGGGCGCGTGACCAGTTCAGGGAACATGCCGGCCGTCTGCTCGAACAAGTTGCGGCGCAAAGCGCTTTCCTTGATGCCGAAGCGCTCGGCCAGGCCCGGCAAGTGCCAGACCGGGTCGATGGCCGCCTTGGTGACTTTCACATCGCCATTGGCGGCCAGGATGTCGCCATCGGGCTTGAGCCGGCCGGCCGCGATCGAGGCCACCAACTCGGGCATGTTGATGTGGGCCTTGGTGATGGCGATGGTGGGCCGCACGTCCATGCCGGCCGCGATCTGCTCGGCGAAGGCCACCGAGACCATGTGGCCCCACGGATCGAGCGAGACGATTTTTTGCGGATCCGCCCACTGTGGGTGCGGCCCGATGGTTTCGACCGGCGCCGTGTTGGTGAAATCAGGCTTGTGGTCGCGCTGCAAGGCGCCCGAGGCCACGGCCAGGGCGCGGTAAACAGAATAAGCGCCTGAGTGGGTGCCGATGACATTGCGCTGTGCCGGGCTGCCCACGCTGGCCACCAAGGGCCCTCGCTCTGCCGCTGTCGGTGCCCCCCAATGGACTGCGGTGGGGCTGCCGGGCCCACCGCCGTGGCGGGTAGGGTGCGACGTGAGCACGATGTGGGCGGACATGGTCGTGGTCTCCAGCGGTGATGGCGCCGTCGAAGTGCGGTGCCTGGTTCAAACCATAGCGAGTTACGTGCCAGCATGCTGTGACCGATTGCCGCCCCAAGCCCGAAATTGAAGCGGCCCCCACGATCAATCACGGCGAACGCGGTTGTTCAAGGGGCTCTATGATGCGGTTCTGTTCAGCCCCCACCTTTCGTGACCGCATGCCTCCATTGCCACCGATCACCCAGGCGCTGTTGCTCATCAACGTTGCCCTGTTTTGCATTGACGAAGCCCTTGGACATGTTTTGTCTTATTGGCTGGCCTTGTGGCCCCTGGAGTCAACCCAGTTCTACCCTTGGCAGGTGGTGACCTACGGCTTCATGCATGGCTCGTTCACCCACCTGTTCTTCAACATGATGGGCATCTGGATGTTCGGCGCAGAACTGGAGCGGGTCTGGGGCCCCAAGCGCTACAGCCAGTTCATGCTGGCCAGCATCTTCACGGCGGCCTTGACGCAATTGCTGATGTCGCAAGTGAACGGCTCGATGAACCCCACGGTGGGCATCTCGGGTGGCTTGTTCGGCCTGCTGCTGGCCTTTGGCATGATGTTCCCCAACCGCATCATCGTGCCCTTGATCCCGCCCATCCCCATGAAAGCCAAGATCTTCGTGGCGATTTTCGGCGGGCTTGAATTGATCCTGGGCGTGACGGGCACCCAAGCCGGGGTGGCCCACTTTGCCCACCTGGGCGGCATGCTTGGCGGCTGGTTGATGATCCGCTACTGGCGTGGGCAACCGCCCTTCCCGCCCAAGCGCCGGGGCGGCCCACCGCCCGGCCGCCGCACTCACTGAGTTTGAGTGCCGCGTTTGGATGACGACAGCGCGATGCCCGCCACGATGAGCAGCAAAGCGCAGGGGTGGTACCAGCGAGGGTGTTGACCCAGCAGGATCGCCGCCCACACCGCCGCGAAGATCGGCGTGAGGTTGATGAAGAATGCGGCCAGGGTCGGACCCACGGCCTGCACGCCCAACCCCCAACAGCGGTAGGCCACGATCGAGGGCCCCAGTGCCACGAACACCAGGCCCACGGCCAGCCGCAGCATGGGTGGCCAGGCATTGATCGCTTCGATGGCCGAGGCCACTGGTGCAGCTTGAGCGCCCATTGGCGCGGCCCATTCCAGGCCGCTGCACAACACCGCCCACACCAGCCCGAACAAGATCTGCAGCCACAGAAACTCGGCCCAATCCCAGGCCGGCCTCTGGTCACCAACCATGGACTGCGGTGGTTTGGCCAGCAGCCAGCTGTAAAAAGCCCAAGCCAGGCTGGCCAGCAGCATCAACAAATCACCGGGCACCAATTGCACGTGCAGCAAGGTTTGCCACCGCCCTTGTGCGATGACCAGCACCACGCCCACCGTGGACAAGGCCGCGCCCCCCCATTGGCGGCCGCTGACGGGCTGGCCAAAGCACACAGCGCCCACCAGCATCATCCACACCGGGATGCTGGCGCCAATGAGCGTGACATTCAAGGGTGTGGAGGTTTGCAGCGCCAGGTACTGCAATGAGTTGTAGGTGCCCACGCCCAGCGCGCCAATCACGGCCAGGTAAGGCCAGCGGGCCCACACTTCACGCGGCTTGCGCCAAACCCGCCAGGCCATGGGCGCCATCAGCGCGGCCACCAGGGCCCAGCGCACCGCATTCATCTGAACGGGGGGCATGAGCCCGACCAGCAGCCGGCCGACCACGGCATTGCCGGCCCACATCATGGGCGGCAAAGTCAAAAGCAGCAGGGTGCGGGCATCAAGTTTCAAGGCGGGCCACCAGGGGGTAGCCCGCCATTAGATCAGAGCGTGATCAGGCTTGGCGACGGCGGCGCATGACCATCGGGACCAGCGCGAGGCCGGCCAGCATCATCACCCAGGCAGAAGGCTCTGGCACGGCAGACATCGAGGTCAAACCAATGATGGAACTCACTGGCGCGCCCCCCACGCCGAACTCACCGAGCCAGGTGGCCAGGTTGGCGCCCGGGGTCAGCGAGATCGAGTACAGGCCGGTTTCGCCCGTGTCGCCGTTGGTCAGTGCGGCAAAGGCCTTGCCCGATGCCGTGATGTCAAAGCCCGCCACGGCGCTGGTGTTCACACCCAGCGAGCCGATCAGGGTCTGGATGCCGCTGGTGGGCAGGCCTTGCTGGTACAGGCTGTCTGATGTCGCGTCAATGCCGAAGAGCGCCGTGCCGGTGGCCGGGTTGGTGTCGTTGTTGGTGTAGGCCGAGCCCACGATCTGCAGCGTGCCGCCACGGATCGTGTTGTCGGTGATGACCTTGCCGGCGTTGGGCCCACTGACCGCGATGCGCAGGTTCTCGGAGGCGTTGCTCACCACCCGCAGCGACGGTGCGCCGCTGAGATCGGCCGCCGGGTTGAAGTCGAAACCGAAAGCGGTGCCGCGCAAACCGGTGAAGGTGTCGCTTGTGTCGGATGCATCGGCCGTGAGCGAGGTGACCAGGCTGGCCACGCCAGTGCCCGCGTTCAAGGTGTAGAGGTTGTTGTTGATGCCGAGGGCATAGACGACGCCCGTGGTGGGCCGCAGGTCAATCGCGCGCAGACGATCGTTGCCAATGAGGCCCGAGATGGTGGTCAGGCTGCCCATGGACGGCGCGGACGTGTCGAAGCTGAGGAGCTTCTGGTCCGAGGTCAGGGCCAGCATGGATTCGGCCATGGCGGCCTGGCCCATGAAGGTGGAGGACAAAAGCACCGCGGCCGTCGCCGTCAGCTTTGATTTCAATTTCATGATGATTCACTCCTAGCTGTGTTGCAAAGGCCAGCCGATGTCATGGAATATCGGACTGGCCCATGTACTGGCCAGGAAGACGCCAAACAGATGCAAAAAGCGTGATTTATTTTGCATCCACCCCCGTGATCAAGGGGTCTGCAAAGTCGCTGGCGCTGACCGCCGGTGGAAAAGCCGGTCCAGCGCCACGTACACCACCGGTGTCGAATACAGCGTGAGCACCTGGCTGACCAGCAAGCCCCCCACCACCGCGAAGCCCAGTGGCTGGCGCAGTTCGGCGCCCGTGCCCAGCCCCAACATCAGCGGAATGGCCGCCAGCAAAGCCGCGATCGTGGTCATCAGGATGGGCCTGAAGCGCGCCAGGCAGGCTTCGTGGATGGCCTCGCGCGGCGACAGCCCCCGCTCGCGCTGGGCCTGCAGGGCAAAGTCCACCAGCAGGATGCCGTTCTTCTTGACGATGCCGATGAGGAGCACCAGGCCGATCAGCGCCATCACCGAGAAATCCATGCCGCTGAACCACAGCAGGGCCACCGCCCCCAGGCCTGCCGAGGGTAACGTCGACAAGATCGTGAGCGGGTGCACGAAGCTTTCATACAGGACGCCCAGGATGATGTAGACGGCCAGCACGGCGGCCAGGATCAGGTAGGGCTGCGAAGCCAGCGAATCCTGGAAGGCCTGGGCCGCCCCCTGAAAACGCCCGGCCACACTGGCGGGCACGTTCAGCTCGGTGCGCGTTTGCGCCATCAATTGCACGGCTTCGCCCAGCGACACGCCGGGCGCCAGGTTGAAGGACAGGTTCACCGCGGGCGACATGCCGTTGTGGGCGATGGTGAGCGGGCCGTTGTCCAGCGGCTCGGCACGCGCCACCTCGGCCAGGGGCACCATCTGGCCGGTCTTGGCGGAGCGCAGGTAGAGCCAATCCAGGCTGTCCGTGCGGCCTCGCAGGGCGGGATCGATCTCGAGCACCACCTGGTATTGGGTCACCTCGGTCTGCACCTCGCTGATCTGGCGCTGGCCATAGGCGTTGTAGAGCAACTGGTTGATGTCGTCCACGCTCAGGCCATGGCGGGCCGCAGCCGCGCGGTCGATGGTGAGGCGAGCCACACCGGCCCCCAGTTGCAGGTCATTCGACACATCGCGGAACTGCGGCAGGCGGCCCAGGCGCTCGGTGAGCCGATCAGCCCAGGTGGCCAGCTCGTCGCTGTCATTGCTTTGCAGGGCGTACTGGTACTGGGTGCGGGCGGGGCCCGTGCCCAGGTTGATGTCCTGGGCCGAGCGCAGGTAGAGCGCCATGCCCGGCACCTGGTTGAGCTGGGGGCGCAGACGGTCGATCAGCCCTTCGGCCGACACGTCGCGGTCGCTGCGGTCTTTCAGCACGATCCAGAAGCGCCCGCTCGACAGGTTGGAGCTGCCCCCGGTGGCCCCCACCGAGTGCGCAAAGCCCTGCACCGCCGGGTCTTTGGCCACGATGGCGGCCAAGGCCTGGTGCTTGGCCTCCATCTCGTCAAAAGACAAATCCTGCGCACCCTGGGTGGTGCCCAGCACAAAGGCCGTGTCCTGCAGTGGGAAGAAACCCTTGGGCACGCCCACGTAGGCGGCCACCGCCACGGCCAACGTGGCAAAGAAAGCCGTGAGCATGGTGCGAGGGTGGTCCAGCGCCCAGCCCACACTGCGGCCATAAGCGGCAATGAAGCGGCTCAACCAGTTGTCTTCATGGTGAGCGGGGGCGCTCTTCATGAAACGCGAGGCCATCATCGGCGCCAGCGTCAGCGAAGCCACCACCGACACCAGGATGGCCACCGTGACGGTGACGGCGAACTCGCTGAACAGTCGGCCCACCACCCCACCCATGAACAGCAGGGGAATGAAAGCCGCGATCAGCGAGATGCTGATGGACATCACCGTGAAGCCAATCTCGGCCGAGCCTTTGAGGGCCGCCTCGCGCATGGGCACCCCGGCTTCCAGATGCCGGTGGATGTTCTCGACCACCACGATGGCGTCATCGACCACGAAGCCCACCGCGATGATCAGGGCCACCAGCGTCAGGTTATTCAGGCTGAAACCCAGCGCGTACATGCCCGCGATGGTGGCCACCAGGGCCACGCCCAGCACGGCCGTCACGATGATGGTGGCCGACACCTGGCGCAGGAACAAACCCATCACGACCACCACCAGCACCACGGTCAGGCCCAGGGTGATCTCGACCTCGTGCAGCGAGGACCGGATGGTGCGGGTGCGGTCATTGAGCACGCTGACCTCGACGCTGGCGGGCAGGCGCTCTTGCAAGCGCGGCAAGGCCGCCAGCACGCGATCGACCGTGTCCACGATGTTGGCATCCGGCTGGCGGCGCACGATGATGCTCAGGCCTTCACGACCGTTCTGCCAGGCTTTCACGTAATCGTTCTCGGCACCGTCGATCACCTTGGCCACGTCAGCAATCCGCACGGGCACGCCGTCGCGGTCGGCCACCACCACATCGGCGTAATCCTTGGACTTGAAGAGCTGGTCATTGGTGGCCAAGGTGGCGTTGCGCTCGGCGCCCACCAGCGCGCCTTTGGGTTGGTTGACGCTGGCTTTCTGCACGGCGGCGCGGATGTCGGCCAGTGTGAGCCCATGGGCGGCCAGTTGCGCGGGCGAGGCCTGGATGCGGATGGCGGGCTTGCGCTGGCCGGTGATGCCCACGTCTGAGACGCCCTGGATCTGGCTGATCTGGCGCGTGAGCACCGTCTCGGTCAGGTCGCTCAACTCAGTGGTCGACAACACATCGGAGTTGACGCTCAGCACCAGGATCGGGCCGTCGGCCGGGTTCACCTTGCGCCAAGTGGGCTGCGAGGGCATGTCGGACGGCAGGCGGCCAGCCACCGCATTGAGCGCCGATTGCACTTCTTGCGCGGCGGCGGTGATGTCCTTGTCGAGCGTGAACTGCAGCGTGATGCTGGTGGCGCCCAGCGAGCTGGTGGACGTCATCTCGGTGATGCCGGCGATGCCGCTGAGCTCGACTTCCAGCGGGGTGGCCACGGCCGCGGCCATGGTGTCGGGGCTGGCGCCAGCCAGGCGCGCCGAGATCTGGATGGTGGGGAACTCGGCCTGCGGCAGCGGCGCCACCGGCAGCTTGGGGAAAGCAAAGAGGCCCAGCAGCACCAGGGCCAGGGTCAACAGCGTGGTGGCCACAGGGTGGTCGATGAACCACGCCGAGATGTTGAATCGGGATTGAGGATCTTGAGGCCGAGGGGCGCCAGACATGCGTCAGCCCTTCGCGCCGTCGAGCACCCGCACGGCTTGGGCCGGTTTGAGGCGCGACTGCCCGTCCACCACCACCCGGTCACCCGGCTGGATGGCCCCGGTGGCCAGCACGGCGCGTTCATCGTTTTGCCAGCGCACGGTGACGGGCACCATGTCGGCTTTGTTGCCCGTCACCCGCCACACGAAGCTGCCCTTGAGCCCGCGCTGCACCGCATTGGCAGGCACCACCAGGGCTTGCGGCATCTGGCCGGTCACCAGGGTCACCGCGACGAACTGGCCTGGCCACAGGTTCTCGGCCGCGTTGGGCACCTGGGCTTTCAAACGCAGGGAGCCGTTGCCGGCATCGACCACGTTGTCGGCCGTCAGCAAGCGGCCTTGCGCCAAGGCGGTGCCGCGCTCGCGGTCGGACACGCGCACGGTGGCGCCACCATGGGCCTTCAAGGCCTCGCGGACATCGGCCAGGCGGGTCTGGGGGGCCGAGAACACGATGGCCATGGGCTGGGTTTGCACCACGGTGACCAGCCCCGCCGCGTCGCTGGGCCGCACCAGGTTGCCAGCGTCCACCGCACGCAGGCCCACCCGCCCGGTCACCGGAGAGGTGATGGTGGTGAAGGACAGCTGCACGCGGGCTGCGCTCAAGGCGGCCTCCTGGGCGCGGATCTGGGACTGCAATTGCACCACCGCCGCCGCCTGCTGATCGCGTTGCTGCACCGGCACGGCCGACTGCGCGGCCAGGCCTTCATAGCGTTTCAGATCGGCACTGGCCAGTTGCAGCTGCGATTGCAGGCGCGTCAGTTCGGCTTCGGCCTGAGCCAGTTGGGCTTTCAGGGCGCGGTCATCCAGCCTGGCCAGCACATCGCCCCGGGCCACGCGTTGGCCTTCGGTGAAGCGAACTTCGGTGAGCACGCCTTCGATCTGGGGCCGCACCAGCACCTGGTGCAAGGACTGCACGTGGCCGATCATCCGCAACTCCAGCGGCACGTCTTGCTGCGCAGCCTGCGCCACCCTCACGGGCACGCTAGGCGCCGACTTGGGTGCGGGCGCCGCCTGGAGGCGTGGCGACCACGGCATCGTCAACGCGATCAGGCCTGCGCCGACAAGCAGGCAGACCGCCCACCAGGTTCTGGACATGGACATGCGCTTTCCGTGTGAACAACCAACGCATGGTAAAGGAGCGCCGCGCGCGCCTTGTTAAGGCCAGGTAAAGCCCTGCTTGATCAGGACTTTCGAACCCGGCGCACCTCGTCCAGGATCAACAAGGCCGCGCCGATGGAGATGCCGCAGTCGGCCACGTTGAAGGCGGGGAAGTGGCCGCCGGGGAACAATGGCGACATCCAGGACCAGTGGAAATCGAGAAAATCGACCACGTAGCCGTAGACCAGGCGATCGACCACATTGCCGACCGCACCGGCCAGGATCAAGGTCAAGGCCCAGGCGAACAGCTTTTGCTGCCCATGCTGGCGCAGCATGTAGATGATGAAGCCGGCCGCCACCGCACCCAGCCCCACGAAGAACCAGCGTTGCCACCCACCCGCATTGGCCAGGAACGAGAACGCGGCGCCCGTGTTGTGCGCTCGCACGATGTTGAAGAAATCCGTGACATGGCGGCTGTCGCCATGCTGAAAGAAGCCGACGATCAAGGTCTTGGTGAACTGGTCCAGCAAGAAGATGACGAGGGCGATGCCCAGCCAGGGCCACAGGCCGGACGAGCCGCTGCTTGATTTGCGCGTCGCCATGGTCAAGCCACCTCGCGGGTTTCACCCTCGCCAAAAAGGTTGCTGACGCAGCGGCCGCACAGCGTCGCGTACTGCGGGTCGCTGCCGACGTCGTCGCGGTAATGCCAGCAACGCTCGCACTTGGTCTGCGTCGACGGGGTGACCTGCACGGCCAGCGCATCGCCCGTGGCCAGATTGGCCTTGGAGGTGATCAGCACGAACTTCAGGTCTTCGCCCAGCGAGGCCAGCAAGGCGTGGTCCGCGGCACCGGCGGTCACCGTGACTTCGGCCTGCAGGGATGCCCCGACCTGGCCTTGCGTGCGCACGGCTTCGATGTCCTTGTTGACCTGTTCGCGGATCTCTTTGACGCGCGCCCACTTGGGCAGCAGCGCGGCGTCCGTCTCGCCAAAATCCCAGTAGGTTTCGGTGAAGATGGTCTCGCCTTGTTTGAGCACCTGCCAGGCCTCCTCGGCCGTGAAGCTGAGGAAAGGCGCCATCCAGCGCAGCATGGCTTGCGTGATCTGGTACAGCGCGGTTTGCGCGCTGCGGCGGGCCAGCGATTTGGGCGCGGTCGTGTAGAGGCGGTCCTTCAGCACGTCGAGGTAGAAGGCGCCCAGGTCTTCGGAGCAATACACCTGCAGCTTGCCGACCACGGGGTGGAACTCATAGCGCTCGTAGTGGGCGAGGATGTCGGCCTGCAAGTCGGAGGCGCGCGCCAGGGCGTAACGGTCGATCTCCAGCAGCTCGCTGGCAGGGACGGCGTCTTTGGCAAAGTCGAAGTCGGACGTGTTGGCCAACAGGAAGCGCAAGGTGTTGCGGATGCGGCGGTAGCCGTCGACCACGCGGGCCAGGATCTTCTCGTCGCCGGCGATGTCGCCCGAGTAATCGCTGGAGGCGACCCACAGGCGGATGATCTCGGCGCCCAGCTTCTTGCTGGTTTCTTGCGGATCAACGCCGTTGCCGAGCGACTTGCTCATTTTGCGGCCCTGGCTGTCGACCGTGAAGCCATGCGTGAGCAGGCCCTTGTAGGGCGCGCGGCCATACAAGGCGCTGGCCACCAGCAGCGAGCTGTGGAACCAGCCGCGGTGCTGGTCGTGGCCTTCGAGGTACAGGTCGGCCTCCGGGCCTTGGGCGTGGCCGGCGTTCGGGTGGCTGCCGAACTCGGGGTTCAGCACGTGGAAGAAGGACGAGCCGGAGTCGAACCACACGTCGAGGATGTCGGTGGACTTGCTGTAGTTCTCGGCTTCCGAACCCAGCCATTCGGCCGGGTCCAGCTTGGACCAGGCTTCGACGCCGCCCTGCTGCACCAAATCAACGGCGCGGTCGATGAAGGCCATCGTGTCCGGGTGCAATTCGCCCGTCACCTTGTGCAGGAAGAACGGCAGCGGCACGCCCCAGTTGCGCTGGCGGCTGATGCACCAGTCCGGCCGGTTAGCGATCATGTCGCGCAGGCGCACGCGGCCGTTCTCGGGGTAGAAGGCGGTCTGGTCGATGGCGTCGAGCGCGATCTGGCGCAGCGTCTTGTCGGCCTTGTTCGAGGTGAACACGCCCTCGCCTTCGTCCATGCGCACGAACCACTGGGCGGCAGCGCGGAAGATCACCGGCTTCTTGTGGCGCCAGCAATGCGGGTAGCTGTGGGTGATTTCGCTGGAGGCCAGCAGGCGGCCATGTTCTCGCAGCGTCTCGATGATGACGGGCGCGGCCTTCCAGATGTGCTGGCCGCCGAACAGCGGCAGCTCGGCTTCGTAGACGCCGTGGCCTTGCACGGGATTGAGGATGTCGTCGAACGACAGGCCGTGCGCCAGGCAGGACTGGAAGTCGTCCACGCCATAGGCGGGCGCGGCGTGCACGATGCCGGTGCCGTCTTCGGCGCTGACGTAGTCGGCCAGGTAGATGGGGGCTTCGCGGTCGTAGCCCTTGTCCACGTGGGCCAGCGGGTGCTTGAACTTGAGGTTCTCAAGCTTGGCGCCGGTGGTGGTGGCGATGATCTTGACCTGCTCAGGCGCGAAGCCGTAGCGGGCCGCGGCCTTCTCGACCAGCGACTCGGCCAGGATCAGCAGGCCGCGGGGTGTGTCGACCAGGGCGTAGCTCAGCTCCGGGTGAACATTCAGCGCTTGGTTGGCGGGGATGGTCCAGGCGGTGGTGGTCCAGATGACGGCGAAGGCTTCTTTGCTCAAGGATGGCAGACCAAACGCAGCGGCCAGCTTTTCGGGCTCCGCGCTCAGGAACTTCACATCCAGTGTCTGCGACTTCTTGTCGGCGTACTCGATCTCGAACTCGGCCAAGGATGAGCCGCAGTCGAAACACCAATACACGGGCTTCAGCCCCCGGTAGACGAAGCCACGCTCGATGAGCCTCTTCAAAGCGCGGATCTCGCCCGCCTCGTTGCCGAAGTCCATGGTGCGGTAGGGGTGGTCCCAGTCGGCCAGCACGCCCAGTCGCTTGAAATCGGCGCGTTGCAGGTCGACTTGCTCGCCAGCGTAGGCGCGGGCCTTGGCCTGCACGTCGTCGCGGCTCAGGTTGCGGCCGAAGGTCTTCTCGATTTGGTTCTCGATGGGCAGGCCGTGGCAATCCCAGCCGGGCACGTACATGGCGTCCATGCCCTTGAGCTGACGCGCCTTGACGATCATGTCCTTCAGGATCTTGTTGACGGCGTGGCCCATGTGGATCTGGCCGTTGGCGTAGGGCGGGCCGTCGTGCAGCACGAACTTGGGAGCGCCGCAGCGGGCGTCGCGCAGCTTCTTGTAGATGCCCTGGTCTTCCCATGCTTTGGCCCAGCCCGGCTCGCGCTTGGGCAAGTCGCCCCGCATCGGGAAGGGGGTGTCGGGCATGTTCAGCGTGGCGCGGTAGGCGCTGCCGGCTTGGCTTTTGTCGTCTTGGCTCATGTCGATCTCGGTCCGTGTGGTGGACCCGTGGGCATCTGGGGGGCATCGCCGACCGACTCGGCGTGTGCTGGGGCGACGGAGTGCGGGCTGTCCGCGGGCAGCAAGCCTGCGGATCGGTCAGCCCGCGTCAAATTCGGTCGCGGGTGGTCTGGCGGCCCTGGGCCTGGAAAAAGGCCTTGGCGTCTGCAATGTCCTGGTGAATGGCCGCCTGCAAGGCCTCCAGCCCGTCATAGCGGGCTTCGTCTCGGAGTTTGTGCAGCAGTTCCACCCGGACGATTTTACCGTAGCCGCCCTCGGTGCCCAGACTGGAGGGCCAATCAAAGCAATGGACCTCGAGCAGCACGCGGCCAGCGTCCTCCACGGTGGGGCGCACGCCCAGGCTGGCAACGCCGTCCAGCGGCTGCGGGCCGAGACCGTGTGTGCGCACGGCGAAGATGCCTTTCGTGGCCGGCTTCTGGTGGCCGAAGCGCACGTTCATCGTCCGGCAACCCAGGTCACGGCCCAGTTTCTGGCCGTGGATGACGTGGCCACTGATGCTGTACGGGCGGCCCAGCAAGGCGGCGGCCTTGGGCATGTCGCCCTCCTCCAGCGCCTCGCGCACCACCGAACTGGAAACGCGCGTGCCGTGGACTTCGTAACTGAGCATGCGGGCGACGTCGAACCCACGCTGGCTGCCGGCGGCATCCAGGAAGTCGTAATCCCCTGCCCGCTTGGCGCCAAAGCGAAAATCATCGCCCACCAGCACGTACCGGGCATGCACGCCGTTGACCAGCACCTGGTCGATGAATTCGTCGGGCGTCAGGCTGGCCAGGCGGCGGTCGAAGGGCAGCACCACGACCTGGTCGATGCCGCAGCGTTCGAGCTCGGACAGCTTGTCGCGCAGGGTGGCGATGCGGGCGGGCGCCAACTCGGGTTTGCCGGCCTGAGCAGCGAAGAAGTCTCGGGGGTGGGGCTCGAAGGTCATCACCGCGCTGGGCAGGCCGCGGTGGTGGGCCTCGTTGCAAAGCAGGGCCAGCATGGCCTGGTGGCCCCGGTGCACGCCATCGAAGTTGCCGATGGTCAGGGCACAGGCCGGCGCCAAGGCCGCATGGTGGAATCCGCGAAAGACTTGCATAAGCGCTCGATTATCCAGCGTCGTCAGGGCAATACGACTGCCGGGTCCTCGATCCAGCGCCATTGGCCAGGCGCCAGGTCGGCAGGGATGGTCAAGTGGCCGATCTGGCTGCGGTGCAGGGCCTCGACCCGGTTGCCCACGGCCGCCACCATGCGCTTGACCTGGTGGTACTTGCCTTGGGTGAGCGACAGGCGCAAGTGCAGTTCGGACACCATTTCGGCCTTCTCGGCCAGCACGGGCGTCGGGTCGTCGTCCAGCACCACACCCGACATCAGCGATTGCACTTGTTGCTCGGTCATCGGGTGCTTCACCGTCACCTCGTACACCTTGGGCACGTTGTGCTTGGGCGAGGTCAGCTTGTGCAGCAAGGCGCCGTCGTCGGTCATCAAGAGCAGGCCGGTGGTGTCCTGGTCCAGGCGCCCCACGGGTTGCAGGCCCCGGCGGCGCAAGGGCAAGGCCAGCAGGTTGTGCACGCCGGGCCAAGCGCCAGGCTTGAGCGAGCATTCATACCCGGACGGCTTGTTCAACATCACCAGCGCCTTGACGTGCGTGACCCACGGTTGGCCATCGACCACCATCTCCAGCCGGTCTTCCGGAAAGGCAGCATCCGGGTCGTTCACCAGTTGGCCCCGCACGCTGACCAGGTCATTGAGGATCAGGCCTTCGCACTCGCGGCGGGCGCCAAAACCCTGGGCGAACAGGATCTGGTCAAGGGGCTGGTGGCCGGCAGGCAGGCGGGGACGTGGGGGCATGGGGGTAAGTTCTGGCAGGGAAAACGAGCTGTTTTCGGCCCGACATGATGCCACCGACTCCAGGCAAAGCCCCCATGGTGCGCTGTGTCCGGCCGGGCGGACAGGCGGAAAGCGGCGAATCCGGGAATCCGTACCCTTGTTCAAAATGTGTGATTTTTTTCACTTTAAATTCAAGCACTTGGCCAAAACGGCCGGTTCGGATGTTGTTGGCACGCGATCTGCGATTGCAGAAAGTACTTTCCTGACGAAGGCGCCTGCCTCACGATGGCGCCATCACCAACATAGCAAGGGTTCCCACCATGACGAACAAGCTTCTTCGCGCCACGGTCTTGAACGTGTGCCTGGCCTCGGTGGCCATGACGGCGATGGCGCAGTCCTCGCCCACCCTGAAGAAGATCGCCGACAACGGCACCATCGGCCTGGGGCACCGCGAGTCGTCGATTCCCTTTTCGTACTACGACGACAAGCAGCAGGTGGTGGGTTACTCGCATGAGTTGATGCTCAAGGTGGTCGATGCCATCAAGGCCGAGCTGAAGAAGCCTTCACTGGCCACCAAGCTGGTGCCGGTGACCTCGCAGAACCGCATTCCCCTGGTGCTCAATGGCACGGTGGACCTGGAGTGCGGCTCGACCACCCACAACAAGGAACGCGCCAAGCAGGTTGATTTTTCCACCACGATCTTCGTCGTCGGCACGCGCCTCATGACGCGCAAGGATTCGGGCATCAAGGACTTTGCCGATCTGAAGGGCAAGAACGTGGTGGTGACCGCGGGCACGACGTCCGAGCGCCTGCTGCGCAAGTTCAACGAAGAGTCCAAATCGGGCATGAGCATCATCTCGGCCAAGGACCATGGCGAATCCTTCCTGACGCTGGAAACCGGCCGCGCCGCCGCCTTCATGCTGGACGATGCCCTGTTGTATGGCGAGAAGGCCAAGGCCAAGAAGGCCGATGACTGGGTGATCGTGGGCAAGCCCATGTCCTTCGAGCCCTACGGCTGCATGATGCGCAAGGGCGATCCAGCTTTCAAGAAACTGGTCGACGGCGCCCTGACCAAGGCCATGACCTCGGGCGAGGCGACCAAGATCTACGCCAAGTGGTTCCAGCAGCCCATTCCCCCCAAGGGCCTGAACCTGAACTGGCCTTTGTCCGAGACGAACGCCGCGCTGTTCAAAGCACCCACCGACAAACCGATGGATTGAAGCGCCGCCGCTGGCGCTTGCGCACCCGCTGTACCTGAACTGAGCTGAGGCCATGCCCTTTGGGGCCTGGCTTGGGCCGCTGCATTGCCTGCTGTTTCATCAACCTGGAGAACCTCAATGAACCACCGATCCTTCATGCGATGGCTACCGGCCCTGGGCACCGCCTTGGCCCTGGGCTTCGCCCCCCTGGCCCAGGCGCAAGCCGTGAAGAAGGCACAGGTGGTGATCCTGGCCACAGGCGGCACCATCGCCGGTGCGGGCGCCTCGGCCGCCAACAGCGCCACTTATCAAGCGGCCAAGGTGCCGGTCGATAAATTGCTGGCCAGCGTGCCCGAGCTCTCCAACCTGGCCGATGTGCGCGGTGAACAGGTCTTCCAGATCGCTTCTGAAAGCCTGAACAACGAGCACCTGGTGACCTTGGCCAAGCGCGTCTCGGCTTTGTCCAAGCAGGCCGATGTCGATGGCATCGTGATCACGCACGGCACCGACACCCTGGAAGAGACCGCCTACTTCCTGACCTTGACGGTGCACACCAACAAGCCCATCGTGGTGGTGGGCTCGATGCGGCCCGGCACCGCGCTGTCGGCCGATGGCGCCTTGAACCTGTAC
The DNA here is from genome assembly GCA_013822685.1 of Leptothrix sp. (in: b-proteobacteria). Lineage (GTDB taxonomy): Bacteria > Pseudomonadota > Gammaproteobacteria > Burkholderiales > Burkholderiaceae_C > Aquabacterium. The sequence continues at coordinate 233,072 of PNKV01000001.1, forward strand.
AACGCCGTGGCCACCGCGGCCTCGCCCACCAGTGGTGGCAAAGGCGCCTTGGTGGTGATGAACGACGAGATCAACTCGGGCCGCGACGTCGCCAAGTCGATCAACATCCGCACCGAAGCCTTCAAGAGCCCCTGGGGTGCGCTGGGCATGGTGGTGGAAGGCAAGACCTATTGGTTCCGCGCGCCCGTCAAGCGCCACACGATGCAGTCGGAGTTCGACATCGACAGCATCTCGGTGCTGCCCAAGGTGGAGATCGCGTATGGCTATGGCAGCGCCAACGACATCGCCTACAAGGCCTTTGCGGCCGCAGGCGCCAAGGCGCTGATCCACGCTGGCACGGGCAATGGCTCGGTGGCCGCCCCGGTGGTGCCCGCCCTGCGTGAACTGCGCGCCAAGGGCATCCAGGTCATCCGCTCGGCCCGCGTGGTTGGCGGTGGCTTCGTGCTGCGCAATGCCGAACAGCCCGACGACCAGTACGACTGGGTGGTCGCGCACGACCTGAATCCGCAGAAGGCCCGCATCCTGGCTTCGCTGGCGCTGACCCGCACCACCGACAGCAAGGACTTCCAACGCATGTTCATGGAATATTGATATGAAAACCCAACTTCACACCACCAGCCTCCTGGCCCTGGCCGCCTTGTTGGGCACCACCGCCTTCAGCGCTTCGGCCCAATCGTCGGTCACCATCTACGGCATCCTGGACATGTACGTTCAGTACGGCAAGGGTGACCGCACCGAGACCTCGATCCAGTCCGGCGGCATCAGCAGCTCGCGCCTGGGCTTCAAGGGCTCGGAAGACCTGGGCAATGGCAACAAGGCCATCTTCACGCTCGAGTCCGGCATCCTGGCCGACACGGGCGCTTACGCGCAGGGCGGGCTGGCCTTTGGCCGCCAAGCCTGGGTCGGGCTGTCGTCGGCCACCTATGGCGCGCTGACCTTGGGCCGCCAATACGTGCCCCAGTACAACACCCTGGATGCGGCCGACCCTTATGGCACGGGCGCGGGCAGCGCGGCCGAAAGCGGCGTGGTCTCGACCATCAGCCGCGCCAACAACTCGGTGGTGTACACCTCGCCCAAGTGGGGTGACTTCAGCGGCACCGCCATGGTGGCGATGGGCGAGACCACCACGGGCTCGACCAGCAACAGCAACATCTACGCGGGCAGCGTGAAGTACGCGCCCGGCGCCCTGACGCTGGAAGCGGCCGTGAGCCAGTTCAAGCGCGCCACCGACACGGCCCCCGATGTGTACTTCGGCCTGCTGACCGCAGGTTATGACTTCGGCAGCTTCAGGCTGACGGGCGGCTACCAAGAGGTCTACAACCTGGGTGGCGACCCGGCACAAGATCGCCAGGAAGCCTTCGCTGGCGTGCTGGTGCCCGTGGGCAAGGACACCTTCAGCGCGGGTGTGGGCGCGGGCAAGGCCAAGGATGTGGACGGCAGCAGCGCCATTCAATGGAGCCTGGGCTATACCCACCCCTTGAGCAAGCGCACGAAGCTGTATGGTTTCCTCAGCCACATCAACAACGGCAGCGGCACGGCCTACACCACCACGGCGGCCACGGGCCTGGGGCCCACCACCTCGCTGGGCCGGGATGTGAGCGCCCTGTTGCTCGGCATCAGGCACGCGTTTTAAGTCAGCGATCAATCAGCGGGAGTCGGCATGGCCTACCAATGGAACTGGGCGGTTTTTTCACAAGAGACCGCCATGGGCGATGGCAGCACCTACTGGAGCTGGATGCTGTCCGGCCTCCAGGTCACCATCACCTTGTCCCTGAGCGCCTGGGTGCTGGCGCTGGTGCTGGGCTCATTGATGGGGGTGCTTCGAACGTCTCCGGTCAAATGGCTGTCGCGGCTGGCCACCGCGTATGTCGAGGTGCTGCGCAACATCCCGCTGCTGGTGCAGTTGTTCATCTGGTACTTCATCGTGCCCGAGCTGCTGCCCGTGTCGTGGGGCAATGCGATCAAGCAGTTGCCCCCCAGCGCACAGCAGTTCGGCGCGGCCTTCATCTGCCTGGGCCTGTTCACCAGCGCGCGGGTGAGTGAGCAGGTGCGCTCGGGCATCCTGAGCCTGCCGGTGGGCCAGACCCGCGCCGGCCTGGCCTTGGGGCTGACGCTGCCGCAAACCTACCGCTATGTGCTGCTGCCCATGGCTTTCAGGCTGGTCGTGCCGCCGCTCACTTCCGAGTTCTTGAACATCTTCAAGAACTCGGCCGTGTGCTCGACCATTGGCTTGCTGGAGTTGGCCGCGCAAGGCCGGCAACTGGTGGACTACACCGCACAGCCTTATGAATCCTTCATCGCCGTGACATTGATGTACGTCTTCATCAACATCATCGTGATGGCCTTGATGCACCAACTGGAACGCAAGGTCAAAGTGCCTGGCTACCTCGGCTCTTGAAAGGCGGCACACCATGGCTTACGAATTCGATTGGTCTTCCATCCCCAACTCACTGCCCTTCCTGGCGCAGGGCCTGGCGGTGTCGTTAGAGATCACCGCCACCGCGTTGGTGGTGGGCATGGTCTGGGGCACCGTGCTGGCGATGATGCGCCTGTCATCGTCCGCCCCACTGCGCTGGTTCGCGGCAGGGTATGTGAACCTGTTCCGCGCCGTGCCGCTGGTGATGGTGCTGCTGTGGTTCTTCCTGGTGGTGCCACAGTTGCTCACCGGCTTCTTCAGGCTTGACCCCGGGACCGATGTGCGCATGACGTCCGCGCTGGTGGGCTTCGCGCTGTTCGAGTCGGCCTATTACGCCGAGATCATCCGCGCGGGCATCCAGAGCGTGCCCAAGGGGCAGATGGCCGCGGCCTCGGCCCTCGGCCTGAGCTACGGCCAGACCATGCGCCTGGTCATCCTGCCGCAGGCCCTGCGCAACATGGTGCCCTTGCTGCTGACCCAGGCCATCGTGCTGTTCCAGGACACCTCGCTGGTCTACGTGTCAGCCCTGGCCGATTTCTTCGGCGCGGCCTACAAGGTGGGCGACCGCGACGGCCGGCTGGTCGAGCTGCTGCTCTTCGCCGGCGCCGTGTACTTCGTGCTGTGCTTCAGCCTGTCGCGGTTGGTGCAGTACCTGCAACGCCGCATGGCCCACGCCTGAACAAGCCCCTGGTCTGACAACTTCATCGAAAGCCATCCTCCATGATCCAGATCGACAACATCTCCAAGCACTACGGTGCTTTCCAGGTCCTGACCGACTGCAGCACCAACGTGGCCAAGGGCGAGGTGGTGGTGGTGTGCGGCCCTTCCGGGTCGGGCAAATCCACGCTCATCAAATGCGTCAACGGGCTGGAGCCTTTCCAGTCCGGCCGCATCCTGGTCGACGGCACCTCGGTGGGCGACCCGAAAACCAACCTGTCCAAGCTGCGCAGCCGCGTTGGCATGGTGTTCCAGCACTTCGAGCTGTTCCCGCACCTGAGCATCATCGACAACCTCACGCTGGCGCAAACCAAGGTGCTGGGCCGAGGCAAGGATGAAGCCGTGGACAAGGGCATGAAGCTGCTCGACCGAGTCGGCCTGAAGGCGCACGCGGCCAAGTCGCCCGGCCAGTTGTCTGGCGGCCAGCAGCAGCGCGTGGCCATTGCCCGCGCCTTGAGCATGGACCCCATTGTGATGCTGTTCGACGAACCCACTTCGGCCCTTGACCCCGAGATGGTGGGCGAAGTGCTGGACGTGATGGTTGAACTGGCCCACGAAGGCATGACCATGATGTGCGTCACCCACGAGATGGGCTTTGCGCGCAAGGTTGCCAACCGCGTCGTCTTCATGGACGCTGGCAAGGTTGTGGAAGACCGCGCCAAGGACGCTTTTTTTGATCACCCCGAATCTCCCCGAGCCCAGCAGTTTTTGGCCAAGATCCTCAACCACTGAACGACAGGCTTTCCATGACGACGCTCACCGCGCACGCGCTCCCTTCTTACATCGATCCTTCACACCCCGGCCCCTGGGGCATGTTCATGGAACAGCTTGACCGCGTCGAGCCCCACCTGGGCCCGCTGGCCCAATGGGTCGAGACCTTGCGCCGGCCCAAGCGCATGCTGATCGTGGACGTGCCCGTGCGCATGGACGACGGCCGCATCGAGCACTTCGAGGGCTACCGCGTGCAGCACAACCTGTCGCGCGGCCCGGGCAAAGGCGGCGTGCGTTTCCACCCGCAGGTGCACATCTCTGAAGTGATGGCGCTGGCCGGCTGGATGACGGTGAAAAACGCGGCGGTGAACCTGCCCTACGGCGGCGCCAAGGGCGGCATCCGCGTGGACCCGAGCCGCCTGTCGCTGGCCGAACTGGAGCGCATGACGCGCCGCTACACCAGCGAGATCGGCCTGCTGATCGGCCCCGACCGCGACATCCCCGCGCCCGATGTGAACACCAACGAACAGGTCATGGCCTGGATGATGGACACCTATTCCATCAACCAGGGCGGCACGCAAACCGGCGTGGTCACCGGCAAACCGCTGAGCATGGGCGGCAGCCTGGGCCGCCGCGATGCCACCGGGCGCGGTTGCTTTGTGGTGGCCCGCGAAGCCATGAAGCGATTGAACCGCCCGATGGAAGGCGCGCGCGTGGCCATCCAGGGCTTTGGCAATGTCGGCAACGCCGCGGCCCGCGTGTTCCAGGAACACGGTGCGAAGATCGTCGCGGTGCAGGATGTGGGCGGCACCATCTACAACGAAGCCGGCATTGACCCGCACGCCTTGCAGCATCACCTGAAGGTGGCCGAAGGCGCCTTGCGCGAGTTCCCGGGTGTCACAGTCATCGACGACGCGTCGTTCTGGGGCGTCGATTGCGACATCTTGCTGCCCGCCGCACTGGAGCGCCAGATCACCGAAGCCAATGCCCACCAGATCAAGGCCAAGCTGATCGTGGAAGGCGCCAATGGCCCGACCACACCGCAGGCCGAAGACATCCTGTGGGACATGGGCTGCACGGTGTTGCCCGATGTGCTGGCCAATGCGGGTGGCGTGACCGTGAGCTATTTTGAATGGGTGCAAAACGCCTCCAGCTTTTTCTGGACCGAGCAGGACATCAACATGCGGCTTGACCGCGTGCTGTCCGAGGCTTTCGAGCCGATCTGGAACGTGGCGCAGGAAAAGCGTGTCCACTTGCGCACCGCCGCCTTCATCGCAGCCTGCACGCGGGTGCTGGAAGCCCGGGCCTTGCGTGGCCTTTATCCATGAGCTCATGACCCCACCGCTGTCCCTCCCAGACATCCTCAAACGCGCGCGCACGCTGGTGCAGGTGGGGTTGGCGCTGGTGCTGTTGCTGCTGTCCGGCGCGCTGGGCTTTGAACTCAGCCAGCGCCAGGGCATGGCGGCTGTGCACGTCAATGCAGGGCACCGGCTTGAGCTGTTCGCCTCCACTGTCGACAGCCTGCTCAACCGCCTGGAGCACGTGCCCGCCACCATCCAGCTCAACAAGGATGTGCTAGCCATGTTGCGCGAACCTGGCGAGCCCGGTCGCGCCAAGGTGGTCAACGGCTACCTGAAGGAGCTCAACGGCCACCTGGGCAGCATGGTGGTCTACATCCTCAACGAACGGGGCACCGTGGTGGCCGCCAGCAATGGCGATGAGCCCGGTGGCTTCGTCGGCGAAGACCTGGCTTTCAGGCCCTACTTTCTGGAGGGCTTGTCAGGCAAGGTGGGCCGGCACTTTGCCATCGGCAACACGCAGGGCGTGCCGGGCTATTACCTCTCCAACCCGATCCGCGATGGGCAACGTGTGGTTGGAGTGGCCGTCATCAAGATCTCGCTGGAGCCCATCGAGCAGGCATGGTCCATGCTGGGTGTGCCCGCCGTGATCGCCGATGAGAACCGGGTGGTCATTCTGTCATCACAGGCCGACTGGCGCTACAGCACACTGGCCGAACAGACCGTCGAGCAGCGGGTAGACTGGCAGCTGACCCAGCGCTACAACCTCAAGACGCTGCCGCGCTTTCCACTCAGCACCAGGCTGTCCGATCTGGACAGTGCCCAGTTGAGCCAGGGCGTGGTGCTCAATGGCGCGGGCTTGGCGCCGCACCTCACTGCCGATGTGCTGGTGCAGTCCAAATCCATCGACAAGATGCACTGGCAGCTGCTGATCTTCACGGACTTGGCGGCGGTGCACAAGCAAGCCGTTCTGGTCAGCCTGCTGTCGTGCGTGGCGGCGGGCTTCGTGCTGCTGCTGGGTGTGGTGGTGAACCAGCGGCGACGCATCCTGGCGCAAAAACTCGAATCCAAGCGCGAGCTGGAACAGGCCAATGCCGAGCTTGAAAGCAAGGTCACGCGCCGCACCAAAGCCCTCACCGACACCAACCTGCGGCTGCGCCAGGAAGTGACGGAACGTGTGCAGGCCGAACGCACCCTGCGGGCCGCGCAAGATGAGTTGGTGCAAGCCGCCAAGATGGCCGTGCTGGGCCAACTGGCCACCGGCATCACGCACGAACTCGCCCAGCCCCTGAGCGCCATCCGAACGCTGTCGGGCAACACCTCCGAGTTCCTCAAGCGCGGCAACCTCGGCACGGTCGAGAGCAACCTGGGCATCATCAGCCGCCTGGCGGACCAGATGGGCGGCATCATTCACCCGCTCAAGGGCTTTGCCCGCAAGGCCCCGGCCTCGCCCGCCGTCACCGACGTGGGCCAGGCGGTGAACAACGCGTTGCTGCTGTTCAACTCGCGGATCCAATCCGAACAGGTGACGCTGATCAACCAATGCCCGGAAGGCCACACACTGGCCTGGTGCGATCCCAACCGCCTGGAGCAGGTCATCGTCAACCTCATTGGCAATGCGCTGGATGCCATGCGCGAAGCCCCGGTCAAGACCTTGAGCCTGAGCGCCCTGCCCACCGGCGATGGCTGGATCCGCCTGACCGTGAGCGACACCGGCAGCGGCATCCCGGAGCACCTGCTGCCCCGCTTGTTCGAACCCTTTTTCACCACCAAGCCGGTCGGCATCGGCCTGGGGCTGGGCTTGTCGATCTCGCAAGACATCGTCCGCGAGTTTCATGGTCAACTGAGCGCCGAGAACCCGCCCGAAGGTGGCGCCCGCTTCGTGCTGCTGCTGCCCGAAAAAGGCGCCCACGACACCCCGCCCGACTCGGCCTACAAGCCACCCACCGCATGAGCACCGAATTCACCATCCTCATCGTTGAAGACGACCCCAATGTGCGCCTGGGCTGCGTGCAGGCCATGCAACTGGCCGGCCTGGCGGTTGAAGCCGTGGCCTCGGCCGAGGAAGCCTTGCCGCTCGTCACCGCCGGACAGGTCGGCGTGGTCGTCACCGACATGCGCCTGCCCAAGGCCGATGGCCTGTCGCTGATCCGCCTGTGCCAGCAGTTCGACCCCTCGCTGCCGGCCATCATGATCACCGGACATGGCGACGTGACCCTGGCCGTTGATGCCATGCGCAGCGGCGCCTACGACTTCATCACCAAGCCTTTCGCGCCCGAGGTGCTGGTCGACGTGGTGCGTCGCGCGCTTGAAAAACGCCTGCTGACCAGCGAGGTCGCCAAGCTGCGCCAACAACTGGCCCACCGCACGGGCATCGAGGGCAAGCTGATCGGCCAGTCCGACGCGATGAAGCGCGTGCGCCAGTTGGTGCTGGACGTGGCCGAATCGCCGGTCGATATCTTGATCCGCGGCGAGACCGGTTGCGGCAAGGAGCTCGTCGCCCGGGCCCTGCACGATTTCTCGCACCGCCGCGAGGCGCCCTACGTCGCCTTGAACTGCGGCGGCATGCCCGACAACCTGCTTGACAGCGAGCTCTTCGGCCACGAGGCCGGCGCCTTCACCGGCGCGCAAAAGCGCCGCATCGGCAAGATCGAGCACGCACAGGGCGGCACCTTGTTCCTGGACGAGGTGGAGTCCATGCCCATGAACATGCAGATCAAGCTGCTGCGCGTGCTGCAGGAACGCAAGCTGGAGCGCCTGGGCTCCAACCAATCGATCGACGTGGACTGCCGCGTGGTGGCCGCCAGCAAGGACGACCTGCTCGCCCGCGCGCAAGACAAGACCTTCCGCCTCGACCTGTATTACCGCCTCAACGTGGTGTGCATCGAGCTGCCACCGCTGCGCGATCGGCGCGAAGACATCCCCATGCTGATGACGCACTTCACCCTGCTGGCCGCGCAGCGTTTCAACCGCCCGCAACCCGAGTTGAGCGCCGCCCTCATGTCCAAGCTCATGGCCTACGCCTGGCCCGGCAATGTGCGCGAACTGCGCAATGTGGCCGACTGCCTGGTGCTGGGCGTGCGCAATGGCGTGGTCGATGTGGCCGACACCGCGGGTGCCAGTCAGTCGCTGTCAGAAGCCGTTGACCAATTCGAGCGGGCCATGATCAATGCCGAGCTGCAACGCCATGGCGGCAATGTGGCCCGTTGCGCTGAGGCCCTGAACATCGCCAAGACCACCTTGCACGACAAGATCAAGCGCCACGGTCTTTGATCAGCGTTCAGGCAAAGACGCCAGCCGTGTCCTGCATGCGTTGGGACACCTCGCCCAGGTGGTGCAGGGTGTCGCCCAAGGTCAGCTCGATCACGGTCAAGCGCTTGAAGTAGTGCCCGGCGCTGTACTCGTCGGTCACGCCAATGCCGCCATGCAATTGCACCGCCTGCTGCCCCACAAAGCGCATGGATTGCCCCAGTTGGACCTTGGCCTGCGAGATGGCGCGGCGCCGCTCAGCCGCAGGCGCCGTCAGCTTGAGCGAGGCGTAGTAGCTCATCGAGCGGGCCAGTTCCAGCTGCATCTTCATGTCGGCCACGCGGTGGCGCAGCGCCTGGAAGCTGGCGATGGCCACACCAAACTGCTTGCGCGTGTTCATGTAATCCACCGTGATGGCCAGCAGTTGCTCCATCGCGCCCACCGCCTCGGCGCACAGCGCAGCGATGCCGATGTCGGTGGCGTGCTCCAGCACCGCGTGGCCGCCCAAGGGATGCGCCCCTTGGCTGAGCGCGGGCACCAGCAAGGTGGATGGCGCCTGCACCAAGGTGAGTTCGGCAGCGCGGCCACCATCTTGCGTGGGATGGGGCTGAACGCGCACACCCGGTGCGCCCCGCTCCACCAGTAACAGGCCGATGCCGGCGTGGTCATCGACCGTGCCTGTCACGCGGGCCGGCACGATGTAGGCCTCGGCCACGCCATCGTCCAGGTCGCCCACGGGCACCAGGCTCTTGGCACCGTTCAGCACCCAGGTCTCACCTTGCGCTTGCGCCGTGGTCGTGACGTGGTCCAGGCGGTACCGGGCTTGGCGCTCCTGGTAGGCCAAGGCCAAACGCGCCTTACCCTCCGCCATCTTTGGCAACCATTCGGCCTGCACGGCGGCAGGCGCATGGTCTCGCAATACTGCGACGCCCATCAAGGCCACGGCCGCATAAGGCGCCAGCACCAGCCCGCGGCCCAGCTCTTCCATCACCACCATGGCCTCGATCGGGCCCATGTCCATGCCGCCATGCTCGCCCGGCACGGCCAGGCCCAGCAGGCCTAGGTCGGCCAACGATTGCCACACCTCTTTCGAGTAGCCGCCCTGCGGCCCACCCGCCTTGACGATGGCACGTCGGCGTTCAAAATCGAAGTCCTTGCTCACCCACTTGCGCACCGCGTCACGCAGTTGTTCCTGGTCGTCGTTGAAGTCGAAATCCATGTCGGTGTCCTTTGCAGAAAGCGCGCGCGATCAGCCCAGCAGTTGCTGGGCCACGATGTTGCGCTGGACTTCGTTGGAGCCCCCGTAGATCGTGGTCTTGCGGTAGTTGAAGTAGTTGGCGGCCAAGGGCGCAGCATGCAACGCCCCGCCAGGGAATCCACCCGCAAAGTATTGGTCACCTTGCCAACCCGCCTCCATGGCCTCGAACAAAAATGGCACGGCATAAGGCCCGGCGGCCAGCATCATCAGCTCGGTGTAGCGCTGCTGGATTTCGCTGCCGCGGATCTTGAGCAGGCCCGCCACTTCCAGCGCCTTCTTGCCGCCTTTTTCGGCGCTGAGCACGCGCAGCACCATCATTTCCAGCGCCACCACGTCCACCTCCAGCAAGGCGATCTGGTCGCGGAAGCGCGCGTCGTCATAAACGCCTTCGGTGACGGCAATGCGCTTGAGGCGTTCCAGTTCGCGTTTGGCGCGGTTCACGTCGGCGATGTTGGTGCGCTCGTGCGCCAGCAGGTACTTGGCGTAAGTCCAGCCCTGGTTTTCCTGGCCCACCAGGTTGTCCACGGGCACCTCGACGTTGTCGAAGAACACCTCATTGACCTCGTGCTCGCCATCCAGGGTGATGATGGGGCGCACTGTCACGCCGGGCGATTTCATGTCGATCAGCAAGAAGGAGATGCCCGCCTGCGGCTTGCCTTCGAAGTTGGTGCGCACCAGGCAGAAGATCCAGTCGCCATGCTGGCCCAGCGTGGTCCAGGTCTTCTGGCCATTGACGATGTACTTGTCGCCTTTGCGCTCAGCCCGTGTCTTGACCGAGGCCAGGTCCGAGCCTGAGCCCGGCTCGCTGTAACCCTGGCTCCACCACACGTCGCCACTCATGATGCCGGGCAGGAAGCGCTGGTGCTGCTCGGGCGTGCCGTAGGCCATGATGACGGGCGCCACCATGACGGGGCCAAACGGCACCACGCGTGGCGCACCGGCCAATGCGCATTCTTCTTCGAAGATGTGCCGCTGCACGGCGTTCCAGCCCGGCCCGCCAAACTCCTTGGGCCAAGCCCAGCCATGCCAGCCCTTCGCGCCCAGGATGCGCGCCCAGCCTTGCTGATCGGCCTTGTCCAAACGCAAGGCCTTGTGGACCTTGCCTGAAATGTGGGCCGGCAAGTTGGCGCGCACCCAGGCGCGCACCTCGTCGCGAAACGCCTGTTCTTCGGGCGTGAAATTCAGGTCCATGCAAACCTCCGGTTCGTCAGTACCGCTTGGTCAGGGTCAGGGTGTCGTTGTCGCGCTTCATCTGAAAGCGCGATAAGAAGCTGTTGCCCAACAAAATATAGGGCATGGACTGAGGCAACACTGCCGCGTCAACATTGAAGATCTCCACGTCCTGGATGCGCACGCTGGCCAGCTTGATGCCGTAGCCCGTGACAACGCCATTGGCCGTGCTGCCCTGGAAGCGCTGGCCATCCTCGTATTTGATGCCCATGCGCTGGGCCTCGGCCATGCCCATGGCGATGGTAGTGGCGCCCGTGTCCACCATGAACTGGGTGGCCTTGCCATTGATGGTGCCCTGCGACATGAAATGCCCGCCAGACGCCGCCGACAGCACGATCTGGTTGCCCGTGCCGCCGCCACCCGAGCCGCCCACGCTGACCGGCGCACCGCCCATCACCACGGTGTGGCGCACGCCCTTCATCTCGACCACGGTCTTGTCGCTGTTCACGCTGATCACCTTGACGCCTTTGAAGGTGTCGCCCACCCCCACGGCCTTGGGCGGGCTGCCATCCACCACCAGCAGGGCCTTGCTGCCCATGCCACCGGTCATGGCCACGCTTTGTGCCTGGGCCGCCCCCAAGGTGAACACGGTCAAGGCGGACAAAGCCAAAACATGGCGCAAAGACGCAGGCATGGTGTGCAAGGTGCTCAAAAAGGGTCTCCCTGTGGGCGGTGGTGCCACCCTTGTCAAAAAACAGTCAGTCGCGGAAGTTGTCAAACGACAAAGGCGCTTCGGTGATCTCCTTGCGGATCAGCGCCATCGCCGTCTGCAAGTCATCACGCTTGTTGCCTTGTACCCGAATGCTGTCGCCCTGGATGCTGGACGTGACCTTGATCTTGCTGTCTTTGAGCAGTTTGTTGATTTTCTTGGCCAGTTCGGCCTCAATCCCGGCCTTGACGGTGATAACTTGCTTGACCTTGTCCCCACCCATTTTTTCGGGCTTGCCGACGTCCAGGAAACGTGAATCCACGTTGCGTTTGGTCATCTTCAGGGTCAGCACATCGCGCACCTGGTCGAGCTGGAAGTCGCTGTCGCCATACACGGTGATCTCTTTTTCCTTGATCTCGATGCGGGCGCTGGTGCCCTTGAAATCGAAGCGCGTGACGATTTCCTTGGTCGTCTGGTCGACGGCATTGCGCACTTCAACCAGGTTGGGGTCTAAAACGGTGTCAAAACTGGGCATGAAAAGTCTCCTTTGGTCTGCGAAAATTCTGCCATGCACTTACCCCTAGCGGTCGACCGAGGCGCCAGCCTCAAACCCTACAACACCTTTGGCCTGCCCGCCGTGGCACGGACCCTGGTGCGCATCACGTCCGAGGCCGACGTGCGCAAAGTCGTCGACAGCCCTGAATTCGGCCGGGCCCGCAAGTTCATCCTGGGCGGGGGCAGCAACCTGGTGCTCACGCAGGACGTGGACCTGTGTGTGCTCAAGATCGAAATCATGGGCAAGCGCTTGCTGGAAACCCGCGATGATGCCTTCATTGTCGAGCTGGGTGCTGGTGAATCCTGGCACGAAGCCGTGGCTTGGACGCTGGACCAGGGCCTGCCCGGCCTGGAAAACATGGCCCTGATCCCCGGCACGGTGGGCGCCTCGCCGGTGCAGAACATTGGCGCTTATGGTGTCGAATTGCAAGACCGGCTTGAATCGGTCGATGTGGTGGACCTGACCACCGGCCGCACCGTGACCCTGGGCGTGGACCGCTGCCACTTTGCCTACCGCGACAGTGTTTTCAAGCACGAGCTGGCGGGCAAAACCGTCATCACCAAGGTCCGCCTCAGGCTGCCGCGCCCCTGGAAGCCCTTGCTGGGCTACCTGGAGCTGGAACGCAAGATCGCCGAGACGGGCGTCACCCAACCCGATGCCCGCCAGATCTTTGACTGGATCTGCGAGATCCGCCGAGCCAAGCTGCCCGACCCCGCCGTGATTGGCAACGCCGGCAGCTTCTTCAAGAACCCGGTGGTGACGGCCGAACAATGCCGCGACATCATCGGCCGCGACCCGGAGATCGTGCACTACCCCTTGCCCGATGGCAGCTTCAAACTGGCCGCGGGTTGGTTGATTGACGCCTGCGGCTGGAAGGGCAAGTCCATTGGCCGCGCGGGCGTGTATGAAAAGCAAGCCTTGGTCTTGGTGAACCGAGGCGGCGCCATTGGCGCCGAGGTGCTGACCCTGGCACGGGCAATTCAAGAGAGCGTGTACGGCCGCTTTGGCATCAGGCTGGAGCCCGAACCAGTGGTGGTGTAAGACCGCATCACCCGCATTGTGGGCCCCGGGGCTTTGACGTAAGCTGTCCGGATTACACAAGTGGGAAAGGTCTTGCCGATGCAGCACGCCAAGCGCTCAGCCCAGGCCATCATGCTGGCGTGCTCTGCAGTATTTGGCGGCGCTCACCACCAAGCCCATGCTGCGGGCGACGGGGCCTTTTATCAACACCAAGCTCGTCCAGGCGACACCCTCATCGGGCTGGGCCAGACCCTGCTGATCCGACCTGCTGATTGGCCCCAATTGGCCAAGCTCAACCGCATCGACAATCCCCGGCGCATTCCCATCGGCACCATGCTCCGCATCCCCGTGTCGCTGATGAAATCCAAGCCCGCGCAAGGCTCCGTGCTGGCCGTGGTGGGCCAGGCAATGTTGGCGCCGGCGCGCGGCACGGCAGCGCCAGCCCTGGTGGGCTCGCCCATCGCGGCCGGCACCCAGATCACGACCGGCCCGAACGGCTACGTGACCGTGCAACTTGCGGACGGCTCGCTGCTGCGGATTCAGGCGGCTACCAGCACGCGGGTTGAGAGCAGCCAGCACTACGAGTCCGCCGGTTTCTTTGCCTCCACCTTGCGGTTGATCCAGGGGCGTCTTGAAGCCTTGGTCGCGCACATGACCGGTGGTGAACCACGCTTCGAGGTCAAGACACCACAAGCCCTGCTGGGGGTGCGCGGCACCGAGTTTCGGATCGCCGTTGACGATGCAAGGCAGGTGACCCGCAGTGAAGTGCTCGCTGGCGCAGTGGCGGTTGGTGCCACTTCGGGCCGAGACTCGTCAGCTCAATGGTTGCCGGCCGGCTTTGGCACCGCGGTCAGCCAGGGCCGGGGCACGGCAGGCCCCGTGAAACTGCCACCCGCGCCAGACCTGTCGGCCGTGCCTGCCTTGCACGAACGGCTGGTGGTCCGGATCAGCGTGCCTGCGCTGCCCGGTGCCACGCTGTACCGGGCACAGGTGGCCGACGACGAGGCCTTCCGGTTGGTGCAAGCAGAGGTCACTTCGGCGACGCCAGAATTTCGCTTTGCCAATCTTCCTGACGGGCACCACCACCTGCGCGTGCGCGTGGCCAATGCCCAGGGCCTTGAGGGCCCCGACGCCTTGCGCCAGTTCCAACTCAAGGCACGGCCGGAACCGCCCATCGCCTCTTGGCCCACCTCCGGTGGCAAGGTGCGGGCCAACGCCGTCACCTTCACCTGGGCCGAGCAACCCGAGGCTGCTCGCTACCACCTGCAGATCGCCCAAGACCAGGGCTTTGCACACCTGCTGCACGACCAGGCCGGGGTCCGGGCCACCCGGCAAGAAGTGGCCTTGCCCGTGGGCGACTATGTCTGGCGCGTGGCCAGCATTCGCCCCAATGGGGACCATGGCCCCTTTGGCGATGCCCAACCCTTCCAGTTGAAACCACCGCCGCCGCAACCCGAACCCGCGCTGATCGACGAGCAGTTCCTCCACTTCAACTGGTCGGCCGAACCAGGCCAGACCTTCGAGTTCCAACTGGCCCTGGACGACGCTTTCAAGCAGGTGCTGCTGGCGCAAACGCTGACTGAACCACGCATCAAAGTGGCCCGCCCTGACCACGGCGGACGCTTGTTCATCCGCTACCGGGCCATTGACGCCGACGGCTTCATCGGCCCCTTCACCGCTGCGCAGGCGATCACACTGCCCACTTGCGTTCAGGATGGCAGCGGACAATGCCTGCACACCGGTCACGGTGGCAGGGTGACCAGCCCGTGGTGATGAACACGCCCGATGCCCGTCACGCTCGCTGGCGTCGGGAGTGGTTGGGCGTGTCTGCCGTGTTGGCGCTGCTGGCCTTTTGGCTGGGCAGCGGCTCATGGACCTGGCGCATGGACCAGGCCGCGTACGACATCGGCCTTTCATTCTGGTCGCGCCCTGCGCCCAACGACATCGTCCTGGTCACGATCGACGAAGCCAGCTTGCGTCAACTCGGCCAATGGCCCTGGCCCAGGGCGCTGCACGCCACGGTGATTCAGCAGATCACGCAGTCCGAGCCCAAAGCCATCTTGCTCGACCTGTTGTTGAGCGAACCCTCACCCGATCCCACGCAAGACGAAGTGCTGGCACAAGCTTTGGCGCAATCCGGCAAGGTGGTGCTGCCCTTGAGCTTCGAGGCCCTGCCCCAGCACGAAGTGCGCGAGCTGCAGCCCAGCCTCACCCTGCGAGCGCGAGCGCACCTGGCCCACGCCGACGCCGAACTCGATGTGGACGGCGTCTTGCGCTGGGCTTCCTTGCACGCCGGCATCGCCCCTTCTCGCCATCCACACCTGGCACTGGCTTTGCTCAATGTGGCGGGCGAACTCATGCACCCCTCGATCCAGTCGCAGTCCGCTCCGGCGGCCGTCGGCCCCACTCCAAGCTGGCGGCGGGACGACCGCCTGCTGATCCGTTACATCGGCCCGCCTGGCACCATCAAGCAGGTTTCATTCGCCGCCGTGTTGCGTGGCGACGTGCCAGCCAATGTCTTCAAAGACCGGTACGTGCTGATCGGCGCCAGCGCACTGGGCCTGGGCGACCAGTACCAGACTCCGGTGTCCGGCCTGTCCAAGGCCATGCCGGCGGTAGAGATCACCGCCAACCTCTTGCAGATGCTGCGCACGGGCGATGGCGTGCGGCCCGTGTCGCCCCTGATGGTCGGCGTCGTTTCAGCGGTCTTGATCCTGGCCTTGATGTTCGCCTTTGTGCGCCTGTCGCCATACCAGGCCTTGCTGGTGGCCCTGCTGTCGGCGGTGGGTGTGGCCCTGGCCTCCAGCGTGCTGCTGGCGGCAGGCTTTTGGTTCTCGCCCACCACTTACATGCTCACCGCCCTGCTGGCTTATCCCGTCTGGAGCTGGCGCCGGCTGGAAACCACCAAGGATTTCCTCGATGACGAGATCTCGCGCCTGGCCTCCAGCACCGGGCCGCCCGGCCCCGAATCACTGGAGCAGCGCCTGCCCCGCGACCAGGTCGAGCGACGCATTGCGGCCATCCAAGGTGCCAACGCCCGCCTTCAGCAAGCCCAGCAGTTGCTCACCAACACTTTGAAAGCCATGCCCGAGGCCGTGCTGGTGGTCGATGGCTGCGGACAGGTTCACCAAGCCAATCCGCAATCCGCCACCTTGCTCGATGTGGCCGCGCCGGGCGCCCTGACGGGCCAGACCTTGGACTCCCTGCTGGCGCGCTGGATGCCCACCGACGCACCCCGGTGGACCATGCTCCTGGAACGCGCCCTTGCCGAAGACCGCGTCATCGCTACCGAAGTGCACGGCCCCCTGGACCAGCACCTGCTGGCCCGCATTGCACCGCTACCGGGGGCGGCAGCCGGCGGCGCGCCGTGGCTGGTCTTGTGCCTGTCAGACATCACGCCCATCCGCCTGATCGAGCAACAACGCGATGACCTCCTTGGCTTCATCGCCCACGACATCCGCTCACCCCAGGCCTCACTCATATCGCTGGTGCAATTGCAGCACATGACTCGCGCTGCCATGCCCGCCGCCGAGGTCTTGCAACACGTGGACATGCTGGCCCGCAGCACCTTGGACTTGTGCGACGAACTGCTGCAAATCATGCGCGCGGAAAAGCGCCCCATCCAGCAGCAGCCAACCGACCTGGTGCAAGTGGCCGAGCAAGCCCTCAAGGAAGTCGAACTCCAAGCCAGGGTCAAGGACATCAAGCTGATCAAGGAGTGGGCGCCCGACCGGTCCGTCGTGCTGTCGCTCGACCATTCCCTGGTGCGCCGGGCCCTGGTCAACCTCCTGAACAACGCCATCAAGTTCAGCCCTGCGGGCCGCGAAGTGCAACTGCGCCTCACGCCACAAGAGGGCTATTGGGTGATCGCCGTGATCGACCAGGGCCCCGGCATCCCGCCCGACGAGCTGAAGAAATTGTTCAGGCGCTATGAACGCCTGGAAAGCAGCACTTTCGCGCGGGTCACTGCAGGCGTGGGATTGGGCCTGGTGTTCATCGACACGGTCGCAAGGCGTCACGGCGGGCGGGTTCAGGTGCACAGTGAACAGGGCCAGGGCTCTTGCTTCGAACTGTGGCTGCCAGCGCCCTGGCCTCCCTAGAGAGAGGGGTAGCGCCACAGAATCGTGCCCACCTATACTGCCGTTTTACGCCTCCACACTGTTCTTTCACAGGGGTAACTTATGCATTTGGTCTCTTCCAAAAACCACGCCACCGCTCAACGGCTTGGCCAACTGGCCGTCATGGCCACCAGCCTCCTCTTGATGACGGCTTGTTCCACCGGCCCCACCATGGGCGAAAACAAGGGCGTGGTCACGGGCGCCGTGGGCGGATCCAGTGCTGAAGCGCAAAACTCCAGTTTGGCATCCTGCGGCGAAACCCTGGGCACCCTGGCGATTGAAGAAGACACCAATGCGCCCTGGTATTACCAATTGCGCGACCACCAACTGGGCTCGACCGTGCCAGTGCTGCGCATGATGATCCAGCAAAGCAACTGCTTCGTGATCGTGGAGCGTGGCAAGAGCATGAACAACGTGATGCGCGAGCGCGAGTTCGCCCGCGGCGAAGAAAGCCGCGCGGGCAGCAACTTTGGCAAAGGCCAATTGGTGGCGGCTGACTACACCATGTCGCCCTCGATCCAGTTCTCGGGCAAAACGGGCGGCGGCTCGGCCTTTGGCGGCGGTGGCACTTTGGGCATGATCGCCGGGCTGGCGGCCAATGTCAGCCGCAATGAGGCCTCCACCACGCTGCTGCTGATCGACAACCGTTCGGGCGTGCAGGTCTCGGCCTCCGAAGGCAGCGCCAAGAACTTCGACTTTGGCGGCTTCGGCGCGGCCTTTGGTGGCGGCGGCATTGGCGGCGGCGGGGGCTACTCCAAGACGCCACAAGGCAAGGTCGTGATGGCCGCCTTCGCCGACTCGTACAACCAGATGGTCAAGGCCTTGCGCAACTACAAGGCGCAAACCGTCAAGGGTGGCCTGGGCACTGGTGGCCGACTGGGCGTGCAAGGTGGCGACACCGCCGCATCCAGAGAAATCGATGCCAAACCCAGGCCCAAGTCGACCAAGAAAAAGCAATGAGGCCAGCGTCACGATTTGCCGGCCTGGCCGGCATCCTGTTGTTGATCGGCGGCCACGCATGCGCCGCCGAGTTCAACCTTTACCTCAACTGCCAAGGCAAGTTGTCGGCCGGCAGCAAGAGCAAGGCGGCCACGCTGGACTTGGCCATGCGTGACAACAACACCACGGCACTGATCCAGAAATCAAACGTGCTGCCGGTGGGCGAGCGACTTCGCTACAAGGCCTCGCAGGTGTCCTACACCATGCTGTACAAGCTGCCCTTGCCGGGCACCGTGTACTACAACGACTGGGCGCGCGGCCAGTGGACGGTGTGGCAGCCCAACCTCAAGAAGCTGGCCACCATCCGCCTGTCCATCGACCGCCAGAGCGGTGAGCTGGAAGGCGAACTGCTGGACCACGATGACAATCTGCTGGGCAACCTTGAGATGGCGTGTGAGCCGCAGTCCATGGACGAGGTGCCCGAACCGCGGTTCTGAGTTTTCAGATCAGCCGAAGTGGCAGATGTAGTGGTAAGGCTCGCCTTCCACCTTGATCTCGAACGACGAATTGCCAGGCACGTTGTAGCTTTCGCCGGGGCCGTAGGTGGTCCATTCGCTGGCGCCGGCCAGCTTGATCGTCGCCTTGCCGGCCACGGTTTCCATGATCTCAGGCGCGCCGGTGTTGAAGGTCAATACAGCCGGCAGGATCACGCCCACGCTCTTGCGCGTGCCATCGGCCAAGGTCACGGTGTGCGACACGCACTTGCCATCGAAGTACACATTGGCTTGGGTGCTGACGGTGCCCGCCAGGGTGGTGGTGGTCATGGGGAAATCTCCAGATGAATGTCAGTGAAGGGTGACCACGCTCAGCGGTCACCCGGATCGATCAAACCGATCAAGCGGCCTTTTTGGCCACGGCTTTCTTGGCCACAGGCTTCTTGGCGGCCGACTTGCGGGCCGCCGACTTGTCGGCCTTGGCCTTGGCGGTGGCCGCGCGCTGGGCGTTCACATTGGCGCCAATGCGCAAGCGCAGGGCGTTCAGCTTGATGAAGCCGGCCGCGTCGGCCTGGTTGTAGGCGCCGCCGTCGTCGTCGAAGGTCGAGATCTTGGCGTCGAACAGGCTGTCGGTCTTGGACTCGCGGCCCGTGCACAAAATGGTGCCCTTGTAGAGCTTGAGCTTGACCGTGCCGTTCACCGTCACTTGCGACGCGTCGATCAGCCCTTGCAACAACTCGCGCTCTGGGCTGAACCAGTAGCCGTTGTAGATCAGGCGCGCGTAACGGGGCATCAGGTCGTCCTTGAGGGACAGCACTTCGCGGTCCAGCGTGATCGACTCGATGGCGCGGTGGCCCGACAGCAGGATGGTGCCGCCGGGGGTTTCGTAGCAGCCGCGGCTCTTCATGCCCACGTAGCGGTTTTCGACCTTGTCGAGGCGGCCGATGCCGTGCTTGCCGCCGATCTCGTTCAGCTTGGTCAGCACTTGCGCGGGCGACATCTTCACGCCGTCGATGGCGACCACGTCACCCTTGGCGTAGGTCAGCTCGATGATTTGCGGCTTGTTCGGAGCCTTCTCGGGCGACACCGTCAGGCGCCACATATTGGCTTCGGGCTCGAAGTTCGGGTCTTCCAGCACGCCGCCTTCGTAGCTGATGTGCAGCAGGTTGGCGTCCATCGAGTAAGGGGCGCCGCCCTTGCGCTTCTTGAAGTCAACCGGGATGCCGTGTTTGTCGGCATAGGCCAGCAGCTTTTCGCGGCTCAGCAGGTCCCACTCGCGCCAGGGGGCGATCACCTTCACGCCGGGCATCAGCGCATAGGCGCCGAGTTCGAAGCGGACCTGGTCGTTGCCCTTGCCGGTGGCACCGTGGCTGATGGCATCGCCCTTGGTCTTCTTCGCAATGTCGATCAGGCGCTTGGCGATCAGCGGGCGGGCGATGGAGGTGCCCAACAGGTATTCGCCTTCGTACAGCGCGTTGGCGCGGAACATGGGGAAGACGAAGTCGCGCACGAATTCTTCGCGCAGGTCTTCGATGAAGATGTTCTCGGGCTTGATGCCCATCTTGATGGCCTTGGCGCGGGCCGGCTCGATCTCTTCACCCTGGCCGATGTCGGCGGTGAAAGTGACCACTTCGCAGTTGTACTCGTCCTGCAGCCATTTCAGGATGATGGAGGTGTCCAGACCGCCTGAATAAGCCAGGACGACTTTCTTGACTTGAGGCGCGGCAGCGACAGCGGCGGGCGCGGCTGCTTTCACGGGCTTCGCGGACTTGGCGGCGGGCTTGACGGTCTTGGACATGGTGATGAGTGGCGATTGAGACAAACCGGGGATTTTAGGCGCCCTGTGGGCCAGAAGTCTTCACCGATCTTTACGCCGCCCACAAAACAATCCTGTCCACCCGCCTGAACGGGGGCCCGTTATAGGGTCAGGCTCGGCTCATTGCCGATCCGCCTATGGAGAAAGACACTGCCATGAACCACCGCCCCACCCTCGTGAACACCGTGCTGGCCTTGGGCTGCGCATTGGCCGCAGGTGGCGCCGTCGCCGGCCCCCGCGTGGGCTCCGTCGTTGGCGCGCCCAGTTCCACCTCGTCCACCGTGCAGGCCAGGGTGATTTCGGCCACGCCGGTGGTGGCCCAGGTGGCCGTGCCCCGCCAGGTCTGCCGCGATGAGATGTACCAAGAGCCTGCGCGTTCGTCAGGCGCCGGCGCCTTGCTGGGCGCCATCGCTGGCGGCGTGGTGGGCAATGCCCTGGGCAAGGGCTCGGGCAATGCCTTGGCCACGGGTGCCGGCCTGATTGGTGGCGCCGTGTTGGGCAATCACATCGAGAACGATGGCCGCCAAGGCAGCACGCGCTCGGTGCGCCGCTGCGAACAGCAGGCCTCTTACGAAAACCAGGTGGTGGCCTATGACGTGGTCTACGAATACGCAGGCCAGCGTTACAGCACCCAGATGGAGGAAGAACCAGGCCGCACCATCCCCCTGCAAGTCACGGTCAACCCAGTGGGCTCAGCAGGCCCCATGGTGATGGCCCCTCAACAGATGGTGGACGACTCCGACGTGGGCCCTGCGACCTACTATCAGCCTGGCGTGACAGGCTATGGCGGCGCGTCCGCCCGAGATTGGCATGGCGAGCCTCGCCGCTGGCACCACCGCTGGGATTGATTGAATTTGACAGCGACGGGCGGTCAGCCCTCGCCGTACACGATCTGGGGCTGGCCCAGCGGCATCAGTTCCTTGAAACGGGCCAGGGCCTGATCGCTGGGGTAGATGCGCGCTGATTCGCCCAGGTCGAGCTCGCCGCGGGCCGACAGCTCGGCACCCTGGCGCTCAACCACCACGCGGATCGGCAAGCCCTGGATGGTCTCGGGTTGATCGGGCTGCGGAGAAGGCACGCGCCGCGCGGGGAACTCGCGCAACACATCGGCCACCGGCAAATGCTGGTTCTTCGCGGTGACGCGCACAAAGCGTGCGAAACGGCAACGGGCCGCCGCCAAGCTCCACACCTGTTGCACGTTCAGGCGCAGGCCGCCCGAGAACCGATCGGTTTGCACCTTGCCCTGGATGATCACCAGTTCATCCTCCTTGAGCAGTTCCTTGTTGGCGTCCAGCGTGTCCTGGTTGGCCACGGCCTCAATGCTTTCGCTCTTGTCGTCCAGCTTGAACAAACCGACGCGGCCGCGCGTGCCATTGATCACACGCAGCTCGCTGATGATGCCGGTCACCAATTGCACTTCGCGGCTGTCTTGCAGATCGGCGATGCGCTGTTTGGCAAAGCGCCGCACCTCGGCCTCGGCCTCGTCGAACAAGTGGCCCGACAGGTAGAAGCCGATGGCGGTTTTCTCGAGCGTGAGCTGTTCTTTCAGGCCCCAGGGCTCGGTGGGCACCAGGTCGGGCTCATTGGTCGACGCGGCATGCGAATCGCCAAAGTCGAACAGGCCGCCCTGGTCGGCGTTGGCGAGTTGCGTGTCGGCGTAGTCGAAGGCCAGGGCCACGCTGGCCAGCAGGCTGGCGCGGCGCGGCTCCAGCACATCGAAGGCACCGGCCTTGATCAGGGCCTCGACCACGCGCTTGTTGACGCGCGAGCGGTCCACGCGGGCGCAGAAATCGAAGAAGCTCTTGAAGGGTCCGCCCTCGTTGCGGCAGGCCACGATGGCCTCAATGGCGCCCTGGCCCGTGCCCTTGATCGCACCCAGCGCGTAGCAGATCGTCTTGTTGTCGATGGGCTCGAACTTCCAGGCGCCCGCGTTGACGTTGGGCGGCGTGAAGGTGATGCCAAAGTTCTGCGTGGCGTCGTCGTGGAAGATCTTGAGCTTGTCCGTGTCGTCACTCGACACGCTCATATTCCCCGCGAAGAACTCGGCCGTGTAGTGCACCTTCAGCCAGGCCGTGTGGTACGCCAGCAAGGCATACGCGGCCGCGTGCGACTTGTTGAAGCCGTAGCCCGCGAACTTCTCCATCAGGTCGAAGATCTCGTTGGCCTTGGCCGGCGGGATGTCGTTCTTGGCGGCGCCCTCGGCGAAGGTGACGCGGTGCTGCGCCATCTCTTCGGCCTTCTTCTTGCCCATGGCGCGGCGCAGCATGTCGGCACCGCCCAGCGAGTAGCCCCCCACGCGTTGGGCCACCTGCATCACCTGCTCCTGATAGACCATGATGCCGTAGGTCTCTTGCAGCACCTCGCCCATCAAGGGGTGCAGGTATTCCACCGGCTCGCGGCCGTGCTTGCGCGCGCAGAAGCTGGGAATCAGGTCCATGGGGCCTGGCCGGTACAGCGACACCAGCGCGATGATGTCCTCGAAGACGCTGGGCTTGGCGTCGCGCAACATGCCTTGCATGCCGCGTGATTCAAGCTGGAACACGGCCACGGTCTTGCCTTCGGACAACAGCCGGTAGGTGGCCGCGTCGTCCAGCTTGATCTTGGCGAAGTCGAAGCCCTTCTGGTCGGGGTGCCGCGCGATGATGAAGTCTTTGGCGGTCTCCAGGATGGTCAGCGTGGCCAAGCCCAGGAAGTCGAACTTCACCAGGCCGATGGCTTCGACGTCGTCCTTGTCGTACTGGCTGACCGCGCTGTCGCTGCCGGGCTGCATGTACAGCGGGCAAAAGTCGGTGATCTTGCCCGGCGCGATGAGCACGCCCCCGGCGTGCATGCCGATGTTGCGCACCATGCCTTCAACGCGCATGGCCAGGGTCAGCAGCTCGGCCACTTCTTCTTCGGCGGCTTCGCGCTGCTCCAGCTCGGGCGCTTCCTTGCGGGCGTAGATGATGCCGGGGTCGGGGTTGGCGGGCACCTTGGCCAGGGTCACGCTCTTGCCCGGCGGCGCGGGGATCAGCTTGGCGATGCTGTCGACATGGCCATAGCCCATGCCCAGCACGCGGCCCACGTCGCGCAGTGCAGCCTTGGCGGCCATGGTGCCGAAGGTCGCGATCTGTGAGACCGCTTCGCGGCCGTATTTGTCCTTGACGTAGTCGATGACGCGGTCGCGGTTGCCCTGGCAGAAGTCGATGTCGAAGTCGGGCATCGAGACGCGTTCGGGGTTCAGAAAGCGCTCGAACAACAGGTTGTATTGCAGCGGGTCAAGGTCAGTGATCTTCAGCGCGTAGGCCACCAAGGAACCGGCGCCCGAACCCCGGCCCGGGCCCACGGGGCAGCCGTTGTTCTTGGCCCAGTTGATGAAGTCGGCCACGATCAGGAAGTAGCCTGGGAAGCCCATCTTCAGGATCGTGTTGATCTCGAACTCAAGCCGCGCCACGTATTCAGGCCGCTTGCCATCACGCACCGCTTGATCGGGGTACAAGTGCAGCAGCCGCTCTTCCAGGCCCTCGAAGGACAGCACGCGGAAGTAGTCTGACATGGGCATGGGCTTGCCCTTGTCCGGCCCCTCTTCCAGGATGGGCGTAGGGAAGTCTGGCAGCTGCGGCTTGCCCAGGATCAAGGTCAGCCCGCAGCGGCGCGCAATGGCCGCGGTGTTGGCCACGGCGGTGGGGATGTCGGCGAACAGGGCCTCCATCTGCGCCTGCGTCTTGAAGTACTGCTCACGCGTGAATTTCTTGTTGCGCCGCGGGTTGCCCAGGGTTTCGCCCTCGGCGATGCAAACGCGCGCTTCGTGGGCCTCGAAATCATCGGGCGTCAAGAACTGAACCGGGTGCGTGGCCACCACCGGCAGCCCCAGGCGCGATGCCAAGGGCACGGCCGCGCGGATGTAGGTTTCGTTGGTGCCATGCCCCGAGCGCTGCAGCTCGATGTAGAAGCGCCCTTCAAAGATGCCGCCCAGGCGTTGGGCCAGGGCCTCGGCGCGCGCCAGATCGCCTTGCGTGAGGGCTTGGCCGATGACACCCATTTCGGCGCCCGACAAGGCGATCAAACCAGCCGCCTTGGCCTGCAGGTTGGCCCAGCTAACCGTGGCATGCGTGCGCTGGCCTGGTGCCGTCCAGGCATCGCCCAGCAGTTCGCTCAAATGCAGGTAACCCTGGCTGTTTTGAATGAGCAGCAGCAAACGCGACGCAGGCCGCTGGGGCTCGTCGGCCTCCAGCCAGATGTCAGCCCCGATGATGGGTTGCACGCCTTTTTTTCGCGCAGCGGAATAAAACTTCACCGCGCCAAACAGGTTGCTCAGGTCGGTGATGGCCAGGGCGGGCTGGCGGTCGTCTTTGGCGGCAGCCACCAGGTCGTCGATGCGAAGGGTGCCATCGACGACGGAAAACTCGGTGTGGGTGCGCAGGTGAATGAAAGGCATGGGGCGATTGTAGAGATCGCCCGCCATCCGCTGTCCTTTAATCCGTGCTGAGTGCTTCGACCCGGGCGTCGCGGAAGGCCTTGGGTGTCATCCCCACCCAGCGTCTGAAGGTGCGGCTAAAGTTCGAGGGGTCCTGGTAGCCCAGGCTGTCG
Source organism: Leptothrix sp. (in: b-proteobacteria) (assembly GCA_013822685.1). GTDB lineage: Bacteria > Pseudomonadota > Gammaproteobacteria > Burkholderiales > Burkholderiaceae_C > Aquabacterium. The sequence continues at coordinate 258,112 of PNKV01000001.1, forward strand.
GCGATGGCCTCGATGCTGTGCGTGGTGTGCACCAGTTGCCAGCAAGCCAGCTCTTCGCGCACGCTGTCCAGGAGTCGCTGGTAGGTCATGCCCTCGTCCCGCAGGTGACGAATCAGCGTGCGCGACGACATGTGCTCCAGCTCGGCCATCTCGACCAAGCTCGGGTACTGGCCCTGCGCATCCAGCAGGCGTTCTTGCACCCGCGAGGCCACCGTGCCCAATTGCTGCTGCGCCAGTTGACGCTCGCAGTCGCGCAGTGCCGTGCGATAGGCCTCGGGATCCGAGGCCAAGCCTGGGCATTGCAATAACTGCGGTGGCAGGTCTATGCGCAACTGCGCGGACCCGAACTCGCTGTGCGGGAAAAAACGGCGGTAGTGCTCCGCCCCCGCCGGCTCGGCAAAGGGCCAGTGCACGGTCACCTGGGCCCGGACATCCTGGCCGGTCACCGTCTCCAGCACCCGCGTTACCCCAGCAGCAAGGTGGCCCATCAGATACTCACGCACCTCCGGGGACGACAGCAGCTCAGTCATCGTCAAGGTCAGCCCATGGGTGGTGTCCACATCGAAGCGCGCCACGCGCTGGCGCATTTCGAGAAAGCGCTGCAAAAGGCCCAGCACCTGCGCCACATTGCTGGCGGCCATGCCCGCGTAACCCAGCGCCCCATGTGCCGACACCTGGGTGCTGTCGCCAACCGACAGGCCAAGCCAGGGCCCCCCGGCCAAGGCCTGCGCCCGCACGATCAGGCGGCGCGTGTGCTCGAAGCTCATGAACAGATTGCCTTCGTGCAGGGTGGCCCAGTCCAGGCGGGTGCCCCGCAGGATCTCGGCCTCGGTGAAGCCCTGGCGGCGCAACTCCGCGCAGATCAAGCGCGCATAGACAGGGTGCACCGCCGGCTTCAACCAATCTGCGGGCGTGTGTTCGGACATCGCCACTCCTTCATCCGACGCAAGTGTCACCAAATGACGAAATTCTGCCAGCTCAGGCGGTGTCGCGTCTCTAGAGAAAAACGCACAGTCTCATCAACCGAAGCCTTGAGGAGACCAAGCCATGCCGCACGCCCTGCCGATCAACCCCGCCGACCCCAGTCATTACCGCGACCGCAAAAAGGCCCTGTGGCTGCTGTCCGTGCTGTTTCCGCTCACGGCCTTGATCGGGCCGGTCGCCTACCTGCTGGGCCACACCCATGCACTGTGGTTTTTCGCGGGCCCGATCCTGGTCTATGGGGGCATCCCATTGTTGGATGCGATCTTTTATGAGGACAAGAGCAATCCGCCCGAGGCTGCCGTGCCCCGGCTGGAGGCCGACCGCTATTACCGCTGGATCACCTACGCGGTGGTGCCAGTGCTCTGGGGCACCACGCTGCTCAACATCGTGTTCCTGGCCACCCATGAACTGCCCTGGTATGCCTGGCTGGCCACGGCCATGTTCACCGGCTCGATGCAGGGCGCGAGCCTGACCCTCAGCCACGAGCTGGGCCACAAAAAGGACTGGCTGGGCCGCAAGGTCGCCTTGTTCAACTCTGCGCTGTGCGCTTACGGACACTTCTCGATCGAACACAACCGCGGCCACCACCGCCATGTGTCCACGCCGGAAGATCCAGCCTCGTCCAAGATGGGTGAGAGCATCTACCGCTTTGTGTTCCGCGAAATCCCCGGTGCCTACTTCCGCGCCTGGGACCTGGAATCCGAGCGCCTGGAACGCAAAGGCAAATCAGCCTGGAGCCTGGACAACGAGATCGTGCAAGCTGGCCTGCTGACGATCGGCCTATATGGCGGCCTGATTGCACTGCTGGGCGCGCCCGTGGTGCCGGTGCTGGCCATCGTGGCGCTGTGGGGCGCCTTCCAGCTGACCTCGGCCAACTACATCGAGCATTACGGCCTGCTGCGCCAGAGGCTGCCCAATGGCCGGTACGAGCCCTGCCAGCCGCACCACTCCTGGAACAGCAACCACCTGATGTCCAACCTGGTGGTCTTCCAGTTGCAGCGCCACTCTGACCACCACGCCAACCCCACGCGCAGTTACCAGTCGCTGCGCGATTTTCCCGACCTGCCCACCCTGCCCTCCGGCTACTTCGGCATGTTCCTGGTGGCCTATGTGCCGCCGCTTTGGTATGCCGTCATGGACCCCTTGCTCATCAAGGCCACTGGCGGAGATGCAAGCCGCATCAACTTTCTGCCCGCCAAGCGCGCCAGGCTGATGCGCCGCCACGGCCTGAGCGAAAAAGCCGGAGAGAGCGCGCAACTCCTGGCCGCCTGACCAGCCGGGGGACAGGCTTTCTACAATAGCGCCCATGCAGCAAGCCGTCCTGAACATCTCCGCCTACCAATTTGTGACCCTCGACGACACGGCCGCGCTGCGGGAGCGTCTCCACGAGCGCGCCCTGACGCTGGACCTCAAGGGAACGGTGCTGATCGCTGAAGAAGGCATCAATCTTTTCCTGGCCGGGCCGGCAGAAGCGGTGAGAGCCTGGGTGAGCGAGCTTCAGTCTGATCCGCGGTTTGCGCGCATCACGCCCAAGGAAAGCTGGTCGGACGCCCCGCCGTTCAAGAAGCTGATGGTCAAGGTCAAGAACGAGATCATCCGCATGAACCACCCGACCATCCGGCCGGACGTGGAAGGGTCCGAAGGCCGCGCGCCAGCGGTGGACGCCCCCACCTTGAAACGCTGGCTGGACCAGGGCCACGACGACGAGGGCCGCGAGGTGGTCACGCTGGACACGCGCAATGGCTTCGAAGTGGACTTCGGCACGTTTGAGGGCGCGATCGACTGGCGCCTGGGCAAGTTCAGCGAGTTCCCAGAGCAGGTGCTGGCCCACAAGGAAGAATTCCAGGGCAAGACGGTGGTGAGCTTCTGCACGGGCGGCATACGCTGTGAGAAGGCCGCGCTGTTCATGGCCGAAGCTGGCGTGGACCATGTCTACCAGCTGGACGGCGGCATCCTGAAGTACTTTGAGTTGGCCGGGGGCCAGCACTATCAGGGCACATGCTTTGTGTTCGATGAGCGCGAGGCGCTGGGCGCGGACTTGACGCCCACGGAACGCTGACCTCAGCGCTTGTCCAAGAGCGACATCAACCCCTGGTACGGCAGCAGGTTCGTTCTGACCACCTTGTCGATCGGCTCCGCAAACCCATCCTGCATCCAGCGCGCCGCCAGCAGCACGTTCATGCCGATCATGCCCTCGGCCAGCAGGTCGAGGCTGAGCTCGGGCAGGTCGTTGGCGGGGATCATGCGCCCCAGGTGCAGCTTGAGCAGTTCAGAGTAATCGCGCGCCGTGGCGCCGCTGAAAGCCGCCACTTCGTTGTCAATGCTCAGTGAATCGACCAGCATGATCCGGCCCCGGCGGGGGTCGTCGCGGATGAACTCCAGGAACACGCGGATGGCAGGCTCCAATAAGCCCAGAGGCGTTTTCTCGGCCGAAGCCATCACGGCCAGGGTCTTGGCCATCAGCTCTTCGCGCAAATGCGCGTACACGGCGATGAACAACTGCGGCAGCGTCTTGAAGGACTCGTAGAAGTAGCGCTCCGTCAGGTGGGCGGCCACGCACACTTCGCGCACGGTCGCGGCATGGAAGCCCTTCGTGCCGAACACCTCGATGGCGCCGTCGATGAGCTTGACCCGCCGCTGTCGCTGGCGGTCCTCGGGCAAGACACCACCATAGCGGCGCTTGTTCGGAGGGTTGCTGTCAGAAATTAGTCCGTCCATAGGGATCACTATATTGACATGGATCATTGTCAAAGTTAATCTGACATGATTCTTTGTCACAAAAACGGATTTGAGAAGTCGCATGAACCCCAATTCCAACCTGGCGTACAAGCCCAGCGCCGATGCCCAAGCTGCCGTCGTGCAGCGGCACAAGATCCTGGTCATCGGCACCGGTTTTTCAGGCCTGTGCATGGGCGTGAAATTGCGCGAAATGGGTGAAGACGATTTCGTGCTGCTGGAGCGCGCGGACGATGTGGGCGGCACCTGGCGTGACAACACCTACCCCGGCTGCGCTTGCGACGTGCCCTCGCACCTTTATTCGTTCTCGTTCGAACCCAACCCGAACTGGTCGCGCATGTACGCGCCCCAACCCGAGATCTACGCCTACCTCAAGGGCGTGGCCACCAAGTACGACCTGCTCAAGCACATCCGCTTCAACGCCAACCTGATGAGCGCGCGCTTTGACGATGCCCGCAAGCTGTGGGTGGTCCAGTCCGACGACGGCCGCACCTTCGAAGCCGAGGTCCTGGTCTCGGGCATGGGGGGCCTGAGCAACCCTGCCACGCCCAACATCAAAGGCCTGGACAAGTTCAAGGGCGCCACCTTCCACTCCGCCACCTGGGACCACGACTACGACCTGGTCGGCAAGCGCGTGGCCGTGATCGGCAGTGGCGCCAGCGCCATCCAGTTCGTGCCCAAGATCGCACCCAAAGTCGATCACCTGTATTACTTCCAGCGCACCCCGCCCTGGGTCGTGCCCAAGGATGACCGCCCCCTGTCGCAGCGCGAGCAGGCCGACTTCAGCGCCAACCCCTGGCGCCAGCGCTGGGCGCGCACCAAGCTGTACTGGACGATGGAGCTGCGCTTCCTGGCCTTCAAGTTCAAGCCAGAGTGGATGAACCTGGTGGCCAAGGTGGCCAAGCACAAGATCCGCCAGGCCATCAAGGACCCGGTGCTGCAAGCCAAGCTCACGCCCGACTACACGCCGGGCTGCAAGCGCCTGCTGATTTCGAACGACTACTACCCCGCCCTGGCCCGCACCAATGTCGATGTCATCACCGAAGGCATCCAGGAAGTGACGCCACGCGGCGTGGTCACCACCGACGGGGTGGAGCGCCCGGTCGACGCCATCATCCTGGGCACGGGCTTCAAGGTGCAAGACCCGATCCCCCACAACACCGTGTTCGGCAAAGGCGGCATTGATCTGGCCGATGTGTGGAAGCAAGGGCCCGAAGCCTACCTGGGTGTGGCCGTGTCGGGCTTCCCCAATTTCTTCATGCTGATGGGCCCCAACACCGGCCTGGGCCACAACTCCATGGTCTTCATGATCGAATCGCAGGCGCACTACATCGTCAACGCGATCAAGGCCATGAAAGAGCACCGCATCAAGGCGCTGGACGTCAAGCCCGAAGCGCAGGCGCAGTTCATCGACAAGGTGCAAAACGAGTTGCAGCAAACGGTGTGGAACTCGGGTTGCAAGAGCTGGTATGTCGATGACAAAGGCCGCAACTCCTTGCTGTGGCCAGGCTTTACATTTGCGTACCGTTTGAAGACGCGCCACTTCAATCTTTCGAAATACACCGCGGACAAAGCATGAGCATTCAAGTCGTCATCGCCAACCTGGTTTTACGTTGGCAGTTCAAGAGCAAGGGCCGCGGCCCGATCGATGTTCCCAAAGTCCGCCACATGATCACCAAGGCGGCCAAGCGCTACCCGGCGCCGCCCGCCGAGATCAAGCACACGCCCGTGGCCGCCAAAGGCGCGTCCGGCCTGTGCGCAGCCGAATGGCTGAGCGTGGCCAACCCGCAGCGCACGGTGCTGTACTTCCATGGCGGCGGCTATTTCTTTTGCGGGCTGGACACGCACCGCCCTGTGTGCGCCTACCTGGCCAAATCGGCCAAAGCCCGCGTGCTGTCGGTCGATTACCGCATGGCCCCCGAGAACATCTTCCCCGCCGCCGTTGACGATGCGGTGGCCTGGTGGAAAGAGTTGTTGAGCCAGGGCATCTCGCCCAAGAGCGTGGTGTTCGCCGGCGATTCAGCCGGTGGTGGCCTGGCCCTGGCCTGCCTGGTGGCCTCGCGCGACCAAGGCCTGCCCATGCCCGCCGGTGCCTTGCTGTTCTCGCCCTGGACCGACCTGTCGTGCTCTGGTGAAACCATGAAGACATTGGCCGATGCCGACGTGATGTTCAACCCTGAATCATTGCCCCAGGCCGCCACCTTTTACCTGGCCGGCCAATCGGCCACGCACCCGCTGGCCTCGCCCTTGTTCGCCGACTTGAAGGGCTTGCCGCCGCTGATGATCCACGCCAGCAAGCACGAGATCTTGCTGTCCGACTCAACCCGCCTGCACGAACGCGCCTTGCAGCAAGGCGTGCAAAGCGAGATCCACCTGAAGGCGAAGATGCCCCACGTCTGGCCCACCATGGTGATGCTGCCGGAAGGGCGCCAGAGTCTGAAAGAATCCAGCCAGTTCATCACCCGCGTCACGACCGGAGCCTGATCGCCATGAAATCATTCAAGAACAAAGTTGCCGCCATCACTGGCGCTGCCTCGGGCATGGGCCGCACCTTGGCGGTTGAGTTGGCCAGCCGCGGCTGCCACCTGGCGCTGAGCGATGTCAACGCCACCGAGCTGGCCAAGACGGCTGAACTGGCGGGGGCGCATGGCGTCAAGGTCACCATCGCCAAGCTGGACGTGGCCAACCGCGACGATGTGTTCGCGTGGGCCGACCAGGTCGCCAAGGACCACGGCCGCGTCAACCTGATCTTCAACAACGCGGGCGTCTCCCTGACGGTGCCGGTCGAGTCCTGCAAGATCAGCGACTTCGAATGGATCATGGGCATTAACTTCTGGGGCGTGGTGCACGGCACGCAGGCCTTCCTGCCCCACCTGAAGGCCTCGGGTGATGGCCACGTCATCAACACCTCCAGCCTGTTCGGCCTGATGTCCATCCCCAGCCAGGGCACCTACAACGCCAGCAAGTTCGCCGTGCGCGGCTACACCGAATGCCTGCGCATGGAGCTTGAAATGGAAGGCGCGGGCGTGAGCGCCACCTGCGTGCACCCTGGCGGCATCGCCACCAACATCGCCATGGCCGGCAAGGTTGACCCAGCGATGGAGAAAATCACCGGTGTGAGCGCCGAGCAGCAAAAGCGGCGGGCCAACAAGATGATCAACACCACCACCGCGCAGTCGGCGGCTTTGCAGATCCTGGCCGCTGTTGAGAAAAACCAGCGCCGCGTGCTGGTCGGCCCTGACGCCAAGTTCCTGGACAAGCTGGTGCGGCTGCTGGGCGCGAGCTACCAAAGACTGGTGATCCGCCATGTGGCGCGCATGAACAAGCCCCGCCAGCCGGTGCGTGCCACCAGTTGATCACTGAATGACCTGGCTCAACCGCGTTTGGTGGACCTGCGTTTTGCTGGGCCTTGGCCTGGCGATCGCCGTGGGCGTGTCCTGGGAGCCCGATCGGCAGATCGGCCCGCTGGTGGCCAAATGGGCCAAAGAGCCGTCCACGTTTGTCGAACTGGATGGCATGCAGGCACACATCCGCGACACGGGCCCGCGCACCGATCCCGTGCCCATCGTGCTCTTGCACGGCATGGCCTCCAGCCTGCACAGCTGGGAAGGCTGGCAACAAGAGTTGCAGAAAACGAGGCGGGTCATCTCTGTCGACTTGCCGGGCTTTGGCCTCACGGGGCCCAGCCCGCAAGGCGAATACCACATTGATGCGTACACGCGCTTCGTGCTGCGGCTGCTGGATTCGCTCGGCGTCAAGCGGGTGATGCTGGTGGGCAATGCCTTGGGTGGCGAGGTCGCCTGGCAAACCGCCATCCTGGCGCCCGAGCGTGTGCGCAAGCTGGTCCTGATCGATTCAGATGGCTACGCGCAATCGGCGCTCTCCATGCCGATTGGTTTCCAGATCGCCAGCGCGCGCAGTTGGCGCTGGATCGCCGAACGCATCTTGCCGCGGGCCGTGGTCGAGTCCAGCGTGCGCAGCGTGTTTGGTGATCCCAGCAAAGTCACGCCTGAGCGCGTGCAGCGCTACTTTGAGCTGACCCTGCGCGTGGGCAACCGGCGCGCCCTTTTCCAGCGCATGGACCAGGCCCAGTGGGGCGCCAGCTCGCACATGATCCGGCGCGTGCAGCAGCCCACGCTGGTGTTGTGGGGGATGAAGGACGGCATGGTGTCGCCCGCGAACGGGCCGCAGTTCTGCCAGGAGATCCCCCATTGCACACTGGTCACTTTTCCTGAGCTGGGCCACATCCCCCAGGAAGAAGATGCTCAGCAAACCCTGAAGGCGGCGCTGCCGTTTCTGGCCCAGGCCAGTAGCACGGCCACTGGCAAGTAAGCCACTCAGGCGGTGGCGCGCCAGCGGGCCTGCTGGATCACCGACGCCACTACCTTGTTCAGGATCTTGTCGTAACCCGCGCCCTTGAAGGCACCGGCTTCGTCGAAGGCCTGGTCGGCTTGCGAAATGCCCAATTGCTCGGGCACCACCACCATCGCAAAATTGGTGCTCAAGAAAGTACGCACGATGGGCAAGGCACGGATGCCGCCCAGCGCGCCCGGCGACGCTGCCAACAAACCCACCGGTTTGCTGACCGTGGTGGCCGCGCCCCCCGGGTGGCCTTCGCCCTCCGGCACGGTCGACAGCCAATCGAAACTGTTGATCAGCAAGGGCGTGGGCAAGGCGTTGTACTCGGGGCAGGCCAGCAGCAGTCCATCGTGCGAGGCAAACAGCTCGCGCAGCTTCAAGGCGCCAGGCGGCACGCCGTGCAGGGCATCCCAATCGGCATGGAAGATCGGCAGATCAAGCGCCGCCAGATCAACCGAGGTCGTCTCGGCCCCCAGGGCCTGCGCCTTGCGTTCGGCCAGATCGGCCAGTTGGCGGTTGTAGGAGCCTTTGCGGGCACTGCCGGCAATCACCAGCAGGCGGACGGGAGCGGTGGCGTTGGTCATGGTCATCCAGTTAATGCAGATTTTTCATCAAAGCGAATCGTCGGATCATGCCGGGAATTTGGCGAAAAGCCGCTACCCTTGGCGCATGTTCAGTTATCGACACGGCTTCCACGCGGGCAACCACGCCGATGTGCTCAAGCACATGGTTTTGGTGCAGCTGCTTTCGCACCTGCTGCTCAAAGACAAACCTTTCTGGGTCATCGACACCCACGCCGGTGGCGGGGTCTACGACCTGACCAGCACCTACGCGGCCAAAAGCGGTGAAGCGCTTGATGGCATCGTCAAGGTCTGGAAAGAGCGCAACGACCCGGCCCTGCCCAAAGGCGTGGCCGAGTTGCTCGAGCAGATCCGCGCCACCAACACGGGCGACCGCCTGGACTGGTACCCGGGCTCACCGCAGATCGCCGCGCAAATGCTGCGCGAAGGCGACCACCTGCGCCTTTTCGAACTCCACCCCAACGAAATCAAGAACCTGCAAAACCACTTCTCGTCCGTCAAGCGCGGCGTGAGCGTGCAGGCGGCCGATGGCTTTGGCGGCCTCAAGGGCTGCGTTCCCCCGCCGCCAAAGCGCGCGCTGGTCCACATGGACCCGTCCTACGAGATCAAGGAAGACTACCGCCGCGTGGTGCAGGCCTTGAAAGACAACGTGCCGCGCTTTTCCACAGGCGTTTACGCCATCTGGTACCCCGAGGTGGCCCGGCGCGAATCCAACCAGTTGCCGGCGCAGCTCAAACGTGCGGCGGCCGAGTTGTCGGTCGATTGGTTGCACGCCACACTGCGCGTCAAGGGCGCCTCGAAAGACGGCCTGGGCCTGCATGGCAGCGGCATGTTCGTCATCAACCCGCCGCACACCCTGTACGACACCCTGGCCGAGGCCCTGCCCTGGCTGGTGGAAACCGTCGGCGTTGACGAGCACGCGGCCTACTCGCTGGAAGTTCAGCAGCGCTGAGGTCTCCTCAGCCTTCCCGGCTTTCCCCATGTCCGAACGCCGCCAAGCCCTCACCCCCGATGCGCTGTTGATGATGGATGCCATCGAGCGCACCGGCAGCTTCGCGGCGGCGGCGCGTGAGTTGGGCAAGGTGCCTTCGGCATTGACCTACAGCGTGCGCCAGCTCGAAGAATCCCTGGACGTGCTGCTGTTTGACCGGCGTTCGCGCCAGGCCAAGCTCACCGCCGCCGGCGAAGAGCTGCTGCACGAAGGGCGGCTCCTGCTGCAGCAGATGGACGCCGTCGCCAACCGCGTGCAGCGCGTGGCCTCGGGCTGGGAAACGCAGTTGACGATCGCCATCGACAACGCCGTAGCACCCAGTGCCATGTTCGACTTGATCGAAGCCTTCTATGCCCTCAATCCGCCCACCCGGTTGAAGCTGCGCAATGAAGTGCTCAACGGCACCTGGGAAGCGCTGGTGTCGGGCCAAGCCGACATGGCCATTGGGGTGCCGGGCGATCGGCAATCGTCGTCCAGCATCCGCATTGAGCCACTGGGTGAGCTCGAGTTCGTGCTCACCGTGGCCCCGCACCACCCGCTGGCGCAAGAGCCCGAGCCCTTGCCGGCCAGCACCCTGGCCCTGCACCGCATCATTGCCGTGGCAGACACCGCCCGCGATTTGCAGCCCCTCACCGTGGGCATCCAGCCTGGCCAGGATGTGCTGACCTTGCCCTCCATGTCGGGCAAGCTGCAGGCCCTGCTGCGCGGACTGGGCTGCGGCTTCTTGCCCGAACCCATCGTGCGGCCTCACATCGAAGCGGGTCGATTGATCCTCAAAACCGTCGACCAGCCAAAGCGACTGAACGCTACCTACTACGCGTGGCGGCAGCAGTCGACCCGGCCCGGCCACGCCATGGACTGGTGGCTGAAGCAACTCAGCCGGCCCGCCACGCGCACTGCGCTGCTGTCATTGCACGGAGACATGCTGCTGTGACCGTCGCTGCGCCGAGCGCCTGCATCGGCCGTTTCGCACCTTCTCCGACAGGCCCCTTGCACGCCGGCTCGCTGGTGGCGGCGCTGGCCAGTTGGCTCGACGCCCGCGCCCATGGTGGACACTGGTTGGTGCGCATTGAAGACGTGGACACGCCGCGCTGTGTGCCGGGCGCCGACCAGGTCATCCTGGCTCAACTGGCCGCCTTGGGCCTGGCGCCCGATGAGCCGCCCCTCTACCAAAGCCAGCGTGGCCACCTTTACCAAGCCGCCCTCGACACCCTGGTGGCCCGCGACCTGGCCTACCCCTGCGCCTGCACCCGCGCTGACATCGCACAGGCCAATGCGGCATTGGGCTTGGCCAAGCCCCGCCACGGCGAGCTGGTCTACCCCGGCACCTGCCGGCCTGAAAACGGCGGGCTGCGCGGACGTGCACCGCGGGCCTGGCGCCTGAAGGTGCCGCAAGGCCCCGCAGCGCAGTGGGCTTGGCACGACCGCCGGCTTGGGCCCCAGACGCAGGCACTCGACACCACCGTGGGCGATTTCGTGATCCGCCGCGCCGATGGCTTGTGGGCCTACCAACTGGCGGTGGTGGTGGACGACGCCGACCAAGGCATCACCCACATCGTTCGGGGCGAAGATCTGGCCGACAACACACCACGTCAGCAATGGCTGCAGCAATGCCTGGGCGTGCCCAGCCCCACCTACCTGCACACACCGCTGGTGCTGGATCCGCATGGTGAAAAGCTGTCAAAACAGCACGGCGCCAAGGCACTCCAGCCTGAACAGGCCTTGACCGATATTCAGAAGGCTGGGGCAGTGCTTGGCCTGGATGTGTCCGAAACCACCCTCGAAAAATGGCTCGAAAGCGCCCAAAAAGCCTGGCCTTGGCGCTGAAGTGACCTGATCCCCCTTAGCCAAGGGGTCAGATTTTTCCCGTTGGCGGCCTTGCACTGCAACAATCCGTATCAGTTCAGAAGTCAATGGTGTTCAAAACACCACCCAGGAGTAGTTCATGTTGTACCGCATCGCCGCCACCAGCTTGCTGGCCCTTGCCGCCGTCACGTCGGCCCAAGCTGCCCCCACCGCCGATTACTCGGTTCTGTTCACCACCCCCTTCAATGCAGCCGCCAATCCTGGCCTGACCTTCACCGATGCCGATGTGCAAGCCGACGGCCTGCACACTTACTACGGCAGCTGGGGCGCCTCGTCTGTCAGCCTGGCCGATGTGCTGGCTTCCGGCAGCGAATACACGCTCAACCTGAGCTTCGCCAGCGTGGCGCGCACTGACTACACCCGCAAGCTGTTGGACTTTGCTGGCCTGACCAGCGATGCCGGCGTCTACATCAACGACGGCGCCCTGGCGTTCTCTCACGCTGGCAGCCCAACCCACGCGGACGTGCTCGGCACTGCCGCCGTGTTGAGCCCCGGCCAAGCTTTCAATCTGACCCTGACGCGCTCGGCCTTGTCGGGCAGCTTCACTGCCTATATCAACGGCATCGAGCAGTTCGGCTTCCTGGACACCGCTGGCGAAACCGCTTTCAGCTCGGCCCTGAAGTCCATCTACGTGCTGACCGATGACAACGACGGCTACGAAATCACCCCCGGCGTGCTCAAGGGCATCAGCGTTTACAACACCGCCTTGAGCGCCACCGACGTGGCCTCGATCAGTGCCGTGCCTGAGCCAGAGTCCTATGCATTGGCCCTGGCTGGCCTGCTGACTGTGGGCAGCCTGATGAAACGCCGTCGCAGCTGATCAACCGCCGGCTTCACGCCTCTGAACTGTTCCCCCAAACGCCCCGTCATCGGGGCGTTTTTCATTTCACCAGGAAATGCTCCCGGTAATACGCCAGCTCGTCGATCGACTCATGGATGTCGGCCAGGGCGGTGTGCTTTTGCGCTTTCTTGAAGCCCTCGGCCAGGCCGGGTTTCCAGCGCTTGGCCAGCTCCTTGAGCGTGCTCACGTCCAGATTGCGGTAGTGGAAAAACGCCTCCAGCTTGGGCATGTAATTGGCCAGAAAGCGCCGATCCTGGCAGATCGAATTGCCGCACATCGGTGACTTGTTGGCCGGCACGTATTGCTTCAGAAAAGCGATCACCGCCTGCACGGCTTGGTCCTCGTCCACCGTGGATGCCTTGACCCGGTCGATCAGGCCGCTGCGCCCATGGGTGCCCTTGTTCCAGGCGTCCATGCCATTGAGCATGTCGTCTGACTGGTGCACCGCGAACACCGGCCCCTCGATGCGCACCGTCAGGTTCGGGTCCGTCACCACCACGGCGATCTCGATGATGCGGTCGGTGTCCGGCTTGAGCCCGGTCATCTCCAGATCGATCCAGATCAGGTTTTGATCGCTGGAAGCGAGGGTCGGGGTGGCGGGGGTAGGCGTCGTATCGATCATGAGGGGCAAACAATGGGTGGTCGAGTGCAGATTGTCGGGCAACTCGTACACTTGCAGCCATGCAATCAAGCACCCTCTCTCTGGTTTTTGCCGCTTTCCTGGTGGCATCCGTGATCACCAAATTGTGGCTGGCCAATCGGCAGGTCCGGCACGTGGTCAAGCACCGTGGCCAGGTGCCCGCCGGTTTTGACATGGCCGTGGGCCTGTACAACCACCAGCGCGCCGCCGACTACACGGTCGACAAACTGCGTTTCGACTTGGTCAGCACGGCCATCAGCACCGCGGTCCTGGTGGGCTGGACGCTGCTGGGCGGGCTGGATGCCCTCAACATCGCCTTGCGCGATGCCCTGGCGGCCAGCCATGGCCCCTTGGTCTACCAACTGGCCTTGCTGCTCAGCTTCGGCGTGATCAGCAGCCTGGTCGACCTGCCCCTGGCCGCCTGGAGCACCTTCCGCATCGAGCAGCGCCATGGCTTCAACCGCATGACCTTCCGCATGTGGATCGGTGACCAGTTCAAGGAAGGGCTGCTGGGCCTGGCGCTGGGCGCCCCCATCGCGGCGCTGATCCTGTGGCTGATGGGCGCTGCCGGGCCGCAGTGGTGGTTGTGGGCGTGGGGCGCCTGGGTGGGCTTCAGCTTGCTGCTGATGATCGTCTTTCCCATCTTCATCGCCCCGCTGTTCAACAAATTTTCGCCGCTGGAAGACGACACCCTCAAGGGCAAAGTCGAATCGCTGATGGCACGCTGCGGCTTTGCCGCCAAGGGCTTGTTCGTGATGGACGGCAGCCGCCGCTCGGCCCACGCCAATGCCTATTTCACCGGCCTGGGGTCGTCCAAGCGCGTGGTGTTTTACGACACCTTGCTCAGCCGCCTCAACCATGGCGAGATCGAGGCCGTGCTCGCCCACGAGCTCGGCCATTTCAAGCACAAGCACGTGTTCAAACGCATGATCGGCATGTTCGCCATGAGCCTGCTGGGCTTTGCCTTGCTGGGCTGGCTGTCGCGCCAAGTGTTCTTCTACCAGGGCCTGGGCGTCACGCCCAACATGACCGCACCCAACGATGCGCTGGCCCTGCTCTTGTTCATGCTGGCCGTGCCGGTGGTGATGTTCTTCGTGGCCCCGGTGTTCGCCCACTTCTCGCGCCGCGATGAGTTCCAGGCCGACGCCTATGCGTGCGCGCATGCCCAGGCCAGCGACCTGCGCCAAGCCCTGATCAAGCTCTACAAAGACAACTCGTCCACCCTGACGCCCGACCCGCTCTACGTGCGCTTTTACTACTCGCACCCACCCGCCTCCGAGCGCATGGCGGCCATGGGCCTGTGACGATGAACGCGCCCAAACCATCCCCCTTGCCATTGGCCCAGCAGCGCTGCGAACACCGCACGGGCGCCTGTTTGTCTGAGCGGGGCGGCCAGATGATGCTGACCCAGGTGCCCGACTGGGCCATCGACCACAGCGTGGCCGGTGGCGTGCTGCACCGCACCTTCTCCTTCAAGGACTTCCACGCCACCATGGCTTTCGTGAACGCGGTGGCCTGGATCGCGCACGATCAAGACCACCACCCCGACCTGGCCGTGAGCTACAACCGCTGCACCCTTCGCTGGTCCACCCACTCGGTGGCCGGCTTGTCCCTGAACGATTTCATCTGCGCCGCCCGCGTTGATGCACTGAGCCTGTAGCGCCCATGCGATCCCATCAACGCATTTCCACCCGTTCCCCGGCCACCAACAAACGCCACGACATCCCCGAAGGCACCGAGCTTGAAAACGGCTTGGTCGTGTCCACGCACGGCCGCCACTGCTTCGTCGAAACGCCCGATGGGCGCCGCCTGATCTGCCATCCACGGGGTAAGAAAAGCGAAGTCGTGGTGGGTGACCGCGTCAACTGGCACCTCACGCAAGACGGCGCCAACGAAGGCGTGATCGTCAACATCGAAGAGCGCCGCAACCTGCTCTACCGCCAGGACGAATGGCGCAGCAAATCCTTCGCTGCCAACCTTGATCTGCTGCTGATGTGGATCGCGGTCGAGCCCGTGTTCAGTGAAGCGCAACTCACCCGCGCGTTGATCGCCGCCGAGGTGGCCGGCATCACACCCTGCATCGTGCTGAACAAAACCGACCTGCCAGGCACCGACGTGGCCCGCGAGCGCCTGCTGCCTTACCGTGCCATGGGCTACGACGTGATCGAGTTGTCGCTCAAGCACCAGGGCGAAGCCGCCAAGGAGATCATCCTGCCCAAACTGCGCGGCAAGGCCACGCTGGTGCTGGGCCCCTCGGGCGCGGGCAAGAGCACGCTCATCAACACCCTGGCACCGCATGCGCGCGCCGAGGTGGGCGAGATCTCGCAAGCCCTCAACTCGGGCAAGCACACCACCACGCACTCCACCTGGTATTGGGTAGAAGGTGAAGCCACCAGCGACGCCGACAAACGTGCCGCGGTGATCGATTCACCGGGCTTCCAGGAGTTCGGCCTGCACCATGTCACGCCCGTGCAATTGGCCCACCTGATGCCCGACATCGCTAAGCACGCTGCCGATTGCCGCTTCGCCAACTGCACTCACCGGCAAGAGCCGGGCTGCGGCGTGCAGGCCGCTGTGCAGCAAGGCCAGATCAGCGCCATGCGCATCAGCCTGTACACCGCCTTGTTCGACGAACTCAGCCAGACCCGCTGGTGACTTGATCAACCAGCAGCATTCCCCCCTGCCATGCCTTCAGACCAACTCAACGCCCTGCCCGCCACGCTCGATGCCTTTCGGCAAGGCGCCCTGCCCTTGAATGCGCTGGTACAGCGATGGCGCACCGCCGCCGAGGAGCACCAGCCCGCGCTGCCGCAGCGCTACCGTGACGTGCTGGAACGCATCCTGACCCAGCTTGAATCCAGCGCGCTGTTCTCGGAAGAAAGCTGCTCGTTCAGCCAGACGGACATCGTCAACGCACTGAGCGACTGGTGGGCCAAGGCCCGCGCCTTGGGCTGATCCTGCTCAGGCTGCGGGGCGGGCGACTGAACACCAAGCCGCCTCGGCCAGCATCTCGCGGTACTGTTGCGGCGAGGTCTTGACCCGCCCAGACAACCAGGCGCGGCAGTAGTTCTCGGCCTGGCCCACGATCAGGGACGGCAGCAACTCGGCCGGCCATTCGCGCAGGCCGGCCTGGCGCTCGGGCTGGGCAAACCAGGCCATCAATGCCTTGCCGCGCAGGCGATTGCGCTGGCGCAACTCTTGTCCATGCGGGCCCTTGGCCACGCTGGCGCGCGCCTGGAACATGAACCGCGCCAACTCTGGCTGCGCCGTCACCCAATCCACATAGCCATGGACCATGGCCGCCACGCCCTCGCGCAGGGTTTCAGCTTGCGCAAAGCCTTCGTCTGACAGGGCCGCTTGCGCCTCCAGGGCGCAGAAGAACAAGGCCGCCACCAGCCCCTCCTTGCTGCCAAAGTGGTGGTACAGGTTGCCCACGCTGGCATCGCAACGCTCTTTGAGCATGTCGATGGTGGTCGGCTCAATGCCGTGCTCATTGAAGCAGGCCAACGCACCCAAAAGAATGCGGCGCTTCAACTGGGCGCGGGCACCGGGGTAGGCGCGCTCCAGCACGCTCAAGGCGGGGTTCACAAGGGCAGGCATCAGCGGGCTCTCGGGGCTTTCATCAAAAGTGCATTTGACACCGAATAATATTCCAGAATATTATTCTGCAAACAGCTTGCATCGATGCCTTTTTTCTCGGAGCCCCCATGAGCCAACTTCTCGACCTTTACAAAAGCGCTGGCGCTGATCAATTCACTGCCGCCGTCTGCCAGTTCGCGCCTTACTTCAGCACCATCACCCCGCAGTTCACCGACCTACAGCCCAACCGCGCCGAGGCCACGGTCCCCTTTCGCCGCGAAATCACCAACCACCTGGGCACCGTGCACGCGATCGCGCTGTGCAACGCGGCCGAACTGGTGGCCGGCACCATGACCGACGCCTCCATTCCTGCTGGCGCCCGCTGGATCCCCAAAGGCATGAGGGTGCAGTACTTGGCCAAGGCCAAAACCGATGTGCGTGCCGTGGCCGATGGCAGCCAGGTGGCCTGGACGCAGCCTGGCGACCACGAGGTCCCTGTTGACATCTTCGACACACAGGGCACCAAGGTGTTCCACGCCCGCATCACCATGAACGTCAAGATCGACTGAGGCCGCCATGATTGACATGCTGTCCATGGGCCGCCAAGTGCTGGCCATGCAGGGCTTCAGCCGCTTGCTGGGCACAGAACTGATCAGCTACGGCCCCGAAGGGGTGGAGTTGCGCCTGCCTCTGCGTGATGAACTGAGCCAGCAAAACGGCTTCGCGCATGGCGGCGTGATCAGTTATCTGGCCGACAACGCGCTGACGTTTGCCGGAGGCTCCAGCCTGGGCCCCGCCGTGCTGACCGCCGAGTACAAGATCAACTACCTGCGCCCCGGCGTGGGCACCGCCCTGGTGGCGAGGGCCACCGTGGTCTATGCCGGGAAGACTTCGGCCACCTGCCGCTGCGATGTATTCAGCGTGCTGGAAGATGGCACCGAGAAGCTGTGCGCCACCGCGCAAGGCACGATCGCCAAGGTGGGCTGAACGCCCTGGTCAGCCAATCAGGTTGGCCAGGGACAGCAACGCCAGCAACAGCATCCACAGCACCACCGAGCGCCAGATCAAGGCCACGACGCTGCGCAAATGGGCCATCTGGGGTGGCACCCCGGGCGTGCTGCCCGCCGAGGACGTCGCATCAGGGTCATCGCCACTGCTGAGCGTGCGGCTCACATCCAAGGTGGCCGACGCCGCGGGTGGCGCCTTGCCGCCCAGACGCACGCCGACGGCGCCAGAGGCCGCCGCCAGGATCGTGCCTTCATTGCTGCTGATCCACAACCGCGCATGGCGGCGCCAGGCCTCGACGGCCTCTTCAAAGTTACCCACCACCGCAAAGCCAAAGGCCGTCAGGCGGGCGGGCACATGGTCCAGCCAGGCAAACAGCTTTTGCGACAGGTTCATCAGGCCATCGTGCGTGGGCGCGCCGGTGACGTGGCTCTTGTAGGCCCAGTAACGGCTGGTGAACTCGGCCATGCGGTACAGCACGGCCCCCATCGGGCCCAGGCCCAGCGTGGACAAGGCCACGAACCAGAAGAACACGCCGAACACATGGCGGTGCGCCGCCAGCAGCGAATGCTCGATCACGTGGCGCAGCAACTCGGCGCGGGGCAACTCACTGGCGTCCACATGGCGCCACTCGGCCAGCAACTCGCGCGCGCGGTCCTCGCGGCCGTTGTCCAGGGCATCGCGGATGGCCGTGAAATGGTGGCTGAACTGGCGAAAACCCAAGGTCGTGTACAGCACGGCCACATCCCACACCAGCGCCAGCACCGTGCTGTAGCGGTTGAGCAGCACATACACCACGCCCAGCGCCAAGGCTGGGCCCAGCACCGTGATCGCCCAGACCACCTTGGAATGCGAAGGCGCGCCCGCGTCGAAATTGCGCCCAGTCCAGAGCACCCAGCGCGTCAGGCTGTGGTGAATGGGATTGCGGGTCGACAAGGGCTTGAGCTGCTCGATCAACAAGGCGAACAGCACGGCGAAGAAACTCATGCGTCGATCATAGCGGTGCGCCCGTGCACCAATGTAAAAAAGCCAGGCACGGCGTCACGCCGCCAGGAATCGGTACAGATTTCGCAACATCGCGGCGGTGGCGCCCCAGATGAAATACGGTTCTTCGGCCAGGGTCGAGGACCAGGGCATGGCCAGGAACTCCAGCGGCGCGCCGGCCACGATGAGCATGCGGCGTTGGTGGTGCGCCGGGTTCATCAGGAACTCCAGTGGCACCTCGAAGATGTCGTCCACCTCGCCGGGCTGGCGCTCGAGCTTGAGCAACTCGTCGTCCAGATCCCAGGGTTGCAGCAGGCCCACCACGGGCGTCACCACAAAGCCGGAGTTGGTGGTGTAGGTGGGCAGGCTGCCCAGCACCTCCACCCGCTCGGGGTGCAGGCCGACTTCTTCATGCGCCTCGCGCAAGGCGGTGTTCACAGGCGTGATGTCGGCGGGCTCATGGCGGCCACCCGGAAAGCTGATCTGCCCGCCATGCGCCTTCAGGTGCATGGACCGCTGGGTCAGCAACACGGTGGGCTCCGGGCGCATCACCAAAGGGATGAGCACCGCCGCCGGCCTGGGGCTGGCGGCGTTGAACCAACGTTCAATCTCGACATCAGGCGTCCACTCGGGCGGGTGCTTGAAGCGCTGGCGCAAGGCGTGCGCGGTCAAGCTCGCAGCGCCCACGGCCGGCAGATGCTGGTCGTATCCGAGCACTTCGGTGGCTTGAGGGTCGAACGGCAGGGCCATGACAGGTGGGGTCAAAAGCAAAAAACCGCCTGGGCGTGAGCAACAGGCGGTTGATGGAGTTGCTGCGCTTAGGCGAGCTTCTCTTTGATCCGAGCCGACTTGCCGCTGCGTTGACGCAGGTAGTACAGCTTGGCACGGCGGACATCGCCGCGGCGCTTGACTTCGATCGTGGCGATCAGGGGGCTGTACAGCTGGAACGTGCGTTCCACGCCTTCGCCACTGGAGATCTTGCGCACGATGAAGCTGCTGTTCAGGCCGCGGTTGCGCTTGGCAATCACGACGCCTTCGTAAGCTTGCACGCGCTTGCGGGTGCCTTCAACGACGTTCACGCTCACCACCACGGTGTCGCCAGGGGCGAACACGGGGATGGTCTTGTTCAGGCGAGCAATTTCTTCTTGCTCAAGCTGCTGAATCAGATTCATGGATAACTCCTAATTGATCGTGTCTGCGCACAGTCGCCAGCGTGGCGGGCCAGATAGAGGATCGGGGAAAAGACCGCGATTATAGCAGTAAAGTTTTAAGAAAGCGCTCATCTTCTTTGCTGAGCGCGCCAGACTGGCGGGCAATCTCGATCAATTCGGGCCTTCGGCGGGCCGTGATCGCCAATTGTTGCTCACGCCGCCACTTGGCGATGTGGGCATGGTGACCGGACATCAGGGTGGGCGGCACTGGCATTTCAACGCCCTCCACGGTCAGCACCTCGGGGCGGCTGTAGTGCGGGCAGTCCAGCAATCCGTCTGAAAAACTGTCTTGCTGGTGCGAAGCGGCGTCGTTCAGCACACCGGGCTGCAAACGCGCCACGGCGTCGATCAAGGTCAGGGCAGGCAATTCGCCCCCCGACAACACGTAGTCGCCCAGGCTGATTTCTTCGTCCACATGGGCATCAATGAAGCGCTGGTCGATGCCTTCGTAACGGCCGCACAGCAGCACCGCACCGGGGCTTTGCGCGAGCGACTGCACGCGCGCCTGGGTCAAGGGCTTGCCGGCTGGACTGAACAAAATCACGGGCAAAGGCACCGAAAGACCTTGCGCGGCCTGGTCTGCCTGGATGGCGCTCAAAGCCTTGGTCAGGGGCTCGACCAACATGACCATGCCGGGGCCGCCGCCATAGGCGCGGTCATCCACGCGCCGGTAGGTGTCTTCCGCGAAATCGCGCAATGGCCAAAGGCGCACTTCGACCGACTTGTTTTCAAACGCGCGGCGCGTCACACCCACCGACTGGAAGGGCGCGAACAACTCGGGGAACAGGGTGATGACGTCAAAGCGCACGAGCGTGCCGCCTTGTTCAGTAGTCAAGGCCCCAATCGGCCACGATGCGCTTGTCAGCCAGGCTGACGCTGTCGATGTAGGCCGACACGAAAGGAATCAGGCGCTCGGTGTTGGCCTCGTCGACGCAACGCAGCACGCTGTGCGCGCCGGTGTCGATCAGGTCGGCCACGGTGCCCAGGATTTCGTCCTGGCGGTTCACCACGGTCAAGCCCATGAGGTCGATCCAGTAGAACTCGTCGGAATCCGGCGTGGGAAACGCGGAGCGCGACACAAACACGCGGGCGCCGCGCAAAGCCTCGGCGCCATTGCGGTCTGTGATGCCATCGGCGGTGACGACAATGGTGTCGCCTTGCTCGCGGGCATTCTTGATCTTCAGGGTGCGCGGTGCGCTCAGGCGGGCCACCGGGGGCGCGCCCGGACGCACGGCAGCGCCAGGCTGAACTTCAGCAGGGCGCAAAAACCAGCGTTTGGTGCAGAACAGGGCCTGGGGGTCACCCGAAAAAGGCTGGACTTTGAATCCGCCCTGGATGCCCCAGGCCTCGCCGATGCGCGCGACTTCCACCGCGTCCTCGGGCCAGGCGATGTCATCGTCCAGCCCCAAGGAGGGCGCAGCCACGCGATCGTTCATGCCATCAAGACTCAAGCAGCCGCAACGGCCTTGGTCTTGGCTTCGCGGAACAGGCGTTCCACGGTGGGCGACACTTGTGCGCCGTGGCTCACCCAGTGTTCCACGCGGTCAAAAGCGACGCGCAGCGATTCGGCTTGACCGGAAGCCACGGGGTTATAGAAACCCACGCGCTCCAGGAAGCGGCCGTCACGGCGGTTGCGCTTTTCAGCGGCAACGATGTTGAAAAAGGGGCGCTTCTTGGAGCCACCGCGAGCAAGTCGAATCACGACCATGATGTGTCCTTCAAATGAATTGGGCGGCAGCCTTTCCCGGGAGACACTCGGGGTCCGGCGACCTGTCGGCCGGCTTGGGGCTTTTTGCCTTGGGCCGACACCTGATCGTTCCAGCACATTTAGATACGCGCCCCACCCATCGGCAAACCGCTGGGCAAAACACATGCTGGAAAACCGCGCATTATAGTCCGAGCAATTCGTTTTGTGCGCATTCAATGGCGCCGCCCCATGAGCAACACCACCGCCAACGCCCAAAATTACAAGTCCAAGACCCTGGCCACCTGGCTCGCGCTGATCGGCGGGCCGCTGGGATTGCATCGGTTTTACCTCTACGGTTTTGGCGATTTGTGGGGCTGGCTGCACCCGATTCCCACTTTTTTGGGCGTGCTGGGCATGCAGCGCGTTGAAGAACTGGGGCAAGACGACAAGTTGGCTTGGCTGCTCATCCCCGTGCTGGGCTTCATGGTGGCCTACACCATGCTGCAAGCCATCGCCTACGGCCTGATGGCCGATGAGAAATGGCACGCGCGCTTCAACCCGGCCCTGGGCGACGAGGCTCCTGGCAGTGGCTGGATGGCGGTGATCGGCGTGGTGCTGGCGTTGTTGTTGGGGGCCACCGTGCTGATGGCGACCATCGCTTTTTCAGGCCAGCGTTACTTTGAATACCAGGTGGACGAGGCGCTTAAGATCAGCCAGTGAGCAAAGCCACGCCGCAACTGCAGGCAAGTGCCGGATAATCGCGCTTTTGCCTTTGCCCCGCTGCGCCATGACTGCTGAAAACCCGTCCACCCCCCTCACCTACGACCAGGCCGGCGTCAACTACGACCTGATTGATCCGCTGAAGGTGGCGGCCCAACGCGCCGCCGCACAGACCGGGGCGCACCTGGCCAGCCATGGTTTCAGCGAAGTGGGCGCCTCGCGCGGCGAATCGGCCTACGTGGTCGATGTGGGCCCGATGTACCTGGCCAGCATCGTCGAATGCCTGGGCACCAAGACCCTGGTGGCCGACGACATGGCCAAGCTGACCGGCAAGAGCTACTACGACGGCATCGCGCAGGACACCATCGCCATGGCGGTGAACGACCTGATCACCGTGGGCGCCACGCCCTTGGTGGTGCAGGCCTACTGGGCCGCTGGCGGCTCCGACTGGTTTGGCGACAAGGTGCGCGCCAATGCGCTGGTCGCCGGCTGGAAGAAGGCCTGCGACGTCTGCAACGTGGCGTGGGGCGGTGGCGAAACCCCTGCGCTGGCCGGCATCGTGGCCGATGGCCGGGTCGACCTGGCCGCATCGTGCACCGGCATCATCAGCCCCAAGACACGCCTGTCAGTGGGCGACAAGATGGGCCCGGGTGATGCGATCGTGCTGCTGGCCTCCAGCGGCATCCACGCCAACGGCCTGTCGCTGGCGCGCAAGCTGGCCGAGCGCCTGCCCCAGGGTTACCTGACCGACATCGGCACCGGCGAAAGCTATGGCGAGGCATTGCTGGCCCCCACGGTGCTGTACTCACCTGTGACCGAGGCCTTGGCCGCGGCGGGCATCAACCCGCACTATTGCGCCAACGTCACCGGCCATGGCTGGCGCAAGCTGTTGCGCCACCCCAAGCAGCTGACCTACCGCATCACCCAGGTGCCCACCGTCACACCCGTGCTGGCCTTCATGCAGCGCGAATGCCAACTGGACGATCAAGAGGCTTATGGCACCCTGAACATGGGCGCGGGCTTTGCGCTGTACGTGGCGGCGGGCGATGCACAACGCGTGGTGGACATCTCGAAAAGCCTGGGCATTGACGCGATCATCGCCGGCCGGGTCGAAGAGGGTCCCAAGCAAGTGGTGATCGAGCCGTTGAACGTGGTTTACGGGGCAGACGAGCTGCAATTGCGCTGAAAACCACAGGGTTGATCAGGCTCGATTACAATCACCGGTGACGGGCCTCCCCGCATGGGGGCGCGGCCAACCGGGTCAGATTGGGAACGAAGCAGCCCTAACCGTTTGCCTCCAGTGCCGGGGTAAGGCTCGTCACCTATTCTTTTGATTGATGCCCCCTGCGTCGCGGCCATCACCGCTGGGAACTCCACCCACTCTTGCGCGGGCTTGGGGCCCTTGTTGGGACCCTCAAGCGCTCATGGCATCGACCTCCTCCAGCTCGCCTTCCACCACCGTCGCCATTGACCTGGGTGACCGCAGCTACGACATCCTGATCGGCGAAGGCCTGCTCGGCCAGCCCGCCACTTACGCTGGCTTGCCCAAATCGGCCACGGCCCTGATTGTTACCAACACCACCGTGGGGCCGCTGTACACGGCCAAGCTGACGCAAGCGCTGCAGGCCCACCACAAGCGCGTCCTGTCGGTCGAACTGCCCGATGGCGAAGAGTTCAAGGACTGGCCGTCGCTGAACCAGGTGTTCACCACGTTGTTGGAATCAGCCTGCGACCGCAAAACGGTGCTTTATGCCCTGGGCGGCGGTGTGGTCGGCGACATGACTGGCTTTGCGGCCGCCTGCTACATGCGCGGCGTGCCCTTCGTGCAGGTGCCCACCACCTTGCTGGCGCAGGTTGACTCCAGCGTGGGGGGCAAAACTGCCATCAACCACCCGGTGGGCAAGAACATGATCGGGGCGTTTTACCAGCCCCAGCGCGTGATCTGCGACATCGACACGCTGGACACCCTCGCGCAAAGCGAGCTGCTGGCCGGCCTGGCCGAAGTCATCAAATACGGCCCCATCGCCGATGCCGAGTTTTTGACCTGGCTGGAAAACAACCTGGACGCCCTGCTGGCCCGTGACCGCGCCGCCCTGCGCCACGCCATCCGCCGCTCGTGCGAGATCAAGGCCTGGGTGGTGGGGCAGGACGAAAAAGAAGCCGGCCTGCGGGCCATTCTCAACTTTGGCCACACCTTTGGCCACGCGATCGAGGCTGGATTAGGCTATGGCGAATGGCTGCACGGCGAAGCCGTGGGTTGTGGCATGGTGATGGCGGCCGATTTGTCGGCGCGCCTGGGCTTGATCGACCAGGCCACCTCATTGCGCATCAAAACCCTGATCGAACGCACAGGCCTGCCCGTCGTCGGTCCCGCGCTGGGGGCCGACCGCTACCTGGAGCTGATGAGTGTGGACAAGAAGGCCGAGGACGGCGAGATCCGTTTCGTGGTGATCGACCAATTGGGCAAGGCCAGCATGCGGCCCGCCCCAGATGCCATCGTGCGCGAAGTCATCGCCGCGCACACCGCCTGACGCTGCGCGATGTGGCTCGCCCATTACGCCAGCGACCCGGCCCACACCAAGGGCCGCCTGCACCTTGAGCCGCCCGCGCCCACGCGCAATGATTTTCAGCGTGACCGCGACCGCATCGTGCACAGCACGGCGTTCCGGCGCCTGGTCTACAAAACCCAGGTCTTCCTGAACCACGAAGGCGACCTGTTCCGCACACGCTTGACGCACTCGCTGGAAGTGGCGCAATTGGGCCGGTCCATCGCGCGGGCCTTGGGCCTGAACGAAGACCTGGTCGAGGCCATTGCGCTGGCGCATGACTTGGGCCACACGCCCTTTGGCCACGCGGGCCAGGACACGCTCAACGAGTGCATGAGCACTTATGGCGGCTTTGAACACAACCTGCAGTCACTGCGCGTGATCGATGAGCTGGAAGAGCGCTACCCCGCTTTCAACGGATTGAACCTGAGCTTTGAGACGCGCGAAGGCGTGCTCAAGCATTGCTCGCGGCGCAATGCCGAGCTGATGGAAGCGCGCGAGCCTAACGGCGTGGGCCACCGGTTTTTGCAGGGCACGCAGCCCAGCCTGGAAGCCCAGCTGTGCAATCTCGCCGACGAGATCGCTTACAACGCCCACGACATCGACGATGGCGTGCGCTCCGGCCTGATCACGATGGAGCAGTTGGAAAGCGTGCCCTTGTTCACGCGCTTTCGCGACGAGACCTTGTCGGAGTTCCCGCTGGTGAGAGGACGGCGATTGTTGTTCGACACCATCCGGCGCATGCTGTCGCAGCAGGTGTACGACGTGATCGACGCCACGCGCGATGCCATCACCGAGCACGCGCCCAGTTCTGCCGACGCGGCGCGTCTGTGCCCATCACTGGTGCGTTTCAGCCACCCGATGCGGGAGGCCAGCACGCAGCTCAAGCGCTTCTTGTTCAAGGAGTTGTACCGGCATCCGCAGGTCAACGACACCACGGTGCGCGCCAAGCAGGTGATCGCGGAGCTGTTCGCGGCCTATGTCGACAAGCCAGGTGAGATGCCACCAGAGCATGCGCAACGCGAGGACAAGCACCGCGCGGTGGCCGACTACATCGCCGGCATGACCGACCGCTTCGCCATCCGCGAGCACGAGCGTCTCACGGGGCAGCGGCTGTTCTGATCAACAGCGGCTCAACCCATCGCCACCTGGCGGTTGACGATGGCGTGGATGGCATGCAGACGCTGTTGGTCTTCGGTCGATTCCTTGGGGTTGATGAAGCTGTTCACCCCATGCTCCATCCCGTTGTAGAAATGACCGTGCGTGTGAACGATGCGCTTGGGGAACTGCGACACAAAGGCCTCGTCCTTGATGAACACACCGACGAAGTCATTCCAGGCATCGACCTCCTGGTAAGACACATAGGACTCCAGCAAGACGGTGTTGTACTCGCACATGCGGGCCCACTTGGCCAACGCAGCGCCGCTGTCGGGATAAAAGCGCCAGCAGTCCACCGGGTAACGGTGGAATGGCCCGTTCGACGGCACGTTCATGTAGAAAAGGCCATTGGGCTTGAGCACCCGGATGATTTCGATGAACAGCAACCAGAACATTTCAGAATGCTCAAACACACTGGAGCTGACGAAACAATCGACCGAATTGTCTTCGAGGGGCAGCTTGTAGGGATTCTTCAACACCAGGTCGACCCCTGGCCCCTCGACGAAGTCGATGCCGATGTAGTCGTTGCCGGCTGGTGCCACGGATCGGATAGAACCATTGACGTCCTGCGATCCGATTTCCACAATGACCTTGCCCTGGTAGTCGGGGCCCATGTAGGTCTTGAAGAACATATCGGCGTTTTTCATCGCGGTGGTGTGCATGGGGGCTTCCTCGTTTTTGAATGGGGTCAGTCTTCGTCGGGCAGGCAGAAGTCGGCCCGCATGACGCGGGCGGTGGTGCGCTCTTTCAGGGTCGTCACGACCTTGGTGAGCACCACCTTCATGAAGGCGGCCTTGTCGCGACCGCACTCCGCCAGCTTGTCATCCAGGTAACCGAACTGCTCGACCGTGAAGCGGTGCTCGAACCAGCCCAGGTACCAAAACCAGTCGGTGTAGTACAGCCAGGACTTCTCGTTCAAGGCGCGCAGGTGGGTCGGGTCTTGCCAGGCCGTGGCCGCGTGCTCGTAGGGCACCTCCAGCAGGAACTTGCCACCTGTCTTGAGCAGCTTCAGGCAATTGCCCATCAGCTCGGGGAGGTCGGGCACATGCTCCAGCACATTGTTGGCGTAAACCAGGTCGACGCTCCCGGCCTCCAGGCACACCGGCCCGGCATAGGGCGTCTGCGCCTGGACCGGCCAGGTCACGGATCGGCCCAGGTCCAGCACCAGATCAGGCTGCGCGCGGTCCAGCACATCGATGTTCAGCCAACCCGGCTTGTAGTCCTTGCCAGACCCCAGGTTCACCCGGGTGGGTTGCCAAGGCGTCTGTGGTCGCGTCGATTGGTGGGTCTTGCCATACCCGGCGGCAAAGGCCAGCAGATCGGCGTAGGCCTCCACCGGATCGGCCTCCTGAAAGTTCACCAGGCCATTGATGGCCTGCTCATAGAACGCTGGCGTGCCGAACTGCTCGGCAAAGAACGATTCGAGCTCGGCCTCTTCCACCCACACCACGCTGTTCTCGAAGGCGGCATGCGGCTTGGCCAGGGGTGAGCGCTCCGAGATCACGGGCGTCCCCAATGACAGGCAGTGCGACACACGGGCCTGCTCAAAGCGGCTGCTGGGGTAGAAGTGCGCGTTGAACACGGCCTTGGACTGCACGATGAACTGGTCACGCTCGGGCCCGTACAAAGGGCTGTCGAACAGGCTGACCTTCACACCCTGTGCCTCGATGCGTTCGATCATGGCGCGGCGGCGCTCGTTCATGCTGCCGATGAACAGCAGATCGATCGGGCGGTCTTCCAGTGGCAGGAACTCGACCTGCGACAGATAAGGTGCATACAGAAAAGGCACCAGCGGAACTTCATCGGCGTTCGATGAATAAGCCGACACGTTGTCAGCGTCGTAGTCCACCACGGCGGAACTGGCCAGCAACTGCAGGTAGTCACGCGAGACCGCCGCGCCCCCTTGACCCAGTTGCTCCAGGTTCACGAAGATGCAGCTGTAGCGCTGGCGCAGCGAGGCGTCAAAACCCAGGTGCGCGCCAAAGATGAAGTTGACCGCGTCATGCCGCAAGCGGTTCTTGGCCAGACTGACCTGCGCGCCCATGCGGCGAAACTGTTGGCGGAAATACCGTGCCTGGTCCAAAAATCCCAGCGAATGCACATAGCCACTCGGCTGCACGATGCACAGGTGGACGTGGGGGAGCTGGGTCATGATGTGGCGGGTCCGTCAATGAGGGCGATGTGATCGCAAGGCTGGCCTTGCGACCACCGTTCGGCCATGGCCCACAACAAGCGGCCAAAGTCATGGGTATAGCTCTGGCTGTCGAACAGTGGCGCAGTGTCCCTGGCCTGGACAAGGTGATCCCGGATCGCCTGGCGCTGAGCAGGGTCGGTGGCGAGTTGCATCACCTTGGCTTCGTAATCGGCCAAGGTGGTGGTGATCAGCTCGGGCAAGCCCACGTCGTTCAACAAGCTGGCAGCCACGCGCGATGCGAAGGTGTGGCCGGCATAAGTGACCAGAGGCACGCCTGCCCACAAGGCATCGCTGGCGGTCGTGTGTGCATTGCAAGGCCAGGTGTCGATGAACACATCGGCCAGCGCAAGGCGGCTCATGTGCTCCCGGGCCCCCACCCTGGGCGCGAAGAACAAACGGCTGGCGTCCACACCACGGGCCTCGGCTTCGGCACGCAGCTGGGCGGGCGATTGATCGTTCCACTGCAACAGCCACAGCACCGAGCCGGGCAACTGGCGCAGCATGCGGCACCAGACATCGAACACCTCGGGCGACAGTTTGAAGGGCTGATTGAAGCCACACAGCACCAGAGCATCCTGCGGCAAGCCCACTTCTTCGCGGGTGCAAGGCTGAGGCTTGGCGCGCTGGCGATCGTTGGGCTGGTAGCAGCGCGGCATCAAAGCCAGCTTTTCGCTGTAGTTGTGCGCATGCGCCAGGGGCGACACCATGGCGTCGCCAATGAAGTAATCCATGTAGTCGGCGCCCGTCGTGCCCGGGAAGCCCAGGAAGCTGGCCTGCACCGGCGCAGCCCGATGGCCAAAAATGCCCAGCCGGCTGCCGCGCGTGTGGCCCTTCAGGTCAACCAGTACCTCAATGCCATCCTCGCGGACCATCTGCGCAACCTGCTTGTCGCTGAATGCCTGGACCTTGACAAACTTGGCGCACGCCAACTTGAGCCGCTCGCGCATGGGGCTGCCGTCTTCCGGGCCATGCGAGTACATGATGACTTCAAAACGTGGATCAGCGTGCAGCTGTTCGAACACCTCGGCCATCAGGATGGCGGTAGCGTGCTGGTGGAAATCGGCGGACACGAAGCCCACTCGGAGACGTTCGCCCAGCGCCCGAGGCGCCAGAGGTGCCAATGGCTCAGCCAGGCGGGACTGGAAACGCGCACAAGACCGTGCAACACGAAGGTGTTCCTGCGGGTCGTCCGTGACCGTGACGTGCGCAAACACCGAAGCCCAGGCCATTGAATCGGCCGGCAGCTTGGCCGCCAACCCACGCAGGGCCACCAGGTCGGTCTTGGCATGCTGCCAGGAACAAATCTCTCGCTCAATGAAGGTCAGCATGCCTTGCGCGGCCAAATCGCCAGTCCCCATGCCCAGCGTCAGTGCAGTGCGAAAGCATTCGATGGCTTCCTGCTTGAGACCCAGTGCATTGAATGACAACCCCAGCCGGTAATGAGACAGGACGTGGCCGATGTCGAGCCCAAGGCCATCGAACAAGGCACTGATGGCCTGCTCATATTGCTCGGAGTTGAACAAGGATTCACCCAGCAGCTGGTGATAACGCGCCGAGCGCACCACATGGGAAGGCAGCTTCTGCATCAACGCCACGCTTTCTGCATGGCGGTTCTGCAGGTTCAGGCACTCGCAGGCGATTTCCAGCGCGATGATGTTGTCGGGCTCCTGCGAGACAACCTTCATCGCCGTGAGATGGGCTTGCCGGGTCTCACCATTCTTCATCTGGGCCCGCGCCAGGTTCAGCAGGTACAGCGCATCCTGGGGTTGCGCCGTCACCGCCTTGTCGAAGGCGGCCTGCGCCATCAACCAGTCGCCAGACTTGGCGTATTTCACACCCGACTCCCAATTCTGCCGGGCCAGCCTCAAGACTTGGGCCCGCGAGCCGTTATGAGCCTTGTTCGGAGTTTTGACGGGTTTCTGGTGAATAGCCATGAACCGCAGTCTAGAAAGAATGCCTGGATAGCAGATTTGGAGTTGGCGGCCGCAAGGCGCTTTTTTCACCGGATCTAAAAGTTCCTAGACCCTTTCAAAAAAAAACTCAAGTCCCTGCAAGCACGTTCCGATAACTAAACCAACGGCCTTCACATCATTAAGTAAGTAGGCACGTGGTCCGGTTAGCCGGCCGATGGTTCTGGTGGCCAAGCCACTTGGGCAATGCGGTTGACTAGCGTCGGGCAGGCGAGCTGCAGTAGCTGTATCGCTGCACCAATCTTGTTAGGCGCTTCCCGCCGTCTTTTTTTACCATTAGGAGTACACCATGGCTTCCATCATCAACACCAACCTGAACTCGCTGAACGCTCAGCGCAACACGTCTTCTTCGCAGATGTCGCTGGCCACGTCCATGCAGCGCCTGTCGTCCGGTCTGCGCGTCAACTCCGCCAAGGACGACGCCGCCGGCTTGGCCATCGCCGAACGCATGTCTGCTCAAGTCAAGGGCATGAACGTGGCAGTGCGCAATGCCAACGACGGCATCTCTCTGGCTCAAACGGCTGAAGGCGCGTTGGGTAAAGTGGGCGAATCGCTGCAACGCATGCGTGAACTGGCTGTTCAAGCCCGTAACGCCACCAACAGCGATGGCGACAAGGACTCGCTGGACAAGGAATACCAGCAGCTGTCGAAGGAAATCCAGCGCGTTCTGGGCGGCACCACCTTCAACGGCAAGGCCATCCTGGCCACCGGCGCAGCGCAAGACTTCCAGATCGGTGCCAACACCACCGAAAACGACGTCATCACCGTGACCACCACCGACATGACGGCCGACGCCAGCATCGCCCTTGTCACCACCGACGCCACCAACATCATCGACAGCACGACCGACACCGGAGAGTTGGGCGACGTGATCGACAACATCGACGCTGCCATTGACCGCGTCAATACCGAGCGCGCTGTCTTCGGTGCCACGCAAAACCGCTTTGATTCGGTGATCTCGAACCTGCAAGTCTCGGTTGAAAACCAGACCGCCGCCAAGAGCCGGATCATGGACGCCGACTTCGCCTCGGAAACGGCCAACCTGTCTCGCGCCCAGATCCTGCAGCAGGCTGGCAACGCGATGATTGCCCAGGCCAACCAGCTGCCCCAGCAAGTCCTGTCGCTGCTGCGCTGATCTCCTGGCAGTCCCCGGGCTCCAGCAGCCCGGACCGCCCCAAGCCACCTTCGGGTGGCTTTTTCATTGGTTTGGATTAAAGCGGTTTTCACTCCTCACATCCGACGATTGCCTGCTCAAGAACTCTCGAACAATCGAGTCACAGGTCAAAGCTTTTCAACCAGCATCTTTGGCCAGCTTTCTAGCAGGCCGGCGTGCGCGCCGGAAGTCACAGGATTTCTCAGGAGTGCCCCATGGCCCAAACGATCAACACCAATCTGAATTCGCTGAACGCTCAGCGGAATCTGAACATGTCGCAGACCTCTCTGTCTGTGTCGATGCAGCGTTTGTCTTCGGGCTTGCGCGTCAACTCCGCCAAGGACGATGCCGCCGGTCTGGCCATCGCCGAGCGGATGAACTCGCAAATCAAGGGCATGAATGTCGCAGCGCGAAATGCGAACGACGGCATCTCCTTGGCGCAAACGGCTGAAGGCGCCCTGGGCAAGGTCAGTGATGCCCTGCAACGCATGCGGGAACTGACGGTTCAGGCACGCAATGCCTCGAACAGCGACAGCGACCGCGACTCGCTGAACAAGGAATTCCAGCAGTTGTCCGCAGAAATCGTGCGGGTAACGGCAGGCACGACCTTCAACGGCAAGCCCATCCTGGCCACCGGCGCTGCGCAAGATTTCCAGATCGGCGCCAACACCACGGCCAACGACGTCATCACGATCACGACGACCGACATGACCGCCGATCCCAGCATCACGGCGGTCACTGGAACGGGAGGCACTCCGGTCGTGATCGACAGCACGTCCACCACCACCACGCTGGGCGACGTGATCAACGCGATCGACGGCGCACTGGACCGCATCAACAGCGAACGCGCTGTCTACGGTGCCACGCAAAGCCGTTTTGACGCCATCATCTCGAACCTGCAGGTGTCTGCCGAGAACCAGACCGCCGCCCGTAGCCGGATCATGGACGCCGACTTTGCCGCAGAAACCGCCAATATGTCACGTGCCCAGATCCTGCAACAAGCCGGCAATGCCATGGTCGCCCAGGCGAACTCCCTGCCCCAGCAGGTGCTCAAGCTGCTGCAAGGCTGACGTTTGAGGGCTCAAGTTCCCGGCTGGTGGTGCCGATACACCCTGTGTCGAGCCACGTCGTGTGACGAGTCGAGACGTTTCGCAGGCTGAAGGAGTAACACATGGCCACCACCAGCAGCATCAGTTCCCTGGGCATCGGCAGCGGCCTGCAAGCGAACGAGATCGTGAGCAAACTGGTCGCGCTGGAAAGCCAGCCGATCGTCAACCTGCAAACCGCCTCGGACAAGCTGCAGACGAAAATCTCGGCCTACGGTCAGATCCAGTCCGCCGTGTCGAGCGTGCGCGACGCCGCCCGGAAATTGACCTCGGCCGACCTGTGGGGCGCCACCGCCGCCGCATCCGCCGATGCCACCGCCGTGAATGCCACGACCTCCGCAGGCGCCCAAGTGGGCACCTACGCCGTGGATGTGACCGTTCTGGCCAAGACTCAATCGGTGGTCACCAAGACTTCCCTTGCTTCCGGGGCGAGCACCCTGGGTTCGGGCAGCTTGACCATCGAGCTGGGCGCGTGGACAGGCAACAGCTTTGCCGCGAAATCGGGCGCCACCCCTGTCACGATCAATGTGGGCGCCGGCGACACCCTGGCCAACATCCGCGACAAGATCAACAGCAGCAACTCGGGCGTCAAGGCTTCGATCATCACGGACTCGTCCGGCTCCCGGCTGGTCATGCAATCGGCGGCCACGGGCGAGGCCAATGGCTTTCGCATCACTGCCGCCGACGCGGACGGCAACAACGCTGACGACGCAGGCCTGTCTGCCCTGGCCTACGACCCCGGCAGCACCACGGCGGGCACGAACTTGAGCCAGGCTGCGACCGACGCGGAAGCGACGATCAACAACGTGCCCATCAAGTCAGCCACCAACACCCTGAGTGAAGTGGTGTCCGGCCTGACCATCACCCTGAGCAAGGTCACCAGCAGCCCGACCATCACCACCGGCCCGATCAACATCACGGTCAGCCAGGACACGGCCGCCATCACCAAGGCCATCACCGAATTCGCAACGGCCTACTCGTCGATGGCCTCACTGGTCAAGAGCAACACCAAATACGACGAGAGCACCAAGACTGCCGGCACCTTGCAAGGCGACAGCGGTGCCTTGAGCGTCCAGAACCAGTTCCGCTCCATCCTGGGCGGCAATTCGGACGCCTCCAGCACCTTTGGCACGCTGTCGTCGATCGGCCTGGAAATCCAGACCGATGGCACGGTCAAGGTCAACACCACGAAACTGACCAGCTCGCTGGGCAATCTGGCAGAAGTGAAAAAGCTGTTCTCGAACTCGGATTCGGTCGATGCCAACAAGGACGGCATCATGACCCGTCTGCGGGTGCTGAGCGACAACTTGCTGGGCAGCGAAGGCATCCTGACGGTGCGAACCAGCGGCCTGAAACAGACCATCACCGACAACGGCAAACGGCAAGAAAGCTTGCAAGCCCGTGTCGATCTGTACGAGAAGCGCCTGAAGGCGCAGTACACAGCACTCGACACCATCATGGCCGGGCTGAGCAGCCAGGGCAACTACGTGTCGCAGATGATCAACTCGCTCAATAACAACAACAGTTGATGTGGGCCTGCCACGGCAGGAATTCACGAGTTGATTGCGATTGCTTCTCAAGACTGAGCAAAGCCTGCCGAAACCCATGGTGAATGGGTTTTTTTGTGCAGGTTTTCAGCAGTACCGGGAGCAATATCATGGCTTCAATCTCCGTATCGGGGACGGGCAGTGGCATTGATGTCAGTTCGTTCGTCACACAGCCAACATTGACGGTTGACAAACCGTCGGTTGAGGCGGCGCGAGCCATCCCGGCTGAACCTGTCCAGACCAATTTGTCCTCTCAGGGCAAATTGCAAAGCGCGCAATCCACCTATGTGAGCGCCGCCCAGAATCTGGCCGATGAGACGAGTTGGGCCAACACCGTTGCACAGTCCAGCCAGCCATCGGCCGTCTCGGCCTCCAGCGACAGCACCGCTGCGGCGGGCAACTACAGCGTTGAAGTGAACTCATTGGCCACGGCGCAGGCCACCACGTCCGCATCGTTCTCCGGCGTGGGCACCGTCATCGGGCTGGGCACGCTGCACATTGAACTGGGCAGCATCAACAGCTCGCAAACGGCTTTTGCCACCAACCCCAACTGGCCCAAATCAGACGTGCGCCTGGGCCCACACGACAACTCGCTGGAAAAGATCCGCGACAAGATCAACGCCGCTGGTGTGGGCGTGGTGGCTTCGGTCATCAGCGATGCCACCGGCTCACGCCTGGTGCTGCGCTCAACCAGCACCGGCGCCGACAACGGCTTCAAGGTCTCGGCCTCGGGCGAGGACGGCAAACCGGCCAGCCCGGATCTGGCGGCCCTGGGCTTCGATCCCATGCAGGCTCAGCAAAGCACTGTGCAGACGCAAGCCGCGGGTGATGCCAAGGCCAAGGTCAATGGCGTGGATGTTCAATCGCCCACCAACACCATCTCGAACGCCGTGCAAGGCGTGAGCTTCAAGCTGGGCAAGGTCACCGATGGACCGGTCAATGTGTCGGTCGGCCAAGACCAGGATGCCTTGAAGAAGTCGATCAACCAGTTCACCCAGTCGTACAACGAACTGAACGCCCTGGGCCAGCCCCCCACCGTGCCCAGCCAGCGCTTGGCCGACATCGGCATAGAGCAAGACGAACGCGGCGATCTGAAGGTGGACAGCACCAGGCTGGACAAGGCACTCGCCAAGCAGCCTGAGAAGGTCCGGGATGTGTTTGCCGAAACCACGGAGCTGGCATCGGCCGCCAAGGCCAAGCCGCCGTCGCCAGAGCGCAGCTCGGACCAACCTGCGGCCTCCTACGCCCAGAAGCTGCTGGACCAGTACAAGTCGCTCGAGTCCAGCGAGACCGCCGCGCATTGATTTTTCGTGTTGGGGAACAGAGGCCCAAACACCCTCCATTTCGAGCAATCAGGATGGCGTTTGAGGTTCAAGCTGTTCATGGAAGTGTCGATAAATAGCTCAACGCTGATTGCAGCATCTTCCGAGAGTCATTTCAGATGTACGCCACCATCACAGCCTCCTCTGCCAACGTCTTTGGTCCCCGGACCTCGGGCAACATGTACCGCCAGGTCGGTCTCGAAACCGGCGTCAGCGGTGCGTCGCCGCATCAACTGATCGGCATGCTCCTCAATGGCGCGCTCGAATCCATCGCTCAAGCCCGCGGCGCCATCAAAGCCAAGCAGATCGAAACCAAGTGCAAGGCCATCAGCAAGGCCGTGAGCATCGTCGACGAAGGCCTGAAGGCCAGCCTCGACTTGAAAACCGGCGGCGAACTGGCCGCCAACCTGAATGACCTGTACGCCTACGTGACCACCCGGCTGACGCAGGCCAACTTGCATTCGGATGACGAGATCCTGGAGGAATGCGCCAACCTCCTCGGCCCTTTGCGCGATGCCTGGAACAGCATCGGCTCCGGCAACGTTGAACAAGCGCGCACCACCCACCTTGAAGGGGTTCGCCCATGAACGCCCCAGAACTGATCACCGCCCCTGACGAAGACATCCAAGCAGGAAGCCTTTTGAGTTACTACGAAGCCATTGAAACCGCCAGCCACGACATGCTGGAAGCCGCCCGCACGGGCGATTGGGACACCGTGGTCCGCCTTGAAGGCGCCTGCGCTGTGCTGATCTCTCAGCTCAAGCACGCGGCCGACCAATACCCGCTGGGCGCCGATGAACGCGCGCTCAAGAGCCGCATCATGCAGCGCATCCTGGTCAACGACGCAGAGATTCGCCACCTGGCCGAGCCCTGGATCAATGACCTGAGCAAGATGATGGGCAGCAAGTCGGATCCTTCCCAGATGCATTGACCACGGCGGCCATGGACGACTACCGAATCACCTCGCCTGTTGAAGTCGACGACTTCCTTAAGCGATTGCTCAATGCCAATGCCTTGATGACGCTGAGCGGTCCCGGCGGGACCAGCTACACCACCATGCTGTGGGCGGTCGATTCAACGCGCGGCATCGTGTGCTTCAGCGCTGAGACGGGTGACACCCGTTTGCAGGCGCTGCTGGAAACCGAAGAGGTGGTGGCCGTGGGCTACCTGGACAGCATCAAGCTCCAGTTCGACCTGGAGGGTGTGGTGCAGGTCCATGGCAACGGCACCGTGGCCCTCAACGCGCAATACCCGCGCACGCTGTACCGCTTTCAACGGCGCTCCAGCTTCCGCGTCAAGCCGCTGATCAGCAGCACCCCGATGGCGCACATGCGCCACCCCGCCCTGCCCGACATGAAACTGGATCTGCGCGTGCTGGACATCAGCCTGGGCGGTGTGGCGCTGTTCCTGCCGCACAACGTGCCCATGGTGTCGCCCGGCGTGAAGATCGGCCAGTGTTTTCTGGACCTGGACTCGGACACGCGCCTGGAGATCGGCCTGATCATCCACCACGTCAGCGTGATCAACCCCGAATCCCAAGGCGCCCGCCTGGGATGCGAACTGATCAACGTGAACGGCGCCACCGAACGCGCCTTGCAGCAGTACGTCAACCAGACCGAAAAAAGGCGCCTGGCACTCGCCATGAGCCAGGACTGAGCCCTGCGGCATGCCCGGCGCCCCGCGCGCTGATAGCATCGCCGCATGACCGCTCCTGACAAGACCCCCTCGGCGTGGGTGATCGCCACCCGCGAAAGCCGCCTGGCCCTGTGGCAGGCCGAACACGTTCGCGACCTGCTCCAAGCCCGGTTCAGCCATCCCGTCTCTCTGCTGGGCATGACCACCCGTGGCGACCAGATCCTTGACCGCTCGTTGTCCAAGGTGGGCGGCAAAGGCCTGTTCGTCAAGGAGCTTGAAGTGGCCCTGGAAGAAGGCCGCGCCGACCTGGCCGTGCACTCGCTCAAAGACGTGCCCATGGAGCTGCCCGAGGGCTTTGTGCTGGCCTGTGTTCTGGAGCGTGAAGACCCCCGCGATGCTTTTGTCTCCAACGATTTCGCCAGCCTGGACGCCCTGCCCCAGGGCGCCGTGGTGGGCACCTCCAGCCTGCGCCGCCTGACGCAGCTGCGCGCACTGCGCCCCGATCTGAAGATCGAACCCTTGCGCGGCAACCTGGACACCCGCCTGCGCAAGCTGGACGAGGGCCACTATGCCGCCATCATCCTGGCCACCGCCGGCCTCAAACGCCTGGGCCTGGCCGAGCGCATCCGCCAGGTCATCGAGGCCGACGTCATGCTGCCCGCTGCAGGGCAAGGCGCCCTGGGCATCGAAGTTCGCCTGGATCACCCCGACCTGGTGACACGCCTGGCCACGCTCACGCACACGCCCACCTGGCTGGCCACGCTGACCGAACGCGCGGTGTCGCGCGCCTTGGGGGGCAGTTGCTCCATGCCCTTGGCCGCGCACGCCCAGTGGTCGGGCACCGAGGCCGCCGCACCAGGCACCATGACGTTGCGCGCGCTGTTGGGCCACCCCACCCAGAACCAACTGGTGCGTGCCCAGCTGCAAGGCTCGCCCACCACGCCGGCCGAGGCCGAAGCCTTGGGCCAGCAAGTGGCGCGGCAGCTTCAGGCCCAAGCCGGCCCCGAATGGCTGGCCGCGCTGGTGGCCTGAGCGGGCATGAGGCTGCTGGTCACCCGGCCCGAACCCCAAGCCAGCGCCTGGGTTGCACAACTGCGGTCTCTGGGGGTGAACGCCCAGGCCCTGCCCCTGATCGACATCCAGGCGCCCGCTGACCCGGCGCCCGTCCAAACCCTGTGGCGCCAATTGCACCAGGCGCGCCTGCTGATGTTCGTCAGCCCCAGCGCGGTCGAATGGTTTTTCCGCCTGCGCCCGCCAGGCTGTCTTTGGCCAGACCAGACCCTGGCAGCCGCACCCGGCCCCGGCACGGCCCGCGCCCTGGCACAGACCGCGCAGGACGCCAAGGTCAGCCTGCCCCCCATCATCTGCCCGGACGAAGACGCCGCCCAGTTCGACTCCGAGACTTTGTGGCCGCTGCTGCAACCGCTTGATTGGCAAGACCAAGCCGTCTGGACCATCAGCGGTGGTGATCGCCAGGATGCCAAGGGCCGGGCCTGGCTGAGCGAGCAATTGCGCTCGCGCGGCGCCACAGTCACCCCGCTGCTGACCTACCAGCGCCGTGCCGCGTCATGGTCGCCAGATCAGCAAAAAATGGCCCAAGCTGCCGCCCAGCAAACCTCCGATCACCGCTGGCTGTTCAGCAGCTCCGAAGCCATCGACCACCTCACCGACACGCTGATGCCCGGCCAATCCTGGCAGGAGGCCACGGCCCTGGCCACCCACCCACGCATCGGTGAGCGTGCCAAGCTGGCCGGATTTGGCCAGGTGATCGCCACGCGCCCCACGCCCGAGGCAGTGGTGGCCGCACTACGACCTGCGGAATCGGGCCGCGCCCACGTCGATACAATGAATCCATCGTGAGCGAAACCGACGTCATCCTTCAGCCTGAACCCGACTACCAACCCGTGGCCACCTCGGACTGGATGCGCTGGGCCGTCCTCGTCCTCACCGCATTTTGCGTGGGTGGTGCCTGGCTGGCCTGGACCACCCAGAAAAAGGTCGACATCCTGGAACAAGAGTTGGTGCGCCGCCAGCAAGACAGCCAAAGCCAGGCGGCCGAAGCGCGCCTGCTGGCCAAACAGGCCCAGGACATCTCACGCGAGGCCGCCGCCCGCACCACCTTGCTCGAAACCCGCTTGGCCGAAGTCACCCTGCAGCGCAGCCAGGTGGAAGACCTCATCAAATCGATGTCCCTGTCGCGCGACGAAAACCTGGTGGTCGATGTCGAAGCCGCGCTGCGCGTGGCCGTGCAGCAATCGGCCCTGACCGGCAGCGCCGAGCCCCTGATCACTGCCATGAAATCGGCAGAAGACCGCCTGAGCCGCGCCCGGCAACCTCGCCTGGACGGCGTGCGCCGCTCGCTGGCCAAAGACCTGGACCGCCTCAAAGCCACCCGCGTGGCCGATCTCGCGTCCCTCACGATTCGCCTGGACGAGGCCATTCGCCTGGTGGATGAACTGCCCCTGATCAGCCACCCTGTGGACGAGTCTGGCCGCGCCCTG
The DNA here is from genome assembly GCA_013822685.1 of Leptothrix sp. (in: b-proteobacteria). Classification (GTDB taxonomy): domain Bacteria; phylum Pseudomonadota; class Gammaproteobacteria; order Burkholderiales; family Burkholderiaceae_C; genus Aquabacterium. The sequence goes on from PNKV01000001.1 coordinate 297,428, forward strand.
GCCCGACCCACGGCCCCGCCGCCCAAAGGCAAAGCCGCCCAACGCGCCAAGCAGGCTGCGAGCAGCGCGTCCGCCGTCGAAGCTGCCGCATCAGACGCCCCGCTGGGCGATCAATTGATGCGGTGGGGCCAAAGCACCGCGCGCACCGCCTGGCAAGAGGCCCAGGCCCTGGTGCGCATTACCCGCATCCGCCAGCCCGAAGCCATCCTGATCACGCCCGAGCAATCGTTCTTCCTGCGCGAGAACCTCAAGCTCCGGCTACTGAACGCGCGCCTGGCCCTGCTGAGCCGCCAATCGGCCTCGGCCGTGGCCGACGTGAACGTGGCCCAAGCCGCCCTGGCCAAGTACTTTGACACCCAATCGCGCAAGACCCAGTTGCTGCAAAACCTGCTGACCGACGTGGCCACGCAAAGCCCGCAGACCCTGGTGCCCCGCCCGGACGACACGCTGGCCAGCCTGGCCGCCATCGCCGGCGGACGCTGAACCGCCCCTGAAAGACACCGCCTTCCATGCGCACCATCGTCTGGCTCCTGTTGCTCGCGGTCGTGGCGGTTGTCGCCGCCTCCGGTCTGGGTGGCAACGACGGCTTGGTCAGCATCTACTGGCTGGGCTGGCGCACCGATCTGTCCTTCAACCTGTTCGTGATCGGGATGGTGCTGCTGTTCCTGGCCATCTACTCCACGATCCGTGGTCTGGATTCCCTGATCGGCCTGCCCCAACGTGCCAAGCGCTGGCGCCTGATGCAACGCGACCGCGCCGCCCAGACAGCCCTGCGCGAAGCACTGGCCCTCTATCTGGCCGCGCGCTACACGCGTGCCCACCGCGAAGCCCAGCGCGCCATCGCCATCCAGGCCGACACGCCCGACCTGGCCCTGGACGCCGAGTTCACCGCTTTGTCGCACCTGCTGTCCGCCGGCAGCCTGCACCGCCTGCAAGACCGCAAGCAGCGCGACGAACACTTGCAGCGTGCGCTCGACCTGTCTCTGCTGACGCGACGCCCCCGTGCCACCGAAGAAGGCGCCCGCTTGCTGGCCGCCGAATGCGCCATCGATGATCGCGACGCCACCCGCGCGCTGCGCGACCTGGGAGAGCTGGCGCCAGGCGTGGCCCGCCGCACGCAAGCCCTGCGCTTGAAGCTGCAAGCCGCGCGCCTGGCACGCCAGCCCCTGGAAGCGCTCAAAACCGCGCGCCTGCTGGCCAAGCACCAGGGCTTCACCGAAGGCGCCGCCGAGGGCCTGTTGCGCACCCTGGCCACTGAAACGCTTGAGACCGCACGCGACGCTGAACAGCTGCGCAAGATCTGGCAGCAACTCGATCCCGCCGATCGGCGCGACCCCATCGTGGTGGCGCGCGGTGCCACGCGCATGGCCGAGCTGGGCGCGCCCAAGGAAGCCCGCCAATGGCTGGCCCCCCTGTGGGATCAGATCAGCAGACAAACGCCTGAAGCCAGTGAAGCCCTGGCCCGGGCCTTGTCGCACAGCCTGCTGGGCCTGGAAGCCGAATGGCTGCCGCGCCTGGACGCCGCCACGCCTTCGGCCTTGCGCAGCGCAGGCCTGGCCCTGGCCGTGGGCTTGGCGCTGGCCGAGCGGCAGCTGTGGGGCAAGGCCCGAAGCCTGCTGCTGTCGGCCGCCAATGATTTGCAACTGGACAGCCACCGCCGCCGCCGCGCCTGGACGCGCCTAGCCCAATTGGCCGAACAAGAGCACCGTGCCGATGAAGCCGCGCGGTTTTACCGCCTGGCGGCCCTGGCCGACGCGAATTGATTGCAAATATTTAGCACCTGCCTTTACAAGGTGCCAAAATCAATGCTACATTATTGGTCTTGGCGGCTGTAGCTCAGTTGGATAGAGTACTTGGCTACGAACCAAGGGGTCGTGGGTTCGAATCCTGCCAGCCGCACCAGAAATGACGAGGGTCAGCAAGTTAACTTGCTGACCCTTTTGTCATTTTCTGCCCCATTCAAGTGCCGCCCTCCTGTGCCGATAACGTTGCATCAAGTCATGCAGACGGTGCAAATGAGGTCCAAACTTTTTCCGCTTCTGAGTTTCAGAACGCACATCGCGATTGTTTTCGGTGGGCTGGTCATTGTGGTGGCCGCCGCCCTCACCTTCGCCCTGGGCCAGATGCTGAAAACCCAGATCCAGCGTGACTCTGGCGGCGCCCTCAGCGTGATCGCCAAGAACGCATCGCAGATGCTGGCCGACGGCCTGTACGACCGCAGCCGCGAAGTTCAAGTGCTGACCGAATCCGCCGCCATCTGGAGTGGCGGCCTGGACGGCCCCGAAGTGGCGCAAAACCTGGCCCGCAGCCAGGCCATGCGCCCCAACAGCCTCTGGATTGGCGTGGCAGACACCGAAGGCGTCGTCAAGTCGGCCACAGGTGGCATGTTGCTGGGCAAGAACGTCAAGGAACGGCCCTGGTTCGCCGCCGGCATCCAACGCAATTTCGTGGGCGATGTGCACCCAGCCAAACTGCTGGCCTCGATGATTCCCCGCCCCGCCACCAGCGAGCCTTTGCGCTTCGTGGATTTCGCCGCGCCCATCAAGGTCGGCGGCAAGGTGGTCGGCGTGCTGGGCATCCATGGCAGCTGGGATTGGGCGCGTGACGTGGTGGAGTCGCTGTACCCCCCCAACGCCAAGGCCCGCGAATTGTCGGCCTTCATTTTTGACCGAACCGGCGCTGTCATCTACGCGCCCAATGGCAAGACCGCCGAGTACGCCGAAGCCGGCATGCGCTTGCCCGTGAGCCTGCCCATCGTGCCCAGCCGCGACGGCGAAGACCAGCCCGCCTCGGTGATGAAGTGGCAAGACGGCCAGGAGTACCTGACCGCGGTCGTGCGCATGAAAGCCCGCAGCGTTGCCAGCGACATGGGCTGGTACGTGGTGGTGCGCGAGCCCGTGGACATCGCCTTCGCCAGCAGCAACGACGCCATGCTGCGCAGTCTCATCATCGGCCTGGCAATTGCCTTCGTGGCCGGCGTGATCGCCTGGATGGCCGCAGGCCGCGTGAGTGACCACCTGACCACCATGGCCCGCTCGGCACGCGATGTGGAACTGGGCTTGCCCGGCGCTTCGATCGTCTTGCTGGACAGCAGCGCCGAAGTGCACGCCCTGTCGACCGCGCTCCACAACATGACCCGCCGCCTGATGACGCTCAACGAGCAGATGGAGGACAAGGTCAAATTGCGCACGCAAGAGCTGGAAGCGGCGAATCGCGAACTGGACCGGCAATCGCGCAGCGACCACCTCACCGGCGTGCTGAACCGCCGCGGTTTCGAAGCCCAACTGAAGATCGCCCTGTCATCGGCCAAGCGCCGCAACAGCCCGATCAGCGTCGTCATGGTCGATCTGGATCACTTCAAGCAGGTCAATGACACGCACGGACATGATGTGGGTGACCAGGTGATCCGCCACCTGTCGGACACCCTGCGCCAACGCGTGCGCGACTCCGACATCGTGGCCCGCATGGGCGGCGAAGAGTTCATTGTGATGCTGCCGGACACCGACGCCAAGGGCGCCCAGATCCTGGCCGAGGAACTGGTCAAGGTCGTGGCCTCGCGCCATGCGCCGGTGGCTGGCCAAGTCACCATCAGCGCTGGCGTGTCTCAACTTGACATGAAGGTCGAAGACCTGGCCGAGATGCTCAAGGGCGCCGACGAAGCGCTGTATGTGGCCAAGCGTTCAGGCCGCAACCAGGCCATCTTGCACGACGCTGGCGCCATGGCCTCCATGGCTTGAGCCCCACGGACAGGTCAGTTGCCCAGGTAATCGCGCTTGCCGATCTCGACCCCGCCATGGCGCAACAGGTTGTAGGCCGTGGTGACGTGGAAAAAGAAGTTGGGCAACACGGCTTCCGTCAGGTACTGCTGACCCTTTGACTCGACCACGCGATCGCGCATCTTGATCGAGATGTCGCGCTCTTCGCTGCCATCGATCTGCTCGGGCTTGAGGGTGGCCAGGTAATCCACCGTCTTGGCGATGCGGGCCTGCAGCTCGGCAAAGCTGGCTTCGGTGTCTTCAAAGCGCGGGATCTCCACGCCCGCCAGGCGCGAGGCGCCGCCCTTGATCATGTCGCAGGCAATCTGCACCTGGCGCGTCAGGGGGAACATGTCGGGAAAGATGCGCGAATTGAGCAGCGCGCTTTCATCGATCTTGCGGGCTTCGCAATGCGCGGCAGCCTTGCCCAGGATGACCGACAGGTTGTTCAGGATGCGGGTGGCCACGGGCACGCTGGCCGAGTACATGGAGAGGGACATGGTGTGCTTTCTGATGGGAGTGGGGAGCCGCATTACACCCCAAGCGCGGAAAATCTGCACGACACCGCCCCTCTTGAAATCCCGCGGCCGGGCACTATCTCTTGCAGCAGACGCACGGTGCGTCGCCCTTCATTGCGACAGGAGATCTGCCATGTACCCTTCACTGCAAAGCCATGCCAGCGGCGTTTTCGGCGACTTTGAACGTCTGCGCCGCGAACTGGACGATGTCTTCGGCCTGGGCACCGCGCCCACCAGCATCCGGTCCGCCGGTCCCGGCGCCTTCCCCGCCCTCAATGTGGGGCACACCCCTGCCAGCGTCGAGATCTACGCCTTCGCCCCCGGCATCGATCCGGACCAGGTTGAAGTCACGCTCGACCGCGGCGTGCTGACCCTGGCCGGTGAGCGCCCATCCGCCGTGCCCGAGGGCAACGAAAAGGTCAGCGTGTATGGCCGTGAACGCCTCAGCGGCCGCTTCAAGCGCGCCGTGAGCCTGCCCGACGACGTGGACCCGGACCGCGTGCAAGCCAGCTACAAGGACGGTGTGCTGCACATCAGCATCGGCCGGCGCGAAGCCGCCCAGCCCAAGCGCATCACCATTCAATGAACGATCGAACCCGCAGACAGGAGTTGAGACCATGAGCAACAAGCAACTGCAGCAGACCGACAACTCGTCACGCCCCGCCCGGGCCATGGTGCCCCGCGTGGACGTGCTGGAAGACCAGACCGGCATCACCTTGCTGGCCGACCTGCCAGGCGTGGCCAAGGAGCATCTTGAGCTGAAAGTGGACGGCGACACGCTGCTGATCGAGGGCAATGTGGGCACGCTGACCACGGAAGGCCTTGAGCCGACCTACGCCGAAGTGCGCCTGCCCTTGTACCGGCGCGCCTTCACCCTGAGCCGCGAGCTGGACTCATCGCGCATCGAGGCCAACCTGAAGAACGGCGTGCTGAACCTGCGCATTCCCAAGCAGGCGCATGCCCAGCCACGGCGCATCCCCGTTCAGGTGAACTGATGCGCAGCGGGAGTGGGACAATGGCGGGGTCCCGTCCACCCTAGCCCTGAAAGTCAGCACGATGCCCATCCAATGGTTTCCCGGTCACATGCACCTGACCAAAAAAGCCATCGGCGAGCGCATCAAGGAAATTGACGTCGTGATCGAGCTGCTGGACGCCCGCTTGCCGGGCTCCAGCGCCAACCCCCTCCTGCACCAGTTGACGGGCCACAAGCCCAAACTCAAACTGCTGAACAAGCAGGACCTGGCCGACCCAGCGCGCACCGAAGAATGGCTGGCCCACTACAACAGCCAACCCGACACCCGCGCCCTGGGCCTGGACGCCTCGGTGACCGCCCCGGCGCAGCGCCTCATCCAGGCCTGCCGCGCCCTGGCGCCTTTGCGTGGCGGCATGGCCAAGCCCATGCGCGTGCTGATCTGCGGCATCCCCAACGTGGGCAAGTCCACGCTGATCAACACCCTGACCGGCAAGAAGGCCACCAAAACGGGCGACGAGGCCGGCATCACGAAGATGGAGCAACGCATCGCGCTGGCCAACGACTTCTACCTGTTCGACACGCCCGGCATGCTCTGGCCCAAGATCATCGTGGACAAGAGCGGCTACAACCTGGCCGCCAGCGGCGCCGTGGGCCGCAACGCGTATGACGAAGAAGAAGTGGCGCTGGAGTTGTTGAACTACCTGCGGCAGCACTACGCGCCCCTGGTTGAGGCGCGCTTCAAGCTGGACAACACGGCCAGCCTGCAAGACGAAGAACTGCTGACCGAGATCGGCCGCAAGCGCGGTGCGGTGCTGGGTGGCGGGCGCATCAACCTGCAAAAGGCTGGCGAGATCGTGCTCACCGATTTCCGGGCCGCCACCATGGGCCGCATCACCCTGGAAACCGTGGACGAGTTCCAGACCTGGTGGGCGGCCGGCATGGCGGTGGAGGCCGAGAAGGCCAAGAAGAAAAACAAGAGCAAGAAGGGCACTCGCGAGGCCGATGCTGAAGCCGCCGAAGCTGCAGACCACGGCGATTCGGGCGATGAATGACGAGCGCCGTCTTCCAACCCAAAGGCATCACGCCCACCGCTGAGCAGCGCGCGATCCAGCTGGAGCGCCACCGGCACGTCGTTGTCGAGGCCAATGCGGGCGCGGCCAAGACCACCACCCTGGCCTTGCGCCTGGCCCAGGCCCTGGAGCGGGGCGCCAACCTGGCCCACATCCAGACCCTGACCTACACGGACGCCGCCGTGGCCTCGCTGCGCCTGGCGCTGGACCGCATCGGCATCCCGGCTGCGGTGCGCAACAAGCTCCGCATCCAGACCTTTGACCAGTTCTGCGCCGAACGCCTGGCCAGCATTGAAGGGCCCGGCGTGACACGCTACACCGCCCCTGAACAACTCAAGCCCCATGTGCTACAGGCCATTGACCGCGTCTTGTCCAACGAGGACGAGCGCCACCGCGACGAGTTCGCCATCGAGGGCTCGGGCGAAGGCGCGGTGGAAGGCCTGCTGGCCTCGTTCGCCCGCCTGAAAGGCACGCTGCAGTTGATGCTGGAAGCGGCCGACCGCCCACTCACCCCGGCCCTGGCCGATGAGCTGGGCCACGACTACCTCACCCTGCGCACCTTCTGGGCTTACGAGCACCTGCGCCGTGGCGGCCACCCGGATCGCCATGCCTTCCGCGCGCCGGACGATGCCACGCACGACCTGGCCAAGTTGCTGCTGACCGAAGACGCTTTGCTGGAAGGCGAGCACCCCTTGGCGCTGGGCCTGCACCTGGTCCTGCTGGACGAAATGCACGACACCAACCGCGCCATGTTCACGGTGCTGCAGCACCTGATGGCGCAGAACCCCGCCGCCTTCATCGGCTTTGGTGACCGCGACCAAGTGATCCACGCCACGGCGGGCGCCGACGCCAGCTTCATGGGCAGTGCCTTTGACCGCGAGATTGGCGTGGCGCAGCGCCTGCCGCTGACCAGCTCCTACCGCTTCGGCCGCACCCTGGCACAGCACGTGGGCCGCCTGGCGGTCAAGAGCTACCTGTCGCAAAGTGCGCACGACACGCCTGTCAACGTGGTGCGGTATGACAGCCTCAAGGAGGCGCACCGCCACATCGTCCAGGCGCTTCAAAATCGAGAAGGCCTGGCGCCCAAGTCCTTGGCCTCCGAGATGGCCATCCTGCTGCGGCAACCGCACCAATCGGTCGGCCTTGAAAACCACCTGCTGGACCATGGCGTGGATTACCGCACCGCCGGCTTCGACCCCTACCTGATGCGGCCTGAAGTGCTGTTCGTGCGCGGCCTGATCGCCCATGCGCGCGACGAGTTCGCGGCCATCGAAGACCTGGACACGCGCGGGCGCATCCTCAGATCCTTGCTGCTGTTTTGCGGCTCTTTTGTCGATGCCGATGGCGCCGATCCCGGCCAGCAGCAAGAAGCCGAACAGCAGGCCATCAAGGAGGTGGCCGCGCAGCCCGGGCTGGCGCCGCACTTCGTGCAAAACCAGGTGCTGCGCAACGCCCCGCCGCACATCCGAGGCTTGATCTACGCCGCGCTGGACGTGATCCGCGCCAATGCCACCGACGTGCTCATGGAGCGCTTTGTCCAGGCCCTGGCGCCGCAGCAACTGGCCGCCCGCGTGATGGTGCGCAGCGACGACATCGCGCAGGTGGGCGCCAATATCCAGGGCCTGATCCAGTCGGCCGCCACCTTCGACAACGTCGAATCGTTTTTCCGGGCCATGAACGCCCGCGAAGTGCGGCAAAAGGCCATGCGCAGCAAACACTGCGTGGTGCTGTCCAGCATCGAAGCCGCCAAGGGCCTGGAGTTCGAGCACGTGATCATGCCGGGCCTGAACAAGGGCGAATTCGCCGTGGGCGGCAATACCGCCGACAATCGCAATCTGCTGTACGTGGGCATGACCCGCGCCAAACACCGGCTGACCGTTCTGTATGACGGCGCCCGGCCCAGCAAATACCTCTACGACGCCGGGCTGATCTGAACAGCCTTCATCAGGGACACACAACCATGGCCACACCCCAAGACCACATCAGCATGGCGCTGTTCTGCGACTTCGAGAACGTCGCCCTCGGCGTGCGCGATGCGCAGTACGACAAGTTCGACATCAAGCGTGTGCTGGAGCGCCTGCTGCTCAAGGGCAGCATCGTCGTCAAGAAGGCCTATTGCGATTGGGAGCGCTACAAGGGCTTCAAAGCCACCATGCACGAGGCCAATTTCGAGCTGATCGAGATCCCGCACGTGCGCCAATCGGGCAAGAACTCGGCCGACATCCGACTGGTGGTGGATGCGCTGGACCTGTGCTACACCAAGTCGCACGTCAACACCTTCGTCATCATCTCGGGCGATTCTGATTTTTCGCCGCTGGTGTCCAAGCTGCGCGAGAACGCCAAGTATGTGATCGGCGTGGGCGTCAAGCAATCAACGTCGGACCTGCTGATCGCCAATTGCGACGAGTTCATTTTTTACGACGACCTGGTGCGCGAAAGCCAACGCCAGGCCGCCCGCCGTGACACGCGCGACAACCGCGAGCCACAGCAAAACCGCCGCACGCCCGAAGAAGAAGCGCGCCGCCGCGAAGAGCTGCACGCCCACCGCACAAAGGCTGTGGAGATGGCCGCGGAGACCTACGAGGCCATGGTCACCGACCGCGATGAAGGCGGCCGCATCTGGGCCTCGGTGCTCAAGGAGGCCATCAAGCGCCGCAACCCGGGCTTCAACGAGAACTATTACGGCTTTCGCACCTTCGGCAACCTGCTGGAAGAAGCGCGTGCCCGTGGCTTGCTGGAGTTTGGCCGCGATGAAAAATCCAGCGCCTACGTGTACCGCAGCAGCGGTGTGCCACCGCGTGCCGAAGACAACAACAGCGCCACCGAGGCCACGCCTTCGGACCACGCCCGAAGCCAAACGGCCCATGGCGACGGTGAAGCGCAGCAGCCTAACGGCGAGCACTCGGCCCGCGAAGAGCGTGGCGAGGGTGGCCGCCGCCGGGGGCGCGGTGGCCGTTCCTCGTCAGGCCGCGGGCAGCAGCAAGGCGAACGCGGCGAAGCTCGCCGCCCGCAGCATGAAGCTGACGCAGGCCGTGGCCGCGACGGACGCGCAGCACCGCAAGGTGATCGCCCGTCCCATGGCCAGGAACACGCCAGCCCCATGGCGGCACCCGCACCGGCCGCGCCAATTGCGGCCATGGCTCAGCCCGCACCGGTGAACGCACCCAAGGCCAGCCCCAGCCCGGCGCAAAGTGACCAGGCCACGCCACCCCCGGCCAAGAAAACACCGCGTGCCGCTGCCAAGAAGTCCCCCGCCCGCAAGAGCGCGGCCAGCAAGACCAGTGGCAGCACCTCGGGCACGCCTGATGGTGCCGCCAGCGCGGCACCAACGACGCAGCCCGCCGCAAGCGACGCACCCGCTGCCCGCAAAGCCGCACCCCGCGCGCGGCGCCCCCGCAAAGCCGCGGACGACGGGGTATGAAACCCGTTGCATGCTGGGCGAAATAGCGCCCCAGCGTGCAACATTTCACACGCGCACCCCCTGGGTTTTCTGCATGCTTCGGGTATCAAGCCGATATACAGGGCTTGATCCGATAAACATGGAGGGACCTCATGCTGCGCTCATGCCGCTTTCACCAAGCTGAGGGTTCTTTCGCGGGCCATCGGAGCAGGTTCCTGCTTGACCAGCACGGATCGGTCGGTCTGACCGAGTCGTCGAGCTTGAATCGAACTCTGACAAAAACGGGAACCCTGGCGCTGCTGGCCGTCACTCCACACTCAATCAGTGAAGGACACTCAGCATGAGCCACGCTATGCATTCCTGGATCACCCGCATTTTCGACAATGCGACCTACCGCCGGCAACTGGCCGAGGCCGAACAAGCCCGGCTGGATGCCGAGACCGCATTGGCCGACATGAAGGGCCAGCTTAGCGCCATCAACAAGGCCCAGGCCGTGATCGAGTTCTCGCTGGACGGCAAGATCCTCACCGCCAACGACAACTTCCTGAACACGCTGGGCTACTCGCTGGCCGAGATCCAGGGCCAGCACCACAGCATGTTCGTGGATGCCGCCTACCGCGCCACGGTGGAGTACCGCCTCTTCTGGGAGAAGCTGGGCCGCGGCGAGTTCGATGCCGGTGAATACAAGCGCATTGGCAAGGGCGGCAAGGAGGTCTGGATCCAGGCCACCTACAACCCCATCCTGGACGCCCAGGGCAAGCCCTTCAAAGTGGTGAAGTACGCCAGTGACATCACCACCGCCAAGCTGCAGGCCGCCGATTTCTCGGGCCAGTTGTCCGCGATCAACAAGGCCCAGGCCGTGATTGAGTTTTCGCTGGACGGCAAGATCCTCAACGCCAACGAGAACTTCCTGAGCACGCTGGGCTATTCGCTGGCCGAGATCCAGGGCCAGCACCACGGCATGTTCGTGGAGCCTGACCACCGCGCCAGCCTGGAATACCGCATGTTCTGGGAAAAACTCGGCCGTGGCGAGTTCGATGCCGGCCAATACAAGCGCATCGGCAAGGGTGGCAAGGAGGTCTGGATTCAGGCCTCGTACAACCCCATCATGGACATGAACGGCAAGCCCTTCAAGGTCGTGAAATACGCCACCGACACCACCGCCCAAGTCAACGCGGCCCGGATGTTGGCGCAGGCCGTGGAACAGGCCCAAAGCGTGACCTCGGCCGCCCAAGGCGGTGACCTGAGCCAGCGCATTCCCATGGCCGGCAAGAGCGGCCCCATTGAAGTCCTTTGCACCGGCGTCAACGCCTTGCTGGAAACCACCAGCGTCATCTTCGACGACGTGGGCCGCGCACTGAGCGCCCTGTCGGCTGGCGACCTGACGCAACGCATCACCCGTGACTACAGCGGCGTGTTTGGCCAGGTCAAGGACGACGCCAACGCGACCAGCGAGAAGCTGTCCAGCATCATCGACGACGTGGGCCGCGTGCTCGGCGCCATGGCCACGGGCGACCTGGGCCAGCGCATCACGCGCGATGCCGAAGGCACCTTCGACCAGGTCAAGAACGACGCCAACGCCACTTGCGAAAAGCTGGCCAGCATCATCGACGAAGTGCGCGGCGCGGCCGACGCCTTGTCGGGTGCGGCCACCCAGGTGAGTGCCACCGCCCAATCGCTGTCACAAGCGGCCAGCGAGCAGGCCTCGTCTGTGGAAGAAACCACCGCCTCGATCGACATGATGTCGATGTCCATCACGCAGAACAGCGACAACGCCAACGTCACCGATGGCATGGCCACCAAGGCCAGCACCGAAGCCGGTGAAGGTGGCGAGGCTGTCACGCAGACCGTGCTGGCCATGAAGCAGATCGCGCAAAAAATCAGCATCGTGGACGACATCGCCTACCAGACCAACCTGCTAGCCCTGAACGCGGCCATTGAAGCGGCGCGTGCGGGGGAACACGGCAAGGGCTTTGCCGTGGTGGCCGCCGAAGTGCGCAAGCTGGCAGAACGCAGCCAGGAAGCCGCCAAGGAGATTGGCGATCTGGCCAGCCACAGCGTGTCTACCGCCGAGCGCGCTGGCAAGTTGCTGGGCGAGATCGTGCCCTCCATCCAGAAAACCAGCGGCCTGGTGCAAGAGATTGCAGCGGCCTCGTCCGAGCAAAGCCAGTCGGTGTCGCAGATCAGCAGCGCCATGTCGCAGCTGAGCAAGGCCACGCAGCAAAACGCGTCAGCGTCTGAAGAGCTGGCCGCCACCTCTGAAGAGTTGTCGGGCCAGGCGGAGCAGTTGCAGCAATCGGTGGCCTTCTTCCACCTGGGCGAAGAAGCCGCCCCGGCCAAGAAAGCCAAGCCTGATGCTGACCAGGGCAAGCGCCGCGCCAATGGGGCACCCTCGGTCATGCGCGCGGTGGCGTCCTCGCCCAAGCCAAGCTCCCCCCGAGCCATCAACGGCAACTTCCGGCCTTACTGAGCGAGGAGCGGATCATGGTTGAGCTGCGTGACGACACGTACCGCCAGATCACAGGCCTGATGTACCAAACCATGGGGCTGTCGCTGGGCGACGCCAAGAAGCCCCTGGTGTCATCGCGCCTGGGGCCTCGCATCCAAAGGTTGGGCATGGAGGGCTTTGATGATTACCTGGCCTTGATCTCCAGCGATCACGACGAGGGGGAGTTCCAGGTCGCGGTGGACCTGCTGACCACCAACGAGACCTATTTTTTTCGCGAGCCCGAGCACTTCGCCTTGCTGGAAAAAGAGATCGATGCCCAGCGCCTCAAGGCGCCTTCGATCTGGAGCGCCGCCAGCTCGTTTGGCGACGAAGCCTTCAGCATCGCCATGCTGCTGGCCGACTTGCAGCAAAAGGGCCGCATCAGTTCGACCTGGTCCATCCTGGGCACGGACATCAGCGACCGGGTGCTGCGCAGCGCCAGCCAGGCCATCTACCCAGAAGAACGCCTGCGCCACGTCACGCCCCGGCACCTGAAGCAGTATTGTCTGCGCGGCGATGGTGATGCCGAGGGCTTGGTGCAGATCCAGCCCAAGCTGCGTGAGCACGTGCGCTTTGGCCAACTCAACCTGTGCCGGCCCATCGAAGACCTGGGGCCCTTCGACATCATCTTTCTGCGCAATGTGCTGATCTACTTTGACGCGCCCACCAAGCGCGAAGTGGTGGACCGCGTGCTGACCCAGCTGAAGCCCGGCGGCCTGTTCTTCATCGGCTCGGCCGAAGGCCGCGTGCCCTGTGACACGCCCTTGAAACCCATTGCCACAGGCGTCTTCCGCAAGGTGGCTGCATGATTACCGACCAATGCTTCCACACCTTTTTGCACCCCGGTGATGTCGTGTGCGCCCACCGTGGCGACCGGATGGAGACGCTGCTGGGCTCGTGTGTGTCCATCATCCTGACCGACCCGCACCGCACCGTGGGCGCGATGTGCCACATCGTGCATGCGCACTCGGCCAACGCCAAGGCACGGCTCACCACCGCTCATGCCAGCACGGCCCTGGCCACCATGTACCAGCTGCTCAAGGCCGAAGGCTTTGCTCCCCAGCTGTGCAAGGCCTATGTCTATGGTGGCGGCAACATGTTCCCCAGCTTGTCGCACCAGCGCCCGGTGGGCGACGCCAACGTGAGCTGGGTGCTGGACGCCCTGCAGCGCGATCGCGTTGGGCTCATTCACCACGATGTGGGTGGTTGCACCTACCGGCGTGTGGCCTGGACCGTGGGCGCCCAGGCGCCGCAGGTGAAGGCGGTGAAAGTGGGCTGATACAGGCGAGAATCGCTGTCATTGCTTGTGCAAGCAACAACGATTCACAAAGACACCCATGAACGACGAAGCCACACCCACCCCTGCCCTGCCCGACCGCCTGTCCATCGACCCTCGCAGCGCCCATTACAACGCCGCCGTGTTCGAGCACGACATCGGCATCCGCTTCAATGAAAAAGAACGTTTTGACGTCGAGGAGTACTGCGTCAGCGAAGGCTGGATCAAGGTGCCCGCGGGCAAGAAGGTCGACCGCAAAGGCAAGCCCCTGCTGCTCACCTTGAAGGGCAGGGTCGAAGCGTTTTACAAGTGACTGAAGGGCTGTCGAACCAATACGCGAATCAGCCTCACGATGAAGCCCCTACCCCGCCAACTGCTGGCAGCCATGGCCTCTGCAGCAGCCCTGCTCACATCACTTCCAGCAACCGCCGCCCAACACGGCCCAGCACCCGTTGCAGCCAAGCTCAATGAAGCCGGCCCCTACGAAGTCAACAGCTACTCGATCCCCGATGCCGACGCAGAAGTCAAAGGCTATGGCGGCGGCACCGTCTACTACCCCAAGGCTTCTTCAGGCGAAACCTTCGGCATCGTGGCGATGATGCCCGGCTTCCTGGCCTTCCAGGCCGTGTACGCCAAGCTGGTCCAGAAGATCGCCTCGCATGGTTTCATCGTGGCCAGCCTTGACAGCGTGGGCCGGGCCGACTTCCCCGAAGCCCGCTCGGCACAGTTGGCGGCGGGCCTGGCGCACGTGGCCCAACTCGCCCGGGGTGGCCAAGTGCCTTACGCCTCGGTGGCCGATCCTTCGCGCCGCGCCATCATGGGCAACTCCATGGGTGGTGGCGCGGCCTTGTCGGCCATGGTGATCGACCCCACGCTGAAGGCCGCGGTGGCACTTCAACCTTGGCACACCGTCAAAAGCTTCCCAGCGGTGAAGACACCGACCTTGATCGTGGCCTGCCAAACCGACGGCATTGCGCCCAACAAGACGCACTCCGACGTCTTCTACGCCAGTTTGCCCGGTAATCTGCCCCGTGCCGAAATCGAGGTCAAAGACACCGGCCACCTGTGCGCAACGTTCCTGACCAGCGAGGCCAACCTGAACACTATGGGCAAATCGGCCGTGGCTTGGCTCAAGCGCTTCCTGGATGAAGACATGCGTTACGACCCAATGGTGAAGGGCGGCATCAACCAGGGCGAGTTCAGCCGTTTCACCGTCGAGGGCTTCTGATCAGGCAATGTGTTGAGCGAAGCGCCGCATGGTGCGCTCAAGTGCCATTGTGGCGAGACTCCCATGCCCGCAAGGCTTGCCGGTACTGGTCCATGGCCAGGTCGTGGAGGTCGAAAATGCAGGGGTCACAGCCGTTGCCGCAGCAGTCATTGAGGTCTGGCTGCTCGGGCGGCTGCGGCATGGGATCGTGGTCAGGGACAGCGGATTGGGTCATGGTTGAAATTCACTTGCCCCAGCTGTCCTTCAACCCCGTCACGCGGTTGAACACCGGCTTGCCTGCCACGTGGTCCTTGCGGTCGGCCACGAAATAGCCGTGCCGCTCGAACTGGAACTTCTGGTCAGGCGCGGCCTGGGCCAGTGAAGGCTCCACAAAGGCCGTGACGATCTTCTTGCTGTCGGGGTTCAAGCTGGCCAGGAAGTCCTTGCCGCCGGCATCTGGCTGCGCATCGGTGAACAGGCGGTCGTACAGGCGCACCTCGGCGGCCACGCCATCGGCCACGCCCACCCAGGTGATCGCGGCCTTGACCTTGACGCTGTCGGCGCCGGGCGTGCCGCTCTTGGTGTCGTGCACCACGGTGGCATGGACTTCGGTCACACGGCCATCGGCATCCTTGGCGCAGCCGGTGCACTCGATCACGTAGCCGCCCTTCAGGCGCACCTTGTTGCCAGGGAAGAGGCGCTTGTAGCCTTTGGGCGGCACCTCTTCAAAGTCCTCGCGCTCAATCCACACTTCCTGGCCCAGCGTGAAGTGGCGCACTGGCGATTCAATGCCTTCGGGCGGGTGAGGCAGCGCGGGCAACGTGCAGGGCTCAAGGTGGCCGTTCGAAAAAACGTCGGCCCAATTGGTCAGCACCAGCTTGACGGGATCAAGCACAGCCATGCCACGGTGGGCCTTGTTCTCCAGGTCATCGCGCAGGGCGATGTCCAGGGTGCTGTAGTCGATCCAGCTGTCGGCCTTGGTCACGCCAATGCGTTCGCAGAACAGCTGGATGGCCTCGGGCGTGTAGCCACGGCGGCGCAGGCCGACGATGGTGGGCATGCGCGGGTCGTCCCAGCCTTCAACCGTGCCTTCATCGACCAGTTGCTTGAGCTTGCGCTTGCTGGTGATGACATAGGTGAGGTTCAGGCGCGCGAACTCGTATTGCTTGGGCGTGGGTTGTTGCAGCAGGCCCAGTTCAGCCAGGCGGTCGAGCAACCAGTCGTAGAAGGGGCGCTGGTCTTCGAACTCCAGCGTGCAGATCGAATGGGTGATCTGCTCCAGCGCGTCTTCGATCGGGTGCGCGAAGGTGTACATCGGGTAGATGCACCATTTATCGCCCGTGTTGTGGTGCGTGGCGCGGCGGATGCGGTAAATGGCCGGGTCGCGCAGGTTGATGTTGGGCGCGGCCATGTCGATCTTGGCGCGCAGCACCATGCTGCCGTCGGCATGCTGGCCATCGCGCATTTCGCGGAAGCGGGCCAGGTTCTGTTCGGGCGTGCGCGAGCGGAAAGGGCTGTCCTTGCCGGGCGTGGTGAAGTCGCCGCGGTTGGCGCGCATTTCTTCCGGGGTCTGCTCGTCCACATAGGCCAGCCCAGCGCCGATCAGCGCTTCGGCCGCGCGGTACATGAAGTCGAAATAGTTGCTGGCGTAGTACAGGTGGTCTTGCTGCGCGCCATTGAAGTTCGATTGCCAGCCAAAGCCCAGCCACTTGACCGAGTCCAGGATGCTGTCGACGTATTCCTGTTCTTCTTTTTCAGGGTTGGTGTCGTCGAAGCGCATGTGGCAAACGCCGCCGTAATCGCGCGCCAAGCCAAAGTTCAGGCAGATGCTCTTGGCGTGGCCCACGTGCAGGTAGCCGTTGGGCTCGGGCGGGAAACGGGTGCGGACTTTGGCCGGGTCCGGTTGGCCGCTCAGTTGGTGCTGGGCGTCACCGGGTGTGCCGGCCCATCGGCGGCTGGCATACGTGCCCTGCTCCAGGTCGCGGTCAATGATGCCGCGCAGGAAGTTGCTGGGTTTGTGAGGGGTCGAATCATCAAGGGGAGCGTTCATCCCCCGATTCTATTCATTCACCGGTTCGGGTTGGCCAGTTGCTGCAGCATGGCCAGCAACTGCTCGGCGCCGGCCGCCCCCAATGGCCGCGCGGCCAACTGGTCTTGCTGCACCACGGCCTGGGTGATCGCCACCAGGTCGGTCTGGCCTTTGGCCGTCAGGGCCAGGCCAAAGGCGCGGCGGTCCTCGGGCACATCCAGGCGCTCTACGTAGCCCAGGTCTTCAAGGGCGTCTACCAGCATCACCGCGCCAGAGCGGGCGATGCCCAGCACTTTGGCCAGCTGCGTGAGCTTGAGGCCGGGGTTGCGCGAAATGATCACCAGCGCCGAGAACCGCGGCGGGGTGATGTTCCAGGGGGCCAGGGACTGGATGAACAGGTCGTTCAGGGCCAGTTGCGCGCGGCGGACCCCGTAGCCCACCAGGGAGTCCAGTACGCCGTAGTCAATGCCCGGCACCTGGGGATTGAAAAATGCATCAATGGAAACGTCGTTCTTGCTCATTGGGACCCTGGGTGACTTGTGCGGCGGATTTTAGTCCCAGTGCCGAAACACCCATTTCAAACGTCATCAGCGCAAACACTTAGAGAGATTTGATGCTTGTTTCAAACGATTACCCCTCAAGCACGGGGGTGATCTGGCCAGTCAAGGGTTCGCCCTCGCAGGCGATTCAAACAGGGCTTCCGACAATGGCCGGGCGCGAAAAACATCACACAAAGCTGCCCGAGATCGGCCTCAATGCTCAGCACCCATTACCAAAAAGTACGGTCCCTCAGCGTGTTCGACATCATGCGGATGCACGCCATCTTCTCGGCCAACTACGCCAATGGCCCCATGGACACCTTCATGAGCGATCTGAGCCGCAAGGACGGCGTGTTCCTGGTCCGCAAGAAATCCACCGATGAAATCGTGGGTTTCTCAACGCTGGGCATCCACGAGTTCCAGCACCAGGGGCGCACCGTGCGCGGCCTGTTCAGCGGTGACACCATCATCGAGAAGGCCTATTGGGGCTCGCGCAGCCTGCAGACCGCGTTCGCGCTCAAGCTGTTCACCGAGGCCCTCAAGCGCCCGTTCTCGCGCCAGTACTGGCTGCTGATCTCCAAGGGCTACAAGACCTATCTGCTGCTGTCCAAGAACTTTCCGGAGCACTACCCCAAACGCGGGCAAAACAACCCACGGCTGAAGGAGCTGGTGATCAACTACTGCGACGCGCTGTTCCCCGGTAAGCTCGACCGCGAGTTGATGACACTGGATTTTGGCGACAACGCCAACTGCCTGAAGCAGGATGTGGCCGGCATCGATGACGCGCTGAGGGCACGCGAGCCCGACGTGGCCTTCTTCGAACAGCTCAACCCCAACTGGCAACGCGGCACCGAGCTGCCCTGCATTGGCCGCGCCGACCTGGGCATGTTCGTGTGGGCGATCTGGCCCTTCTTGTGGAAAGCCGCTTTCAAACCGGCCAAGAAACCCGCCGCCACGGCCGGCGTCAATCAGGTGGTCTGACCACCGCCCTCGTCAGCGGATGCGGATGCCGGTGCGGGCGAGGCCGCTACCCCTTCACGGGCCCGCTCTGAATAGCGGTTGAAACGCCAGGCGCTGGATTCCATGGTGATGCGGCGCCAGGTGCCGCGTTTTTCACCGGGGGTCATCTCGGGCCACAACTGGACTTCGTCAAAGGTGCGGCCACAGCCCTTGCAGATGTCATCGCCTTGGCTGGTCGAGCAGATCGCGATGCAAGGCGTGTCGGGCGTGGTTTCGTACCATTCCAGCCAGGCCTGTTTGGCCTTGGGTGGCATGGTCGCTTCGTCGCACGAGGGCTCGCGGTAATACACCATCAAGGCATAAACCTCGGCCAGCGCACCCACTTGCGGACATGACTGGATGCCATCCACGGACGGGCTGCGCTCGCGCCACCAGTTGATGGCCGATTCAATGTCCGTGATGTGGATGCCAGCCATGGTGGCGTTCACTCCTGCGCGGCGAGCAGCGCGGCCAAGGCGGCTTCCACGTCGCCCTGGGCCACGCCAGCGGCAAAGGCCACCGGTGCGCCCGCCAAGGCCTGCGCGCCCTCTTGCTTGAAGCGCTTGACCCAGCTGCCGGCCTCGCGGCCCTCGGCAAAGGCCTGGCTTTGCAACAGCACGCCGCCATCGGCCGTGGTGAGCTTGAAGTAGAACTGGCCGTCGGCCTCGCGGTATTGCTTGAACACCGGCACGGCCACTTTGCTGGCCTGGGCGACCTGGGCTTGGGGGGCCGCCACGGCCACCATCTTGCGCAGGCCCACGGCGCTGCGTAACTCGGCCAGGAATGGCGTGGCCACGGCGCGGGCCTTGCGGGCACCCAGCAGCAAAATCTCTTCGATCTGCTCGGGGTGCGCCATCAGGTGCTCGTACTTCTCGCGCATGGGGCCCACATGGGCTTCGATCAGATCGACCACGCGCTGCTTGGCCTCGCCCCAGGCCAGGCCCGCACGCAGATCGGCATGGAAGCTGGCGCGTTGCGCTTCATTGGCAAAGGCGTCGTGGATGGTCACCAGGTGCGCACCCTCGGGGTCTTTCGGCTCGCCGGGCAATCTGGAATCAGTCACGATGCGCGCCACCGCCTCCTTCAAGGCCTTGGGACCACCCTGGAACAAAGGCACGGTGTTGTCATAGCTCTTGGACATCTTGCGGCCATCCAGGCCAGGCAAGGTGGCCACGGTCTCTTCGATCTCGGCCTGCGGCAGCACGAACAGCTCCTTGCCGGCGCCAAAGACGTGGTTGAAGCGCTGGGCCACGTCGCGGGCCATCTCGATGTGCTGCACCTGGTCGCGGCCCACGGGCACGCGGTGGGCGTTGAACAGCAAGATGTCGGCGGCCATCAGGATGGGGTAGCTGAAGAGGCCCATGGTGATGCCCGCATCAGGCTCTTCACCGGCGGCTTCGTTGGCATCGACCGAGGCCTTGTAGGCATGGGCGCGGTTCATCTGGCCCTTGGCGGTCACGCAGGTCAGCAGCCAGGTCAACTCGGGCGTTTCGGGGATGTCGCTCTGGCGGTAGAAGGTGACGCGCTCCGGGTCCAGGCCGGCCGCCAACCAGCTGGCCGCGATCTCGATGCGCGAGCGCTCGATGCGCGCCGGGTCATCGCACTTGATCAGCGCGTGGTAATCGGCCAGGAAGAAAAAGCTTTCAACGCCGGCCTCACGGCTGGCCGCGATGGCAGGCCGGATGGCCCCCACGTAGTTGCCAAGGTGCGGGGTGCCGGTGGTGGTGATGCCGGTGAGAACGCGTTCGGTCATGGCTGGCTCGGGTGGGCGGTTGCGTGGTGGCGGGAAAGAGGCGCATTGTAGAAGGCCCCTCTTCCAAGCGCCCCCGCTACACTCTACGCCGCATGAAAAACATCGTCATCCTGATTTCCGGACGCGGCTCCAACATGGAAGCCATCGTCGAGGCCTGCGCCTCGGAGCACTGGCCGGCGCGCGTCGCCGCCGTCGTCAGCAACAAGGCTGAGGCCACGGGCCTGCGCTTTGCGGCCGACCGGGGCATTGCCACCGCGTCGGTGGACCACCGCCGATTCGACACCCGTGAGGCTTTTGACGCCGAGCTGGCCCGCACCATCGACGGCTTTGCGCCCGACCTGGTGGTGCTGGCCGGTTTCATGCGCATCCTGACCGAAAGCTTTGTGCGGCACTTTGAGGGCCGCATGCTGAACATCCATCCTTCGCTGCTGCCCGCGTTTCCGGGCCTGCACACGCACCAGCGTGCCATTGAGGCAGGCTGCAAGCTGGCCGGTGCCACGGTGCATTTCGTGACACCGGAGTTGGACCACGGCCCGATCGTGGCGCAAACCGCCGTGCCCGTGCTGGCCGATGACACGCCCGACAGCCTCTCGGCGCGCGTGCTGGTCCAGGAGCACCTGCTCTACCCACGCGCTGTGCGCTGGTTTGTGGAAGGCAGCCTGGCGATCAATGGCCACCGCGTTGAGCAAACCGAGGGCGAGGCACAACTTCTGATGAGCACCGCCACGCCTAAGCCATGATCAAGTGGTTGCTGCTGCTGTTCGGCGCGCTGAAGTTCAGCAAGGTGCTGCTCACGGGCGGCACCATGCTGCTGTCGGTGGGCGTGTACGCCTGGGTCTATGGCTGGCGGTATGCGGTCGGTTTCGTGGGCTTGCTGTTCGTGCATGAAATGGGGCATTTCATCGCCGCGCGCCAGCGGGGCCTGAATGTCGGGGCGCCCACGTTCATCCCCTTCCTGGGTGCCTGGATCGAGATGAAGGACATGCCCCACAACGCCGAGACCGAAGCCTATGTGGGCCTGGGCGGGCCGTTGATTGGCAGCTTTGGGGCGCTGGCCTGCTATTCGGTGGCGCGCGATGGCGGCCCGGAGTTGATGTGGCTGCTCGCGGTGTCTTACGCCGGGTTCTTCTTGAACCTGTTCAACCTGATCCCGCTGTCGCCGCTGGATGGTGGGCGCATCACCGCCGTGTTGTCGCCCAAGCTGTGGTTGCTGGGCGCGCCCATCCTGGTCGGCCTTTTCTGGATGAACCCCAATCCGGTGCTGCTGATCGTGGCCCTGCTGGCGGCACCGCAGGTGATGAAGGCGTGGAATTTCCGCGCCGAAGACCCGGCCCACGCTGGCTACTACCGCGCCTCAAGCCAAACGCGTTGGGTGTACGGCACCGTGTACCTGGGCCTGCTGGTGTTCCTGGCCATCATGACGCACGACGTGCATGAGATGCTGAAGATGGGGTAGTGGATGGCAGCGCTTCAAATTCAGCCGTGAACTGGTTGCACCACCAAGCGAACCCCTAAGGCGGCGCAAACGCGGCTGATGGTGTCAAAACGCGGTTGAGCATCCGCTCGAAGTGCTTTGTAAAGCGCCTCGCGCGTGATGCCGGATGCTTTGGCAATCTCGCTCATGCCGCGCGCACGCGCTATATCGCCCAAGGCCGCAGCAAGCAAGGCGGGATCATTCGCTTCAAGGATGTCGGTCAGGTAGGCGGCCATGGCGACCTCGCTGTCGAGGTACGGTGCAGCGTCGAATTCGGGCAGATCGTCAACTTTGATACGTGCAGTCATGATCTTCTCCTTGAGTCAGTCCAACAATTGAGCCAAAGCCTTTGCCCGCTTGATGTCAGAAGCCTGACTTCGTTTTGATCCACCAGCCAGCAACACGATCACCTCTTTGCCGCGCTGAATGAAGTACACCCGCCATCCAGCACCCACATGGATGCGCAACTCAGAGACACCGTCGCCCACCGGGGCAACATCACCCATCAAGCCGAGCGAAAGGCGCTTGATGCGAGCCACCACCACACCGCGAACCGTGGCGTCAGGCAAGGCGTCCAGCCACCTTGTGAACTCGGGCAGCGGCTTGATCGATAGCATGCTGAACTGTAATCATTCGATTACGAATCGTCAAGTCAAGCCAGCACCGCACGGCTGGCCAGGGCCGCGGCTGCCGCCCGTGTCTCCACCCCCAGCTTTTCAAAGATGTGCTCCAGGTGCTTGTTCACCGTGCGGTGGCTCAGGCCCAGGATCTCGGCGATATCGCGGTTGGTCTTGCCTTTGGCCAGCCACGACAGCACCTCGGTTTCGCGCGGGGTGAGCGCGGCCAGGTCCAGGCGCGGGCGCGTGCCCCAGGCATTGCGCAGGTGGGTGGCCAGGCGCGCCAGCACCTCTTCGATGCGCACAGGCTTGACCACGTAGTCCACGCCACCGGCATCAAAGCCGGCCACCACATCGGCGGTCTCGGACAGGCCGGTCATGAAGATCACCGGAATCTTGCACCACACCTGGTGCGCCTTGATCTGGCGGCAAGTGTCGAACCCCGACAGACCGGGCATCACCGCATCCAGCAAGATGGCATCGGGCAGGATCAAGGACAGGCGGTCCAGCGCCTGCAGGCCATCGCGGGCCACCAGCACCGTGTAGCCCTCGTTGGCCAGCGCATCGCACAGCATGCGCAAGGTGTCGACGGCATCGTCCACCACCAGCACGGTGCCCAGGTGGGGTTCAGGCTTGGGGCTCATCCAACACATCCTCAGAGATCACGGGGTTCAAACGTTCGATCAAGGTGTCGAACTCGAATTGGTCGGCCAGGTGGGCCAGGTTCACCCACTCGCTTTGCCATTGCGGATAGCGCTCGGCCAACTGCGCCAGCTTTTCGCGAAGCGCGCGCAGGTGGCCGATGCGGGCCAGGCGGCACAGTTCTTCCACCACCTCCAAGGGCAGGTCGCTGGCGGTCAGGCGTGGGGCGCCGATGGCCTCGGCATCGCTGCTTCGCTGGCCCAGCAAGTGCTGCAAGGGCAAGGCCGCGGGCTCGGTGCTCCACTCGATGTGCAAGTGCTCGCCCAAGGTGTCCAGCAGCTCAGACTCGATCACGGGCTTGGCCACAAAGGCCTGGCATTGCGCGGCCTGCAGGTTCTCGGGCCGGTTCTCGAACACATTGGCCGACACCATGATGATGGGCACCTCGGTGAAGCCGGCCGCGCGGATCTGGCGGGCCACCTGCCAGCCATCGACATCGTCCATGGTGATGTCCAGCAACACCGCATCAGGGCAGGCTTCGCGCACGCTTTCAAGGCACTCCAGGCCACTGGCGGCCTCGCGCAGGACGAAGCCCAAGGGCAGCAACATGCCCGCCAGCATTTGCCGCTGGATGGGTTGGTCATCCACCACCAGCAAGGTGCGGCGCGCGCCGGCGTAGGCCGTGATGGGCAAGTGGCGCGGCCTGGCGGCCAGGGCCGATTGCGGCGGCATGGCGGGCTCGGCGATCTCGCGCAGGTACATGCGCACGGTGAAGGTGCTGCCCTGCCCCAGCTCGCTCTTCACGCTCAACTCGCCCCCCATCAACTCGGTCAGCAAATGGGTGATGGTCAGGCCCAGGCCCGTGCCCGGTTCGCTGCTGCGGCGGCCCGCGCTGCCGCGCTCAAACGGCAAAAAGATGCGGTCAATGTCTTGGGGCGCAATGCCAATGCCGGTGTCGATCACTTCAAAGCGCAGCACTTCGCGGCGCGCATCCACCAGCAGCGTGACGCGGCCTTTGTAGGTGAAGCGGGCAGCGTTGCTCAACAGGTTCAGCAAGATCTGGCGCAGGCGCTTGGCATCGGCATACACCCAGGCCGGCACGCGGCCACGCGTCTCCAGCGCAAAGTCCAGGCCCTTGGCTTGCGTTTGCGTCTGCACCATGCGCACCACGTCGTCCAAAAACTCGCGCAGCGGCAGCGGCACCGGGTCCAGCCTCAAACGGCCAGCCTCGATGCGGGCCAGGTCCAGCAGGCCGTCGATCAGGCCCATGAGGTGTTCGCCACTGCGCTGGATGGTGTTGAGGGCTTCGCGGCCCGAGCCCTGGCGCTGCTCGTCCTTCAGCAAGATCTGCGCGTAACCCATGATGCTATTGAGCGGCGTGCGCAGCTCGTGCGTCATGCCGGCCACGTAGCGCGTCTTGGCCTGGTTGGCGGCCTCGGCCAGGTCTTTGGCGGCTTGCAAGGCGGCATCGGTGCGGCGGTGCGCGTCGATCTCCAGTTGCAGCAACTGGTTGTGGCGGTTGCTTTCGTCTTGCGCTAGGCGCCGGCTTTCTGAGGCCAGCACCACCCACCATGAACACACGGCAGCCGCCAGCAGCAACAAGGCATAGGCCTTGATGAACGGGCCTTCGAGCATGGCCACGGCCGGGCCGTTCACGGCATCCACCACGTGGTTGACCACCCCCTCCTGGTAATAGACCACGCCCAGCACCATGGCCAACACAGCGGCCAGTGACAAGAAGACGACCAGGTAATGCCCCACCCGGAAATTGATGCGGCTGGACAGTTGCAAGGGCAGCACCGCGGTCAATGCATCAGACACTTGTTCGGCCGCGCGCGACCGGCTCTTGCAGCGGTCATGGCAGCGCGACTCCAAGGTGCAGCACAGCGAGCAGATGGGCGCGTCGTAAGCCGGGCACGTGGCCATGTCTTCAGACTCGAACTGGTTCTCGCACACCGTGCAGGCCACCATCTGGCCCGGCGCCCACGGCGTCTTGTTGGGCCTGGCCAGGTAGTAGCGGCCTCTGGTGGTCCAGGCCAGCAAGGGCGAGGCGATCAAGGCCGTGGTCAAGGCGATGAAAGGCGAGCCCGCCTGCGCCAGCGCGCCGAACATGCCCCCGTGTGCGGCGAAGGCCATCACCGTGGCCAGCAAGGTGGCGCCCAGGCCCACCGGGTTCAAGTCATACAAATAAGCACGCTTGAACTCGATGTGTTTGGGGCTCCAGCCCAGCGGCTTGTTGATGACCAGGTCGGCCACCAAGGCGCCCACCCAGCCAATGGCCACATTGCCGTACAAGCCCAGCACACGCTCCAGCGCACCGAACACGCCCAGCGTCATCAGCATGACGGCGATCAACACGTTGAACACCAGCCACACCACACGTCCCGGGTGGCTGTGCGTGAGCCTCGCAAAGAAGTTGGACCACGCCAGCGACCCTGCATAGGCATTGGTGACGTTGATCTTGACCTGCGAGACGATCACGAACAACACCATCGTGCCCAGCGCCCAGGTGGGCGATGTGAAAACCTCGCTGAAGCCCGCCAGGTACATCTGCGTGGGCTCCATGGCCTTGTGGGCTGGCACGTTGTGCTGCAGGGCCAGAAACGCGAGGAAGCCGCCACCCACCATCTTCAGCATGCCGGGCACGATCCAGCCTGGGCCAGCCACCAGCACCGCCGTCCACCAGCGCACGCGGTTCTCTTTGGTTTTTTCAGGCAGAAACCGCAGGAAGTCGACCTGCTCGCCCACCTGCACGATCAGCGAGAACACCACCGTGGCCGCCATGCCAAAGGCCATCAGGTTGAAATCACTGCTGCCCGAGCTGCGACCCACCATGCCGGTGAACTCAACATATGCCTCGGGCCGCTTGATGGCCACGACCACAAAAGGGCACACCAACATCAGCGCCCACAGGGGCTGCGTCCACAACTGCAAGCGCGAGATCAGCGTGATGCCGTGCGTGACCAGCGGCACGATCACCAGCGATGACACCAAGTAGCACACCGGCAATGACCAGTCGAACACCATCTGCAAGGCGAGCGCCATGATGGCGGCCTCCAGCGCGAAGAAGATGAAGGTGAAGCTGGCGTAGATCAGCGAGGTGAGCGTGGAGCCCAGGTAGCCAAAGCCCGCGCCGCGCGTGAGCAAGTCCAGGTCCACCCCGTACTTGGCAGCGTAATAGCTGATGGGCAGGCCCGTCATGAAGATGATCAGGCCCACCACCAGCGTGGCCCACAGCATGTTCGAGAAGCCGTAGTTCAGCGCGATGGCGCCGCCAATGGCCTCCAACGCGAGGAAGGACACCGCGCCAAACGCCGTGTTGGCCACGCGGAACTCCGACCACTTGCGAAAGGTGCGTGGCGTGTAGCGAAGGGCGTAGTCCTCCAGGGTTTCGTTGGCCACCCAGGAGTTGTAGTCACGACGGATGCGAAAGATCTTCTGCCGGGCAACGGACACGAAACTGGCTCCGTGGGGTTAAGACCTTATCTGTTTCGCAAGAATCGATCCACCGCGCCGCCTACGTTGAATGACGTATTCAAGGAAGCCCGGCTCTTGCTTACTGTGATGGACATGGTCACACCAACAGTGCATGCACGAAATCATGCATGCACCAAGGCGTGGCATCCGTAGTCCCTTTTTGTGTGCAAGGAGCTTTTCCATGTCGAATGACCGTGACGATTCCAATCAGCAAAACCGCCGCCGCCTGTTGCAAGGCATCGGTGCCCTTCCCCTTGTGGGCATGACGGGGCTGAGCCATGGAGCCGCCCCCGCCACTTCAGCCATCAACACCACGAAGCTGGCCATCACCGACACCGAAGTCACCGTGGGCCAGTTGCACTCCGCAACCGGCACCATGGCCATCTCGGAAACCGGCTCGATCCAGGCCGAGCAGCTGGCCATCGACCAGATCAACGCCATGGGCGGCATCCTGGGCCGCAAGATCAAGGTCATCAAGGAAGACGGCGCCTCGGATTGGCCCACCTTTGCCGAGAAGTCCAAGAAGCTGCTGGTCAACGACCACGTGGCTGCCGTGTTCGGTTGCTGGACATCGGCCTCGCGCAAAGCCGTGCTGCCTGTCTTTGAAAAGGAAAACGGCCTGCTGTACTACCCCACCTTCTACGAAGGCCTGGAGCAGTCCAAGAACGTGATCTACACCGGGCAAGAAGCCACGCAGCAAATCATCTGGGGCCTGGACTGGGCCTCGAAAGAGAAGAAAGCCAAGACCTACTTCCTGGTGGGCTCTGACTACATCTGGCCCCGCACCTCGATGAAGATTGCGCGCAAGCACATCGAATCGGTGGCCAAGCTGGGCAAGGTCGTGGGTGAAGAGTATTACCCCCTGGGCAACACCAACTTCAACTCCCTGATCAACAAGATCAAGGTGGCCAAGCCCGATTGCATCTTCGCGGCCGTGGTCGGTGGCTCCAACGTGGCCTTCTACAAGCAGCTCAAGGCCGCCGGCATCACGGGCGCCAAGCAGTTCCTGCTGACCCTGTCGGTGACGGAAGACGAAATGCTGGGCGTGGGTGGCGAGAACTTCGCCGGCTTCTACTCGTCGATGAAGTACTTCCAATCGCTGGACAACGACAACAACAAGAAGTTCGTTGCCGCGTTCAAGGGCAAGTACGGCCCCAAATCGGTGATTGGCGACGTGACCCAAGCCGGCTACCTCGGCCCCTGGCTGTGGAAAGCCGCGGTTGAAAAGGCCGGCAGCTTCGACGTGGACAAGGTCGTGGCCGCATCGCCAGGCATTGAGCTGAAGATCGCGCCGGAAGGCTACGTCAAGCTGCACGAGAACCACCACTTGTGGAGCAAGGCCCGCATTGCCCAAGGCCAACCTGATGGCACCTTCAAGGTCGTGGCCGAGTCCAAAGACCTGATCGAACCGAATCCTTTCCCCAAGGGTTACCAGTAAGCAGTACCCCCCTCGCCCCCGGCTCAGCAGTATCGGCCGGCCCGGCGAGGGGTTTTTCATTGGATTTGATGAGTTCGGCCAGGAGCGTGGGATGACACTTTCAGAAATACTCAACATCAGCGTGATGCAGGGGTTTGCAGGCTTGAGCCTGTTCTCGGTGCTGCTGCTCATGGGCCTGGGCCTGGCCATCATCTTTGGCCAGATGGGCGTGATCAACCTCGCGCATGGCGAGTTCATGACCATCGGCGCCTACACCATCTACATGGTGTCCAGCTATGTTGAAGTGAAGTACCCCAACTTCCTCCCCTATTACTTTCCCTGCGCCATCGTCCTGGCCTTTGTCTTCGCCTTTGCCGTGGGCTACCTGGCCGAATGGGCCTTGATCCGCCACCTGTACAAGCGCCCGCTCGACACCCTGCTCGCCACCTGGGGCTTGAGCCTGGGCATGCAGCAGTGCTTCCGCACCTTCATCGGCCCCAAAGAAGTGAGCCCGACCTTGCCCGAATGGCTGATGGGTTCTTGGGCCCCCAAAGAAGGCCTGGACATCCCCATCAACGGCATGTTCGTGATGGGCCTGACAGCCTTAGTGACGGCCGGCGTGATGCTTGCGCTGTACAAGTCGCGCTGGGGCCTGCGTGTTCGCGCCTCGGTGTCCAACCGCATGATGGCCAACGCCATCGGCATCAACACCAGCCGCACAGACCGCCTCACCTTCGCCATTGGTTGCGGCATCGCCGGCATCGCAGGCGCGGCCTTCACCACCATCGGCTCCACCGGCCCCACCTCCGGCTCGCTCTACATCGTCGACGCCTTCCTGGTGGTCACCTTCGGTGGCGCGGCCAGCTTGCTGGGCACCGTGGCCTCGGCCTTCGGCATCGCCCAAACGCAGTCCATCGCCGAGTTCTTCATCACGGGCTCGATGGCCAAGGTGCTGACGCTGTCGCTGATCGTGGTGATCTTGATGATCCGTCCGCAAGGCCTGTTCGCCTCCAAGGTGCGTCGCTGAATCCTCGACTTGACTGATACACGGAGTAGCTACTCATGAAGAGTCTTTTGAACTGGTTGAAAACGTCGAGTCTGGGCAGCATCTTGTTGCTGGCCCTGGTGATCCTGGTGGTGTTCCCGCTGTCGATGGACATCTTCCGCCTGAACCTGGTGGGCAAGTACCTGACCTACGGCTTCGTGGCCATCGGCCTGGTGATGCTGTGGGGCTGGAGCGGCACGCTGAGCCTGGGCCAGGGCGTGTTCTTTGGCCTGGGTGGCTACTGCATGGCCATGTTCCTGAAACTGGAAGCCTCTGACCCCGAGACCACCAAGATCCAGTCCACCCCCGGCATCCCCGACTTCATGGACTGGAACCAGATCACGGAGTTGCCGATGCTGTGGAAGCCCTTCCAAAGCCTGCCACTGACGCTGATCGCGGTGATCGCGGTGCCCACGCTGCTGGCCTTCATCATCAGCTACGCCATGTTCAAGCGGCGCGTGGGTGGCGTGTACTTCGCCATCATCACGCAGGCCGTCGCTTTGATCCTCACGGTGTTGATCATTGGCCAACAGGGCTACACCGGCGGCGTGAACGGCATGACCGACCTGAAGACCGTGCTGGGCTGGGACACGCGCACCGACAGCGCCAAGCTGATCCTTTACTTCGTGAACGCAGGCTTGCTGCTGGGCTGCATCCTGCTGTGCAAGTGGGTGCAGACCAGCAAGCTGGGCACCCTGCTGCTGGCCATGCGCGACAAGGAAGACCGCGTGCGCTTCTCAGGCTACGACGTGTCGATGTTCAAGGTCTTCACCTTCTGCCTGGCGGCCGGGATCTCGGGCATTGGTGGCGCCATGTTCGCCTTGCAAGTGGGCTTCATGTCGCCCTCCTTCGTGGGCATCGTGCCCTCGATCGAGATGGTGATCTTTGCCGCGGTGGGTGGGCGCATGAGCCTGGTCGGCGCGGTGTACGGCACCTTGCTGGTGAACGCTGGCAAGACCTACTTCTCGGAGACGGCGCCTGACATGTGGCTCTTCCTGATGGCCGCGCTGTTCATCGGTGTGGTGATGGCCTTCCCCAACGGGCTGGCGGGCTTGTACGAAGAAAAGATCAAGCCGTGGGCCGCCAAGCGCCGTGTTGATCTGGCCGCCGAGAAGGCCCGCCGCAAGGCCCGCGATGCCGAAGACGCCAAGCCCGTCGGCGCCGTGGCCAACGGCTCGCCCGCCGCCCCCCACATGCCCAACGGCATGAGCAATCAGCAAGCCTGATCACTCACCACAAGGACCACTGATCATGAGCAACACTGACTTCGTTCTGGCGGTTGAAGACCTCACCGTGTCCTTCGATGGCTTCAAGGCCATCGACAGCCTGACCTTGTATGTGGACCGCGGCGAGCTGCGCGTCATCATCGGCCCCAACGGCGCGGGCAAGACCACGCTGCTGGATTTGATCTGCGGCAAGACCAAAGCCAGCACCGGCAGCATCAAGTTCAAGAACAAAGAGATGACCAAGATGCAGGAGCACAAGATCGTGCGCGCCGGCATCGGCCGCAAGTTCCAGACGCCCTCCATCTACGAGAACCTCAGTGTCTTCAAGAACCTGGAAGTCTCCTTCCCGCGTGGCCGCAGCGTGTTCGGCGCCTTGTCCTTCAGCTGCACCGACGAGGTCAAGGCCCGCATCCAGTCGGTGGCTGAAGAGATCGGCCTGGCCGACCAGCTGCACACCGAATCCGGCCTGCTCAGCCACGGCCAGAAGCAGTGGCTGGAGATCGGCATGCTCTTGATGCAAGACCCCGAGCTGCTGATGCTGGACGAGCCCATCGCCGGCATGAGCGTGCGCGAGCGCGAGCTGACCGCCGAGCTGCTGCAACGCATCGCCAAGAACCGCTCGCTCATCGTGATTGAGCACGACATGGATTTCGTCAAGCGCATCGCCGACAAGGTGACCGTGATGCACCAGGGAAAGATCCTGGCGGAAGGGTCGATGGACAAGGTCCAGAACGACCCCAAGGTCATCGACGTGTATCTGGGCCACTGAGCCGCAAGCTAAGGAAGCAACACCATGTTGGCAGTCAACGATCTGTTTGTCGCATACGGTCAGAGCGAGGCGCTGCACGGCATCTCGTTCGAGGCCAAATCCAAGGAAACCGTGGCCATCATGGGCCGCAACGGCATGGGCAAGACCACGCTGTTCAAGAGCCTGATGGGCGTGCTGCCCACCAAGTCGGGCAAGGTCGAAGTGGGCGGGCTTGATGTCACCAAGGATGAAAGCTACCGCCGCGTGGCCAAGGGCATCGCCTACGTGCCGCAGGGCCGCATGATCTTCCCCACCCTGACGGTGGAAGAGAACATCCAGACCGGCCTGGAGAACGCCAAGCACAAGCGCATCCCCGAAGAAATCTACGCGCTCTTCCCCGTGCTGTTCGACATGCGCGCGCGCAAGGGCGGCAACCTGTCGGGCGGGCAACAGCAGCAACTGGCCATCGCCCGCGCGCTTGTCACCAACCCCAAGGTGCTGCTGCTGGATGAGCCCACCGAGGGCATCCAACCTTCCATCATCAAGGACATCGCCAAGGCCCTGAACGAGATCCGCAAGATGCGCGAGATCACGATCATCGTGTCCGAGCAAGTGCTGTCTTTTGCGCTGGACGTGGCCGACCGCCTCTTCGTCATCGAAGGCGGCCGCCTGGTCCATGAAACCGCCCGCGCCGACACCGACGTCGCGCGCATCAAGCAATACCTCTCTGTGTAAGTCAAAGGAGCCAAGCCATGCCTGAAACCCTCATCAAAGTCGACCTCAACGAATCGCCCTACAGCAACGAGAACATCCACAACCGCTGGCACCCGGACATCCCGATGGCCTGCTGGGTGAACCCCGGCGACGACTTCGTGCTGGAAACCTACGACTGGACCGGCGGCTACATCAAGA
Source organism: Leptothrix sp. (in: b-proteobacteria) (assembly GCA_013822685.1). Taxonomy (GTDB): domain Bacteria; phylum Pseudomonadota; class Gammaproteobacteria; order Burkholderiales; family Burkholderiaceae_C; genus Aquabacterium. Next base: position 328,993 of record PNKV01000001.1, read on the forward strand.
ACAACGACAGCGCCGACGACATCCGCGACGTTGACCTGACCACGGTGCACTTCTTGTCGGGCCCCGTGGGCGTCAAAGGCGCCGAGCCTGGCGACCTGCTGGTGGTCGAGCTGCTGGACATCGGTGCCAAGCAAGACAGCCTGTGGGGCTTCAACGGCTTCTTCAGCAAGAAGAACGGCGGCGGCTTTTTGACCGAGCACTTCCCGCTGGCGCAGAAGTCCATCTGGGACTTCAACGGCATGTTCACCAAAAGCCGCCACATCCCTGGCGTTGAGTTTGCCGGCCTGATCCACCCCGGCCTGATCGGCTGCCTGCCCGACCCCAAGATGCTTGCCACCTGGAACGAGCGCGAAGTGGACTTCATCGCCACCCAGCCCGACCGCGTGCCCCCACTGGCCAACCCGCCCTTCGCGGCCACCACCCACGCCGGCAAGGCCACGGGCGCGACCAAGGAAAAGATCGCGGCCGAAGGCGCCCGCACCGTGCCCCCGCGTGAACACGGCGGCAACTGCGACATCAAGGATTTGTCGCGCGGCTCCAAGGTCTTCTTCCCCGTGTACGTGGAAGGCGCGGGCCTCAGCGTGGGCGACCTGCACTTCAGCCAGGGCGATGGCGAAATCACCTTCTGCGGCGCCATCGAGATGGCCGGCTGGGTGCACATGCGCGTGTCGATCATCAAGGGCGGCATGGCCAAGTACGGCATCAAGAACCCCATCTTCAAACCCAGCACCATCACGCCCAACTACAAGGATTACCTGATCTTTGAAGGCATCTCAGTCGACGAATACGGCAAGCAGCACTACCTGGACGTGCACGTGGCCTACCGCCAGGCCTGCCTGAACGCCATCGAGTACCTGACCAAGTTCGGCTACAGCAAGGCGCAGGCTTATTCGATCCTGGGCACCGCCCCCGTGCAGGGCCACATCAGCGGCGTGGTCGACATACCGAACGCCTGCGCCACCTTGTGGTTGCCGACCGAGATCTTCGAGTTCGACATCAACCCGAGTGCCGCGGGGCCGACCAAGTTCCTGGACGGCAGCATCGACATGCCCATCTCGCAAGACCTCTGATCGATCGAAGCAGGAGACAGCCCCCATGCCGACCTACGAGTACGACTGTCCAAGCTGCGGGGGCTTCGACGCCATCCGCAGCCTTTCAACCCGCAACGATCCGTGCGCCTGCCCGGAATGCGGCAGCGCCTCGGGCCGCGTGTTCGCGACGGCCCCGCGCCTGGCCTGCGTGAGCAGCGACACGCGCACGGCCATGGACCGCAATGAGAAGGCGCGGCATGAGCCGCGATCTTCAAAGGATGGGAGTTATGGGCGGCTGAGCCATCCTTCGGGGTGTGGGTGCTGTTCAACCAGCAAGGGCATCCGCAGCGCGACGGTGACGGCGGCCAATGGAAACAAGGCGTTTCCGTCGAAGCGGCCCTGGATGATCAGCCACTGAGTGGCCCTGGCCTCAAAGGCCAAAATTGCGCGACAGAACTGCCTCAACTTCCACCACGGCCTGCCGAAAAGCAACGCACCATTAGAGTGCTCCGCTCACCGCTTCCACCACGGTGCTGCATGAACGAGTCACATGTGGACCGGATTGTCTGGTTCAAACCCGGTGGACGGAGAGACAGTGATGGAGTTCTTTCGCAAAGCCCGCATCAGCAGCCGGATGCTGGTGCTCGCCATTCTGAGTGGCCTGCTGACCCTGGCGGTCGGCATAGTTGGCCTGACGCAATCGTCCAGGATCAACGACATGCTCAACGGCATGTACGACAACAACCTCGTGCCCGTTGCCGACATCGCCAATGCCAACATGCAGGCGATTTACCACCACCGCGCCATGCTCACCTATGTGGCGCAGCCCGACGGGGAAGTGATGAAGCGCATCGCGGCCGGTGCGGAAAAAAATCTGGCCAAGATGAAAGAGCTGCTGGACAAATACCGCAAGACGGAGCTGACGCCGGCGGAAACCAGCCTGCTGGCCAAGCTGGACGAGGCCTGGCAGCCGTACCTGGCCGCCGCCAGCAAGGCCGCCAAGACCTCACTGGACGGTGACGACGCTGCCGCCATGAAGCTGATGCTTGACGAGGTTCAGCCCCTGTTCCAGAAAACAGATGACCTGCTGACTGACCTCGTCAACCTGAACTTGGCGCTCGGAAAGAAGGCCTACGACGACAGCGATGTGGTCGTGGCGGAAGTGCGCTGGCTGCTGGGCATCGTGGTGCTGGGCGCCGTGTTGCTGTCCGTCGGTGCAGCATCACCAAGCCGCTGGGTGGTGAGCCCGACGACCTGGTTCGGGCGGCCGACGCCGTCGCCAGTGGTGACCTGAGCCTGACGCTCGCGGTACCGGCCGGCGACACGCACAGCGCGATGGCACGCATGGCCGCCATGCAGACAGCACTGGCCAGCGTGGTGGCCAACGTGCGAGCCAACTCTGAGAGCGTGGCAACGGCCAGCGCCCAGATTGCCCAGGGCAACCAAGACCTGAGCCAGCGCACCGAAGAGCAGGCCAGCGCGTTGCAGCAGACGGCGGCCACCATGGAAGAACTGAGCACCACGGTGCGCAACAACACCGACAGTGCCAAGCAGGCCAACCAACTGGCCCAGGGCGCCTCAACCGTGGCGGCCCAAGGCGGTGAGGTGGTGGGCCAGGTCGTGACCACGATGCAGGGCATCAGCGACAGCAGCCGCAAGATCGGCGACATCATTGGCGTGATCGATGGCATTGCCTTCCAGACGAACATCCTGGCGCTGAACGCCGCGGTGGAAGCCGCCCGCGCTGGCGAACAAGGCCGCGGCTTCGCGGTGGTGGCCAGCGAGGTGCGCAGCCTCGCCCAGCGCAGCGCTGAAGCCGCCAAGGAAATCAAGACGCTGATCGGCCGCAGTGTCGAGCAGGTGGAACAAGGCACGGTGCTGGTCGACCAGGCTGGCAAGACCATGGGCGAGATCGTGGGCTCCATCAGGCGCGTGAGCGACATCGTGGCCGAGATCACCTCGGCCAGCATCGAACAGAGCTCGGGCATCGCCCAAGTTGGCGATGCGGTGGGCCAGATGGACCAGGTGACGCAGCAGAACGCGGCCTTGGTGGAAGAAAGCGCCGCAGCGGCCGAGAGCCTGAAGGGCCAGGCGCAGCAACTGGTGCAGGCCGTGGCGGTGTTCAAGCTGTCTGGCGATGGGCATGTGGCGCCGTCTTACGTTGCTTCGCCTTCGGTGAATGCGCCTACGGGCGAGCGCAGGGGGCCTAACCGGGCCAAGAATGTCAGCCGGCCGGCGTTCAAGGCCAGGTCGGCTGGTGAGGCTTCTGTGAAGGCGGCTGAAGAACCGGCCTTGGCCAGCGCCAAAACGGGGACTGATGATTGGACTTCGTTCTGAGCCTGCACTTCCGTAGGCTCCAATGAGAAGGCGCGGCACGAGCCGCGCTCTTCAAAGGATGGGAGCTATGGCAGGCTGAGCCATCCATCTGGGTGCGGGTGCTGCTCAACTTCTTCCAAGGGGATCCGCAGCGCAACGGTGACAGCCGCCAATGGAAACAAGGCGTTTCCGTCGAAGACGGACCTGGATGATTAGTCACTAAACCTGACCGCCCACGCCCTTGAATTTCTCAACAAAGGCCGCGATCTTCTGAAAGACGGACTGCTTCTTGGTCTTGAACTGCGGATTCAAGGGGCTCATCTTAGGTAACACAGCATTGAGTTCGGTACCGTTTTCACTGGCGAACTCCCGCTTGATTGAGGTTGCGATGTAGCGCTTGGCAGCTTCGGCATTGAGATTCTCAGTGATGATCAATTCCTGAACTTCACGCTGCTGCACCTCTCGTGCGAACGAGTAGAAAGCCTCCATCACGCTGGCTGCATCATCAATTTGACCTAGATCGGTCTGGTTGATGAAATCGACGACCAAGTTCTCTTTCGCTCGCTGGCCGATACTTGCACGAATCACGCGCCGCATTTCCTCTACCAGTTCAGACTTGCTTTTGACCTTCTTGTTGTGCTCGAAGATCAGTTCAAGGATGTAGTCCAGGTTAATCTCCTGCGACTTCAGCAGGTCCACCTCAAAGACCACGTCATCCCAGTCAATGGTGGACTTCTCTTTCTCTGCCCCCGTCTTCTCACGGCGCAGCCAGTCCCGGACATCGTTGTAGGTCGAGCGGTAGTCCTGAACCTTACGCTCCGGCGGGATGGTGATGCCTTTCAGCTCGGTCAGTGCTTCATCGCTCAAGTAGTGCTTGGCCTTGAAGGCCTCAACCGCTGAGGCATCCGTCAAGTCAACGGTCTGTAGCTCTTTCAGGCTGGCGAACTCGTCGTAGTTCTGCAGGATGTTCTCGACGCGCAGGTATTCGCCGAATAGCTTGGCAAAGGCCTTCTTGTCGGATTCCTTCTCGATGGCTGCCGGGTCAGGGAAGCGTGCTTCCAGCTCCTGCACCACATCCTTGAAGCCACGCCGCGCTTCACCGGTGGTTGCATCGGTGAAGCCTTCCATGTACTCGTCGTAGCTCTTCTCCAGCACCACGTTCTTGGTGTTCTTGTCACCGAACAGGGTGATGGCATCAATGGTTGCCTGCTCAAGGTCGCGGAAGGTGACGATGTTGCGGGTGAAGTTCATGATGAAGGTCCTGTGACACTGTGTTGCGGCAGCACCGTGCTGCGTTGGGGTCCAGTGTCAGCAGCGGGCGTTTCAATTCGGTTTCATTGCAAACGCCCGTGTGTTTCATTTGTTGCGCAGCCTCACCCAGGTGGCGCGTCGATGACCGTGACCTTATGCGTGTTGCGCCCGGCAGCCTTGGCCTCGTACAAGGCCTGATCGGCGGTTTCGATCAGGGCCGATGCACCCTGTGTTGGCCCGGCTTGGTAGGCAATGCCGATGCTGGTCGACACGTGCAGCGTGAGTTCACCGCTGAGCTCGAACGGGGACGAGATGGCGTTCAGGATCTTGGCGGCCACCACATCGACTTCGGATACACGGTTCATCCCTTCCAACAAGATGACGAACTCGTCGCCTGCCAGCCGTGCCACGGTATCGCTGCCTCGCACGCTGGCCGTCAGCCGCAAGGCAAAGGTTTGCAGCACCTCATCGCCAATGCCATGGCCATGGGTGTCGTTGATGGATTTGAACCGGTCCAGATCTAGAAAGGCCAGCGCCAATGGTCGGCCGGAGCGGTGCTGCCGGGCAATGGCCTTTTCCAGGATGTCTTCAAAAGCTCGTCGGTTGGGCAGGCCTGTGAGGCTGTCGGTGCTGGCCAGCGCCAGCAGGTTGTGTTGCGCCAGGCGCGCGTCGGTGACGTCCGTGCCCAGGACGAAGAAGCCGGCCACTTGGCCGTCGGGCCCACGATCAGGCATGTAGACCAGGTGCAGGTGCCGAAGTGATGCGCCCTCACCCACATCCACATCGGTTTCGGCCGTTTCGCCCCGCAGGGCCTGCTGTATGGACGCCTCACGCAAGGCGTAGGGCGCATCCCCCAGAACCTCTTTCGCTGTGCGCCCAATGGCTTGCTGCTTGCCCACACCCAGCCAGGTGTCGTAGGTCTGATTGCAAAAAACGTAGCGCTCTTGGGTGTCCACATAGGCGATCAGCGCGGGCAGGTTGTCGGCGATGGTGTGCAGCCGCCGCTCGCTGTCTTCCAAGGCGCGCTCGGCCTGTTTGCGTGAGGTGATGTCGTGCAGAAAGGCAAAGTACCGCCGTCTCGGCTCACCCGCCAACGATGGCAATGCATTGATGGTGACCTCACAAGGGATGCTGTGCCCCAATCGGTGCACGGCGGGCAGCTCCAGCCGTTGGCCCATCACTGGCGCCTCGCCCGTCTGCAGCATGTGTTGCATGCCCCGCCGATGGGCATCTTGCAGGTCTGGCGGAATGATGATCTGAGCCAGTTCGAGCCCCATGACTTCATGGCGGCTCCAACCAAAGATGGTTTCTGCCTGAGGATTCCAATCCAGCACCAGGCCGTTTTCGTCGATGCAGATGAAGGCGTTGAGCGCGTTGTGCAGCACAGCCTTGATCAGATCGTTGCTGTGTTGCAGGTCCCGGGTGCGCTCCACCACTCGGCGCTCCAGGTCGGCCCGCAGTTGTTCCATGACCTTGTCGGCACGCTTGCGGTCCGAGATGTCGTCGATGACCGCGATGAAGTAGCGCGCCACGCCATGGCGGCGTACCAGTGCTACGGTCAGGTTCGCCCATACCACCTCGCCATCGGGGCGCAGGTATCGCTTTTCCAAGGCGTACTGATCGACCTTGCCTTCGAGCAGTGCCCGGGCGTGCTGCAAATCCAGCGACAGGTCGTCTGGGTGGGTGATGTCCTGGAAATTCGCGCCTTGCAATGCCTCAGGAGACCGCCCCAGGATGCGGCACAAGGTGCTGTTGAACTCCAGCCAATGTCCGTCCAGCCCAACCAGGGCAATGCCCACGGCAGCCTGCTCAAAGATGACGCGGAACAAGGCATTGGTTTCGGCGCGGTCGGCGTCCTCTTCGGCGGCCAGGACTTGAGCCCGCCAGGTGGCCTCCCGGCGCAGGATCTCATTGCGCGCGAGCACCGCCAGGTCTTTGAGCGTTTCAAGGTCATCGCTGCTGAAGACGCGGGCACGGTGGTCGATGACGCACAGGGTGCCCAAGGCCAGGCCCTCAGAGGTGGTCAGCGGCACACCTGCATAAGCACGCACCGGGTTTTGGCCGGTCACCAAGGGGTTGCCCTGGAAGCGAGCATCCTGGCTGGCATCCTCTACCAACAACGGCTCGCTGCCGTGGATGGCATGAGCGCAGAAGGCAAGGTCACGCGGTGTTTCCGTGACCGGCAACCCGACGTTCGATTTGAACCATTGCCTGGATTCATCGACCAGCGAAATGAGTGCCACTGGTGTGTGCAGCAACCGGGTTGCCAAGCGCGTCAGGGAGTCGAATACAGGCTCCGCAGGCGTGTCAAGCAGGTGCAATGCACGAAGCATCGCCAGCCTGGCAGCCTCATTGGGTGGTTTGCCCGGAAGGATCATGCTCATCCTTGAAATGGCGACGGGCACATCATGGCACGCACAAATGACTGGTGCAGCGCGCCAGGTGTCTAAAGTATTTGGGCAAATGGCCGAATAGTCGGTGTAGCGAAAGTGTCTTGATGGATCAAACAGCGGCCAATCAATCTACGCGCCAGTTCAGAAAAAACAGCACGAAGATTGCGGCGCAATGGCGTCATGGCTTCTCAGGGCTTCGTTTCGCCAAAACGCTGGAGCGCCAGTTCCAGGCGGAATCAGCGCCAGTGCGCAACCAGCATCTGCTCGTTTGCAGTCTCATCGGCTTGGTCGCCGGCCCCTGGGGAGCGGCGCCCACTGAAGCATTGATGCTGCCCGATCTGGTCGGGCAACTCTGGCCCCAACGTCTCGCTTTCACCGCGCTGGCTCTTTTTCTATTGGCCGTCATCCGCCTGACGCCGTCCGCTTTCCGCAGCCCTTGGCTGCCCGAGCTGGCGATCTCTTTCGTCATCGTGCTGATGTGCAGCGGGATCATCATCCCCAACACCAGCCGCAGCGTCACGCTGACCGCGGCCGTTCACTCGGCCGATCTGATCGCGGCCACCATGTTCGTCGGCACGCTGGTCAGGCTTCGATTCTGGTATTCGCTGGGGGTGTCCTTGGTCAACCTCTTGGCCTTTGCAACGCTGATCCCACATCGATCGATTGAGCAGGGCTTGATCTTGTCCAGCAACTTCAATGTGCTGTTGGTGGCGGGCTTGTTGGTGCAGGTTTCAAGCTACCTGTTCGAATACCGGGACCGCCAACGGTGGCTGCTGGCCAAACAGAACGATGCCCACGCCAGTGAGCTGAACGAAGCCAACAGGCGGTTGCGTGACATGTCGCTGAGAGATGGCTTGACGGGGCTCCTCAATCGGCGGGGCTTCGAGGAAGCGCTTTCAACTGCGCAACAAGACGCTTCCACCCAGTCTTCTGTGCTGTCCCTGCTGGTGCTGGATGTGGACCACTTCAAGCGCTTCAATGACTTCTATGGCCATCCCCAGGGTGACCGTTGCCTGCAGCAGGTCAGCGCCATCCTGGAAGCCGCGGCACGGGAGCATGGAGGGCAGGCCGCCCGCATTGGTGGTGAAGAGTTTGCGGTCGTGCTGCCATCCAGCAGCACACAGCAGGCGCAAGCCCTGGCCTCGGCCATCAAGACTGCGCTGGATGCCGCCGCCATCGAGCACCAGGCTTCAGAGGTGGCACGGCATGTCACGGTGAGCATTGGCATGGCGCAGGGCCCTGCTTCCATCACTGGCGCCCGCTTGGTGGCTGCGGCAGATGCCGCGTTGTATGAGGCCAAACGCAGCGGGCGGAATCGGGCTGCCGTGGGCGAGGTTCTTGGCGAAGCATCTGGCTTGAAGATGGAAGTTCGGCAGACCTTTGGTTCCCAATCGCCTGGCTACGTGCCCTACACCGTCGAGGACGACTCCGCGGCCTTGTCGGCCATTTTGGCCAATGGGGTTCGGTGGCTTCGATTCCCAGCCAACGTTGAACAGCACTATCAATCCATCAGAAGCAGCCGCCACCAATGGCGTCTTCCAGCTTGCATCCTGCTATCGGTACTGGGCTTCAATGTCTTCGCCTTCCTCTACGAGCAAGGCGCGCCAAACGCCACGGCCTGGATGCAGAAGAACCTGGTTGCCTTCAACATGACGGGATTGGCTTTGAGCTTGTTGCTGATGGCAAGGGGCTGGGTAAGGTGGAAGGAGGCTTTGGTGGCCGGCGCCTTCTCTGCCCTGGCCTTGGTGGGGGCGCATGCGTTATCGCTGGACCATTCGCTGGTGGCGTACCCCACTTTCATGGTGCTGATCCTGATCCCCATGGCCAGTTGCATCCTCGCCCAGCAATCGCCTTTTCATGTCTTCCCATCGTGGGCGGCTGTGGTCATTGGCTACCTTGGCTTCACCTCCGCAGAATCTGGTTCGATCGAAGTCATCGTCCGCAATGACATCGCGCGCATCCTGATCGTGGGTGGCATGTTCATCCTCCTGGCCAGCTACACGCTGGCACGTGCTGAAAGGCGGGCCTATCTGCTGAACGGCATCCAGCGCGGCCAACGCGCGGCTTTGTTAGAAAGACAAAAGGACCTGGAATCCCTGGTGAGCCTGGACGCCCTCACGGGCTTGCACAACAGAAGGCACTTTGACCAAGCGCTCCAAGCGCTCTGGGACTCCGCCGAACGTGGTGGCACGGCGGTTTCCCTGTTGATCCTGGACATCGACTTTTTCAAGCGCTACAACGACAGCCTGGGGCACCAGGCCGGCGATGCGGCCTTGCAGAAGGTGGCCACGGCGCTCAGGCAGGTGGCCGCGGGCAGCGAGGGTTGCCTGGCCGCCAGGCTTGGTGGTGAAGAGTTCGCGCTGTTGGTCGGGTGTGGCGAGGAAGCCGCCCTGAAGCTTGGAGAAGCTGTTTGCACCCAAGTGCGCCAATGCGCGATCGATCATCCCGACTCGGACGCGGCGGGCATCCTGACGGTGAGCGTGGGGGTGGCGACGATGATGCCCAGCACGCTTTTTAAGCCGTATGACTTGATGGGCATGGCTGATCGGTCGCTGTATCAGGCCAAGGCGGCAGGCCGGAACGGCATGGCGGTGGCTTGCACCAGCACGCTTGAGCTTCACTGACATTGCGACTAAAAGTTGCCACGTCCGAGCCGCGATGCTGCGGGCACAGCCTTGCGGTTCAGCCAGCAGCCGCAGGCATCGCCGCAGGGTCCATCCAGAGCGCGGCCCACATGTGCCCGTCAGGGTCGGCCAGGTCGCGGGTGACCATGAAGCCGTGGGCCTCCATCCTCGTTCATCGCGTCGACGGCGGCGCGGCTCTCCAGGGCCAGCGAAAGCATCATCCCGCACGAGCCGGCCGGCGGAAACGGCCGCTGCCCATCGCGTCACCTGCCTCCGTATTCAGATCTTCGCCTGCTGAACCAGGCTCGCGACAGCATCCAAGATGGCCGCGGGCTCAATCGGTTTGGAAAAGTGGGCGTTGTAGCCAACCTCCAGCGCACGGCGGCGGTCTTCCGCTCGGGCGAAGGCGGTCAGTGCGATGGCGGGCGTGGCGCCGCCGAGTTCAGCTGGCAATTGGCGAATGCGGCGCAGCAACTCAAAACCGTCGATGTCTGGCATGCCAATGTCCGAGACGATCACCGCTGGCTTGTATTGCTGGAGCGCGCCCATGGCGCTTGCTGCGTCCTGAGCCTGGTACACGGTCGCCCCGCACTCCTCCAGGATCCGCCCAAGCATGTCTCTTGCGTCGGCATCGTCGTCCACCACCAGGACACGGGCCCCCGCCAAGGCGGCGGATGCGGTGCTGGATGATGGCAAAGCCGACATGGATCGGAGCAACGTCGACCGCTGGTCCTGCCCGCCAGCCATCAATGGAATCCGGACCGTGAACGTGGCGCCGTGGCCCTCACCGGCGCTTTCTGCCGTGACGCTGCCACTGTGCAATCTCACCAAGTGCTTCACGATGGAAAGCCCCAACCCCAGTCCGCCGAACTTGCGGGTGATGGAACTGTCGGCCTGCTTGAACCGCTCAAAGATGTGGCCGAGCACATCTGGTTTGATCCCCGTGCCGGTGTCGACCACACTGATGACCGCACTGTCCAGCTCCTGCCGCAGCGCCACACGCACCTCGCCGCCAGCAGGCGTGAACTTGATCGCATTGGCCACCAGATTCCAGACCACTTGCTGCAAACGGCCGGCATCGCCTTCAATGACTTCAACAGGCTCAAGGAGCGTGATCAAGCGCACGCCCGCCGCTTCGGCGCTGGGCCGGATCACATCCAATGCCGGCTGAACAAAGCTCACAGGCGCCAAAGGCTGCATGTCCAGCGCCATCTTGCCGGAAGTGATGCGGCTCATGTCGAGCAGGTCATCAATCAGTTGCACCTGCGTTTTGGTGCTGCGCGCAATCACATCAACGCCCCTGATCAGGTCGGGCCTGGCGGGATCCAGCCCCCGCCGCAGGATGTGCACCCAACCCGTGATGGCGCTCAACGGCGTCCTCAACTCGTGGGACAAGGTGGCCAAGAACTGGTCCTTGACGGTGCTGGCCTTCTCCGCTTCCTGCCGCGCTGCGCGCTCGCTCTCCAGCAGCATTTCGCGCTCGCGCGTGGCCTGTTGGGCCCGCGCATAAAGGCGTGCGTTGTCAACGGCGATCGCCGCCTGGCTGGCGATGCCCACCGCGAGTCGCTCGCTGCGCTCGGTGAACATGCCTGCTTGCGCGTGGCCGAAGAACAGCCCACCAATGACTTCACCGGAGCGCGATGCCACGGGCACGGCCAGATAGCTTCTCACCGGCAAGTGGCCCAGGGGCATGCCGAAATGCGGGCTCTCCAGGCCGTAGCGAGGATCCAAGAGGATGTCGTCGACCCGAATGGGTGGCTCGCCCCGGAAAGTGGGCCCGAACACGCGCGTGGGGCGTGGGTGCCCCAGGTTCTCGAACAGTTCGCGGGGCGCGCCTGAGAGGGTGAAGAGCAACAGGGCCTCTCCGCGATCATCCAGGCCGTTGTAGAAAAACGCGCCGAACTCTGCTCCGGTGAGTTCCGTGGCGGCATCCGTCGCTCGCTGCAACAGGATCTGCAGATCGAGTTCAGCCGCGAGCACCGTGCCGGTTTTGTTGAGCACCTCCAAGGACCGGGCTTCCTCCAGCAACGCGCCTTGCACCCTGAGCCGCTCCAGTGAGTCCCAGCAGCGGTCGACCACCGTTCGCACCAGTTCGATCTCATCTTCTGTCCAATGACGTGGCTTTGCCTGGTGCACGGCCATCGCCGCTACGAACTGACCGTTCTTGTGAAGAGGCACGCAGATGACCGCCTGGATCTGGGTCTGTCGGTACGCAGAGAGATCCGAGCCTGCCGTGGCGGGATCGGTGTCCACGTCGACGTTCACATAGGGCTCGTCAGCCCGCATCAAGCGGTCCACCTCGGCCCCGAAGTCAGTGAACTTGTACCGCCCCATGATGCTCGGCACACCGTCGTTGTAGTCCCCAATGAGGTCGAACGTGTTCTGGTCTGCATGCACGTGGGCGTAGGCGCACCGGTTGACCCCCAAGTGTCTTCCGAGCATCTCTGCCGTGAAGCGCATCACCTCGGAGGGGTCTGAAAAACGACGCACTGCCTGCGAGAGATCATCCAGAAAGTGCAAACGGCGTTCGGCTAAAACGCGCTTGGTGGTCTCGGCAAAGGTGACCAGAACGCCTTGAGCATGGCCCTCGTCATCGCGCACGGGGCTGTACGAGAAGTTGAAGTAGCAGTCTTCCGGGTAACCAAAGCGCTCGATCGTGAGCTTGAAGTCATCAAAGCCGATGGACTTGCCCGCAAGAATTTCTTGCCACATGGGCCGGATGGTGGGCCAGATCTCGCTCCAGATGACTGGCGCGAAGTTGCCCAGCGCATCTTGGTCCTTGTGGCCAAGGATGGGCCGATAGGCATCGTTGTAGAACTGGATGAAGTCAGGGCCCCAGGCGAGGTACATGGGGAGCTGGCATTCCAGCAAGGTGGAGACCGTGGTCTTCAGGCTTTGCGGCCACTGGTCCACCGGCCCCAATGGGCTCTTTTCCCACTGGTGGCGCTTCATGCGCCCCGCCATGTCGCTCTGGCCCGTGAACGGCGTGCTTCCAACGCTCATCTGAGCCGGTTCCTGAGGCATCGTGTCTCGCTTATTGAATGCGGGGTTGAAGCGCATTCTAGAGAGTTCGCGATGAGCCAGCCGGCGCAGAACCCCATGCTAGCGGCGGCGCCGAGACCTTGACCAGACGATGTAGGCCGCGATGCCCAGGCCCACGACCGCCGCCTTCCTGGCCAGCCCTGCGCGGTTGTACCGAAGCTCGGACCGCAAGCCCATTTCTTTGGCCAGGTTGGGCACGCGCAGCTGCGCCAGGTCGCTCAGCAAGTCTTCCACCACATTGACCCGATCGGCTGCGATGAGCGTCATCCAGCGCGAGAGCCTGCCCTCGCTGAGCCGATAGGCCAGGTCACGCAGGCTGCCACTGAGGCCACGTGGCGGGCAGGCCGTGCCGAACACCGGCGTGAGCTTCGCGTGCTCGGTCGATTTGTGGATCTTCACCCGTGGCACCTGCGGGGTGAACGCCGGGTACAGGCACTCGACACCCAGCTCGGGCGCCTTGTCGCGCGGCACGCCCGGTCGCTTCGCGGGGTCGAGGTCGGAGCCCCAACCGGGGATGCTCGCCGACAGGTCAATCGACTGCCGTTGTGCGGTGGTCAAGGCCCGCCCGCCAGGAACGGGGGGATTGAGGACGTCTTGCGACGATGAGCCAACTCTTTGATCCATGGTGCTTTCCCCTTCAATGCGTACCCGAGGACGGGATGACGATGGGCTTGATGCACTCGTCAAGCTTGCTGGAGAAGATGTGATAACCCTCACCGATCTCTTCCAGCGGGAACCTGTGCGTGATGATGTCCTTGGGGTTGATGTGCCCCGCCTGGATGTGCTCAATGCAGCGGCCCACGTTGCGCTTGACGCTGGCCTGGTTCATCCGCAGCGTGATGCCCTTGTTCATCGCCGAGCCGATCGAGACGGCGTTCAGCACCGGGCCGTAGGCGCCCACAACGGAGACCACGCCCCCCTTGCGCACCGAGTTGATGGCCCAGTGCAGGGCCACCGCCGATCCGCCTTGCAGCTTGAAGGGCCGGATGCCCGTGGCACGGTGCATGGCGCTGCCGCGCGCCTCGCAGCCCACGGCGTCGATGGCCGCGTCCCACCCCAGCCAGTCGCTTTCCTTCTTGAGGTACCAGACGGGGTCACGCACGTCGCGGAAGTTGAGGGTCTCGCAATGGGCGAACTTGCGGGCAAACTCGAGCCGGTAGTCGTACTCGTCGACCACCAGCACGCGGCCCGCGCCCATGAACCAGGCCGACTTGGCGGCAAACAGGCCCACGGGGCCGGCGCCGAACACCACCACCGAGTCGCCGCGCTTGATCTGCGCCATCTCGGCGCCCTGGTATCCCGTGGGGAACACGTCGGTGCACAACGCGGCGTTGTCGTCGTCCACGTCATCGGGGATCTTCACTGGGCCCGCATCGGCGAAGGGCACGCGCACGTACTCGGCCTGGCCGCCGTCGTAGCCGCCGGTGGTGTGCGAATAGCCGTAGATGCCACCCACCGCCGTCGCGTTTGGATTGGTGTTGTGGCAATTGCTGAAGAGCTCCTTCTTGCAGAAATAACATTCCCCGCAGAAGACGTTGAAAGGCACCAGGACGCGGTCTCCGGCCTTCAATGTGTGCACATCCGCGCCAACGTCTTCCACCACCCCGACGAACTCGTGGCCGAAGGTCTGCCCAACCCGCGTATCCGGGATAAGCCCGTGGTAGAGGTGCAGATCGGACCCACAAATGCAGGCCCGGGTGACGCGGACGATGGCATCACGCGGATGCTCGATCTCGGGCATCGGCTTGTCGATCACTCGGACGCGGTAGGGACCGCGGTAGGTCATTGCGTGCATGAGGGGGCTCCTTGAACGTGAGCTTCATGCGCGGCAAGGGCCGTGCCCGCGATCATCCCCGGCGCAGCGCTGGAGTGGCCCAAGTTCAAGAAGGAATTGCAGAAGGAATTGCAATCAAGCGCGCTTGCGCCTCATTGCTGGCATTGCGACTGCCTTAGCCGCCCAGCGCTTGGCGCAAAACCAAACCACCGCTTGTAAGCCTGAGAAAAGCTGGACAAATCGCTGAAGCCCATCCGCTCGGCGATCTGGGTCAGCGACAGCGTGTCATCGGCCAGCAACTCGTTGGCCTGGCGGCCCCGCACCTCGGCCAGCAGCACCCTGTACGACACGCCCTCATCCTGAAGCCGCCGCTTCAAGGTTCGGTCGCTGAGGCCCAGCGTGCGCGCGGCCTGCAGCAGGTCCGGGGCAGTGTTGAGCGGCACGGAATCAAGGTACTGGCGCACGCATTCGGCCGCACCCAAGCGGGCGCGGCGGCGCTCCATCAATTCCTCACAGGCTCTTTCGCACATGGCCACGGTGACCGGATTGGCTTGAGGCAGCCGCAGGCTCAGGAGCTTGCTGTCGAATGACAAGCTGTTGCTGGCGGCCCCAAACTCAGGGCGGACACCGCCCATGCGCGGATGGTTGGCAAGCACGGCCGCACCAGGCTGCAAGACGTGCTTGAGCGTGAACCGAGACAAGGTGAACTCCGCGCCCAGCGTCTCTTTCATCAGCCGCGAAGCCGCCGCCACATCGCGCTCAACCAGGAAGCGCTGGATGACGGGCTCAACGTCCGGGGCGTCGAAAGTGACGGTGTACATCTCACCGTCCAGGCCGCCAGAAATCCGGCAGAAGGCAAACGTGAGGGGGATGAAACGCAAGGCCAGCGCCAAGGCGTCGGCCGCTGTGGCGCTGCTGACCAGGCCTAGGCCCCACAAGCCGTATGAAGCGAAGTTGTAGCGCATGCCCACTTCCAGCCCCAACCCCGGCTGCTTGCACGCGCGGATGAGGTTGTGCACCACGCACAGTTCCTGGCTGGCATCGAGCTCAATGGCGGGGTCGGCCAGATCGGCTTCTTTCAGCCGGGAGCGGGCCAGGATTTTTGGGACATCCAGCCCTTGCTCTTGGCCAAATTCGACCAAAAGCCGAACGCTGGCGGCACTGCGCCTGAAATCCCAAAAGCTCATGGCCGGTCGATCCCATTGAATTGGCCCAAATCATAAAGCCTTTGTCCCCGGCCAACATTCTCAATGGCGGCGCCATCACAGACGATCACGGCAAGAAGGCACGCATTTCTCAAAACAAGACGTGGAACTGGGCAACATGGACAAAAGCGGGATGGATGCGGAACGCCCAGAGCGCCTCCACCTGGGCCGCTCCGAGGAGCAAAGGATTGCATGGCGTCGACATCGGCTTGTCGATGCGGGTATCCGCATTGCGGGTACACGGGGTTGCGCCCAGCTTGGTGTCCGGAAGGTGTGTGCAGAGGCCGACCTCAGCCACAGGTACTTCTATGAATCATTCGGATGCACCGATGAATTGCTCCTTGCGGCGTACGAACAGCTTCAGGCAGATCTCATTGCCACCGTCATGCTCGCGATGGGAAGTCTGTCCGAGCAGTGCTCCACCAGGTTGAATCGTTCCGTTGGGGCATTCCTGGGTTTCTTCGAGCACAACACGCATGCAAGGTGGATTCCATTCTTTGACAGCGCCCTTCTGAAAGCATTGAGCAAGGATCCAAACTGGCGCTTGTTGTCGGCGTATGAGGCGATGTTGACTGATGAACTCAGGCGAGGGGGTGTGGGCAACGATCAAGCCGCTCAAGCCACAGCCAGTGGCTTGTTGGGCGCCACCATTCAGCTGACGGTTCGATGGCTTGCCACCAGGCCGGGCGAGCCGATCGACGAAACGCTGGCCGCGCTGCAGTTCATCCACGGGGCGGCCATTCAGTCCTTGCAGGACAGCGGTGGCGCAGTTTGGCCCGAATCATAAAGTCTTTGTCCCCAGGCAACATTCTCAAGCGCGGTGCTATTGCGCATGATTGGCCCCCATGGCGGCGGCCTTTCGCCGCACTTGCAGGTTTCAGAATATGCAAAGCACCCGCTTGACCACAGACAACCCCCTCAACACGATCATCATCGGCTCCGGCTTCGCGGGGATCGGCATGGCGGTCGCATTGAAGAAGGCTGGGCTTGGCGAATTCCTCATCCTTGAAAAGCGCAACGATGTGGGCGGCGTTTGGCGGGACAACACCTACCCGGGCGCGGCCTGTGATGTCCCCTCCCACCTGTACTCGTTTTCATTCGAGCCCAACCCGAACTGGTCGAGGGTGTTTGCGCCCCAAGCCGAGATCCACCAGTACCTGAAGCATTGCGCCGAGAAATACGGGCTGCTGCCATTCATCCGTTTCGGCTGTGAAGTGGCCCAAGCCGTCTACCACGAAGGGCTCGCGTTGTGGACCGTGACCTTGACCAGCGGCCAGATCCTGCAAGCCCGATTCCTTGTCACAGCCACAGGTCAGCTCAGCCGCCCGGTGTATCCCAAACTGAAAGGCATGGAAAGCTTTGAGGGGCACGTTTGCCACTCTGCCCATTGGGACCACGGCTACGACATGAAGGGTAAGCGCGTTGCGGTGATTGGCACGGGCGCTTCGGCCATCCAGTTCGTGCCTGCGATCTCGGATCGGGTGAACCAACTGACTGTTTTTCAACGCTCGGCCGCCTACATCCTGCCTCGTCCTGATGGCCCCTATGCGGGCTGGCGCAAGGCCTTGTTCAGGATGGCCCCTTGGACGATGAAGCTGCACCGGGCCCGCATCTATTCGCAGTACGAAGGCCGCGCTGTGGGTTTCACCCGCGTCAAGGCGCTGATGGACCTGGCCGTGGGCCTGCCTTTCAAGGCGTTGCTCCGTCGGCAAGTGGCCGACCCCGGTCTGCGTGCGCGGCTCACGCCCGACTACCCCATTGGCTGCAAGCGCATCCTGCTGTCCAACGACTACCTGACCACGATGGCCAAGCCCAACGTGAAGGTGGTGACGGAAGGCATCCGACGCATCACGGCCGATGGCATCGAGACAGCGGACGGGCAGCACCACGCCGTGGATGCGATTGTCTACGGCACGGGGTTCGCGGCCACCGAGTTCCTCGCGCCAATGACCATCACCGGGCGGGACGGGTTGGATCTGAACGAAGCCTGGAGCAAGGGCGCGCAGGCCTATCTGGGCATGACGGTGCCGGGCTTCCCCAACTTCTTCATGCTCTATGGGCCCAACACCAACTTGGGCCACAGCTCCATCATCTACATGCTCGAAAGCCAGATCGCCCACACCTTGAGGTGCATGAAGGCAGCGCACAAGGCGGGCGCCAACGCGATCGAGGTCGATGCGGCACGCTATGCCAGCTTCAATGGCACCGTGCAAAAACGATTGGCGGCCACGGTGTGGCAGGGTTGCAAAAGCTGGTACGTCGATGCCAACGGCCACAACAGCACGAACTGGCCTGGCTTCACCTTTGGGTACCGGTGGCTCACACGCTATTCCTCGCTCAACGCCTACAACTTCATCGAGCCGCATCGCGGCTCAGGCAATGTGATTCGGTTTGCTGAATCGAAGAGCGCGGTGGAATCACTCACTGCCAGCATCTTGAAGGCCCTGTTGCGCACCACATTCAAAGCCTTCATTCGTCCGCCGTTCGGGGTGGGCGCGCAGCGCTTCATCGTGAGCGCCTTGTCTAACCTCATGCCCAGCCACCGGCATGTGCATGTTGCACGGCATGACATCCATGGCGTCACCGCAGAAGTGATCTCGCCAAAACAAGCGCAAGTCCGGGGCGCCACCATCCTCTACTTGCATGGCGGAGGCTTTTGCACAGGCAGTGCCCGCACACACCGCAGTTTGACAACCCGCCTTGCCGCCACCGGCATGACGGTCTGGGTGCCTGAATACCGCCTCGCGCCCGAGCACCCACAGCCCGCCGCTGTCGAGGACGCACTGACCTGCTATCGCGCCTTGCTCAAGCAAGGCCTTGCACCTCACCAGATCGTGGTTGGCGGGGATTCTGCCGGTGGCGGCTTGGCCCTCGCGCTGGCCCTGAAACTGCGCGATGCGGGAGAGCCCATGCCCGCAGGGTTGATGCTGCTGTCGCCCTTCCTGGACAACACCCTGTCAGGGAAGACCATCCGCTCGGCTTCGGAGCTTGATCCGATGCTCAATGTGGCATGGCTGAAGCAGGCTGTGGATTGGTATGCGCCGGGCTCTAAAAATCCACACTTGTTGAGCGCCGATTTGCATGGGCTGCCTCCCATGCTGATTCAAGTGGGCGACCTGGAAATCCTCGAATCCGATGCAAGCAGGCTGAATGCCCGCGCCGCGCACTATGGCGTGCCTTGCCGCCTGGAAATCTATTCAGGCCGTTGGCATGTGTTTCAGCTTCAGGCGGCCTTCCTGGCCTCTTCAGCCAACGCGGTGACGCGCCTGGCCACCTTCGCCAGCCAGAGAACGCAGGCCCAAACGCCTCACTTTGCCTGGCATGAGAGTGCAGGCGACCCGATCTCCAGGGCCATGGCGTTTTGACCACGCGCTCATTGCACCACAAGCCTGTGTGGTGCATGCTTCCTTTTCACATCGCATTACTTTCGGAACCAAACAGTGAAATCTCGCCGTTACCCTGACACCTCGCATGTGCGCCTGCGGGAGATCAAGTCCACCTTCATGGCCGAAGGGGCCCTCTGTGGCGCCACGCTCTATGTGCCAGCGGACACCGCGCCCGATCAGGAACTGCCCACCATCCTCATGCTCGGCGGTTGGGGCAGCATTCAGCGGGCCATGACCTCATCGTTCACTCACAGCTTTGTCGAAGCAGGTTTCGCCGTGATGGAGTTCGACTATCCCGGATGGGGCGACAGTGGCGGCTTTCCCAGGCAGGGCATCGATCCATGGCGCCGCACACGGGTCGCAGATACCGCACTGGCGCACCTGAAATCGCTGCCCATGGTGGCTGCCCACAAGATCACCCTGTGGGGCACGTCCTTCGGTGGTGGCCATGTGGTCGATCTGGCTTCTCAACATCCCGAACTGAAGGGCGCCATCATCCAGGTGCCCATGCTGGACGGCATGGCCGCCACGTTGGCCACGCCACCGCTGAGGCTCATCAAACTGGTGGCCCTAGGCGTGTGGGACTTGGTCAAACCTGGCGCACCGATCTACGTGCCGACACTGGGCCGCGAAGGCGAGTTCGCCACCATGGACCGCGACGGGGCCTGGGAGGCCATGGAAGTCGCGCTAGCTGCCTGGAAAGACCGCAGCTATGACAACCGCGTTGCCGCGAAGTCCGTGCTGACCATGCCGTTCTACCGCCCCTGGCTGCGCCTGAAGGACGTGAAGATTCCGATGCTCATGATCGGTGCGACGGGTGACACGGTCGCGCCATTTGTGGCAGACAAAGTCAAACGGGTCGGCAACCCGAATGTGCAGGTCATCCAGATCGACGCCAATCACTTCGACCCGTACTTCGATCCGCTGTTTCCAGAGGTCCTGGCCCCACAGCTGAAATTTCTTCGCCGATGACGCATTCGACATGGCCTAATTCGGGGGAATTGCCAATTTAGGCGTCCGCATGCCGCAGTCCAGCCCTCTTGAAACGTTGCTTTACGGGCGCCACGCAGTACAGCGCGAAAGCATCGAACGCCTGCTGCGCATCGTCACGCTCAACGTGGTCGGCTGCCTGCTGCTGTGGATTGGCGTTCTGGCAGGGTTCAACCAGGCGTGGGGCACCGGTGCAGTGACAGCCTACGGGACCTTGGGTGCGCTCGGGTTTTACGCAGCCTTGCGCAGTGGGTTCTCGCGTCGTTGGCCAGACCCATCGTTGGCCTATCCGCTCCTGTTGTTCAGTGCAAGCGCCGTCGCACTCTCGTATGCGTTGATTGACGAAGCGCGCGGTGCGGCACTCCAGTTGCTGTGCTTGTTGCTCGCCTTTGAGATGGACCGCTTGCACTGGCGCAAATTGCTCAGGGTGTCGCTGTACAGCGTTGCTGCCCTTTCAGGCACCTCCTTGGTACGCTGGTTGGTCGAGCCACAAGCCGTGCAAGTGAGTGTCGAGGTCTATAACCTGCTCATGGCCGGGGTGCTGCTGCCCGTGGCGATCATCGTGGGGGCCGAGGTAAGGCGCGTCTACAAACGACAGTTTCAGCAACACGAAGAGCTGGGCCGCACGCTGGCGCAACTCAATGAACTGTCTACCCGCGACACACTGACAGGTCTGCTCAATCGCAGACAGATGTTGGTGTTGCTGGAGCAGGAGCAAAAGCGGCAACGTCGAACCGGGCAGCCATTTCATGTGGCCATTCTGGACATCGACTGGTTCAAGCGGGTCAATGACCAATACGGCCACAACGCAGGGGACGCCGTCTTGCAGAGCTTTTCCACATTGGCCAGCGCTGCTTTGGCCAAGACAAACGCCTTGGGGCGCTGGGGTGGCGAGGAATTCATGCTGCTGATGCCAGGGGCCGACGACGCTCAGGCCATCAACGCCTTGCTGCGGGTCCGCGAAGCCATTGCCGGCCATGACTGGGGCAGCATTGCGCCGGGGCTGCAAGTGGGATTTTCAGCCGGAGCCAGCCAGCATGTGATTTCTGATTCCGTGTCCAGCGTCCTGGAGAGGGCGGATCGCGCGCTCTACCGCGCCAAAGAAAATGGGCGCGGTCAGACGGTCATGGCCAGCGAGGTCGGGAGTGCAGAGAGTTCGGTGCCGGTCGGGCGAGCGGTGCAGCCAATTTCTGCCTTCGGCAGCGAGCCCTTCCCGCCAAATGCGGCCCCACGGAACACGGCCAAGGCGGCACCATCTGATCAAAGAGACGATGCTGTGCGGGCGCGGCAAGATGCCTTGCCGGGCGGCCTTTTGAAACGCCTGGGCGATCTCGTTTTCAGCCAACGCGCCGACATACGCGACCATCTGCGCATGCCGATGCTGGCCATGGCCTTGTACGTCATCTGGATTGCGATGTTCCATTGGTATGCCATTCCGTCCGGACAGATGGACGCGACCTTGGGCATGTGGCTGATCCGCGTGGACATGGTGGCCATCGTGGCCTTCTATCCACTGATCCGCAGCGGCTGGTCTGCTCGCTACCAAGATGGCCAATTGGCGCTGCCACAAGTGCTGGTGGCCTATGGAACCTGCATGATGGGCTATGCGGCAGCCCCAGCGCTCAGGGCATCGGTGCTGCATTTGATGTGCGTGATACAGGTCTTCGCGATGGTGAGCCTCTACCCGCGAAGCAGCCGAATCGCCGGTGCCGGGGCTGTGCTGAGCTTGCTGGTGACGCTGGCGGTGATGGCCTGGATCGCTCCACCAGATTTCAATGTGAAGCTTGAGGCCTTGAAAATCCTGATGACGTGCTTCGTCCTGGGTCGGCTGTCGATGCTGGCATACGACTACAGCCAAGTGCGCGAGAAAGTTGAATCAGAGAAGCGTGAATTGGGTCACGCGGTCGCGAAGGTTCAGGAGCTCGTGGTGCGTGATGCGCTCACAGGCTTGTTCAACCGCAAACATCTGCAGGATCTGCTGACGCAGGAACAGGAACGCTCTGGCCACACCGGCCAAGAGTCGTGCGTGGCACTGATTGACCTGGATCATTTCAAGCAGGTCAATGACACCCTTGGACACCAAGTTGGCGATGAAGTCCTCCAAAGGTTTGCAAAGCTGGCGCAATCGACACTCCGGGAAAGCGACGTCATTGGCCGTTGGGGCGGGGAAGAATTTCTGGTGCTGATGTATGACACTGCGCCTTCAGGCGCCGGCCTGATGGCATTGGAGCGATTGCGAAAATGCTTTGCTGACTGCACTTCCCCCAATGCCCCGAATCTGAAGGTGACTTTTTCTTGTGGCATTTCGCAAATCGACCCTGGTGAACCGATTGCACAGTTGCTCGAACGCGTGGACCGCGCGCTCTACAAGGCCAAGGCTGCGGGCCGAAACCAGTGCGTGATCGCGGAAGATCCGGTGCGCCGTGACCAGAGCTAGATTTCGGCGATGCATTGATTGCGCCCAGCCTTTTTGGCGGCGTACAGCGCGCGATCAGCGCGCTCCAATGTGTCTGCCCAGGTCTCTCCAACGCGATGGTGAGTCAGACCCGCAGAGAAGGTGACGCGCAGTTCTGGGGCTTGACTCGAAAGCTTGGCCTGGGCAACCACCGCCAGCAGACGGTCAATGGCCATCTGAGACCCACCTGGCATGACGATCAGGAATTCTTCACCACCCCACCGGCCAACGGTGTCTATGTCTCGGAAGGCCGTTTTTGCCAGGGCGGCAAACCCCACCAGCACCTCATCACCAACCTGATGTCCATGGATGTCATTGACCTGCTTGAAATGATCCAGGTCAATCAAGGCAACGCACAAGCCAGGCGAGCCGATGCCACCGCGCATGGTTTCATGATCAAGGACTTCATGCAAATGCTGTCGGTTGTACAGGCCTGTCAAGGTGTCGATGGTCGTGAGGCGTTCGACTTCGGCGATGGCCAATTCAAGTTCTTTGCGTTCTTGGTGGTTCTTCTCGCGGGAGCGGGCGTAGTTGTATGACTGCCAGGTGAGCATCAGCAAGACACCGCAAGCTGTCGCCATGCTCAAGCCCTCTGATGCAGCATCGAACCCTGGCCCGCCCCACAAGCTCATCCCGATCCAGGAGATCACCAGCATCACGATCACGGCTGTCCCCGAATAGCGCGCTTGTCGTGGCGAAAACGAAGGAAACCCGAATGCCTGTACCTGGCAAAGCACGCCCAACAGCGCGCCCTTGCCGATTGGTGAAAAGAAGTGCGCCGCCACCAGCATCAAGTTGGCCCAGATGCATTGCTCCATCATGCAGATGGGATCTTTGAAGCGCTTGGACCAACCGCTTCGGATGATCACCAACGGTGCAATGGCCCCGATCGTCAGATGGCCCAACAAAACAAGTTCCAACCAACGGGGAAACATGTGCTTTGGGATTGCATAGAAGATGACGACGAGCAGCCAGAAAACATACATGCCGGAGACGGCAGATGCCAGCTTCAGGAAAGTGCGCGTCTTGGGATCGTCGGTCCACAACAGCTTGGACAGCGAACTTGAAGTGGCATGGATTGCCCTCCGCTCTGGCGGGGCAGCAGCCGGTGTCAGCACAGGAAGCGGTCCTCTTGCTGACAACGAGGCTTGCGCCATTTCGCGCGAGGCCGCATGGCTTTCGCCATTGACAAACTCAGGGCTGATTCGGTCTCTGCCTGCATGCTTGGCGTCGTACAAGGCCTGATCGGCCAGCTCCATCAGAGCGTCGATGGAGCCATCTCGGTAGGTTGCCAGGCCCGCCGAAAACGTGACGCGCAGGCCAGGGTGCACGGAGTTCCATTCATGCTGGTCAATGGCCGCTCGTAGATCCTGCAAGCGGAGATAGGCCGAACGCCCATCGACCTCCGGCATCAGCACGACAAACTCCTCCCCACCCCAGCGGGCCACTGTTTCGAGTGGCTCGAACACCGATGAAGCGATCTCGGAAAAGCGTTTGAGGACGGCGTCGCCCACGGCATGGCCGTGCTGATCATTCACACGTTTGAAGAAGTCGATGTCCAGCATCCCCACCGTGAATGGCACACCAAAGCGTGCCGTTTTGCGGGCCTCCTGCTCCAGGCAGGCCAGCATGTGCCGACGGTTGTATAGCCCCGTCAAGGTGTCATGGACGGACAGGAATTGAAGGGTTTGAAGCGCTTTTTCCCGCTCCACGTTTTGCTGCTTGCGGCGCTTCACCAAGGTACGCGCGTGGGTCGAAACCATGGCCAGCGTCGGAAGCAGCAATGCCAGGCAGCCGAGGTTCAACAACTCATCGATCAGCTTGGGCCCGTTCGGGTGTGCCACCCAAATGCTGATGGAGTTGGCAAGCTGGAGCACAGTGGCCGCTGCGATCACGAACCTCACTTGCTTCACAGGCAGGCGACGCATGTCGTAGACCACGATCACGGCCAGCCACATGAAAGCCACCCCTCGGCTGATTTCAATCAGGCGATAAGACAGTGCGACAACCATCACGCTGAACAACACCTGTGGAAGGACCACCAATGGATCTCGCCACCGAAGTGTGAGCCCAGACCAGATCAATCCCCCGAAGGTACCGAGGCCACCTGCAATGACCACCGCAATCAAATGCGCTCGCTCTATGGGGAACAGGTTGAGCCAAGCGCCGGTATAAAGCACCAGCAGCGCCAGCACGTAGCTTGGCAGCGTCAGAACAAACCGGCGCGTCGCCTGGCCGTGCACTGTTGACGAAGCAGCTTGAACGCCGCTTTCGTCAAGCTCCGGGCGGAGAGTGGCGGGAGAGGCTGTCAACACGGCTCAACCGAGTTCACGATGTCGAATTGGTGGTTCGATTTCATTTCCATCGCATCATCATCTTCAGTCGCGGGTGAGCGGCTCGACCACGCGTTCGACATGAGCGCAACTCGGCAAATCATCCATCCGTGTGTTTACGTCTTCGCGCGCTGTTTATGAAATGCCGCAGCTGAAGGAATCGAAAAGGCGGCAACTTTTCACTAAATGCTCGAGCCAAATTGCCGCTAGAAGCCCGCGCCACGGAAAACCCAGCACAAGCCTTTTCATGAAATTTTTCTGGGGCTACAGCTGCGAGCCTATCAAAGAGGCAGCGCGTTCGTTCAAGCGCTCATGCCAGGGCCTTTGTTGCCATTGCGCCAGCGTGATCTGGCGCGCATGGGCCAGGTCTTGTTCAAACACCTTGGTCTGCTCAGCCGCGAAGCCCGCGTCCATGATGTTGAGGGTGGCCTCGTCATTCAGGCTGAAGGAGCGGTTGTCAAAATTGGTCGAACCCACGGAGACCATGCGGCCATCCACGATCAACACCTTGCAGTGGTACATGGTGGGTTGGTATTCGGCGATGACCGCGCCACCCGCCAACAGCGGCCCCCATTGGGCACGCGATGCATGACGCACGGCATCGCTGTCAATGTGTTCGCCCGGCACGATGATGCGCAGCTTCACGCCCCGCTTCAATGCGGCCACGAGCGCATTGGATGTCAACTCGTCCGGCACAAAATAGGCGGCGGACAAATCAATGGACTTTGATGCCGCAGCAATGGACAAGAGGTACATCAGCTGCATGTTCTCGCTGCCGCCAGAGGGCGAGCTGCTGAACATCTGCGCCCAGACATCGCCCCGCGCCTGGATGTCGGGGAAATAGATCGGCCCGTGCAGCACTTCTCCGCTGACTTTGATCCAGTTGTCGAGGAACACAGATTGCATCTGCGCCACCACGGGGCCTTCGATGCGGAAGTGGGTGTCGCGCCAGTGATCGGGATCCTGCGCATGGCCGGTCCATGGCGGCGCAATGCCGACCCCCCCGGTGTAGCCAACGCGGCCATCCACCACCAGGAGCTTGCGGTGGGTCCGGTTGTTCATGCGGCCCAGGTGCGTCCAATGGGGTGGGTGGAAGCGGTGGATTTGAACTCCCGCTTGGCGCATCTCATCGAGTAGCTCATCTTCCATTTTGGCGCTGCCCACCCAGTCCAGCAGCACATGCACCTTCACGCCGTGCCTGGCTCGCTCGGCCAGTGCATCAGCGAACTGTTGCCCAATGGCACCAGACCAGTAGATGTAGGTTTCAAAGGTGATGGACGCCTGAGCAGACCGGATGTCCGCCAACATGGCGGGGAAGATTTCATCGCCATTGATCAACGCCTGCGATCGGTTGCCACCCACGAATGGTGGCCCCAGCATCACGCCAAGTTCTTTCATGAAGCCTGCGTCGCCCAGCGCATGAATGCGTTCAATGCGCCGCTCGACGTTGGTTTCGTTGCCTTTGAAGTTGAAAGCGATGAGCGCCACTGCAAGCGTGGAAAGCATCGTTAAAAGAATGATGCTGAGGGTTCTTTTGGTGGATTGCTGGATGGGCATCTAGGGCGTAGGGGTTCAGGGCTGGATTGACGTCACATGACAAGTTGGAGCAAACGGCGTTCCCAAGTCGGCCCTGGCGGCCACGCAATACGCCTACACCGCAGTGCGACTTCTCTGCCGTTGTTTGCAGGAAAGGACCGACGCGGCTAAAGTAAATGCATGTTTTCCATCCTTTCCACCGCCCAGCTTCGCCAAGCGACCTGGCCCGCCCTGCGGGCCAAGGCGGGAACACGCACGTGCCTGCCGGCCGCACATCACTGAGCCCGGCGATCACTTCCAACCATTTTGCGCAAACATCAGATCGCCGGGCCCTCAGCCCGCGCGGTAGCGTTGGCCGGCGATTGCTCGGCACGCGCCTGAAGACTGATGGAGCATGGCCTCATGGAAGCCCTGGTACTTGAGCGGACGCTCACTGCACTCGACCACATTCGACTTTTGAACGTCGTGCGACGCCAAAGGCACAGCGACGGATTTCCCACGCCCCGGTTGGAGATCGAACAGGTGCTGGACGCGTGCACCATCGTGCCGCCCAATCAGACGCCACCTGATGTGGTGACGATGCAGTCGCGGGTTCTGCTGCAGGAACTGGACACTGCGCAGCGCAGGGAGCTCACGCTGTGCTACCCGTCCGATGCGAAGCCGGGGTCGGGATTCCTGTCAGTGCTATCGCCCTTGGGCGCCAGCCTGCTGGGCCTGAAAGCAGGCAGCGTGGCGCGCTGGTCCACGCCCGCAGGTGAAGAGCGGGCTGCCGAGATCGTGGACATCCTCTTCCAACCCGAGGCGAGCGGCGACTACGCCATGTAGTTGCCTGCCGGGGCGCCCCACCCGGACTTTTAGCCATGTGCAACCTGCCTTGCGGGGTGTTGCCCTTGCTCGTCCGTTTTTTTTCAAACAATCCTGGCCATGAGGGCACAAGAGATGACACCGTTCAATTCCATCTTGGTCGCCACCGACCTGTCATCCATCAATGCCAGCCAGGTCGAGCACCGCGCGGCGCTGCTGGCGCAAGAACAACACCGCGCGCGATGGCAATGCGACACAGAAGACCTGGCCTCGATGACGCTGATGCACGCCTTGCCCAGCTCTCCGCTGGACGAGCTTCGCCGATGGTTTTCCAGCGAGGCTGACAAATGCCAATGCCTGGAAGGCCTGGCCATTGAACTGAACCAACGCCACGGCGTGGACGTGCGAACGCACATGACGACCGGAGATCCCGTAGAGGAGGTCACCCGGCATGCCGACGATCTCGACGCAAGCCTGGTCGTGACCGGACGCCGTGGTGTCGGATTCTTAAGTGGGGCAATGGTTGGATCAACCGCGGAACGCATTGCCAAGCGATCGCCCCGACCAGTGCTGATGGTGCGTCAGCGGGCTCACAAGCCCTATCAACGCACGCTGGTACCCGTGGACTTTTCCCAGTGGAGCCTCCACGCCATTGACTTGGCAAGGCGGATCGCACCTCAGGCCTCGCTGGTGCTCATGCACGCTGTCGAAGTGCCTTTCGAAGGCCGAATGCGCTTGGCCGGCGTGACCGAGGACGCGCTGGTGCGTTACCGGGAGGCCGCGCGGCGCACGGCGCAGCGCCGTCTGCAAGAACTTGCAGCCGATTCAGGATTGGACCAAGGCCTGGTGACCTTGTGCACGCCCAGCGGTGCGTCTCCCTGGATGCTCATCGTCCAGGAGGCACAGAAACAGAACTGCGACCTCGTGGTGATGGGTCGACAAGGCCGGCATGCCATCGATGAGTTCCTGCTGGGCAGCACGACGCGCATGGTCATCGCCGAAGGCTTGACCGACGTGCTGATCTCCAGCAGCCAGTCCGGCTGATGACCCCGCGCATGAGATTCGCTGCAGCATTCGAAAGTAGACTGTCCAGCAATGTCGCTGCTCCTTCTTCTCTCACTGCCATTTATCGGCAGCGTGATCGCCGCGCTGCTGCCGACCACTGCCCGCAACCTCGAGTCCTTGTGGGCCGCGGCCATTGCGCTGGTGATTGCCGTCTCTCTGGCCATGTTGTACCCGGCCATCAGCGCCGGCACCGTGGTCACCGAACGCCTGGTTTGGCTGCCCAGCCTGGGCATAGATGTGGTCGTTCGGCTGGATGGCTTTGCATGGATGTTCGCGATGCTGGTCAGCGGCATGGGCTTGCTGGTCATCATCTACGCGCGCTACTACCTTTCAGCCGATGACCCGGCGGCGCGCTTTTATTCTTTGATGCTGGGCTTCATGGGGGCGATGCTCGGCGTGGTCGTCTCGGGCAACCTGGTGCAGATGGTCGTGTTCTGGGAGCTGACCAGCGTCTTTTCCTTCCTGCTGATCGGCTACTGGACGCACCGCAAGGACGCGCGCCGCGGTGCACGCATGGCCTTCACTGTCACGACCACCGGTGGGCTGGCCTTGCTGGCCGGGGTGCTGCTGCTGGGCCACATCGTCGGCAGCCATGAACTTGGCGCGGTGCTGCAAGCGGGCGATGTGGTGCGCGCGCACCCCCTTTATCCCCTGGCCCTGGGCCTGGTCCTGCTGGGCGCCCTGACCAAGAGCGCGCAGTTTCCGTTCCACTTCTGGCTGCCGCACGCGATGGCCGCGCCCACGCCGGTGTCGGCCTATCTGCACTCGGCCACCATGGTCAAGGCCGGCGTTTTTCTGCTGGCCCGGCTTTGGCCCGTGCTGTCGGGCACGGACGAATGGTTCTGGATCGTCGGTGGTGCCGGCCTGGTAACGCTGTTGCTCGG
Organism: Leptothrix sp. (in: b-proteobacteria); assembly: GCA_013822685.1. GTDB lineage: Bacteria > Pseudomonadota > Gammaproteobacteria > Burkholderiales > Burkholderiaceae_C > Aquabacterium. The sequence continues at coordinate 358,082 of PNKV01000001.1, forward strand.
CAGTTATGCCGCCATGTTCCAGAACGACTTGAAGGGCCTGCTGGCGTACTCCACCATCAGCCACCTGGGCCTGATCACGCTGCTGCTGGGGCTGAACAGCCCGCTGGCCGCCGTGGCCGCCGTGTTCCATATGATGAACCACGCGACCTTCAAAGCCTCGCTGTTCATGTCGGTGGGCATCATCGACCACGAAAGCGGCACGCGCGACATGCGCCGGCTTGACGGCCTGTTTCGCTTCATGCCGATCACCGGCACGCTGGCCATCGTGGCCTGTGCCGCGATGGCGGGCGTGCCGCTGCTCAACGGCTTCCTCTCCAAAGAGATGTTCTTTGCCGAAACGGTGTTTGTCTCGTCGCACCCCGCCATCGAATTCGGCCTACCTGCGGCCGCCACGCTGGCGGGCATATTTGCGGTGGTGTATTCGCTGCGCTTCGGCCACGACGTGTTCTTTGGCGATCCGCCCACCCGCTGCCCCCGGCAGCCGCACGAGCCAGTGCACTGGATGCGGGTGCCCGTCGAGTTGCTCGTGCTGGCTTGCGTGGTCGTCGGCACGCTGCCGGCATGGTCCATCGGCCCGGTGTTGGCGATTGCCGCGCAGCCGGTGGTCGGCGGCGCGTTGCCCGAGTACAGCTTGGCGGTCTGGCATGGCTTCAACACCCCGCTGATGATGAGCTCGGTGGCCACCTTGGGCGGACTGCTGGTCTACCTGCGCTTCGCTGACCGGTTCAAGCGGCGCCGGGGACGCGGCGTACCGATGCTGCAAGTCCTGGACGGCAAGCGCCTGTTCGAGAACCTGTTGGCCCGCACCTCGAATACCGCGCGGCATTTTTCCCGCAGGTTCGGCACCCGACGCCTGCAGCCACAGCTGTTCGCGATGCTGCTGATCGCGGGCCTTGCTGGCTTGAGCTCGGCCTTGATCGTGCCTCTGGTGTGGGGCGATCGTGCGCGTGTGCCGGCCACGCCCGAGTTCGTGCTGCTGTGGGTCATTGCTGGCGTCTGTGCTTTGGGCGCTGCCAACCAAGCCAAATTTCATCGGCTCGCGGCCTTGACGATGCTGAGTGTGGTTGGCTTGGCGCTTTGCATCACCTTCGCCTGGTTTTCGGCGCCCGACCTGGCCCTGACCCAGCTGGCTGTCGAGGTGGTCACCCTGGTGTTGTTCCTGCTGGGGCTGCGGTGGATGCCCAAGCGCATGGAACAGGATGATCCAGGCATGCTGGCATTCACCTGGTGGCGCCGTCGCCGCGATCTGGTGCTGGCCGCAGCCATTGGCGCGGGCATGTCGGCCCTGTCATACGCGCTGCTGACACGCCACGCGCCGCTGTCGATCTCGCCTTTCTTCATCGAGAAGGCGCTGCCCGAGGGTGGCGGCACGAACGTGGTCAACGTCATGCTGGTCGATTTCCGCGCCTTCGACACGCTGGGCGAGATCACCGTGTTGGGCATCGTCGGGCTGACGGTGTATGCGTTGCTGCGCCGCTTCCGCCCGGCGCGTGAGGCGGTCGAACAGACGCCTCAGCAGCAGGCATCGGCCGTGGCGTCCGGCGAGGACTTGATCGACCGCGATGGTGACAATGACGATCACCTGCCTCCCTACCTGGAGGTGCCAGCCGTGCTGGTGCAGCTGCTGCTGCCGGTGGCCGGGCTGTTCGCTTTCCACCTGTTCATGCGCGGCCACAACGAGCCTGGCGGCGGCTTCATCGCAGGGCTGGTGATGGCCATCGCTTTCATCGCGCAGTACATGGTCAGTGGCACGCGCTGGGTCGAGTCCCGACTGCACTTGCTGCCCACGCGCTGGATCGCCATCGGCCTGCTAATCGCGCTGGCCACGGGGCTGGGCTCGATGGCCGTGGGCCATCCCTTCCTGACGACGCACACCGCCCACGTCACGTGGCCGCTGGTCGGCGAGGTTCACCTGCCCACCGCGGCGGTGTTCGATGTGGGAGTGTTCGCAGTCGTGGTGGGCTCGACCTTGCTGCTGCTCACCGCCATCGCCCACCAGTCGCTCCGCGCGCGTCGCCGGCAGGCCGCGGCACCAGCCGAAGAAAGAGGGGGCGGATGGAAATCGTGATCTCTATCGCCATTGGCGTGATGGCCAGCGCTGGCGTGTGGCTGGTCCTGCGGCCGCGGACATTTCAAGTGCTGATCGGCCTGTCGATGCTGTCTTATGCGGTCAACCTGTTCATCTTCAGTGTGGGCAGCCTGGCCATTGACCGTGAGCCCATTGTCAAGCCCGGACTGGTGGCCAACCTGGCCAACTACAGCGATCCGCTGCCGCAATCGCTGGTGTTAACAGCCATCGTCATCGGCTTCGCGACGACGGCACTGTTCCTGGTGGTGCTGCTGGCATTGCGTGGGCTGTCCGGTGGTGACCATGTCGACGGACAAGAGGAGCACCCATGATGGGCGCGCCCGAGCATCTGCTGGTGGCGCCCGTGCTGCTGCCGCTGGCCACGGCGGCGGTGATGCTGCTGCTGGGCGATAACCGGCAACGCCTGAGGGCAGGCATCAGCGTCCTGTCGACGGCCTTTGGGCTGGCCATCGCCGTGAGCCTCTTGCTCGGCCTGGCCCACCGCGAGGCGCCCGCAGCCTTCGGCATCTACCTGCCCGGCAACTGGCCCGTGCCTTTCGGCATCGTGCTTGTAGCCGACCGGCTGTCGGCGCTGATGGTGGTGCTGACGGGCTGCGTTGGACTGGCCTCGCTGCTGTACGCGCTGGCGCGCTGGCAACACGCCGGCGTGTATTTCCATGTGCTGTTCCAGCTGCAGCTGATGGGGTTGTATGGCGCGTTCCTGACGGCCGACCTGTTCAACCTTTTCGTCTTCTTCGAGGTGCTGCTGGCGGCAAGCTACGGTTTGCTGCTGCACGGCGGGGGCGAGGCACGGGTGCGCGCCGGTCTGCACTACATCGCCATCAATCTGGTTGCCTCGCTGCTGTTCCTGGTGGGCGTGGCTGTTTTGTATGGGGTCACCGGCACCTTGAACATCGCCGACATCGCGCAAAAGCTGCCGGCCGTGCCGGTCAGCGACCGGGGGTTGCTGCACGCGGGGGCGGCCATCCTGGCCATTGCCTTTCTGGCCAAGGCCGGTCTGTGGCCGCTGAACTTCTGGCTGCCACCGGCCTATGCCGCAGCCAGCGCTCCGGCCGCGGCGATGTTCGCCATCCTGACCAAGGTCGGCGTGTACGCCGTGCTGCGGTTGTGGACCTTGTGCTTTCCTGCCGATGCAGGCGCCTCGGCGGGCTTCGGCGGCGATGTGTTGGTGTGGGGCGGCATCGCCACCCTGGTCTACGGGTCGGTGGGCATGTTGGCCTCGCAACGGCTGGCAAGGCTGGCGGGCCATGCCGTGATCGCGTCCTCGGGCACGCTGATCGCCGCGATCGGATTCGACGCGCCGGCGCTGAGCGGCGGCGCGCTGTTCTACCTGGCCAGTTCTACCCTGGCCGGCTGTGCGCTGTTTCTGCTGGTGGAACTGCTGGAGCGGTCACGCGAGGTCGAAGTGGGCCCTCAGCAACTCGACGATGGCAACGATGCCCTGCCGGCCTTCCTGGACGCCGAAGCGCACGCCAGCACCAACCTCGACGATGACGAGAAGGCGCTGATCGGCCGCGCAATCCCCGCGGCACTGGCCTTCCTGGGCGTAGCCTTCACCGTTTGCGCGTTGGTGACGTCGGGTCTGCCGCCACTGTCTGGCTTCGTCGCCAAGCTGGCCATGCTCACGGCGCTGCTCGATCAACCCACACCGGCCGCCTGGACGCTGTTCGCGCTGTTGATCCTGTCAGGCTTGTTCGGTGCCATCGCCTTGATGCGGGTGGGCATGCGCCATTTCTGGACGGCCAACGACCGCCCCGCGCCGCGCCTGCGCGTGATCGAGACACTGCCCATTGCGGGCCTGCTGGCTGCTTCGGTGGCGTTGGTGCTGCAGGCCGAAGCCGTGCTTGGGTACACCCGCACCGCGGCCAATTCTCTGCACGCACCGCGGCTGTACATCGATGCGGTGATGGGTGCCCGGCCCAAGGTGCCGCACGGCACGGAGGCCACGCCATGAAGCGCTTGTTGCCATCGCCATGGCTCTCACTGGGCCTGCTGGGGGGCTGGCTGCTGCTGAACCGCAGCCTCGGTATCGGCCAGGTGTTGATGGGTGTTGGTGTGGCGGTGGTGATGCCACTGCTGATCGCGCCTTTGCGGCCACGGCCTGGGCCTCTGCGGCACTGGTGGGTGCTGCTGCGCCTGATCCTGCGGGTTGGCCGCGATGTGCTGTGGTCGGCGGTTCAGGTGGCCACCGGGGTGTGGCGCGCGCAGGCCCAGCCGCCGCGTGGCGCTTTCGTCGTCATTCCCCTTGATGTGCGCGACGTGCACGCCTTGGCGGCCCTGGCGATGATCACGGCCGTCGTGCCGGGCACCGTCTGGTCTGAACTCGCGCCCGACCGCAGCGCCCTGCTCCTGCATGTTTTCGACCTGGACGACGAGGTCGCTTTCATACAGCACTTCAAGAGCAGGTACGAACAGCCGCTGAAGGAGATTTTCGAATGAGTGACCTGCTGTCGGTGGCGATCAACGCCACGCTGATCCTGTACACCATCGCCATGGGCATCGGCGCGGCGCGCCTGTTCCGAGGGCCAAGCGCGCAGGACCGTGTGCTCGCCATGGATTTCATCTACGTGGTGGGCATGCTGGTAATGCTGGTGCTGGCCATCCGCTACGACAGCGAGATGTACTTCGAAGGCGCCTTGCTGATGGTGCTGTTCGGTTTCGTCGGATCCTTGGCCATGGCCAAGTTCCTGCTGCGCGGCGAGGCGATTTGACCATGCCGCCCCTCGCCGAGATCCTGGTGGCAGCGCTGCTGTTGAGCAGCGGCGCCGTGGTGCTGATCGCAGCGCTGGGCCTCTGGCGCTTGCAGGATTTTTTCCTGCGCATGCACGCGCCCGCGCTCGCATCCACACTGGGGGCCTGGATCGTTGCCTTCGCCTCCATCGTGCATTTCAGCTCGCATGGCGAAGGTCTGAACCTGCAAGCCTGGCTGATCATCATCGTGCTGTCGATCACCGCCCCGGTCACGACCATCGTGCTCGCGCGCGCCGCGCTTTTCCGCCGCCGACAAGCCGGTGATCCCGTGCCAGAGCCGCTGCAGCGCCGCGACTGACAACGGTCACAGCAGGCCGGTCAAGCCCGAGCGCTGCTGGACGTCAAGCCGCCTTGCGCGGCGCCGTCGGTGTCGCCCCAGCCACATACGGCTTGCGGAAAGCCATCACGCCATCTTCAAGGTCACCGTTGTGCAGCTGTTCCGTGTCCAGCTTGTAGTTCTGGTAGAGCTTCCACGGTGCGCGGTCGGCGCCCTTGGGCAGATAGTGCTCCGCACGGGCCACGTAGTTCGAGCTCATGTCCAGCAGCGGGCCGGCCTTGACGTTCGGATCCTTGCGCTCAGGCACCGCGATGCGCGTGCCCGTCTTGTCCATGTGCTTGAGCAGGCGGCACACGTACTCGGCGATCAGGTCGGCCTTCAGTGTCCACGAGGCGTTGGTGTAGCCAAAGGTGTTGGACAGGTTGGGGATGTCGCTGAACATCAGGCCCTTGTACGAGATGTGCTGGTTCATCTCGATGGCCTTGCCATCCACGCTCATCTGCATGCCGCCAAACAAGCGCATGTTCAGGCCCGTGGCGGTGACGATGATGTCGGCCTCCAGCGTCTGGCCTGACTTGAGCAGGATGCCCTTGTCAACGAAGCGATCAATGTGGTCGGTGACCACCGAGGCCTTGCCCCTGCGCAGCACCTTGAACATGTCGCCATTGGGCACGGCGCACAGGCGCTGATCCCACGGGTTGTAAGGCGGCGTGAAGTGCTTCATGTCGAAGTTCGGGCCCACCTGCGCCTTCACTTGCTTGAGCAGCAGCTTGCGCATGAAGTTGGGGTACTTCTTTGACAGCTTGAAGATCGATTGGGTGATGAAGTTGTTGCGCGCCCGGCTCATGCGGTAGACCGTCATCTCGGGCAGGAACTTGAGCAGGAAGCGCACCATCGGGTCGAACTGCGGCACCGAGATCACGTAGCTTGGCGTGCGCTGCAGCATGGTCACGTGCTTGGCCTTGTCCGTCATCGAGGGGATGAGGGTGATGGCGGTGGCGCCAGAGCCGATCACGACCACGCGCTTGCCGCTGTAGTCCAGCTTCTCGGGCCAGAACTGCGGGTGGATGATCTGGCCCGTGAAGTCGTCGCGGCCCTTGAACTCGGGCGTGAAGCCTTCTTCGTAGTTGTAGTAGCCCGAGCACATCATCAGCCAGCCGCAGCTCATCTGCACGGTCTCGCCCGAGCTCTTTTGCACCGTGAGCGTCCAGGTGGCAGTGTCACTGCGCCAATCGGCCGAGACCACTTTGTGGCCGCAGCGGATCTTGCCTTCGATGTTGTTCTCACGGGCCGTTTCGCGGATGTAGTGGCGGATGCGGTCGCCATCGGCGATGACCTGCGGCTCCGTCCAGGGCTTGAAGTTGTAGCCCAGGGTGTACATGTCCGAATCAGAACGGATGCCGGGGTAGCGGAACAGGTCCCAGGTGCCACCTGTGGTGTCCCGGCCTTCCAGGATGGCATAGCGCTTGTCGGGGCAATGGGCCTGCAGGTGGCGCGCCGCGCCAATACCGGACAGGCCGGCACCCACGATCAGGACATCAAAATGTTCAACCATCGACAGTCTCCGCGGCTCTATGTGAAAACGAATGTGAGCAGTTTACGATCTGGCAATGGGTATTGTCAAATGCTAGGAATGCTGATTGCCTCTCCATGGCCATGCTTTCCAACACCCGGAGCCCCCCATGAGCACATTGATGAGCCATTTCTCGCCCACGATCACCAACATGATCCGCCTGGACCACACCCATGTGCTGAGCACTTTTCACAAGTACAAGGCCGACACCCCGCCCGACACCAAACAGGCCCTGGTGAACACCGTGAGCCTGGCCCTGGAGATCCACGCCCAGCTGGAAGAAGAGATCTTCTACCCCGCCCTGCGGGCCGTCACCACCAACGAGGCGGTGCTGGCCAAGAGCGAGCCCGAGCACAACGAAATGCGCAGCCTGATCGGCCAATTGCGCGACATGAAGCCCACGGCCACGCACTACGACAGCACTTTCATGAGCTTGATGCGCCATGTCATCCACCATGTGGCCGACGAGGAAACCGTGCTCTTGCCCGAGGCCGAGGTGTTGCTGGCTGACCAGTTGAGCGAGCTGGGGGCGCAGATGACCAGGCGCCGGCTGGCTCTGGCAGCCCCTAAGGCGGGCCACATCGCGGCCAACATGGTCCGCGCCATGCCCACCAGCACCATGCTGGTGACCGCGGGAGGCCTGGTGGCCGGCGGCTACCTGCTCAAGCGTGCCCTGGAGCGCCGAACCTGAGGCCGCCATCACCACTTTGAACGGTGATCCTCGGTCACGCCGAGGAGGCCGTCGATCGACCGGGGCACAGCGGCCCTCGACGCCCTGACGGTACCGCTGAAGGTGCCCACCGGTTGCACGTAGTGGCTGGACGCCATCCAGACATCGCGGTCTTCTTTGCGGGCCCCTTCCGGGGTGAACATCAGGTCGAGCAAACCGTCATCGGTGCTGACCCGCCAGGGCGCCATTGGCCGTTTGGGATTGAACTCGAAGTGGGCGGCCCCCAGCGGGATCAGCTGCCCATCCAGCCACAGGGCGTTTTCATTCACGCCGAAATAGCCTTGCTGCAGGTTGAAGCCCACTTCGGCACTGTGCGCGCTGGCCCAACGCCACTCGGTGTCGCGCGCCAGCAAGCCGTTGGAGCTGTCCAGGCAGGCCACGGCATCGGACAGGTCAAAGCGCCGCCCGCGCACATTCAGCCACCCGCTCACGGGCAGAGCCGGTGACTTTTGCGTGGCGTGGGCCACGCCCCCCTCAACCGGGCCCACCCCCAGTAAAAAAGGCGCGGCATGGGCCAGAGAAAGGTCAACTTGTACTTTCATGGCGCGCGTGCGCACGCTCAGCTCCAGGATGTCACCGCCCTCGGCCTCGCCGTCTTCGTCATAGGCGCCATGCTGAAGCCTCAAGCGCGCAAAAGGCCCTTTGAACCAGGCGTGCGCGCCCTGCACCGGTTCGTCAGACACTCGGCCCTGCCAGCCGGCCAAGCCATCCTGCCGCCAATTGGCCACCATCTCGCCGCGCACCCGGTCAAACGCATACGCGAACGCGGTGCACATCCAGCCCAGATCCACGATGGCCACGCCAATGAACACCTCGTCATTGCCGATGCCGACATACTGCCAACGCTTGTGGTGAAGGCGGCGCCACAGCCAGGAGCGCGCATGCGGCCCTTGCAAGGCTTGCCAATCGATGTAATCAATGCGGCCCGCATAGCGGCCGCACAGCGGCGCGCCATCGGACACGACTTCGGAAGGTACTGGCGGCAACATGGGCAGTGCATCTCGCTTCATGGTGCGAAGCCTGGACCGCAATGGGTTCCGGGCAACTCAGTGTTTTCCAACATGCGGGTGACAAATCACCGCTTTGGCGGGCGATCCAACCAGGCAAGGCGCACTCGCGGGATAATCCCCCCATGCATCCCCAAGCCCTCCTCGACCTCACCGGCGCCCTGCTGCGTGACATTCTCAAGCTCGACGCCCCGGCTGACACCCTGGTTTCGCTGTTTTTCCGCAAGAACAAAAACCTGGGCCAGCGCGAACGCCACGCCCTGGCCGAGACGGCCTACGCCGTGTTGCGCCAGAAGCTGCTGTGGCAGCACCTGGCCCAGTCGGGTTTCGGTCCCATGGACCGCCGCCTGACCTTGCTGGCCTGGCAGGGCCAGGATCACGTGTTGAAGCTCGGCATCAACCCCGACGAAGCCGCCTGGCTGGACCGCATCAAGAAAATTGACCGCACCACCCTGCCGGACAAGCTGCGCCACAACCTGCCTGACTGGCTGGCCAACCGCCTGCGCGAGCAGCTCAGCCCGGAAGAGTTCTGGGCTTTTGTCGAAACGATGTCCGGTGGCGCGCCGCTGGATTTGCGCGTCAACCCCTTGAAGTCCAAGCGCGAAGCGGTGCTGGAAGCCTTGACCGCCGCCGAGATCCCCGCCACCGAAACGCCATTTTCGCCTTGGGGCATCCGCATCGAAGGCAAGCCCGCTCTGCAAAAAATGGATTTGTACACCGGCGGCCATGTCGAGGTGCAAGACGAAGGCAGCCAGTTGCTGGCCTTGATGACGGGCGCCAAGCGCGGCGAGATGATCGTTGACTTTTGCGCGGGCGCTGGCGGCAAGACGCTGGCCCTGGGCGCCATGATGCGCAACACCGGCCGGCTGTACGCTTTTGACATCTCCGGCCACCGGCTCGAGGCGCTGAAGCCGCGGCTGGCGCGCAGCGGCTTGTCCAATGTGTACCCGACGCAGATCGCGCACGAACGCGATGACCGCATCAAGCGCCTGACCGGCAAGATTGACCGCGTGCTGGTGGATGCGCCTTGCACTGGGCTGGGCACCTTGCGGCGCAACCCCGATTTGAAATGGCGCCAAAGCCCCAAGGGCGTTGAAGAGATGCAGGTCAAGCAAAAGGCCATCTTGCACAGCGCCGCGCGCTTGCTGAAACCGGGCGGCCGCCTGGTTTACGCCACGTGCAGCCTCATGCCCGGCGAGAACGAAGTCGTGGCCGATGCCTTCACGGCGGAACATCCGGAGTTTGTGCAGCTCGACGCACGGCAGGTGCTGGAGCAAGGTGGGGTTGTGCAGGCCGAATTGCTGACAACCCCGGCGGGCCACCTCAGGTTGTGGCCCCACCGGCACCACACCGACGGCTTCTTCGCCGTGGCGTGGGAAAAGAAGGCCTGACTGACGCCAGGCCCTCAGGTCAGAACAGGCTTTCCTTGACGTAGATGACGTCGTTGGCCAGGAGCTTGTCATTCATGCCAGGCTCCAGGATCTGCACAGTGCCACCAGCATCACGGCGGTGAACCTTGATGCCCTTGGCCGTGCCACGTTGCGTCAGGCCACCGACCGAGGCCAGGGCCTGCAGCAAGGTCATGTCACGTTCCAGGCGCATGGCACCGCCACGCAGCACTTCACCATAGATGTAGACCATGGGCGCACGGTCGACCCAGATGGCATCGTTGTTCTCCAGCGCGAAATCTTCGGTGGTGCCCGAGGCGGCAAACACCAAGGGGAAGTCGATTTCCTTGCGGAAAGGCTTGCCATTGCGCTTGCCAGACACCACCACTTTGTCGGAGCCCTGAATCGCCACAATCCCGCCGGCCTGGGCCAGCAGATCGCTCAGGCGGTTGGAGCCAGACTCAAGGGGATAACGCCCTGGGCGGTTGACCAAACCCAGCACCGACACCTGATTGCTCTTGACCGACGTCAGCAAAATGGAGACTTGAGGCTGCTTGAGGAAGTTGCCGTTCTTCAAGCCATCGGCGATCTTCTTCTCGGCATCAGACACTGAAAGACCGCCCAGCTTGACCGTGCCCAGCAAAGGATAGGAAATGGTGCCGGCTTCAGAAATGCGGGCGTCCAAGGTCAGGTCCACATTCTGGAATACTGTGATGCGGAGGATGTCTCCGGGGCCCAAGACGTAGTCCCCTTGCGATTGAGCATGGGCATGACCTGCGGCCATCAAGGTCACCGACAGCAGCCATTGAGCGATGAGTCGCATCCACTTCATGTTGAAAGATCCTCTGGTCAGATAAATATGTAGGAGCAGGCAACCTGGCTGGCGCCCCGCGGAACGTGTCAATGTATCACCTGGCCTGACGCTACTGGGTAACCCCAAGAACGCCCCAAATGGCCTGGCACAACAGCTCTGTAGAGTCAGTTTTCGCGGACTGGTTCCATGCGGGCCAGAAATGCAGGGATCTCGGTGGCGGGCATGGGGCGCGCCATCCAGAAGCCTTGCACCACATCGCAGCCCAGCGCGCGGAGCATCACCATCTGCTCTGGCAGTTCCACGCCTTCGGCAGTGGTCTCCAGCCGCAGGGCCTTGGCCAGGCTGATGATGGCGGTCACCACCGCTTGGGCATCGGGGTCGCTGTCCAGGGACCGCACGAACATCCCATCGATCTTGAGCTGGTCCATTGGAAACCGGCGCAGGTAGGCCAGCGATGAATAGCCCGTGCCAAAGTCATCCAAAGCCACGCGGATGCCTCGACTGCGCAAGGCGGCCAGGGTGGCCTGCGCACCTTCGTGGTCATCGATCAGGGCCGATTCGGTGATCTCCAGCTCCAGGCGCTCGGCGGGCAAGCCGCTGTCGGCCAGCGCCTGCTCCACCAGGTCCACCACCGAATGGCTGCGAAACTGCACTGCCGACAGGTTGACCGCCACGCGGATCTCGCCCGGCCACTGCATGGCCACCTTGCAAGCCTGTCTCAGCACCCAGGTGCCCAAGGGCACGATCTGGCCGGTTTCTTCGGCCACGGGGATGAACTCGTTGGGGCCGATCAGGCCGCGCTCCTGATGCTGCCAGCGCACCAGGGCTTCGAAGCCCACGACTTGCCCGGTCAGCGTGCTGACCTGAGGTTGGTAATGCACGGCAAATTGCTCGTCGGCCAGGGCAACGCCCAACTCTTGCTGCAGCCGGGCACGCGCCCGGGCGCTTTCGCCCATGAAGGGCAGGAAGAAGCGGTGGGTGTTGCGACCACCAGCCTTGGCCGCGTACAGGGCCAGGTCGGCGCTTTGCAGCAAGGTCTGGGGGCTGGTGCCATCGCGGGGCGCCAACGCCATGCCAATGCTGGCACGCACTTCCACGCGCACGTCTTCCAGCTGGCAAGGTGTGGCCAAGGCGGCCAGGACGCGGTCGCCTAGTTGGACTGCGGAGGCTTCATCGCCCGCCTGCCAACTCAGCAGCGCAAACTCGTCACCGCCCAGGCGTGCCAGCAGATCGCCCGGCGCCACGCAAGCCTGGATGCGCGCAGCCACACTGCGCAGCAACTGGTCGCCCACCGCATGCCCCAGCGAATCGTTGATGCCCTTGAAGTTGTCCAGATCCACAAACAGCAAGGCACAGCCGCGCTGCGATGTCTCGACGCTGGCGCAAACGCGTGCCAGTTCCAGGCTGAAGCAATGCCGGTTGGCCAGGCCCGTCAAGGCATCGACATTGGCCAGGCGCGCCATCTCATCTCGGGCGATGCGCCCCTGCGTGACATCGGCCCCCACGCCACGCCATCCAGCGGCACGGCCCCGGTCGTCGAACAGCGGCTTGGCCATCAATGACCACCAGCGCAATTGGCCATCGACCCGCATCGGCAATTCCAGATCGCGGAATGGGCGACCCAAACTGAGGTGGGTTTGAAGCTGATCAAACGCCGCCACGGCTTCAGGCAATTCGCGGGGCAGCATGCTCTCGACCAATTCGGAGAAGGAATGCGTCAGCAGTTGGCGCGAAGGCAGGCCGAATGATTGGGCCAGCCGGGCGGAGACATGCCGGAAGTGCCCGGTGTGCGAGACCTCCCACAACCAGTCGCTGGCGTGCTCTTCGAAATCGCGCAGCAAGAGGTCGATCAACTGGCGCTGCCGATCGGACTCGGCCTCGGCCCGCAAACGCGCAAAGAACATGCGCGCATTGGCCATGGTCACGCCCATGACGGTGATGGACCAGATGCCCAGCAAACCCAGCAAGGACACATTGTTGACGTAGGCCGAGCGTTGCAGGGCCAACGCGGTTGCAGCGCAGATCACCAAGACATAGGTGCAGGCCGCGATGGGCACGGAGCTGAGAATCAGGCCACCGCCGCACATCATGCCGACCAGCACCGAGGCGATCAGCAACTGGCCCAGGTGATCGGTGATGGGGAACATCAAGGCCGGGATGACGGCCCAGATGCCGGCGAAAGCCGCGACACTGAGGCACACCACATGCAGGCTCGATGGCTCGGCCACCGGCTTGGCGCCCACCATGGTCACCAACAGGCGCAGGCCCCTGTCCAACGCGACCAGGCTCAACACCGCCAGGATCACCCACAGGCACAGTGCCCACGAAGGCATTTGCCCCCAAAAGGTAGCCGCGATCGTCACCGTGCCGATGAGGTTGCCCGTGAAAACCATGGGCAGCAGGCCCACCACGGCCAGGATCTGCCGAGCCCGGAAATGGCGGGCGTTGAAGCCGTCGACATGCTCAGTGGCCGACACTTCGCGCCACAAAGGCTTCAGGCGCTGCCGCCAACCGGTTGGGGCCGGCGTGGCGGTCTTCAAAGGAACGGAGAGTTCGGTCATGGACAGGTCATGGACAACATCCAGGGGACATCGGCTTTTGGGCACCTAACTTGAGCGTGCCGGGGCACTTGGGGGTCATTTCAGGCAGGGTTGGCCCCAGGAAGGGAATGCCTCACGACGGGCGGCATCAACGGGCCAGGCAATTGGCTTACCATGGCCGCCCCTGCTGAGCCCTGAATTGCCTGCCATGAGCGACTCGAAGTCCACCCTGTCCGACGCCGAACAATCCTTGAGCGATGCCGCTCTGGAATACCACCGACTGCCCACACGGGGCAAGATCGCCGTCACCCCCACCAAGCCGTTGACGAACCAGCGTGACTTGTCGCTGGCTTATTCGCCCGGGGTGGCCTACCCCTGCCTGGCCATTGAAAAAGACCCGGGGCTGGCGTTTGACTACACCTCGCGCGGCAATCTGGTGGGCGTGATCACCAATGGCACGGCCGTGCTGGGCTTGGGCGACATCGGCCCGCTGGCCAGCAAGCCGGTGATGGAGGGCAAAGGCTGCCTGTTCAAGAAGTTCGCCGGCATTGATGTGTTCGACATCGAACTGGCCGAGCGGGACCCCGACAAACTCGTGGACATCATCGCTGCGCTGGAACCCACGCTGGGCGGCATCAACCTCGAAGACATCAAGGCGCCCGAGTGCTTCTACATTGAGCAAAAGCTCAAAGAGCGCCTGAACATCCCCATCTTCCACGATGACCAGCACGGCACGGCCATCATCTCGAGCGCCGCTTTGTTGAACGGCCTGGAACTGGTGGGCAAGCAGATTGGCGAAGTAAAGATCGCGGTCTCCGGTGCGGGCGCGGCGGCGATTGCGTGCCTGGACCTGATGGTGGGCCTGGGCGTGAACCGCGCCAACGTGTTCGTGTGCGACTCAAAAGGCGTGATCCACACCGAGCGCAGCGACAAGCTGGACGAATCCAAACGCCGCTATGCGCAGCCCACCAATGCCCGCACCCTGGCCGACGTGATGAACGGCGCCGATGTGTTCCTGGGTTGCTCGGCGGCAGGCGTGGTCACGGCCGAGATGGTCAAGAGCATGGCGCGCCAGCCCATCATCCTCGCCTTGGCCAACCCCGAACCCGAGATCCGGCCCGAGATCGCCAAGGCGGCGCGACCCGATTGCATCATCGCCACGGGCCGCTCTGACTACCCCAACCAGGTCAACAACGTTCTGTGCTTCCCTTACATCTTCCGGGGTGCGCTGGACTGCGGCGCCACCAAGATCACGGACGAGATGAAGCTGGCCTGTGTGCGCCAGATCGCCGATCTGGCCAAGTCAGAAACCAGCGATGAAGTGGCCGCGGCCTACCCCGGGCGCGAAATGCGCTTCGGCCCTGATTACCTGATCCCCACGCCCTTTGACTCGCGCTTGATTCTGCGCATTGCACCGGCCGTGGCCGAAGCCGCGGCGGCATCGGGCGTGGCCACGCGGCCCATCACCGACATCGTGGCTTACCGCGACTCGCTGTCGCAGTTCGTGAGCAACACGGGCTTGTTCATGCGCCCGGTGTTCATGGGGGCCAAGGCCGCGCCCAAGCGCATCGCCTTCTCGGAAGGTGAAGACGAGCGCGTGCTGCGCGCCGCCCAAGTGGCCATTGATGAAGGCATCGCGCACCCCATCCTGGTGGGCCGCCCCGAGGTGATCGAAGAGCGCGTGCTGCGCGCGGGCCTGCGCCTGAAGGCTGGCGTCAACTGCGAGGTGGTCAACCCCGGCAAGGACGACCGCTTCCGCCAGTACTACGAGGCCTACCACGCGCTGCGCGCCAGAGACGGCATCACGCCTGAGCTGGCCAAGGTGGCCGTGCGCCGCTCCAACTCGCTGATCGCCACGATGATGGTCAAGCTGGGTGATGCCGACGGCATGATCTGCGGCGTCATCGGCCGCTACGACCTGCACCTCAACCACATCCAGGAAGTGATCGGCCAGAAGCCCGAGGCCCATGGCCTGGCCGCGCTGAACGCGCTGATCCTGGAGAACCATTCGCTGTTCATCGCCGACACCTTCGTGAACGAAGAGCCCACGGCCGAGCAGCTGGCCGACATCGCCGTGCTGGCCGTAGAAGAAGTGCAACGCTTTGGGCTGCCGCCGCGCGTGGCTTTCTTGTCGCACTCCATGTTTGGCTCCAGCACACGGCCCTCGGCCCGCAAGATGCGCCTGGCGCGTGACCTGTTCGTGGCCCGCATGCCGCACATCCCGGCCGATGGCGAGATGCAGGGCGACGCCGCCTTGAGCGAGAACGTGCGCAACAAGTTGCTGCCCGACAGCACCCTGGACGGCGCGGCCAATGTGCTGATCTGCCCGAACCTGGACGCGGCGAACATTTTGTTCAATGTGCTGAAGATGACGGGCGGCCAAGGCGTGACCGTGGGCCCGATCCTGCTGGGCGCGGCTGCGCCGGTTCACATCCTGACGCCATCGGCCACGGTGCGCCGCATTGTCAACATGACGGCGCTGGCCGTGGCGCACGGGGCGGCGGCGAGCGCGTCGCGTTGATGTAGTTCGCTGCGGGGGGCAACTGGGGCGGTCTTCGGCAGGGCGCCAGCCCTGTTCGCCCCAAGTTGCCCACACGAAACTCACAAACCCCCTTGACGGCGCTCCTCAGCCTCAATACATTACAAACAAGATCATAAATATCGATTGTTTGTAATATTCATGAGTGTCACCGCCAAGAACCTGATCCTTGATTTGCTGCTGGCCGCGGGCAGCGATCACCTGCCTGTTCGGCACCTGCTGGCGGCCGCCGCCTTGTTTGGCATCCCTGCCAACAACCTTCGTGTGGCTTTGGCACGCCTCTCGGCAGACGACATGATCGAATCGGTGGGCCGTGGCGTCTACCAGCTGAGCGCCAGCGCCAGCCAGCTGGCGGCCGACGTGGCCACCTGGCGCAGCGCCAGCCAACGCGTCAAGCCCTGGCAAGGTGGCCACATTGCGGTGCATTGCGGGGCCTTGGGCCGCAGCGATCGGGTCGCCTTGCGCCACCGCGACCGTGCACTGCAGATGGTGGGTTTGCGCGAGCTGGAGCGCGGCTTGTTCGTGCGCCCCGACAACTTGCAAGGCAGCATCAACACCGTGCGCAAACGGCTGCACACGCTGGGCCTGGAACGCGAAGCTTGCGTGTTCATCGCCACCGAGTTTGACCAGGAGCGTGAGGCGCGCATTCCCCAGCTGTGGCACAGCGAAGAGCTGAACGAGGCCTACACACACATCCAATCGCAGCTGTCGCAATGGACGGCGCGCGCCAAGCAGCTGCCCATTGAAGATGCCGCGCGCGAGTCCTACTTGCTGGGCCGCAAAGCGATCCGGCAAGTGGTGTTCGATCCCTTGTTGCCAGCGCCCTTGGTGGACATCCAGAGCCGCGATCGCTTCATGCAAGCGGTGCAGGATTTTGACCAATTGGGCCATGTCATCTGGCGCCAGTTCCACGCCCAGGTCGATTCCCCCACACCCATCGCCGGCAAATCCGCCTCGTCTTCATTGCCCCACTGATCAGCCAACCAGCCTGCCACCATGAGCAACGCCAAACCACAACGCCTGCGCCCGTCCGACATCCTCAGCCGCGAAGAAATTGCACGCTTCACCGCACGATCCGACTGGGCCGGTTGGTCGGCCTTGGCCTTCACCTGGGGCGTGATCGCTTTGTGCTTTGCGGCCTTGGTCTGGTTTCCGCACCCGTTGACTTACCTCGCGGTGGTGGTGGTGCTGGGTGGCCGCCAACTGGCTTTGGCCATCTTGCTGCATGAGGGCGCGCACGGCACCTTGTTCAAGACGCGTTGGCTGAACAACCATGCCGCCGACTGGTTGGCCGGCCGCTGGATCTGGGTCGATGTGGCCCGCTACCGCGAACACCACCTCAAGCACCACGCGCACACCAACCAGGAAGGCGACCCCGACCTGAGTCTGGTCCAACCTTTTCCAGCATCGCGGTCGTCGGTGCGCCGCAAGTTCCTGCGCGACATCAGCGGGTTGAGCGGCCTGCGACGGGTGGTGGGCCAGGTGCTGATGGACATCGGCGTATTGCGGTGGACCGTGGCCGCCGACATCGTCAAACTGCCGCGCGATGGCCGGCGCTGGCATGACTACGCGGCGGAAGGCCTGCGGCGAATGGGCGGCTTCATCGTGTTGCATGCATCGCTGGCGACGGCATTGGCGCTGATAGGCCACCTGTGGGTCTACTCGGCCTGGTGGGTGGCTTACCTGACCACTTTTGGCGTCTTCATGCGCCTGCGGTCCATGGCCGAGCACGCGTGCACTGAGCGCAGCGGCAACATGCTGCGCAACACGCGCAGCACACGCGCCGGTTTCCTGGCTCGCATGACGGTGGCGCCGATCCGGGTCAACTTCCACATCGAGCACCATTTCATGGCCTCGGTGCCCTACTTCCGCTTGCCGGCATTGCACCAGGTGTTGCGTGAAAGGGGCGTTGTTCCCCCCTCACCGTCCTATGTGGATGTGCTCAGAATGGTGTCCAGCCCACGCTGAGAAACCGTCTGTCGGGCCCACCGACCGTCCGTCGAACTGGGGCTTTTTACTGCCAATTATTCCCGCACGCCTCATAAACCCCCTTCCTAGAATCGGCCACGTGAATGGTCCCATTCGTGTGTTCAAGGGGTTTGAAAATGGTTTCGTGCAGTCTCAGGCAAACCAGTCGAGGTCAACGCGGTTTCTCCATGGTCGAGGTGGCCGTCACTTTGGCCGTGCTCGGCATCCTGATGGCATCGGCCATGCCCAGCGTGGGCGCCTGGATGGTGAACGCGCGCATCCGCAACACGGCCGAATCCATTCAAGAAGGCCTGCAAAAGGCGCGGGCCGAAGCGGTTCGCCGCAACCAGAGCGTCACCTTCTGGATGGTCACGACCAGTGATCCCAAGGTATTGAGCAACGACTGCACCACCAGCGCCACAGGCGGTTCATGGGTGGTCAGCCTGACCGACCCGACCAGCAAGTGCTCCGTGGCTCCTTCCGATACGACCGCGCCTCAAACGGTGGCGGCCCGGCCGATTGGCGATGGTGGCGATGGGGTGACGGTGTCGGCGAAGCAGCGTGATGCGGTGACCGACGCTACCAGCATTACCTTCAATGCGTTTGGCCAGGTGGCCAATGCTGGACCCATTGGCCGGATCCTGGTCAACGACGGCACCAATGGCACCGACCACCGGCGCTACCGGATCATGATTTCAAGCGGTGGCCGCACCCTCGTCTGCGATGAGGCCGTGAGCACCACCACCGATCCCCGCTACTGCCCAGCGAGCTGAACCATGCGCCCATCACGCCAAACCCCACGCATTCGTCCTGCCCGAGGCTTCATGCTGATCGAGGTGCTGGTGAGCGTCTTGTTGTTCAGCGTCGGCGTGCTGGCCCTGGTCGGCCTGCAAGCCAACATGAATCAAACGCAAGGCGCCGCCAAGGTGCGCACCGACGCGTCCTACCTGGCCACCGAGCTGACCGGGCTGATGTGGTCAGACAAAGCCAACCTGGACAGCTACACCACCGCCAATTGCAATGGCTATGCGCGTTGCAAAGCGTGGATGGCCAAGGTCAGCCAAGCCTTGCCCAACGGCACGGCAACCGTGAGCGTGAATTCGGGCGACATCACCATCCTGATCACCTGGTCGTTGCCCGATGGCGGCTCTCACAAGTACCAATCTGAAACCTCCATCAGCTGAGATGCCCATGCGCGCCGCCACCCATCCACATCGCCGTCAGCAAGGATTCACCCTCATCGAATTGATGGTGGGCGTCGTCCTGGGCATGCTCACCATTGTTGCCATAGCCCAAGTGATGGTCGTGTCAGAAGGGCGCAAGCGCACCATCACCAGCGGCGCCGATGCGCAGATCAGCGGTGCTTTGGGCCTGTATGCCATCCAGCGTGAAGTGCAGATGGCTGGCTACGGCGTCAGCGCCAACCCGGCGGCGTTAGGCTGCATGGTGAAGTACAAGGTCGATGCCAACCCAATTGCCAACTTCACCTTGGCGCCCGTGGTCATTGAGAGTGGATCCAATGGCTCCGATGTCATCACCGTGCTCAAAAGCACCAAGAGTTCGTTCTCAGTGCCCATCAAGATCACTGAGAACCATCCCGCTGATGGCAGCTACTTCGTGGTGCAATCGTCGGTGGGCGTGGTCGAGAATGACCTGTTGATCTCGGTGCCCCCCCTGCCCAGCGCCACCAACTGGTGCAGTGTTTTCCAGGTCAAGCAAGGCGGCACCAACCAGCTGACCACCATCAACATCCCGCATGCTGAGGCCAGCGATGCCGACTGGAATCAGCCCTCGTCCGCCAACTTGTTGCCCACCGCAGGCTATCCTGCAGCTGGCAGCTACCTGCTCAACGTCGGAGCGTTGTCCTTACGCCGTTTTTCCGTCGACACCTCCACGCAAGCCTTGCAGACCAGCACCCTTTCCCGGGCCGGAGGCATGTGGACCACGGCCGAGGATGCTCAGCCTCAAGTCGTCATGTTGCGAGCCATGTATGGCAAGGACACCAACGCGGACAACGTCGTCGACACCTATGACAACGCCACCCCGTCCACCACGGCAGGATGGCAGCAAGTATTGTCGATCCGCGTGATCCTGGTGGCGCGAAGCGCCCAATTCGAGAAAGACAACGAAGGCAGCGGCAACGCCACCGGCAGCACCCTGGAATGGGACTTGGGCACCACCGGCGTGACGGTGACGGGGGCCACGGCCTGCCACACCGATCGCCAATGTCTTTCCATCTCGCTGACCCACTTGGGCACCGACTGGAACAAGTACCGCTACAAGATCTACGACACCGTGGTGCCCTTGCGCAACGTGCTCTGGAACTCTTGATGAGGCCCGCCATGCACCCGACCACCCACTCATCCTTCAAGAACCGCGGCGTCTCCTTGCTGTTCGCGCTGCTGTCCTTGGCCGCGCTGTCGCTGGCCACGGTAGCGCTGGTTAGATCGGTGGACACCACCTCTGTGGTGATGGGCAACCTGAGCTTCAAGCAGGACGCCACGGCCGTGGCCGACCGCGCTGCCAAGGTGGCCATCACGGTCCTCAACGGGGCCCCCGCCGGCAGCCTCAACGCCCATGGCATTGGCAATGGCTACTACGCCACGGCCTACGAGAACCTGGACGTCACGGGTCAGCAGATGACCGGCGCCCGCAAGCTGATTGACTGGGACGGTGACGGCTGCCAATATGCCCCCGGCACCGCAGAGGCCGACTGCACAGTCATGCCCGCCACTGCAGACCCCATCAATCAGAACAAGGTCCGCTATGTGATCTTCCGGCTGTGCGATGCCGTTGGTGATCCCAACGCCGCCACCACCTCCTGCGCCCGGCCCTTGACCTCAAGCAGCAGCCAAGCCGCCAAACGCGGCAAGCTGGATTACTCCGACTACGAACGCTTCACCAATGTGTCGGGCGTCTACTACCGAATCGTGGTCCGGGTGATCGGCCCACGCAACACGACCAGCTTCGTCGAAACGATTGTGCACATCTGATGTGCCCTTGCCTCACGGCGCGGAAGGAAGCAAGCATGCAAAACCAACATCGCACCCACTCCAGGTTCTTCTTGATGAACCGGGCACTTGTGGCCATGCTGATCGGGCTGGCCACACTCAACCCCAGCGTGCGCGCGGCGTCCACTGACATCTCCAACACGCCGTTGGCCACCACCTCGGACATCAGCGCCAAGCCCAATGTGATGTTCATCCTGGATGATTCAGGCAGCATGGCCTCGGCGTTCATGCCTGACGACATGAGCGACACCACGGCTTACGGCTTCAAATCCAAGCAGTGCAACGGCATCGCCTACAACCCCGACTACGACTACAGCGCCAACCGGCCGCTCAACCCGGATGGCACGCCCTATCCAGCAGCATCCTTCCAGTACGCCCCCACGGACGGCTTCCAGGTCACGGTGACCAACTCCAAGATCCTGAACACCCCCGTTTCCATCGGCACGGGTGAGCGGAGCTTCAAGGTAAGCAATGCTGCCTGGGACAGCTTCACCAAAGACAGCCGCGTGGGCATCGTCAATACCGCCAATGACACGCAATGGATGGTGGGCATCGTCAAGAGCTGGAACAACCCCACACTGGTAGTGACCGTGACCGGCATGGCCGGCGGCGGCAGCCCCACCGCCACCTGGAAGGTGGGGGTTCAAACCAACGTCACCAACCTTCATGGCAGCACTTACTACGACTACACCGGCAACAAGCCCGCCATGGGCTGGAAGTACAACAAAGATGGCCTGGACACAGTGAATGACGGTGGCTTTGCCAATGAATGCCGCTTGCGTCCCAATGCTTCAGCCGCTTTTACCCCGGTCACCGTCAACGCCGACTCGACCCAGGCGCAGCGGTATGCCGACTGGTACGCCTACTACCGTACTCGTGTCTTGATGATGCGCTCGGCTGCGGGCCGTGCCTTCAGCCCCATTGATGGCAAGTACCGCGTTGGCTTCACCACCATCAGCTCGACCAGCGCGGCGCCCAGCACCAAGTTTCTGCCGACTGGCGTCTTTGAAAACAGCCAAAAGATCTCCTTTTACTCGAATCTCTACAAAGCTGACCCTGGAAACGCAACTCCTTTGCGCGGCGCCTTGTCCAAAGTGGGCCGTTACTTCGCCAACAAGGCGCCGGGCCAAACGACCGACCCGATGGAATACGCCTGCCAGCGCAACTACAGCATCCTTTCCACGGATGGCTACTGGAACACGCAAGACGAAACCTCGACCTATGGGCCCTTCAAGCTGGATGGCTCCAGCATTGGCCAGCAAGATGGCACCGAGGCCAAGCCCTATTGGGATGGGATGGACAGTGTCGTGACCACGGTGAAGCCTTACACCATCAGCCGCACGCAGGACTCAACGTACGACAAAACCACCAAGACCATCAGCGGCAGCGCGCCGGTCACCACCTTTGTGGGCTGCGGCGGCTCCAAGCGCGAGTACACCACCAAGGCAACGCAGACCACCCGCACCCTGGTACAAACGTTCACCAGCCACCAGACACTGACCGGCACCTACAGCACCACCCAGAAGCGGATCAACGGGGTGGACGGGGCAGTCACTGCCAGCACGACCGTGTGGAGCAGCCCGACCACCACCGGCACGGACACCGTCACCAAAAGCGACACCACCGTGGGCCCCGTGCTGAACTCGGTCACGGGCACCTGCAAAAGCTCGCCCTACAACATCCCAACCCTGCCCACGTCCTCCGTGAGCAATGGCGCTGCCACCATCAGCGCTGTCGTTGACAGCACTGTGGCTGGCACGCCCACGGTGACTCCCACCACCGCCGATGGCTCCAGCAACAGCCTGGCTGACGTGGCTCAGTATTTTTATGTCACCGACCTGCGCACCAGCGCCCTGGACAATTGCCTCGGCGCCTTGGGCACGGACGTCTGCAACAACGAGGTGACCCCCAACGGCCTGGACAAGGCAGAGACCCAGCACATGACCACCTTCACGCTCGGCTTGGGCATGAACGGCATCCTGCCCTACCGCAAGGACTACCTCAATGCCAGTCTGCGAACCGGCAGTTACTACGATCTGTCCCGGGCTGACGGCACCCTCGAGTGGCCCATCTCTGATGCGGACTCCGAAGGCGTCACCCACGTGGACGACCTGTGGCATGCCGCCGTCAATGGCCGGGGCCAATACTGGTCGGCCTCCGATCCCAGCGCCGTGAGTGAAGCCATCGGCGCGGCCCTGTCCAACGTCGAGCGCACTGATGGCGCTTCTTCATCGGCCGCCACCAGCTCCCTCAAACCCGTTAAGGGCACGGACAACCAAGTGTTCGTCGCCAAGTACACCACGGTGGCCTGGACCGGCGAACTGGTCGCCTATTCCCTGAACGGCGACACCGGCGAGATCAACACCACGGTCGCGATCTGGAATGCCAAGGAAGAGATCGCCAAGCTCACCCCCGCCAACCGGAACATCTACTACTCACAACCTGGTGCCACCACACCCACGCGTCGTGACTTCAACTACACCAACCTCAGCGCCGACGGGCTGGGTGGTCTTTTCACCAACTATTGCGGCAAACCGTTGACGCCCACCCAGTGCAACAACCTGGACGCCGACCCCAAAGTCCAGGCCAACCTGGGCGCCAACCTGGTCAATTTCCTGCGTGGCGACAGCAGCATGAGCAGCTACACCTACACAGACGGAACAGAGACCAAGTCCGCCGTTGTCTACCGCCCCCGGGAATCAATGCTGGGCGATGTGATCAACGCATCACCCGTGTACATGAGCAAACCCCCATTCCGCTATGTGGACTCCGGCTACTCCGAATTCGTGAGCGCGCACGCCACCCGCCGCCCAGTGGTGTTCACGGCCGCCAATGACGGCATGCTCCACGCCTTCGCTGCCACCACGACCACGGGCACGGGCGGTGTGACCGCTGGCACCGAACTGTGGAGCTTCATCCCCTCTGCCGTGATGCCCGAGCTTTATCGCCTGGCCGACACCAACTACGCCGATCGCCACCACTTCTTCGTGGATGGCACACCCACGGTGGGCGACATCCGCGTCGGCTCGACATGGAAGACCATTCTGGTCGGTGGTTTGAATGCGGGGGGCAAGTCCTACTATGCCCTGGACGTCACTGATCCGCTTGATCCCAAAGTCTTGTGGGAGTTCACTGATGCCAACATGGGGCTGACCTATGGCACACCGATCATCACCAAGCGCGCCGATGGCACCTGGGTGGTTGTTCTGACCTCGGGCTACAACAACACCACCGGTGACGGCAATGGCCGCCTGTATGTGCTCAATGCCAACACGGGCCGCCCCGTGAGCGACATTCCCAACGGCATCCCCACCATGACCTCCGGCAGCACGCCAGCCGGCACCAGCACCAACCCAAGCGGACTTGGCAAGCTTAACGCCTGGGTTGAGGACAGCACCGACAACACCTCTACCCGCTTCTATGGCGGCGACATGCTCGGCAATCTCTGGCGCTTCGACATTGACAGCTTGGTCGCGCCCCACGGCAAGGCCATGTTGCTGGCAACGTTCCGGATCAACAGCAGCACGCCGCAACCCATCACCACCCGGCCTGAGACAGCGGTCGTGACCTACAACTCGGTGGAGTACCCCGTGATCCTGGTCGCCACCGGCCGCTACCTGGGCCTGGGCGACATCGTCGACACCACTACCCAATCCATCTACGCGGTCAAGGACGCCCTGACCACCACAGGCCTGGGTGACGTCCGCCAGCGCACGGACATGGTGACTCAAACCCTGACGTCCGAAACGACCGGAACACGTACCGCCAGCAAAAATGCCGTCAACTGGGCCAACCAGAAGGGATGGCGCGTGGACTTGCCCACATCGGGCGAGCGGGTGTCGGTGGACATGCAATTGCAATACACCACCCTGGCTGCCATTTCCGCCATCCCCGGCAGCAGCGTGTGCAGCCCGTCGGGTGGCTCGGGCTGGAACTACACCTTTGACATCAGCACTGGCTCGGCACCTTCCAGCGCCACTGGCAACGTGGTGGGCAACAGTTTGGACAAGTTCCTCGGCGTAGGGTTGACCTGGATCGAGTTAACCAATGGCAAGTCTTTGCTGATCATTCCAGGCAGCAACGCCAAGATCACCACCAGCAGCCCGCCCACCACCAGCACCGGCAGCGAGACAGGCGCCAACCGCACCTCTTGGCGAGAGCTGGTGAACTGATGATGAACAAGACGCGCCATTCGGTGTGCGTGATCGCCGCCCATGTGGTGGTGATGCACGCCGCGGCGCTGACCTTGATGGTGGTTTCATCGGCGCCCGTTCAGCCACCAAAACAGATGGCTCAGAGCAAGCGCATCAGCCTTATGCATGCCCGGGTGAACCCGGGCACCGCTGCTGAGAAAGCACTGCCCACAGTCGCACAGACCACCGATCCCAGTGAGATAGCCACCGTTCCGGCTGCCCCAGCCACGGCCGAAGTGCCCGCTTTGCCAGGCACTCCTGAGCCCCCGCTGGCGCAGCTCCAGGAGCAAACGCTGGCCAATGTCGAAAGCGAGCCCCCCGTCGCCGCGACAGACCCAGGCGACGACTACCTTCCTCGTCCCTTGCTGAGCACGCCACCACGGTCAAGCGCGCCTGTGATCGTGCCGTTTCCCGACCAGATCAAGCAGCCAGGCCGCTACACCACCATCCTGGCCCTCTTCATCGATGAAAACGGCATCGTGCGCCGCGTGCGCATCGACGGCCCATCCTTGCCCAAGCCCATGGAAGACGCCGCCCGGGACACCTTCCTGCAGGCCCACTTTCAACCCGGTGAAGTGCAAGGTCAACAGGTCAAGTCATTGATCCGGGTCGAAGTCGTGTTCGACAACACGCCCATCGAAGCACAAGCGTTGCCCCAGTCCTGAGGGCGATGCCTCACCCAGCTTTGGGCTCAGCCGCCATCGCCAACACCAACCGTTTGCGCAACGCCCTGGCCGCCGTCACCAGCGCCACCAGGAACAAGGCCACACCCACATAAGTGCCCACCCCAGGATTGCGCCAAGCGGCCACCAGCCTGTCCATGAACAACGACAGCATGATCGTGCCAGGCAGCACACCCAGCACCGTGCCCAATACATAGTCGCGAAAGCGCACCCTCAGCGCACCCGCCGTCACGTTGATGACCAGGAAAGGCGCCACCGGAAACGCGCGCAAGAAAACGATGGCCAGCAAGCTGCGGTTCTTCAGGCTGCGCGCCAAATGCTGCACCTGCGGATCACCAAAGCGGTCCAGCAGATACGCCCCGCTCAAGCGCCCCACGCCATACGTGACCACCGCGCCACTGAGCATGCCCGCCAGCGAATACACCATGCCCACCCAAGGTCCGAACACCAGCGTGCCCACCGAAATCATCAGCAAGATGGGCATGGCCAACACCACGGCCAGCACATACCCGCCCAGCACGGCCAAAGGCCCCAGGGGCGAGGCCAGCAAGTCGCGGCCCAATTGGCTCAGCACCACCGGGTCCAGCCAATGGCTCATCGATGGGCTGCGCCACACCAGCGCCACGGCCGCGAACAAACCCAAGTACACCGCCACCACAAGGCGGCGCACCAGTTTGCTGCCCGACACCTTTGATGAACCGCCCGCACTCATGACACACACCTCATTGCACTGCCCACATTCCATCCAACGGAAAACACGTGCATCTTGAGGCCATTCAAGCGCGGCCGACGCAGGTGATTTCCTGCGTATTTGTCACCGTCCCCTCGCTTCGGGGGGCGTCACAAATCAGGGTGGATACCAGGCAGCGGCCGCTGTGTAAGCATCCAGCGGCCCACCCTCACCGCCAGGGCTTCCGGCGACACCGGCCATGAGAACAGCTCAACCCAATCAGGCAAGCCACCCCGCGCGGCGATGGCATCGGGCGTCAATGAGGTCAAGGCCAGCACCGCCATGCCCGTGACTGTCTCGCAGCGCTCCAGCGTGCGCAGCATGGCAAAACCATCCATGCCCGGCAGCTCCAGATTGGTGATCAACAGATCGGGGGGCCGCTGCCCCATTTGCAGCAAGGCCAGGTAGCCTGTTTCGGCAAACCGCAAGCTCACCGCCGATTCAAACACCTCCAGGGCCGAGGCGCATTGCGCCTGCCACAAGGGGTCGTCGGCCACCAGCAGAACGTCGTGGTGGCGCGCCTCTCGGCGCACCTTGGCCAAGGCACTCGGCTTGGGCAACACAGCGGCAGGGTTGCCCTGGCGACGTGCCTGTTCCGCCAGCGGATCGCCGCCCAGCCCCGTGCTCAGGGCCAAGGCCTCGACCGCGTTGTAAGGAATGCGCCGATGCCCCCCGGGCGTGCGCGCCGCCGGCAAGATGTCGGCCTCGACCCACAGCTGCACAGTGCGCAAAGAAACACCCAGGCGGCTCGCCGCCTCGCGGGTGGTGAGCATGCGGGCACCGGGCCCCAGATGGATGACTTGCGACATGGTTTCATTTTTGCGGGATCCACCCTGCCGCGGTAGGCCCATCGGCTGCAAACCACAGGCCGGCGTGAAGCATTCGGCACAATCGACCACCATGAACAAGGCCTTCACCAAGGAAACCGACCAGGACGACGAGGACGAACTCGCCCCGTCGCCCATCCCCGCCGGCACCAAGAACTACCTCACGCCGCAGGGCTACCAGCGCCTGCGCGACGAGTTGCTCACGCTGATCGATGTCGAGCGGCCCAAGATCGTCGAGATCGTGCACTGGGCCGCCTCCAACGGCGACCGCTCGGAAAACGGCGACTACATCTACGGCAAGAAGCGCCTGCGCGAAATCGACCGCCGCATCCGCTTTCTCACCAAGCGCCTGGACATCGCCGAAGTGGCCGACCCGTCCGTGCACCATGGCCATGACCAGGTGTTCTTCGGCGCCACGGTCACCTACGTGAATCAGGATGATGTGGAGCGCACCGTCACCATCAAGGGCATTGACGAGGTCGACAATTTGAAAGGCGAAGTGAGCTGGGTCTCACCCATTGCCCGCGCCCTGCTCAAGTCACGCGTGGGCGACGAGATCCAGCTGATGACGCCGGGTGGCCTGGAGCAGGTCGAGGTGCTGTCGGTCAGCTACCCCGCGCCCACTAAGCCCCAGGGATGATCCGCCCGGCCTTGAGCACCACCGGGCAGCGCTTGAGCGTGCGCAGCACGTCGTTCAAGTGCTCCACATCGCGCACGGCCAGCGTCAGCTTCAACTCGGCGGTTTCGCCCAGCCGCTCGTCGCCCATCTCGATGTGGGTGATGTCGGTCTCGGCGCTGCTGATGGACTGCGCCACCTGCGCCAGAACACCCTTGCCATTGGCCACCAGCACCCCGATGGCGGTCTCGAACGGCCGCGTCGGCTCGTCAGCCCAGCTCACATCGATCCAGCGCTCGCTGTCGCGTTCGAACAAGCGCCGGCCCACGCCGCACATCTGCGTGTGCACCACCAGGCCTTCGCCGCGACCCAGGTAGCCCGCGATCGGATCCCCAGGGATCGGCCGGCAGCACGGCGCCAGCTGCATCGTGGCCCCCTCGCTGCCGTCGATCACCACACCGCCATGCGAAGGCGACTCGGAATCGGCAAAGCGCCCCAAGGTCAGGGTCAGGGCATCGGGCTTTTCGCCAGACTCGGCCATGAGTTGCGCCAAACGCTTGGCCACCATGTTGCTGATCTTGCGGCCCAGGCCAATGTCCACGCACAGGTCATCCTTGCTGCGGTTGCCACCCCAGCGGATCAAGGCCTGCCACAAGGCACCCTGGGCGCCCTCGGTCGTTTCATCGCCCGGCGGCAGGGCCAGGCCTTCGGCACGCAGCGCTTGGGTCAGCAGCTTCTCGCCCAGCTCCAGAGACTCTTCCGTCTCCATGTTCTTCAGGTAGTGGCGGATCTTGGAGCGGGCCCGGCCCGTGCTCACGAAGTTCAGCCAGCCGGGGTTGGGCCGCGCGCTCGGCGCCGTGATGATCTCGACCACATCGCCGCTGCGCAGCTCGGTGCGCAAGGCGGCGGCTTCGCCATTGATCTTCACCGCCACGCAGTGGTCGCCCACATCGCTGTGGATGGCGTAGGCAAAGTCCACCGAGGTGGCGCCACGCGGCAGCGCCAAAATGCGCGACTTGGGCGTGAACACATACACCGACTCGGGGAACAAGTCGATCTTCAGGTGCTCCAGGAACTCGGCCGAATCACGCGTCTCGTGCTGGATGTCGATCAGCGACTGCAGCCACACCGCCGCCTGTTGAGGCGAGGCTTCCGCGCCTGCCCCCTCCTGCGTCTTGTACATCCAATGCGCGGCAATGCCCTTTTCAGCCACCGCGTGCATGGCCTGCGAACGCAGCTGGAACTCCACCGCTGTGCCCACCGGGTTCACCAGCGTCGTGTGCAGCGACTGGTAGCCATTGGCCTTGGGGATGGCGATGTAGTCCTTGAAACGGCCCGGCAGCGGCTTGTACAACTGGTGCAGCACGCCCAGCGCGCGGTAACAGTCCAGCAACTCGCGCGTCACGATCCGAAAGCCGAAGATGTCGCTCACCTGGGCGAACGTCAGGTTCTTCTCGATCATCTTGTGATAAATCGAGAAGATGGTTTTTTCGCGGCCATAGACCTCGACCACCATGCCCGCGTCGCCAAAGGCTTTTTCAACCTCACGTTGGATGCGGTCCACCAAATCGCGCCGGTTGCCGCGCGTCTTCTTCACCGCTTTCGTCAGCACCCCATAACGCCAGGGGTTGATGTACTGGAAGGACAGCTCCTGCAGCTCACGGTAGGTCTGGTTCAGGCCCAGCCGGTGGGCAATCGGCACGTAGATGTCGAGCGTTTCCTTGGCAATGCGCGTGCGCTTGTGCGCCACCATCGCGGCCATGGTGCGCATGTTGTGCAGGCGGTCGGCCAGCTTGATCAGGATGACGCGCACATCGCGCGCCATGGCCAGCAGCATCTTGCGGAAGGATTCGGCCTGCGACTCTTCCTTGGTCGAGAACTGCAGCTTGTCCAGCTTGGTCAGGCCATCGACCAGCTCGGCCGTGGGCGCGCCAAAACGCTCGATCAGTTCAATCTTGGTGACGCCGCAGTCTTCCATGGCGTCGTGCATCAAGGCGGCCATGATGGCCTGGGCATCGAGCTTCCAGTCGGCGCAGAGGCCGGCCACGGCGATGGGGTGGGTGATGTAGGGCTCGCCACTCGCCCGGAACTGCCCCAGGTGGGCTTCGTCGGCGAAGCGGTAGGCGTCGCGCACGCGGCGGGCATCCGCCTCGTCCAGATAGTCGAGTTTGTGGGTCAGCGCCGCGAAGGAAGCCGCGGCGGCGTCGGAAGTGGCCTGGGTCATGCGAACTACTTTAGCGCGGATCGGAAGGGCCAGACACCAAGCGTGTCAATCACCGAAATAGAAAACGGCCCACCAAGGCGGGCCGTTGACTTGCTTTTGGGCAAGCGGCTGGCAGTGCCAGCGCGCAAATCCGATCAGGTCGGAACCTTGCGCAGCATCTCAATGCCGACTTGGCCTGCGGCGATTTCACGCAGGGCGGTCACGCCAGGCTTGTTGCGCGATTCGATCTTGGGCGTGTGGCCCTGGCTCAGCATGCGCGCACGGTAGGTCGCGGCCAACACCAACTGGAAACGGTTGGGGATCTTGGTCAGGCAGTCTTCGACGGTGATGCGGGCCATGGTGAAACCTCTTGAAAATGGGGCTGAACGGGGCTCAGACCAGGTTGAGCGCGCGGAACACGGCAGATTTGTTGCGACGCTGAGCCGCGTATTTTAACCGCTGCGCGTGAACAATGGCTTTTAAATCGAACAAAGCCGTCTCAAACAGGCTGTTGACGACCACGTAATCGAAGAATTGCGCCTGTTCCACCTCGACCTTGGCGTTGCTCATGCGGATTTCAATCACGTCCGAGGTGTCCTCGCCCCGGCGGTGCAGGCGCTGCAGCAACTCTTCATAGCTGGGCGGCAGGATGAAAATCAGCACGGCGTTCGGGAAGATTTTCTTGATCTGCAGGGCGCCCTGCCAATCGATCTCCAGCACCACGTCCTCGCCGCCCTTGATCCGCTCCTCGATCGCGTGGCGCGAGGTACCGTACAGGTTGCCATGCACCTCGGCCCATTCGAAGAAATCGCCGTGCGAAATCATCCGGCGGAACTCGGCTTCCTCGATGAACAGGTATTCGCGGCCGTGCTGTTCCTGGCCGCGTGGGGGCCGGGTGGTGTGCGAAATCGACACCTGCAGGCGCGAATCCAACTCCAGCAGGGCTTTGACCAAGCTGGATTTGCCCGTTCCGCTGGGCGCCGACACCACGAAAAGATTGCCTGGGTAGTCCATCTCGTCACCTCCGGCGACAGTCTTGTTCGACACGTTATCGGCAGTCATGGGCTTTTTTTGAATTTCGAAGCCCTGCGATTTTACAGTGCCCTGGCGAGTAAGCCGCCGCTCAATCCTGCGTTTCAGGTCTCCCGATTGCTGGCCATCAAGGCCGGCATCGCCCCAGATGCCGTTGACCGCGACCAAGACGATGGAGGAATGCATGCCACAAACTCAAACCCACGCCGACTGCATCAGGGCCTGCAATGCCTGCGCGGATGCCTGCGACCACTGCGCCGCGTCTTGCCTGGCCGAAGCAGATGTCACCGCCGTGGCGCGGTGCGTAGCACTGGACATGGATTGCGCCGCCATTTGCCGAACTGCAGCAGCGTTCATGGCCCGCAACAGTGATTTCGCCAAGGCGCTGTGCAAAAGCTGCGCCGAGGTTTGTCAAGCTTGCGGCAACGAATGCGGCAAGCACCAGCATGACCATTGCCAGGCTTGCGCCAGGGCCTGCCAGCAATGCGCTCAAGCTTGTTTGAGCATGGCGGAGGCTTGAAAACCATGCGCGCTCGTCACCTGCCCCTCCTTTTGCTGCTCATCGTCGTGGTCGCCTTCGCCGCCCTGAACTGGCCCACTTTGATGGCCCCCACGCCCCTCAATCTGTTTTTTGCCACCACCACCGCCCCCATCGGGCTGGTCATGCTGTCCATGCTGGTGGCCGCGGCCGTCGTGTTTGCTCTGTACATGTTGGTGTGGCAAGGCTCCATCCTGGCGGAGCACCGCCGCCATGCCAAGGAACTTCAGCAACAAAGGCTGCTGGCCGATCAGGCCGAGGCGTCACGTTTCACAGAGCTTCAAGCGGCGATGCAGGCGCACCTCGCGCGTTTGGGTGAGCGAATCGACCAAAGCGAGGGCAACATCAGAGCTGAGATCCTGGACTCTGCCAATGCCACGCTGGCCACCCTGTCAGAACTCGACGACCGCCTCGCTGGCACCAACCAGCGCCGGCACGCCACAGGCCTGTGACAGCGGGCCGGCGCCAGGCCGTCGGCTCACTCCAGGTTTTGAACCTGCTCGCGCATTTGCTCGATCAAGACCTTCATCTCGACCGACACCTGCGTCAGTTCCAGCGCCGCGGCCTTTGAGCCCAGGGTATTGGCCTCGCGGTGCAGCTCCTGGATCAGGAAGTCGAGGCGCTTGCCCACCTCGCCGCCCTTTTTCAGCAAGCGGGTGATTTCATCCAGGTGCGCCTTCAGGCGCTGCAATTCTTCATCGACGTCAATGCGCAGTGCGTAGGCGGCCGCTTCATTCAAGGCCCGTTCCTGGGCGGCCTCGGGCGTCACGCCGCCGCCCACTGCGTCCAGCGCTTCCTTGTACTTTTGCACGAAGCGCTCTTGTTGGCGCTGCACGGCCTGCGGCACCAAGGGGGTCGCCTGCTCGGCCAGGGCTTTCAAGCCATTGACCCGGTCCATCAAGATGGCCACCAGCCGCTTGCCTTCGCGCTGGCGCGCTTCAAGCAGGCCTTCGATGGCCTGACGGGCCGCGTCCAGCGCCACTTCTTCCAGTTTGGCGATGGGCGCCGCCGTGCGGCACCAGTTCATCACCTCGTTGACGGACAAGGGCGCCGCCTTGGGCAGCCAGTTCTGCACCATGCCCTCCAGTCGCGCCAAGCTGTGCAACTGGTCGGGCTGGGGCAAAGGCCAGGCCGATTCGACCGCGCGCTGCGGTTGCATCTTCAGTTCGATCTTGCCGCGCCGAAATGAAGCTGTCAGCAAATCGCGCAAGGCCGGCTCAAGGGCCCGGAACTCGTCGGAGATCTTGAAGCTCAAGTCGAGGAACCGGCTGTTGACCGATCGCAACTCGGCCCCCACGCCGCCACCCGGGGTCTTGTTGGCCGAGCGCGCTGTGCTGGACGAATCCGCATCATCAGAGGCCTCGCCGCTGTGTTCCGGAACCGACGCGACCGCGCTGGCAAAGCCGGTCATGGAGTAGACTGACATGGATACTTGACACCAGACACAAAACCCGATTATGTCAAAGCCCAAACCCGCTCCGCTGCCTTCTGGCACCGTCGTGGGGGGTTACCAGGTCGTCAAGAAACTGGCTGCGGGTGGTTTCGGCGTGGTTTACCTCGCCGAAGACCCCGAACACCGGCTCGTGGCGCTCAAGGAATACCTCCCCTCCTCCCTGGCCGAACGCGCCCTGGGAGAGCTGATCCCGCGCGTCAAACCCGACAAGCAGCCGCTGTACCGCCTGGGCCTGAAAAGCTTTTTTGAAGAAGGCCGCTCGCTGGCGCAGATTTCGCACCCCAGTGTGGTGTCGGTGTTGAATTTTTTCCGCGAAAACGAAACCGTTTACATGGTGATGAATTACTTGCAAGGAGATACCTTGCAGGATTTCATCGTCACCGCGCGCGATCTGAAGCGCGACAAGGTGTTCCGCGAATCCACGATTCGCTCCTTGTTCGACGAAATGCTGCGCGGCCTGCGCATCGTCCATCAGCACAAAATGCTGCACCTGGACATCAAGCCGGCCAATGTCTTTGTCACCAATGAAAACAAGGCGGTGCTGCTCGATTTCGGGGCCGCGCGCGAGGTGCTGTCCAAGGAAGGCAATTTCATCCGCCCGATGTACACGCCTGGCTTTGCCGCGCCCGAGATGTACCGCCGCGATGGCTCTTTGGGCCCCTGGACCGACATCTACGCCATCGGCGCGTGCATTTACGCCTGCATGCAAGGGTATCCCCCCAACGATGCGCCCCAACGCCTCGAAAAAGACCGTTTGAACCTGTCCCTGTCCAGGCTGCGCAACGTGTATTCAGATAACCTTCTGGAAGTGACCGAGTGGTGCATGTCGCTCGACCCGCTGGCACGCCCTCAAAGCGTGTTCGCGCTCCAGAAGGAGCTGGCCCGTGAAACCGAACGACGCTATTCCAAGCTGACGTTCTCCGAACGCGTCAAGCTCCAGCTTGAAAACCTCAAATCAGGTGCGAAAGCATGAGGCCGGCATGAGATTTTCCGTCTATCAGATCAGCCGCAAGGGCGGCCGCGAAAAAAATGAAGACCGCATGGGCTATTGCTACACGCGGGATTCCGGCCTGTTTGCCCTGGCCGACGGCATGGGCGGCCACCCCGAAGGTGAAGTCGCCTCGCAACTGGCCCTGCAAACCATGGCCGCGCTCTACCAGCGCGATGCCCGCCCCACCCTGGCCGACCCACTGCGCTTCTTGCAGGATGCCGTCATGGCCGGCCACCACCAGCTGCTGCGCTACGCCAGCGAAAAAGGCCTGATCGACACGCCCCGCACCACCATCGTCGCCTGCATCATGCAAGGCAACGCGGCCTACTGGGCCCACTGCGGTGATTCACGCCTTTATTTTGTACGCGGCGATAAACTCATCGCCCGCACCCGCGACCATTCCTATTCCGAGTTGCAGCAAACGCTGAACACGGTCGTGCCCCTGAACGACCGCTACAACCGCAACGTGCTCTTCACCTGCCTGGGCAGCCCCGGTAAGCCGGTGGTCGACACCGCCGGCCCGCTGCTGCTGCAAGAAGGCGACCGCATCCTGCTGTGCTCCGACGGCCTGTGGGGCACGGTGGACGACGAAGTCATCACCCGCCACCTCACCACACGCGCCATCTCTGACGCCGTGCCCGAGCTGGTCGAAGAAGCGCTGCGCAATGGCGGCCCCAAGTGCGACAACGTCACCATCATCGCCATGGAGTGGGAATCGGCCAGCAACGACGAGGTCGCTGGCGGCACCTCCACCTCGACCGACAACCTGGGTGACCAGGTTTTCGCGTCGACCATCCAGGCGAGCGTGGGCAGCGGCATGGGTCCGGGCGACAATGTCGATGCCGATGACCTGGACGAGGCTGAAATCGAACGTTCGATCCGCGAGATCAACGAGGCGATCAAGCGCTCAGCCCGGGGCGGCCACAAGCCTTAATCCCGCGTCTTTTTCGCGCCAGTTTCCCAGGAGCCCGCCATGGCTTATCAACGCACGCAAGACCGTGCGGCGGACGCCTTGCGTCCCGTCACCATCACCCGCCGCTACACCAAGCACGCCGAAGGCTCTGTCCTGATCGCCTTTGGCGACACGCACGTGCTGTGCACCGCCTCTGTTGAAGAACGCGTGCCGCCCCACAAGCGCGGCAGCGGCGAAGGCTGGGTCACCGCCGAATACGGCATGCTGCCCCGCGCCACCCACACGCGCAGCGACCGTGAAGCAGCGCGCGGCAAGCAAAATGGCCGCACGCAAGAAATCCAGCGCCTGATCGGCCGCTCGTTGCGCGCCGTGTTCGACCTCAAGCTGCTGGGCGAACGCACCATCCACCT
This sequence comes from Leptothrix sp. (in: b-proteobacteria), assembly GCA_013822685.1. Lineage (GTDB taxonomy): Bacteria > Pseudomonadota > Gammaproteobacteria > Burkholderiales > Burkholderiaceae_C > Aquabacterium. The sequence goes on from PNKV01000001.1 coordinate 393,358, forward strand.
CGATTGCGACGTCATCCAGGCCGACGGCGGCACCCGCACCGCCGCCATCACCGGCGCCTACGTGGCCGCGCATGACGCAGTCACCTGGCTGCTGGCGCAAGGCAAGATCACCACCACGCCGATCCGCGAACCCGTGGCCGCCATCAGCGTGGGCATCGTGCATGGCACGCCTCTGCTCGATCTGGAATACGTGGAAGACGTGGATTGCGACACCGACATGAACGTCGTCATGACCGGCGCCGGGCACTTCATTGAAGTGCAGGGCACAGCCGAAGGCGCGGCCTTCACTCGCGCTGAGATGGACCACTTGCTGTCCCTGGCCGACCAGGGCGTCCAACGCCTGGTGACCTTGCAAGCCGAAGCACTCGCCAAGCCATGAAGCTGATCCTGGCTTCTAACAACGGCAAGAAGCTGCGCGAGCTGCAGGCCTTGATCGGCCCGCTAGGACTGGAGCTGGTCACGCAGGGCAGCCTGGGCATCCCCGAGACCGAAGAGCCGCACGTGACCTTTGTCGAAAACGCGCTGGCCAAGGCGCGCCACGCCGCACAGATGGGCCACGGCCCCGCCATTGCAGACGACTCAGGCCTGTGCGTGCGCGTGCTGCAAGGCGCCCCCGGTGTGCGATCGGCCCGCTATGCCGTCGACCATGGCCAGATCGAAGATGCGGCCGGACGCGAGCTGATCGACCCCGCCAACAACGCCTGGTTGCTCGAGCAGATGCAAGGCCAGGTCGATCGTCGCGCGCATTTCACCTGCCTGCTGGTGGCCGTGCGCCACGCCGAAGACCCCGAGCCCCTGATCGCCGAAGGCCATTGGGAAGGCACCTTGCTGGAAGCGCCGCAGGGCGAGCATGGCTTTGGTTACGACCCGCTGTTGTGGCTGCCCGAACACCGGCAATCCGCTGCGCAGTTGGCGCCCGAGGTCAAGAACGCCGTCAGCCACCGTGCGCTGGCCTGCGCCCGCTTGCGCGAGTTGATGACCGCCCGCTGGACTTTGACGTGATCACGCTCCAACGCCCAGGTGCGCTGCAAGCTTTGCCGCCACTGTCTTTGTATGTGCACCTGCCTTGGTGCTTGAAGAAGTGCCCTTACTGCGATTTCAACTCGCACGAGGTCGCTGGCCCCACCATTCCCCTGGTGGCCGCGCAACCAAGTACCAAACCCGGCCTGTCTCCAGCCCTCGAGGCCCAATACCTGGATGCCCTGCGCGCCGACCTGGAATCCGCCCTGCCGCAGATCTGGGGCCGCCGCATCCACAGCATCTTCATCGGTGGCGGCACGCCCAGCCTGTTCGCGCCCGAAGGCATCGACCGCCTGCTGGCCGACATCCGCGCTCGCCTGTCCTACGACCCTGACTGCGAAGTCACGCTGGAAGCCAACCCCGGCACCTTCGAGAAAGACCGCTTCAAGGCCTTCCGCCAGGCTGGCGTGAACCGCCTGTCCATCGGCGTGCAAAGCTTTGACGATGCCAAGCTCAAGGCCCTGGGCCGCGTGCACAACCGCGCGCAAGCCATCGCCGCGGTTGAAGAAGCGCAAGCCTGTTTCGACACCTTCAACCTCGACCTGATGTACGCCCTGCCCGGCCAAAGCGAGGCCGACCTGGACGCTGACCTGCAGCAGGCTTTGGCTTTCACGCCACCGCACCTGTCGCTTTACCACCTGACGATGGAGCCCAACACGCGCTTCGCCACGCAGCCCCCCAAGGACCTGCCTGACGAAGACACCGCCTTCGACATGCTGGACCACCTCATCGAGGCCACCGGCCAGGCAGGGTTGGAGCGCTACGAGATCTCGGCCTATGCGCGCAAAGGCCACCGCGCCCTGCACAACCTGAACTACTGGCAGTTTGGCGACTACCTGGGCATCGGCGCTGGCGCGCACTCCAAAATCAGCTTCCCTGACCGCATCGTGCGGCAGGTGCGCTGGCGTGAGCCGCAGGCCTACATGACGCAGGCCCTGCAAGGCCAAGCCTGCTCGAATGAACACGACATCAGCCTGAAGGCCCGCCCCTTCGAGTACATGCTCAACGCCTTGCGTCTGAAGGAGGGCTTCGAGCTGGCGCGCTTCACCGAGCGCACCGGGCTGCCGATCACCTCAATCCAGCAGGCGATGCAAGAGGCCGAAGCCAAGGGCCTGCTGGCGCGTGATCTTCAGCGCGCCTGGCCCACTGACAAGGGCTTCGATTTTCTCAGTGACCTACAAGCGTTGTTTCTGAACGATTAGCCCCCTATTCAGGGAATTGCGGGAAATGTATCCATGCGTAAAGTGGGCTGGCTTTATCCAACCACTGAATCAGGGAGACCGCATGTCCAAGAAAGTTTCGCGCGCCGCATTGGCCGCTTTCGCATTGATTTCCACGCTGAACACCGTGCAGGCCAATGTCGTCGAATCGTTTGAATCCGGCAACTGGAGCGCGGGCTGGAATGGTGCCGCCACCGCTGGCACTGTATCCACCAACGCCGCGCACGATGGCAATTTTGGCGTTGAGATGGAAGGCTCTACCTGGGCATACAACACCGGCATTGCATTCACACAAGGCCAGACCTTGTCGATGTGGATTCGTCCAAGCGGCAACAGTTCGGGTCGCTTCTACCTGGGTTTTGGCACGGATGCCTCCGGCACCGACTCATTCGTCTCTGCCACCAACACGGGCGACATTCGCTTCCAGCACAACTCCGCTTTTGATTTCGAAGAGTTGAACACGTCGACTCAAGCCTGGGGCAACCATTGGTACTTGGCCACCGTGACCTGGAACACCAACGGCACAGCATTGGGTCAGCTTTTTGACGCTGATGGCACGACCTTGCTCAACAGCGTGACCCAATCCGGATTGACTCGCACGGGCACGGGCATCGCCTTGCGCGGATTTGGCGGCTTCTCGGTGGACACCTTGTCCGTCAGCTCCGTGCCAGAACCTTCCAGCCTGGTCATGCTGCTGGCAGGTGTCGCCATTGTTGGCACAGCCTCTGTAGCCCGCCGTCAGCGCGGCGCCTGATCAAACACAAAAAAGGGGCCCATCCGGGCCCCTTGCGTTGCTGGCTCAAGCCGCCTTTTTCTCGTCCCGTAATTCGCGCCGCAGGATCTTGCCCACATTGGTCTTGGGCAGATCATTGCGGAACTCGATGTACTTGGGCCGCTTGTAGCCGGTGAGTTGTTCCTTGCAGAACTCGGCCACCGACGCCTCGGTCAGGGTCGGATCCTTGCGCACCACGAACACCTTCACCGCTTCGCCGGCCTTGTCGTCCGGCACCCCAATGGCGGCGCACTCCAGCACACCCGGGTGCAGGCTCACCACCTGCTCCACCTCGGTCGGGTACACGTTGAAGCCCGACACCAGGATCATGTCCTTCTTGCGGTCCACGATCTTGGTCTGGCCCGTCTCGTCCATGATGCCGATGTCGCCCGTGCGGAAGAAGCCATCGGCCGTCATCACCTTCGCGGTTTCATCGGGGCGCTGCCAGTAACCGGCCATCACCTGCGGGCCACGCACACAGATTTCGCCCGGCTCACCAAAGGGCAAGGCGTTGCCGTCGTCATCCAGGATGGCCACTTCAGTTGAAGGCACCGGGTAGCCAATCGAACCCGTGAACTCGACGATGTCCAGTCGGTTGACCGTGGCGACCGGTGAGGTCTCGGACAAGCCATAACCTTCCACAATCGGGCAGCCCGTGAGCTTCTTCCACTTCTCGGCCGTGGCCTGCTGCACTGCCATACCGCCACCGTTCGAAATCTTCAAACCCGAGAAATCAAGCTTGGCAAAATCAGGATGGTTGGCCAGGGCGTTGTACAAGGTGTTGACCGCCGGGAACTGGTTCACCTTGTAGTTCGTCAAGGTCTTGATGAAGCCAGGAATGTCACGCGGATTGGGGATCAGGATGTTCATCCCACCCAGGCGCGCGCCCATGAAGTAGCAGACCGTCAACGAGAAGATGTGGTACAGCGGCAAAGCACACACCGTCACGATCGGTTGGCTGCCCAACTTGGCCAGCTGAGGCTTGAACCAGGCCTCGCATTGCAGGATGTTGGCCACGATGTTCCGGTGCAGCAAGGTCGCGCCCTTGGACACGCCCGTGGTGCCGCCCGTGTACTGCAGAAAAGCCACATCATCAGGCACCAAGGCCGGGCGGGTGTACTTGCTGGAGGCGCCTTGGGACAGCGCCTTCTTGAACGGCGTCACCTTGACGGGGCCGCCATTGGGCAGGCTGAACGCCGGCACCATTTTCTTGACATGGCGCACCACGAAGTTGACCAGCGGGCCTTTCAGGCCAGGCAGCATGTCGCCCATCGCGGCCAGCACCACGTGCTTGACTGGCGTGCGCGCGATCACGTCCTGCAAGGTCACCGCGAAGTTCTCCAGGATCACGATCGCCTCGGCGCCCGAGTCCTTCAGCTGGTGTTCCAACTCGCGCGGGGTGTACAGCGGATTGACGTTGACCACCACATAACCGGCACGCAACACCGCGGCAATCGCCACCACATACTGCGGCACGTTGGGCATCATCAAAGCGACGCGCGCGCCCTTGGTCAGGCCCTGTGCCTGCAGCCACGCGGCCAAGGCGCGCGACATCTCGTCGACCTGCGCAAACGTCCACCGCACTTCCATGAAGGCGGCGATGTCGCGGCGAGCATGTTCCTTGAACGCCTGGTCCAGCAAGTCGATCAGTGAGTTGTACTCACCTGATTTGATCTCTGCGGGGACACCAGCTTCGTACTGCGCCAACCATGGTTTGGACATTGCCATTTGTGAGCCTCTCACTTGATAAACAGAACATTTCATCGGCTTGACATCACTCAAGATGCAAGCTTGAAACACTGCATTCATTTTGCAACATAGTCAGCTCAGGGTATTCCCTCGAGATGCGGCAACTTTGCACACACCGCCTGTCAGATTCGGCGCAATGCTGAGGTCGGGCGGTGATCTGCAGTGCGAAGCAGGCAAGTCCGCAGGGCACAATATTCGGATGACCTCGAAAGACACCACCCCACCCAGCTCGCCCAAGCGCCGCTGGCTGCTCAAATCCGCCCTCGTCCTGGGTGCCCTTGGCGCGGCCCTGGGCGGCGCTGTATTCTGGAACCGCGGCGTTTCCAATGGAGCGCTGACGGACGCCGGCAAAGACGTGCTCAAAGGCATCGCCCGTGCGGTCCTGGCTGACATGCTGCCCACCGACCCTGCCGCCCGCGAAGCCAAACTGGAGGGCCAGATGGTGCGGCTGAACCAAGTCATCCAGACCATGCCCGCCAGCTCGCAAGGCGAACTGGCGGCCCTGCTTGGCCTGCTCGTCAATGCCCCAACCCGGCTCATGGTGACGGGCTTGAGCAGCTCCTGGGCCAAGGCCAGCACGGAAGAAATCGCCGAAGCCCTCGAAAGCATGCGGATCCACAAGCTGCCCACTACGATGCTGAGCTACCACGCTGTGCGTGACCTCACCTGCATCGCCTTTTTCACCAACCCCGACAACTGGGCACTGACCGGCTACCCCGGCCCTCACGACATATGAGCAAATTGCCTGACCCGTTCCGCGCCGGCATGGAGCGCGGCTGGAAGACCATCGATGGTGCTTTGGGCCTGCCTGAAAAAATCAACTGCGACGTCGTCATTGTGGGCACTGGCGCTGGCGCCGGCATCACCGCCGAGCTGCTGACCAAAGCTGGCCTGGACGTCGTGCTGATCGAAGAAGGCCCCCTCAAGACCAGCTCCGACTTCAAGCAAAAAGAGTCCGAGGCTTACGCCGACCTCTACCAGGAAGGTGGCACCCGCGCCACGTTGGACAAGGGCCTGACCTTGCTGCAAGGCCGTTGCGTTGGCGGCACCACCGTCGTCAACTGGACCAGCTCCTTCCGGACCCCGCCCACCACCCTCAAGTACTGGCAAGAAAACTTTGGTTTGAAGGACTTCACCGCTGAAGCCCTGGCGCCCTGGTTCACGCAGGCCGAGCAGCGGCTGAACATGACCGCCTGGGAAGCCGCGCCCAATGCCAACAACGAGATCCTGCGCACTGGCGCCACCAAGCTGGGCATTCCCGCGCACGTCATCCCCCGCAATGTCAAGGGATGCTGGAACCTGGGCTCCTGCGGCATGGGCTGCCCCACCAACGCCAAGCAATCCATGCTCGTGACCACCATTCCGGTCGCGCTTGAAGCGGGCGCGCGCCTGTTTCATCAAACGCGGGCCGAGAAGTTCGAGATCGACAACGGCGAGGTGAAATCCCTGCAGTGCGTGGGCGTGACCATCAATGGCAATCGCGTCAACGACAAGGTCATGCACATCACCGCCAAGCACTACGTGGTGTCGGGCGGCGCCATCAATTCGCCGGCCCTGCTCAAGCGATCCAAGGCCCCTGATCCCCACGACCTGCTGGGCAAGCGTACTTTCGTGCACCCCGTGGCGTTTTCATCGGCGGTGTTCGAGCAGAAGATCGAAGGCTGGACCGGCGCACCCCAGTCCATCTACTCCGACCATTTCCTGTACACGCACGCCATCGACGGCCCGATCGGCTACAAGCTCGAAGCCACGCCCATCCACCCAGGGCTGACCTCCAAGCTGCTGGGTGGCATTGGCGCCACCTTGGCCGAGCGCTTCAAACACTATCCCAACACCCAGATGATGCTGGCCCTGGTCCGCGACGGCTTCCACGCCGATGCCTCCGGCGGCGAAGTGTTCCTGAAGCTGGACGGCTCGCCGGTTCTGCACTACCCCCTGACCGACTACGTGCTCGATGGCTTCCGGCGCGCCTTCCTGTCCATGGCGGAAATCCAGTTTGCGGCTGGCGCCAAAACGGTTTTGCCCCTGCACGAGCAAGCCACCGCTTACAGCAGCTGGGCCGAGGCCAAGGCCGGGATCGAGAAGCTGGACATGAAGTCGCAGCTGACCGGCGCGGGCAGTGCCCACATCATGGGTGGATGCCGCATGGGCGGCACCGAACAGCAGGGCGTGGTCAAGCCCGACGGGGTGCATTGGCAGATCAAGAACCTGTCGGTGCACGACGGCTCGGTCTTCCCGACCAGCATCGGCGCCAATCCGCAGCTGTCAATTTACGGCATCGTGAACCGCATGGCCACCCAATTGGCCAAGCGGCTCAGCGGCAAGGACGTCGCGCTCGTTTGATCAGGCGGCTTCCAGCGTGCTCGGCTCAACGACCGCCTTCGAGGCGGTCGTTTTCTTGGTGTGCACCGTTTCCTGGCCCAACCGGTACGCTACCCAACCCACGCAAGCGGCCAGCGCCAGATGGCGCACTGAATGACCACCAATCGAGTGGTGCGTCAGATCGAACACGGCGCCATCGGCCCAGTCGACCGTTTGCGCCACCACGAAGCTGATCTGTGAACGCATCCAATCCTGCCTGGACAGCAGATGCCCGCTGAGTGTCCAGGCCCCGGTGGCCACCAGCAGCACCGGCAGCATCTCCAGCCAGATCAGGGGGCGCAAATCGCCCACACCATCGTGGTGAAGGCTGTACAGCCACCAGATGCCGCCCAACAAGGACGCGATCAAGGCCGTGGCGATGGCCGGGGATTCCCCGCAGCGTCGGTCAATGCGTTCAGCCAGGAAAGCAAACGCGAACAAGGAACAGGCCGCCGACTTGGGCACCTGGTCCCAGATGAAGGCTGAATCGCTGGGGGCCAGGTGGTAGAACATGCCGCCCAGGGTGGCCAGCATCTGGCACAAGAAGAACCAGCCCCAGATCCAGCGCAGGGGCTCGTACGATGGCAAACGACTGACACGCCAAATGCCCCAAAGTCCAATCGGGATCAGCGGCACGTGGCTCAGGACGTTGATGCCATTGGGCACGCCCATCCAGGTGCCTTCATCCACAAAGTGGTGCATGTGCGGCACCAAACCCACCGGCCCCCACGCTACCAGACCCACCATGGCGGCCAAGGCCATGGCCACCATCAAAGCAACGGTGGCACGCCTGGACAAGGTGGAGGAAACGGGGTCGACGTGAACGTGATCCATTGGAACCACTCCATTCAATGACACTCCCTGTGCCGCGCAGTTTGAGGCGTTTCACCCCAGGAGGCAATCACACCGATGGGCTCCCCTGATGGGGTGTATTGTGAATCGCCCAAGCATGAAAAAACCCCGCCGCAGCGGGGTTTTCAGCGTGACAACCAGTGTCAGGACCAGACCAATTACTTGGTGCGGGTGCCGACGACTTCGATTTCAACGCGGCGGTTCTTGGCGCGGCCGGCATCGCTCTTGTTGTCAGCCACAGGCTGGGCTTCGCCCTTGCCTTCGGTGTACACGCGGCTGGCTTCAAAGCCCTTGGTCGTCAGGTAAGCCTTGACCGCATCAGCGCGGCGAACCGACAGCTTCTGGTTGTAGGCATCGCTGCCCTTGGAGTCGGTGTGACCCACGGCGATGATGACTTCCAGGTTCAGACCCTTGACCTTGTCAGCCAGGTCGTCCAGCTTGGCCTTGCCTTCGGGCTTGAGCACAGCCTTGTCGAAGTCGAAGAAGGCATCAGCGGCGAAGCTGACCTTTTCAGTCTGAGGCGCGGGCACAGGCACAACGGCAGGTGCAGGAGCTGCCGCAGGTGCGGGAGCAGAAGCGGCCACGGGAGCGGCAGGAGGAGGAGGCACGCCATCGCAACCTTGGATGCCGGTTTCGGGCGTCCAGAAGTTATTGCGCCAGCACAGTTCGTTGGTGCCGTTCTTGACAGGCTTGCCGTCGGACGAAACCCAGTTGTTGACATTTTGAGCAGCAGCGCCCATCGAGGCCGACATGGCGACCACGGCAAACAGAGCCGCAACGTTATTGAGTTTGTTCATGCAGATCCTCAAAAAATAGACGCAGCGCAAACGCCGCGGAAGGCCCACTTGGGCAGAAATAACCGAACTCTTACCAGGGCCTTGGTGGTCAATGGCTTGACAAAAAACCAAGGGATGTCCCTAGGGCGAGAAAACGCTTTCGATTGTGCCATAGCCAATATTTCACTCAAGCCATCCGCTCAAAGACATCAAAAGACGTTGCGAGATGTTGCTCGGGGACGACAAGAGCGGCCAATTACAATCCCGAAGTTCCCCTCCGCCTGGATAAACGCCTCGCATGACCCAATTCGCCAAGGAAACCCTGCCCATCAGCCTCGAAGAGGAGATGAGGCGTTCGTACCTCGATTACGCAATGAGCGTGATCGTGGGCCGCGCCCTGCCCGACGCGCGCGATGGCTTGAAACCCGTGCACCGTCGCGTCCTGTTCGCGATGCACGAGCTCAACAACGACTGGAACCGACCTTATAAAAAGTCGGCTCGCATCGTGGGCGACGTGATCGGCAAGTACCACCCGCACGGTGACTCGGCGGTGTACGACACCATCGTGCGCATGGCGCAAGACTTCTCGCTGCGCCACATGCTGGTCGATGGCCAGGGCAACTTCGGTTCGGTCGACGGCGACAACGCCGCAGCCATGCGGTACACCGAAATCCGCCTGGCCAAGATCGCGCACGAGTTGCTGGCCGACCTGGACAAGGAAACGGTCGACTTCGGGCCCAACTACGACGGCTCGGAAAAAGAACCGCTGGTGATGCCCACCCGCGTGCCCAACCTGCTGGTCAACGGCTCGTCGGGCATCGCCGTGGGCATGGCCACCAACATCCCGCCGCACAACCTCAACGAGGTCGTGGACGCCTGCCTTCACTTGCTGAAGAACCCGTCCGCCACCATCGACGAGCTGATGGAGATCATCCCGGCGCCCGACTTCCCCACCGCCGGCATCATCTATGGCCTGAGCGGCGTGCGCGATGGCTACCGCACCGGCCGCGGCCGCGTGGTGATGCGCGCCAAGGTCCACTTCGAAGACATCGACAAGGGCAACCGCCAGTCGATCATCGTTGACGAGATCCCCTACCAGGTCAACAAGAAAAGCCTGCTGGAGCGCATTGCCGAGCTGGTCAACGAGAAGAAGATCGAAGGCATCAGCCACATCCAGGACGAGTCCGACAAGTCCGGCATGCGGGTGGTGATTGATCTGAAGCGCGGTGAAGTGCCTGAAGTTGTGCTGAACAACCTGTACAAGCAGACGCAACTGCAGGACACCTTCGGCATCAACATGGTCGCCCTGATCGACGGCCAGCCCAAGTTGTGTAACCTGAAGGACCTGCTGGCGATCTTCCTGGAGCACCGCCGCGAGGTGGTCACGCGCCGTACGGTGTTCGAGCTGCGCAAGGCGCGCGAACGCGGCCACGTGCTCGAAGGCCTGGCCGTGGCGCTGGCCAACATCGACGAGTTCATCGAGACCATCAAGACCTCGCCGACGCCACCCGTGGCCAAGGCCGCCCTGATGAGCAAGAGCTGGGATTCGTCCATGGTGCGCGAGATGCTCGCCCGTGCCGAAGGCGACCCGGCGGCCTACCGTCCCGAAGGCCTGCTGGCCCAGTATGGCCTGCAGCCCGATGGCCTGTACCGCCTGTCCGACGACCAAGCCGGCGAGATCTTGCAGATGCGCCTGCAGCGCCTGACCGGTCTGGAACAAGACAAGATCATCGGCGAGTACAAAGAGGTGATGGCGCAGATCGCCGACCTGTTGGACATCCTGGCCAAGCCCGAGCGCGTGACGTTCATCATCTCGGAAGAGCTGACCGTGGTGCGCCAGGAGTTTGGTCAGACCAAGATCGGCGCGCGCCGCAGCGTGATCGAGCACAACGCGCAAGAGCTGGGCACGGAAGACCTGATCACCCCGACCGACATGGTGGTCACGCTCTCGCACACCGGTTACATCAAGAGCCAGCCTTTGGCCGAGTACCGTGCGCAGAAGCGCGGCGGTCGCGGCAAGCAGGCCACGGCCACGAAGGAAGACGACTGGATCGACCAGCTCTTCATCGCCAACACGCACGACTACATGCTGTGTTTCAGCAACCGTGGCCGCGTGTATTGGCTGAAGGTCTGGGAAGTGCCGAGCGGTTCACGCAACTCGCGCGGCCGCCCCATCGTCAACATGTTCCCGCTGCAGCCCGAAGAGAAGATCAACGTGGTGCTGCCGCTGACCGGCGAGTTCCGCAGCTTCCCTGAAGATCACTTCGTGTTCATGTCGACCAAGCTGGGCACCGTCAAGAAGACGGCGCTGACCGAGTTCAGCAACCCGCGCAAGGCCGGCATCATCTCGGTCGACCTGGACGAGGGCGACATCCTGGTGGGCGCCGCCCTGACCGACGGCAAACACGATGTGATGTTGTTCAGCGATGGCGGCAAGGCCGTGCGCTTCGACGAAGACGATGTGCGCCCGATGGGTCGCAACGCCCGCGGCGTGCGAGGCATGATGCTTGAAGAAGGCCAGAGCGTGATCGCCATGCTGGTGGCCGAAGACGAGACGCAAAGCGTATTGACCGCGTCCGAGAACGGGTATGGCAAACGCACTAGCATCGTCGAATACACCCGCCATGGTCGCGGCACGAAGGGCATGATCGCCATCCAGCAGACCGAGCGCAATGGCAAGGTGGTCGCGGCCACGCTGGTGCGCCCGGAAGACGAGATCATGCTGATCACGGACAAGGGTGTTCTGGTGCGCACCCGCGTGTCGGAAATCCGCGAACTGGGCCGCGCCACACAAGGTGTGACCCTGATCGCTCTGGACGAAGGCGCCAAGCTGATCGGCTTGCAACGCATTGTCGAGAATGACGCCCAGGCCGAGGTGGTCGAAGGCAGTGAAGATGAAACTCCGGACACCGCCGCCCCCGAAGGCGACGGGTCTGCCCAATGATCCCGCAGCTTGACTGCACCGACATCAAAGGTACAACGATGAAATTCACCCAACTGGCTCTGGCGACCGCACTGACAGGCTCCTTGCTGGCGATGCCGCTGTCGGCTTCTGCGCAAAGCAAGAAGGAACTGGTCCAAAAGCTGATGGTCACGCAACAGCCTTTGATCGACAACGCCGCGCAAAACCTGGCAGAACAACCGGCCCGTCAGCTGGTCGGTGGCGCCAAGCAAGTCTTGTCGCAAGCCGTGCCGCCTGAAAAGCGCGAAGCCACGGCCAAGCAAGTCGATGCCGAAATCAAGAAGTACCTGGACGGCGCCGTGCCGCTGTTCAAGGCCAGCGCCAACAAGCTGAGCGCCGCCTCCGTGGCCCCGGCCCTGGAAGAGAAGTTCAGCGAAGACGAGCTGAAGCAACTCATCACCATCCTGGATTCGGCCGTGCTGAAAAAGTACCAAGCCGCCCTGCCCGATCTGATCGGCAGCAGCTTCCTGGAGAAGGTGGTGCTGGACGTTCGCCCACAGCTGGATCCCAAGCTGCAAGCCGTGCAGAACAACCTGCGCTCGATCCTGGACACGGCCTCGGGTGGCAAGCTCAGTGGTCAGGCCCCAGCGCCGGCACCTGCCAAAGCCGCCAAGCCTGCTCCCAAGCCAGCCGCCAGCAAGTAAGCGAGAAAAGTAAGCGAGAAGGACGCCGCCCAGGCGTTGACCGAGATGACCCGACCTTTCAATTTTTCCGCCGGTCCGGCGGCGCTGCCTGAAGAAGTGCTGCAACAGGCCGCGAGCGAGATGCTGGACTGGCATGGGTCGGGCATGAGCGTGATGGAGATGAGCCACCGTGGCAAGGAATTCATCTCCATTGCCCAGCAGGCCGAAAGCGACCTGCGCGAGATCCTGGCCATCCCTGCTCATTACAAAGTGCTGTTCATGCAGGGCGGGGCCATCGCCGAGAACGCCATCCTGCCGATGAACCTGTCATCGCGGGGTGGCCACATGGACTATGTGGTGACCGGCTCCTGGTCCATCAAGTCGCAAAAAGAAGCCCGCAAGTATGGGCAGGTGAATGTCATCGCCAGCAATGAAGCCGATGGCCACACCACCGTGCCGGATCCGGCCACATGGAAGTTCAGCCGCAACGCCGCTTATGTGCACGTGTGCAGCAACGAAACCATCAACGGCATCGAGCTGCACGAGCTGCCCGATTTGAGAGCGCTCGGCTGCGACGCGCCGCTGGTGATCGATTGCTCATCGCACATCGCCTCGCGCCGGATCGACTGGTCGCGCGTGGGCCTGGCCTACGCTGGGGCGCAAAAGAACATCGGACCGGCGGGCCTGACCCTGGTCATCGTTCGCGAAGACCTGTTGGGCCATGCCCTGCCGATCACGCCTTCGGCCTTTGACTACAAGATCGTGGCCGACCACGAGTCGATGTACAACACCCCGCCCACCTACGCCATCTACCTGGCCGGGCTGGTGTTCCAGTGGATCAAACGCCAGCACGAGGCCACGGCCCAGGGCGATCTGCAAGGCCTGGCCGCCATTGAGGCCCGCAACATTGCCAAGGCCGATCGCCTGTATGGCTACCTGGATGCCTCTGGTTTTTACAGCACGCACGTGGCGGCCAACGCGCGGTCGCGCATGAATGCCCCGTTTTTCCTGCCTGCCGATGCGCTGTACGAGCCCTTCCTGGCCGGGGCCAAGGCCCGGGGCTTGCTGCAACTGAAAGGCCACAAGAGCGTTGGCGGCCTGCGCGCCTCGATCTACAACGCCTTGCCTTTGGCGGGTGTGGATGCGCTGGTGGCCTACCTGAAAGAGTTCGCGCAGCGCCATGGCTGATCACCCAAGCCCCGATCAACGCCCTGTTGAAGAACAGCTGGGCGAGTTGCGCACGCGCATTGACGCGGTCGATCAGCAGTTGCTGCGGTTGCTGAACCAGCGCGCGCAACTGGCCCAGGCCGTGGGCGAGGTCAAGAAGATCGACAGCTCGCCCGTGTTCCGCCCGGACCGCGAAGCGCAGGTCATCGACAAACTCAAGAACTTGAACCCCGGCCCCATCCAGGCCGACAGCATCGCCCCCATCTGGCGCGAAATCATGTCGGCCTGCCGCTCGCTGGAAGCCAAGCTGAAAGTGGCTTTTCTGGGCCCCATCGGCACCTTCAGCGAGCAGGCGGCCCTGGATTACTTTGGCTCGTCGATCGAGGCGCTGCCCTGCCCCTCCATCGATGAAGTGTTCCGCGCCACTGTGGCCGGGTCGGCTGACTTTGGCGTGGTGCCGGTGGAGAACTCCACCGAAGGTGTGGTGGCCCGCTCGCTGGACTTGCTGCTGCAATCACCCGTGACCATCATTGGCGAAACCAGCCTGCTGGTCAGCCACAACCTGCTGCGCAAAGAGCCTTCGCGCACAGGCATCACGGTGGTTTGCGCCCACCCACAGGCCCTGGCCCAATGCCAGGGCTGGCTCAGCCAGAACCTGCCCGATGCCGAGCGCCGCCCGGTGTCCAGCAATGCCGAAGGCGCCCGCCTGGCTGGTGAAGACGCCAGCATCGCCGCCTTGGCCAGCACCCGTGCCGCCTCGCGCTATGGCCTGCATGTGCTGCAAGCCGCTGTGCAAGACGACGCTCACAACCGCACCCGTTTCGTCATCGTCTCCCAGCCCGAGGCGCTGCCGGCCAGCGCCCCCACGGGCCACGACTGCACCAGCCTGATCGTGTCGGTGGACAACCGCCCGGGCGCCGTGCATGACATGCTGGTGCCCCTGAAGCACCATGGCGTGTCGATGACCCGCTTCGAATCCCGCCCGGCCCGCTCGGGGCAGTGGGAGTATGTTTTCTACATGGACTTGGCTGGCCACCCGGCCCAAGACAATGTCGCTGCGGCGATGAGCGAGCTGCGTGCGCAATGCTCGTTCTTCAAGGTGCTGGGCACCTACCCGCTCGACGTGCACTGAGACCATTGACGATGTTCAATCAACTGGGACTGATCGGATGCGGCCTGATGGGCGGCTCATTCGCGCTCGCCTTGAAAAAGGCGGGCCTGGTCAAACGCGTGGTGGGCTACAGCAAGTCGCCTTCCACGGTGGAGAAGGCCCGCCGCCTGGGCGTGATCGATGTCGCCGCCGAATCGGCCTTGCTGGCGGTGGCGGGCTCCGACATCGTGCTGATCGCCGTGCCCGTGGCGGCCAGTGAGAGCACCTTCAAGGCCATCCGCCACCTGGTCGACCCTGGCGTGCTGTTCATGGACGTGGGCAGCACCAAGCGCGACGTGGTCGATGCCGCCCGCCGTGTGTTGAAAGAACGCCTGCCCTCGTTCGTGCCCGCGCACCCCATCGCTGGCCGAGAAGTGGCCGGGATCGAGCACTCGGATGCGACGCTATACCAGGGCCGCAAGGTCATCCTCACACCCCTGCAGCAGACCGACCCCATCCTGTTGCAGAAGGCCACGGATGTGTGGTCGGCCATTGGCTGCCAGGTGCTCAAGATGACGCCTGAGAACCATGACGCCGCGTTTGCCGCCGTCAGCCACCTGCCGCACCTGTTGGCCTTCGCGTACCTGAACGCCATGGCCGAGCAACCCTCGGGCCGCGAGTTCCTGTCCTTGGCCGGACCAGGTTTCCGTGACTTCACCCGCATCGCCGCCAGCGATCCCACCATCTGGCGCGACATCCTGCTGTCCAACCGCGAAGAAGTCCTGCGCCAATCGATGGCGTTCCGGGCCGCGCTGGATGCGATGGAACACGAGATGCGCAACTGGAACGGCTCCGCACTGGAAAGCCAGATCCAATCGGCCTCCGACGCCCGCAGTCAGTGGACCTTGCAAAGCTCCCCCGGCCGAAGCGGCCCGCAGACGCAGCGTTGATTGAGCGCTCGCTGACTCTCTCCCTTCCATGTACACGACTGAATTCCTCGACCTCCCGCCTTTGCTGGGCATCAGCGGCGCCGTGCGCCTGCCCGGCTCCAAGAGCATTTCCAACCGCGTCTTGCTGCTGGCAGGCCTGAGCGAAGGCACCACCGTCGTCCACGACCTCCTGGCCTCGGACGACACCCGCGTCATGCTGGATGCCTTGCGGGTGCTGGGCTGTGATGTCGAGCAATCAGGCAACACTGTGCGCATCACCGGCGTGGCCGGACAGCTGTCGGTGCTGAACGCCGACCTGTTCATGGGCAACGCTGGCACCGCCATCCGTCCGCTCACCGCCGTCCTGGCCCTGCTGTCGGCCAGCCATGGCGGCGTCTACACGCTCAGCGGCGTGCCCCGCATGCACGAGCGCCCCATTGGCGACCTCGTAAATGCGCTGCGCCCCCTGGGTTGCCAAATCGAATGCCTGGGTCAGGAAGGCTACCCCCCTCTGCGCGTGGCGGGCGGCCGGTTGAACCTGGGCCAGGCCATCCGTGTGCGGGGCGATGTGTCGAGCCAGTTCCTCACTGCGCTCTTGTTGGCACTGCCGCTGGTGTCGCAACAGCAAACCTTGACCATCGAGGTCGAGGGCGAGCTCATCTCCAAGCCCTACATCGAGATCACGCTGAACCTGCTGGCGCGCTTTGGCATCCAGATTCAGCGAGAAGGTTGGGCGCGTTTCACCATTCCGCAAGGCAGCCGCTACCAGTCGCCCGGCGAGATCCATGTCGAGGCCGATGCCTCGTCGGCGTCTTACTTCATCGCGGCCGGGGCGCTGGCCGCCACCGAAGAGCCCTTGCGCATCGACGGCGTGGGCGCGGACTCAATCCAGGGCGACATCCGCTTTGTCGAAGCAGCACAGGCCATGGGCGCGCAAATCACCAGTGGCCCCAACTGGCTGGAAGTGGGCCGGGGCGCCTGGCCGCTCAAAGCCATCGACCTAGACTGCAACCACATCCCCGACGCGGCCATGACTTTGGCCGTGATGGCCCTGTACGCCCACGGCACAACCCGGCTGCGCAACATCGCCAGCTGGCGCGTCAAGGAAACCGACCGCATCGCCGCGATGGCCACCGAATTGCGCAAGCTGGGCGCCACCGTGGTGGAGGGCGAAGACTTTATCGAAGTGACGCCGCCCACCACTTGGCAGCACGCCAGCATCCACACCTACGACGACCACCGCATGGCGATGTGCTTCTCGCTGGCGGCGCTCAACCCCTTGGCGCCCACCGCCACGCCCGGCCGGCCCATTGCCGTGCGCATCGAAGACCCGCGATGCGTGGGCAAGACTTTCCCGGATTACTTCGAGACGCTGTTCCAGGTGGCCGACACCCACCCTGCCTTGATTCCCGTCATCACGGTCGATGGCCCCTCTGCATCGGGCAAGGGCACGCTGGCCAGCAACCTGGCCACCCGCCTGGGCTACCAGTTTTTGGATTCCGGATCGCTCTACCGCATCACAGGCCTGATGGTCGTTGAAAAGGGCATCGATCCGGACGACCATGAGGCCGTCACCAAGATTGCACGCCAGATCGGCACCCACCTGCCCCTGCATTTCGAGGAGCACCAAGTGTGGCTGAATGGCAAGGAAGTGAGCGAGGACTTGCGCCAGGAGGCCGCTGGGCAAATGGCTTCGCGCATTTCGGCCATCCCCGGCGTGCGCCAGGCACTGGTTGATCTGCAGCTCAGTTTCAGGGGCCTGCCCGGCTTGGTGGCCGATGGCCGCGACATGGGCACCGTGATCTTTCCGGATGCCGCGCTCAAGGTATTTTTGACGGCAAGCGTCAAAGAACGTGCCGAGCGCCGGTATAACCAATTGATTTCAAAGGGGTTTTCTGCTAACCTTGAAGAGATATGCGCGGACTTGGAAGCGCGCGACTTGCGGGATCGCACCCGCGCCGTGTCGCCTCTTGTCCCTGCACCAGACGCCCGAAAACTCGACAATTCCTCACTGACCAGCGACCAATCGGCCGACACAGTGTTGAAGTGGTGGGTCGACGGGTGGCCTCATGTCAAAGCCAATGTGGCCCATGACGTGAAGCCAATTTAAGGCTGTGACATTCAGCCTTCACCGCCCGGTGAAGGTTTGGTTTTCGCCAGGGTTTGCCGCCGTTTTGTGCAGACCAGGGTGTCATGTTCTCAACCCAACCGTGCTTCGTCGTTCCTGTCGATGAAGCCGTCACCGCTGGCCCCAAGCCGGCACAGGAAAACCTCAATGTCTCAAGCACAAACCGCCGCCTATTCGGGCGCAGATTCTTTCGCCGCCATGTTCGAGGAGTCCCTGAAGGGCTCCAACATGCGCACGGGCGAAGTCATCACTGCTGAAGTGGTGCGCATCGAACACAGCTTCGTCGTGGTCAACGCAGGCCTGAAGTCAGAAGCCTACGTGCCAATCGAAGAGTTCAAGAACGACCAAGGCGAGCTCGAAGTCCAAGTGGGCGATTTCGTCTCTGTGGCTGTCGACGCCGTCGAAAACGGCTATGGCGACACCATCCTGTCGCGTGACAAGGCCAAGCGCCTCGCCTCGTGGATGTCGTTGGAAACCGCACTGGACTCCGGCGAATTCGTCATTGGCACCGTCAATGGCAAGGTCAAGGGCGGCCTGACCGTTCTGGTCAATGGCATCCGCGCCTTCCTGCCCGGCTCGCTGCTGGACACCCGCCCCGTCAAGGACATGAGTCCTTACGAAGGCAAGACCATGGAATTCAAGGTCATCAAGCTGGACCGCAAGCGCAACAACGTCGTGCTGTCACGCCGTGCTGTGGTTGAAGCTTCGATGGGCGAAGAACGCGCCAAGCTGATGGAAACGCTGCGCGAAGGCGCGATCATCAATGGCGTGGTCAAGAACATCACCGAATACGGTGCGTTCGTTGATCTGGGCGGCATCGATGGCCTGCTGCACATCACCGACATGGCCTGGCGCCGTGTCCGTCACCCATCCGAAGTGGTGACGGTTGGTCAAGAGCTGACCGCCAAGGTTTTGAAGTTCGACGCCGAGAAGAACCGCGTCTCGCTGGGCCTGAAGCAAATGGGCGACGATCCTTGGGTCGGCGTTTCGCGTCGCTACCCTGCGTCCACCCGCCTGTTCGGCAAGGTCACCAACATCGCTGACTACGGCGCGTTCGTCGAGATCGAACCCGGCATTGAAGGCCTGGTGCACGTCTCCGAAATGGACTGGACCAACAAGAACGTGGCTCCCAACAAGATCGTCAACATGGGTGACGAAGTGGAAGTCATGGTCCTGGAAATCGACGAAGACAAGCGTCGCATCTCCCTGGGCATGAAGCAGTGCAAGCCGAACCCATGGGACGACTTCGCTGTCAACTTCAAGCGCGGCGACAAGGTCAAGGGCCCCGTCAAGTCGATCACCGACTTCGGCGTGTTCGTTGGTCTGGCTGCTGGCATCGACGGCCTGGTTCACCTGTCCGACCTGTCTTGGGACGAGCCCGGCGAAGCCGCCGTGCGCAACTACAAGAAGGGCCAGGAAGTCGAAGCCATCGTGTTGGCCATCGACGTCGAGCGCGAGCGCATCTCCCTGGGCATCAAGCAGATGGATTCCGATCCATTCACGAACTACACCTCGGTTAATGACCGTGGCATGACCGTGACCGGCAAGGTCAAGACCGTCGACGCCAAGGGCGCCGAGATCGAACTGACCGAAGGCGTCACCGGCTACCTGCGTGCTTCCGAAATCGCCCGCGAGCGCGTGGAAGATGCCCGCAACGTGCTGAAGGAAGGCGACGAAGTCACCGCCGTCATCATCAACGTCGACCGCAAGACCCGTTCCTTGCAACTGTCGGTCAAGGCCAAGGACAGCGCCGAGCAACAAGAAGCTCTGCAACGTCTGAACGTCGCCGATGCCAAGGAAGGTTCCGGCACCACCAGCCTGGGCGCTTTGCTCAAGGCCAAGTTGGACCAGAACAACGGTTGATCCCGTTTTTCTGAGACCATCCATCCCCGCCGAGTCTTTTCTCGAAAAGGCCCCGGCGGGGGTTGTGATGAGCACACCCTGCTGTCATTTCCGACCCGCGTGTTTTCATCACAGCCCCCGATCTCTTGACGTGACACCCTCATGACCCGTTCCGATCTAGTGGCCCGCTTGGCCGAGCGCTTTGGCCAGCTGACTCAGCGAGATGCCGAGTTTGCCGTCAAGACCATCCTGGACGCCATGTCCGAGGCACTGGCCCATGGTCACCGCATCGAGATCCGCGGCTTTGGCAGTTTCTCGATCAACCGCCGCCCGCCCCGCATGGGCCGCAACCCCCGCTCGGGCGAGCAGGTGCTGATCCCAGAAAAACTGGTGCCCCATTTCAAGCCCGGCAAAGCCTTGCGCGAAGCCGTTGATGCCCGAGGCGAGACGCCCGCTGCAGACACCACCCCATCGGCCAACGAGGCCGAAGCCCTCGTTCGGAAAGCCTGAGGCCAACCCATGCGCTTATTGACCTGGTTATTGCGTGGCGTGGTGTTCTTTGTCCTGTTTGCCTTTGCGCTTAACAACTTGCACCCCGTCGAGCTGCAATGGTTCTGGGGCTACCGCTCTCAGGCCCCGATGGTCTTCATCGTCCTGGCCGTGTTTGGCCTGGGATGTGCGGTAGGCGTGCTGGCCATGGTGCCCAGTTGGTGGCGGCATCGCCGCGACGCTCGCCAGCGCCTGCACTTGATGCCGGAGAAAACCGTGGTTCAAGCCCCGGTGACCACGCACGCTCACAGCCATTCGGGCGGCCACTCCACCTTGCCGGCCGAGCTTCCCCATCCGCCAGACATGCCCGCACCCCGCAAGCCCGGCAAGTGACCTCTCAGAGCAGCACGCACCCTCATGGAATTTGACCTGCAATGGCTGCTGCTGGCCCTGCCTGGCGTTTTTTTGCTGGGCTGGGTGGCCTCGCGGCTGGACCTGCGCCAGCTCAAGCGCGAAGACAGCGCCTCGCCCCAAGCCTATTTCAAAGGTCTGAATCTCTTGCTCAATGAGCAGCAGGACAAGGCCATCGATGCGTTCATCGAAGCGGTTCAGCAAGATCCGAACACCTCCGACCTGCACTTCGCTCTGGGCAACCTGTTCCGCCGCCGCGGCGAATACGAGCGCGCCATCCGCGTTCACGAGCACCTGCTGGCACGCGGTGATCTGCGGCGCGATGACCGCGAGCGCGCCCAACATGCCCTGGCCCAGGACTTCCTGAAGGCCGGCTTGTTTGACCGCGCCGAGGCCTCCTTCAAGGCGCTGGAAGGCACCGCCTTCAGCACCGACTCCCGCTTGGCCTTGCTGACCTTGCACGAGCGTTCACGCAATTGGCACCCGGCCATCGAGGTGGCCCGCCAATTGGAGGCCGCCGGCACAGGGTCATTCGCCCAGCGCATGGCCCACCACTGGTGCGAAGTGGCGCACGAGGCCGATGCCCGCGGCCGCCACGACGAGGCCGAGCAGGCCCTGGTTCGGGCCCGTGAAGCCGCGCCCCAAGCTGCCCGCCCGCTGGTCATGCAAGGGCACCGTCTGGTGCGCCAAGGCCTGCATGCCGCGGCCTTGAAGGTGTGGGACGAGCTGATGGCGATTCAGCCGCAAGCTTTCTCGCTGGTGGCACAAGACTACGCCAGCAGTGCGCAAGCCAGTGATGGCGTGGCCGAGGCGCTGGCCAGGTTGGAAGCCCTGTACAAACAGGCGCCCTCGGTAGACCTGCTCTCCGCGCTCAACCGCTTGCAAGACGAGCCCGCCTTGCGCCGCCAGCGCCTGATCAACCACCTGAGCAATCAACCGTCGCTGTCGGCCGCGCAAGGCGTGATCCGCGAAAGCCTGAGCACGGGTGTGCCCTTGACCGTGCCTGAGATTGAACGCCTGCAAGACGCCTTGGCGACGGCCGCCAAGCCCTTGCAACGTTATCGCTGTGCGGCTTGCGGCTTTGAAAGCCAGCACTATTTCTGGCAGTGCCCCGGCTGCCACGGCTGGGACACCTACCCACCTCGTCGCCTGGAAGACCAGTGAGTCAGTGATGAGGCTGGCTGGCCGCCCCGGCAGGCGCGGTCGCCAGCACAGGTAGCCGGACTCTTTGCTGGACCAAGCGGCCCTTCTCGTCGCGCAGCTTCAAGGTCAACAGCAGATGATCCCCCACTGACAAGGGCCGTTTCAGACCCATCAGCATCAGGTGATGACCACCAGGCTGCAGGGCCACCGGCTGCCCGGCAGGCAAAGGCAAGGCATCAATGGCGCGCATGCGCATCACATCGCCCTGCATGCTCATTTCATGCAGCTCTGCCGACGCGGACACCGGCGACCGAAAGCCCACCAGGGTGAGCGGCACACGGCTGGTCAACGTCATGAAGCCACCCGTGCCGCTTTGGCCCTTGACCGCGTGCCGAACCCAGCCATCGCTGACCTCGACCAATGGCGCTTGCGCCGCGCTGATCGAATACACCATGGCCAACATCAGCGCGGCCAAAGATTGCTTGCGGGTCATCATGCTCATCCGGCTTTCATTTGGGTGGTCAAGGTGGCGGGTTGCCCAAAATCAGTGATCCCGAACACCCCTTCGCTGTACTGCCAAAGTTGGCGGGCCAAGGCTGGATCGCGGTTGGCCGGACTGCCCTGGCGCACTCGGCACCCCGCCCAATATTCGCCAGAAGTGCTCAACCCTTCATGCGAGGCCAGGTAGACCTGGGTCTTGGCGCCCTTGGCTTCCGACACCAGGAAAGGATCCACCATGGCGGTGACCCAGCCCGGCGTGTCACGCCAAAAATCGCTCTTGATGCCGCCTGGGTGAAAGCCATTGACCTTGATCGAGGTGCCCTGCAGGCGCCTGGCCAACTCACGCACGAACAGCATGTTGGCCAGCTTGGATCGGCCATAGGCCATGAACGGCGCCAACTGCAGGAACTGGCTTGAAGAAGGCCGGCGCATGCTGTCCAGGTCCATCCGCCCACCCATCCACTGCGCCACTGAACTGCTCACCACGATGCGCCCATCGCTGGATGCGCGCACATTGGGCAGAAGGTGGTGGGTCAGCAAGAAGTGCCCCAGGTGGGTGGTGGCGAACATCAGCTCGATGCCCGCGTGGTTGGTCGTCAATTGCCGCGTGTACAAGCCGGCGTTCAACACCAGCGCGTCGATCACCGGCATGCGGCGGGACACCTCGTCGGCGAAGGCTTCGATGCCATTGAAGTCGGACAGGTCAACCTGTAGCCAGTCGATCTGGGCTTGCGGATTGGCGGCGCGGATTGATTCGACGAGCGCACGGCTTTTGGCGGCGTCGCGCGCAGCGATCAAGACACGCCAGCCCAAGCCCACCAGCGCTCGCGCTGCTTCCTTGCCAATGCCGCTGTTGCCACCGGTGATCAACGCCGTTTTCATGGGAGTGTCCTTGGAACCAAGTCATCAAGCGCCACATGATCCTCCAAAACCGGCGTTTTGAATCACGGCGCTTGCACCACCCGCCGGTATTGAATCGCTTCAGCCACATGCGCCAACTGGATGGTGTCGGATTCGGCCAGATCGGCGATGGTGCGGGCCAGGCGCAAGACGCGGTGAAAGCCCCGCCCTGACCACCCCAGGCGCGCACTGGCGTTTTGCAGGAAGGCCATGGCGGCTGGTTCGGGCATGGCCAGGTTGTCCAAGCCCGCCCCATCGAGCACGGCGTTGACACAACCCTGGCGGTTCAATTGCCGCTGCCGCGCGCGGGCCACGCGGTCGGCCACCTGTTCCGATGTTTCACCATCGGGGGCTTGGGCCAGGATGTCGGGCGACACTGCGGGCACTTCCACTTGCACATCCACCCGGTCCAGCAAGGGGCCGCTGAGTTTGCCCTGGTAACGCGTGACCTGGTCCGGCGTGCAGCGGCAAGCCTTGAGCGGGTTGCCGAGGTGCCCACAGGGGCACGGGTTCATGGCCGCAACCAGTTGGAACCGCGCGGGGAAGTCATGCCGACGGGCCGCACGCGAGATGGTGATGTGGCCGGTTTCAAGTGGCTCGCGCAAGGCCTCCAAGGCGGCGCGGGGAAACTCGGGCAACTCGTCCAGAAAGAGCACGCCGTGGTGCGACAAGGAAATCTCGCCAGGCTTGGGCGGTGAGCCTCCGCCCACCAGGGCCACCGACGAAGCTGTGTGATGAGGGCTTCTGAAAACGCGCCTGCGCCAAGCACTGGCCTCGAAGCGGCCCGCCAGGCTCAAGACGGCGGCCGACTCCAGGGCCTCATCCTGGGTCAAGGGTGGCAGCAAGCCAGCAAAGCGCTGGGCCAGCATGGACTTGCCCGTGCCAGGCGGCCCCACCATCAGCAAGCTGTGGTTGCCTGCGGCGGCCACCTCCAAAGCGCGCTTGGCCGCAGACTGCCCCTTCACATCGCGCAAATCATGGGCCCGCTCTGCCGAGCCGACCATGGCCTCGGCACGGGCCTCCGTCAACGGCACCCGGGCAGCCTCATCGGCCACCAGGGACTGCACCACCTCCATCAGGTGGCTCGCCTCGAACAGAGACACGCCAGAGACCAAAGCCGCCTCGCGGGCGCTGGCCTGCGGCAACACCAGGCCACGCTTGAGCAAACCGCCCTGTACCCGCCGCCGCAAGGCCAGGGCCATGGGCAACGCGCCGCGCACGGGGCGCAACTCTCCACCCAGCGAGAGCTCTCCGGCGAACTCCAGATCGGCCAGCTGCCGCGCGTCAATGTGGCCCATCGCGGCCAAAATGCCGATCGCGATCGGCAAGTCGAAGCGCCCCGACTCCTTGGGCAGATCAGCAGGAGCCAGGTTCACGGTGATCCGCTTGTTGAAGGGGAATTCCAGACCACTGTTGCTGAGCGCCGCCCGGACCCGCTCGCGGGCTTCCTTAACCTCGGTGTCGGCCAGACCCACCAGGGTGAAGCACGGCAGGCCATTGGCCAAGTGGACTTCAACGGTGACTTCCGGGGCGTTGAGCCCATCAAGGGCACGGCTGTGAACAATGGCTAGAGACATGGCACTCGCAAAACGGCGGCTGACGCACAGGCTCCGGGTCCGGTGGACCCGATGGACCTCTGGTGGGAGCCGATTGTGCCCAGCCGGTCTCTGGAAGGCCCTCCCCCAATAGGGCGCTTTGATGTTTTTTAACTTCGCTTTGCCGCATCGGGTAAATACGATTTAAAAGCGATATTTTTACTACAAAATAGCATTTTTTATACTATTCAGTGGAGAAACCGTGAAGTACTCATCCATCGCCCGTCGCGCGCTTTGCGGCTTGGGCGCAGTCGCCTTAGCGGCCACTATGGAGGCGCGGGCTGCTGCCCCTGTCTCGCTGAATCTCGTTTCCGTGACGCCCATTGCCTTGCCGACTCTCGTCAGCAGCACCAGCGCGACAAGCCAGCCGCCAGCCGGGTTCTCGGGTTATCCACACTCGAACACCGAGGTCAAGTACCTCTACAACTCGACCGATCGATACCTGCAGATCACAGTCACCAATCTGAACCCGGCGATCGCATCCCCTCGGCCAGACCCGTCAACCGTGGGGGGCTACCAGCTCTTCATCGAGACGCCGGCAACCGTCAGCCGGGATTTTTATCGCTTCAAGGCAGCGCTTACCGTCGTGTCAACGGGGACCGCCAACAGCCACGTGAGGGCATTCCTTGAGCAGGCCAAACAAGACGGGGGCGCTTCCACCAACGAGCTGCCAGCCGAGGCCCTCGGAGACACCGCCCGCCGCACCATTCAAACCCTGAGCCATGAGCTGATCAAGGGCAGCGTTGATCTGGCGACGAATCGCGCCATTGTCAGCAGCAAGCCTTGCCTGGAAGTGTCCAATCTCCAGCCGGGCGAAACGGTGGTCCTGCGGATCCACTCGCTGTCGTTTGAATCAGCAGACTTGCCGGGCGCCATGATCGCGCCCTTGTCCGCCACTCAAAAGCTGGCGCAGGGACAAACTGCCAAATTCAGTGTCAATGTGATCCCCAAAGGACTGCAAGGAAGCTATCAAGGCCACCTCGCCCTTTACCCCGGGACAACCACCGTCAATGCCCCCGTGACATGGTCGAGGTCCTTTTCCTTGCTCGCCGGGGCGCCACCGACCGTGCACCCGTGGCAGGCCGGCGTTGGCCTGACCGAAGCCCGCTACACCGTGCGTTATCGGCTGGTGCCCCAAGGTGCCACCAAAGGCGTCAAGTTTTACGCGAGTGCGCCCGGCGTGACCGAGTACAACGACCCGACAAACGGCTACTCGTACAGCATTGGCTCTCTGGTGATTGACAACGCCAAGGGCGGCATGCACGTGGGCATGAGCACCCACCACTACCCCTACTATCACGCGTCGGGCGTGGAAGTGAACGGCGAAGCCACCTTGGGCGCACTG
Source organism: Leptothrix sp. (in: b-proteobacteria) (assembly GCA_013822685.1). GTDB lineage: Bacteria > Pseudomonadota > Gammaproteobacteria > Burkholderiales > Burkholderiaceae_C > Aquabacterium. Next base: position 419,233 of record PNKV01000001.1, read on the forward strand.
AGCCGCACCGGCGCAGCCTTCCGCATTAACCGCACCTTGTCCACCGAGCTCTACAGGCCCTGGTGGACCGCCAATGGCAGTGGCCAACTGGTGTTTGACCCGGCCGCTTCGGTCGATCGCCCGAACACACTGCCAGAGCCAAAGCTGACCTTCCAACGATGGGCCGATTTCTTCTCGCCGCCAGTGCAAGCGCCACAAGTCCGAACAAAGAACTTGGTGGTCAACCTGACCGGCACGCCGCTGGCACTGTCGAGCGATCCTGCGAACGCCAACAATGGCTTTTACTTGCCAGGCTGGTCCAGCCCGTTGACGTCCAACGGAGTGTCGGTCTTTGCCGACGCCTTGGTCCAGACGCTCACGCTGTACAAGGACCGGGTCTTCGCGCTTGAATGCTGGAACGAGGCACATTCACGTGAATTCTGGGCCGGTTCATCAACGCAGATGGCAGACGCTTGCCAGCAGGTCTACGACATTCGGCGCTACTTCTTCCCCAATGACAAGATTCCTGTCATCTGCCCACAAGCCGACTCGCCTGAGCGCCTGGGGCACATCCTGTCGGCCAAGACCAGGACGGGCAGGCCCATCACCGACTTCTGCGATTGGGTCGGTGCACATCTTTACAACGGCATGGGCAATGATCCATCAGGTCAGCCTTATGGCACCCAAAGCCTGTCGGAGCAGCTTCGCCTGATCAAACTGCGAATGAATGCGTACGGGGTGGCAAACAAGCCGCTCGTGATCACGGAGTACGGCATTGGCCGGGCCCCCGGCTACAACCCACCTGCCTTCAGTCGGCTCCCGGTGGAACAGCTCTCCGACACGCTGAAGGCGCAAGTGATGACCCAGGCGATTGCGACTTTCGCTGAGGAAGCGGTGAGTTCGCTGGTGCTGTATTCCTATGACTCCAGCTCCAATTTCCTGCTGACCGTCAACAGCGCCTCGCAAACCCCCGACGGCAGAGACACCATCAACTTCAACACTTCTGTGGTGGGCGCCATCGACCAGGCTTCGCGCGCTTACGCGCCCAAATCCGCCCCCTGGTGATGCAAGCCCTTTGGCAGCCCGCCTGAAGGGGCTGGCTGCGCACCGGCCAGGGGCCTGGTGGACCCCCAGGGAGTCGCTTGCGCGCGCCAATCTCGCCAAGCGACTCCCGCCGATAGGCCGATGGTGAATGGGAATGCTGCTCGCCACGCACCGCAGTAAACGCACAAAGTTTGTGCGAGGCAGTTCGCGATGCGCCATGGCCACAAATGACGCACCCAATAGGTGCAAAAAGCCAAACAAGAACTCAAACTGGTGCGTGTGGGCAATGAACACGCCGCCGGCTCCCTGTTTTGGCGCGCTGGCACAGATCATGCAGACATGGTTGCCGAATCCTTTCACCAGACAACCTTTACCGGAGAACCACCCATGAAAATGGTGACAGCCATCGTCAAGCCCTTCAAGCTTGATGAAGTGCGGGAGGCCTTGTCCGCCATAGGCGTGCAAGGTATCACCGTGACCGAAGTCAAAGGCTTCGGACGCCAGAAGGGTCACACCGAGCTGTATCGCGGCGCGGAGTATGTGGTCGATTTTTTACCCAAGGTCAAGATCGAAGCCGCGGTGGACGAATCCATCCTCGACCGCGTGATCGAAGCCATCGAGGCTTCGGCCCGCACCGGCAAGATCGGTGACGGCAAGATCTTCGTGACTTCGCTTGAGCAGGTCATCCGCATCCGCACCGGCGAGACCGGCACCGACGCCCTTTGAGGCCGGGGGCTCGCGTCCCCTCTTTCTGACGACTCCCCTGGGGGGCGCCTTGAGGCGCGTCTCCGTGGCCTATTTTTGATTTTCCAAGAGGCATTTCATGAGAAAACTCCTTGCGTCGCTCGCACTGGGGCTCGCGGCTCTAGGTGTATTTGGCGTCTCCCACGCCCAAGACACCGCGGCCTCCGAACCCGTCGCCGCCACCGCCGTGGCGGAAGCCCCCTCGGCCGCAGCCCCTGCTGCACCTGAAGCAGCTTCAGCGCCTGCTGAAGCGGCTCCGGCCGCCGCGCCCACACCGGTGCCCAACAAGGGCGACACCGCCTGGATGATGGTCTGTACGATTTTGGTCATCCTGATGACCATCCCCGGCCTGGCACTGTTCTATGGCGGCCTAGTGCGCAGCAAGAACATGCTGTCCGTGCTGATGCAGGTCATGGTGACGTTCTCCGTCATCGTCGTCCTGTGGTTCGTCTACGGCTACAGCCTGGCATTCACCGAGGGCAATGCCTTCATCGGTGGACTTGACCGCCTGATGATGAAGGGCGTCTGGGACAACACCGCGGGCACCTTCGCCAACGCGGCCACGTTCAGCAAGGGCGTCTACATCCCTGAAATCGTGTTCGCGGCCTTCCAGGCCACGTTCGCGGGCATCACCTGCGCCCTGATCGTGGGTGCGTTCGCAGAGCGCGCCAAGTTCTCGGCCGTGCTGCTGTTCATGGTGCTGTGGTTCACCTTCAGCTACGCCCCGATGGCCCACATGGTCTGGTTCTGGATGGGCCCTGACGCCTACGCCAGCGCCGATGTCGCCGCCGAAATGACCGGCAAGGCTGGCCTGATCTGGCAATGGGGCGCGCTGGACTTCGCGGGCGGTACCGTGGTGCACATCAACGCCGCCGTCGCCGGCCTGGTCGGTGCTTACATGATCGGCAAGCGCATTGGGTACGGCAAGGAAGCGTTCACGCCTCACTCCCTGACGCTGACCATGGTGGGCTCCGCCCTGCTGTGGGTGGGCTGGTTCGGCTTCAATGCCGGCTCCGCCCTGGAAGCCAACGGCTTTGCCGCCCTGGCGTTCATCAACACCCTGGCCGCCACGGCTGCCGCGGTGATCGGCTGGATCCTGGGTGAATCGCTGCTCAAGGGCAAGGCTTCGATGCTGGGTGCCGCTTCGGGCGCCGTTGGTGGCCTGGTCGCCATCACGCCTGCCGCCGGCAACGTCGGCATCGGTGGTGCGCTGATCATCGGCTTGCTGGCTGGCCTGATCTGCCTGTGGGGCGTGACCGGTCTGAAGAAGATCCTGGGCGCCGACGATTCGCTGGACGTGTTCGGCGTCCACGGCGTGGGCGGCATCCTGGGTGCCTTGCTGACCGGCGTGTTCAACTCGCCCAACCTGGGTGGCCCCAGCGCCGTCGCTGACTGGGTGACCGTGGGCATGGTGGCTCCGGCCGACTACTCCATCGTCAACCAGGTCATCATCCAGGCCAAGGCCGTTGGCTTGACCGTGGTGTGGTCCGCTGTGGTGTCGCTCATCGCCTTCAAGATCGTTGACCTGGTGATCGGTCTGCGCGTCTCGGAAGAAGAAGAGCGCGAAGGCCTGGACATCTCGGCTCACGGCGAAACGGCGTATCACAAGTGATTGGCCAGTGATTTGATTCAATCACCGTGATAGTCAACGGGGCGGCCTTCGGGCCGCCCTTTTTGCATTTGGGCGCGCATATCGTGTCCGCATGTTTCTAGAATGGAGTCTCCCCATCGCCAAGACAACACAAGCCCCATGGTTCCACACCTGATCACCGCACTCACTGGCCCCATCAACGAACTCGAGCAGCGCATGCTCGAGTCCATGCCGGCCATCGAGCGCTGGTTCCGGCTGGAGTGGATGGAGCACACGCCGCCCTTCTACACCTCGGTGGATCTGCGCAATGCGGGTTTCAAGCTGGCCCCGGTGGACACCAACCTGTACCCGGGCGGTTTCAACAACCTGACGCACGAAATGATGCCCCTGGCGGTGCAAGCCGCCATGGCCGCCATCGAGAAGATCTGCCCCGAGGCCAAGAACCTGCTGCTGATCCCCGAGCGCCACACGCGCAACCAGTACTACCTGTCCAACCTGGCGCGGCTGGTGCAGATCTTCAGCCTGGCCGGCTTGAACGTGCGCCTGGGCACCCTGGATGAATCCATCACCGAGCCGGTCGAGGTGCCTCTGCAAGACGGCGGCTCCTTGACGCTGGAGCCCCTGATCCGCACCAAGCGCCGCCTGGGCCTGAAACATTTCGATCCCTGCACGATCTTGCTCAACAATGATTTATCGGCAGGGATTCCGGACATCCTGACCGACCTGCATGAGCAATACCTGCTGCCCCCACTGCACGCGGGCTGGGCCGTGCGCCGCAAGAGCCAGCACTTCGAGGCTTACGAAGAAGTGGCCAAGAAGTTCTCCAAGCTGCTGGGCATGGACCCGTGGCTGATCAACCCGATGTACGCGGTGTGCGACGAAGTCGATTTCCAGGATGGCACCGGGGGTGAGTGCCTGCAAACCCAGGTTGATGCGCTGCTGAACAAGATCCGCCGTAAGTACAAAGAGTACGGGATCAACGAGAAGCCGTTCGTCATCGTGAAGGCCGACAACGGCACCTATGGCATGGGCATCATGACCGTGCGCGATGCCAAGGAGCTGACCGACCTGAACCGCCGCACACGCAACAAGATGTCGGTGGTGAAAGACGGCCAGGAAGTCAGCCGAGTGATCATCCAGGAGGGCGTGCCCACCTACGAGCAGATGAACAACTCGGTGGCCGAGCCGGTGGTCTACATGATCGACCGCTACGTGGTGGGCGGCTTCTACCGCGTGCACTCGGACCGCGGCATCGATGAGAACCTGAACGCGCCCGGTTCCAGCTTTGTGCCCCTGGCCTTCGCCGAACCCACCCAGATGCCCAAACTGGGCGCCAAACCCGGGGCCAGTGTGCCCAACCGGTTTTACATGTACGGGGTGATTGGCCGATTGGCCATGCTGGCGGCCAGTTATGAGCTGGAAGCAACAGACCCCAACGCGGAAGTCTACGAATAAGCAAGCAATAAGCGGGCAGAATGAGCCCCTCGTCGATTCGCGTCCACCACTCGTGCAAACAAGCTCCAACGCCCCCCTCAGCCGCTCGCAACTGGCAGCGCTGACTTTGGGGGCCATCGGTATCGTCTATGGCGACATCGGCACCAGCCCCCTGTACGCGCTCAAGGAGGTGTTCGCCCACGGCCATCTGCCGCTGAACGAAACCAACATCTTCGGCATTTTGTCGATCATGTTCTGGACGCTGACGGTCATCGTCTCGCTCAAGTACGTGACCCTGATCCTGCGGGCCGACAACAACGGCGAAGGCGGGCTGATCGCCATGCTGGCGTTGGCCTCCACGGCGGTCAAGCAACACCCCAAGTTGCGGCATTTCTTGCTGGGGCTGGGCATCTTCGGCACCGCGATTTTCTTTGGGGACGGGGTGATCACACCCGCCATTTCAGTGCTGTCCGCCGTTGAAGGCATGAAGGTGGCGGCCCCCGGGCTGGAGCGCTATGTTGTGCCGGTCACCCTGGTGGTGCTGACGCTGCTGTTCATGGTGCAAAAACACGGCACGGGCGGCATCGGCAAATTCTTCGGGCCGATCACGGCGCTGTGGTTCCTGGTGCTGGCCGTGCTGGGCCTGATCCACATCATCGACAACCCGTCGATCCTGCTGGCCATGAGCCCGCACCATGCCCTGCTCTTCATCTACGAGCACCCCAAAATGGCCTTTGTGGCGCTGGGCGCCGTGGTGTTGTGCGCCACCGGAGCCGAGGCGCTCTACGCCGACATGGGCCACTTCGGCAAAAAGCCCATCCGCCTGGCCTGGTTCTTGTTGGCCATGCCGGCCCTGGTCCTGAACTATTTTGGCCAAGGCGCCATGCTGCTGGAGCACCCCGAGAACGCCAGCAACCCCTTCTTTGAAATGGCCCCGCATTGGGCGCTGTATCCCCTGGTGATCCTGGCCACCTTCGCCACCGTGATCGCCTCGCAGGCTTTGATCTCGGCGGCTTTTTCAGTCACCAAGCAAGTGATTCAGCTGGGCTATTTGCCGCGCCTGCGCATCATGCACACGTCGGTCGAATCGACCGGGCAGATCTACATCCCCTTCGTCAACTGGACGCTGTACGGCTGCATCGTCATGGCCGTGGTCTTCTTTGGCTCCAGCAGCAAACTGGCGGCGGCCTACGGCATCACCGTGACCATCGACATGCTCATCACCACGGTGATGACCTTCTTCGTGATCCGCTTTGCCTGGAAGCTGGCCCTGCCTTTGTGCATCGCGGCCACCACCTTCTTCTTCGTGATCGACGTGCTGTTCTTCAGTGCCAACGTCATCAAGGTGATCGATGGCGGTTGGTTCCCACTGCTGATCGGCGGCGTGATGTTCATGCTGATGATGACCTGGAAGCAAGGGCGGGCCATGCTCAGCGAGCGCCTGCGCAGCGATTCCATCGACCTCGAGCCCTTCCTGGACGCCGTGTTCTCCAGCCCGCCCACCCGCGTGCAGGGCACGGCCGTGTTCCTCAACGCCGACGCGGGCACCACGCCCAATGCGCTGCTGCACAACCTCAAGCACAACAAGGTGCTGCATGAGCAGAATTTGTTTGTCACCGTGAAGGCCCACGAGGTGCCCTGGATCGGCCTGGACAAGCGCATTCAGATCGAGACACTGGGCCACGATTGCTGGCAGGTGATGCTGCATTTCGGCTTCAAGAACGAGCCCGATGTGCCCAAGGCGCTCAGCTTGCTCAAGCGTTATGGGGTCAACCTGGATCCGATGGAAACCAGCTACTTCCTGTCGCGCGACATCGTCATTCCGACCATTGGCGGCGGCATGGCGCCCTGGCGCGAGAAGCTGTTCGCCAGCATGCACCGCAACGCCTCGGGCGCGGCGGACTTCCTGAGCCTGCCCACCAATCGCGTGATCGAGATGGGCTCCAAGGTCGAGATCTGAACACCCTGCTGTCATCGCTGAACCGCATCCACCAGGACACCTCGCTGGCGGCGGTCTCGGCAGGGTTCGTGGCCACGCTGGTGGGCTTCACCAGCACCATTGCGCTGATCTTCCATGCGGCGCAATCGCTGGGCGCCTCGCCAGCACAGATCAGCTCTTGGGTGTGGGCACTGGGGATCGGCATGGGCGTCAGCACGCTGGGCCTGTCGCTGTGGTCCCGCACGCCGATCCTCATCACGTGGTCTACCCCCGGCGCGGCGGTGATTGCCGCGGCGGCCAGCGGTGTCAGCCTGCCCGAGGCGGTGGGCGCCTTCCTGGTGTGCGGCGTCCTGATGTGGCTGTCAGGCGTGACCAAGATCTTCGAACGCATGATGGGGCGCATCCCCGTGTCACTGGCATCGGCGTTGCTGGCAGGCATCCTGGCCAAGTTCGCGCTGCTGGCGTTCTCGCACACCACCTTGCAACCCGCCCTGGTGCTGACCATGTTCGCCGCCTATGTGGTCGGCCGCCGTGTTTGGCCGCGCTATGCGGTGCTGGGCGTGTTGGTGGCAGGCATGGGCGTGGCGGCGCTGCAAGGCCAGCTCAACACCGGCGAACTGCGCTGGCAACTGGCCGCGCCGGTGCTGGTGATGCCGCAGTGGTCCTGGCATGCCATCATGAGCATGGGGCTGCCCTTGTTCATCGTGACCATGGCCTCGCAAGCCGTGCCAGGCGTATCGGCGATCAAAGCGGCGGGCTACCAACCCAGGGTGTCGTCGTTGATGACGTGGTCGGGCGTGACCACGGTGCTGCTGGCACCCTTTGGCGGCTACGCCTTCAACCTGGCGGCGATCACGGCGGCCATCGTGCTGAGCCCCCATGCGCACAACGATGCCCACAAGCGCTACACGGCCGCGATCATGTCCGGGCTGTTCTACATCGCCATGGGCTTGCTGGGTGGTGCCGTGGCGGGCGTGCTGGCCGCATTCCCGCCAGCCCTGGTCATGGGTGTGGCAGGCCTGGCCTTGTTGGGCACGATTGGCGGCGGGCTGGCCACCGCCTTGCGCGACGATCGCCACCGCGAACCCGCCTTGATCACCTTCCTGGTCACCCTGTCGGGCATGAGCCTGCTGGGCGTCAGTTCAGCCTTCTGGGGCTTGGTCGCGGGCATCATTGCCTTATTGGTGCAACACTGGCGGGCCCCCGCCCCCGACATCGCAGATTCGCCATGAACATCCTTTTCCTCGCCGACCCGCTGAGCAGCTTCAAGACCTACAAGGACAGCACCTTCGCCATGATGCGCGAGGCCGCGCGCCGTGGTCACCAGGTGTGGGCTTGCGAGCAGGACGACCTGGTCTGGCAGCATGGCGGCCAGGTGCAGGCAGTTTCCCGCCAGATCGCGCTGACAGGCGACGCTGATGACTGGTTCAAGGTGCTGCAGGAAAGCGTGGTGCGCCTGGCCGACATGGGCGCGGTGGTGATGCGCAAAGACCCACCCTTTGATGCCGAGTACCTGTACACCACGCACCTGCTGACCCAGGCCGAGCGCGAAGGCGCGCGCGTGTTCAACAGACCACAGGCCCTGCGCGAACACCCCGAGAAGCTGGCGATTCTGGAATTTCCCCAGTTCACCGCGCCCACACTCGTCACGCGCAACATCAGCGCCGTGCGGGCCTTCCACGCGGCTCACCAAGACATCATCCTCAAACCGCTGGATGGCATGGGTGGCGCGGGCATCTTCCGCGTGCCGGCCGATGGCTTGAACCTGGGCAGCATTGCCGAAACCCTGACCCGCGACGGCACGCAAACGATCATGGTGCAGGCCTTTTTGCCCGCCATCGCGCAAGGCGACAAGCGCGTGCTGGTGATTGATGGCGAGCCCGTGCCTTTCGCACTGGCCCGCATCCCGCAAGGCGGTGAAGTGCGTGGCAACCTGGCCGCCGGGGGCAAGGGCGTGGCCCAGCCATTGAGCGAGAGCGACTGGCACATCGCCCGCACCCTGGGCCCTATCTTGGCGGCGCGCGGGCTGCTGCTGGTGGGCCTGGACATCATCGGCGATAAGCTCACCGAGATCAACGTGACCAGCCCGACCTGCTTTCAAGAGATCACGCAGCAGGCCGGCTTTGACGTGGCCGCGCGCTTCATGGACGCGCTGACGTCGAAGATCAGCGCTTGAATCAGCGTTTGAGCGTCTCGTTGAGCAGGCCGAGGCGGTTGGCCTGGAACACGGCCTCGCTGCGCGAGTGCACGGCCAGCTTGCCGTAGAGCTTCTTGATGTGCGTTTGCACGGTGTGCACGGTCACGCCTTGCAAACGCGCGATTTCGGCATAGGCCAGGCCGCGCGCGATGTGCTGCAACACCTCTTGCTCACGCGGTGACAGGCTCACGGCGGCAGGCTCAGGTTCAGGGGTGGTGGGCCGCATGCGCAGCAGCAGGTGTCGCGCGATCATGGGTGAGATGGGCGAGGCACCGCGCTTGACCGCGAGCAGAGTCTCGGCGATGTCCGCGGCCTCGTCGTCCTTGTGAACATAGCCCACGGCACCGGCTTCGATGCTCGCCACCACGTTGACCTCGTCGCCGAACATGGACACCACCAGCATGTCGCATTGGGGCCAGCGTGCATGCACCTCGCGCATCAGTGTCAGGCCACTGCCATCGGGCAAGCCAAGGTCAACCAGCAGCAGATCGGATTGCTGCCGAGCGAACCACTGCCGGGCCGATGCCAGCGTGGCGAAAGAGGCCGCCACCGTCAATTGCGGGTGCGCGTTGATGCACGACACCAGGAACTCGCAGGTCAGCGGATTGTCTTCAACCACGACCACCGTCAATCCGTTTTCACTGTCCTGACTCATCTGGACTCCTCATCGGCAAACTCAAACGCACTTCATGGCCACCTTGTGGCGGGCTGACGAACTCGATGCCCGCACCGATGGTGCCAGCGCGGCTGCGCATCGTCTGCAAGCCATGGCCTTCGGGCCTGGAACCTGAGCCGGACCAACCCCGGCCGTCATCATGCAGCACCAGCAACAAGTGATCGCCCTGGCGCTGAGCGCGCAACGTGATCTCTTGCGCGCCAGCATGCTGCAGCACATTGGACATCGCTTCGAACAAGATGTATTGCAACTGCCGCAAGGCCGCCTGCGTGCCCCCGGGCCATTCGGGCAACTCATCGACTTCCCAGCGCAAGGACAAGCCTGCAGCCTTGAAGCGCGGCGTCATGCGAAAGCGCAGGCTGGCCAGCAGACCAACCACATCACCAGGCGGCATGGACATCGCGTCGATGGACAGCTTCAACTGGTCCAGTGCCTCGCGCAGGATGCGGGTCACCATGCGCAGGTCCACCGCTTGCGGCGTGACAGGGTTGAGCTGGCGCAAGGCCGTGGTCAAGTGGGCGCCCACGCCATCGTGCATGTCACGCAGGATGCGTGAGCGCTCGGCCGACACTGCCTGCGCCTGCTCCAGCGCCGACACACGCTGAAAGCTGTCGCGCAACTCCGCCTCGCGGCGCTGGATGCTGGCCACCAGGTCGTTGTTCAAATGGGCCAGCGCTCGCCTGGAGCGGGCATGGTCACCCGCCACGATGAAGGCCATGCAGCCCACCATCACTGGCCCGCCATACGGCAGCATGTACACCGACTCCAGCGACAACTGGTTCAACTGCAGTGCCACGTCATGGGCCGCCGCCGGAATGGAGACCAGGGAACCAAAGGCAAACAGGTTGCGGTCGGGGCGGCGAGTGCGGTAGGCGTGCCACAGGGCCAGGGCAAAACCCACCAGGGCGACCAGGTAGATGGTGAGGTAAGTCAGGCCCACCAACATCTGCGAAGGGACCAGGATCACCGCGATGGGATCGAGCACCGCGAAGCCGGCGATGAGCCGCTCAGCCCACACCCATTTGCGCTCCGAGAACCGCAGAAAGAACAGGCACATGGACAACTGGGCCCACACGATGCACACAAAGCTGAGCGCATCCCAAACTGGCATGGGCAAGAATGGATCGGGCACGATGTTGGCCGACGAGCCCAGCCCCCACAGGATGGCCGCCTGGCCAATGTAGCCAAAGGCGCTCTGGCTGCGGTCTCTCATCCACAGCACCACCAAAAACAAGCCCATCATCACCAGGCCGACATTGGCGGCGTGCACGCCCATGATCTGCACGGACCAGCGCTGGTTGTACATCTTGGAGATGGTGCGCGCCGACCCGACCCACACCGGGGCCAGCCCCGATCGGCTGACGCTGTCGCCGCTGACCCGCACCTCAAGCGCGTTGTCACCCACCTTCCACAAGCTGGGCGGCACGGTGAACATCAGGGGCGTGTACCAGTTGGCGGTGAGCGGGGGCTCCATCGAGCCCACCACGCCCAGCGACACGCCATTGACCCACACCTCGGCGTTCATGCTCACCTTGGGCAGATAGACGGCCCAGGTCTGCGGGGGCAAGGCCGACAAAGGCACGTTCAGCCGGTACCACAAGCTGCCGGTCAGCTCGCGGTGCGTTTGTGACCAGCGGTGCGGCAGCCGCACGCTCACGGCGTTGTCCATCTCCTGAGGCGGCGTGGCACGTTGTGACGCCAGCGCCTCGGCGTCGGTCAATTCCATCACATGGGATTGGGACCCCACGTGCTCGGCCGGAAAGTGCCACAACCACCAACCCGCCGCCAGCACCAAAGCGCCCGCCAGCCCCCAAAGGGCCGAAAACAGGCGGGCACGGTAGCGAGGATCCAGGAGAAAAGGCGGCATGAGCGCACATTGTGCGGGCGCAGGCCTGACAATGCCGACTTCACGAACCTCAAGCACCCAAACGAATGGCCCTCCTGACCTTGAATGACGCCTGTCTGGCTTTCGGCCACGTGGCCCTGCTGGACCACACCGCTTTCGCGCTCGAAAGCAGTGAACGCGTCGGCCTGATCGGGCGCAACGGCACCGGCAAATCCTCGCTGCTCAAAATCATCGCGGGGATGGAAAAACTCGACGATGGCGTGGTGCAATTCCAGAATGGCGTTCGCCTGGCCTACGTGGCCCAAGAGCCGCAGTTCGCCGATGGCATCAATGTGTTCGACGCCGTGAGTCTGGGCCTGGGCGACATCCGCGAACTGCGTGACCGCTTCGAAGCCCACCAGGAAGGCGACGACCTGGACGCCCTGATGACGCAGATCGAGGCGCGCGACGGCTGGAACTGGGAACAGCGTGTCGAACAGACCCTGCAACACCTGGATCTGCCACCCAACCTGATGATCAGCGACCTGTCGGGCGGCATGAAAAAGCGCGTGGCCCTGGCACAAGCCTTGGTGGCCTCGCCCGATGTGCTGCTGCTGGACGAACCCACCAACCACCTGGACCTGAACGCCATCACCTGGCTTGAAGAGCTGCTGGTGGCCTTCAAGGGCAGCGTTCTGCTGATCAGCCACGACCGCGCCTTCCTGGACAACGTCTGCACCCGCATCATCGAGCTGGACCGCGGCATCCTGCGCTCCTACCCCGGCAACTTCGCGGCTTATGAGTTGCTGAAGGCCGGACAGCTGGCCGACGAGGCCCTGGCCAACGCCCGCTTCGACAAGCTGCTGGCCCAAGAAGAAGTCTGGATCCGCAAGGGCGTGGAAGCCCGGCGCACGCGCAGCACCGCCCGCATCAAGCGCCTGGACGACTTACGTGGCGCGCGCGCCGCCCGCCGCGACACCATCGGCCGCGTCAAGCTGGAAGTCTCGCAAGGCGACCGGGGCGGCAAGATCGTGGCCGAGCTGGAAGACGTCAACAAGCGCTATGGCGACCGCGACATCGTCAAGAACTTCACCGGCACGTTTTTGCGTGGCGACAAGGTCGGCCTGGTCGGCTCCAACGGCGCGGGCAAGACCACGCTGCTCAAGATCATCCTGGGCGAACTGGCGGCCGACAGCGGCAAGGTCAAGATCGGTGCCAACATCAACGTCGCCTATTTCGACCAGATGCGCGACAACCTCGACCTGAACGCCACGCTGGCCGACTTCATCAGCCCCGGCAGCGAGTGGATCGAGATCAACGGCTCGCGCAAGCACGTGATGGGCTATTTGCAGGACTTTTTGTTCTCGCCCGCGCGCGCCAATTCACCCGTGCGCACGCTGAGCGGCGGCGAGCGCAACCGACTGCTGCTGGCCCGCCTGTTCGCCCGCCCCTCCAACGTGCTGGTGCTGGACGAGCCCACCAACGACCTGGACATCGACACACTGGATCTGCTGGAAGACCTGCTGGCCGAGTATCCCGGCACCGTCTTCCTGGTCAGCCACGACCGGCGCTTCCTGGACAACGTGGTCACCAGCACCGTGGTGTCTGAAGGCGGCGGCAGCTGGCGTGAATACGAAGGCGGCGTGCAGGACTGGTTGATCCAGTCGCGCCGCGCCGAAGCACTGGCCAACGCCAATGCCAAGTCGTCGGGCAACACGCCACCGGCTGCCGCAGCACCTGCTCCGGCACCAGCGCCCGCCGCCCCAGCCACCCCCACCGCCAAGGCCCGCAAGCTCAGCTACAAGGAGCAACGCGAGCTGGACGAACTGCCCAAGCGCATCGCCGATCTGGAGACCGAGCAGGCCTCCTTGAACGCCCAGCTGGCCGACCCGGACATCTACAAGAAGAATCCCCAAGGCCTGCCCGCCATGCAGGAACGCATCAGCGCCATTGATGAAGAGCTGCTGACCCTGCTGGACCGCTGGGAGAAGCTGGGCCAGCAGTAAGCCAGGCAGCGGGGCAAGGTGGTCAACAACGTGCAGCATACCGTCCTGGCCAGTTGGGCCCGGGTGATACGGCGCACGCTGGACGCCAGCGGCTGCGACAGCGCCCGGCTGCTGCAAGAGGCGGGCCTGAGCACCGCCATGCTGGATGACCCCAATGGCCGCTGTCCGGCGCAGGCCATGGCGAAACTGTGGCGCCTGTCCGCGCAGGCCACGGGCGACGATGCCTTCGGCCTGAAGGTCGCGCGCCACGTCATGCCGACGTCCTTCCACGCCTTGTGGCAAGCGCAATCGGCCAGTCAAACTTTAAGAGACGCTTTCGAGCGCGTGGCGCGGCATTTCCATGTCGTGACCGACGCGTGGAGCCTGACTTTCACGCAGCAAGGCGATGAGCACGTGGTGCGCTTGCTGGCGCCCGCTTCGGGCATCGCGCCCGAGCCCGAATCCATCGACGCGGCCGCGGCCCTGGTGGTCTACACGGCCCGTTCACTGCTGGGCAACCGCGCCGTGGCCCCGCTGAGGGTCATGCTGCAACGCCCCGCGCCGGCGGCCTTGGAGACCTTCGAGCGCACCTTCAGGTGCCCGGTCACTTTTGGTGCCGAACAGAACCTCATCGTCTGGCCGCATGCCCTGATCGAGGCCAAACTGGAAGGCGCCAACCCCGAACTGGCCCGCCACAGCGAGGCCTTGCTCACCAACTACCTGGCCGGCATCCACAAGGACAACACCGTGGCCCAGGTGCGCGCTTGCCTGGCCGACCTGCTGCCCCGCGGCGAGCCTTCGCAAGCCCAGGTGGCACAGCAACTGAACTGCAGCGTGCGCACCCTGCAACGCCGCCTGGCCGACCAGCAAGCCAGCTTCACCGACCTGCTGGACGGCACCCGCCACGAACTGGCCTTGTCGCACCTGGCCGACCCGGCCTGCTCGATCAGCGAAGTGGCCTACCTGCTGGGCTTTGCCGACACCAGCAACTTCACGCGGGCTTTCCGGCGCTGGACGGGACAGTCGCCGACCGAACATCGGCGCGCCAACGGTTCGCCCGGCTGAACGTTCCGATGTCATTGAAGCGCACGCCCACCTCGCGCATCACGCGGTGGGCCACCGGCGCGGTCATCTGCCGCACATAGAACGGCTCTTTGACCACGAAGTGGTGGATGGCGTGGGTCGACCCGAAGTTGCAGCAAAACAGCTGGAAGGGCCACATCCACACCGGCGTCAGCACCTGGCATTGCTGGATCACATTGCCATCCTCGATGTCGCCGTAGTAGTGCATGTTGCTGCTGACGAAGTGCAGGCAGAAGGTGCGCCACACATTGGGCGCGATCCAGACCACCACCAGGGTGTTCAGCGCCGGCACCCATGAAGCATCGACCGGGTGGCCGGCCCAGGCCAGCGCATGCACGGCCAGGAACACATACCAAAGCGCCCAGTGCAGCAGGCCCAGCGGAAAGTAGGCCGCCATCGTGCGGGTCAACATGCGCACACGCAGTTTGCGGTTGGGCGCGCGGTGCAATCGCAGCAGCACCGACAGCATGTTGTCGCCCGTCATCAGGAAGCGGCGCAGGCCCCAGCGCTCACCATTGGTGATGGCGCGCTCTTCAATGTCGCGCTCGGTGCCCGAGTGCTTGTGGTGGTTGAAGTGGATCTCGCGGCGCAGCCACGGGTTGATGGTGCTGGGCCGCGCCAGCCACACCAGCGCCATCATCAGGTGGTGCGCCCAGGGCTTCTGCCGGAAGTACATCCAGTGGATCAGATCGTGCTCCAGCTCGTGCGTGAACGAGGCGAAAAACGCCACCAGCCCGATCGTGGCCCAGGCCGGCAAGGCGCCTTGCACATAGCCGGCCGCCGAGGCCAGCATGCCCGCCCAAGAAAGCGCCAGGATGGCCGCGCCAATGGCATTCTGCTGCTTCAGGAGGGGAAAGCGCTGGCGCAGTCGGGCGCCTTCTTGCGTCACCACGCGCTTGACGTATTCGGCCTGCTCTTGGTGCGACTGGCGGCTGATATCGGGGTTGGAAGACATGATCGGTTCACGGGCCGCAGCCCAACTGTGACAAACCGCACGACTTTAGAAGCCGCCCGCCTTCACCGCCTGTCTTTGAACGCCAGACTGTTGGCCTAGGCCGCCACCGACAACAAAGTCTTGCCCGCCAGGCCGGGTGTGGCCACGGCCGGGAACAGGTGCGTGCAGGTCTCTTCCGGGTCGTCGCTTTGCAAGACGGGATCGAGCAAAGCCGCCAGGCGCCGCGTATCCGCGCGCAGCACCCGCTGCTTGACCGACGCGATCTGCGAGGGATGCATCGAAAAACTGCGCAGCCCCATGGCCAGCAACAACTCGGTGAAGACCGGGTCGCCCGCCATTTCACCGCACACGCTC
Source organism: Leptothrix sp. (in: b-proteobacteria) (assembly GCA_013822685.1). Lineage (GTDB taxonomy): Bacteria > Pseudomonadota > Gammaproteobacteria > Burkholderiales > Burkholderiaceae_C > Aquabacterium. The sequence continues at coordinate 435,039 of PNKV01000001.1, forward strand.
ACGCCACGCCCTGCCGCGCGCGCCTGGTGGATGGTGGTCGACACCAGTTGCAGCACCGCGGGGTGCCATGGGTCGTACAGATGCGCCACGGCCTCGTCGGCCCGGTCGATGGCCAGCGTGTACTGGATCAAGTCGTTGGTGCCGATCGACACGAAATCAAAATGCCGCAAGAACACCGGCAAGGTCAGCGCGGCGGCGGGCACCTCGATCATGGCGCCCAGCTCGACCGTGCCGAAAGGCTTGCCCGATTCGGTCAACTGGCGCTGCACGTGCGCGATGTTTTCCAGCGTCTGGCGGATCTCGTGCAGGCTGGCCAGCATGGGGATCAGCACCTTGACCGGCCCGTGGTATGCCGCCCGCAGCAAGGCACGCAATTGGCGGCGGAACATGCTGGGCTCGGACAAACTCCAGCGAATCGCCCGCAGGCCCAGCGCCGGGTTCAGCACCGATTCGTGCCGTAGCTCATTGGGCGACAGGCCATCCAGCGGCTTGTCGGCGCCGATGTCCACCGTGCGGATCGTGACGGGCAGGCCTTTCATGGCATCGACCGCCGCGCGGTAGGCCATGTACTGTTCTTCTTCGTCGGGCAGGTTGTCCATGCCGCGGTTCATGAACAGGAACTCGCTGCGGAACAGCCCCACGCCCACGGCACCGGCCTCCAGCGCGGCCGCACCGTCTTCCGGCATCTCGATGTTGGCCAGCAGCTCGATGCGTTCGCCATCCAGCGTCACCGCCGGGGTGTGGCGCAGGCGGGCCAGGCGGCCACGTTCCAGCTCACTCTGGCGCTGCCTGAAGCGGTACTCTTCCAGCACGATGGGCGAGGGGTCCACGATCACCAGGCCGGCATCGCCGTCGATGATGATGCAGTCGTCTTGCCGGATCAAATGGCTGGCCTGGCGGGCGCCCACCACGGCCGGGATGTCCATGCTGCGCGCCACGATGGCCGTGTGCGAGGTCTTGCCGCCCACATCGGTCACGAAGCCCTTGAACACGCTGCGCTTGAAGCTGAGCATGTCGGCCGGGGCGATGTCACTGGCCACCAGCACCAAGGGCTCGTCGCCGCCAAAATCCTTGGCGCTCGTCACCACCGACGGCGCACCGCGACCCAGCGTGCGCAAGATGCGCTCGACCACCTGCTCCAGGTCGGCCTTGCGCTCGCGCAGGTAGGCGTCTTCCATTTCGTCAAACTGCCGCGCCAGCACTTCCAGCTGGGCCGACAGCGCCCACTCGGCGTTGTAGTGCCGCGAGGTGATCCAGTCGGCCGTGGCCCCGATCAGGGCTTCGTCCTGCAGCAGCATCTGGTGCACATCCAGCAGGGCGGCCAGCTCGGACGGTGCATCCGGCGGCAAATCGCGCTTGAGCACCTCGAATTCGTGCGCCACCACATCACGGGCATCCAGCAGGCGCGAGATCTCCTCGTTGACCAGGTCAGGGTCAACGAAATGGTGGGGCACGTCCACCCGGCTGGAGGCGACCAGCACCGCCCGGCCGATGGCCACGCCCCTTGAGACAGGCAAACCGAATATCTGGATGCTCATGGTCTTCGATGCTAACAGCGCTGAACGGGGCGCAGCGTGAGGATTTACAAGGATGCGGACCCTCGTCACCGTTCTGTCATGCGAGATTCACGCCAGCGTCACGCCACCCGCCAACACTCGGCCCCGTCACACGTTCATTGAACCCACTGAAGGAGCCGACCATGAGGGATTTGCCGCTGCCCACGCTGCCCATTGCCGACTTGCGTCCCAACTTTTCGGCCGAATCGCGCGCCGCCCGGAGGTCACTTCACCCAAGCTCACACGCACTTGAAGTCGTTTGGGCACGCACTGAAGAAGATGTTCTCGCGGCGCAGCGCCTGAGGTTTCAGGTCTTTGCCGAGGAAATGGGCGCCAAATTGCGCGTGCCCGCCGGCAGCCCCGCAGGCCACGACATCGACCTGTTCGACCCCTATTGCGAGCACCTGCTGGTGCGTCTGACCGGCCCGGGCCCAGACACCGGCATGGTGATCGGCACCTACCGGGTGCTCACCCCCGCTTCCGCCAAACGCGTGGGTGGCCTGTACAGCGAGACCGAGTTCGACCTGATCCGCCTGCGCCCCCTGCGCGCCAAGATGGTGGAGCTGGGCCGCTCCTGCGTGCACCCCGACCACCGCACCGGTGGCGCCATCATGGCCTTGTGGGGCGCCCTGGCCGAATTCATGGTCCGCAATGACCTGGACACCATGATCGGCTGCGCCAGCATCAGCATGCGCGATGGAGGCCACATGGCCGCCAGCCTTTGGAACAAGCTGCGCCACACCCACCTGGCCCCGATCGAGCTGCAAGTGCGCCCGCGCCTGCCCTTGCCGGTTGAAGAGCTGGACCACCACCTCAACGTCGAAGCCCCCGCGCTGATCAAAGGCTACCTGCGCTGCGGTGCCAAAGTGCTCGGTGCCCCCGCCTGGGATCCGGACTTCAACACCGCCGACCTGCCCATGCTGATGCGCATCGGCGACCTGCCCAGCCGCTACCGCCGCCACTTCCTGGGAGACTGAGCCCGGGATCCTGGGGCAAACGCGCATAGACTGCGCGCCATGACCTCGCCCTCCCCCTCTCCCGCCACCCCGCTCAGCCTGCCTTTGTGGCAGTTGCTGGCCGGCTGCGCCGACGCCGTCACCGCCGTGAGCAACGGCCAATCCCTGACCGAAGCCCTCACCGCCTGCCGCCCTGCCGAACGCCCCGGCGTCCAGGCCCTGTCCTTCACGGTGCTGCGCCGCATCGGCCGTGCGCAGGCCCTGCGCCAGGCCCTGGTCCCCAAGAAGCCCGCGCCTTGGGTCGACAGCCTGATCATCTCCGCCCTGGCCCTGGCCTGCGGCACCGAGTACAACGAACACACCCTGGTCGATCAAACGGTAGAAGCCGCCAAGCGCAAGGCAGAACGCGCCTCCGGCTTGGTCAACGCCGTGCTGCGCCGTTTCCTGCGTGAGCGCGATGCCCTGATGGCCGAGACCGACCGTGACCTGATGGCCCGCTACAACCACCCCGAGTGGTGGATCGCCCGGCTGCGCAAGGACTGGCCCGACCATTGGGAAGCCTTGCTCAATGTCAACCAGGCCCAGCCCCCCATGACCTTGCGCGTCAATGCCCGCAAGACCACTGCCAGCGCCTACCTGCAGCGCTTGCAAGACGCCGGCATCCACGGCCACCTGCTGCCTGAAGACGCGCACGCGCCCCACGCCATCGTGCTGGAATCGGCCGTGCCGGTGAGCCGCCTGCCGGGCTTCGAGCAAGGCGACGTGTCCGTACAAGATGCCAGCGCCCAATTGGCCGCCACGCTGCTCTTGGCTCCCATTGATGGCCAGACCCTGCCCAGCGGCGCGCGTGTGCTCGACGCCTGCGCCGCCCCCGGCGGCAAGACTGCGCACCTGCTGGAGCAAGCCGACCTCAACGTCACCGCCGTGGATGCCGACCCCGAGCGCCTCAAGCGCGTCACCGACACCTTGAACCGCCTGGGCCTGCAAGCCACCACCATCGCCGCCGACGCCAGCCAGCCCGACAAGTGGTGGGACGGCGAGTTCTTCGACGCCATCTTGCTGGACGCGCCCTGCAGCGCTTCGGGCATCGTCCGCCGCCACCCCGACGTGCGCTGGCTGCGCCGCGACAGCGACATCGCCAACCTGGCCCGCACGCAGGACGCCATGCTCACCGCCTTGTGGCCCAAGCTCAAGGCGGGCGGCCGGCTGGTCTACTGCACCTGCTCCGTCTTCAAACAAGAAGGCCAGGCCCGGATCGACGCATTTTTGCAACGAACGCCCAGCGCCCGCGCCATGCCGTCGCCCGGCCACCTGCTCCCTGTGGTCGAATATCCCGACGACCCTGCGCTGGCCAACCCGGCCCTGCTGCAGGACATGGGCGACGGCTTCTTCTACGCCCTGCTGATCAAAACCCCCTAGGTGCTCGATGCCCCTGTTGCGCCGCCGAGACCTGCTGCAACGCAGTGCCTCTGCACTGCTGACCGCCGCTCTGACGATGACAGGGCTGCCCTCGCTCGCCCAAGCCCAAGCCAGCAGCGGCGGCGGCGGCCACCCAGGCATTGAACTGACAGAACTGTCGACCGCGCGTGGCGACGATGGCCTGCTGCTCAGCTACGCCGTCCGACTCGAACTCTCCAAAGACGTCGAAGAAGCGCTCTACAAAGGCGTGGCCGTGGTCTTCGTCGCCGAGGCCGAGCTGTTCAAAAGCCGCTGGTACTGGTACGACAAGCCCAAGGTCCGGATCGTCCGCCGATGGCGCCTGGCCTACCAACCACTCACGCGCCATTGGCGTTTGAGCTTTGACGGCCTCAGCCGCTCCTACAACTCCCTGAACGAAGCCCTCGGCGTCATACGCCGGGCTTCGCAATGGCGCATCTCGGACAACGTCTCCGCCGAAGACGATCATTACGTCGTCTTCAGCTTCCGCCTGGACACCGACGAGTTGCCCCGCCCCATGCAGATCGGACTGGGCGGCCAGAACGACTGGAACCTGGCCGTGCAGCGCCGCATCACCGTCACCCAAGGACGCTGACACCATCATGAGTTCGATCAAAGCCAACCGATGGGCGTGGGTCGTCTCCGCCTTGGCCATGATCGGCGTCGGCCTGGTCCTGGCCTTCATGCTCGTGTTCGCCACGCAAAACGGCGAACGCTACGAACGGCACTTCGAATGGCTGTTCATCGCCAACATCGCGATCGCCTCCCTGTTGGTGCTGGTGATCCTGCTGGCCTTGCTCCGCTTGGCGGTGCGGCTGCGGCGGCGCAAGTTCGGCAGCCTGCTCTTGCTGAAGCTGGCGGGCATCTTCGGCGTGGTGGGCGTGCTTCCCGGCCTGCTGATCTACACCGTGTCCTACCAGTTCGTCTCGCGCAGCATCGAGACGTGGTTCGATGTGCGCGTGGAAAGCGCGCTGGAAGCCGGCCTCAACCTGGGCCGCAACACCATCGACACCCTGGGCCTGGACCTCGGCAACAAAACGCGCCTGGCGGCCGAACGCCTCAGCTCGTCACCCACCAGCACCAGCACCACCGAGACCGCGCCTCCACCCGGCGTGCTGGATCTGGAGCGCGTGCGCGAACAACTGGGCGCGCAATCCGTGGCCCTGATCAGCGAGACCGGCCAATTGCAGATCGGCGCCGGCAGCGAAACCTTGCCCCTGATGTCGGCCGAACGAGTGCCCTTGAGCATGCGGCAAGACGCCCGCAACAAAGGCGTGGTCAGCATCATCGAAGGCCTGGAAGAAAAAGGCGACACAGGCAACTCCCCGCCCACCAACAGCGTGAACAACGAGGCCCGCATCGTGGCGCTGGCCTGGATGCCCGACCGCAGCTTCAGCCTGCAAAGCAAAGGCCATTACCTGCTCGTCACGCAAAAACTGCGCGCCGATCTGGTCAAGAACGCCCTGGATGTGCAGAACGCTTACCGCGAATACCAGCAGCGATCACTGGGCCGCGAAGGGCTGCGGCGCATGTACATCGGTACCCTGACGCTGGCCCTCATCCTGGCCGTGTTTGGCGCCTTCTTGCTCGCGGCGATCCTGGGCCAACAGCTGGCGCACCCGCTGTTGCTGCTGGCCGAAGGCGTGGACAAGGTGGCCAAGGGTGACCTCAGCCCCAAAGCCATCTTCGCCAGCCACGATGAGCTCGGTGGCCTGACGCGCTCCTTTGCCGCCATGACCCAGCAGCTGTCCGATGCCCGCATCCTGGCCCAGCGCAGCGTGGCCGAGCTCGACAGCGCCCGTGGCCACTTGCAAACCATCCTGGACAACCTCACTGCCGGCGTCATCGTGTTCGATGAGCACGGCCACATCGACACCGTGAACCCCGGCGCCACGCGCATCCTGCGCTTGCCCTTGTCGGCCTACCGCGGCAGGCCGCTGTCTGACGTGCCCGGGCTGGAGACCTTCGCGGCCAGCTTGAACGAACGCTTCGAGTTGTACGCCAGCGACCCGACCCCGGGAGAACGTCAGCAATGGCAAGAATCGTATGAATTGCAACTGAACCCGCAGCAGGAACCACAGACCCTGCTGGTGCGCGGCGCCGATCTGCCGCCCGATGCCAACCTCATCGTGTTCGACGACATCACTGAGGTTGTCTCGGCCCAGCGCGCCGAAGCCTGGGCCGAAGTCGCGCGGCGCGTGGCCCACGAAATCAAGAATCCGCTCACACCCATCCAGCTCTCAGCCGAGCGCATCCAGCTCAAGCTGGAAGACAAGCTCGACGAGGCGGGACGCTCGCTGCTCAACCGCTCGGTCAACACCATCGTCACGCAGGTGCAGGCGCTCAAGACGCTGATCAACGAGTTCCGCGACTACGCCCGCCTGCCCACCGCCAAGCTCGTGCCTCTGGACTTGAATGCCCTGATCACCGATGTGCTGGCGCTGTACGGACACGCCATCGACAAAGGCCTGCTGGTCACTGAGCTGGCCCCCGAATTGCCCACCATCCTGGGCGACGCGACCTTGCTCAGGCAAGTGGTGCACAACCTCGTGCAGAACGCCTTGGACGTCGTCAACGAGCACCCGCCCCCTGATCAACCGGCCCAAGTCATTGTGCGCACCGATGTGCCACGCCACCCCGATGGCAGCGTTCGCGCAGTGAGGCTGGCAGTGCGCGACAATGGGCCTGGCTTTTCAGACAAAATACTCAAGCGGGCTTTCGAGCCCTACGTCACCACCAAAGCAAAAGGAACAGGCCTCGGCTTGGCCGTCGTCAAGAAAATCGCCGATGAACACCATGCCCTGGTGCGCATCCGAAACCTTGAAAACCCCCTCACAATGACCACACCCCCAGGCAAGTCCCCGGAAGAAGTCGTTTGGAGCGGGGCGCAAGTTTCGTTATCATTTTCAAAGCTGTCATCCACATTACCTCTGGCTGGTACACACTAGTCGTGTTCCGACTACCGAGGACATTAAATTCATGGCCACCATTCTTGTAGTTGACGACGAACTGGGCATCCGCGCCCTGCTCTCAGAAATCCTCACCGACGAAGGTCATTCCGTCGAAGTCGCTGAAAACGCGGCACAAGCCCGCACCATGCGAGAGTCCTGCAAGCCAGACCTGGTCTTGCTCGACATCTGGATGCCCGATGTCGACGGCGTCACACTGCTCAAGGAATGGTCTGCCAACGGCCAGCTCACGATGCCTGTGATCATGATGTCCGGCCACGGCACCATCGACACCGCGGTCGAGGCCACCAAGTTCGGCGCCCAGGCCTTCCTTGAAAAACCAGTGACCATGCAGAAGCTGCTGCGCGCCGTTGAGCAAGGCCTCACCAAGCCAGCACCACGCGCCACCGCCGCTTCAGCCCCCGTGCACCTGGCCACCGTCACGCCCATCACCGCCGCGCCGTCGTACAGCAGCATGATGCCCAGCCTGGCCGCCGTGCGCATCGAAACCCACCACCCGGTTGACAACAGTCACCACCATGCGCCGGCCAGCCACGGCTTTGCCGCGCACCAACAAGCTTTGTCGCACGAGCAAAGCTTCGAGCTGGACCGCCCATTGCGCGAAGCCCGCGATGATTTTGAGCGCGCCTACTTCGAGTTCCACCTGGCCCGCGAAGGCGGCAGCATGACCCGCGTGGCTGAGAAAACCGGCCTGGAGCGCACCCACCTGTACCGCAAGCTCAAGCAATTGGGCGTTGACTTGAGCCGCAACAAAAAAGCGGCTGCAAACTGATGTATAGTAGCGGTCTTCGCTGATGAAGCGAGAGGCCAAGTAGCTCAGTCGGTAGAGCAGCGGATTGAAAATCCGCGTGTCGGTGGTTCGATTCCGCCCTTGGCCACCAGTATTCATGGGCCCCGCAAGCTGTTCTAGCTCGCGGGGCCCTTCTACATTTCAGGCCTCCGTTCTACAAAACAGCCGGCCATGAAAAAGGCGCCCCACCGTTGCCAGAGGGGCGCCCATGCCGTGTCGCGATGGCCTTTACCCGGCCCTGACCTCGCCCAACAAATCGGGGTGACGGTCAAGCACCTTGAGCAGCTTCACCAGGGCCAAGGCTGGCTTGGTTTTGCCGTTCTCGTAGCGAGAAAACGCATTGACGCCGCCCCCAAAGATCTCAGCGGCTTCGCGCTGATCAAGTGCCAGCTTCTTGCGCACTTGGGCAATGAAGCCAGGGTCAACAATCGCCGCATTCACCTGCTTGTTGAAGTCCAGCATTGCCGCGCTGGTGCGCGTTGATTCCGCCACGTCAAGCACCACCTCGCCACAAGCCGGGCAATAGTCGCCGCTCACGGCCGGGATGGTGGTCGATTCACCTTTGTAGGTGTAAGGCATGTCACGGGTGTCACGCACCAGTTTTGCCGCCGCACAAGTTGGGCACTTCATGTTCACAACTCCTTGAAGGACACGATCAACACGTCATCAATGACCGTGAGTTTCAGATAGACCTCACCGACTGGCGTGCTTGGCCTGTACACGTCTTGCCAAACACGGTAGTCAGCGTGCTTGGTCATGCTCTTGTAGAAATCTGCTGGGGTCATAGCCTGGATCACACCGATGATTCAACCGAAGTCCAAACCCAAAGCCGCACCACCTGCCAGTGCTGACATGGTGGAGCGGACCTTGCCCGCTTCGATCAATGCTTTGACCAGTGACAGCTTGCAATAAGGCGAGCCTTTTTCCATGTTGGATTTAACCTAGTTGGTTTAATTTGGCAATTGGTTAATGGCCACTTGGTCAGAATTTGAAGTTCAGCGGCAGGCTTCAGCGCAATGGTTTGACCCGCTCACCGGTTCGGCGCTTCACTCACGTAGTGCTCAGTCATTTCCCGCCGCTTGTGGCCCAACAGCACCCCGGCATGAGCCAGGTCGCCCTTTGTCGGTAGCGGTCTTGGCCCGGATGTCCCGGACTGGAACGACACGCCCGCCGCCCTGTGAGCCTTGTCAAAGCTTGAACGCAGGGCATCGATGCGCAGAGGCTTGCCGTCATCGTCTTCGATCAGAAACGCACTAATGCGCTCCCGTGGTCGGGCGCTCATCCGGTCGCTCAACGCATTTAATCGCCGGTCACGCGCGCGTTCCATCTGCTATGTCATCGGTTATGTCAGTCTCAATAGCTTTCTGTTTCGTAGAGACGAACAAGCTGCAGTTAGTTACGAACTGGTTTGGTATCATTCAGCCAGATTTATCCCAAAAATTTCTTTCGATTGAATTGAAAGCTACGGATAGGCTGCGCGTGCCGGTGTTTTGATTCCGCTCTTGACCATCAAAATTCGAAAGCTCCGCCAGCACCCAGCTGACGGGGCTTTTTTTCAGAAAGTCGCCTTTGATAAATCATCGCTCTGTGCGCGTGCTGCACTTCGTGACCGGTGGATTTTCAGGTGCCACGCAAGTGGCCATCGACTTGGTCAAAGCGGCCATGCCGGGCCCGGATGTTCAGCCATTGTTGGTGCTGCGGCGAAAGCGTCAGACGCCCTCATCACGGATCAACGAACTGAGGGCGCAAGGCATTCCTGTCGAAACGGTCACCGGCCTTGCCCACGCCTTGACCATTTGGCAACTGAAGCGCATCTGCGACAGATTCAAGCCCGATGTCCTCGTGGCTCACGGTTTCAGCGAGCACTTAATGGGACGTTATGCCGGCTTGCTGGCACAGGTTCCCGCACTGGTCCACATTGAACACAATTCGCGAGAACGGTACACTCGCTGGCGGTTGGCCCAGGCAAGGTGGCTGGCGAAACGCACCGCCCAGATCGTGGGGGTCTCAGAAGGGGTCAAGACTCGGCTGCTCGAGCTGGGTTTTCCTGCCAGCAAGGTGATCGGCATTCCCAACGGGATTGACCTTGGCCGGTTTCAGCAAAGCGGTGAGCAGGCCTACGGGCAGCGCGCGGCAAACATCGTCATGTGCGCACGCTTTTCGGCGCAGAAGGACCACGCGACGGCAATCCGCGCCCTTGCATTACTCAAGGACGCTGGCCACACGCCCAAGCTGGTGTTCGCTGGCGGGGGCAAACACCGCTACCTTAACAAGACCCGCCAATTGGCGCAAACCTTGGGCGTCGCGGAACAGGTCGTGTTTATGGGTCTGTGCAGCGATGTGCCCGCCCTGCTCATGCGCAACCAGATCTTCTTGCTGAGCACCCGCTACGAGGGCATGCCTTTGGCCCTGATCGAAGGCATGGCGGCAGGCTGCGCTGTCATTGCGAGCGATGTGATCGGCGTCAAGGAAGTGATCGACCACAATCGCACCGGGCTGTTGGTGAAAGAGCAAGACCCGGCAGACCTGGCTCAGGCCCTGCTGCAGGTGCTCATGCATCCTGAGCTAGGATGCGCGCTGGGCCAGGCAGCCCGCGAAGCCGCCGTGTCCAGGCATGGTGTCGAGCTCATGCGGCAGCGCTACGAACAGTTGTTTACCTCCCTAGTCAAGACATGAAATCTAAAGGTCCGCTGGTCGTTCGCCTTTGCAATTGGGTGGGAGAGGCGACGTTGGCCTTGCCCGCCTTGCTGCTTCTCGAACGACAAGGCTATGCGCTCCACCTGGTCGGGAAACGCTGGGCTGCGGACCTTTTTGCGGGACACGGCTGGCCAGTCCACGTCAGACCCAAAAAACGCTCAGAGGCCATCGCACAGCTCAAACAGTTGAAGGCCACTCTGTCAAAGCAACAAGCTTGTTTCAACCAACGCCCCAACGCTCTGTTGCTGACCAATTCTTTTTCAAGCGCGATAGAGTGCCGCTTGGCCGGCCTCAAGCCTGTTGGGTTTTCAGTCGAAGCGAGGGGATTCTTGTTGAGCAAAGCGGTGCCCTACCGCGAGGGTCCTCATGTGGCAGATGAATATTGGGCCATCGCAAAAGCGCTGGCGCCATCTGCGGTATCTCGGCCGGATCAACTGGGACTGATGCCATCAGGCGCGCAACAAGTACAAGCTCGACAGCGCTTGGCCGATTCGGGGGTGGCTGCTCATCAATTCGTGCTGATCTGCCCATTCTCGGGAGAGGCCGACGTGACAGGCAAAAAGGTCTGGCCGCACTTTCAACCGCTGGTTCAATCATTGACGCAGGCCGGTCATCCAGTGGTCATCTGCCCTGGGCCTGGCGAGGAGCAAAGGGCAAAGGCGCAGTTCGGCCAGGCCACAATCCTGGAATCAATCGGTTTGGGCACGTACGCTGCCATTAGTCAGTTGGCCAGTGTGACCATTGCCAATGACTCTGGGCCTGCGCACCTCGCGGCGGGGGCCGGTGCACGATTGATCAGCGTGCTGGGCCCCGATGGGGTCCCACGCTGGTATCCGGTGGGATCAAGGGTCACCATCCTGCGGCATGCCCAGGGGTGGCCTTCTCAAGTTGAGGTACTGGACAAAGTTTTGTCCATGACGTCAGCGCGCTGACTCAATAGCCCCATGAGCATGCGCGACATTCACATCGCCCTTCAGTTTGGCAACATCAAGCACTTCAATGAAGGTTTGAGCGAGTTCTCACGGCAGCTTGCGCTGCAGTACGCGGGACAAGCCAGGCAACTGAACGAAGAACGCCGGTGGCATTTTCACTTTATTTTGCCCAAACAGTGGCATGGCATGTTTGGTGATGAGGTGACTTATCACGACGTGACGGACAGGATGCGTTGGCGGCATCACTTCGAAGTCCCGCTGGATGTGTGGCATGGACTGCATCAGCACATGAGGTATAGGCCACCCGTCAATAGCCGCCGCAATGTCATCACAGTGCATGACCTCAACCACCTCTACGCCAAGACCGGGCTGAGCCTTTGGTGGCAGAACTTGCGCTTGAAGCGACATTTGGGCAGGGCACATCAACTGGTCGCCATCAGCCATTTCGCGGCTACCGACCTCGCTGCGCACCTGCTCGGGAACGCGCCCGTGACGGTTATCCACAATGGCGCTGCCGATTTGTCCCAAACTCGTCAGGAATCGATCCCCGCCCTCGGCACGCAGTCGTTCATGCTGCACATCAGCCGCATGTCGCCCGCCAAGAACGTGGAATCCCTGCTGGACATGGCGGCTTGCTGGCCCGAGCAGGCCCTGGTCCTGGCAGGCCCGAAAAGCAGCGAAAGCGAGCGCCACGCCCAACGCATCGCGGAGCTGGGTTTGCGCCATGTGCGGATCATCAATGATGTGAGCGAGGCGCAGAAATCATGGCTTTACGCCCATTGCTCAGCCTTTTTGTTCCCGTCCTTGACGGAAGGATTTGGCCTGCCGCCCATTGAAGCCATGTTTTTCGGCAAGCCAGTGATTGTGGCGCGGCGCTCCTGTCTGCCCGAAATCTGCGGCGACGGCGCGGCCTACTGGGACGACTTCGATCCCCAAGGCATGCGACGAGTCATCGAACAGCAATTGGCCCAGCATGCCCAGGCCCCGGCCATTCAGGCCGAGCACGTTCGTGGACAAGCAAGGCGCTACGCCTGGCCTCGAGCTGCAGCAAGCTACCTCGCCATTTATCAGGAGCGCCAGCAGGGCGCCTAACCCGCATGCTGCAACTCCCTAACGTCACCCTGTGCTGCGTGGACACGCGTCTGCCCCACATGGCCATGGACGCCCTTAAAACCTGCATGACCAAAGCTCATTTCGCGCAGGCCGTCCTGTTCACAGCGCCCGGCCATGGCTTGCGCGACGTGCCCACTGGGGTGCGCATCGTTGAGCTGGATCACATCCGATCCATCGAGGCCTACTCCCACTTCCTGCTCAAGGGTATGCGCCCTTACCTGACCACCTCGCACCTGCTCATCGTCCAATGGGACGGCTATGTACTGGACCCCGCCATGTGGAGCGAGGATTTCTTGAGCGTAGACTACATCGGTGCGGTCTGGCCGCAATACCAAGACGGCCACCGCGTTGGCAATGGGGGATTCTCTTTGCGCTCCGCCAAGTTGCTTGATGCCCTGATGACCAACGACATACAGGCGCAACATCCGGAAGATGTCTGCATTGCACGGACCCACCGAACGCTGCTGGAACAACGCTGGGGTATTCGCTTTGCCGACGAGGCCCTAGCCCACCGCTTTGCCTTTGAACGTGATCGAAAGAGCCCCTCCAGCTTTGGTTTTCACGGCATGTCCAACTTCGCCACCTTAATGCCTGCATCCGATCTGGCCGACTTCATACACCGTGCGCCCGCTGAGTTGTTCGGCAGCACGGAGGGGCGAAAGCTCATCAAGGCGGCCATCGCCAGTGGCCTACTGAATATCGCCGAGCAAGCCTTAGCCAAACGTCGAACCCAAAAAAAACCTAACCTGTCCGAGATGCGGCTGACTATCCGTTTGATGCTGAAAAAAGCATTGCGCCGCTGAACTGCCCGCCCTCCTAAGCATCACCGAAACGACGCATGCTCAAAGACGCCTTCAAACGCTGGAACAGGCGACGGCTGGATAACAGGCGTCTCAAGCTGTCAGGCGTTCAGGCCTCGCCCATCGACGCCAAGAAACTTTCAGTCGCGTTGGGGCTGAGTGTCACGCAACTTGGCGTTCGCCATCTCATGGTCGCCTCGCGCCAGGCCAATGCACCTGGCAAGCTGCCGGGCTCACCAGATGGCCGTAGCGCCCTGCTCGCCGCAGTTGCTGCATTACCTGGGGACATTCACACCAGCATCCTCATGGACGAAGGGCAAACGCTGCAAACAGCCGCCCAGGCCGCCTCGATGCAAGGCGCCAGCCATCTGATTTGGGTCGGCCAAGACCACATCGTCGAGCGCCACGCCATCCACCAGCTCCTGCTTGTCTCGGCTGCCTCTGGTCACCAGGCGCTGGTGGATGCCTCGCGCTTTCCCGAGGATTGGCCCAAGCCCCTTGACCCGAACACCTTGACGACGCCATGGGTCTCTTCCCGATGCCTGCTCATTCCGTCAAAAGCCTTGGCGCTCTTCCAGGATGCAGCAAAAATACCAATCGAGCAGCCAGCTGCGGACATGCGGCTGGCAGACCTGGCACGAGCCCAGGGCCTTGCGCTGCTGTCGTGTCCCACCGCGTTGGTGACAGAACCCATCCACTCTCCCCAGGCGGCCAACCAAGGCGCCACCGTTTCCGTCGTCATACGCCACCACGACAGCAAAAGACTGAGCGAATTGCAGCGTTGCCTGTTCTCCATTGCGTGCAGCACCTACCCCCACATCGAAGCCCTGGTGGTGTGCCAGTCGTTCGCAAAAGGAGATCTGGGCCCCATCCAGGCCTATGCCGACCAGCTCATGGGCCTGCGCGATATCGACATCCGCATCCTCAACCCCGAACTTCCACAGGGCATCGACCACCGATCTGCCTTGCTGAACACCGGCATCGCAGCAGCCACCGGCCGCTACCTAGCGTTCCTGGACTACGATGACTGCATCCGCCCGGACGCTTATGACAAGCTCATCCAAGCCTGTCAAGCCAGCGGAAGCCGCATCGCATTTGGCGACATCCTCGTCAAGAAAGTAGCCATCGTCGGGCCGGCTATCATCACTCGCGCCACGAGCAGAAACTGGGGCAACCGCAATATTTTCGATCTGCTTCATGACAACTGCTGCCCAATTCACAGCTACGTCATCGACCGAAACAACGTGCCGGACACCACACTTCGTTTCGACGAGGCGCTCTCCAAGTATGAAGACTATGACTTCCTGGTCAAGATCTGCAGCCAGTACCGGTCGGACTTCAGCCTGATAGGCGAGGTGGTCGGCGACTACTACATCAAGGAAGACGGCTCCAACTCCGTGATCACGTCTTCGTCCTTCAGCGCGGCGGCTAAGGAGGCCTGGCTGGCCAGCAAGCAGACCGTACACAACCGACGCGACGACACCCCGCTCGGGCCGGACGCGCTGGCGCAGGTCAACCAGGCCTTGATCGAAGCAAAGCTGCCGCCTCTGGCGGCAGGCGCCACCGTGCACCACCTCAACCGGCGATCTGAGCCGCTAAGAAAGTTCAAATCGCTCAAATAGACCCGAAATCGGCAACTCGGCCTGAGGGCGCACATCTTCCGGCAATAATTTCGCCCTCGGCATCCAACGGGCTACGGCCATAAATGCGGACGGTCCAACCAATCACTCACATCGCATGAATCCTCTCAGCGGCATCCGAACCTCCCTGCTCAAGGCCTTTGGCTATGAACAGATCTACGCCCTCTACAAAGACGCCGTCACGGCGTATGGCTGGAAGAAAAGCGCCAAGGTCAAGGCTTGCGTGGACCGCGATGGCCAGCCCATCCCCTGGATCACCTACCCCGCCATCGACGTGCTGCAAGACGGCATTCGCCCCGATCTGCGCGTGTTCGAGTTCGGCTGCGGCAACAGCACCTTGTGGTGGGCCAAGCATGTCAAGACCGTGCACAGCGTCGAGCATGAGCAGGGCTGGCACCAGGCCATCGTCCAGCGCATGCCTGCCCATGTCACGCTCACATACGTGGCGCTGGAACGTGGCGGCGCCTACTGCCAGCAGGTGCGCCAGGCCGGCCCCTGGCACATCGTGGTGGTGGACGGCCGCGACCGTGTCAACTGCATCAAGCAATCACTGGAGGCGCTCAGCCCCGATGGCGTCATCGTGCTCGACAACTCCGATCGCGCCGAATACCAAGAAGGCATCGAACTGCTCAAGGCCCAGGGCTTCAGGCAACTGCGCCTGCGGGGCATGGCACCGCTGATCACCTACATCTCGCAGACTTCCATCTTCTACCGCGATGGCAATTGCCTGGGTCTATGAGCACGCTCTTGTCACCCGCGCAATCATCGTCGCCAAGCCCGGTGGTGCTGTTCGCCTTCAACAGGCCAGAACACCTGCGCCGCACGCTGGATGCCCTGCGCGCCAACGACCTGGCGGGCGAGACGGAACTGACCGTCTACTCCGACGCCGCGCGTTCCGCCGACGATGAGCCAGCCGTTCAGGCCGTGCGCGCACTGGTGCGGCAGGCACAAGGCTTCAAGCGCGTGTCGCTCGTCGAGCGCCGGGTCAACCACGGGCTGGCAAAGAACATCATCGAAGGCGTGACGGAAATCTGCGAGCGCGAGGGCCGCGTCATCGTGCTGGAAGATGACATGGTGACCTCGCCGCACTTCCTGCGCTACATGAACGAGGCGCTCGCGCTGTACGAGAACGACGAGCGCGTGGCCAGCATCCATGCCTATGTCTACCCCGTCAAAGCCCCGCTGCCCGAAAACTTCTTCCTGCGCGGCGCGGACTGCTGGGGCTGGGCCACCTGGCGCCGAGCCTGGCGCCTGTTTAACCCGGACGGTGCCACGCTCTACAAGGCCTTGGTGAGCAGCAAGCTGGAGGCCGACTTCAATTTCGGCCACAACTACGACTACATGGGCATGCTCAAGGATCAAGTCTTGGGCCGCAACAACTCTTGGGCGATCCGCTGGTATGCATCGGCCTATTTGCAGAACAAGCTGACGCTTTATCCCGGCCGCTCGCTGGTGCACAACATCGGCAACGACGATTCCGGCACCCATTGCGATGACACCACGGCTTTCGACGTCCAGGTCAGCCAGACGCCGATCCAGCTGACGGCACCCCGGCCCGCCGTCGAAGACAACGTCCAGGCCCGCGCCAGTTTCTCCGCATTCATGGGCGAGAACAGCCGCATCCCCCCGAAGCTTCGCGCCAAGACCTGGTTCGGGCACGTCAAGCTGCGCCTGTCCGAGCACAATCGCCAGCGCAAGGCGCTGCGCAAGTTCGAGAAACTGCAAACCCAGGGCCAATTGCGCCTGGAAGGCCCCTATGTGGACTGGCAAGCCTGCGAGCAAAAATCATCCGGCTATGACCAGGCCAATATCCTGCAGAAGGTGATCGATGCGGTCCTGCAGGTCAAGACAGGCAAGGCCGTGTTCGAGCGCGATGCCGTCATCTTCGATCACGTCGAATACGCATGGCCCGTGCTGGCGGGCCTGCTGCTCGTCGCCGCGCAACACGATCGTGCCTTGAAGGTACTGGACTTCGGCGGTTCGCTGGGCAGCGGCTATTTCCAGAACCGCAAGTTCCTGCAAGCGCTGGACAGCGTGCAATGGGGCGTGGTCGAGCAAGCCGATTTCGTGCGCCAGGGCCAGGCCCTGATCGCGGAAGATGGTTTGCAGTTCTTCCACACGGTCGAGGAATGCGAGGCTACCATCCACCCTGATGTCGCCTTGTTCAGCAGCGTCCTGCAGTACCTGCCCGACCCTTTCGCGATGCTGGCCCAACTGGACCGCAGCTCGGCGCGCACCCTGATCATCGACCGCACGCCATTTTCCGATGCGCTGGAGGACCAGTGCTTCGTCCAGCACGTGCCGGAATCGATCTACCCGGCCAGCTACCCGATCCGCATCTTTTCTCGGCGCCTGTTCGATCTGAAAATGGCCGAGGCGCAGTGGGTCGAACTTGAATCCTTTGACTCCGTGGACAATATCCCCTCGATGGTCAACGCAAAGTGGGAAGGCCGCATCTATGTACGCAAATAAGAATGTGCTGATCACGGGCGGGCTGGGCTTCATTGGCTCCAACCTGGCCCGGCGGCTGGTGGCGGCCAGCGCCCAGGTCACCGTGGTCGACAGCCTCATCCCCCTGTACGGCGGCAACCCGTTCAACGTCAGCGACATCCAGGACAAGCTGCATGTCAACATCTGCGATGTGCGCGACCCGTACGCCATGCGGCACCTGATCCAGGGCATGGATTACCTGTTCAACCTGGCCGGCCAGACCAGCCACCTGGACTCCATGACCGACCCGCGCACCGACCTGGACATCAATGCCAGCGCGCAACTCTCCATCCTGGAGGCCTGCCGTCAGTTCAATCCGAACGTCAAGGTCGTCTTCGCCAGCACGCGCCAGCTCTACGGCAAGCCCGACTACCTGCCCGTCGATGAAAAGCACCCGATCCGCCCGGTGGACGTCAACGGCATCAACAAGCTGGCCGGCGAGTGGTACCACCTGCTCTACAACAACGTGCACGGCATCAAGGCCTGTGCGTTGCGCCTGACCAATACCTATGGCCCAGGCATGCGCATCAAGGACGCCCGCCAGACCTTCCTGGGCATCTGGATCCGGCTCCTGCTCGAAGGCAAGCCCATCAAGGTCTTCGGCGATGGCCTGCAACTGCGCGACTTCAACTACGTCGACGATTGCGTGGACGCCCTCTTGGCCGCCGGCGCCTCCGACAAGGCCAATGGCCACGTCTACAACCTGGGCAGCAAGGAAGTCATCAACCTCAAGGACCTGGCGCAGAAGCTGACGGCGCTGCAAGCCGGCGCCAGCTACGAGCTGATCCCCTTCCCCGCCGAGCGCAAGGCCATCGACATCGGCGACTACTACAGCGACTTCTCCCTCATTGAAGCCGAGCTGGGCTGGACACCGAAGATCGACCTCGACGAGGGGCTGCAGCGCACGCTCCATTTCTACCGCGAACACCATCAGCATTACTGGGAGAGCCCGCCGTGATCCTCATGAACGACTTCAAGGCCGAGCCCAAGGAGATTCGGCAAGCCATGCTCGCGGCGGTCGAGCGCGTGCTCGAATCCGGCTGGTATGTGCTGGGCAACGAGCTGACGGACTTCGAGCACCAATGGGCGCAACTGTGCGGCGTGCAGCACGGCGTCGGTGTCGGCAATGGCATGGACGCCATCGAGGTGGCCCTGCGCGCGCTGGATATCGGCCCGGGCGATGAAGTCATCACCACGCCCATGACGGCCTTCGCATCGGTGCTCGGCATCCACCGCGCCAGGGCGCAGCCCATCCTCGCCGATATCGACACCACCACTGGCCTGATGGACATCGCCAGCGCCGAGCGCTGCATCACGCCCAAGACGCGGGCGATCCTGCTGGTGCATTTGTACGGCCAGGTGCGCGACATGACCGCATGGGTGGCCCTGTGCAAGGCGCGCGGCATCGAGCTGATCGAAGACTGTGCCCAGGCGCACTACGCTCGTCTGAACGGCCAGGTGGCCGGCTCCTTCGGCCGCGCGGGCGCCTACAGCTTCTACCCCACCAAGAACCTCGGCGCCGTGGGCGATGGCGGCATGCTGGTCACGGCCGATGCGGCCCTGTCCGAGCGCGCCGCTAGGCTGCGCAATTACGGCCAGAGTGTGCGCTACAGCCACCCTGAACTGGGCCTCAACAGCCGCCTCGATGAAGTCCAGGCCGCTTTGCTGAAGGTGCGCCTGGACTGGATGGACGGCTTCACCGCCCGCCGCCAGGCCATCGCCCAGCAATACCGCAGCGGCATCACATCCAGCAAAGTGACGCTGCTGGCCGCGCCGCAAGAGCCCTCGGCGCACGTCTACCACCTCTTCGTGCTCCACTGCCCGGAGCGCGAGGCCTTCCAGAAGCACATGGCCGCGCAGCAAGTGCAGACGCTCATCCACTATCCCATACCCGTGCACGAGCAGCCGCCCTGCCTGGACATCCCCCGCGATCCGCAAGGCCTGGGCCAGGCACAAGCCCATGCGGCCACCTGCGTCAGTATCCCCTGCCATCCGCAGATGAGCGACGCCGATGTGGCGGCCGTCATCGCCGCGGTCAACGTTTTTTGATGAATGACAATGTGCTGCTGATGGAACACTACGTCACCATCTTCGACCGACTCTTCCTGCCGCAAGGCCTGGCGCTCTACGAATCGCTCAAGCGCCATGCCGACCCATTCACCCTTTGGGTGGTCTGCGTGGACGACCAGGCCTGCGACCTGCTGACCCAGCTGCAGCATGCGCACATCCGCCCCCTGCGCTTGAGCCAACTGGAAGACGATCGCTTGCGCGGCGTCAAGTCCGGGCGCGGCCCCGGCGAATACTGCTGGACGCTCACACCTTATTCCTTCAAGTTCGTGTTCCAAGCCGATGCCTCGGTACAGCGCGTCACCTACCTGGATGCCGACTTGTGGCTGCGGCAATCCCCCGCGCCTGTGTTCAAGGAGTTCGAGGCAAGCGGCAAATCCGTGTTAATCACGGAGCATGCCTATTCGCCCGAGTACGATCACTCGGAGGCCAGCGGGCACTATTGCGTGCAGTTCCTGACGATCACGCGCCACGGCGGTGAAACGGTTCGGCAATGGTGGGAAGACCGCTGCATCGAATGGTGCTTCGCGCGCTCCGAGAACGGCAAGTTCGGGGATCAAAAGTATCTGGACGCGTGGCCCACGCTGTTCGAGAAAGACGTGCATGTGCTGGCGGACAAGGAGCGCTTCCTGGCGCCCTGGAATGTCAACCGGTTTCCGCGTGGTAATGCGGTGGCCTATCACTTCCATGAGCTCCGGCTGATGCCTGATCAGCAGGTGTGGTTGGTGGGCGGCTACAAGCTGCCCGATGGCGTGGTGGCTCACATTTACAAGCCATACTTGGCGGATCTGGCCTTGGCTGTTCGTACCTTGAACGGGCTGGGGTTCGCAGCGCTGCCGCAAATGCCTACGACGGCATTGCGCAAGAAATCAGGCTTGAGCCAAGTCTGGCGTTTGATCAGAGGCAAACCGCTTTTTGTCGAGCATGCGCGTATCGCGCCTCTGGCCGCAAGCGACTAGCCAGTATCCCCATACAAGGGCAGCAGTGCCGCAGCGTGGCGGTCGATTGGGCATCAAGCTTAGGGGGGCGTGACTCAGCGTCGACTGAGCGCGGCATAGGCCGCGAGCAGCCGCTCGGTGTAATCCATCACACTGTGAATCGTGAGGTACTTCTGCGCGAACCGCTGCCCTGCTTCGGCCACCTCCTTGAAGGCGCCAGGGCGCACCACCTCGGCCTCGACGATTCGCTCCACGTCCGCGTCGCCCTCGGCGAGCAGGAAGTCGCTGCCAGGCTGAAGCGCAGGAAAATAGTACAGTTCGTAGGGAGAGTCGAACTTGACGACCGCGCTGTTGCTCCGCAACCCCTTGACCAAGCGCGAACAGGCAGCGCCGTTGCCATCCATTGATAGCAGGAAACGATGCCGCAACTGGTCCTGCCAGCCCACCGGGCTACCGAAGTACAGCTGGCTCTCCAGCAGCACTCGCGCGTCTTCCGAAACGCACTGCACGGCATTGGCGATGCGGAACAGTATCAGCGGATGGCCGTGGAAATGCGCCGCAGCCCGCAGACGAGGTGTCTCCCGGTTGAGGATGACTTCTTCGCTGAGCAAGGCACCAGTCGACGAACCGACGAAGCACGCGCTGACCGTCTTCTCCTCATAGGGCACGGCATCACGGTCGATCAGGTACCACTTGCTGTGAAAGAAATCGACGTCCGGCAGTAGCAGCTGATGCCCGCCGCGCAGCTTCTGGAAGCCGAAGATGGGCAGCTCAGTGGCATCCTCTGGAATGTCAGTGACGTCCAGTGCGAAATCGAAGGACAGTTCCAGGCTACTGCGAGCCAGTACGGCTTGGATGAAGGCCTGATACAGCCGCGCCCGCTTCAGGAAAATTTGCTGCTCTTGACGGCCGGCGGCTTCATTCTCCGGGGGGAATGAAAAGCTGCCTTTGTCCCACAGCCGCACGTCGCGGCCGCGAACTGAGAACACGAAAGCGCTGATTGATCGGCCGTTCAAATCACGCAGAAAATGCTCCGCGGCTGCCCCACCCAACGGCGGATGACCTTGCCAGTGCGCGGTTTGCAAGTCCACCAAGTGATCGAGCTCTTGCGGCGACGCGGCCGTGACCGGCACCGGCTCGCGCAGCGCGAATCCCATTCGCAGGCGGAATTTCCAGAGGTCTCGGGCTGTCTTCAGCGAGCCGAACATTTGATCAATCTGCAAGCGTCCACGAAAAGAAGCGGCGAGCCTACCACGTCACGGTGCCCAGTTAACGAGCCGGGTGGCCCGCGTCGACGACCGCACATCGGCGTCGACCTACTTCATCAAACCGGTAGATGCGTTGGTGGAGACAAGGCTCGCTGCCAAAGCATCGAACACCACCTTCGCGCCATCGGAGGTCAGGTGGCCAGCATCCCGGTACAGCGGCACCAGCTCTGGCGTGTGGCCGTTGAAGCAATCGACATCACCACAGCCGGCTCTGATCAGAACCCCATATTGATCGAACACCCGCAGCGCAAGGTGATCCACAGCCAACTCGGCCACCCTGTTCGCGACATAGTCCCGGCTGAGCCTGCGCATCACCTTCAAGTCCTGAAACTGATCCAGTGCGGCGGCGCGTGTGGGGCTGGCGTTGAAATCAGGGCGCGGCGTGAAATAGGTGACCTTGGCGCCACTGCCTAGCATCCTGGAGAGCAAGCCCATGAAGGCGTCCATGTTCAGGCGCCGGTCATCGTTGGAGACATGGTCCATGTGGTCGTCCATGTTGGTCACCACGAATATCTCGTCAAACTTGACGCTGTCCACGGCGTCTTCGACCAGCTTCCTGGCTCGGCCGCAATCCCCGTTGTGGCGCTCAGCATGCGCCGGAATGTACGCACAGCCGCCAACTGAAATCTGCCAGGCATCCATCTGGCGGCTTTGCGTGAACCACCTGAACGCCGAAGTGAAATCGGCACTGTGCGAATCACCCACCAACAAGATCTTGCGACGCCCGGGCGAGGCATACACCCGGCACAAGCTGCCCTCTTCCGAAATGCAGGCACGCCCATCGACGCCGGTGATGCCGCCGTGCTTGATCCAGCTCCGGGCAAAATAGTCACGCGGCAGATGCGCGGCCACCGCGCGGTTTTCAAAACCGTGAAAGGCCCAAGCAAGCCCACCGCAAGCCAGCAAGGCAGCCGACCCTGCCAGCGAAAAAACAAAGATCTGGCGGCGCGTATACCTGTCCTTTTGCCGGAAGGGCGCCTCCACAAAGTGCCAGCTGAGATAAGCCAGCACCAAGGCCGCCAAGCACAACGCCAGCAACACAGCCTGGCTCGGCTCAAGCAGGCTCCTGTACCTGGCAAACGCCAGCAACGGCTGGTGCCACAGGTAAGCGCTGTAGCTAATGAGCCCGAGCTGCACAAACAATGGCCTGCCCAAAAGCCGGCCCACCAGCGTTCGCGGCGCTGAAAAAACGATGATCAAGGCCGTGCCCAAAGTCGGCATCAAGGCATAAAAACCCGGGAATGGCGTGGCTTTGTCGAAAGCGAAGATGGCATAAGCCAGCATGAGCAAACCAGCCAGACTGCCCACCTCACCGAGCCAGCGGCCGTGCTCGAGCGGCTTCCACTTGGCCGCGTAAAACGCCGTGAACGACCCAATCAGCAACTCCCATCCGCGAGTCGAGAGCAAAAAATAAGTTGCCGCCGGTTTGCTGGCCTGCCCCCATTGCGCGGCAAGCAAGCTCCAGATCGCGACCACAAGCAGCAAGGCGAACATCCGCCGCCTGCCCAGCCGCCAGGCCATCACCATGAACAGCGGAAAGAACAGGTAGTACTGCTCCTCCACCGCCAGGCTCCACGTGTGCAGCAAGGGCTTGAGTTCCACGGCCGTGTCGAAATAGCCGCTCTCGCTCTTGAAATGAAGATTGGAGAGGAACAGCACCACGGCGACCACGCTCTTGCCGAAGCCCAGCATGTCATTGGGCAGGAGCCAGATCCATGCGCAAGGTATGCAAACCGCCACCACCAGGAACAGCGCCGTGAATCGCCCCG
>PNKV01000002.1 GCA_013822685.1 Leptothrix sp. (in: b-proteobacteria)
GCAAACGCTGACGGCCAGCAACAACATTGGCGACATCGACGGCCTGGGCGCCATCACCTACCACTGGTACCGTGGTGGCGTGGACACCGGCTCCACGGGCACGACCTATGTGCTGAGCGAATCGGACGTGGGTGCGGTCATTACGGCGGTGGCCACCTACACCGATGCCCATGGCACCACCGAATCGGTGACCAGTGCGGCCACCGCCGCCGTGGCCAACGTCAATGATGCTCCGACAGGCTCCGTGAGCATCAGCGGGACGGCCACGCAAGGTCAGACTTTGACGGCCAGCAACAACATTGGCGACATCGACGGCCTGGGCGCCATCACCTACCACTGGTACCGTGGTGGCGTGGACACCGGCTCCACTGGCACGACCTATGTGCTGTCTGAGTCTGACGTGGGTGCTGTCATCACGGCGGTGGCTGCGTACACGGACGCGCATGGCACGGGCGAATCGGTGACCAGTGCGGCCACGGCGGCGGTGGCCAATGTCAACGATGCGCCCACGGGCGCGGTGATCATCAACGGCACGGCCACGCAAGGCCAGACCTTGACGGCCAGCGACAACCTGGCGGATATCGATGGCCTGGGCGCCATCACCTACCACTGGTACCGTGGCGGCGTGGACACGGGATCGACTGGCACGACCTATATGCTGTCTGAGTCTGACGTGGGCGAGGTCATCACGGCGGTGGCCACGTACACCGATGCGCATGGCACGTCCGAATCAGTGACCAGCGCGGCCACCGCTGCAGTGGCCAACGTCAACGATGCACCAACGGGATCTGTGACTATCAGCGGCACAGCCACGCAAGGCCAGACGCTGACAGCCAGCAACAGCATCGCCGACATCGACGGCCTGGGCACCATCACCTACCACTGGTACCGTGGCGGCGTGGACACCGGCAGCACGGGCACCACCTACGTGCTGTCTGAATCTGACGTTGGCGCGGTCATCACGGCGGTCGCCACCTACACCGATGCCCATGGCGCACCAGAGGCCATCACCAGCGGCGCCACCACCGCTGTGGCCAACGTCAATGATCTGCCCGCCGGGGCCGTCACCATCACCGGCACGGCCGCCCAAGGTCAGACCCTGACGGCCACCAACAACCTGGCCGATGCTGATGGGCTTGGCACCATCACTTATCACTGGCTGCGCGACGGCGTGGACACCGGCAGCACGGGCAACATCTACGTTCTGACCGAAGCGGATGTGGGCTCGGCCATCTCGGTTCAAGCCACCTACACCGATGACCGTGGTGCCAACGAAGGCGTGACCAGCGCCGCCACAGGGGCCACCGCCAATGTCAACGACAACCCGACCGGTGCGGTGACCATCAGCGGTACACCCACCCAAGGCCAGACCTTGACCGCCAGCCACAGCATGGCCGATGCCGATGGCTTGGGCTCCGTCACCTACCATTGGCTGAGCAATGGCGTGGACACGGGCCTCACAGGCACCACCTACGCCTTGTCTCAGTCCGATGTGGGCGCTCAGATCCGCGTCCTGGCCACCTACACAGACCAGCACGGAACGGCCGAGTCAATGCCCAGCGCTTCCAGCACAACTGTGGCCAATGTCAACGACGCGCCGCTGCTGGGCGCAGGCAGCATGCTCATGTCGGCCAGTCCTTCGGTCACCATGGATACCAGCATCCTGCTGAGCACCGCCACGGACCTGGACGGCGACACCTTGACGGTGCAAGTCATGGACAGCGTGACGCATGGCCAACTGACCGTCCTCGGCGATGGCAGCCTGCACTACCAGGCGGCAGCCGGGTTCTCGGGCATGGACCAGTTCACCTACGTGGCGTTTGACGGCCAGCTGCAAAGCGGCCTCCGAACGGTGGTGATCTCGGTGGCGAACCCGCCGGTTGAGGAGGTGATCATCGTCAATCCAGGCTCGGGGACCAGCACCCCCACCACACCGTCGACTCCCATTGATGCTGGTTCGGAGACTGACACCACAACCCCCGTCACACCGCCAACGATCGATCCCATCCCTGACCCGGTTGTGGTGACCACCCCTGGCGCGGAGCAAGGCGCCGGTGACAACATCGGTGATCGGGGTGACCTGTCCGAGTTGCCACCCTCGGGTGCCTCAAATTCATCGAATGGTTCGTCAGGGGCGGGTGGCGCGCTGGCTCGCTATGCCAGCACCTCGTCCTTCAATGGGGCTTATCAGGGACAGAGCTTTAATTTCCGCCTGGATCTTGGGGGACTGGACCTGGCATTCAACGCGGGTCGGGCTTTCATGGCCTCGATCAGTGGCATGAAGCCCATTGAGGACGGGTCGGGTGGCCTAGGCCTGAACCTGTCCTTGAACGCCAGCTCTGACCACGGTGGCGCACACGCCGCCTCATTGAACTTCGCAGAGACGCCGGATGACCAACTGGTCAAGGTGCAGAAAGTGGCCGTGCAGACTTCGGGCGCGGTCGTCTCGGTGGGGGCTGTTTGGTGGGCCGCACGCATGTCGGGCCTGCTGGCCAGCCTGATGATCAGCACGCCGGCCTGGCGTTCCATCGACCCCTTGCCGGTGATGGGCCTCAGCAATGGCCCCGACGGTGACGATGAGGAAGCCGATGACCCCTTGGCACCCCAAGGGGAAGGTCACATGGACGAAAAGGCGGCGGGTCTTTTCGGCGCCAAGGCATCAACCATGACCATGGCCCGCGACCTGGAGCGTATCGGCTGACTGGCCAGGGCTCAGGTCCTCCAGACCCGTGGTGGGCAGGCCGCCATTTGCCAAGCCACATCACGCCAACAGGCCCGCACCTCGGTGAGCAATTGCATGGCGGGCTCCACGCGATTCGCCAGCACGCGCAGCACCACCACCTCACCGTGCGGGCTGGTGCAGCCGGCATGCGCTTTCAAGGCATGCTCATCGATCAAGGCCCGGGCACCATCCAGCAAGGCATCGCGACGCGCGCTCGGCATGGCCTGGCCGGTGGCAAACCACAGGGTGGCCATCACCCGGTGTCCCGCCCAACCCAATGGGCTGTCCAGCAAGCGATGGTCGTTGGCCTTGACAGTGCCGCGCTCCAGCCAGACGCCAGGCAGGTCGATGCTCTGGGTGTAGTGGCCGCCGGCATGGGCCGGGTCATCGAACAGCTCGCCCGCCGCCGGCAAACCCAGGGCCAGCACGTCCCATCCCATCATCTCGGCGCCAGGCGCCAACTCGAAACGCATGCGGTTTTCGGCGCGGCAACCCCGGTAGGCGATGGTCTCCAAAGGCAGCCATTCCAGCCGCGCGCCTTCGGCCACCTTGGCAATCAATGATTGCTGCGCCAGCTCGCCAGCGCTGCGGTAAAAGCGGGTGGCCCCCGGTGTGGTGATCAGGGCATGGCTGCCCGAGGCCAGGTTGGCTTGGATCTCCAGCACGTCACCGCCTGCTATGCCGCCTGGGGGGTGCACCAGCACGTGGTGGCAAACGGCATCGCCTTCAGGGTAAAGGCGCTGCAACACGCGCAGTGGCCCGTGGTGCAGATCGTGGGCGATGGTGCGCTGGCCATCAAGGCGGTAATCCAGGGTCAGGTGGCCAAGCCAGCTCATGGGCAACAACTACAAAGTTCAGTGCAAGGTGCTCAGTGTAGTGGCCGGGCCGACTCGTGCCAGCCACTCAACACCCCCCGTGTCAGGGCAGCCAGCGCGGCGAACAGGCCAATGCCCGTCAAGGTGATCAGCACCAGCGCAGCGAACATGCGCGGAATATTGAGCTGGTAGCCCGATTGCAGGATCTGGTAGGCCAGCCCGGTGCCCGTGCCGCCGGTGCCTGCCACGAACTCGGCCACCACCGCACCAATCAAGGACAGGCCGCCCGAGATACGCAGCCCGGCCATGAAAAAGGGCAGGGCACTTGGGATGCGCAGGCGCAGCAGCAATTGCCAGCGGCTCGCTCCCTGCAGTCTGAAGTAATCGGCCAGCCCCGGATTGATGCTGCGCAGGCCGGTGGTCGTGTTGGCGATGATCGGGAACAAGGCCACCAGCGTGGCGCACACCACCATCGACCAGGTCGGGTCTTTCACCCAGATGATGATGAGCGGGGCAATGGCCACGATGGGCGTGACTTGCAGCAGCACCGCATAAGGAAAAAACGCGGCCTCAATCCAGCGGCTTTGCACGAACAAAAAGGCGATCAGGGTGCCGATCAAGACCGAGGCGCCGAATGCCAGCAGGGTGATCTTCAAGGTCACCAGCAGGGCGGGGCCCAGCAGGGCCCAGTCGGCCACCAGGGTCTGGGCGATCAACCAGGGTGACGGCACCAGGTAGGCCGGCACTTCAAAGCAGGTGACATAAGCCTGCCACATGCCCAGCAGGCATGCAGCCGCGAGCAAGGGCAGGGCCAGGCGCAGGATGGGTTCACGGCGAGAGGCGGAACTCATGCTGCCGCCTTCGAGGCATCGCTCAGGCATTGGCGAAGGTGCCGCTCCA
Source organism: Leptothrix sp. (in: b-proteobacteria) (assembly GCA_013822685.1). Taxonomy (GTDB): domain Bacteria; phylum Pseudomonadota; class Gammaproteobacteria; order Burkholderiales; family Burkholderiaceae_C; genus Aquabacterium. The sequence continues at coordinate 4,438 of PNKV01000002.1, forward strand.
GCGTGTGGAAGGCCGAGCTGGCGCGCCAATCATCACCGCGCGGATAGGGCGCGCCGATGCTGATTTCGTCCACGATGCGGCCGGGGTGCGCCGCCATGACGACCACGCGCTGCGACAGGTACACCGCTTCGCTGATCGAGTGCGTCACGAACACCACGCTCAAGCCCTGGGCCCGCCAAAGCTTCAGCAGTTCATCGTCCAGCCCTTGGCGTGTGATCTCGTCCAGCGCGCCAAACGGCTCGTCCATCAGCAAGATCTGTGGTTCGGTCACCAAGCTCCGTGCGATGGACACGCGCATCTGCATGCCGCCCGACAGCTCGCGCGGCCGTTGCCCGGCGGCACCTTGCAGCCCCACCAATGAAAGCGCACGTGCGACACGCGCATCGGCCTGCGGCCGGGGCACATGGGCCAGGTCAAGGGGCAAGCGCACATTGGCCTGCACGTTGGCCCAGGGCATCAAGGTGGCCTCCTGGAACACGAACGACAAGCGTTTGCCTTGCACGACCACGCCACCCTGCGTGGGCAACAGCAACCCCGCCACCATGCGCAGCAAGGTGCTCTTGCCGCAACCCGAGGGGCCCAGCAAGGTGACGAATTCGCCTTCAGCCACTGACAGGTTCACGGGCAGCAAGGCCTGGGTGCCATTGGGGTAGACCTGCGTGGCCCCCTGTACGTCGATCGCTGAGTGCATGCTCAAACCGGTGCGCTTTGGGGCTCAGGGCATGACCTTGGCCGGGGCGATGAAATCGGTCCGGTAGGTTTGTTTGAGCGGCACCTTGGCCGGGTCCACCAGCTTGTGCTTGACCAGCATGTCATAGGTCTGCTTCATGCGCTGGTCGGTGATGATGCCGATACCCAGCTTGGCCGCGTCGCCGCCCATCACCGTGCCGGTGTCTTTCAGGGTGGCAATGCCGTAGGCCAGTTGCTCATCGGTCATGTTGGGGTTGTCTTTCTTGATCAGCGTGTTGGCGGGTGAAGGGTCACCCGTCAGGTAGCTTTTCCAACCTTCCATGGAGGCCTTGACGAAGGCCGCCACCGCCTTGGGTCGCTCTTTCAAAGTCTTGTCCATGCAGACCACGGCTGTGGCATAGGGAGGCCAACCTTCGTCGGCCAGCATGAACACGCTGGGTTTGAGCTTGCCTTCCTTCAATATGGCAAAGGGCTCAGACGCCAGGTAGCCTTGTTGCGCGATGTTCTTGTCGGCCAGAAAGGGCTGGATGTTGAAGGTGTAAGGCCGCATCTGGCTGTCGGCAAAACCGAACTTGGCTTTGAGCCAAGGCCAGTAGGTCACCATGCCGGCGCTGCCAATCAGCAAGGTGCGGCTTTTCAGCTCGGGCAACTGCTTGACGTCAGGGTGGGCGATCAGTACCACCGGGTCTTTCTGGAAAGCGGCGGCCACGGTCACGGCCTTGATGCCTTGCTCCCACGATTGGATGGTTTGCACGTCATAGCCCATCACGCAATCGGCCTGGCCGGCCAGCATCAATTGCATGATGTTGACCTGTGGCCCGCCCATCTTCAAAGTGACGTCCAGGCCGGCTTTGGTATACAGGCCCGTGGCCTGGGCTTGGTAGAAGCCGCCGTGTTCGGCCTGGGCATACCAGTTTGTGACGTAGACGAACTTTTCTGCGGCTTGGCTCAAAGGAGTGCACAGCAAGGCCGAAGAGGCCAGCAGGGCCAGGCTTGTGCGCTTAAATCGCTTGTTCATGGGGCATCCATCGTGTGTTGCGAGGTGGGTGGGGCCATGTGCAAGTATCGCGCACGAGTGGGCATCAAGGCGTTGCAGCGTGCCGAAGGCTGGATTGCGCATACCGGCCCAGCGCTTCGCTCAGAAAGCGGAACAAGCCCATCACCCGTTTGTTGGATTTCAAGCCAGAGTGGGTCACCAGCCACATGTCCAGGCTGAACACCATCACCTCAGGCAGCACCGGCACCAAGGCTGGGTCCCGCCGGGCCACGCCCATCTGGCAGCCGCCGATGCCCATGCCGGCCCGCAAGGCGGCCAGCTGCGCCAGATCGCTGTCAGTGCGAAAGGCAAAATCATCCCGTGATACCGGCAGCCCGATCTGCTGCGCCAGCGCTGCGATGGTGGGATCCCGGTCTGCGCCGATCAGGGTGTGGTGGCGAAGCTCCGGCAGGCTTTTGGGCAGGCCATGGGCTTTCACGTAGCGCTGGTGGGCATACATGCCGATGTCGACCCGGCCAAGGCGCTTGGCCAGCAAGGCTTGTTGGATGGGGCGGATCATGCGCACCGCGATGTCCGCCTCGCGCTTGAGCAGGTCTTCGCTTTTGTTGGTCAGCACCAATTCGATGGTGACTTGCGGGTGTTGCTCACGGTACTGGGTCAGCAGTGCAGGCAGCACTTCTCCGCCCATGATCTGGCTGGCGGTGATGCGCACGGTGCCGCACTCTTCTTCCTTCCCACCCGAGGCCACGCGCGCCGCCTGCTGAACGGCGGCAGCCATGGTTTCGACCGCCTCCAACAACTCGGTGGCCACGGGGGTGGGCGAGAGCCCCGCTTGGGCCCGGATGAACAAGGTCACGCCCAGGGCTTGCTCCAAGGCATCCATGTGGCGGCCAATGCTGGGTTGGGTCATGCCCAAGACGCGGGCCGCGGCCGACAAGCTGCCTTCGCGCATCACCGCCAGAAATGATCGGTACAAGCTCCAGTCAATGTGTTTTCCATCCATGCAAAAATGTATATCAGATCAACGAAGATGGCTAATTTACGTTTGGCATCGCGCTGCCTACGATCTCGATCATCCCAACCACCAACAGGTACTCAGATGATGCAAACAGTTTTGGTGATTGGCGCCACGGGTGGCCTTGGCGGCGCAGTGGCTCAGGCTTTTTTAGCCCATGGTTGGCGGGTGCGTGGCCTGGCCCGCCATCCACCTTCGGTCGCACAGTTGCGGCCCGCACAAGCCGCATTGGCTGGCGTTGAATGGCGGGTCGGGGATGCCATGAACGAAGCTGACGTAGTCATGGCGGCCCAGGGCGTTGATTGCATTTTCCACGGTGCGAACCCACCCCGGTACACGCGTTGGCGAGAGCTGGCTTTGCCCATGCTTGCCCATTCGATCGAGGCGGCCCGATGCAGCGGTGCGCGATTGATTTTTCCCGGCAACGTCTATAACTTCGGGCCCGACGCTTGGCCTTTGGTCGATGAAGGTTCCCCTCAGCATCCCAAAACGCGCAAAGGTGCTGTGCGGGTGGAGATGGAGGAGATGCTGCAGCAAGCAGCGCAGACGCATGGGGTTCGTTCAGTGGTGGTGCGGGCGGGCGACTTCTTTGGTGGCCACGCGCCCAGCTCTTGGTTCTCTACCTTGATGGTCAAGCCAAACCGCCCATTGCGCTCGGTGACCTTTCCCGGTGGTGCCGACGTGGGCCACGCCTGGGCCTACCTGCCCGACCTGGCCTTGGCCATCGTGCGCCTGGCTCAGGTGCAATCCACTTTGCCCGCTTTCGACACCTTCAACTTTGCCGGGCATTGGACGCCACGCGGCATGGAGATGCCTGAGTCAATCCGCCGGGTTTCTGGCAACCCCAGCTTGCCGATCAAGAGCGTGCCCTGGTGGCTGATCTACCTGGCCTCACCCTGGGTGCCTTTGTTGCGCGAGATCATGGAAATGCGCTATTTGTGGCAAGTGCCTTTGCGCCTGGATAACCGCAAGTTGTGCTCAGTGATTGGCGAGGAGCCCCACACGCCTCTGGACGAGGCCGTGCGTCAAAGCTTGTCGGAGCTGGGCTGCTTGCCTGCGGCGTCGATGTTCAGCAATGAGTCCAGCATATCCAGCGTGAGCTTCAAGTCCAGGGGCTTGTGAAGGTAGCTCAGGGCGCCGGCCCGTTCGGCCCGGGCAGAGTTGTCGGCGTTGACCTCCGCAGACACGATGACCACGGGCGGCCGGGGCTTCGGCCCTTTCTCGTTCATCCAGTCCAGCAGGTCCAATCCATGGCCATCGGGCAACTGCATGTCCAGCAGCACGAGGTCAAACGCTTCGTGCGCCATTCGTTCCTTGGCGGCCTGTGCTGAATGTTCAAACACCAGGTTGATCTGAGGGCGCAGGGCCAGCATGGCGGTCATGGTGTCGCGGTTGGTCGGGCGATCCTCCACGCACAGCACTTGCCGTTGGCCTGAGTGCGCGCCCGGGGCCGGTGTATCCAGCTCGGGGGCCGTTACCGGGGTGGACGCCTTGGCCGGCAAGGTGAAGCGGAACTCGCTGCCTTCGTTCTCGATCGTGCGCACGCTCAAACTGCTGCCCATCAATGTCAGCAGCCGTTTGCAAATGACCAGGCCGATGCCGGTGCCCGGGGTGGAGGTGTTCTCGCGGCCCAATCGGTTGAAGGGCTCGAACAAGTGCTCGACTTGTTGCCGCGTCATGCCCAGGCCCGTGTCTCTGACCCGAAACGTCAACTGCCCTTCATGCTCTTGCAGGATCAAGGTGACGCGGCCGCCGGGCCGGTTGTACTTCACCGCGTTGCTGAGCAGGTTCAGCAGCACTTGCTTCAGGCGGACACGGTCAGCGCGCACCTGCGACACACCGTCTTGCGTGATGGTGTCCAGGTGAACGCCAGCCGAGCGCGCCTGCGTGGTCAGCATTTGCAGGCAGTCGCGGGTCAGGGCGCGAACGTCCACGTCTTCAATGAAAACGTCAATCGAGTCGCTCTCGATTTTCGAGACATCCAGCACGTCGGAGATCATCTCCAGCAAATGCAGGCCGGATGATTCAATCTGGTTGACCATGCTCAGTTGCCGTGTGCTGAGCGGATCGGCGGTGTTCATTTTCAGCACCTGGGCAAAACCCAGCACGGCGTTCAAGGGCGTGCGCAGCTCGTGGCTCATGCGCGATAAGAAATCGGTTTTGGCCTGATTGGCGGCCTCAGCGGCCACCTTGGCGCGGCGCTCTTGCTCGTGCTGGCGCAGGCGTTCGCCCATCTCGGAAAAGCCTTGCTCCAGGGCCACGAACTCGCGGCTGGTCACGGCGTTGGAAGGGGGGCCCGGGTCGACGCCGCGCGACAGGCTGCCCATGCGCGCCAGCAGGCGGTGGGCGGGGTGTACCACCTTGGCCAGGGCCAGCCGCCATGCCAGCCACATCGCGGCCGCCGACAGCAGCGTGTTCACGATCAGCAGTTTGATCAAGGATTCCTTCAAGCCTGCATTCAGGCTGGCCTTGGGCACGCCAACGGCCACGCTCCAGTCGGAGATTCTGGAGCGGCTGAACGCCGTGATCACGGGGATGCCATCCAGGGTGGTGGTCTCCAGCACGCCCTCACGCTGCTCTCGCACCATGCGAACCAGGTCGGGCACCGCGGATTTGCCTTGAAAGCGGGCCAGCTCGTGCGTGCGGGTGATCACCTTGCCTTGGCTATCAAGCACCACGCCGATCCAGTGGGGTGGCAGTCGCTGGGCCAGCAGGACGTTGGCCACGCGTTCGGGAAAGATCCCAGCATTCAGGCCGTAAATGATCTGCCCGTTGCGCTTGACGGGCACGCCAATGGCCAGGATGGGCTTGCCTGTGGCGGGCCCGATGAACACGTCGGTCAACACCGTGGCGCCGTTGGTAAAGACCTGGAGCAATTGAGGCGTCACCACTTTGGGCAAGGCGGCGTCGACCGGCAAGATGGTGTTAACTTGCTGTCGCCCGCTGGCGTCGGTCAAGACGTAGTTGGTGATGTTTTGAAAGGGCAGGGCCTGCTTGGCCTGTTGGTGAAAAGCGCGCAGGTCAGGGGTGTTGAGTGCGGCCGATGTGGCCAGCACGTGGAGCCCTGATTCGATGCTGGCAATGTCGCGGTCCAGGTTGGCCGTGGCCGCGCGTGCCGTGGCGATGGCATTTTGGACCGCCCGCGCTTTTTGCTGCTGGTAATCCGACACGATGAAGTACGTGGACATCAAGGCGCCAGGCAGGATGCAGGCCATGGCCAGCAGGGCGAGGCTGCTGCGGATGCTCCAGGTGGCAGGCGGATGGGATGAGCCTGCGCCGCGCTTGAAAGCCCAGATCTTGCGTGTACTGGCACTTCGTGGCACGAAGTTGATCATGGCGTGAATCCAGATGCATGGATGTCTTGAACACAGGCCGCCAGTGGACGGGGCGGCAACGGGCACAACCTACAGCACAACACAACTGTCCACCTGGCCAGTAGACCACAAGCCTGCGCCAGGATGGCTGGATTCAGCGTCTCTGGCTGGCCACGAAACCGGCAAAGGCCGCCAACAATGGCGCAAATCGGCCAGCGGGTTCGGGTTGCAGTTGCTGCAGTGCCAGGCAGGTGGCCTCCAGCGTGGAGAGCTGGTGTGGGCGATGTGCCTTGCGGATCAGGTATTGCGAGGGCGGGGGCGCATGCAATGCCAGGCGCGGCAGTTGGCGCAAAGCAGGGTTCAGGTGCAGCATCTTGCGGCTTTTGCGCCACGTGCCGTCCAGCACCACCAATCGGATCTGGCTGGGATCGGTTGGCACCGGGGCAGCCTGAGCTTCTTCCTCATCACCCGGGTACAGCAGCACGCTGATGCGCTGGTCTGGTTGCAGCAAGGCCTGCAGCGCTGGCGGGTCAAACCATTCCCCAATGACCATGCGGCTGCGTGGCAAGCTCAGGTGCAGCAAGCGCGCGCTGCCTTTGGCCTGGGTCATTTCCAGCGGGTGCTGCAGGATCAGCACCTCGGTGTCTGTCAGGGTGGGCGTGACCCAGTGGCAGATGCAGGTGCTGTCAGGGCGCAGGCACCGCTCGCACGCCAGCCGCGCAGGCTTCACGCGTGCGCCGCCAGGATCGCCGTCAGCAATTGCCAGGTCCGCGCCACGGAGGCCACGTCCACTGATTCGCCAGGGGCATGCGCCCCCCGGATGGTGGGGCCGAATGAGACGATGTCCAGGCCCGGGTACTTGGCCGCGATGATCCCGCATTCCAAGCCCGCATGGATGACCTGCACGCTCGATTCGGCCTTGAACTCACTGCGGTAAACCTGTTGACACAGCTTCAGCAGGGCCGAGTCGGGATTGGGCGTCCAGCCGGGGTACTGGCCGTTTGATTCGGCCACCGTGCCTGAAAGGGCCCACAGGCTGACGATCTCATCGGCCAAGGCCTGGCTGCCGCTGTCCAGCAGTGAGCGGACCATGAAATTGCACGTGCCGCCATCGGGCTTCAAATCCACCATGCCCAGGTTGTTCGAGGTTTCGACCACACCGGGCACGCGCTGGCTCATGCGCCGCACACCGTGGGGGCTGGCGTGCAGGGTGTTCAGCCAGGTGGATTGGTCTTGCGCCGACAGCACATGGGTGGCGTTGGTGGCTTGGGCGCTCAGTTGCAGGCCTGCTTCCACGCCGGCCAGCTCTTGGTTCAACAGGCTTTGCCAACGTGCCATGTCGCCGGGCAGGTCGGCGCCCCGTCCAGCGGGCAGGGCCACGGTGGCGAAAGCTTCGCGGGGCAGGGCGTTGCGTGCTGTGCCGCCCCGCAGTTCGGACAAGAGCATGGGCTGGCGTTTGCCCAGGCCCTGCAGAACGCGAACCAGCAACTTGATGGCGTTGCCGCGCTCCTCATGGATGTTGACGCCCGAGTGGCCGCCGCGCAAACCGCGCAGTGACAACCGCCAGGCTTCATGGCCCGCTGGCAATGGCTGGGCCTGCCCCGGCCGCGACACATTCACATCCATGCCGCCGGCGCAGCCCAGGTAGAACTCGCCCCACTCCTCGGTGTCCAGGTTCAGCATCACGCTGCCTTGCAGCACACCGGGGGCCAGCCCTTGCGCGCCGCCCATGCCCGCCTCTTCGTCCACGGTGAACAAGGCTTCGATCGGGCCATGAGTCAGCGCTGGGTCTTCAAGCACCGCCAGGATCATGGCCACGCCGATGCCGTTGTCCGCGCCCAGGGTGGTGTCCTCGGCCACCAGGTAGCCATCACGCAGCACTGGTTTGATCGGATCGCGCGAGAAGTCGTGCGGCCAGTCGCTGTTCTTCTGGCAGACCATGTCGAGGTGCCCTTGCAGCACCATGCCTGGCACACGCTCGCGGCCAGGGCTGGCCGGCTTGCGGACGATCAGGTTGCCGGCGTCGTCGACCTGGGTGGGCAGGTTGCGGGCGATGGCCCAGTCGCGCAGGTGGTCGCGCAAGGCGGCTTCTTGCTTGGATTGGCGCGGAATCCGGCACAGCGTGGCGAAATGCGCCCACACGGCAGTTGGTTGCAACTCGCTGAACATCAGGTTCCCTGGGGCTGGTCAAAAACTGCATTCTCGGTCAGCAGATCCAGCAAGGTCCTGGCCACCACTTTGGTGGCTTTGCGCAGGTCCTCCAAAACCAAGTGTTCGTCGGCGCGTTTGGCATTGGACTCGAACACGGTGCGCGGACCAGCGCCATAGATCACGGCCGGGATGCCTTGCGCGCAGTACAGGCGCACATCGGTGTACAGGGGCGTGCCCATGGTCGGAATGGCTTGCCCAAACACCGCTTGGCCGTGTTTCTGGATGGCGTTCACCAAGGGTGCGTTGCCTGGCAGCGGTTGCAAAGATTTGGCCAGCAACAGGCGCTTCACATCCACCGTGATGCCTGGGAATGTGGCGGCGGCGTCGGCGATCACGCGGCGGATGTCAGCTTCGACCGCGACCGGGTCTTCCTCCGGGATCATGCGGCGGTCCAGCTTCAACACCACCTTGCCCGGGACCACATTGGTGTTGGTGCCGCCTTCAATGCGGCCTACGTTCAGGTAGGGGTGCGTGATGCCGGGCACCTTGGACGTGGTGGCCTTGTAGATCGCGTTTTGCGCGTACAAGGCATTGAGGACGACGGTGGCGCCTTGCAGGGCATCGATGCCTGTGTGGGGGATGGCGGCGTGGGCCATCAGGCCATGCACCGTCACCTCCATCTGCAGGCAGCCGTTGTGGGCAGTGACCACCTCGTAGCTGAAGCCGGCGGCGATCAACAGGTCGGGCTTGGTCAGGCCCTGGCGCAGCAGCCAGCCGGGGCCCATCTCGCCACCAAACTCTTCGTCATAGGTGAAGTGCAGTTCGACACCGCCTTTGAGCGTGGGTGCGCCAGCTTGCGCGGCGAGGGCTTCCAGTGCGCGCAGGGCAAAGCTGAAGGTCGCAAAGTCGCTCTTGCTGACGGCGCTGGCGCGGCCGTAGAGTTTGCCGTCAATCACATCACCACCGTAGGGATCGTGGGTCCAGCCCTCGCCGGGGGGCACCACATCGCCATGGGCATTGAGGGCCACGGTGAGGCCGCCTTCGGTGAAGTGGCGGCGCACGATGAGGTTGGTCAGGCTGGTCAGGCCGTATTGGCGCACTTCGGATTCGGGCACGACGTGTTGCTCTGCCTGCCAGCCGAAGCCTTGCAGCAGTTCGGCCGTGCGCTCGGCGTGGGGTGTGTTGTGGCCGGGGGGGGTGTCGGTGGGCACCTGCACCAGGGCTTGCAAAAAACGCACTTCTTCATCGAAGTGAGTGTCGATCCAGGCATCCAGGGCCTGGTAGTCAGCAGCGGTTGTCATAGGTTTTCCAGCAGATGCATGAAGGCGTCCACGCACAGTTGGGCGTCGTCGCTGGTGATGGTCTCTAAAGGGTTGTGACTGATGCCGGCATTGCCACCGCGCACAAAGAGCATGGCCTGCGGCATGACCTGGTGCAGCTTCATGGCATCGTGGCCGGCGCCGCTGGGCAGGGTATAGGCAGGCAGGCCGGTGGCTTGAACCGCCTGGGCCCAGCGGGCTTGCCAGGCGGGATCGCTGGGGGCGGCTGCGGCGGTCATGGTGCGCTCCAGCTTGTAATGCACGCCGCGCCGTTCGCAAATGCTTTTCAGGGCGCCTTCCATGTCAGCGGCCAGGGCATCGCGCTGTTCATTGTTGGGGGCACGCAGGTCCACAGTGAACAGGCAGCGGCCAGGCACCACGTTGATCGAGCCCTGCGGCACGTTGAGCACGCCCACGGTGCCCACGGAGGGGCCGTGCGGGCTTGCCAGGTCGAGGCCGGCGCGGCGTTCCACGTACAGCAAGAGTTTGGCCACCGCGGCGGCGGCGTCCATGCGGCGGTCCATCGGCGTGGTGCCCGCGTGGCTGGCCATGCCGATCACTTCGCCGCTGTAGCGCGCGCTGCCGTTGATGGACGTGACGACGCCCAGCGGCATGTCGATCTCGTCAAGCACGGGGCCTTGCTCGATGTGCACTTCCACGAAGGCCTTGTAACGACAAGGGTCGCGCTTGAGGGCGTGGATGGCGTCGAGCTTGCCTGGCAGGCCGGCGTCCACCATGGCCTGGCGCACGGTGATGCCATCTGCGTCGGCCAGGTCCAGCCAAGCAGGATTGAAATCTCCAGTCAAGGCGCTGGATCCCAAAAAGGTGGCCTTGTAGCGCTGGCCTTCTTCTTCGGCGAAGCCCACGACCTCGATGCCGAAGGGCAGGCGCTGGCCGCGGCGGTGCAACTGGCGCACGCAGGCCATGGGCACGAAGATACCGAGTCGGCCGTCGTACTTGCCGCCGTTGCGCACGGTGTCGAAGTGCGAGCCGGTCAGCAGCCAGGGTTCGTCGGGGTCGGTGCCTTGGTAGCGGCCCACCACATTGCCCACGGCGTCCTGGCTGACCTCGTCAAAGCCGCAGTCGTGCATCCAGGTTTGCAAGTTTTTGGCACAGGCTTGGTGGGCGGGGGTCAGGTAGGTCACGGTCAACTGGCCGGCCGTGTCGCCAATGCCTTCGGTGTGCTGTGCCAGGGCTTCGCACCAATCCCACACCAGTTCGCCATTGAGGTTGCTGACGGCGAACTTGTCGTTCAGGCGGATCTCGGCGATGCGATGAATGTTGCGCAGGCACTCGGCCAGCTCGAAGTCTGGGTGGTTGTCCAGGCGGCGCTGAAAGGTGGCGATGATGGCCGAGCGGCTCAGGCCCTGGCCACGCGGGCCGCGCACGGCCATGATGAAAGGCCAGCCAAAGCGGGCGTTGTAGTCCTGGTTGAGCTGTTGCAGCAGGGCAAACTCTTCGGCGGTGCAATGCGTGAGGCCGGCCTTGCTTTGCTCGTTGGTGGATTCGGCCGTGAGCTGTCCGGCCACGGCGGCCTTGCCCGCCAACTCGGGGTGGGCTCGGATCAGGCCCAGTTGCGAAGCTTGGGGTGCTTGGCGTACCACCTGGGCCAGGGCGAACTTCAAGTGGGCCAAGGTTTTGAAAGGCCGCTGCGCCCAGGCCTGCTCGGCGATCCAGGGCGAGTGTTCGTACACGCCATCCAGCAAAGCGGTGAAGCCGGCCTGGTCGGCGGTGTTGAGCTGATCGAGGGTGAGGCTCATGCTGGGTGCACCGCTTTCCAATGGCGCGCGATGTCCAGTCGCCGGCACACCCAGACCTTGTCGTGCGCTTCAATGTGATCCAGAAAACGTTGCAAGGCGCGGATGCGGCCGGGGCGGCCCAGCAGGCGGCAGTGCATGCCCACGCTCATCATCTTGGGTTCGTTGACGCCGTTGGGATCGCCTTCGGCATAGAGCACGTCAAAGGTGTCGCGCAGGTAGGTGAAGAAGTCATCGGCCTGCGAGTAGCCCTGCGGCAGGCAAAAGCGCATGTCGTTCACGTCCAGCGTGTAGGGCACGATCAGTTGCTGCACGGTCTCGCCGCTGGTCTTGGTGACGGGCATCCAGAAGGGCAGGTCGTCACCGTAGTAATCGCTGTCGTATTCAAAGCCGCCATGGTCGGCCACCAGGCGGTGGGTGTTGGGGCTGTCGCGGCCGGTGTACCAACCCAGCGGGCGCTGGCCCGTGAGTTGTTCGATGGCCTGCATGCCCAGCGTCATGTGCTCGCGCTCGGTGGCTTCGTCGATGTTCTGGTAACTGATCCAGCGCCAGCCATGGCAGGCGATCTCGTGGCCCAGGTCGACAAAGGCCTTGGTCAATTCCGGATGGCGTTGCAAGGCCATGCCCACGCCAAACACTGTCAGCGGCAACTGGCGTTGCTCAAACTCGCGCAGCAGGCGCCACACGCCCACGCGCGAGCCGTATTCATAGATCGACTCCATGCTCAGGTGCCGATCTGGAAATGCAGGCGGGTTGAACATCTCGCTGAGAAACTGTTCGCTGCCCGGGTCGCCATGCAGCACGCTGTTCTCTCCGCCTTCTTCGTAGTTCAGCACGAACTGCACGGCGATGCGCGCACCACCGGGCCACCGGGCGTGCGGAGGTGTGCGGCCGTACCCGATCAGGTCGCGGGGATAGGGGGCGTTTGTGGGCTTGGCGGTCATGTTTGAAGGGCATCGGCCAGCGTGAACTGGGGGACGCGGGGGTGTTCGGTCAATTGTTGTTCGACGGTGCTGAGGTGCGCTTCCATCAGGCGGATGGCCTCGTCGGCATCGCGCGCTTCGATGGCCCGCAGGATGTCCACGTGTTCGGCGTTCGAGACACCAGCGTCGTCGGATGATTGGTACATCAGGGTGATCAGCGAGCAACGCGACACCAGCTCCTGGATCAGCTCGGTCAGCACCTGGTTGCCCAGCACCTCGGCCAGGCGCACGTGGAAATCGAACAGCAGCTTGGTGCGCGTGGCCACGTCAATGCGGCTGACGGCCTCGCGCTCGGCCTTCAGGTGCGCCTTCAGCCGTTTGATGTCGACCGGGCGGGCTTGTTCAACCAGCTCGCGCAGCATCTGGCGCTCAACCATGCGGCGCACCGCGAAAACCTCCCGCGCTTCACCAATGGATGGCTTGGCCACGAAGGCCCCACGCGCCGGCTCCAGCCGCACCAGCTTGAGTTGCGACAGGCGGATCAGCGCCTGCCTCACGATGGTGCGCGAGACGCCAAAGCGGTCACCGATGGTTTGCTCAACCAGCTTGGCGCCTGGCTGCAGCCGGTGTTCGACGATGGCGCGCGTCACGGCCGCGACGATGAGTTCGGTGCTCGACGACTCGCCCTCGGGCATGGACGCCTGGTCCAAGGCCGTCAGGGTGTCGGCATCGACCTTGGTCAGCCGGAGGTTCTTGCGTGAAGCGCTCATCGTGGGTAAAGTGTATACAGTTTTAAGCATTGCCTGCAAGCCCGCGCTGATCTGTCAAGGGCGGCCCGCGACTTGCAACGCCTCTTCCACGAAGGCACATGCCGTGCCAGGACAATCAGCTCCAATGACCGACCCCAATCCCCCCGTGACCTCCGCGCCAGCCGGACGCCTGACCACCCATGTGCTGGACACCGTGCACGGCCACCCGGCCGCTGGCATGTCGGTGGCTTTGTATGTGATGCAGGGTGAATGGGCCTTGATTAAGCAGGCCCGCACCAACGCCGATGGCCGCCTGGACGCACCACTGCTGTCCGGCCATGACCTGGTGCCGGGCCGCTACCGCCTGGTGTTTGATGTCGAGGCTTATTTCCGACAGATGGGTGTCGATCTGCCCAAGCCTGCTTTTCTGGGCCAGGTGCCCCTGGACTTCGGCATCGCCGATGGCGCGGCGCACTACCACGTACCGTTGCTGGTCAGCCCTTGGGCCTACTCCACTTACCGAGGCAGTTGATCGATGTTTGCAGATGCGGCACCCTGGCTGAACTACGCCCTGGACTGGGCCAACTTGTTGCTGCGGTGGGCCCACGTGGTGGTGGCCATCGCCTGGATTGGCTCTTCGTTCTACTTTGTGTGGCTGGACAACAGCCTGACGCCACCGCCGGATCCCGCCTTGAGAGAAAAAGGCGTGGGCGGCGAGTTGTGGGCGGTGCACGGCGGCGGTTTCTACAACCCGCAAAAGTACCTGGGCGCGCCCAAGAAGGTGCCGGCGCACCTACATTGGTTCTATTGGGAGAGTTATTCAACCTGGCTGACCGGCTTTGCCTTGTTCACGGTGCTGTACCTGTTCAATGCCGGCACCTACCTGATCGACAAGTCAGTCTTCAACTGGACGCCAATGGCCGCCGTGACCACGGCCTTGCTCTTCCTGGTGGGCTTTTGGGCCATTTACGACGTGATCTGCCGCACCGTGGGCCGCAAGCCAGAGGGCAATGCCCTGGTGGGTGCCTTGGTGTTTGGCGTGGTAATCGTGGCCGCCTGGCTGGCATCGCAGCTGTTTGCTGGTCGGGCTGCGTTTTTACTGGTGGGCGCCATGATGGCCACCACTATGAGTGCCAACGTGTTTTTCTGGATCATCCCTGGGCAGCGCACGGTGGTTGAGACCATCAAGGCTGGCCAACCGGTCGACCCAGTGCATGGCCAACGTGGCAAGCAGCGCAGCGTGCACAACACCTATTTCACGATGCCCGTGTTGATCGCCATGCTCAGCAACCACTACAGCTGGGTTTACACGCACGAGCACAACTGGCTGGCACTGGTGCTGCTGATGCTGGCGGGCGCTTTGATCCGCCATTTCTTTGTGGCCCGCCACAAGACCGAGGTGGCGGGCACCTCAGCACCTTGGCACTGGGCGGGCGCCGGCTGCGCGGTGTTGCTCGGCGTGGTCATCTGGCTGGCGCCCGCGCCTCGGCCGGCGGCCGTGGCCAAGCCCGCTGAGGCGCCGTCAGCCCCCGTGGTCAGCGCCCCGATGGGCCCCCTGCTGTCACAGGTCAATGGCATTGTCCAGCAGCGCTGCGTGATGTGTCACAACGCCGATCTGGCCAACAAGGGCGTGATGTTGCACACGCCCGAACTCATCACAAAGCACCAGCAGCAGATCTACCAGCAAGTGGTCATGTTGCGCGCCATGCCCATGAACAACGCCACGCGGATCACCGAGGAAGAGCGTGGCGTGGTGGCCCAGTGGTTCAAGGCGGGGCTATCGGGCCGATAAGGATATTTGTGGCGGCCGGCCAGGGGTTTGGCAACAGAATTTGGCTTCCTTCCATCCCCCAACGAGGAGCCTTCACATGGGCAGCGACAAGACCGAGGCCAAGTGCCCATTCAGCCACACCACAGGCGCGGGCACGAGCAACCAGAATTGGTGGCCCCAGCAACTGCGTGTGGACTTGCTCCATCAGCACTCGGCCAAGTCCGATCCTCTCGGGCAGAACTTTGACTACGCTGAAGCTTTCAAGAGCCTCGATCTGGCCGCCGTCAAGAAAGACCTGGCTGCCCTGATGACTGATTCACAGGATTGGTGGCCCGCTGACTTTGGGCACTACGGCCCGCTGTTCATCCGGATGGCCTGGCACAGCGCAGGCACCTACCGCATTGGCGATGGACGCGGGGGTGCTGGGCGCGGCCAGCAACGCTTCGCACCTTTGAACAGCTGGCCCGACAACGTGAGCTTGGACAAGGCTCGCCGCCTGATCTGGCCCATCAAGCAGAAATACGGCCAAGCCATCTCGTGGGCAGACCTGCTGATCCTCACCGGCAATGTCGCCCTTGAGACCATGGGCTTCAAGACCTTTGGTTTTGCCGGTGGCAGAGAAGACGTGTGGGAACCCGATCAAGATGTGTATTGGGGCCGCGAAACGACCTGGTTGGGTGGTGATCTCCGTTACGCCCATGGTTCTGAGGGCGTCGACAAAAACGGTGGCGTGCTGCCGGCCGATGACGATGCCGATGGCGACGAGCACTCTCGCCGGCTTGAGAACCCCTTGGCCGCCGTGCAAATGGGGCTCATCTACGTGAACCCTGAAGGCCCGGACGGCAACCCCGATCCCATCGCCGCGGCTTTTGACATCCGTGACACCTTCAGCCGCATGGCCATGGATGATGAAGAGACGGTGGCGCTGATCGCGGGCGGCCATACCTTTGGCAAGACCCATGGCGCAGGCCCTTCGTCACATGTGGCGGACGAGCCTGAAGCAGCGGGCCTCGAAGACCAGGGCTTTGGCTGGAAGAACAGCTTTGGCACTGGCAAAGGGGGCCACACCATCACCAGCGGCCTGGAAGTCACCTGGACCACCACGCCCACCCAATGGAGCAACAACTTCTTCGAGAACCTGTTCGGCTTCGAGTGGGAGCTGACGAAGAGCCCGGCCGGTGCCCACCAGTGGGTGGCCAAGGGCGGTGCGGGCGCCGGCACCATCCCTGATGCGCACGATGCCTCTCGGCGCCACGCGCCCACCATGTTGACCACCGACCTGGCGCTGCGGCTGGACCCGGCTTACGAGAAGATCTCTCGGCGCTTTCTGGCCAACCCCGACCAGTTCGCCGACGCTTTCGCGCGAGCGTGGTTCAAGCTCACCCACCGCGACATGGGGCCGCGTGCCCGCTACCTGGGGCCCGAGGTGCCGGCCGAAGAACTGATCTGGCAAGACCCAGTGCCTGCGGTGGACCACGCGCTGGTCAGTGAGCAGGATGTGGTCGCGCTCAAGCAGCGAGTGCTGGCGTCTGGGCTGACGGTGCCGCAACTGGTGTCAACCGCCTGGGCATCGGCCTCCACCTTCCGTGGCTCGGACAAGCGCGGAGGTGCCAATGGCGCGCGCATCCGTCTGGCACCGCAAAAGGACTGGGCCGTCAACCAGCCGGACCAGCTCGCCAAGGTGCTGTCGGTGCTTGAAGGGATTCAGAAGGACTTCAATGCGGCGCAAACGGGCGGAAAAAAAATCTCGCTGGCCGACTTGATCGTGTTGGCGGGCAGCGCGGGCGTCGAGAAAGCGGCCAGCGATGCGGGCCAGGCCGTGAGCGTGCCTTTCACCCCGGGCCGTTCTGATGCCTCGCAAGCGCAGACCGATGTGCCGTCCTTCGTGCCGCTTGAGCCGGCCGCCGATGGCTTTCGCAACTATCAGAAAGCGCGTTATGCCGTGCCGGCCGAGGCCTTGCTCATCGACAAGGCGCAGTTGCTGACGCTGACAGCGCCTGAGATGGCCGTGCTGGTTGGTGGCCTGCGCGTGTTGGGCGCCAATGTGGGGCAGAGCCCGCATGGTGTCTTCACCCACAAGCCTGGCACGCTGAGCAACGACTACTTCGTCAACTTGCTCGACATGGGCACCGAGTGGAAGGCCGCCTCGGCCACCAAAGAGCTGTTCGAAGGGCGCGACCGCAAGACGGGCCAGGCGAAGTGGACGGCGACCCGCGTGGACCTGGTCTTTGGCTCGAACGCACAGTTGCGCGCCATCGCCGAGGTCTATGGCAGTTCAGACGCCAAGAAGAAGTTCGCCGATGATTTTGTGGCGGCCTGGGTCAAGGTGATGAACCTGGACCGGTTCGACATCGCCTGAGGGCGCGGAGCGCGCCCCGGCGATGCCGAAGCGGGGCGCCTCAGCGAACCTGGCTGCTGTAGTTGAGCGGCACCCACACCCAGCCCTTGCCGACTTTGCGCAGGTGGCCCAAGCCCGGGAAGCTGAAGTGGCTGACCGCCACCAGGCTGCCGTCCTTGGCCAATTGGGCAAAGGTGCGGGCCCGCGCCGCTGCGGCCTTGGGCTGGTCTGAGTCGAAGCTGATGGTGACCTCGGGCGAGGCCAATTGCACCGAAGCCACGTGGATCAGGTCACCGATCAGCACCAGACGCTGGCCCTGGCTTTCGACAACGTAGGCGGTGTGGCCGGCGGTGTGGCCATGGGTGGCCTGGCTGCGGATGCCGGGCACCACTTCGCCATCCTTGTCGAAAGGCTTGAAGCGGTCGGCCTTCACATAGGGCGTCAGCGACGTGATGGCGCCCAGGAAGAAGCCCTTTTGCTCAGCCGGCGCGGCGTTCAGCTTGGCCTCCGAGAGCCAGAACTCCGAGTCTTGCTTGTCTGCGTGCACGGTGGCGTTCCGGAACACGCGCTGCTCATCGGCCGCCAGGCCGCCCACATGATCGGGGTGCATGTGCGTGATCAGGATGTCGTCCACCTGCTCGGGCTGGTAGCCAGCCGCGCGGATTTGTGACACCAGTTTGCCCAGGGTGGGGCCGAACAGGCTGCCAGCGCCCGCATCCACCAGCACCAGGCGCTCACCGGTGTTGAGCAGAAAGGCATTGACCGAGGTTTCAAGCGGAGCTTTCTGGAAGTTCTGCTTCAGGCCCAGGGCGATGCGCGACTGTGAGGTGTGCAGCAGCTTGTCGACTGGCAGCTCCACCGTGCCGTCGCTGAGCGCCGTGACTTCGACGTTGCCGACCATCACGCGGTACCAGCCGGGCGCCTGGGTCTTGATCTGTGGCGCGGCCGCGTGGGCCACAACGGGCAGGCTGGCCAATGACAGTCCGCCCAGGGCCAGTGACACCGCCACGGCAAGTTGGCCGAGCTGGCGGCGGGCAAGGGTGCGGGATTGGGTGTGGATGGGAGCAGAAGCGTTCATCGGGTCTTTCTCGCGGTTTTGTTGTGGACAAGCATGCTGAGTTTGCAATATTGACAGAGAACCGACATTGCCCCGACCGCCGTCACTCGCGCTGGGCGTCATTGATCGCCTGCGCCACGCGGGGGCGCGCTCAATCTGTTGATCGTTAAATGACATGCCACCGGGTAAGTCCCAGGCGGCAAAGTCAATGATTGGCCGCGTCGGCCCATGCCGCCAGGGCTTTGGGGCCCTAGCATCCGGCCAATAAAACACATTGAAGGAAACTGCATGAAGCAAACGATGAAACGCTTGAGCACCATCGCCGGCCTGGCCTGCGTGGGCGCTCTGTCCATGACGAACCTGGCCCAGGCCCAACAGGTCTATCCCACGGTCGACTCCAAGCTCAAGCCCACCGCCGACGCCTTCTACACCTCGCCCTCCAGCGCCGAGTTGGCTGCTGAAGTTCCGGGCAACGTGCTGCGCTACCGCGCATTGCCGGCCAGCTCTCTGGGCACCAGCCTCAAGGAGGGCTGGCAGTTGATGTACCGCTCCACGAACACCAAGAACGAGCCCGTCGCCATGGTGACCACGGTCTTGATCCCGAAGGCAGCGCCCGCCACCGGCCGCAAACTGCTGTCGTACCAGTCCTTCTACGACAGCCTCACGCTGGATTGCTCACCCTCCGGGCAGGCCACGTCCAACAGCCTCCTGGAAAAGACGTTTTTCCAATCGGCGCTGAACAAGGGCTATGTGGTGACGATGGCGGACTATGAAGGCCTCCAATCGCAGTGGATCGTGGCCAAGAACAGCGGGCAGGGCGTGCTTGACGGCATCCGCGCCACGCAAAGGTTCAGCAAGAGCGGTCTGAATGCGACGACGCCGGTCGGCATGTTGGGCTATTCGGGTGGCGGCTTCGCCACGGCTTGGGCCGCCGAACTGGCAGGCGTCTATGCCCCCGAGTTGAAGATCATTGGCGCTGCCCAAGGCGGCCTGCCAGTCAACCCCATCAACGTGGCCAAGAAGGTCGACGGCACGTTCTGGGCTGGCGCCTACCTGGGTGCCGTGGTGGGCCTGTCGCGTGGCTACCCTGAGATCAAGGTCGAGGACTACGCCACGCCGGCGGGCGTCGAGGCCATCAAGGACATTGGCACACGCTGCTTGACGGGTTCGCCCAACTTGCTGACGGCCTACGCCTACAAGAAGGGCTCCGACTTTTTGAAGGACCCCAACTTCCTGAACCTGCCGCTGATGCAGGCCATCAACCGCGAAAACACCATGGGCCAGTATGCCCCCAAGATCCCCTTGCACATCTTTCAAAGCGTTGGCGATCAACTGATGCCCATCGCCGATGTCAACAACCTGGTCGCCTACTACTGCGCCAACCAGTCGACGGTGCAGTACAAGCCGGTGTCGGGCACCGACCACGTCTTGGGCGCCCTGGGCTTGAGCGGTGGTTTGAACTACTTGCTTGACCGCTTCGATGGCAAGGTGGCACCCAATAACTGCAAATGATCAGCCCAGGGTGATCACGATCTCCGCGTATTGACTCGGCACCACCAAGCCACGCCCGCGGCCAGTGTCGAGTTCATTCAGCAGCGTCGTGATGTCCCGTGCCAGCGCGTTTTGCCCCGCCGCATCCAGTGCGGCGAAGGCTTTGTGCGTGGGACCGTAGAAATCACGGAACACCTGCAAAAAGTGCTCGGCAGAGCGGTAGCGAAAGTGAAAGTGCTTGCGCTCAATGCGCAGGTCACGAAGGCGCGGGCCGAACAAGTCTGCCAGGTGGGCGTCGGTGCCCCACAGCGAAGGTGAGCGTACGCCGGCCGGCGGCGCCACGTGCGTGCCAATGAGTTTGAACAGTTGGCCAATGAAGCCTTCTGGTGTCCAGTTGGCCATCCCGATGCGTCCGCCCGGGCGCACCACGCGCAGCATCTCGCGTGCGGCAGTGGCGTGGTCGGGTGCGAACATCACGCCAAAGGTGGACAGTGCGGTGTCGAAGCTGGCGTCTGCATAAGGCAGGGCCTCGGCATCGGCGACCTCAAAACGCACCTTCAAGTCTTCAGCTTCAGCACGTTGGCGCCCTTTGTCCAGCAGCGCTTGCACGTAGTCGGTGGACGTCACTTGGGCGAATCGGCGCGCCGCGGCCAGGGTCACGTTGCCGTTTCCGGCGGCGACGTCAAGCACGCGTTCGTCAGCGCGGATATCCACCGCTTCGGCAAGCATTTCCCCGACAATCTGCAGGGTCGTCCCAACGGTGGCGTAGTCGCCGCTGGCCCAGGTGGCCTGCTGGCGTTGTTTGATCGCGCCAAAATCTGGGGATGGCGTGGAAACGGTGGATGTCATGATGAATTCCTCTAAGTTGCTGGTTGTCCGACGCTGTATGGGCCGGTGCGCCCATGATTCCTGGATGCGCGCCAAGGCGCTTTACCGGGTGTCGTGCGGCCTTGCTCGCGCGTCTTCCAATCCGGTGGCCTTCGAGCCATGACGGCGATCCTCGACCCTTTGTCCGATGTGCTGCGCAGCGTTCGGCTGCGTGGGTCGGTGTTCTTCCACGTGAGTTGCCGCGATCAGTGGTCGGCCAAAGCGCCGCACTCCAGCGAGATGGCTCCGGCCGTGATGCCTGGCGCCGAGCACGTCATCGAGTACCACTTGTTCGTCAAAGGCGAGGGCTGGTTGAGCGTGGAGGGCGAGCCGCCGTTGCACTTGGGCGAGGGTGACATCGTGATGCTGCCGCACGGCGATGCGCATGTGCTTTCCAGCGCGCCTGGCCTGCCGCCGACAGACCCCGATGGCGAATGGCTTTTCAGTGTGCGCGACAACCCCAAGCCGATCCCGGTGACCTACCGTGGGAACATGTTCGAGCCCGGCTCGCTGTTGCCGCCCGAGGACGCCAGTGCCATCCTGGTTTGTGGCTTCATCGCGTGCGATCTGCGGCCGTTCAACCCACTGATCAACGCCTTGCCAAGATTGTTGCACCTGCCCGCCGAAGGCGTCGGGGCGTGGGTGGCGCCCATGCTCGAACAAGCGGCCTCGGAATCCATTGAGCGGCGCGCCGGGGGGGCGGCGTTGCTGCAGCGGGTCAGCGAGATGGTGTTCGTCGACGGCGCTCGGCGCTATCTGGACTCTCTGCCGCCGCAGGCGCAAGGCTGGCTCGGCGCACTGCGCGATCGCCAAGTTGGCCGCGCAATCACACTGATGCATGGCGCACCCGATGAACCATGGACTTTGGAGACATTGGGCCGCCATGTGGGACTCTCGCGCTCGGCCTTGCACGAGCGCTTCGTGGCACTGACCGGCATGGCGCCGATGCAGTATCTGGCCAACTGGAGGATGCAGTGCGGAGCCAGGCTGCTGCGCGATGGCCACTCCGGTGTGGCGGCCATCGCGCTGGAGGTGGGCTACGACTCGGAGGCCGCGTTTTCACGCGCCTTCAAGCGTGCCACCGGCCTGCCGCCAGGAAGTTGGCGGCGGGCTCAGCGGCAGCAGTCGCCGGAGCCTTCGCCATAGGCCGTCTAAACTCTGTGACATCGCAATTCAGGAGGACGGACATGCACCGTGGCAGTTGCCTCTGCGGAGGCGTCACCTTCACCGTGTTGGGCGACTTGCCGCCCATCCAGGTCTGCCATTGCGGCCAGTGCCGCCGTGCGCAGGGCACGCCTTTCGTGACCAACATCCCGCTGGACGAGTCGCAGGTCGATTGGCACTCTGGCATCAGCCTGATTCAGCGCTACGAGTCATCGCCCGGCAAATACCGGTGCTTTTGCAAGACTTGCGGTTCGCCCTTGTTCAGCCAGCGCACCTCGTTGCCGGGAGTGTTGCGCCTGCGGGTGGGCACGCTGCAGGGGCACGTCAAGGCCAAGGTCGGTTTTCACATCCATGACGCATCCAAGGCCAACTGGTGGACATCGCAAGACGATGCTCAGGCGCCGAGGTACGACCAGGAGGCTCCGACCGCGTGAACCAGCCGGGGCGGTTCAGCGGCTTGTTGGCGATGGATTTGAGCTGTGTTGCAGCAGTTGAGCCACCACCGCGACGGCGATCACGGCGGGCTCCTTGCCTTCCAGTCCGGGCAAGCCGATGGGGCAGATCAGGCGGTCCAATGCGTCAGGCGCGATGCCTTGCTCGCGCAGGCGGTGCAAAAACTTGGCGAGCTTGGTTTGCGATCCGATCAAGCCGGCGAAGCTGAAATCGTCGCGGCGCAGCACCGTGGTGATGATGCGCAGGTCTAGGTCATGGCGGTGCGTCAGCACCAGGTGGCAGGCGTTGGCGGGCGCGTCCAGCACCTCCTGCTCGGCGGCATCGGTGTCCAGCCACTGGATGTGCGGTGGCAATGTGGACAGCATCTCAGGGCTGGGCAGGCCGGGTTGTTCGGCATGGGTCAGCATGGGGTCTTCGGCGCGCTCGTCAATCCAGCGCACGGTGCAATCCAGATCTACCAGCAGGCGCACGATGGCCTGGCCCACATGGCCGGCCCCGTGCAGCTCAAGGTGGAAGCGGGGCGGGGGCAAATTCCAGTCGGCCAGTGTGGCCTCGTTCAAGGGGGCAAAACGCAAGGTCACCACGCCGCCACAGCATTGGCCCAGTGTGGGGCCCAACGGAAAGGTGCGCGTCCACGAGGTGGTGGGCCAGGCGTCCTCTCGCAAGGCATGGCGCGCCAGGTCAATGGCCTGCCATTCCAGATGCCCGCCGCCGATGGTGCCGTCCACCTCGGCGTTTGAGACCAGCATGCGCGTGCCAATGCCGCGCGGCGTCGAGCCTTTGATCTCGTCGACCGAGATGACCAAGGCGTGGCTTCCGTTCGCCAGCCATTGCTCGGCCGTGCGTCGCAACCCTCGGGCGCTCAAGCTACTCATGCTGATCAGGCCAGCGCGGCCTTGACGGCATCGACCGCATCAAGGATGGCCTCAGGCGTGGCGGGCGCGCGCAGAGGCGGATCGATGGCGTGCTGGCCCACGCTGGACACCGCATCGCGGATCGCCAGGAACACCGAGAACGGCAGCAGCAGGGGCGGCTCGCCCACTGCCTTGGACCGGTGGATCGTGTCTTCTGCATTGATGTTGTCAAACAGCTTGACGCGGAAATCGGCCGGGCAGTCGCTGGCGGTGGGGATCTTGTAGGTGGAGGGCGCGTGCGTCATCAGCCGGCCAGTTTGCGGGTGCCAGTACAACTCTTCACTGGTCAGCCAGCCCATGCCCTGGATGAAGCCACCTTCGATCTGGCCGATGTCGACGGCGGGGTTGATGGACTGGCCGACGTCGTGTAGCACATCGGCGCGCAGCAGCTTCCATTCGCCGGTCAAGGTGTCGACCAGCACCTCGCTCACGGCCGCGCCGTAAGCAAAGTAGAAGAAGGGCCTGCCTTGCATGGTGGCCCGGTCCCAATGCAGCTTGGGCGTGGTGTAGAAGCCGTCGGACCACAGTTGCACGCGGGCGAAGTAAGCCTGGCTGATGACCTGCTCGAAGGGCAAGGTTTGATCGCCGACCTGCACATGGTCATCTATAAACCGCACGGCGTCCAACGGCACCTTGTCACGGTCGGCCAGAAATTGCGTCAGCCGCGCAATGATCTGCTGGGCTGCATTGGCGGCAGCCTTGCCATTCAGATCAGAGCCGGTCGATGCGGCCGTGGCCGAGGTATTGACCACCTTGGCCGTGTCGGTGGCCGTGACGCGCACGCGGCCCATGCTGACGCCCAAGGTGTGCGCCACCATTTGCGCCACCTTGGTGTTGAGGCCCTGGCCCATTTCGGTGCCGCCGTGGTTCACCAGCACGCTGCCATCGGTGTAGATGTGCACCAAGGCGCCGGCCTGGTTCAGGTGCACCACGTTGAAGGAGATGCCGAATTTCAGCGGCGTCAGGGCCAGGCCTTTCTTCAAGACCGGGCTGCTGGTGTTGAAGGCCTCAATCGACTGGCGGCGCGCACGGTAGTCGCTGCTGGCCACCAACTCGTCGATCAATGGGCGCAGCACATTGTCTTCAACGGTCTGGCCATAAGGCGTGACGTTGTTGTCTTGCAGGCCATACAGGTTGGCCAGGCGCACGTCCAGCGCATCCAGTTTGAGCTTGCGGGCGATGCTGTCCAGCGCGACTTCCACCGCCAGCGCACCTTGTGGGCCGCCAAAGCCGCGGAAGGCGGTGTTGCTTTGCGTGTTGGTGCGCGCGCAGTAGCCGTGCATGTCCACATCTGGCAGCCAATAGGCATTGTCGAAGTGGCACAAGGCGCGGGTCATCACCGGGGGCGACAGGTCGGCCGACCAACCCGCCCGCGACACCATGTCCACCTGGGCGGCCAGAATGCGCCCCTGGTCGTCATGGCCAATCTCGTAGTCGTGGATGAAGCAATGGCGCCGGCCGGTGATCATGAAGTCGTCATCGCGGTCCACCCGCAACTTGACCGGGCGCTTGAGCTTGTGGGCCGCAATGGCCGCGATGCACGCAAACACGGCCGATTGCGATTCCTTGCCGCCAAAGCCGCCGCCCATTCGCCGGCACTCCACCTGAATGTGGTGCGAGTTCAGCTTCAAAGCCTGGGCGATGTGGTGCTGCATTTCGCTGGGGTGCTGGGTGGAGCAGTGCACCAGCATCCCGTTGTTCTCGCGCGGGATGGCGTAAGAGATCTGGCCTTCCAGGTAGAACTGCTCCTGGCCACCCAGATAGAAACGATCCTTCAAGCGGTGAGGCGCCTCGGCCATGGCGGTGGCCGCATCGCCGCGCTTCAAGTGCATGGGCGGCACCACGTACGATTCAGCGGCGTGGGCGGCTTCGATGGTCAGCAGTGAGGGCAGGGCCTCGACCTGGATGACCTCTTTGGCACGGGCGGCAGCACGGCGGGCTGATTCGCGGTCGGTGGCGATGACGGCAAACACCGGGTGGCCCAGGAAGTGCACCTCGCCATCGGCCAGGATGGGCTCGTCGTGGATGATGGCGCCGCAGTCGTTTTGGCCGGGCACATCTTGCGCGGTCAACACCGCCACCACGCCAGGCAGGGCCTTCAGGGCGTCAAGGTCAACACTGATCAAACGGCCATGGGCGACGGGTGACAGGCCCAAGGCGCAATGAAGCGTGCCTGCCAGTTCAGGCAGGTCGTCAATGTAGGGCGCGGCGCCCGCCACATGCAGGTGCGCGGATTCGTGTGGCAGCGATTGGCCAGCGGCCGTGGCGGCGTTGATCATCAGGCGGTCCATACCTGCACCTTTTCAGCGGCAAGCGCGTGTTCTGGCCGGGTCTCAAGCCAGAAACGTTCCAGCAGATTGGCGGCGACACGGGCTCGGTAGCTGTCGCTGGCGCGCAGGTCGGTCATGGGTTTGAAGTCTTGCGCCAACGCGGCCTGGGCGCGGCGCAAGGTGGCCTCGGTCCAGGCCTGGCCCACCATCGCGGCCTCGGTCAAGGCGGCGCGCTTGGCGGTGGCCGCCATGCCGCCCCAACCCAGGCGCGCCTCGGTGATCACATCGCCGTCCATGCGCAGCATCAGGCCCGCACACACGGCCGAAATGTCGCTGTCCCGGCGCTTGGAGATCTTGTAGCCGCGCACGATCTCGTCAGCCTTGGGCAAGGGAATGTGCATGGATTGCAGGAACTCGCCAGGCTCCAGGGCGTTCTTCATGTAGTCCAGGTAAAAGCCGGACAAGGGCAGGGTGCGTTGCCAATCGCCTTTGCGCAGGGTGACTTCGGCGTTCAAGGCCAGCAGCATGGGCGCGCTGTCACCGATGGGCGAGCCGTTGGCGATGTTGCCACCCAAGGTGCCCGCGTGGCGCACGGGGGGCGAGGCAAAGCGCAACCAGATCTCTCGCAGTGCCGGCACATGTCGCACGATGGCAGCCCAGGCGTCTTCCAGCGATGCGGCCGCGCCGATGGTCAGGCCGGTGTCGCTGGCTTTGATGGTTTTCAACTCCTTGACGCGGCCCAGGTACAAGATATCGCCCAGCGGCTTCATCTGCTTGGTCACCCACAGGCCCACGTCGGTGCTGCCGGCCAGCAAACGCGCCTGGGGAAGTTGCTCACGCCAACGGGCCAGCTCAGCCAATGTGGCTGGCGCAACAAAGCGGGCGCGTTGGGCCGGATCGGTGGCCTCGGGCGCCACATGCACGAAGGTCTCTTCGGGCTGATCGAGCGACTTCAAGGCCGTCAATGCAGGTGTGGGATCAAAGGCCACGCGGGGCGCATCAAACATCTTGTGGCCGGCGTCCAGAATGGGGCGGTAGCCCGTGCAGCGGCACAGGTTGCCCGACAAGGCATCGGCCAGATCCTGGCGAGGCAGAGGCTGAACCTCGTCCTCGTAAACCTGCCACAGCGACATCACGAAACCAGGGGTGCAAAAGCCGCATTGAGAACCGTGGCAATCCACCATGGCCTGTTGGCACGGGTGCAGGGCGCCATCGTTCATGCCTCGCAGGTCTTCAACGGTGAACAGGGCCCGGCCATGCAGGGTGGGCAAGAACTGAATGCAGGCGTTGACCGTGGTCTTGGTGAGTGCCTGGCCTGATTCATCCACCTCGCCGACCACCACGGTGCAGGCCCCGCAATCGCCTTCGGCGCAGCCCTCCTTGGTGCCTGTGCAATGGGCTTGCTCACGCAACCATTGCAGCACGGTGGTGGTGGGCGGCAAGCCCTCTACCGAATGAAGCTGTCCTTGGTGAAAGAAGCGAATCGGACGCGATGTCGGGTCGCTCATGGTCAGGCTCCTGGAACAGCGAAAGCATTGAATGGCACTCCCCACTGAATGGGGATCCCGCGTCAGAGGGTACTGCGATTGGGGTTTGCCGCTATACCATCATGATAATAATAACTATCTGCCGCTGCACATGAGCAAGGACGCTGTTTTCGACAAGATCGACCTTTCCCTCATCCGGGTCCTACACACCGTGATCACCGAGTGCAGCGTCTCCAAAGCGGCCCTTCGCCTTCAATCCAGCCAACCGGCCGTCAGCACCCAGCTGAAGCGGCTGCGCGAGATCACGGGCGATCCGCTGTTGGTGCGCTGCGGCCAGGCCATGGCCCCCACCGATGTGGCGTTGAGCCTGCTGGAGCCGGCCTCAGCCATCCTGCAACATGCCCAAAGCATGTTCGGCCACAAGAACTCGGTGCGCGACTTCGACCCGGCCAACACCATGCTCACCTTTCGCATCGCGGCCACCGATTACCTTGATCCCTTCTTCTTGCCAGAGCTGACCTTGAGGCTGCGCCGCCTGGCGCCCAACATCAAGGTCGAGGTGGTGCAACTGACGGCCGAGCTGGACCACCGCCGCAGCCTGGCGCGCGGCGAGGTTGATCTGGTGATCGGCAACTGGCTGGAGCCCTCCGATGAGCTCCACCTCGGCCGCCTGCTGACCGACGAAGTGGTCTGCCTGGTGTCTGAAGACCACCCAGCGGCGCGCCTGCCCAAGGAGGGCAAACGTGCTTGGTCCATCGAGCAATACCTGGCCGCCGAGCATGTGTCGCCGCCAGCTTTGCACCCGGGCGCCGTGGGCGTGATCGATGAGCGCCTGGCCATGCAGGGCCTGCGCCGCAACATCGTCGTGCGCAATCCACACTTCGCGCAGCTACCCTACATGGTGGCAGGCTCTTTGCTGGTGCTGACCACGGGGCGCCGGTTTTGTGAGCGCTATGCGCAGCAGTTGCGCGTCAAGATCATCCGGTGCCCGGTGCCATTCCCGGCCATGAATTACTATCAGTTGTGGCACGATCTCACGCACCATTCGGCGGCCAGCCGCTGGTTGCGAGAGCAAGTGCGCGATGTGGTGCGTGGCCTGCACCAGGTTCGACCTCCTTTGCGTGCCGAATCCCTGCCTGTGCTGGGATCGTTGGCCAAACAGTGAGCTTTCATGCCTGATTCCCGATTGGATCCTGTCGTTGGCCAGACTGCCCAGCCCCGACGCGTGCTGCGCGGTGATTTGCTGGACTTCACCGCCGATCCTGGCTTTGCATTGCCGGCCGAGTCACCAGGCGTTCGCTGGCGCCCGGACCACGTGCTCTTGATCGAGGGCGAGCGGATCACGGCGATTCAGCCGGCCACTGATCCCCTGCCGCTGGACTGGGCCGATGTGCCCGTGACCGACCACCGCGGCCAGTTGATCATGCCGGGCTTCATCGACACGCATGTTCACTGCCCGCAGTTGGACGTGATCGCCAGCTATGGTGCTGAACTGCTCGATTGGCTCAACACCTACACCTTCCCGGCCGAGCGGCGCTACATCGACCCGGCCGTGGCCCACGAAGGCGCCGAGCGCTTCCTGCACGCCTTGTGGGCCCATGGCACCACCAGCGCGGTCGTGTTTCCCACCGTGCACAAGGTCAGCGTGGAGGCCCTGTTTGACCAGGCCAAAGCCCACCACATGCGCCTCATCACTGGCAAGGTCCTGATGGACCGCCATGCGCCCGAGGGCCTGCTCGATGACGTGGACCAGGCCGAGAAAGACTGCGTCGACCTGATCGATCGCTTCCACGGCCAGGACCGGCAGGCCTTTGCCGTGACCGTGCGCTTTGCCCCCACCAGCACACCCGAGCAGCTGACCATGGCTGGCCGGCTGTGCCAGGCCTATGCCGGCACCTACATGCAGACGCACGTGGCCGAGAACCGCGACGAGGTGAAGTGGGTGGCCAGCCTTTTCCCCACCGCCCGCAGCTACCTGGATGTGTACGACCGCGAAGGCCTGGTTGGCCCGCGCGCGGTGCTGGCCCACGGCATCTGGCTGGACGCCAATGACCGTGCGGTGCTGAAGGCGCATGGCGCGCAGATCGCGCACAGCCCCTCATCCAACCTGTTCCTGGGCAGTGGCTTGTTCAACTGGCAGGAGGCCGAGCGCGAGGGCGTGCACGTCAGCCTGGCCAGTGATGTGGGCGGCGGCACCAGCCTGTCCATGCTGCGCAACATCGCCGATGCCTACAAGATCCAGGCCTTGCAAGGCGTGCGCCTGTCGGCCTGGAAGGCGCTTTACACCTGCACGCTGGGCGCTGCCAGCCACCTGGGCCTGGCTGATGAGATTGGGCGCCTGGAGCCCGGCTGCATGGCCGATGTGGTGGTCTGGAACGTGGCGCATGGGCCCGTGCCAGAACACCGCGATTTCATCGCGCAAGGCAGGCTGGCCCGCGTTTTGCACGAGCATTTGCACGAGCGTATCTTTGCCTGGGTGACCATGGGCGATGAGCGCAATCTGGTCAGCACCTATGTGGCAGGCCAATGCGTTCACCACGCCCCTTCAGCCTCCCGGGCCACCGTTCAATAACGCGCTCAGGCGCTTTTTATGTCGTACCGCCTAGAACTCAAGAACATCACCAAGCAGTACCCTGCGGTGCGGGCCAATGACGATGTCAGCCTGCATGTGCTCCCCGGCGAGATCCACGCCGTGCTGGGCGAAAACGGCGCAGGCAAATCCACCTTGATGAAGATCATCTTCGGCGCGGTCAAGCCCGATGCCGGTGAGATTCACTTCAATGGCGCCCTGGTTCAGGTGCGTTCACCGCAAGAGGCCCGTGCGCTGGGCATCGGCATGGTGTTCCAGCACTTTTCGCTGTTCGACACGCTCACCGCTGCCGAAAACGTGTGGCTGGGCCTGGACAAGAAGTGGACCTTGCCCGAGGTCGTTGAGCGCATCCAGGCCGTGTCGGCCGACTACGGGCTGGAAGTCGACCCCTGGCGCCCGGTGCACACGCTGAGCGTGGGCGAGCGTCAACGGGTCGAGATCGTGCGCGCCTTGCTCACGAACCCGCAGCTGTTGATCCTGGACGAGCCCACGTCGGTGCTCACACCGCAAGCCGTCGAAAAACTCTTCGTGACCTTGCGCCAATTGGCCGAGCGCGGTTGCTCCATCCTTTACATCAGCCACAAACTGGACGAGATCCGCGCGCTGTGCCACCGCTGCACCGTGTTGCGTGGAGGCAAGGTCACCGGCGAGGTCGATCCACGCCAGGAGACCAACGCCAGCTTGTCTCGCCTGATGATCGGCTCCGAGCCGCCGCAGCTCAAGCGCGTGGCGCCGGTGTTGGGGGCCACGGCCCTGGTGGTCAAGAACCTGAACCTCGCCAAGCAAGATCCGTTTGGTGTGAGCCTGCAAGGCATCTGCCTGCAGGTGCAAGCTGGCGAGATCGTCGGCATCGCGGGGGTTTCGGGCAATGGGCAGCAAGCCCTGATGGCCGCCCTGAGTGGCGAAGATCCGCGCACCACGCCTGGCATGGTTACCCTGTTTGGCCAGGATATCAGCCGCGCCTCGCCGCGCGAGCGCCGGCAATTGGGCCTGCACAGCGTGCCCGAAGAACGCCTGGGGCGCGGCGCCGTGCCCGTCATGTCGCTGGCCCAGAACACCTTGCTGACCCGCACCAATGCCGTGGGCCGAGGAGGGTGGTTGCGGCTTCAAGGCACGCACGGCATGGCGTCTGAGCTGATTGAGCGCTTCAAGGTCAAGGCCGGTGGCTCGGGCGCAATGGCCAAGAGCCTGTCGGGCGGCAACCTGCAGAAGTTCATCATGGGCCGCGAGATCGATGCTTCACCCAAGTTGTTGCTGGTGTCCCAACCAACCTGGGGCGTGGACGTGGGCGCAGCCGCGCAGATCCGGGGTGAGTTGTTGAAACTGCGCGATGCCGGTTGCGCCGTGCTCGTGGTCAGCGAGGAGTTGGACGAATTGTTTGAAGTGAGTGACCGCCTGATGGTGATGGCCCAAGGGCGCTTGTCGCCCAGCATTGACGCTGGCCAGGCCACGGTCGAGCAGATCGGCATCTGGATGAGCGGACTGTGGGAGGGCAGCCATGTTCAAGCTTGAAGCCCGCGCCCAGCCGTCCAAACTGCTGATGGTAGGGTCGCCCGTCATCGCTTTGCTGATCACCGTGTTGGTAGGCTCACTCCTGTTCGTGGTCCTGGGCAAGAACCCGGTCGACGGCTTGCGCATGTTTTTCTACGAGCCAATCAAAAATGTGTATTCGCTCACCGAGCTGACCATCAAGGCCACGCCGCTGGTGCTGATCGCCCTGGGCTTGGCTGTGTGCTTTCGCGCCAACTTGTGGAACATCGGCGCAGAAGGCCAGTTCGTGCTGGGCGCCATTTGCGGTGGGTGGGTGGCCATGCAGGCCACGCCCGACACCGGCCGCTGGATCGTGGTTGGCGTGCTGCTGGCGGGTTTACTGGGCGGCATGGCGTGGGCCGCGATCGTGGCCTTGCTGCGCGACCGGTTCAACGCCAGCGAGATCCTGGTTAGCCTGATGCTGGTGTACGTGGCCGAGATGCTGTTGAGTTACCTGGTCTATGGCCCCTGGAAAGACCCGCAGGGCTACAACTTTCCGCAGACCATCACCTTCCTCGACCCGGCGCGCATCCCCAAGATCATCAGTGGTTTTCGCATGAACATTGGCGTCTACATTGCCTTGGCGGCGGTGGCGGCGTTCACCATCTTTCTGGCACGCACCTACGCGGGTTTTCAGTTGCAAGTGGGTGGCCTGGCTCCGGCGGCCGCACGCTACGCAGGCTTCTCGTCGCGCAAGGCGCTGTGGACGGGCTTGCTGATGTCGGGTGGCATGGCAGGCCTGGCGGGGGCGCTGGAGGCGGCCGGCCCACAAGGGCAGCTCACGCCTTTCGTGCCCATGGGCTACGGTTTTGCCGCCATCATCGTGGCCTTCGTGGGGCGGCTCAACCCGGTCGGCATCGTGTTTTCGGCCCTGCTGATGAGCATGTTCTACATCGGCGGTGAACTGGCCCAATCGCGCCTGGGCTTGCCCAAAGCACTCACTGGCGTCTTCCAGGGCTTGTTGCTGTTCTGCCTGCTGGCCTGCGACACCTTCATCCATCAACGCTTGCGCTGGGTTTCCAAATGAGCGTCTTCACCGCCGATTCGCTGGCCTTGTTGCTGGCCGCCACGCTGAACGCGGGCACCGTGCTGGGGCTGGCCGCCATGGGCTTGCTGATCAACGAACGCTCAGGCGTGGTCAACCTTGGGGCCGAAGGCCTGATGCTGGTGGCCGCCATTGCTGGCTTTGCCACCGGTGTGAACACCGGCAGCGATACCCTGGCCTTCATGGCCGGGGCAGCGGCCGGAGCCATGCTGGCCGCCGTGTTCGGCGTGCTGGTGATCTGGCTCAACACCAACCAGTACGCCACCGGTTTGGCGCTCAGCTTGTTCGGGGCAGGCCTGTCGGCGTTTGCCGGCATCCGCTACACGCAAGAGAAGCTGCCCGAGCGGCCCAACTTCGCCATCCCCTACCTGTCGGACATCCCTTTTGTCGGCCCCGCCTTGTTCAAACAGCATCCGCTGGTGTACCTGGCCATTGCCTTCACGGCAGCCCTGGCCTTGTTCCTGTACAGATCGCGGGCCGGCCTGATTTTGCGGGCCGTGGGCGAGTCGCCAGAATCTGCGCATGCCTTGGGCTACCCCGTGCGCCGCATCCGCCTGATGGCGGTGATGGGCGGCGGCGCGCTGTGCGGCTTGGCGGGCGCCTACCTGTCGGTGGTCTACACGCCTTTGTGGGTTGAAGGCATGGTGGCGGGCAAGGGCTGGATCGCCCTGGCGCTGACCACCTTCGCCACCTGGCGCCCGGCCCGCGTCTTGCTGGGGGCTTACCTGTTCGGTGGCGTGACCATGTTGCAGTTCCAGTTGCAAGGGCAGGGCATCCAGATCCCCAGCCAGTTGCTGACGATGCTGCCTTACCTGGCCACCATCGTGGTGCTGGTGCTGATCTCTCGCAATCCGACGTGGATTCGCGTCAACATGCCGGCGTCATTGGGCAAGCCCTTCCATCCCGGCAGCTGACGAGGCATCATCGCCCCTGGCTGCCGGTTCCATCTTTGTTTTGATTTTTCCACCCTGGAGATGACATGACTCGACCATTGACCAAACGTTCTTTGTTGAAGATGGCCGGCTGGGCCGGCGTGGCCGCCACCGCTGCCCTGGTGGGTTGCGGCAAGAAGGATGAAGCAGCGCCCGATGCAGCTTCTGCCGCGTCCATCCCGGATTCGACCGCATCGGTGGCAGCCGCCGCGCCTGCCGGCCCCTTGAGCATCGCCTTCGCCTATGTGGGCCCGGTGGGTGACGCCGGCTGGACCTACGCCCACGACCAGGGCCGCCTGGCGGTCGAGAAGGAATTCGGCGACAAGGTCAAGACGACCTTCGTTGAGAAAGTGCCCGAAGGCCCGGATGCAGAGCGCGTGATCCGCGACATGGTCGGCCAAGGCAACAAGCTGATTTTCGGCACCACCTTTGGCTACATGGAGCCCATGCTCAAGGTGGCGGCCGATCACAAGGACGTCAAGTTCGAGCATGGCACCGGCTACAAGACGGCCGAGAACATGCGCACCTACGACTCGCGCACCTATGAAGGCGCCTACATGGCGGGCGTGATCGCGGGTGGCATGACCAAGTCGAACACCCTGGGTGTGGTCGGCTCCATCCCCATCCCCGAAGTCATCCGCAACATCAATGCCTTCACTCTGGGCGCGCAAAGCGTGAACCCCAAGGTCAAGACCAAGGTCGTCTGGATCAACAACTGGTTCGATCCTCCGAAGGAAACCGAAGGCGCGCAAAGCCTGCTCAACCAGGGCGCGGATGTGCTGTTCCAGAACACCGACTCCAGCGCGGTGCTGCAAACAGCCGAGAAAGCCGGCAAGTACGCCTTTGGCTGGGACTCGGACATGAGCAAGTTCGGCCCCAAGGCCCACCTGGGCTCGGCCATCATCAACTGGGCGCCGTACTACATCAAGGCCACCAAGGATGCACTGGAAGGCACCTGGACGACCGGCGGCGTGTGGTGGGGCGTGAAGGAGGGCGCCATTGACCTGGTGTCCGTGTCTGACGCGGTGCCCGCTGACCTGAAGGCCAAGGTGGACACCATCAAGGCCGGCTTGAAGGATGGCAGCTTCGTCATCTGGAAGGGACCGATCGTGGGCCAGGATGGCAAGGAAGTGCTGGCCAAGGATGCCGTGGCCGATGACAAGTTCTTGGGCGGTATCAAGTTCTACGTCAAGGGCGTGGAAGGCTCCGTGCCATCCAGCAACTGAGCGTTTTTTCCAAGAAGTGATTGAATGATGAGCGCCATGACCATTGCACAAGACCGCTTGCCCGAACTGCTGCAAGCCATGCCGAAGGCGGAGTTGCACATCCACATCGAGGGCTCGCTGGAGCCCGAGTTGATCTTCGCCCTGGCACAACGCAATGGCGTGGCGCTTTCTTATCCCAGCGTCGAGGCCCTGCGCGCGGCCTACGCTTTCACCGATCTGCAGACCTTCCTGGACATCTATTACGCGGGCGCCTCGGTGTTGCTCAAGGAAGAAGATTTCCACGACATGGCCTGGGCCTACCTGACCAAGGCCGCCGCTGAGAACGTGCTGCACACCGAGCTGTTCTTCGACCCGCAAACGCACACCGACCGCGGCGTGCCCTTCGAGGTCGTTATCAAGGGCCTGGACCGAGCCTGCCAGCGGGCCAAGGCCGAGCTGGGCGTCAGCGCCACCTTGATCATGTGCTTCCTGCGGCACCTGCCTGAAGAAGCCGCGCTCAAGACGCTGGACGAATCACTGCCCTGGCGCGACCTGATCGTTGGTGTCGGCCTGGACTCCAGCGAGCGCGGCCATCCGCCCGAAAAGTTCGCCCGGGTGTTCGCGCGCTGCCGTGAGCTGGGCCTGCATGTGGTGGCCCACGCGGGCGAAGAGGGGCCGCCGGCCTACATCATCAGTGCATTGGACGTGTTGAAAGTCGAGCGCATCGACCACGGCGTGCGCTGCGTCGAAGACCCCGCACTGGTGCAACGCCTGGTCAAAGAGGCCATGCCGCTGACCGTGTGCCCGCTGTCCAATGTCAAGCTGTGCGTCTTCAGCACCCTCGACCAGCACAACCTGAAGTCGATGCTGGACATGGGCCTGAAGGTGACCATCAATTCAGACGACCCAGCTTATTTTGGCGGCTACCTGAACCAGAACTACCTGGAAACCTTTGCCGCCCTGAACCTGGACGCCACGGCCGCCTACACGCTGGCGCGCAACAGTTTCGAGGCCAGTTTTGCCTCCAACGAAGACAAAGCCGGCTGGATTGCCAAGCTTGACCAAACCTTCGAGCGTTTCGCTGCCTGAGCCTTCAATCAAAGCGTGAGCTTGCTGGGGCGCTGGGGCACGAACTGCACCGAGGACAGCAGCGCCAGCACCAGCGCCAAGGGCACGGTGGAGCCATACCCCACGTGCTTGAAGCCCAGCGCGCCCACCACGCTGCCCACAGTGAATGAGCCGGTCAAGGCCAGCAGGATGCGCAGCTTTCTTGTGTTGGCCTGCACCTTGCCCAACACGGGGTGGGGCGACGGGCCGTTCCAGTAAAGCAGCTTGCCCAGCTCGATCCCGATGTCGGTGACCAAGCCGGTGACATGCGTGGTGCGGATCTCGGCATTCGACACCTTGGTCACCATGGCGTTCTGCAGCCCCATCACGAAGCACAGCAGAGCGATGGTCAAGGACACCTCCAGCGTCATGGACAGGCTGAGCCGCTCACCCATCAAGCCAAAGATCAGCAACAAGCCCGCCTCGATCATCAAGGGCAGGGCGTATTCACTGCGGCTACCGCGCCTGCGCGACCAGTTGATGAGGATGGCCGAAGTGGCCGCGCCCAGCAAAAAGGCCACCAGGGCCTCCAGGCCCGCGATGACCAGGTCCAGCTGGCCCAATGCCAGGTGATCGGCCATACCCGAAACCACGCCGGTCATGTGCGAGGTGTATTGCCCAACGGCCAGAAACCCCCCGGCGTTGATGGCGCCCGCCACAAAAGCCAATGAAACGCCCAGGTGAAGGTTGCTCTGCGGCGTGCGTTCCGGCGCGGTGAGGCCTTGCAAATACTTGATCGGCATGACAGAGGGCAGGGCATTCTAATTAGGTTCTAATGATCCTTCAGTTTTTGAGCAAAACGGAGTGTCATGGCGATCAATTCAGCGGTCTCGTCGGTGCCGGCCTGGCGCTGGGCCCTCAAGCAGACCTGGCGCGACATGCGCTCGGGCAGCCTCAGGCTGTTGCTGGTGGCGGTTGTGTTGGCCGTGACAGCCTTGTCGGCCGTGGGTTTTTTCGCCGACCGCATTGAGCAAGGCCTGGTGCGCGACGCTGCCCAATTGCTGGCCGCTGACGCGCTGGTGGTGGCCGACCAACCGATGCCGGCGGCGCTGTCGGCCCAAGCGCAAAAGCTAGGCTTGAGGCAAGCCAACACCGCAGCCTTTCCCAGCATGGCCCGTGCGCCGGACGAGCGCGGTGGCGATAGCAAGCTCGTGGCCTTGAAGGCCGTCAGCGAGTCTTACCCCTTGCGTGGCCAGATCACCTTGGGTCGCTTGCTGGCCGATGGCTCGGTGGAGCCCGCAGGCAAAGCCCCTGTGGGCGGCCCTCCAGCCGGCCAGGCCTGGGTGGACGCCTCCTTGCTGCCCGTGCTGAACCTGCGGGTGGGGGACCGGCTCTGGTTGGGCGATGTGTCTTTCCTCATCGCATCGGTCATTGCCATCGAGCCTGACCGGGGCGCTGGCTTCATGAGCTTTTCACCGCGCGTGATGATCCGCCAATCCGACCTGGCCGCCACGCAGTTGGTGCAGCCCGCCAGCCGGGTCACTTACCGACTGTTGGTCGCTGGCCCTGCGCGTGCGGGCGACGCCGGCGCAGCGCCCAACGCGGGCAAGCAGGGCACGAACGCTGCCTTCACCAAGGCGATTCAAACCTTCGTGGCAACGGCCGAGGAGCAATCCAAAACCACACGCGGTTTGCGCGTTGAGACGCTGGAGCAGGGGCGCCCCGAAATGCGCGCCACCCTTGACCGGGCGGGTCTGTTCCTGCGCCTGGTGGCGCTGCTGGCAGCTTTGCTGTCTGCCGTGGCGGTGGCCCTGGTCTCTCGCGACTTTGCCCAGCGCCGCCTGGACGATTGCGCCATGCTGCGCGTGCTGGGCGTGCCGCAGAACCAGATGGCGCTGACTTACGGGCTGCAGTTCCTGATCGTGGGGCTGGTGGCCAGCGGCTTGGGTCTGGCCTTGGGCTGGGGCTTTCACCAGGTGTTCGTGGCCCTGCTGTCCGAGCTGGTGCCGGTGGCCTTGCCCGCGCCCAGCATCTGGCCTGTGGTGCTGGGGCTGGGCGTGGGTGTAGTGCTCACCTTGGGCTTTGGGCTGCCCCCGGTGCTGCAGTTGGCCCGCGTGCCGCCACTGCGTGTGCTGCGCCGCGATGTCGGCGAGCTCAAGGGGGCGTCGATGTTGGCCGTGGGCTTGGGTGGGGTGGCGTTGCTGGCCTTGTTGATGATGGTGGCGCGTGACGTCAAGCTGGGCGCGATCGCCCTGGGCGGTGTCGCCGTGGCCGTGCTCGCTTTCGCGGCCCTCGGCGCCCTGGCGGTGTTCGTCCTTCAGCGCGTGCTGAACAAGCTCAGCGGCGTGGCTCCCCCTTGGCTGGTGCTGGCCACCCGGCAACTCACCGCCCAACCCGGCCAGACAGTGGTGCAGGTCTGCGCTTTGTCCATCGGCTTGCTGGCCTTGGTGCTGCTGGTGTTGCTGCGCACCGACCTGATCGCCAGCTGGCGGGCGGCCACGCCCGTTGACTCGCCCAATCGCTTTGTCATCAACATCCAGCCCGACCAGACCGAAGCTTTCAAGGCGCAGCTGCAGAAAGCTGGCGTCAAGCAATTCGATTGGTATCCCATGATCCGCGGCCGCCTGGTGGCCATCAACGGGAAGACCGTCAAGCCTGAAGACTACGCCGACGACCGGGCCCAGCGCCTGGCCGATCGGGAGTTCAACCTCAGCTACGCGGCCCAACAGCCCGCCTACAACCCGGTGGTGGCTGGCCGCTACCTGCCAAACGAAAAAGGCGCCTTGAGCGTTGAAGCAGGCCTGGCCAAAACCCTGGGGCTGAACCTGAACGATCAACTCACCTTTGACATCGGCGGCGTTCAGCATCAGGCCCGCATCACCAGCCTGCGCAAAGTGGACTGGGCTTCCATGCGCGTCAATTTCTTCGTGATGGCGCCCATGGCCGCGATGCCCGAGTGGCCCGCCACCTTCATCACCTCGTTCCGGGCGCCGCCGGATGGCAAGCTGGACCGCGTCCTGGTGCAGTCCTTCCCCAACGTCACTGTGGTGGACGTGTCGGCCACGCTGGCGCAAATCAACCGGATCATGGACCAGGTCATCGCGGCGGTGGAATTCCTGTTCGCCTTCACTTTGGCGGCAGGCTTGATCGTACTGATGGCCGGCCTGCTGACCTCGCGTGAGCGCCGCGCTAAGGACTGGGCCGTGCTCAAGGCTTTGGGAGCCTCTCAGCACATGCTGGCCAAGGTGCAGCGTGTGGAGCTCTTGGGCGTGGGTGCGCTGGCAGGGGCGTTGGCCTCCAGCGCGGCGCTATGCGTCGGCTGGGCTTTGGCCCGCTGGGTGTTTGAATTTGATTGGAGCGCTCCGCTGTGGTGGCCCGTGATGGGCGCAGCGGTGGGGGCCGTGTTGGCCGCACTGGCAGGCTGGTGGAGCCTGCGCGGGGTGCTGGAGCAACCCGTCGTCAATACCTTGCGACGGGCAGCCCAGTGAACGGCATCAGGGCGTCAGGTTGCTGATCAGGCCCATCTCGGAGCTGCTCATCAGCGACTCGATGTCCATCAAGATCAGCAAGCGCTCGTTGATGTTGGCAATGCCGGTGATGTAGGTCGTGTCCACCATCGAGGCGCTCATTTCGGGGGCGGGCTTGATCATCTGCTCGGCCAGCTGGATCACGTCGCTGACGGAATCCACCACAGCGCCCACCACGCGGCCACGCACGTTCAGCACGATCACCACGGTGAAGTCGTTGATATCGCCTTCGCCCTGGGCGTTCACGCAGTTGAACTTCACGCGCAGGTCGACGATGGGCACGATCACGCCACGCAGGTTCACCACGCCTTTGAGGTAAGACGGGGCGTTGGCAATCTTGGTGGGCGGCTCGTAAGAGCGGATCTCTTGAACCTTCAGGATGTCGATGCCGTATTCCTCGGTGCCCAGGCGGAACGTGAGGAATTCACGGCCAGATACCGCATGCTGAATTTGACGGGCTGGATTGCCCCGGCTGGACAAACTGCCGGGCGCGCCGGGCCGTACCGCGGATGCTGGCTTGGGGGCGGCTACTTGAAGGGCTTCCATACACGTCCTCGAATCGATAAAAATGGTCTCCCAGGGATGTCGGTTGTTGGCCGGGAAACTTGAGGCCGGTCGTGGGCCTGCCAGTTGCTCATGCAGTTTGATGAGTTCCCAAATCAACGAGATCGACCACGCCCTGAACGACCCTGGCGGCGAAGCCTGGCAACCACGCTTGCGTCGCATGATGAAAAAAACCTTCGGCATCCAGGCCCTCAGAGAGGGGCAGGATGCCGTGATCCAACGGGTCATGCTCGGGCAGCCCACCCTGGCCGTCATGCCTACCGGCGCAGGCAAATCCCTTTGTTATCAGCTTCCGGCCTTGCTGCTGCCTGGCCGCACCGTGGTGGTCTCACCCTTGATCGCCTTGATGAAGGACCAGTGTGACGCCTTGCAGGCCATGGGGGTGCACGCCGTGCAATTGCACAGTGCCATGACCGCGCCCGAGGTGGCCGAGGCCGAGGCTGCCGTGGAGTCCGGCGAAGCCCGCATCGTGTTCACCACCCCCGAAAGGTTGGCGGCGCCGGAGTTCCTGGCCTTGTTGAAGTGCCGCCCTACCAGTCTGCTGGTGGTGGACGAGGCGCACTGCGTTTCTCAATGGGGCCACGATTTCCGTCCCGCCTTTTTAGAGATATCGGCCGCCCGTTCGTCGCTGGGCCAACCCACTCTGCTTGCGCTCACGGCCACCGCCACGCCAGACGTCATCGAAGACATCGCGCGGCAACTCGACGCCTCGGGATTGGGCGTGGTCAACACTGGCATCTACCGCGCAAATCTGCACTACGAGGTCAAGCAAGTCGTGAGCGAGGCAGAAAAAATGACAGCCGCCTTGTCATTCTTGCAATCGACCGCAGGGTCGGGCGTGGTCTACGGGGCCACCGTCAAGGCCGTGGAGCAGGTGCACCAGACTTTGAAAGACGCAGGCGAATCGGTCACCCTGTACCACGGCCGCCTCCCCAAGGCCGAGCGCCACGCCAACCAGGAAGCCTTCATGCGCAACGAAGCGCGGGTGATGGTGGCCACCAACGCCTTTGGCCTGGGCATCGACAAACCCGACACGCGTTTCGTTTTGCACTACCAGATGCCTTCGGGCCTGGACGCCTATTACCAGGAGTCGGGCAGGGCGGGGCGCGACGGCCAAGCCGCCACTTGTTGCTTGCTTTACCTTCACCAGGACCGGGCCGTGCAGCGTTTTTTCATGGCGGGGCGCTACCCCGATCTGCAGGACATCGACGCCTTGTACCGCGCCTTGATCGAAGACCCGCCAGCAGGCCAACGCTGGACACTGGCGCTGCTGCAGCAAACCTTGAAGCGCCCGGCCAACAAACTGCAAGTGGCCTTGCGGCTGCTTCGCCACCAGAAGATCGTGGTGCAAAACCGCATGGGCGAATTGCGTTTGCTGCGCCGCGGCTTGAGCGATACCGCCATGGACCAGTTGCTGGAGGCCTACCGCGGCAAACGTGAGCATGACAAGGCCTTGCTCGAGAAAATGGTGTTCTATGGGCAGACCGGCCTTTGCCGTTGGAAAGTCCTTCAAGAGCACTTTGGCGAAGGCGCAGACTTTGAGCGTTGCGAAACCTGCGACAACTGTCTTCGCCTGAGCGCCTTGCAGCGCCAACAAGAAGCGGCACCCATTGAAGAGGCGCCAACGGCTGCCAAGCCCGCGTCCCCGCATGCGGCCTTTGCTGAGAACGATCTGGTGCGCGTGGCCCGCTATGGCCAAGGCACCGTCACCGCCGCCGATGCCGAAACCGTCACGGTGGCGTTCCCCTCCGGGGACACCCGCTGCTTCGTGGCCACCTGTGTGCAACCCGCCAAATCGCGACGAAGGAGCGCGTCTCCAGCATGAATGTCAAACCGTCTCCCCACAGCATCATCCGCATCGGCATTTCTGGCTGGCGCTACGAGCCCTGGCGTGGCGTGTTCTATCCCAAGAAGCTGGTGCAGCGCCGCGAGTTGGAATACGCCTCGCGCGCCTTGCCGAGCATTGAAATCAACGGCACTTTCTACGCCATGCAAAAGCCCGACAGCTTTGCGCAATGGTTTGAGCAAACGCCCGATGATTTTGTCTTCAGCGTCAAGGCACCCCGCTACATCACCCACATCCGCCGATTGCAGGATGTGCACCAACCCCTGGCCAATTTTTTTGCCTCAGGCGTGCTGCGCTTGCGCCAAAAGCTGGGGCCGGTGCTGTGGCAGTTTCCGCCAAGCTTTCACTTCAATGCCGATCTGATGGAAACCTTCTTGAGCGACCTGCCGCATGACACAGAAGCCGCCCAGAAGCTGGCCAAACAGCGCGATGTCTTCATGGCCAAGCGCGAGAGCCTCGAGATCGACGCCAACC
This sequence comes from Leptothrix sp. (in: b-proteobacteria), assembly GCA_013822685.1. Taxonomy (GTDB): domain Bacteria; phylum Pseudomonadota; class Gammaproteobacteria; order Burkholderiales; family Burkholderiaceae_C; genus Aquabacterium. Next base: position 45,925 of record PNKV01000002.1, read on the forward strand.
GGCCTGTCCGGCACGCCGTCGAGATCCGCCATGAGAGTTTCGCAGACCCCGCTTTCATCAAGATGCTGCGCCGCCACCGCGTGGCTTTGGTCGTGGCGGACACGGCGGGCAAATGGCCATATCTGGAAGATGTGACCGCCGACTTCATGTACCTGCGCCTGCATGGGGATGAGGAGTTGTACGCCAGCGGGTACACCGACAAGGCTTTGGACCGCTGGGCCACCCGCATCGCGGCCTGGTCAAATGGCGAGCAGCCCAAGGATGCCCACCTTGTTGATCCAGGGCATGCGCCGGCCAAGCGTGCGCATCGTGACATTCACTGCTATTTCGACAATGACATCAAGGTCAGGGCCCCTTTTGACGCGGCCTCCTTGATGGGCAAGCTGGGTTTGCCAAGCTTCTGCCCCCCCGAACAAGGGGTCCTAATGAACGCTTCCTAACACATCGTTCAACGGGTTTCGTATAGATTAAAGGCAAGGTGTCTTGTACACACATCAATTTCTCCAATCATCAATCCCAGAGGACAGCAATGAACATCAAGCAAGCAGCCCGCGCCGCGCTCGTGGCGGCATCGGTTTCACTGGTGGCCATGGGCAGCCAGGCCGCCACCTACACGTTTGGCACCCTGTTGTCTGGCAGTGGCCCTCAAGATCTCAATCTGGCCACCCTGACCGTGACCGAAAGCGGCAACGACCTCAATTTCTCGCTGTCCGCCGCCGGCCTTGACCTGCTGGGCGCCAATTCATTCCTGGGCGCCATTGCGGTCGATGGCTTGAAGACGGGTTCGATCTCGTCCGTCATGGGTGATTCGCCAGTGGCCCTGGCCAATGGTGGCGGTCCTGGCGGCGTGTTTGACTTCCGTTTTGACCTGACTGGGCCCAAGCAAGCCCGCTTGCTCGACAACGAGTCGGTGAGCTGGACCTGGGTCGGCGCCAACCAAAGCCTCGATACCTTGAGCTTTGCGGTGCACATCCAAGGCGTGAGCATCCCCGGTGCTGACACCTCGCTGTGGTACAGCCCGTCGGCCGTGCCGGAACCCGAGTCCTACGCCTTGCTGGCAGCAGGCCTGGGCGTGGTCGGCATCGCACTGAGGCGCCGCCGCCGCTGATCAACCCGGTCAGTCGGGCATTGATCTGGCGATTTCAAGAGGCTTAAGCAGCCTTTTGAAATCGCTTTTTTTCGTTCAGACGTTGAACAAGAAATTCAACACGTCACCGTCCTTGACGACGTACTCCTTGCCTTCCGCGCGCATCTTGCCCGCGTCCTTCGCGCCTTGTTCACCCTTGAAGGCGATGAAGTCGTCAAAGGCGATGGTCTGGGCGCGGATGAACCCACGCTCAAAGTCCGTGTGGATCACGCCGGCCGCCTGAGGCGCCGTGTCGCCAATGTGGATGGTCCAGGCGCGCACTTCCTTCACGCCCGCTGTGAAATACGTCTGCAGGCCCAGCAGCTTGAAAGCCGCGCGGATCAGGCGGTTCAGGCCCGGTTCATCCTGGCCCATTTCGGCCAGGAACATGGCGCGGTCTTCGTCGCTCATCTCTGACAGCTCGGCTTCGGTCTTGGCGCAGATGGCCACCACGGGCGCGTTCTGCTTGGCGGCGTAGTCCTTCAGGCGATCCAGGAAGGGGTTGTTCTCGAAACCGCTTTCATCGACGTTGCCCACGAACATGGCCGGCTTGGCAGTGATCAGGCACAGCGGCTTGACCAGCACCAGTTCTTCCTTGCTGAAGTCGATCGAGCGCACGGGCTGGGCCTGGTCCAGCGCGGCTTGGCACTTCTCCAGCACCTTGACCAGGGCGGCGGCTTCCTTGTCGCCAGAGCGGGCGGTCTTGTTGTAGCGGTGCAGGCTCTTTTCAACGGTGCCCAGGTCGGCCAGGCACAGCTCGGTCTGGATGACCTCGATGTCGGAGATCGGGTCGACCTTGCCGGCCACGTGGATCACGTTCTCGTCTTCGAAGCAGCGCACCACGTTGATGATGGCGTCGGTTTCGCGGATGTGCGAGAGGAACTTGTTGCCGAGGCCTTCGCCTTGCGAGGCGCCTGCCACCAGGCCGGCGATGTCGACGAACTCAACGATGGCCGGTACGATGCGCTCAGGCTTGACGATCTCCGACAGGGCGCCCAGGCGCGGGTCGGGCAGTTCCACGATGCCCACATTGGGCTCGATGGTGCAGAACGGGTAGTTCTCGGCGGCGATGCCGGCCTTGGTCAGCGCGTTGAAGAGGGTGGACTTGCCGACGTTTGGCAGACCCACGATGCCGCATTTGAGGCTCATGGACGTTCCTGGACTGGAGGGTGGATAACCCCCCATTTTACCGGCGATCGCGCGTGTGCGGGCTCAGGCCGATTGAGTTGCCCAATATCCCACTTCTTCAAGCAGTTGTTGGCGGTCCACGGGCTTGGTCAGGACATGGTTCATGCCGGCATTCAGGCAGGCGCTGCGGTCTTCCGAGAAGGCGTTGGCGGTCAGGCCCAGCACCGGCACATCCAGCGAGGCAGTGCCGGCCTCGCCCTGGCGGACTCGGCGGGTCGCTTCCAGGCCGTCCATGCCGGGCATGCGCCAGTCCATCAGCACGACATTGGGGGTGTGCTGGCGCAGGAACGCTAACGCGGCCGGCCCCGTGTCGGCGGTGAACACGGTGGCCCCCGCCGCACGCAGCACCTCGGTGGCCAGCATGCTGTTGACGGGGTCGTCGTCCACCACCAGCACTTCGGTGCCTTTCAGGTCAGGGCTGCCCAGCACCCGGCGCACGGGCACGCGTGCGTCGTCCGCCAGCACCGGCAGCGGCAGATCGATGTCAATCCGGGTGCCTTGGCGCTCACGGCTGTTCACGTTGATGGTGCCGTGCATCAGGCCCACCAGCTCTTGGGTGATGGTCAGGCCCAGGCCCACACCGCCATTGGTGCGGGTGCTGTTGGTGTCTGCCTGAAAGAAGGCCTCGAACACGCGTGATTGCTCTGACGGCGACATGCCTTGCCCCGTGTCACTGACCGACAGCCGCACGCCCGCCACGCCATCCACAGCCTTGGTCGGGCTGGGGCCCATGCTGAGCGACACGTGCCCGCGGTCAGTGAACTTGATCGCATTGGCCAGCAGGTTGATCAGCACCTGCGTGAGCCGCAGTTCGTCGCCCATGCGGCTCAAGGCCAGGCTGGGACTGACATGGCGGCGCAATTCCAGGCCTTTGACGGTGGCCTGGGGCGACACCGCCGCCAGCGCCTTGTCTGCGATCGCCGACAGGTCCAGCGGTGCCAGCACAGGGTCCACCTTGCCGGATTCGATGCGTGACAGCTCCAGCACCTGGTCGATCAGGGTCAGCAGGTGTTGACCACTGCTGTGGATGGTCTTGATCAGCAGCGCATCGCGTGGATCGCGGGCGCGCTCCGGGTGATCTGCCAGCAAATCGGCCGACACCAGCATGGCGTGCAGGGGCGTGCGCAGCTCATGGCTCATGACGGCCAAAAAGCGGCTCTTGGCCAACGAGGCCGTCTCTGCCGTGTCTTTGGCTTGTGCCAACTCGGAGGTGCGCTCTTGCACCCAGGCGTTCAGTGCATCGCGGGCGTCGGTGGGGCCGTGGGGATCACCCGCCACCACCAGGCTGACACCATGCTTGAGCCGCGTCACGCTGAGCAGGCTGACCAGAAAAGTGATCTGCATCAGCACGCCGTTGACCACCAGCGACCGGACCACGCCAGACCAGACCTGGTCGGTCGCTCCAACCTCGAGCACCCAAGCGGGGATGGCCACCAATGCCAGCAGCGCGATGGACAAGCTGACCGCCCAGCGCCATGGCCAAGTGATGTGCATCAGCAGGGCCACCACCGGCATCCACTGGAAATTGGTGGCGATCCAGTAAGGCGAGGCGGGTTGCTGGTTGAAGATCAGGACGCTGAGTGTGCCGATCACGAAATAAAGGCACACGCCCCCCACGACCACGCGCTGCGTGAGCATGAGCGACTGCGGGTTGCGGCGCAGCATGGCCCACATCCACAGCAGCAACAGGGCCAGCAGGGGTTGGGCCCAACGGTCGTGGGGGGTGCTGATGCCGGCGACCAATTCACTGCCCCAGACCAGCAGGCAGGCGACCGCAGCGATGAGGTAGAACCCCAGCGCGGTCTTTCTTTCGATCAGCGACAAAAACCGATCACGGCGCAGCTCGCCGGGCGGTTCAGGTCTTTTCATTTGATCCAATGCATGTCCCTGTTCATTGATCATCGAATGTCACTTACCCGACACTTTATGGTGACTGGTCTTTCGGTCAGCGGATTACCTAGAATCCCTAGATGACGACAAAAAAATTCGACGTGTGCGTGAGCGGTTCCGGCGCCGTGGCCCGCAGCCTGGCCTTGGCACTGTCCAGCAATGGTTGGCGCGTGGCGTGGGCCTGCGCTGAACCTGGCGGTCAAGCCATGGCGGAGGATATTCGAACCTACGCCTTGAATTCCCGCTCTGTCGCTTTATTGGAGCGGCTACGCATCTGGCCCAGGTTGCAATTGGCGTCAACGCCGGTGCACGACATGCAGATCCGCGGCGATGGCCGGGGCCACCTGGCGTTTTCAGCCTGGCAGCAATGCGTGTCGGAGTTGGCATGGATCGTGGATGCCGCCGCGTTAGAGCAATTGCTGGGCGAAGCCCTGAAGTTTGCCCCGCATGTGACCGTGGTGCCGCCGCTGGCCGATGGTGTGCCGCCGGTGGACGCCGATCTGCTGGCCATCTGCGAGGGCAAGCACTCTGCCACCCGGGCCGCCCTGGGCGTGGATTTCAGCCGGGCGGATTACGGCCATTGGGGCGTGGCCGCCCGGTTGCGCAGCGGCCAGCCCCACCACGGCGTGGCCCGCCAATGGTTCCGCTCACCGGATGTGCTGGCCTTGCTGCCTTTCCACGATCCCGAGCCAGGCTCGTCCTATGGCCTGGTCTGGTCTTTGCCCCAGTCGCGGGCGCAAGAACTCATGGCCATGGCGCCCGCCGATTTCGAAGCCGCCTTGCGTCAGGCGCTGGATGAGGTCGACCCGGGGGCGTCAGCGGCCGTGGGCCCTTTGTCCTTGGCTTCTCGTGTGGCGTCGTGGCCTTTGGCCCTGGCTCAGGCTGAACGCTGGAGCGGCCCTGGTTGGGTGTTGTTGGGCGACGCCGCGCACCAGGTTCATCCTTTGGCGGGGCAGGGGCTCAACTTGGGCCTGGCCGATGTCGACACCTTGGTGAACACCTTGACCGAGTCCCACGAGCTGGAGCCTTGGCGCACTGCGGGTGACGAGCGTCTGCTTCGGCGTTACGCTCGCCGGCGCGAGCTGCCAACCCGCGCCATGGCCGGGGTCACCGATGGCCTGTTGCACCTGTTTGCGGATGATCGTGCACCATTCAGGGAACTTCGCAACACCGGCATGGCTCTGTTAGACCAAATGTCTCCTGTCAAACGCTGGCTGGCCAGCCGCGCACTTGATGCTTGAAAACCAATAAGGTTGCCACCATGAATCGCCTCTCTGTTTTCCAATCCCCCCTGCGGGCACTTCTGACTGCTGCTCTGGTGCTGGTGGCCTCGGCCAGCTGGGCCGGCGAGTTGTCCCCCGCCCAGTTGGCGCAGCTCAAACAAAAGCTGACCCAGAACCTGCCTGATTTTCCGCCCATCGACTCGGCGCAAACCACGCCCATGCCTGGCTTGATCGAGCTGCGCTCAGGCAACAACATCATCTACACCGATCCCAAAGGCGAGTTCGTGATCCAGGGCAACTTGCTCGAGACCAAAACCCAGCGCAATCTGACCGAGGAGCGCATGGACGAGATCAACCAGATTGATTTTGCCAGCCTGCCGCTCAAAGACGCCGTGGTCTGGAAGAACGGCAATGGCAAGCGCCGCATGGTGGTCTTCGCCGACCCCAACTGCGGCTATTGCAAGCGCCTTGAAAAAGACCTGCAACAGGTCAAGGACGTGACCGTGTACACCTTTGTGGTGGCCATCCTGGGCGATGACTCCAAGGTCAAGGCCAACAACATCTGGTGTGTGAAAGACCGCACGCAAGCCTACCGCGACTGGATGCTCTCCAACACCGAGCCGGCCAAGGCCTTCGGCATGTGCGCCACGCCCACGCAACGCAACAATGCGCTGGCCCAGAAGCTGCGCGTGAACGGCACCCCCTCGATGTTCTTTGAAGACGGCACCCGCCTGCCTTCGGCCGCGCCCGTCAATGTGATTGAGCAACGCTTGACCAAGGCCACGGCCAAGGTGGGCGGCGCATCCTGAGTTAAGTCTCAGGGCATGGCCGAGGGCGGCGGTGCCGATGCCGAAGCCGCCTCGGCGGGCGCCTGCTCAGGGGCCCGCTCCATCTGCAGGTCCATGTAGGTTTTCTCGTTGGCCCGCACCAGGATGCGCACCGGGAGGTACTGCAGGCCAGGTGCGAACCAGATCTCAACGGGCAACACGCCGCCTTCAGCCGACATCTTGCGCGGCTTGACGTGGAAGGTGGGGATGGTGCCAATGGGCGTGTCGAGCATCTGCTCGTCAATCACATCGTAAGCAATGGTCTCCACGCGTTTGGGCAAGGCCAGCGGGATGTAGATGGTGTTGCCCGGCCGGAGCAGGTCCGGCTGCATGATGAACTGGTAGGCCAACTGGATGAACTGGCTGGCCGCGTCTTGCATGCCCGGCGTGCGCTGCAACTTCTCGCCTGAGTCCAGCACCACGTTCTGCGAATCGAACAGCACGGTGCGTGGGGGCGATGTCTTGATCAGCAGGCGGTTGACCTGCTCAAAGCGCTTGGGCGACAAGCCCTCTGGGGTGATGGTCCCGGCGCTGATCAGATTCCAGGATCCGATGGGCGCGAAGCTGGGCCCGATCGTGGTGTCCACGCGAACCTGGTAATCCATGTCCTGGCGCACCCATTCCACGCGGGCCTGGCCATGCACATCACCCCGGAAATAACCGCGAACCTTGTAGCTGACCCGCGTGGCCAAAGGCCAGACAAAGGGCGGCCCCTTCGCTGTGCTGGGCTCACTGGCCGACGGTGCCAGTGGCACGGGCTCAGAAGCTGACAATTCGGGTGCGCTGCTGGCGGCTGCCACTGTGATGGGGTCCTCGGCTTGTTCAGGTGCGCTGGCGGTTTCTTCCGGTGGCGCCGGGGCCGGCTCAGGGGCCGAAGCGCTGGCGCTTGGTGATCTGGGTGGGCGTTGGCCTGAGGCTTTGCGCGACGCCCGTGGCTTGGGGGCGGGGGGCGCCGCCACGGGCGGATCGCTGAGCTTGAGCTCGCTCATCGTCGTGGCCTCCATCCGCTTGATGCCGGAGTTGTCGTTGGCCTGCATGTCGTTCAGCAGCGTGGCCATGGACAAGGTCAGCAAGGCGTGCAGGCCCATCACCCCGAGGATGATGAACAGCAGCAACCACCAGCGACGTGACCCCAACCCCGCCATGTTCAGCTCTTAAGCCAGTGATGCCGCCGTTGTGCCGTGATGGCGTCGGTGTTCTCAGTCAGGGCCAGGGCGATGATTTCACCGCTGGCACCCTTGGGCCGAGCACTGGCGGACGACAACGCAGGCAAGTTGAGTGTCAGCATGGACTGATCCCGGCAGATCAGCAGTGCCTGGGCTTTTTGCTCGTTGTGCCACAAAGCCAGGTCGTCGTTTTTGCGCAAGCGCCATCCGTCCAGTGCGATCAGCTCATCCGCGGCACTCAGACCGGCGCTTTCAGCCACGCTGTGGCGCATCACGGCCTGAACCTTGAGGCCGCCGCCCGCATCGCCAAGCCGCACGCCCAGCCTTTGCGCCAATGCCGCGGGCTTGCTCACCCAGGTCACGCCCGCCGCGTTCAACAAGGCCTTCAGCGGCAGCTCATCGGTGCCATGGACCCAGTTGTGCAAAAGATCAGCCCACGAGCGTGCACCGGCAGAGGCGGGCGGCCCGTCAGTGGCCTCGTCTTGCAATGCCTGGGCGATGTCGGCCTCTTGAATCGGTCGCTGCAACTGCCACAAGCGCTGCATCACGCCGTCCAGCGATGGCTGGCGCTTGCCGTCAGCCGGGCATTGGCGCAGGCTCAGGTCCAGGCACAAGCCCACCAGCGATCCCTTGGTGTAGTAGCTCACCGTGGCGTTGGCGGTGTTCTCATCAGGGCGGTAGTAGCGCGTCCAGGCGTCGAAGCTGGCCTGGGCCACGCTGTAGCTGTGCCGGCCTGGCGTGGCTTGCACCTGGTTGATGGTCTTGGCCAGCAGCCTCACGTAGGTCTTGGCGTCGATCAGGCCCGTGCGCAGCAGAAACTGGTCGTCGTAATAAGAGGTGAAGCCTTCAAAGAACCACAGCATCTGCGTGTAGTTCTCTTGCGTGTAGTCATAGGGCGCGAACTCGGCGGGCTTGAGCCGCTTGACGTTCCATGTGTGAAAGTACTCGTGGCTGATCAGGCCCAGCAGCGTCTGGTAGGCATCGGTGTTGACAGGCCGGCCAGTGCGGGGCAGGTCGCGGCGGTTGCAGATCAGGGCGGTACTGTTGCGGTGTTCCAGGCCGCCATAGCCTTCGTCCACGGCATTGAGCAAGAACACATAGCGCTCAAAAGCCGGCTTGCGGCGGCCATGCCAGAAGGCGATCTGGGCTTCGCAAATGCGTTGTGTGTCGGCCAGCAGCCGTGCGCCGTCCAGGTCGGCACTGGCCCCTGACACCACGAACTCGTGGACCACGCCCTTGGCGGTGAAAGTCCCGCGCCAGAACGTGCCCAGCTCAACAGGGTGGTCCACCAAGCTGTCGTAGTCAGGCGCCTGGTAGTCGCCCAATCCAAGTGCATTGACCTTAACGGCTGGCAGGCCGGTTGCCACGCCCCAACCTTTGGGCAGCCCGGCAATGGTCATGCGGTGGGGCTGGTCCTCAAACCCCTCGGCTTTCAGGAACACGCTCGTGCCGTTGAAGAACCCGCGGCGTGAATCCAGAAAAGCTGCCCGCACCGAGGTGTCAAACGCATACACCTCGCAAGTGACCGTCAACGCGCCTTTGCCCGTGCAATCGACCACCCAACTGGATTTGTCCAATGGCTGGACTTCAAGGGTGCGCTGACCCTGTTGCGCCGTCAGCGGTGACAAGTGCCGCGCGAACTCCCGCACCAGGTAACTGCCGGGTATCCACACGGGCAGGCTCAAACGCTGGCGGGCCTGCGGCTGCGGAATGCGCAAAGTGACCACGAAACGATGGGCGTGGGCGCTGCCCACCTCAATGCGGTAGTCGATCATGGGGGCGTCTCTCAAAGTTGGGCGGCGGCCAGGAAGCAGCTCAGGCTGGCCACCACGGTGAGCCTGAAGCGCAGCTTGAGCCAGCCAGCCGCGCCCAGTTCGGGGTAGCACTTGCGGTCCACCAGATAGCACCCGATCAGCAGGCCGCCCAGTGCGGCCAAGCCTGCGTGGGGCGGCATCATCAAGGCGAGCCAGGCCGCCAATGAATAAACCACGCCCCAGATCAAACCGAGTTTTTGCGCGGGCGAAGCGGGCTGGTCATAACGCTGGCCCAGCATGCTCAATCCCCAAGGCAGGCCGCCCAGAAAGGACACGACCAAGGCCGCGTAGCTGGTGAAGGCGCTGACCACGAACGCGAAAGGCTGCGGATCGATTCGGCCCACCAACAGCCACACGAACAGCGCACCGCCCACGAATGGGATCAGTCCGGCATGTCCCAGCTTGCGGGCCAGTTCGTTGGGCTCGGCCAAGCCGGGATAGGCCGATGGGATCGTGGATGAAGAAGTTGGCGTGTTCATGGCTGAGGGCAAGTGCTCGGCATTGTGGCAAGAAGTGCGATGTCCTGGGCGGGGGTCAGGCTGACAGCCAGGCAAAGACCGTCGGGATGTCGTCCGGCAACGTCAGGGGATGCTTTTGCCAATGGCTGACGCGCTGGGTGCGGCTCCAGCCTTTTTCCAAGGTCAAGCCACAGCTCACGCTCAACCAGGTGTCGGGCTGCAGGTGCTGGGTCAAGGCCGACCACAGCGCGGTGTTTCTGTAGGGCGTTTCGATCACCAGTTGGGTCTGGCGCGCTCGGCGGGACAGTTGGTCCAGTTCGCGGATGCGGTCGCCACGTTGGACCGCATCAACCGGCAGGTAACCCAGGAAGGCAAAGCTCTGGCCATTCAGGCCGCTGGCGGCCAGCGCCAGCACCAGTGAGCTGGGGCCAGAAATGGGCACCACCGTCACGCCCAGTCGGTGTGCTGCCAATACCAGGGCGGCGCCCGGATCGGCCACGCCCGGCAAGCCGGCCTCAGACATCAAACCGATGTCTTGCCCTGCCAAGGCGGGGGCCAGCAAGGCATCGATTTCGGCGTCTGGGTTGGGCGCTGGCTTGCCATCGGGCTTCTTATGGGTTTTGTTGGCACTTTTCTCGCCGCCCTTGTTGGGCCTTGGCAGGGCCTGGATGTCCAGTGCCTGCAAAGGTGCGGCCAGCGGCACGATGGCATCCACGCGCTTCAAAAATGCACGCGTGGTTTTGGCGTTCTCGCACACCCAGTGCTGCAAACGCGCCGCTGCGGTCAAGGCGCCCAGGGGCAGCACTTCGCGTAGGTCGGGCAGCACCGCGTCGGGCCCTTCTGACAGGCAACCAAAGTCAAGGGTGTTGGGGATGAGCAGCAAACGGCCTTTGGGGCTCGGGGCGGGGGCGTTTTTTGATTTTGAAGTCATGGTGTTGGGTGATGCAGGGCGCGCCAGGCCAGGGGATCCAGCCCCGCTTGTCGAATCATCTGGGTGGTGGGGATCAGCGGCAGGCCAATCAGAGCAGTGGGGTCGTCCGACTCAATGCGGTCCAGCAGCACGATGCCCAATCCTTCGGATTTGGCGCTGCCAGCGCAGTCGTAGGGTTGCTCACAGCGAAGGTAGGTTTCAATGTCCTGGTCGCTGTAGTGGCCCATCTGAACCCGGGTGGTGCTCATCTGGGTTTGCGAAAAAAGGGTGCGTGGCCGCACAACGGCCACTGCCGTGTGAAAAAGCACCGCTTTGCCGCGCATGGCCGTCAGTTGCTTCACGGCTTGGTCGTGGGTGCCAGGCTTGCCCAAGGGCTGCCCCGCCAGGTCGGCCACCTGGTCTGAGCCAATCACCACCACGTCGTCCTGGTTCAGGTTCGCCACCGCCTGCGCTTTGGCCAGCGCCAGGCGCATCGCCATCCCGCCGGGGGCTTCGCCGGTCAAAGGCCTTTCGTCCACTTCGGGCGCTTGCACGTCGAAGGGCAAGCCCAGCCTGTGCAGCAGTTCCAGCCGGTAGCGAGAGGTCGAGCCCAGGATCAGGCGAGGGAATGCGGTGGAGGTCATCCCTCTATTGTCCTGCCTCTACACTACCCGGCATGAATGCACGCACGTTTTTGCCCCACAAGCTCGACTTGGGGGCCTTCATCAACGAAGAGTCGCGCCTGGAAGGGCAGTTGCCCGTGGTCGCGCTGACCCGCTTGGCCTCTGGCCTGGTGCAAGACCTGGATCTGACACCGCTTGAACCCTTGACCTGGTGGGCCGAAGGCCGTCTGGAGCCGCAACGCGTGGGTGGCCCCCAGCTGTGGCTGGATTTGCACGCTGAGGGCAACTTGCCGTGGGAATGCCAGCGCTGCCTGCAACCTGTGTTCATCCCGGTCACCGTGGACCACACGGTTCGCTTTGTGGCGGATGAGGCCACGGCCGCCGAACTCGACGCTGATTCGGAAGATGACGTGCTGGCGATCAGCCGCCAGTTCGACCTGCTGGCCCTGATTGAAGATGAATTGATCATGGCCCAGCCCATCGTGCCTCGGCACGACGAATGTCCCACGGACGTGCAATCCCTGATGCAATCTGGCTTGGTGGCACCCGATGGCACGCCAGTGCTTGAAACTCCCGATGAAGAATCGGTTGCTGATAAACCCAATCCTTTCGCGGTATTGGCCGCCTTGAAAAAGGAAAAGGGCAACTCTTGATTTGAATTGTCTGGCGTACTCGTGCTAGAATCTATGGTTTTCCGGGAAAGGCCCCGGGATTTATACAATTTGTCAACACTTCGCAGGCTACAAAACAACTGGCGCGGCAGGTATCAAGTCATTGGTATCAGCGCTTGAAAAGTTGGTGAGAGCTTGCACTCAACGGGCCGTGAGGCTCGGTTTCTGGAGTCATCCATGGCCGTTCAGCAAAACAAAAAGTCCCCCTCCAAGCGCGGCATGCACCGTTCGCACAACGCGCTGAACACCCCGGGCACCGCCGTCGAAAGCACCACCGGCGAAATCCACCTGCGTCACCACATCAGCCCCACCGGCTTCTACCGTGGCCGCAAGGTGCTCAAGACCAAGGCTGACGCTTAAATCTTGATCGAACCTGGCCATGCGCTGGGTTCTTTCAAAGTTCGTCAAGAAGCAAAGGGCTGGATAGGCTGACGCTGGTCAGCCCTCCGGCCCATTGTTGTTTTGGGCTCGCTGAGCAATACCCCACCCAAGACCCACCCCGATGACTGTTTCGACCCTTTCCAACGCGCCGTCTGGCCGTGCTGCCATCCCAGATCGCCAAGGCCGTGTTCGCATCTCGGTCGATTGCATGGGTGGCGATCATGGCCCTTCAGTCACTTTGCCCGCTTGCAAGGCCTTTCTGGCCAAGCACCCGGAAGCAGAGCTGGTGTTGGTGGGGTTGCCCGAAGCCTTGGCGCCTGCCAAAAATTGGGAGCGTGTCACCCTGGTTCCGGCCAGTGAAGTCGTCTCCATGGACGATCCCGTCGAGGTGGCCTTGCGCCGCAAAAAAGACTCGTCGTTGCGTGTGGCCGTGTCCCAGGTCAAAGCCTCGGCCGATGCGCCTGCCAATGCGCACGCCTGCGTGTCTGCGGGCAACACCGGGGCCCTGATGGCCGTGGCGCGCTATGTGCTCAAAACCGTTGAAGGCATTGACCGCCCGGCCATCGCCTTTGGTTTGCCCAACCAGCTGGATGGCTCCACCACGGTGCTCGATCTTGGTGCCAATGTGGACTGCACCGCCGAGCACCTGCTGCAATTCGCGGTCATGGGCAGCGCGCTCGTGTCGGCGGTTGATGGCAAGGAATCCCCCACGGTGGGCTTGCTCAACATTGGCGAGGAAGTCATCAAGGGCAGTGAAGTCATCAAGCGCGCAGGCGAATTGCTGCGCGATGCCGGCGACAAGGGCCTGATCAACTTCCAGGGCAATGTCGAAGGCAATGACATCTTCAAGGGCACGACCGACATCGTCGTGTGCGACGGATTCGTCGGCAATGTGGCGCTCAAATCCGCGGAAGGGCTGGCGTCCATGCTGGCCAATTTCATCAAGCAAGAATTCTCGCGCAATCTGCTGACCAAGCTGGTGGCTTTGGTCGCCATGCCGGTGCTCAACCAGTTCAAAAAGCGGGCCGACCACCGTCGTTACAACGGCGCGGCTTTGCTGGGTTTGCGCGGCCTGGTGTTCAAAAGCCATGGCTCCGCCGATGCCTTTGCATTCGAGTTGGCCATCAACAGGGCCTATGATGCGGCTCGTCACAGCCTTTTGGAGCGTGTGCATGACCGCATTGCGGCATCGCTCGATGGCCTGCCAGTTGCTGATGCAGCAGGTTCGGCCAACCCAGAAGGCACGTCGGCGGCTGTTGGATCTGCGGGCGCGGTTGACCGCGCTGCCTGATCCTTCGAGCCGTGCCCAAAGGGCGCCGGGGTGTTCTGAACAGCACCGCGATGCCCCCCTGAAATGCCCATCAAGCACTCACGCATAGCCGGAACTGGCGCTTACCTGCCGCCAAGACGACTCACCAACCAGGACTTGGCCCATCAACTGGCCAACCAGGGCATCGAAACCTCCGACGAATGGATCGTGTCTCGCACGGGCATTCGTGCGCGCCACTTTGCCGAGCCGCATGTGGGGTCCAGCGACCTGGGTGTGCTGGCGGCGCAAAGGGCGCTTGAGGCCGCGGGGCTGCAGGCCACCGACATTGACCTGATCATCTGCGCCACCTCCACCCCAGACATGGTGTTCCCCTCGACCGCCTGCCTGATCCAGCAAAAGTTGGGCATCCGGGGTTGCGCCGCATTTGACGTGCAGGCGGTGTGCTCGGGCTTCGTTTATGCCCTCACCGTGGCCGACGCGATGATTCGCACGGGTTCAGCGAAGCGTGCACTGGTCATCGGCGCCGAGGTGTTTTCCCGCCTCCTGGATTTCAGCGACCGCACCACCTGTGTGTTGTTTGGCGACGGCGCAGGCGCCTTCGTGCTCGAAGCGTCTGAGCAGGCCGGCATCGTTGCATCCCGCTTGCATGCCGACGGGCAGCAAGCTGGCATGCTTTGCGCGCCGGGCACCGTGTCTGGTGGCGCCATATTGGGCGATCCCACTGTCAAAATGGATGGCCCCGGTGTGTTCAAGCTGGCAGTGACTGCGCTGGAGCAAGTCGCTAACGAGGTGCTGCAGGCCGCTGGTCGCGATGCCTCTTGCATTGACTGGCTGGTGCCTCACCAGGCCAACTTGCGCATCATGCAAAGCACGGCGCGCAAGCTGCAGGTGCCAGACGATAGGATGATCGTCACGCTGGATGAGCATGGCAACACCTCGGCCGCGTCTGTTCCCCTGGCATTCGACCAGGCGGTGCGCGATGGCCGGATTCAGCGTGGCCAGACCGTGCTGCTGGAGGGCGTGGGCGGTGGCTTCACCTGGGGCGCCGTGTTGGTGGATTACTGATTCATGGGTACTGAGGACACAAACAAGATGACCGCATTTGCATTCGTGTTTCCAGGGCAAGGCTCACAGTCCGTGGGCATGCTCAATGGCTGGGCAGATCACGCCGCCGTGCGCGACACCCTGGCCGAGGCCTCCGAGGCCCTGGGCGAAGACGTGGGCCGGCTGATCGCCGAGGGCCCGAAAGAAGCTTTGGACCTGACCACCAACACGCAGCCCGTGATGTTGATCGCGGGCGTGGCTTGCTGGCGCGCCTGGCTGGCTGAAACCGGTTTGAAGCCCGCCGCCGTGGCAGGCCATTCTCTGGGCGAGTACACGGCCTTGGTGGCCGCAGGCGCCTTGACCCTGGCCGATGCCTTGCCTTTGGTGCGTTTTCGCGCCCAAGCCATGCAAGAGGCCGTGCCCGTGGGCATGGGCAGCATGGCGGCCATCCTCGGCCTGGATGCCGAGGCAGTGAAGGCCGGGTGCCTTGAGGCCGCCCAGGCCAGTGGCGAAGCCGTTGAGGCCGTGAATTTCAATGATCCCAAGCAAACCGTGATCGCCGGCACCAAGGCGGCCGTGGACCAAGCCTGTGTGGTGCTCAAGGCCGCAGGCGCCAAACGCGCGCTGCTGTTGTCGGTGTCCGCACCGTTTCACTCCAGCCTGATGAAACCCGCCGCCGAGCGCCTCAAGGCCAAGCTGGCCGCCACGACCTTCTCGGCGCCTGCCATCCCGGTCATCAACAACATCGATGTGGCCTGCGTCACTCAGGCTGATGAGTTGCGCGATGCCCTGTATCGGCAGGCCTTCGGCCCCGTGCGCTGGGTGGAAACCATCCAGGCGCTGAAAGCCCGTGGTTTGACGCATGTCATTGAATGCGGTCCTGGCAAGGTCTTGTCCGGCATGGTCAAGCGCATTGACGGCGATCTGATCAGCGTTACCATCTTTGATCCGGCATCCCTGCTGGAAGCGAAAGGCTTGCTGGCATGAGTGGCGAATCAACAACCCAGGTGGCCCTCGTCACTGGCGCCAGCCGAGGCATCGGCCGCGCCATCGCCGTAACACTGGCTCAGCAAGGCTACAAAGTCATGGGCACGGCAACGACCGAATCCGGCGCCAAGGCCATCAGCGAGGCGCTGAGCGGCTTCGAGGGCAGCAAAGGCCTGGTCCTCGACGTGACCGACGCTGCCGTAGTCGATGCCACCATCGATGCCATCCTGAAAGAACATGGCGCGTTGCATGTGCTGGTCAACAACGCCGGCATCACGCGTGACACTCTGGCCATGCGCATGAAGGATGACGATTGGGACGCGGTGCTGGACACCAACCTCAAAGCGGTCTTCCGCATGAGCCGTGCCGTCATGCGCCCCATGATGAAGCAGCGCCATGGCCGCATCATCAACATCACCTCGGTGGTGGGGGCGATGGGCAACGGGGGCCAGGCCAATTACGCGGCCGCCAAGGCTGGGGTTGCCGGCATGACCCGCGCACTGGCGCGCGAGTTGGGCAGCCGCAACATCACGGTGAACTGCGTTGCACCTGGTTTCATCGACACCGACATGACCCGCGCGCTGACCGATGAACAGCAAGCTACATTGAAGGCCCAGATCCCCTTGGGGCGCCTGGGCCAGCCTGAAGACATTGCCGGGGCCGTGGCCTTCCTGGCTTCGCCCCAAGCCGCCTACATCACCGGGACGGAATTGCACGTCAACGGTGGCATGTTGATGAATTGAGTTTTTACGGGGTTCTCAAATTCGTTTTTCGGGTTTGGCGGTTTGCGCCGCTAACCCGGTAAAATCCCCGGTTTATTTGCACCCCCTCCTGGAGGAGTCATGAGCGATATCGAAGCACGCGTCAAGAAAATCATTGCCGAACAACTCGGTGTAGCCGAATCCGAAGTCACCCCTGAAAAAGCCTTCGTGGCCGATCTGGGCGCTGATTCGCTGGACACCGTTGAATTGGTGATGGCGCTCGAAGACGAGTTCGGCATCGAAATCCCCGATGAAGAAGCTGAAAAGATCACCACCGTTCAGCTGGCCATCGACTATGCCAAGGGCCACGCCAAGGCCTAAAATAACGACTTGTTGATCACTGGGGCCCTTCGGGGCCTTGGTTGTCTCTAACCATCCATTTTTTTGCCACACTCAGCATGACCCGTCGTCGCGTCGTTGTCACCGGCCTAGGCCTCGTCACCCCCGTTGGAAACACGGTTGATGAATCCTGGTCCAATCTGATTGCTGGCAAGTCCGGCATTGACACCATCACCAAGTTCGACGCGTCGGCTTTTGCCTGCCGTTTCGCCGGTGAGGTGAAAGGCTTCAACATCGAGGATTACATCCCCGCCAAAGAAGCCCGTCACATGGACACCTTCATCCACTATGGGCTGGCTGCCAGCATCCAGGCGGTGAAGGATTCGGGCCTGCCCCTGGGCGAGGCCCTGGCACCCGAAGTGGCCGAGCGCATTGGCTGCATCGTGGGCTCCGGCATTGGTGGCCTGCCTTTGATCGAGGCCACGCACCAAGAATACGCAGACCGCGGCCCTCGCCGCATCTCCCCATTTTTCGTCCCGGCCTCGATCATCAACATGATCTCGGGACACGTGTCCATCCATTGCGGCTTCAAGGGCCCCAATCTGGCCATCGTCACGGCTTGCACCACCGGCCTGCACAGCATTGGCCAGGCCGCGCGCATGATCGAATACGGCGATGCCGACGTGATGGTCGCGGGCGGCTCCGAAGCCACGGTTTCGCCTTTGGGCATTGGCGGCTTTGCCGCTGCACGCGCTTTGTCGACGCGCAACGACGATCCCCAAACGGCATCGCGCCCCTGGGACAAGGACCGCGACGGTTTTGTCCTGGGCGAGGGCGCTGGCGTCATGGTTGTTGAAGAATACGAACACGCCAAGGCACGCGGCGCCAAGATCTACGCCGAGATCAGCGGCTTCGGCATGAGTGCCGACGCGTACCACATGACCGCCCCTGATGTGGACGGCCCCACGCGCTCCATGATGGCCGCATTGCGCAACGCCGGCTTGAACCCGGACCAGGTGCAGTACCTCAATGCGCATGGCACCTCGACCCCGCTGGGCGATGCCAATGAAACCAACGCGATCAAGCGCGCGTTTGGCGACCATGCCAAGAGCCTGGTGGTCAACTCGACCAAGTCCATGACCGGCCACTTGCTGGGCGGCGCGGGCGGCATCGAGTCGGTGTTCACGGTCCTGGCCATCCACCATCAAATCTCGCCTCCCACCATCAACATCTTCAACCAGGACCCTGAGTGTGACCTGGACTACTGCGCCAACACCGCGCGCGAAATGAAGATCGACGCGGCCTTGAAGAACAACTTCGGCTTTGGTGGCACCAACGGTTCGCTGGTGTTCAAGCGCGTCTGACATCCGCCTTGTGAGCGCCCGTTCCATGCCTTTAGCCGATGACATCGCTGGGGCAGGGGGCGCGCACTCGCTGGACCAGGGTTTGCTGGGTTCCGTGGCGCAATGGCGCTTGCCGGTTGGCGCCACACAAGTGCCCTTGATTCGCCGGGCTGGTCAGGCCCTGCTTTTCTTTGCCACGGCCTTGTTGCTGGCATGGGCGTGGGCGCTCATGTCACAGGCCGTGTCTGGTCAGGGCTCCTGGTTTGTCGCCGCCTTGGCCATGGCCATGGGCGTGCCTTGGCTACTGATGGCTCGGCGCTCATGGCAAAGCCTGAACCTCAATCGCGTGGTGACCTTGCAGTGGGGCGGCCTGCCGCCTTTCCGCCCCGTCAGCCCTGCTGCTGGCATACCGCCTGGTTGGTCGCTCAAAGACGCTGGCCCATCACCCGCCCATGCCGTCGCTGCGCACGTGGTTTTTGACCTGGGTCGGTGGGTATTGGTGAAAATGGTGGTGTGCAGCAAGGACGGCCAAGCCAACACATGGTCTTGGTTGGATGCAAAGATTTGTTTCAAAGGTAGCGCTGGTCACCACTTGAGGGCCCTGCTGTTCAACGCGCGCGCCAACCAGGTCAATGCCGAGCAAGTGGTGGCATCATCCGCAAATCAACAAATTCAGTGGTCCCACTTGCTTTCAACATTCAAAACCAGCGGCCAGGTGGTCGGCAACAAGGGCGTGATTCGACGAGGGCCGAGCGTTCAAGGCATGGCCGTGGCCAACAGTGACTTCGCCGACACCGTGATCCTGGTTCAGCCTGACCGGTTTGTTCAGCAGAGTGGCCGCGCATGACTCCGCCGCGCCTGCCATCCGAACCGCCCGTGATGCCCGACCAACCCGTGTCGGCAAAGGCCTTTGATCCGCTGGAGGCCATCGGCATTGAGGGCCAGGAAACAGGCCCGGTCACGCCCATCGTTGATGTGGACGCCTTGTTGGTCGAGCGCGTGCAGCGTGGCGACCAACGGGCCTTCGAGATGTTGGTGGTCAAGTATGAGCGCCGTATTCAGCGGCTGATCGCCCGCATGGTGCGCGACGTTGATCTGGTTGAAGACATCGCCCAGGAGACCTTCATCCGCGCTTACCGGGCCTTGCCCAATTTCCGCGGCGAGAGCGCGTTTTACACCTGGCTCTACCGCATCGCGGTCAACACGGCCAAGAAGGCACTCATTGGTTTGCGCCGCGACCCCTTGGTCACCGAGTCATCACGTTCAGGCGCGGGCGAAGACGATGACGCCGACACCTCCCGTGTCGAGAACGAACTGACCACGGGGGAAACCCCGGAGTCGCTGATGGCCAGCCGCCAGATTGCCAACACGGTCAACGCCGCCATCGAGGCGTTGTCCGAGGATCTGCGCCAGGCCATCACCCTGCGTGAAATCGAAGGCCTCAGTTACGAAGAGATCGCCGAAGTGATGGGCTGCCCGATTGGCACCGTCCGATCGCGGATTTTCAGGGCCCGCGATGCCATTGCGCAGCGCCTGCGGCCCCTGTTGGACACTAAGGACGGCGATCGTTGGTGAAGTTGAGTGAACTTTTTGTGAACTCGCGCCTCTGAATGGCCAGGAAGGCCAAATTTCTTTGGTCTGTTTCAAATGTCGACACGGAGCCCGCCTATGTCTGACCGTCGCATGGATGATGATTTGCCCCTGGAAGCCCTTTCGGCCCTGGCCGATGGCGAGGCTGACGTGGCCGAGGTCGCCCGCGCTTGTGCCTCATGGCGCGATGATGCCAAGGTGCGCGCTCGCTGGAGCGACTACCACCTCATCGGCGACGTCATGCGCTCTGATGAACTGGCCGAGGCCTCTGGCAGTTCGCAGTTCCTCAAATCCTTCCGTGAGCGATTGGTTCAAGAGCCGGTGGTGCTGGCACCAGCCGGTTTGGTGGCGCGCCATCATCCTTCCGTGGTCGACATCGGCGTGGCCGCAGTGCCTCCCGCCGAGCCCTTACGGCGGCGCGTGTGGGCCGGCCCCATGGCCGTTGCCGCGTGCTTCGTGATGGTGGTGGGTGCCTTGGTGACCAACCAGGGCGGTGTGCCATCTGGTTCGTCTTTGCCCGCCAACAGCCTGGCGCAAGGCGCATTTCCCGCACCTGACCATGCCCAGGCTTTTGCGCCCTCCGCGGTCGCGGCTACATCGTGGCCCGCTGGAAACGGCGTGACCGCAGCATCCCTGGCCCAAGGGGCGGCTTTCCCCTCTGCGCTGGGCAATGATCCAGCGGCAGCCGGGGCTTCGGTCTGGCATGATCCTCAGCTGGAGCAAGCCCTTTCAGCGCGCCGTGTTCAAGGCCAAGGCGAGTCATCATTTGCTTCGCCTGACAGCTTGGCCCGCAATGTGCTCTATGAAACGCCCTGATCACCGGGTTGTTTGAAATCCACCATCCTTTGATCTGACGCCGCTGTGGTTTGCCCAGGCGGCGTTGCCGCTTGTGGCGTGTGCGCGAATGGTGTGCCTTTACCAACAGAAACCCTCCACGGATGAACTGTCATCCGCTTGATGGGCTCCAACGTTGATCCAACAGTTACTTGTTATGCATTTGTGAGGTTTTCAGCAATGACATCTTCTTTCCAGTCAGGAACTTCCGCCGGCTCTGTCGTGCGTCGCACTTTGGTTGTGGGTGGCGTCGTGATGGCAGTGGGCCTGTTATTGAGCTCCAGCCTGTTGCCCCACGCTTCGCAGGCGCAGCAGCCCGCCACTGTTTTGGCGGCAGCCACGACAGCGGTCATTCCCCCGCCATCCACTCCCCAGCCTCCTTTGCTGGTGCAGGGCTTGCCTGATTTCACCCAGCTGGTTGAGCGTGTCGGGCCATCGGTGGCCAGCGTGCGCACCACCCAGCGCGTCGACGATTCCGACGACGAGGCTGGGGACGATGCCGATGCCCAGATGCGCGAGTTTTTCCGCCGGTTTTTTGGCACGCCCATGCCAGGGCAGGGCCAGCGAAAGAGCCCGCCCAAAGGCGGTGGCGAAGGACAAGAGCGCCCCCGCGGCCTGGGTTCGGGTTTCATCTTGAGTGCCGATGGCTTGGTCATGACCAATGCGCACGTCATTGAAGGTGCGGATGATGTTTACGTCACCCTGACCGACAAGCGCGAGTTCAAGGCCAAGGTGGTGGGCGCCGACAAGCGCACCGACGTGGCCGTGCTCAAGATCGACGCCAAGAACCTGCCTGCCGTGCGCATCGGTGAAGTGAGCCGCCTGAAGGTTGGTGAGTGGGTCATGGCCATCGGCACTCCGTTTGGCCTGGAGAACACCGTCACCGCGGGCATCGTCAGTGCCAAGGCACGTGACACCGGCGAAGAGGTCCGCTTCATCCAGACCGATGTGGCGGTGAACCCTGGCAACTCCGGCGGCCCGCTGATCAACATGCGGGGCGAAGTGGTGGGCATCAATTCGCAGATCCTGAGCCGATCTGGTGGCTTCATGGGCATCTCCTTGTCCATCCCCATTGATGATGCCGTGAAGGTCGCGGATCAACTGCGGGCTGGTGGCAAGGTGGTGCGTGGCCGCATTGGCGTTCAGATTGAGCCGGTTACCAAGGAGGTCGCCGAATCATTGGGCTTGGCCAAGGCGCAGGGTGCCGTGGTCCGCATGGTCGAGCCTGGTGGCCCGGCGGCCAGGGCCGGACTGGAGGCTGGTGACATCATCACCAAGTTCAACGGTATTGCCGTTGAAAGCGCAGGTGACCTGCCGCGTTTGGTGGGGGCCACCAAGCCCGGCACCAAATCTGTCTTGCAGGTATTCCGCCGCGGTGCCTACAAAGACTTGGGCATCACCGTGGTTGAGCTTGACCTCGAGAAGGCAGCGAAGGCGGCTGGCGACAATTCGCCCGCCGAATCCAAGGCCACGGCCGTGGCCTCGCTCGGTCTGGGGCTGACTGATTTGACCTCGGCTCAGAAGGCCGAGCTCAAGGTCAACGGCGGCGTGCTGGTTGAAGAGGTGGGCGGGCCTGCCGCGCGTGCAGGCCTGCGTCCTGGCGATGTCATCTTGAGTGTGGGCAACACCCTGGTTGCCAACGTGCGCCAGTTCGAGTCGGCCTTGGCCAAGTCAGAGAAAGGTCGCCCAGTGAATGTGCTGGTGCGGCGTGGCGATGGGGCCCAGTACGTTCTGATCCGCCCGAGCAAGTGACGCACCCGGCGGGTCATCAGAATTGCCATGAACCGCGTCCCGCAAGCGCCAAACGGCCTTGCGGGATTTCTTATTGCAAAAAATACACAGACTTGTGGCACATCTTGCAAGTCTTTTTCTCGCGCAATTGCTGTTGATAACTTGGGCTGATCGCGTTGGAATCTGGCTACAATCCACCGGTTGAGCGCGCCATTGCTGATCGGGATATGAGAGGTCATCTCCGAATGACCGAACGGGTCCCCGAATCGCCGAACTTGTCAACAAGAGTCTGTGGATAACCTGTTGACAATGTCTTTGTTGGCGGCCTGCAACGACCCTTTGCCCGGCCGGGATGCGGCTCTGGATGGGGTCGTTTTGGCTACAATGAAGTCCCAACAAGCAGTTGCCATACGTTTTTGTTGGAAGGCGCGTCATCCATTTCGACGTGCCTTTTTTTTATGAATCACATCCGTAATTTTTCCATCATTGCCCACATCGACCACGGCAAATCCACCCTGGCCGATCGCATCATTCAACTGTGTGGGGGCCTGAGCGACAGAGAGATGGAAGCCCAGGTGCTCGACTCGATGGACATCGAGAAAGAGCGTGGCATCACCATCAAGGCCCAGACGGCCGCGCTGTCGTACAAGGCCCGCGATGGCAAGGTTTACAACCTCAACCTGATCGACACACCCGGACACGTGGACTTCTCTTATGAAGTCAGCCGCTCGTTGTCGGCTTGCGAAGGGGCGCTGTTGGTCGTCGATGCCAGCCAAGGTGTTGAAGCGCAAACGGTGGCCAATTGCTACACCGCGCTTGACCTGGGCGTGACCGTCATCCCGGTGTTGAACAAGATGGACTTGCCACAGTCAGATCCTGATCGTGCCAAGGAAGAGATTGAAGACGTCATCGGCATTGATGCCACGGATTCGATCCCTTGTTCGGCCAAAACCGGCATGGGCGTTGAAGACATCCTCGAAGCGGTCGTGGCACGCATGCCGCCACCGCAAGGCAATCCCGATGGCCCCTTGCGCGCCATGATCGTTGATTCGTGGTTCGACAACTACGTGGGCGTGGTCATGCTGGTCCGCGTGGTCGATGGCGAGTTGCGCAAGAACGAACGCATTCGCCTGATGGCCGCCAATGCCGTCTATCCCGCTGAGCACCTGGGCGTCTTCACACCCAAGTCGGTTGACCGCCCATCGCTCAAAGCCGGCGAGGTGGGCTTCGTGATCTGCGGCATCAAAGAGCTGCAGAACGCCAAGGTGGGCGACACCATCACGGTGGAAAAGAAGCTGCCCAACAATGCGGGCCCGGCCACTGAAGCGCTGCCAGGCTTCAAGGAAATCCAGCCTCAGGTGTTCGCCGGGCTCTACCCGACCGAGGCCAGCGAGTACGACCAACTGCGCGATGCGCTTGAAAAACTCAAGCTCAACGATTCGTCGCTGCGCTACGAGCCTGAAGTGTCGCAAGCGCTGGGCTTCGGCTTCCGCTGCGGCTTCCTGGGCTTGCTGCACATGGAGATCGTGCAAGAGCGCCTGGAGCGCGAGTTCGACCAGGACCTGATCACGACCGCGCCCAGCGTGGTCTACGAGGTCGAGTTGAACGACGGCACGATCATCTCGGTTGAGAACCCCTCGAAGATGCCCGAGCTGGGGCGCATCAAGGAGATCCGCGAGCCCATCGTCACCATGCATTTGTACATGCCACAGGACTATGTCGGCGTGGTGATGACGTTGGCCAACCAGAAGCGCGGCGTGCAGCTCAACATGGCGTATCACGGTCGCCAGGTCATGCTCACGTATGAGATGCCGCTGGCCGAGATCGTGCTCGACTTCTTCGACAAGCTCAAGAGCGTGTCGCGCGGTTACGCGTCCATGGACTACGACTTCAAGGAATACCGCGCTTCTGATGTCGTCAAGGTCGACATCCTGATCAACGGCGACCGGGTCGATGCCTTGTCGATCATTGTTCACCGTGTGCAAAGCCAGTTCCGTGGACGCGGTGTGGCCGCCAAGATGCGCGAGCACATCCCACGCCAGATGTACGACGTAGTCATTCAGGCGGCCATTGGCTCCAACATCATTGCGCGGGAGAACATCAAGGCGCTGCGCAAGAACGTGCTGGCAAAATGCTATGGCGGTGATATCAGCCGCAAGCGCAAGTTGCTCGAAAAACAAAAGGCCGGGAAGAAGCGGATGAAGCAGATTGGGTCGGTTGAAGTGCCCCAAGAAGCCTTCCTGGCCATCCTTCAAGTGGAAGATTGATGAGTTTCCTCACCGGTATTTTCTACGGCGCCCTGGCGATTTACCTGGGCGGCTGGTATGTGGGCCAATGGCAAGGCAACTTCTCGTTCCTGCTGTTCGTCATGTCCGTCGTGACCATGCTGTATTGGCTGGCCGAGCGCTACAAGTTCCAACCTGAGCGTGAAGCGGCCGCCGCCAACCTGGTGGCGCAAGATCAGGCCCGCCGCTCGGAGCTGAGCCGCCAGGGCATTGCCCAGGTTGACGGCAATGTGACCGAGGCCAAAGAGCGCCTGCTGATGCAGCCTTGGTGGCTGGATTGGACCGCCGGCTTGTTCCCGGTGATCGTGGTGGTGTTCCTGATGCGCTCGTTCCTGTTCGAGCCGTTCAAGATCCCGTCGGGGTCTATGGTGCCGACCTTGCTGATCGGCGACCTTATCCTGGTCAACAAATTCCACTACGGCATCCGCCTGCCAGTGATCAACAAAAAGATCATTGCCAACCATGACCCCAAGCGTGGCGATGTGATGGTGTTCCGCTACCCCGTCAACCCCCGTCTTGACTACATCAAGCGGGTGGTGGGTTTGCCGGGTGACACCGTGGCCTACGTCAACAAGCGCCTGACCATCAATGGCACACCCATTGAGCAAACGCCCCTGGCCGAGTTTTACGACGAAGACAGCCTGCGCTATTTCCTGCAGTTCGCCGAAAACCTGAATGGCGTGAGCCACCGCATTCTGGTGGACAAAGCACGCCAGCCTGATATTCCGGCCCAGGCCATTGAGGACTATCCGTTCAAGGAAAACTGCAGCTACAGTGTGGAAGGTGTGGTCTGCAAGGTGCCGCCAGGCCATTACTTCATGATGGGCGACAACCGCGATAATTCACAAGATTCGCGCTTCTGGGGGTTTGTGCCTGACGAACACATCGTCGGCAAGGCTTTCGTGGTGTGGATGAATTTCAGCAGCCTGAAGCGCATCGGCTTTTTCCAATGATTCGTGTAGGGGACAACATGAAACGTTCGCAGTCGGGCATCACACTGATCGGCTTGATGTTCTGGGCGGTGATTCTTTGCAGTTTCGCCTTGGTCATCATGAAGGTCGTGCCTGCCGTCATGGAATTCCAAACCATCCAGAAGATGGTGACCACTGCCGCAGGCGCGGGCACCACCGTGCCGGAAATCCGGGCCGCTTTTGACCGTGACAAATCGGTGCAGTACAACGTCGAGGCCATCAGCTCGCGTGACCTGGAAGTCACCAAGGAAAACGACAAGGTCGTGGTCAAGTTTGCCTACGACAAGGAAATCGAGCTGATCGAGCCGGTTTACCTCTTGATCAAGTTCCACGGTCAATCCAAGTGATGGCGATCGGATTTGATCGCCTGGGATCCTGATGTCCCGATCCACGATGGTGTCGGCGGCGGCTTCGCCGCTGAAGGCTTTGCAGCAACGGCTGGGCCATGAGTTCAAGGATCCCGCGCTGTTGGCCCGCGCGTTGACTCACAAAAGCTTCGGGCAGGACCATTACGAGCGCCTGGAGTTCCTGGGCGATGCCGTCTTGAACCTGGCCGTGTCCAGCATGCTGTATGCGCGGTTTGACCGAAGCGACGAAGGCGATTTGACCCGCGTGCGTGCTCACCTGGTGCGCCAGGACATGTTGCACAAGCTGGCCCTGAGCCTGGATTTGCCCGCGGTCATGAAAATGAGCGAAGGCGAGTCTCGTGGCGGTGGCGCCCAGCGGCCCTCCATCCTGGCGGATGCCCTGGAGGCCATCATCGGCGCGGTTTACCTGGACGCTGGTTTTGACACCGCCCGCGCCTGGGTGCTGCGCTTGTTCGAGCCCGTGATGGGGGAAACCACCCTGGAAGTCTGGAGCAAGGACGCCAAAACGGCCTTGCAGGAATGGCTTCAAGGTCGCAAGATGGCCGTGCCTGTCTACCGCGTGGATGCCACGCGGGGCAAGGCGCATGAGCAGGTGTTCGTCGTGGCTTGCGATTTGCCAGATTTTGGAATTTCCGTGCTGGGCGAGGGGCTGTCCAAGCGCGCGGCCGAACAGGTGGCGGCTCAACTGGCGTTGCTGCAAGTTCAGCAGCTGCCTTCCTCCTCGTCCACGCTCCCTGACCAGCCCGGTGCTGGTGTCACGCTATCAAAAAGCCCATCGAAGAAACGTGCGATGGGCGCCAAACGTTCCTCTTGACTCTGCCAACCATGCCCGATACCCCCTCGTCACCCAATGACACTTCGCCCATGACGCCTGCCCAGGCACCCACTGCACCACCAGTGGTTGATGCGTTGAACCCGTCACTGGACGACATGCTGGCTGGATTGGCCATGGCCAAGACGGGTGGCGCCAAACCTGGCGTGGACGTGTCAAACCAGCGCTGCGGCCTCATCGCCATCGTGGGCCGGCCCAATGTGGGCAAATCGACCCTGCTCAATGCCCTGGTGGGCCAGAAGGTGTCAATCACCTCGCGCAAGGCGCAAACCACCCGCCACCGCATCACCGGCATCCACACCGACGACACCACCCAGTTCGTGTTTGTCGATACACCCGGGTTCCAGACTCGGCACACGGTCAAGGGCACGGCTGCATTGAACCGCAACCTCAACAAGACGGTGCAGGCCACCTTGGCCGACGTGGACGTGGTGCTGTTCCTGGTCGAGGCCGGGCGTTTTGGCCTGGACGACGCCAAGGTGCTGGCCTTGTGCCCGAAAGACAAACCCGTTTTCCTGGTCGCCAACAAGCTGGATTTGGTGCACCGACGTGCCGATGTCCTGCCCTGGCTGCAGACCATGCAGGAGCGCCACCCTTTCGCGGAGTTCGTGCCTTTGTCGGCCCAGAGCTCAGAAGACGTTCGCCGCTTGCTGGACATCGTGCGGCCTTATCTGCCGCAGCAAGGCTGGTGGTATGACCAGGATGCACTGACCGACCGCACCGACCGCTTCCTGGCCAGCGAGATCGTGCGCGAAAAGCTCTTTCGTCTGACCGGGGATGAGCTGCCCTACACCTCGACCGTGGTGATCGACACCTACACGGACGAGCCCCCACTGGCCAATCACCCAAGAGCCACCGGCATCATCAAGATCGCCGCCACCATCGTGGTGGAGCGCGAGACGCACAAGGGCATCGTCATTGGCGACAAGGGCGAGCGCCTCAAGCGCATCGGCATGGAGGCGCGCACTGAGCTGGAGCACCTGTGGGGCCGCAAGGTCTTCCTGGAGATCTGGGTCAAGGTCCGCTCGGGTTGGGCCGACGACGACGCTCGCCTGCGCACTTACGGCTACGAGTAACGCAGCCCAAAGGCGTTTTGAGTGGCCCGTGCGGCGTCCCGACCCTCCAGTGCAGCCTTTGTGTTGCACAGCCATGATTGGAGCGAGTCCAGCCTGATCCTGGACTTGTTCACCCGCGACCAAGGCCGCGTGGTGGCCGTGGCCAAGGGTGCCAAGCGCCCCTATTCGCAGTTGCGCCCCGTGCTGATGCCTTTTCAGCGTCTGCATGTGGGCTTTGGCGTCAAGCGCTCAGATGAAGCCGAAGTCTGGTTGCTGCGCCAGGCCGAGTGGGCCGGCGGACCGGCGTGGCCCGGTGGTGCCGCCTTGCTGCCCGGCTTCTACCTGAACGAACTGCTGATGCGCCTGCTGGCGCGCCACGACCCACACCCTGGCTTGTTTGACGCCTACGCGCAGACCTTGTCCGCCTTGGCCGACCCCAGTTTGCTGCAAGCCGCCTTGCGGGGCTTTGAGATGGTGTTGCTGCGCCAGCTGGGCCACCTGCCTGACCTGTCGCAGCTGACCATCGATGGCCAGCCAGTGGAGCCAGGTCAAGGTTACGAGCTGCACCCAGAGTTGGGTGTTGCGCGGGCTCGCCAGCCCGATGAGGGCGCCATGCTCGACGGCGCCGTTCTGCGTCAATTGGAGGCCGCCTTGTCAACCGAAGGCGAGGGCGGGCGTACGATACTGGTACCCGCGATGCCGCCACTGATGGCGGCTTGCATGCCCGCCTTGAGTGAGCTCAAAACGGTGCTGCGCGCTTTGCTTCACTATCATCTCGGATCCCACACGCTGCGCACCCGCCAGCTCATGATGGAGCTTCAACAGGCATGACTTTTTCTGCCACGCACCTGACCACGCACGACGCGCCCTTGCTGGGCGTGAACATCGACCATGTCGCCACCGTGCGCAACGCTCGGGGTGGCCGGTTCCCGGACCCCGTGGCGGCCGCCATCCTGGCGGCCGAGGCCGGTGCCGACATCATCACCTTCCACCTGCGGGAAGACCGCCGCCACATCCGCGACGACGATGTGGTGCGCCTGAAGGCCAGCATCGCAACGCCCTTGAATTTCGAGGCGGCTGTGACCGACGAGATGCTGGACATCATTGAGCGCACGCGCCCCGAGCATGTGTGCCTGGTGCCCGAGCGCCGCCAGGAGATCACCACCGAAGGTGGTTTGGATGTGGTGGGCCAACTGGCCCGTGTGACGGACGCCTGCGCGCGCCTGGTCGCCGTGGGCGCACGCGTGTCCTTGTTCATCGGGGCTGATCCAGCCCAGATCGAAGCGGTTGCGAAGGCTGGCGCGCCTTGTGTTGAGCTGCACACTGGCGCCTTGGCCAACGCCTGGTGGGCAGGCGATGCCACGGGCGTACAAGCCGAGCTGCAACGCCTTCAGGCAGGGCTGAAGCTGGCGCAAAGCCTGGGGCTTCGCACGCATGCCGGGCACGGCCTGTCTTTGAACGAAAGCTGGTCGGCCACGCCTGGCGTGGCGCCGCCCACGGCCAGCAGCACGGCCTTGGTGGCCGCCTTGCCCGAGATCACAGAGCTGCACATTGGTCACGCCTTGATCGGCCACGCGCTTTTCGTCGGCCTCAAGCAGGCCATTGCCGACTACAAAGCCGAGATCGTGCGAGCACGTCGGGTGGTGGCCGCATGATCGTGGGCATCGGCACCGACCTGTGCGACATCCGGCGCATCCACGAGGCCTTGCAGCGGCGCGGTGAGCGCTTTGCCGAGAAAGTGCTGGGCCCGCAAGAGCTGCTGGTCTACCGTCAACGGCAAGCCCGCGTGGCCGTTCGGGGATTGCGTTATCTGGCCACCCGCTTTGCGGCCAAGGAAGCTTTTTCCAAGGCCATCGGCTTGGGCATCCACTGGCCCATGACCTGGCGCTCTTGCGAAATCCTGAACGAATCCAGCGGACGCCCGCGCATCGTGTTGAATGGCGAGCTGGCCGACTGGTTCGCCCAAAAGAAGTGGCAGGCCCATGTCACGGTCACCGATGAGGTGGACCATGCCTTGGCCTTCGTTGTCATCGAAACCCAAACCGACCACCCATGAGCCCATCGCCCCATTCCGTCCAGGCCAATGCCGATTCCGACATCATCCACGCCCCCGTGGTGCTGGACATCGAAGGCTTGAGCCTCAATGCCGATGACCGGCGCCGGTTGCAGCACCCGCTCACCGGCGGACTGATCTTGTTCGCCCGCAACTGGGCCAGCCGCGTGCAGCTCACGGCCTTGTGCGCCGAGATCAAGGAGTTGCGCCCCGACGTGCTGATCTGCGTGGACCACGAGGGCGGGCGCGTGCAACGCTTCAAGACCGACGGTTTCACGCACGTGCCGCCCATGCGTCGCTTGGGCGACATGTGGATGAAGGATGGCAAGGCGGGCGAGGGCAGTGGTGCCATGGCCGCCAGCGATGCCGCCACGGCTTGCGGCTATGTGCTGGCCAGTGAGTTGCGCGCCTGCGGCGTTGACCTCACGTTCACCCCGGTGCTGGACCTGGACTTTGGTGAAAGCAGCGTGATCGGCGACCGCGCCTTTCACCGCGACCCCCGGGTGGTGAGCTTGCTGGCCAAGAGCGTGATGCATGGCCTGCTGCTGGCCGGCATGGCCAATTGCGGCAAGCATTTTCCGGGACATGGTTTTGTGAAAGCCGATTCGCACGTGGACGTGCCGGTGGACCGGCGCAGTCTCAAGGCCATCCTGGGCGACGACGCCAAGCCCTATGAATGGATGAGCACCTCGCTGACCAGCGTGATGCCCGCGCACGTGATTTACCCGAAGGTGGACGACATGCCGGCCGGGTTTTCTCAACGCTGGCTGCAGGACATCCTGCGTGAACAGATGGGCTTCACCGGGGCCATCTTCAGCGATGACCTGAGCATGGAAGGCGCCAGCGTGGCGGGCGACCACACCCAAGGCGCTGTGGCGGCCCTCAACGCGGGTTGCGACCTGGTGCTGCTGTGCAACCAGTCTTTGAACGGCGGCAGGGCGGTGGACGAATTGCTGGATGGGCTGCAAATGGCCCACGCGCGCGGCCAGTGGCAGCCCAGTGCCGACAGCGAGGCGCGCCGCCTGGATCTGTTGCCGCAAACCGCCCCGCTCACATGGGATGAGCTGATGCACCACGCGCCTTACCACCAGGCCCTGGCCCGCCTGCCGGGCTGATCAACCGCAGGCCCATGAAAAAAGCGCCATCCCCATGCAGGGGATGGCGCTTTTCATTGGGCGTCGATCAGTTCGTGGCCGACTCGAAAGGCAGCTTGATCTGATTGAGGTCCTTGCGGGTCTCGACCAAGACCAGCGGGCCTTCATCGGCAATCACCACGGGCGGACGCTCGCGCGGCACGTGCACCGGCTTGGGTTCGCGGGCGATGGCGTCGCGGATGGCGTTGACCTTGTCCGTGTCCGAGTTCACCCACTGCAGGCCTGCGCTTTGCGCAATCGCATTGAGGTCATTCAGGGGCAAGACAAAGGCTTCTGTCTGAGGCGCCACCGGTGCAGAGGTGGCCACCACGGGTTCAGCGGCCAGGGGGGCTGCTGGCGTCGGTGCTGCCACATGGATCGCTTCAACCGGAGCCACGGCCAAGGCCACCGGGGGCGTTTCTTCCACCGGATCGAAGGACGAAGGCTCGGCGGCGGCAGGAGGTGCGCTCGGTGCCAGGCTGAACGGCCCCACATCGGCGGATGGTGACGGCAAGGTCAGGCTCAGATCCGGCTGTGGAGCGGGTTCGATGGCGGCCTGGTTCTCGTCCGTGGCCGCAGGGCGGTCACGACGGTCACCGCGGCGATTGCGGTCACGGCCACGGCCACGGCGGCGGCCATCGGCGTTCTCGCCTTCACCTTCAGGGCGTTCGCCTTCATTGAAGTCGTCGCCGCCTTCAGTCCTTGCCACGGCCTCGTCTTGCTGGCGCGGTGCAGTGTCACCCGACTCGAGCGCTTGCTCACCGGTTTGGCCTTCTGCGTTCAGGTTCGCATCGTCACGCTCACCACGGTTACGTCCACCACGGCGGCGGCGGCGTGCGCCTTCGCGTTCTGCCGTGCCTTCAGCTTGTGCATCGGTGCCTGCAGGAATGGTGTCGACAAAGGCGTTTTCAGGCGCATCCACCGCGACGTTGTCACGGGGAGCACGATCCTGACGGTCGCCACCACGGCCACGTCCACCGCGTCCACGGCCGCCTTCAGGGCGGGCCTCGTCGACCTGGCGTGGTGCCGCTGCGGCTTCACCGCGGGCGTTCAGCTCATTGGTGATCTCGGTTGCTGCGGCGCGGTCTTCACGCGGGCCACGGCCACGGCCACCACGGCCACCTTCACGCGGCTCACGGCCTTCGGCGGCGGGGCGCTCGCTGCGTTCGCCACCACGGTCGGCGCGTTGTTCACCGCGTTCGCCACGGCCACCACGCTCACCGCCGCGCTCGGCACGTTCGCCATTGCCGCTGCGTTCGCCGCCACGGCCTTGACCATCGCGACGGCCACGGCCCTTGTTGCCACCTCGGCCACCCTTGCCATCATCCTTGGCGGTGTCCTTCGGGGCCTCTTCCACGGGCTTGGCTTCAGGCGCGGGCGTGAACGCTGGCGTGCTGGAGAACAGGCTCTTGATCCAGCCGAAAAATCCACCCGTCGACGGGGCGGGTGCTGCCACAGGCTTGGGCGCGGCAGCAACCGGCGTGACGGCCGATTCCAGCGCGGGCTCATGCTTGGGCACGGCCATGGGCGCAGGCTGATCGGGCAACACGCCCTTGATGATCGGCTCTTGCTTGGGCTTGCTCTTTTCACGGCGCGTGATGCCGACGTCTTCCTCGGGCTCCTCGATCATCGAGTAGCTGGTCTGGATGTTTTCCAGGCGCGGGTCGTCGTGGCGCAGGCGCTCGAGCTTGTAGTTGGGCGTTTCGATGTGCTTGTTGGGGATCAACAGCACGGTCACGCGTTGCTTCAGCTCGATCTTGGTGATCTCGGTGCGCTTTTCGTTCAGCAGGAACGACGTCACCTCGACCGGCACTTGCACGTGCACGGCGGACGTGCCGTCCTTCATCGATTCTTCTTGAATGATGCGCAGGATCTGCAGCGCCGACGATTCGGTGTCGCGGATGTGGCCGGTGCCGTTGCAACGCGGGCAGGTGATGTGCGAACCTTCGCTCAGCGCCGGGCGCAGGCGTTGGCGCGACATTTCCAGCAGGCCGAACTTGCTAATGGCAGCCAGTTGCACGCGGGCGCGGTCAAAGCGAAGGGCGTCGCGCAGTCGGGTTTCGACCTCGCGGCGGTTCTTCGACTCTTCCATGTCGATGAAGTCGACCACGATCAGGCCGCCCAGGTCGCGCAAGCGCATCTGGCGGGCGATTTCGTCGGCCGCTTCCAGGTTGGTGCGGGTGGCGGTTTCTTCGATGTCGCTGCCACGGGTGGCGCGCGCCGAGTTGACGTCCACCGAGACGAGCGCTTCGGTGTGGTCGATCACGATGGCGCCGCCGGAAGGCAGATTCACCGTGCGGCTGAAGGCCGTTTCAATCTGGTGCTCGATCTGGAAACGCGAGAACAGCGGGGCATCGTCACGGTAGCGCTTCACGCGGTTGGCCGTGTCGGGCATGACGTGCAGCATGAACTGCTTGGCCTGCTCGTAGATGTCGTCCGTGTCGATCAGGATTTCGCCGATGTCGGAGGTGAAGTAATCGCGGATGGCGCGGATCACCAGTGACGATTCCTGGTAAATCAGGAAGGCGCCCTTGCCGGAGCCGGAGGCCTCGTCGATGGCCGTCCACAGCTTGAGCATGTAGTTCAGGTCCCACTGCAGCTCGGCGGCAGTGCGGCCGATGCCGGCGGTGCGGGCGATCAGGCTCATACCCTTGGGGTATTCGAGCTGATCCATCGCTTCTTTGAGCTCTTCGCGGTCATCGCCCTCGATGCGGCGGCTGACGCCACCACCACGGGGGTTGTTGGGCATTAGAACCAGGTAGCGGCCGGCCAGCGACACGAAGGTGGTCAGGGCGGCGCCCTTGTTGCCGCGCTCTTCTTTTTCGACCTGGACGAGCAACTCTTGCCCTTCCTTGATCGCGTCTTGGATGCGTGCCGATCGGACGTCGACACCCTCGCGGAAGTATTGGCGCGAGATTTCCTTGAAAGGCAGGAAACCGTGGCGCTCTTCGCCGTAGTCGACGAAACAGGCTTCGAGCGATGGCTCGACGCGGGTCACAACGGCTTTGTAAATGTTGCCCTTGCGCTGTTCGCGGCCCTCGATTTCGGTCTCGAAGTCGAGGAGCTTTTGTCCGTCGACGATGGCCAGGCGGCGCTCTTCAGGCTGCGTGGCATTGATCAGCATGCGTTTCATGTGAACTCCTATCCATGCGAGGCCCGCCCTGGATGGCACCAGGCAAAGCCTCGAATCACCACCGGCCTGGGGCCAGTGGCAACGTTCATGCACGAGTCAACGCAGAAGAACCGAGAAGGAATTGCCGTGGCTGGTGACCCAAAAGGGTCAGTGCAGCAGGGGCGCGTGCGCGGGTGACATGGCACAAACCCCTGGCGACCGCCCTGGATTGTCGGGACCGCTGTACAGCAAGTCCTGGTCAAAACAGGGCATCGGGCAGGGGGCGGGCGAATCGGGCCGTATTGTCCAGTGGCGCGCGCGCACCTCAGCGCCACAACCCGTTGTGCGGGGCATGGCGAGGTGTGGGGCGGCAATGGAAACGTGCAGGATAGGCCGGGACATTAGTGCGGTCACTCGACGCGGACACCAGCTAAATGAATCTCTGGCGCCATAAAACCTTGAGTCGTGGTTCGTTCGACATTGGCTCTGACACACGCGGCGACCTGGCAAGACCACACCTTGGGCGGTTTTCTCCGGAACGCAGCACGTGTTGCATCACCATCAATTTGGCGGGACTCCCCGCCGGGCCACGTCTGGGCGATGCCAAGCGGTCTCAAAAGGTAAACTCTCGCTTGGCTTCGCCAAAGATTGCGACTGCAATTTAACAATCACAACACTTCATCACGTGGCTCAGCCCATTATAGGTGCGAAAACCGCATCTCACAGTCCAAAAAAGCCAGTGAATTCAAGCACTTCGACGCCTGCTGCAGTGCAGCGCTTGACCATTGATGAAGGCGGCGCCGGACAGCGTCTTGATAATTACCTGATCAAGGTGCTCAAGGGGGCGCCCAAAACTCTGGTTTACAGAATCATCCGCAGTGGCGAGGTGCGGGTCAACAAAGGCCGCGCCTCGGCTGATACGCGCCTGAATCTGGGGGATGAGGTGCGCGTACCGCCCTTGCGCCTCACGGACAAATCCCCTGAATCCGAAAGCACGGTGCCCGCCAAGGAATTCCCGATATTGTTTGAAGACGAGCACGTGCTGGCCATCAACAAACCCGCCGGCGTGGCAGTGCATGGGGGCAGCGGCGTGAGTTTCGGTGTCATCGAGCAATTACGCCGCGCGCGCCCTCAAGCCAAGTTTTTGGAATTGGTTCACCGGCTGGATAAGGAAACCTCCGGCATATTGCTGGTGGCCAAAAAACGCAGCGCTTTGACCACACTGCAAGACCATTTTCGTGAACGCAAGGTTCAGAAAACCTACGCGGCGCTGGTCATTGGGGCCTGGCCCGGCCATAAAAAGGTCATTGACGTGGCTTTGCACAAGTTCCTGACGGCCGATGGTGAACGCCGCGTCAAAGCTGTGGCGGATGACAACGACGACGGGCGCAGATCCATCTCGCTGGTCAAAGTGATGAAGCACTACGCCGGATTCAGCCTGCTGGACGTGACCATCAAGACCGGCCGCACCCACCAGATCCGCGTCCACCTGCTCAGCGAGGGGCACCCCATCGTGGGCGATGACAAATACGGTGATTTCGCTTTGAACAAGGCCATGGCCCGGGGCAGTGCAGTGGCTGGCGTGCGTTTCGAGCGCATGTTCCTGCACGCCCGCTATTTGCGCCTGCCCCATCCCGCCACGGGCGAAGACATGACATTTCAAGCCCCTTTGCCCGACGATTGCGAGTCCTTGTTGACCGCGCTGGCGGCAGCGCCCAAGTAAAGTGCCCACATGCAACCTTCTTCTCCACTTCGCCCGCGCCAGTTCGATCTGATCGTTTTTGATTGGGACGGCACGCTGTACGACTCAACCGCGCTGATCGTTCGATGCATCCAGGCGGCCTGCGGTGACTTGCAATTGCCGATTCCGTCGCGCACGGCGGCGTCTTACGTGATCGGCCTGGGCTTGCACGATGCCCTGGCGCACGTGGCCCCCACCTTGCCCAAAGAGCGCGTGCCCGAGCTGGGGTTGCGGTACCGGCACCACTATTTCCAGCGCCAACACGAGCTCAGCCTCTTCGAGGGTTCGCTGGCGTTGCTGGCCGAACTCAAATCGCGCCACCACTGGCTGGCCGTGGCCACGGGCAAAACCCGCTCTGGCCTGAACGAGGCCTTGGAGCACGTGGCCTTGCGCGGCGTGTTCGATGCCACCCGCACCGCCGACGAGACCCAATCCAAGCCGCACCCGCTGATGCTGCAAGAGTTGATGGCCGAGTTCAGCATCAGCCCTGACCGCACCTTGATGATTGGCGACACCACGCACGATCTGCAACTGGCGGTCAACGCGGGATCACATTCGGTGGCGGTGAGCTACGGTGCACACGAGCCCGCCGCTTTTGCCGACTACCCGACCCGCTATGTGGCCCACTCGGTGGCCGAGCTGCAGCGTTGGCTGGTGGAACATGCCTGAATTGAACAAAGAGCCCCAGTTCTTGTGCGAGTCGTCTGCACTGGAAGAGTGCGGCGAAGCGGTGGTTTTCGAAGTGCTGGAATGGGGCCAGAGTGTGTCGGCCTTTGCCGTGCGCTACGACAACGAGGTGGTCGCCTACCTGAACCAGTGCGCCCACGTGCCCACCCAGATGGACTGGCAGCCCGGCCAGTTTTGGGACCAGGACAAGCGCTTCATCATCTGCTCGGTCCATGGAGCCTTGTACCACCCGCCCAACGGCCAATGTGTGAGCGGCCCTTGCGTGGGCAAGCGCCTGGTCAAGATGACCGTGCAAGAGCGTGACAAGCAGGTGTATTGGTATCCTACCGACCGAATCCAGCCTATTTTCTAAGAGAGTGTCTTGTCCATGAGCGCAGTTGATCCGTCGTCTTCCCCTGTCGCTGCCGCCCAGCAAGGCATGTTGGAGGAATTTGCCCGGGCCTATTTGCTGCAGCAACGCCGCGAGCAGCGCTGGCGCTGGCTTTGGCGCTTGGTGTGGCTCCTGATCGCGGCGAGCATGGTCTGGGCGGCGCTGGAGAACATGCCCGCGTCGACGGCCCCTTCTGCGCCACACACGGCCTTGGTCGAAGTGCGTGGCGAGATTGGCGGCGACACCGAAGCCAATGCCGACAACCTGACCACCGCCTTGCGCAGCGCGTTCGAAGATGCCGGCGCCCAGGCCGTGGTCATCCGCTTGAACTCTCCGGGGGGGAGCCCCGTCCAGGCTGGCCTGGTCAATGACGAGATTCGCCGCCTGAAGGCTTTGCACAAGAAAAAGGTCTATGCCGTGTGCGAGGAGATGTGCGCCTCGGCCGCTTATTACATCGCCGTGGGGGCCGATGAAATCTACGTGGACAAGGCTTCCATGGTGGGCTCCATCGGCGTGCTGATGGATGGCTTTGGTTTTGTCGGCATCATGGACAAAGCCGGTGTGGAGCGCCGCCTGCTGACGGCTGGGGCCAACAAGGGCATGCTCGATCCCTATTCGCCGCGCAATCCGCAGCATGAGGTCTTCGCGCAGGCCATGTTGGACCAGATCCATCAGCAGTTCATCGCCGTGGTTCGACAGGGCCGTGGCAAGCGCCTGCAAGAAACACCCGACACTTTCTCAGGCTTGTTCTGGAACGGCCAGGAGGCGGTGAAGCTGGGGCTTGCCGATCACCTGGGCAGCCTGGATATCCTTGCGCGCGATGTCATCAAGGCCGAAGACATCATCGACTACACGCTCAAGGAAAACCTGGCTGAGCGCCTGGCCAAGCGCTTTGGCGCGGCTTTGGGCAGTGGCGCGGTGCACGCCATGCGCAGTTCGGTGTCGATTCGCTGATCAGCGGATTTTGATCAGCTGTCGATTTCCATGATCTTGCGTTTGGCCGACTCGTCGGACAGCGTCAGCAGCTGCGCCACATCGGCGATGTCGTCGGGCAGGGCGGCTTGGGCGTGGGGGTCGTCCCAGCCATATTGCGTGTGGCGGGCAATGCGAACCGCCAGCAGCACGGTTTTCACCCTGGGGTGATCCGCATGCCGGTCATCGGTGTTCTTGATCAGAAGCTCCGGCAGGTGCCAGGCCTCCATCAGGGCATGAGCCAGGTCTGGCAACTCAATCCCCAGCACTTCCTTCTGCACATCGGCTGAACGAAGCGTGTGGTCGGCTTTCTGGCGCTGCGCCATGGTCAGAGCCAAGACCGGGGCATGGCACCAAAGCAGCATCTCTGCAAAGTCATGGAGCAGAGCCGCCTCCTGGATCATGTCGGCATCTTCATCTTGGCGGTGGCTGGCAAAAGTGACTGCCAGGTGGGCTGCCCTTCGGGACCGCTTGATGACCTTGAGCAACCCACTCAAGGCCTCGGGGTGCCCCGACAGCCAGTCGATCACCGAAGGCACGTTTTCATTGGATCTGAAAAAAGGCCCGATGCCCTGCATCAGGATTGCCGAGGTCAGGGTCTCGGGTGAGCTGACATGCCGGCGGTGGCAGTCTCTTGACACCTGCATCAGCACCTTCAACGTCATCAACGGGTCACCGCCCAGGTTGTGCGACACCATGTGCGCATCAACGTTGCCCTTGGCGTCCTCCATGGCCCGCAATTCCTCCAGTTCGGCGACCGAGGCAGGCAACACGGGAATCACGGCACGGGTGAAAACTGTGATCCAGTCTTGAAGGGTAGGCAATGCTTGATCAATCATGATGGGCCTGCAAAATCAATGCAGATGGTCACCTTATCGGCCAAAACAAACTTGTTTCAAGTCGTTTCGGCCATGACATTGATCACAGTTGGGGGTTTTGTGCGTTATTTGCCGCCCAGCAGCGACTGCTTCAGGTCGGAATCCACTGGTTTGGGGCCAAGCCAGATGCGCAGCACGGCTTGTTGGAAATCATCACCCGTGACCTCAGGGCCGCGCCGTTTGCCATCCAGCAGCACGTGCGTGCCTTCACCCGGCACGAAATCGATCTGGATGACCGTGCCTTTTTTGACGGGGCCAAAGTCCAGCATCATGGTCTTGATTTCGTTCAGCTTGGCCTGGAACTTGGCCAAGTCGGCCTCGCTGTTGTTGGCCTTGAAACCCTTGACGGTGGCGTCTGCAAAGTCCTCGCCGGTCAGATCGCGCAGCAGCACGATCTTCATGACCTTGGCGCCCGGCTGACTGATGACGTTGGCCGCGTTGGTGTCTGGTTTGGGCACATACAGGCCGGCCGCGTACAGGTCGATGATCACCTTGACCCGCAACCCTGCGCCGTTGAGCTGCAGCGGTTGCGAGGCCAGCTGCAATGTGTCGGTGAATTTGACGCCCTTGACCTCGGTATCCGCCAAGGCTGGCTGAACCAGCAGGACGATCGAGAGAAGCAGTGCGCGTGCGATTGATGTCATTGTGTTGTTCATTGTTTGGATGATGGCACTTTTCGTGCCCAGCCGTGCGTTTGCTACCAGGCGGCGGGTCGATACTATGCCTTGTGCATGACGGCTCACAGGTGCTTGTTGCGACATGCTGCGTTGCCACAACGATGGGCGACGGGTCTTGCAGGCAAAATCGGGCTTCACCTTATCGTTCGGGTGCTTTGTTCGCGAGAAAGATGCATGTCGTTTTTAGTCATCGATATAGGCAACACCCGGCTCAAGTGGGGTTTGTATTCGCAGGGCTTGCCCGGTGCTACATTGCTGGCGCATGGGGCCGTGGTCCTGGAGGACATTGACCACCTTTGGACCCAGGAATGGCAAGCGTTGGCGGCTCCGGATGCCATGCTGGGTTGCGTGGTCGCGGGCGATGCCATCAAGCGCCGGGTTGAAGAGCAGTTGGCGAATTGGGGCGTGAAGCCTCGCTGGGTGGTGTCTTCGGCGCGTGCGTCGGGGGTAGTGAATGGCTACGAGCACCCCGCACGCCTGGGCGCCGATCGCTGGGCCGCCATCATCGGTGCCCGGCAACGCGCCCTGCAGGTGTCTGAGGATGCGCCACCGCCCGTGCTGGCCGTGATGGTCGGCACCGCGGTCACGGTGGACGCCGTGGACGTGCAAGGGCGTTTCCTGGGCGGGCTGATCTTGCCGGGTTTTGGCCTGATGTACCGCGCGCTTGAAAGTGGCACCGCGGGCCTGAAAGTGCCCACGGGCGAGGTGCATGACTTTCCCACCAACACCAGCGATGCCCTGATGAGCGGTGGCACAGACGCCATCGCCGGGGCGATCGAGCGGAGCCTGCGCCGGCTTCAGCAGCACACTGGGCGCGAGCCGCTGCTGGTCATGTCGGGTGGCGCGGTGTCCCGCTTGGCCCACGTGACCGAACTGCCGGTGCGCGTGGTCGAAAACCTGATCTTCGAGGGCCTGCTGACCCTCGCCTCCGAGGCTTGATTCAAAGGATGAAGCGCGACAGGTCCTCGTTGCGCGACAACTCGCCCAGGCGGGCATCCACCTGCTCAGCGTCGATCGTCTTGGTCTGACCTGCCAAGTTGGGCGCATTGAACGAAATCTCGTCCAGCAAACGCTCCATCACGGTGGCCAGACGGCGCGCACCAATGTTTTCCGTGCGCTCATTCACCTCGTAGGCGATCTGCGCGAGCCGGCGGATGCTGTCGGGCGTGAATTCCAGGGTGACGCCTTCGGCTGCCAGCAAGGCCTGGTACTGCTTGATCAGGCTGGCGCTTGGTTGCGTGAGGATGGCCTCGAAATCGTCCACCGACAGTGAAGACAACTCGACTCGGATCGGAAAACGGCCTTGCAGCTCAGGAATCAGGTCGCTGGGCTTGCTCAGGTGAAAGGCGCCTGAGGCAATGAACAGGATGTGGTCCGTCTTGACCATGCCGTACTTGGTGGTCACTGTGGTGCCTTCAACCAGGGGCAGCAAGTCGCGCTGCACGCCTTGCCGCGAGACCTCGGCACCTTGGCCTTCCACGCGGCTGGCCACCTTGTCGATCTCGTCTATGAAGACAATGCCGTTTTGCTCGGCACGCTCCAGCGCCCGCGTCTTGATGTCGTCGTCGTTCACCAGCTTGGCGGCTTCTTCCTCGATCAGTTGCACCCGCGCTTCAGCCACGGTCACCTTGCGCGATTTGCGGCGCTGACCGCTGGCCTGGGCGAACATGCCGCGCAATTGCTCGGCCATGTCTTCCATGCCGGCCGGCCCCATGATTTCAAGGGCGGGCGTCTTGTTGTCGGCCAGTTCGATGTCGATCTCGCGGTCGTCCAGCGAGCCTTCACGCAAACGCTTGCGCATCACTTGCCGGGCCGTGTTGTCGGGCGGCGGCGACGAGATCCCGAACTCGGAGCGCGGTGGGGGCACCAGCACGTCCAGCAGGCGTTCCTCGGCGGCGTCTTCGGCGCGCGCACGCTGGGTCTGGATCTGCACGGCACGTTCTTGCTTGACGGCGTACTCCACCAAGTCGCGGATGATGGTGTCCACGTCCTTGCCCACATAGCCCACCTCGGTAAACTTGGTGGCCTCGACCTTGATGAAGGGCGCGTCGGCCAGCTTGGCCAGGCGGCGGGCGATTTCGGTCTTGCCCACGCCGGTGGGGCCAATCATCAGGATGTTCTTGGGCGTGATCTCGCCGCGCATGCTGCCTTCAACCTGCTGGCGGCGCCAGCGGTTGCGCAGGGCGATGGCCACGGCGCGCTTGGCTTCCCGCTGACCAATGATGTGGCGGTCGAGTTCGTCGACGATCTCTTGAGGTGTCATGCCGCTCATGGCGTCATCCAAGGGTTTCAATGGTGTGGCTCTGGTTGGTGTAAATGCAGATGTCGCCCGCGATTTCAAGCGACTTCTTGACCACGTCGGCGGCACTCAGCTCAGTGTGCTGGACCAGGGCACGGGCGGCTGCTTGCGCATAAGCGCCACCTGATCCGATGGCCACGATGCCATATTCAGGCTCGAGCACGTCGCCATTGCCCGTGATGATCAGCGAGGTCTCGCGGTCGGCCACAGCCAGCATGGCCTCCAGACGGCGCAGAACGCGGTCAGTGCGCCAGTCGCGTGTCAACTCAACGGCGGCGCGTGCCAGGTGGCCCTGGTGTTTTTCCAGCTTGGATTCAAAGCGCTCGAACAAGGTGAACGCATCGGCCGTGGCGCCCGCGAAACCGGCCAGCACCTGGTCGCGGTAAAGCTTGCGCACCTTGCGGGCGGAGGCCTTGACGATGATGTGCCCCAGCGTGACTTGTCCGTCGCCGCCGATGGCCACTTGCCAGCCGGTGGGCGTTTGACGGCGCACGCTGACAATGGTGGTGCCGTGATAAGAATCCATGGGGTTTTTCAAGTGAGTGCCTGGCCCGGTGATCGGGCTGAGGCATTAGATCAGTTGCAGCTTGACCTTGGCGTGCTCGTTGATTCCCATGGCGCCAAAGAACAGCGCTACGAGCCGGTGCGGCTTGACGAAGGTGACTTCGCGGTCCTCGGCGCGGCGTGCCAGGACCCAGTTCAGCAGGTCTCCGGCAGCGATGAAATCGACCCGAAGCAGGTGCTCGCAATCGATGTCCAGGGTGATGCTGGCACCCAGCTGGTTGTCCAGCTTGCGCAAGGTCTCGCTGATGTCGCCAATCAACTGGCCCGACAGGTTCAGGGCGGCGACCTGCACGAACTCAATGTCGTCGTGCAGTTGGGATTCGACAAAGCTGGTGGTCACGTCGCTGACGTGAGACAGCATCATCGTCTGGGGCGTGACGCCATCGCGCATGTGGCGCACCTGGCAGGCCGAAGCCTCCCAGGACGGCGGCGACAGTTCATAGGTCACGCAGTACTCGATGGCCACTTCGTCGAACTGGTCAGGTCGGTTGCACAGGCGCAAGGTGTCCAGGCGCAGCATCCAGTAAGCGGGGTCGGTGTCCCTCACGCCGGAGGGCGAGCTTTCGGCCAGCACAGACAGCAACTGGTCGGCGCCAATCCAGGCCATGCCGATGGGCTCCTTGGCCCACGCCTTCATCAACTGGCTCAGCTGGGCGGCACCCTCGGGAGCGACTTTCTGGACGCTGCTCCAGTCCATGGTCCATGGGCGGGGCAACTGCAGGATTTCGTAACGCAGCTGCGCAACAGCTTCGGAGTCAATCACGTCAGGAGACAACCAGCCCTCGACGCCCCGAGCCTCTGGCGGCGTGCCTTCGCCGGGCTCCGTGATGGGGCCTTCCTGGTCGTCCTGGTTTTCCTTGGCGGCGGCCGCGGCTTGCCGCTCGCTGATGGCCACGAAGGCCTGCACGCGCTGAGGCAGCGAATACCAATGTGGCGCGGACAGCCCGAACTGGTGTGCGAACGAGACAGCCAGGTGGTCGAACTTCTGCGGCAGGTCCAGGGCGCGGTAGAGGTCAAAGACCGCCATCCAGGTTTCCGACTGGTGGTGCCGTGAGCCACCCGGGGCGATCAGGGCCAGCAAGGCGCGTTCGCACTCGTCAAAATCGGCGTTCGCGAAAGCGATCACGGCCTCATCCAACTCGGGATCGTGCTCCATCTCGGTCACGTCGACGCCGGCGCCGTCTGCGAAACCGGCCGATGACAGGTGATCATTGAGCATGGGCGGCGGCGATGAAGAGCCACTCATGCGAGGCTGGTTGGCGCGCGCCGAATCGAACACAGCTTGTGAAATCTCGGGGGGATCGAATTCCAGCGGGCCCAATTCGGACCGAGCCTTGAGCTTCTCTGGGGCCCCTAGCTCATTGGGGGCTGTGGGCGCATAGGCCGCCGCGGCGTTCAAGGGCAAAGGAGGTGGCCTTTGAGCCACTGGCGCGGCTGCTTGCCGCGACGCGCTCTGATCGCCCACCATCTGCTGCTCGATGGCATCGATTTTGGCCTTGACCGCGATGTCGGAACGAGGGCCGCTGTGAGGGCGTGACTCGGAGTCGAGGTTGGAGGCCCCGGACAAAGCCAGGGCGTTGTCCTGGCTGAGGCCTTCACGGCGGATCTTGCGCAGCATGTCGAGTTCGCGCTTGCGCACGAAGTCGTTGCGGCGCTTGCGCTCGATCATGGCCTTGATTTCGGTCTTGGCGTACTCGCTCTCGGGGGATCCGCCCGTAGGGGCGTCCAGCTGCGTCCAATCCGTGGTGGGATTGGCGACGAAGCGGGCCACCTTGCGCAAAAATCCGCCGGAGTCCTTGCTCATGATCGCAGGCCGAAATAGGGCATAGAAGTGTGGGTGCGCAGCAGCAGATCAGTCACCGAACATCTTTTGCTTGAGTTCGCGGCGCTGTTGGGCTTCCAGCGACAAGGTGGCGGTTGGGCGGGCGATCAGTCGGCCCAGGCCGATGGGCTCGCCCGTTTCGTCGCAGTAACCATATTCGCCAGAATCCAGGCGGGTCAGCGCTTGAGAGATCTTCTTGAGGAGCTTGCGTTCGCGATCGCGGGTGCGCAGTTCCAGGGCGTGCTCTTCCTCGATCGTGGCACGGTCGGCCGGGTCGGGAACGATGGAGGTGTCTTCACGCAGGTGCTCCGTGGTTTCGCCGGCGTTGGACAGCAGGTCGTCTTTCAGCACGGTCAGGCGACCACGGAAAAAGTCCAACTGTTTTTCATTCATGTACTCGGAGTCGGGCATGGCCATCAGCTCGGGCTCGGTGAGGTCCCGGCCAGCTTTGGTTTTCCACGCGTTGGCGAGCTTGCTGTCAACCTTGGTTGCGGTAGTAGACATGTGATCTGAGGTACTGATTTTGGACGGTGAACGTGCCGGGGCCACGGGTTTGGCCTCTACGGCAGCTTCGACCGTTTTAGGGGAAGCTTGAGCGGGAGCAGGGGAGGGAGCTGGTTTGGCTGTGGTCACCGTGCTGGTTTTCTTGGTGGCGGGAGTCTCTTTTTTGGCGACGGGCTTGCTGGCAGCGGCTTTGACCGGCGTGTCCTTGACCGCCTTGGCCGTTTTGGCGGGGGCAGTGGCGCTCGATTTGGTCGAGGGCTTGTCAGATGCTTTCGTCACAGAATCCTCCTAAGAGACGCATGGCCAGCTAATGGCTCCATCGCCTTGGTTGTGCTGCTTTTGGCAATCAGGCATGAATGAAGGCGCGCGGATTGTAACGAGGCTCCTAGCT
Source organism: Leptothrix sp. (in: b-proteobacteria) (assembly GCA_013822685.1). Taxonomy (GTDB): domain Bacteria; phylum Pseudomonadota; class Gammaproteobacteria; order Burkholderiales; family Burkholderiaceae_C; genus Aquabacterium. The sequence goes on from PNKV01000002.1 coordinate 90,755, forward strand.
CAACTTCACCAGACTATCCCTCGACCCCATCACTGCCTCAAGCCAAGCACTGTTCAAGGCCTGTGCGGAACAGGTCTTGGGGCAAATCGATGCCGATGAAGACCATTTTGCTGGTTTTGTCTTCTCCGGGTGACCATTTGGGGCCCACATCGCTGCCCATCAACTGGTGAACACCCTGGAAAATCACCTTGCGGTCCATGCCAACGACGTTCAAGACGCCTTTATAGCGCAGCATGCGCGGACCATAAATCTGCACCATCGACCCGAGGAAATCTTCCAGCTTGCTGGGATTGAAAGGGCGGGTGGATTTGTAGACGAAGGATTTCACATCGTCGTCGTGCTTGTGGTGGTGCGGGTGATCGCAGTGCTCGTCGTGCACGTGATCGTGGTCATGATGACCGTGGTCGTGCGCGTCGTCGGTCAGGAAGCTGGGGTCAATTTCCAGCTTGGCATTGAGGTTGAAACCACGCAGATCGAACACATTGCCCAGCGGCACCTCGCCGAAATGCACTCGTTGCTGGGGCGCGCGGGGGTTGATGTGCTTGAGGCGGTGTGACAGGTCATCGGCTTCGGCCGTGGTGACCAGGTCGGTCTTGCTGATGAAGATTTGGTCGGCGAAACCGGCCTGGCGCTGGGCTTCCTGGCGCTGATCCAGCTGAGTCTGGCCGTGCTTCGCATCGACCAGCGTGACGATGGCGTCCAGCAGATAGATCTCGGCGATCTCGTCGTCCATGAAAAAGGTCTGTGCCACGGGGCCGGGATCGGCCAGGCCGGTGGTTTCGATCACGACGCGATCAAACTTCAGGCTGCCGTCGCGTTTCTTGGCGGCCAGGTCAGTGAGGGTGGCGCGCAGATCTTCCCGGATGGTGCAACAGATGCAGCCATTGTTCATCTGGATGATCTGTTCCTTGGTGTCGGCCACCAGGATGTCGTTGTCGATGTTTTCTTCACCGAATTCGTTTTCGATGACGGCAATCTTCTGGCCGTGTGCTTCGGTCAGGATGCGCTTGAGCAAAGTGGTTTTCCCACTGCCCAAGAAACCGGTAAGGATGGTGACAGGTATCAAGCTCATCCTGAGAGTGTAGCCCCGGCTGCCAAGGCTTTGAAGCCGTGGGGTTGCACAATCGCGATCTTGATCGGGTATTCTTGCAACATCGCCACCAAGACACCCCCCCCGTGTCCGAACCTTCCCAGAGTCGGCCCACCAAAGCCGACAGAGCCGCCTTTTTGCAGCACCACGACCGTGAAAAAGACCGCCGCAGTCTTTTTGAGCGGCTGGTTGAATTCATCTCGCCCGGGCCGGACTCCACCGACGAACTGATTGAATCGCTCGCCACCGCCGAACAGCGGGAGTTGATCGAGCCCGAATCCCGCGTGATGCTGGAGGGAGTGATCCGCATGGCAGGCATGAGCGCAGGCGATGTGATGGTCGCCGTCAAGCGCATGGATTTGCTCGACATCAATTCACCTTACGAGGATTTGCTCAACCAGGTGATTGACGCTGGGCACTCGCGTTTTCCGGTGTTTGAAGGCAGCCGTGAAAACATCATCGGCGTGCTGATGACCAAGGATTTGCTCAAGCTACAGCGCGCCCCAGAGTTGAACCTGCGCACTTTGCTGCGCCCCCCGGTGTTCGTGCCTGAATCGAAAGGGCTGAACGAGCTGCTCCGTGACTTTCGCGCCAACCGCAGCCACATGGCCATCGTGATCGACGAATTCGGCAAAACCGCCGGTCTGATCACCATCGAAGATGTGCTCGAAGAAATCGTCGGCGAGATCGAGGACGAGTTTGACGTGGGCGAGAGCGACAGTGGCATTTTCACCTTGGCCGACGGCAGCCAGCGGGTCGCCGGCGACGCTGAGATCGAGGCCGTGAACCAGGCTTTCGGGATTCATTTGCCGGTGGACGATTTCGACACGATCGGTGGTTTCGTGGCCCACGAACTGGGCCGGGTGCCGCGCCGCGGTGAGGCCGTCGAGGTGGCCGGCCTTAGATTTTCGGTCATGCTGGCCAGGGGCGGTGCGGTGCGGTGGTTCAAGGTCACTCGCGCGCCCGATGCCGCTGAGATGAGCGGGTCCTGATTGTGACGGCGGTGGCTTCAGGTGCCCGGGCCGCTCCGGGCGGAATGGGTGCGGCCTGGGCGCTGTGCTCATCCGTGCTGGCCGGGGCCTGCGTGGCGGGGGCTTTTTCACCCTGGCTTGCGGCTTGGGGATCGGCTTGGCCGGCCCTGTTACTGTCGCTGGCGGTGGCCGCTTTTGTGGCCGTTCTTCGTGGGGTGACGTCGGTCGCTTTGGCTGCCCAATGTGGCGCCCTGTTCGGCACGGTCTGGCTGGTGAGTGGCACTGGATGGATGTTTGTCAGCCTGCACAAATTTGGCGGCTTACCGGCCTGGATCGCGGGTTTGGCGGTGTTGGCCCTCTGTGCTGCCTTGTCAAGCTTCATGGCATTGATGGCCGCAGCCTGGGTGCGGTGGCGGCGTGGCGCCTGGCTCCCGGATGGCATCTTGCTGGCGGCACTTTGGTGGCTGGCCGAGTGGATCCGTGGATGCATCTTCACCGGCTTTCCGTGGGCCGCCAGCGGTTACGCCTTGGTCGACTCACCCTTGGCCGTCCTGGCGCCCTGGGTGGGCGTCTACGCCATGGGGGCGGCCTGGGTGTCGCTGTTGTCCTGGGTGGTGCTGTCGGCACCCAGGCTGCCGTCGCTGTTGGCCAGTTTGTCGGTCTTGGTGCTGGTCTTGGGCGGCTTGCACTTGGTCAACGGTCGGCCAGCGAATGCCTTCACCCGCCTTCATGGCGCCCCTTTGTCCGTGACCTTGTTGCAAGGCAATATCCCGCAAGACGAGAAGTTTGCGCAGTCGCATCTGATGGACCAACTGGTCTGGCATGCACGGCAATTGGTGGCCGCGCGTGGCGACCTGGTGGTGGCCCCCGAGACCGCGATCCCTTTGCTGCCTGACCAGATGCCCGATGGCTATTGGGCCGAGCTGGTCAGTGCATTCCATGAAGGCGATCGGGCCGCTTTGGTCGGGGTGCCGCTGGGCAGTTTCAAGCAGGGTTACACCAACTCCGTGGTGGGCTTGTCGTCGGCCACCAAGGCCTTGCCTGACGGTTTTTATCGGTACAACAAACACCACCTGGTGCCTTTTGGCGAGTTCATTCCGCTGGGCTTTCACTGGTTCGTGCAGATGATGAACATGCCCTTGGGCGATTTCACGCGGGGGCCCCGTGCTGCACCATCCTTCGGCGTCAAAGGCCAGTGGATCGCGCCGACCATCTGCTACGAAGATTTGTTTGGCGAAGAGCTGGCGCAGCGCTTCGTGACGCCCGAGCAGCCCGCCCCAACGCTGTTTGCCAATGTGAGCAACCTGGCTTGGTTTGGCGACACCGTGGCCATCTACCAGCATTTGCAGATCGCCCGCATGAGGTCGCTGGAGTTCCAATTGCCCACCATCCGGGCCACCAACACCGGCGCCACGGTCGTGATTGATCACACCGCGAAGGTGACGGCCGCCTTGCCCACCAACACCCGCGGTGCCTTGGTGGCATCGGTCCAGGGACGTGCTGGCAACACGCCCTATGCCGAGTGGGCGGGGCGTTTTGGTTTGTGGCCGATGGTGGCTTTGGCAAGCCTGGCCGTGCTGGCCTTGAGACGCCGTTCGCGGAGTGCCGCCGCGAGTCTTTAGAATCGGGCATTCGCGTCACTTGTTGATGCCCACCCCACTGACCTGAAAATGCCATGCTGACCTTCCAGCAATTGATCTTGCGCCTTCAAAGCTACTGGGATGCCCAGGGCTGCGCTTTGCTGCAACCCTATGACATGGAAGTGGGCGCCGGCACCAGCCACACCGCCACCTTCTTGCGCGCACTGGGCCCGGAGCCCTGGCGCGCGGCCTATGTGCAACCCAGCCGCCGCCCCAAGGATGGCCGCTTTGGCGAGAACCCCAACCGCCTGCAGCACTACTACCAGTTCCAGGTCGTGCTCAAGCCGGCGCCTTCCAACATCCTGGAGCTGTACCTCGGCTCTTTGGAGGCCGTGGGTTTTGACCTTAAGAAGAACGACGTCCGCTTTGTTGAAGACGATTGGGAGAACCCGACCTTGGGCGCCTGGGGCCTGGGCTGGGAGGTCTGGCTCAATGGCATGGAGGTGACGCAGTTCACCTACTTCCAGCAAGTGGGCGGCATCGATTGCAAGCCGCTGACGGGCGAGATCACCTATGGTCTGGAGCGCTTGGCCATGTACCTGCAAGGCGTTGAGAACGTCTATGATTTGGTGTGGACCAGTTGGGAAGAAGTGGGTGCCGATGGCGTGAAAGTGCAGCGCACGCTGAAGTACGGTGATGTGTTCCACCAGAACGAGGTCGAGCAATCCACCTACAACTTCGAGCACAGCAATGTCGAATTTTTGCTGGGTGCCTTCACCAACTATGAGACGCAGGCCAAGTACCTGATCGAACAACATCTGGCCTTGCCTGCCTATGAGCAGGTGCTCAAGGCCGCGCACAGCTTCAACCTGCTGGACGCGCGTGGCGCCATTTCCGTGACCGAGCGTGCTGCCTACATCGGCCGCATCCGCAACCTGGCCCGCAGCGTGGCGCAGGCCTACCTCGATAGCCGCGCCCGGCTGGGCTTCCCCATGGCCCCTAGGGCCTGGGCGCAAGAGGTTCTTGCACAACTAGAAAAGAAAGCCGCCTGAGCATGAGCGCTTCCAATTTGCTCGTTGAGTTGTTCGTTGAAGAGTTGCCTCCCAAGGCGCTCAAAAAGTTGGGCGAATCCTTTGCCCAGGTGTTGGCCGACAGCTTGAAGTCGCAAGGCCTGGCAGGTGGCGATTCAGTGGCCACGGCGTTTGCGTCGCCTCGTCGCCTGGCCGTGCATGTGACCAAGGTGCTGGCCAAGGCTGCCGACCAAGCCGTGCAGCAAAAGCTGATGCCGGTGAGCGTGGGCTTGAACGCCGAAGGCCAGCCCACGCCGGCCTTGCTCAAGCGTCTCTCGGCGCTTGGCGCGGGCCCCGATGCCGTTGCCAGCTTGAAGCGCCTGCCTGATGGCAAAGCCGAAGCCTTGTTCTTTGACAGTGTGAAGGCTGGCGCAACCTTGAGCGAAGGCCTGCAGAAGGCCCTGGATGAGACTCTGGCCAAGCTGCCCATTCCCAAGGTGATGAACTACCAATTGGAGCAAGGCCCGGGCGCTGATTTCCAGCCAGGATGGACCAGCGTTAACTTCGTGCGTCCCGCGCATGGCCTGGTGGCCTTGCATGGCGACCAGGTGGTGTCCGTCAGCGCGCTTGGCTTGGTGTCGGGCCGCAGCACCCAAGGCCATCGCTTCGAGGCCAAGGTCAATCCGGTGGTTCTTCAGAACGCCGATACCTACGCTGATCAGCTGGCGCAGCAAGGCGCCGTGATCGCCAGCTTCGAGGCTCGCCGAGATGAGATTGCGCGCCAGCTCAAATTGGCCGCCAGCAAGGCCGGTACCAACCTGCACCCGATTGAAGATGATGCGCTGCTGGACGAGGTGACGGCCCTGGTCGAGCGCCCCAATGTGCTGACTGGCCGCTTCGAAGAGGCCTTCCTGGAAGTGCCCCAAGAGTGCCTGATCCTCACCATGAAGGCGAACCAGAAGTACTTCCCCTTGTTGGACGCTTCCGGCAAATTGACCAACCAGTTCTTGATCGTCAGCAACATCAGCCCTGACGATGCGAGTGCGGTGGTGGGTGGCAACGAGCGCGTGGTGCGCCCACGTTTGGCCGATGCCAAGTTCTTCTTTGACCAGGATCGCAAGAAGACCTTGGAGTCCCGCGTGGCAGGCCTGTCCAAGGTGGTGTACCACGGCAAGCTGGGCACGCAAGGCGAACGCGTCGAGCGCGTGCGCGCCATCGCCAAGGGCTTGGTCGAATCATTGGGCCAGGCATCGCTGGCCGCCAACGTTGACACCGCGGCACGCCTGGCCAAGGTCGATCTGTTGACCGACATGGTGGGCGAGTTCCCTGAGCTGCAGGGCATCATGGGTGGCTATTACGCTCGTCACGATGGCCTGGGCGACCAGGTGGCGCAAGCCATTGAAGACCACTACAAGCCACGTTTCGCAGGCGATGAGTTGCCCCGCGATCTGGTCGGCGTGGTCGTGGCTTTGGCCGACAAGCTGGAGACCTTGGTGGGCCTGTTCGGCATCGGCCAATTGCCCACTGGCGACAAAGACCCCTTTGCATTGCGCCGCCACGCTCTGGGCGTGATCCGCATGCTGATCGAGCGCGACCTGCCTTTGGCCGTGGAGCCCACCTTGCGCCAGGCTGCGGCGTCGTTCGGCGACAAGATCACCGATGCCACGCCGGCCCTGACCGATTTCATCTACGACCGTCTGGCAGGCAGCCTGCGCGAACAAGGCTACAGCGCCCAGGAAGTCGATGCCGTGCTGGCCTTGCGCCCGCAGCGCTTGGCCGACATTGGTCAGCGCCTGGCGGCGGTGCGTGCCTTCGCAGCCTTGCCTGAGGCTGCCTCCTTGGCCGCGGCCAACAAGCGCGTGGGCAACATCCTGAAGAAGGTCGAAGGCGCGGTCGAGGCCAAGGTTGATGCCTCCTTGCTGAAAGAGCCGGCCGAAGCCGCCTTGTACGAGTCGCTCACCACGGCGGGGGCCAAGGCGGTCTCCGCTTTTGAGCAAGGTGACTACACGGCCTCCTTGCAGGCCCTTGCGGTTCTGAAGACGCCCGTGGATGCATTTTTTGATGGCGTCATGGTCAACGCGGAAGATGCTGCATTGCGCACCAATCGCCTCGGTTTGCTGGCATCCTTGCACCAGGCCATGAACCGCGTGGCCGACCTGTCCAGGTTGGCTGCATGACCCCTTTCGGAGTGGGCATGAAACTCGTCATCCTCGACCGCGACGGAACCATCAATCACGAGCGGGACGACTACATCAAGTCGGCAGACGAGTGGGTGCCTCTGCCCGGCGCATTGGAGGCGATTGCCCGACTCAACCATGCTGGCTGGCACGTGGTCGTGGCCACCAACCAGTCTGGCATTGGCCGCGGCTTGTTCGACATGGTGGCCCTCAACGCCATGCATGCGCGGATGAACCAGTTGTTGGCCCGCCATGGCGGCCGGGTCGAGGCCGTTTTCTTTTGCCCCCACACGCCTGAGGATCAATGCACCTGCCGCAAACCGCTGCCTGGTCTGTTCAAGATGATCGGGCAGCGCTTTGGCGTGTCCCTGGCGGGTGTGCCCATGGTGGGTGACCTGCCGCGCGACGTCCTGGCGGCGCAGTCGGTGGGTTGCGAGCCGCATTTGGTCCGCACCGGGCAGGCCGCCTCCATGACCGAAACAGAATTGATCGACCTGCGTCAGCAGGTTTCCGATCTGACGATCCATCCCGATCTGTCGTCCTTTGCCGACTTCCTGATCCTGCGAGATCGGCGTGCACATGGCGAAGACAGCCCCGTGGCCACACACATGGGCGAGCTGACATGAAAGACAAGTTTGAGTGATGAGTGACCGAACGCCTGAGACAGTGACACCAGTGTCGTCGGGTGAGCAGATGGGCCTGCCCTGGGTGGACGGTGCCACTGGCAAGGAGCCGCAATCCGCGGCCCTGGCCCAGTCGCCCGCCATGCCCGTGCCGCCGGCCCAACCCGAGATTCCCGTATTTCGCCATCCCCAGGCCGAGCGCGAAGTGCGCTTGGGTGATGTGATCGTGGCTTATGAGTTCCAGCGTGTTCGCCGCCGCAGCATCGGCATGGTGGTCAGCTCCGAAGGGCTGAGCGTGCGCGCGCCGCGGTGGGTGTCGTCCGGCGACATCGAAACCGCCTTGCACGCCAAGTCCCGCTGGATCTGCAACAAGCTGGTCGAGCAGCGCGAGCGTGCCTTGAAGCAAAAAGCCACGCGCATCGATTGGCAGCATGGGGCCGAATTGCCTTACCTTGGCGAGCCCCTCACCTTGGTGCTCGATCCCGGCACGAAAGGGGTCAGCTTGAGCGAAGGTGGGCGAGCCTTGTTGATGGGACTGAGCCCTGATGCCCCTTCAGAGCAGATCGGCGAGCTTTTCCAGTCGTGGCTGAAGAAGCAGGCCAAGCTGCGCTTTGATGCGCGGGTGAAGCACTTTGCCCCTTTGATGGGCGTGAGCGTCAGCCGGATCAGCCTGTCGTCAGCGCGCACGCGTTGGGGCAGTGCGAGTGTGGATGGCTCCATCCGCTTGCATTGGCGGCTGATGCATTTCGCCGATCACGTGATTGACTATGTGGTGGTGCACGAGTTAGCTCACTTGCGCGAAATGAACCACAGCCCGCGCTTTTGGGAAGTGGTCATGTCCGTCATGCCCGACTACGAAAAAGCGCGAGACCAATTGCGCCACGCCATGATTCCCGACTGGGCCTGAAAAGCCCTAGTCTTGCCAGGCCCAGCCCTCCGTGCTTAATCTCTGCCACCGGCCAGCATAGGCCACGAGGAGAAAAAGCATGAGAGGACGCTTTGTTTTGGCAAAGTTGGGCGCAGCCATGGCCCTTGCAGTGGCTATGTCGGGGGCTCACGCGCTGAGTGGCCAGGTTGTGGCCAGCGATTTGAGTCAGCCCGTCTACCTGACCGCGCCCACCGGAGACAACCGCCTTTTCGTTCTTGAAAAAGGCGGAACGGTTCGAATCATTGCCAATGGGCAAACCCTGGCAACCCCGTTCCTGGACCTGTCGACCAAGGTCGACACTGCGGGCGAACGCGGTCTGCTGGGTTTGGCATTTGACCCTGGCTATGCCAGCAATGGCAGGTTCTACGTCAATTACATCGACAAGACGACCCTCAACACGGTGGTTGAGCGCTACACCGTGGCCAATCCATCCGGCAATGTGGCCAATCCGGCTTCGGCGCAAAACGTCATCAGCATTCCTCAAGAGCCCTATGCCAACCACAAGGCAGGTTGGATGGCGTTCAGGCCCGGAGACAGCAAAAACCTCTACATCGCGACTGGTGATGGCGGCGACTCGAACGACCCCAATAACAACGGTCAAAATCGAAACAGCCTGCTGGGCAAGGTGCTCCGGATTGATGTGAGCGGAGCTGGGACGAGCTACACCGTACCGATTGACAATCCGCTGGTGAACCAGGTGAACACCCGGCCCGAAATCTGGGCATTGGGCCTTCGCAATCCGTGGCGCAACAGCTTCGACCGACAAACCGGTGACTTCTGGATCGGCGACGTTGGCCAAGATGTCCGCGAAGAGATCAATCTTGAAAAAGCCGGCGACCCGGGTGGCCACAATTACGGTTGGCGCCTGCGCGAAGGCTCCGTTGAAACGCCCGTCGTCGGCGGGGATGCATCAGGCCTGACGGACCCCTTGTTTGACTATGCGCACCTGGATGCACCGGGTGGATTGGGCAATTCGATCACTGGCGGATATGTGTACCGGGGGCCCGGCATTGATGGGGCCGACGATCGGTATTTCTTCAGCGACTTTGTGTCCAGCCGGGTGTTTTCATTCCTGTTGGGCGCTGATGGAAAACCGATTGACCTGCGGGAAGACACGGACTCTTTACTTGGGGGCACCGGCTTGAGCGGGCCGACCTCCTTTGGCGAAGATGGCCTTGGCCGCCTTTACCTGATGGGCATCAATGGCAAGCTGGTGCTGATGGTGCCTGAGGCTGAAGCCTGGGCCAGTGCCCTGGCTGGCCTGGCCGTTCTGGGCGTGGTTCGCCGTCGCCGTCTGCAACCCCGTTCAACAACCCGTCAGCAGCTGAACCGGTAAATGCCATCAGTGCCCAGGGCCCGCGTGAGCGTACCCTGGTGCCACAGTGCATGGAGGTGGGCCACTGCCTCGCCCATCGCGAAAGTGGTCTGGTGCAAATCGAGCTGGCGCTTGAACAGCACCGGCAGGAGATCGGCCGCGGTGGTGGGCTGCTGTTGGCAGGCCGCGATTACCTCGGCCAGGCGATCTCGGTGGTGGTCGTGCAATTGGTCAATGCGCGTGTGCAGGCCGGTGAAAGGCTTGCCGTGCGAGGGCAGCACCAGCGTGTCTTCGGGCAAGTCCCGCATTCTGTCCAGTGATTGAAGAAACAGGGTCAGCGAGTTGGCCTCAGGCTCCGTGTCGTAGACACTGACATTGGTTGAAATTCGCGGCAGCACCATGTCGCCCGATATCAGCACATTCAGCTCGGGGCAGTGCAGGGCGATGTGCTCTGGTGCATGGCCGTGGCCCACATGGCAAACCCAGCGGTGCTCGCCAATCTGCACGCTCAATCCATCCAGCAAGCGGTGGAAGGTGGCGGGCATCTGCGGCACCATCGAGCCAAAGTAGTTGGTGCGTGCCCTGATCTTGGCCACCGCCTCAGGGTCGGCCAGGCCATGGCTGGCAAAAAACGAAGCGGCCCGCTCGCCGCCATGGGTGGTGTGCTGGCAGGCCAGTTGGGCGGCGTGGAAATCGGTGGCGCTCATCCACAGGCGGCAGGGCCACTCCGGCGTGCTCCAGTGCTCGGTCAGCCAATGTGCGTTGCCCACGTGATCAGGGTGCATGTGGGTCACGATGACGCGCAGAACCGGCAGGCCTTCCAGCTGCGTTGCAAAGACCTCCGACCAGGCCTCGTGGGTGGCTTGGTTGGAGATGCCGCAGTCAACGATGGTCCAGCCCGGGCGGCCATCCAGTTCATCGCGCAACAGCCACAAGTTGATGTGGTCCAGCGCGAAGGGCAATTGCATGCGGACCCATCGCACGCCAGGCGCCACGGCCAGGGCCTGGCCAATGGCGGGCAGGGTGTCGCCCATGGGGTAGTCCAGCGTGGCCTTGGGTGAAGTCTCTTGCATCGGCCCATTGTGACCCATCAAGCCTGACTACACTCTCATCCATGACACTTGAATCCCTGTTCGAAAAAAACCGGGCCTGGGCCCGGGACATTGAAAACCGCACGCCAGGCTTCTTCACCCGCTTGCAGCAGCAGCAGTCGCCGCAGTACCTGTGGATCGGCTGCAGCGACAGCCGCGTTCCGGCCAATGAAATCGTGGGCCTGCTGCCGGGTGAGTTGTTCGTGCACCGAAATGTGGCGAACGTGGTGGTGCACTCTGACCTGAACTGCCTGTCGGTGATGCAATTCGCGATCGACTCGCTCAAGGTTCGGCACATCATCGTGGTCGGCCACTATGGTTGCAGCGGCGTGAAAGCGGCGATGAACAACCAGCGCATCGGGATTGCCGACAACTGGTTGCGCCACGTGCAGGATGTGCGCAACCAGCACCGTGACTGGCTTTTCCAGCTGCCAGACGGCCCCGCCAGGCTGGATGCCCTGTGCGAGCTCAACGTGCTGGAACAAAGTTTGAACGTGTGCCAGACCACCGTGGTGCAAGACGCTTGGGAGCGCGGCCAGGAGGTGGTGGTGCACGGCTGGGTCTACGGCTTGCATGATGGCCACATCAAGGACATGCGCATGACGGTTGAGCACCCAGAGGCGCTCGCGGTGGCTTATGCAAAAGCCTTGTCTGAACTGAAAAAACGCCACGCCCCACAACCCGCCGCCGACTCAGCGGTTTAAATCCAGGCAGCCCCATGCTTCCAACGCAATTGACCGATTCGCGCGCCTTTGAAATTGCCAAGGCCATGCTCGATGGGTTCGACCGCCACTACAAGATCTTCCGCGAGACCAGCGCCGACGCCAAGGTGCGTTTCGAGCAGGCCGATTGGCATGGCCAGCAACTGGCGCAGCGCGTGCGCATCGAGTTCTACGACCTGCGCGTGAACGAAGCCGTGGCCCGCCTTGAGAACGACTACCTGGCCAGCGAACTGCCCATGGAGGTCTGGCACCAGATCAAGCTGTTCTACATCGGCCTGCTCACCAACCACAGGCAGCCCGAATTGGCCGAGACCTTCTTCAACTCGGTCACCATCCGGATGCTGCACCGGCGCTATTTCCGCAACGATTTCATCTTCGTTCGGCCGGCCGTGTCCACCGAGTACATCGAGGACGAGGACCCCAAGGCCAAGCCCACTTTCCGCGCCTACTACCCCACGCGCGAGAACCTGCGTGCCATGCTCAAGACGGTCATCCAGAGCTACGAGCTGGACGAACCGTTTGAAGACCTGAACCGCGACGTCGGCTTTGTGTTCGAGGCCCTGCAAGAGCAGGTGGGCAATGTGCGCCTGCGCACCAATTTCCAGATCCAGGTGCTGTCGTCGCTGTTCTTCCGCAACAAAGGCGCCTACATCGTCGGCAAGGTGATCAATGGCTTTCGCAGCCTGCCGTTTGCCATCCCCATCCTGCACAACTCCAAAAAGCGCCTGTACATCGACGCGGCCCTGTTCGGCGAAGACGACCTGCTGGCCCTGTTCAGCTTTGCGCGCGCTTATTTCATGGTCGACATGGAGGTGCCTTCGGCCTATGTGCAGTTCCTGCGCACGCTGATGCCGCGCAAACCGCGCGCCGAGATCTACAGCGCCCTGGGCCTGCAGAAGCACGGCAAGAACCTGTTTTACCGCGACTTTTTATTCCACCTTCGCCATTCCAGCGACAAATTCCGCATCGCGCCCGGCATCAAGGGCATGGTCATGCTGGTGTTCGACCTGCCGTCCTATCCCTTCGTGTTCAAGGTGATCAAGGATTTCTTCCCGCCGCAGAAAGAGACCACGCGCGACCTGATCATGTCCAAGTACGTGCTCGTGAAACAGCACGACCGGGTAGGGCGCATGGCCGACTCGCTCGAGTTCACGAACGTGGCCTTTCCGCGCGACCGCTTTGACGACGAGCTCATCGCCGAACTCAAGCATTTCTCGCCTAGCGTGATGGAAGAGGAGGGCGATGTGCTCATCCTCAAGCACCTGTACATCGAACGGCGAATGGTGCCGCTCAATATCTACATCCAGGAAGCCGATGGCGAGCAGCTGGAGCACGCGGTGATCGAGTACGGCAATGCGCTGAAGGACCTGGTGGCGGCCAACATCTTCCCGGGCGACATGCTCTGGAAGAACTTCGGTGTCACCCGCAACGGCAAGGTTGTGTTCTACGACTACGATGAGATCGAATACATCACCGATTGCAACTTCCGCAAGGTGCCCGAGCCGCGCAACGAGGAAGAAGAGATGTCTGGCGAGGTCTGGTACTCAGTCGGCCCGCACGACGTGTTCCCGGAAACCTTCGGGCCCTTCTTGCTGGGCGATCCTCGGGTGCGGGCGATCTTCATGAAACACCACAGCGAACTGCTGGAGGCCGACTTCTGGCAACAGCACAAGGAGCGCATCAAGGCGGGCTATGTGCACGACGTGTTCCCCTACGACCGTGGGCGCCGCTTTGTGCACAAACTTAACATGGCGTCGGCCGACTCTGAATCTTCTTCAGAGACCACGCCGGTGGAAGAGCCCGTGGACGTGCCCGCCGAGGGGCCGGCGATTCATGACCAGGGGCGTTTGACCGGGTTCACTGCAGGGGGCAGCTCGGCCAATTAACTCACCAAAGTTGCCACCATGGCTTGTCGGCGGCTTTGACGCCGCCGGCCAGGTAAGGGCTGTTGGGAAAGCTTTGCTTCAACACCCGCTCGGCGTCATCCCGCAATGGAATCAAGCCGAGTTTGTCGTAGGCGCGCACCATGATGTACAGAGCTTCTTCGATAGCGGGTGAGCTGCGATAGTCAGTCAGGGCTTGTTGCGCCCGGTTGGCGGCCGCCAAGTAGGCGCCACGGCGCAGGTAGTAACGTGCCACGTGCACTTCGCCAGACGCCAGCGAATTGACGATGTAGTTCATGCGCAGCTTGGCGTCGGCGGTGTACTTTGAGTTGGGAAAACGCGTCGACAGCTGCTTGAACGATTCATAGGCATCGCGTGCCGCCTGCTGGTCACGCTCAGCCAGATCCTGGCGGGCCACGCGGCCAAACAAGCCCAGGTCGTCATTGAAGTTCACCAAGCCTTGAAGGTACATGGCGTAGTCCACAGCGGGGCTGGTGGGGTGCAGCCTGATGAAGCGCTCCAGCTTGGCCAGTGCCTGAGCTTTTTCGCCCGTCTTGTAATAGGCGTAGGCCAGGTCAAGTTGGGCCTGCTGGGCCAACATCGTGCCCGAGGCGCGCGCCTCCACTTTCTCCAGGCGCTTGATGGCGTTCTCGTAATTGCCGTCAGCCGCCTCTTCTTTCGCGTCTGCGTACAATTTGTCAGCTGCCATGCCACCAAACTCGTCTTCGGGCGTTGATCCGCAGCCGCTCAGGCTGAGCACCATCAGCACGGCGGCCAAGCTGGTAACCAGTCCGCTTTTCACGCCAGATGACCGGCCCCACAAGGTGTTTTTCAGCAGTTTCACGTGTGTATAAGGCGGAGGTTGGAACCGCATAGAGTTTCGCACGAGGTGCGCATTACCCGGCAGTATAGAAGCATGGCACCAACCCTTTCATTCACCCGTCTGCAAAGCTTTCATGTCCCGATCTCCTGTTTCACCCCCGCCGCTTTTGGACATTGATGCTTTGGACGAAGATTGGGCTGCTGAAGCGATGGCGCCAGCTAGTCAGCCTGCACCTGTGGTGTCCCGCGAGGGCGTGGTCACGGTGGCTCAGCACGGCACACGTCTGGACGCCTGGCTGGTCGGCTTGGCGGGCGAGTTCTCGCGCAGCCACCTCAAGGGGCTGATCGAGGCCGGCTGCGTGCGCGTTGATGGCAAATTAGCCGATTCCCCCTCGCGCAAAGTCAGCGGTGGCCAGCGTGTGTGGATCGAGTTGCGGCCCACCGCGCAAAGCCAGGCATTCGTGGCCGAGCCCATGGTGCTGCCCATCGTGTTCGAGGATGAGCACCTGTTGGTCATCGACAAAGCGGCTGGCATGGTGGTGCACCCGGCGGCCGGGCACTGGAGTGGCACTTTGATGAACGGCCTGTTGGCCCACCATGCAGGCGCGGTCAACCTGCCCAGGGCTGGCATTGTGCACAGACTGGACAAGGACACCAGCGGCTTGATGGTGGTGGGCAAGACGCTGGAAGCAGTCACCGCTTTGTCGCGGGCCATTGCCGATCGAGTGGTCAAGCGCCAATACGTGGCCCTGGTCCACGGTGCGGTGGCCGACGCCTTCACGATCGAGGCCCCCATTGGCCGCGATCCAGCCTCGCGGGTGAAGATGGCGGTGCTGGCCTCGGGCAAGCCGGCTCGAACCGATGTGCGTTGTCTGGGGCGGGCCGTGCTCGATGAGGACCACCCACAAGGGCCGATCCGGCGCACTTTCAGCGCCGTGGAGTGCACCTTGCACACCGGGCGCACGCACCAGATCCGCGTTCACATGGCCAGCCGCAAGCACCCCTTGGTGGCTGACGCGGTTTACGCGGGGGTTCCCGCCTTGGGCCTGACTCGCCAGGCACTGCACGCGTATCGGCTGGGGTTTGAGCATCCCATCACTGGGCAAATCCTTCAATTCGAATCGCCTTTGCCGGACGATCTGGCCCAGGCTTGGGGTCGCCTGCAAATGGCCAACCAAAAACCTGTAACTGGTGCATAATGGGCCGCAAATCTGGTGGTTCGCCAAGGCGCGCCAACCATCCGGCAAAGAGCGTTTGATCTGACGGCTTTGCCCACAAGCGGATGCCCCTCAATGGGGCACAAGATCAAACCCAAGGCGTCAAACCAGCCCAACCAGGCGGTCAAACTCTGTCATCAGGCATGTGCATTCATTTGCCGGCCGATGCCACTTGGGTCCGTGCCGTGCAGCCCGACAGCCAGGGCGCTCGGCGTTTGAACCTCTACCCTGAACGGGTGGCGTGTGTTTACCGATTGAAGAGATGGAAGTCCTCAATCCTCAGGACGCTCAACGCGTACTAGAAGCGGCGCTTTTATGCGCACATCAGCCCATGACGGTGCGCGAAATGCGAGCCCTCTTCGAAGACACCTTGTCGGCAGACGGGGTGCGTGCTTTGTTGGCCGAGATTTCCCAGCAGTGGGATGGTCGGGGTGTGGAGTTGCGGGAGTCGGCTTCGGGCTGGCGCTTTCAAACCACCGCCGACGTGCAGGAGTATCTGGATCGGCTCAACCCTGAAAAGCCGCCGAAGTACTCGCGGGCGACGATGGAAACCCTGGCCATCATTGCTTACAAGCAGCCTGTCACCCGGGGTGACATCGAAGACATCCGTGGCGTGACCGTCAGCACCCAGATGGTCAAGCAGCTTGAAGACCGCGGCTGGATCGAGGTCATTGGCCACCGTGACGCCCCGGGCCGACCCGGTCTGTATGCCACCACGCGCCATTTCCTGGACGACATGGGCTTGAAATCACTCGACCAACTGCCCGCGCTGGACGGCATGTTGGGTGCCCAGGGCATGCTGCCTGGTCTTGACAATGACCCCGACGCGGCGGCCCAAGCCGCCAGCGCCACACAACAAGAACACGACGAACAAGGGCAGGGCACGCTGTTGGAGGCGCAAGCCGAATTGCTCGAGTCCGAACATCCTTCTACCCCCGATGCCGATGCGGCTGACCCAGCCGATCCCGCCGAATCCTCTCCCGTTCCATGACTTCAGACAACGCGCCTATGCAAGACCCCAACGAATCCTCACCTGAGCTGGACCCGTCCGCGCTCAATGCGTCCAAAGATGCGCCCAAGCCCAAGCGGGCGCGCCGCACCAAGGCCGCCGAAAGCCAGGTCGAGCCGGAAGCTGAGGCTGTGGCGGAAGAGGTGGCCAAGCCTGCTCCGCGTCGGCGCAAGGCGGCCGTGGTGGTTGAGGATGTGCCTCCAGTGGTGGTCGAGACGGTGGTTGAAGAAGCGGTTGAGGCCAAGCCAAAACGCGCTCCGCGCAAGAAGCCTGCCCCAGAGCTTGAGGCCGCAGCGCCAGCGCAAGCCGAGTTGGCTGGGGAAGAGGTGCCCGCGGTCCGTGAGCCTGCCGGTGACGGCTTCTTACAACTGGGCGCCGACATGAGCGAGCCTGCCCCCGATTCGGTGCAAGTGTCGCAAGACGGTGAGCAAGCGGCGGCAGCCGGTGCTGAGCCTCGCTTTGAAGAGCGCGGCGAACGTGGTCGGCGAGATCGCGGCCCCCGTGGTCAGCGAGGTGATCGCCCCGCGCGCAATGCCCCCGATCAAACTGGCGAGCAAAGTGCTGAAGCCGGTGGTGAGGCCCTGGAAGGCGAGGGCGATGAAGCCCGCGATCCGGATCAATTGCCGTCGCGTCGCGCAGCGATCGCCGCCGAGCAGGCCAATGAGGTGTTTGCCGAGTTGCTGTCCGGTGATTTCGACACGGTGCGTGACGAAGCCACCGCAGACGAGGTCGAAGGTGCCGAGGCTGATCCGCAAAAGCGCGTGTTGCGCCCAGAGCCTGATGCGCCCAAGCTGCAAAAGGTCCTGGCCCAGTCAGGCGTCGGCTCGCGCCGCGATATCGAGCAGATGATTGAAGACGGTCGCATCACCGTCAACGGGCACGCGGCCCACATCGGTCAGCGCGTGTCTTACGGCGACCAGGTCAAGATCGGCGGCAAGCCCATCCGGATCCGCATTGCACCGCAGCCAGCACGCATCCTGGCTTATCACAAGCCCGTGGGCGAAGTGGTCACTCATGACGATCCGCAAGGTCGTCCAACGGTGTTCCGCCGCCTTCCGCGCCTGCAAAACGGCAAGTGGATGTCGGTGGGCCGCCTGGACTTGAACACCGAAGGCCTGCTGCTGTTCACCACATCCGGCGAGCTGGCCAACCAGTTGATGCACCCCCGCTTTGGCGTGGAACGCGAATACGCCGTGCGCGTGCTGGGTACCCTGCCTGAATCGTCCAAGAACAAGCTGCTGGAAGGCGTCAGCATCGAAGGCCAGATGGCGTCCTTCAAATCCATCGAAAACGGTGGTGGCGAAGGCGTGAACCACTGGTACCGCGTGGTCATCACCGAAGGGCGCAACCGCGAAGTGCGCAAGCTGTTCGAGACCGTGGGCCTGGCCGTCAGCCGCCTGATCCGCGTGCGCTACGGCGCGATCGTGCTGCCTCGTGGGCTGAAGCGCGGCGTGTGGGTTGAGCTGGGCGAATCCGACGTTCGCGCCGTGAAGTCTCTGGCTGGCTTTGACCGCCCTGACAACTTCCAGAAGGGTGGTCGCCAGGAAGGCGGTCGCAATGGCAAGCCCCAGGGCGGTGGCCAGCAGCAATCGCCACAAGGCCAAGACAACTTCAAGGGCCGTCAAGGCGGCCAAGGCCAAGGCCGTGGCCAACAGGCGGGCAATGGCCAGCAAGGCAATGGCCGTGGTCCCCAAGGGCAAGGCGGCTATGGTCCGCAAGGCGGCAACCAGGGCCGCAACAATCAGAACCAGAATCGTTCTGGCCGCCCACCCATGGATCGCCCACAAGGCGGCGCGCAGGCCCAGCAAGGCCCGCAAGGCGACCACAACGACGATTTCGACCACATTGGCCCCATCCCCAATCCGCTGGAGCAAACATTTGACAAGCGCTTTGTCAAAGGCTCCAAGCGCATCACCCAGGGCTTTGGCCGTCCAGACCACGACGCGGGGCATTCCCCTGCCGAGAAAAAGGGCGGACCTCGCCAGCCTGATCCCCTGCAAACTTCGGTTGGCTACATTGGCGCCGATGCTTACTTCAACAAGGTGGGCGGGCGCTCAGGCCGCGGCGGCGGTGGCCAAGGCGGGGGTGGTGGCAATCACGGCGGCGGTGGCGGTGGCCGCGGACGTCGCTGACCTGACCGTCATATCCCGGCGATACAATGCTGGGTTTTGTCAAATCTAGACTTAGGAGAACTGAATAATGACTATCGAACGCACCCTGTCGATCATCAAGCCTGACGCTGTTGCCAAGAACGTGATCGGCCAAATCGTGGCCCGCTTTGAAGGCGCTGGCCTGAAGATCGCCGCTGCCAAGCTGGTGCAACTGTCGCGTCAAGAAGCCGAAACCTTCTACGGCGTTCACAAAGAGCGTGGCTTCTTCAAGGACCTGGTTGACTTCATGGTCTCCGGCCCCGTGTTCGTGCAAGTGCTCGAAGGCGAAGGCGCCATCGCCAAGAACCGCGACCTGATGGGCGCCACCGACCCGAAAAAGGCCGAAAAGGGCACCATCCGCGCTGACTTCGCTGACAGCATCGATGCCAACGCTGTTCACGGCTCTGACGCTGCTGAAACCGCTGCTCAAGAAATCGCTTTCTTCTTCCCCGGCCTGAACGTTTACAGCCGCTGAGTCGATTGCCCATGAGCGCTGCCAACCTTCTTGAGTTCGACCTGGATGGCTTGGCCGCGTTCTGTGAGCAACTGGGTGAAAAGCGTTTCCGCGCCACCCAGCTGTTCCGCTGGATTCATCAGAAAGGCGCTTCTGACTTCGAACAGATGTCGGATTTGGCCAAGTCGCTGCGCGGCAAGCTTCAAGGTGTTGCCACCCTCAAGCCACTGCCCATCATCAGCGAACATGTTTCTGCCGATGGCACCATCAAATGGTTGTTTGATGTGGGTGCCGGCAACGCCGTCGAAAGCGTCTACATCCCCGAGGACGATCGAGCCACCTTGTGCATCTCGTCCCAAGCCGGCTGTGCCGTGGGATGTCGCTTCTGCTCGACCGGCCATCAAGGCTTCAGCCGCAACCTGACCACCGGCGAAATCATCGCCCAGCTCTGGTATGCCGAGCATTCGCTGCGCAAGCGCCTGGGGCAAACCGAACGTGTCATCAGCAATGTGGTGATGATGGGCATGGGCGAGCCTTTGCAAAATTATTCCGCCGTGATGCCGGCCTTGCGCATGATGCTCGACGACCATGGCTATGGCCTGTCGCGCCGCCGTGTCACGGTGTCCACATCGGGTGTCGTGCCCATGATCGAGCGGCTCAAGAATGACTGCCCGGTGGCGCTGGCCGTGTCCTTGCACGCCCCAAATGATCTGCTGCGCGATGAGCTGGTGCCCATCAACCGCAAATACCCGATTGACGAGCTGCTGTCGGCCTGCTCAGATTACCTGACCGCTGCACCACGTGATTTCATCACCTTTGAGTACTGCATGCTCGATGGCGTGAACGATACTGATGAACATGCCTACCAATTGATTGACCTGGTGCGTGGCCGCATTTCGTGCAAGTTCAACCTGATTCCATTCAATCCATTCCCAGCGTCCGGCTTGCATCGCTCCGACAACGCCCGCGTGCAGGCCTTTGCCAGAATTCTGGCGGATGCCGGCTTGATCACCACTGTGCGCAAAACCCGTGGTGATGACATCGATGCCGCTTGTGGTCAACTGGCGGGTGAGGTGCAAGATCGCACCAACGCCAAGGGCCGCATGACCCGTCAACCCGTTGTTGTCACCCTGATCCCGGGGGCCGCTGGCCGCGGTACCCCTCCATCGAATTGAGCGCCGGCGGCCCGTTCCCGGCGCAGGAGACCGACCGCATGACCATTTCCCGTTTTAGGCCCCTGGCTTGCCTGGGTGTTGTTGTGGCCCTGAGTCTTGGTTCCCTGGCGGGCTGTGTCAATACACCCCAGGCTGACCGCGTATCCCCCAGCGCGGCCATGGCCAGGTCGGCTGCCGCTTCCGTGTCCGACGACGTGGTCACGGCCTCGGATGAAAGCGATGTACGCAAACGGGCGCGCATTCGACTCGAACTCGCGACGGCGTATTTCGCCCAAGGGCAACTCACAACGGCCCTGGACGAACTCAAGCACGTGTTGGCCCTTGATGCGCGGATGTCCGAGGCCCATGAGTTGCGCGGCCTGATCTACAGCGCCATGAACGAGCCTGGCCTCACTGATGAAAGCTTCAAGCGTGCCATCCAGTTGGACGAGCGCAATGGCAGCGCCATCCACAACTACGCCTGGTGGTTGTGCAACCGGCAGCGCTACCCGGAAGCCGATGCGCTGTTCGAGCGCGCCGCCAATTTGCCGCAGACCATTGCCACCAGCAAGACCTTGATGGCGCGCGGTGTTTGCCAAGTGCGCGCTGGCTTGTTACCTGAGGCCGAGAAGTCCCTGGCGCGTTCTTACGAGCTGGATGTGGCCAACCCCGCCACTGCCTACAACCTGGCCGCCGTGTTGTACCGCCGGGGCGACTATGAGCGCGCGCGCTTTTACATTCGCCGGGTGAACAACATCCCCGAGCAAATCACGCCCGAGTCCATCTGGCTGGGCGCCCGTGTCGAAAATCGCATGGGCAATGTGGGCGGCCGTGATGAGCTTGCCGGTATTTTGCGCAGCCGCTTTCCCAATTCTCGCGAGGCCACGGCACTGGAGTTAGGGCGCTTTGATGAGTGATCCAAACGCGTTCACCGCGCAGCCTCCGATGGGCTCCAGGGCGGGCGATTTGCTGCGCGAGGCCCGGGAAGCGCAGGGCCTGGAAATCGACGGCCTGGCCTCGATGATCAAAGTGACTCCCGCCAAGCTGGAGGCGCTTGAAAGTGGTCGCCACGACCAGTTGCCTGATGCCAATTTCACACGTGCTCTGGCCATGACTGTGTGCCGCAGCCTGAAAATCGATCCGGCGCCTGTTCTGGCCGCTTTGCCGGCGGCCCAAGCCATCCCGCTTTCGCCCACAAAGCCTGCCTTGAACCAGCCATTCAAGGAGTCACGCGGCGCCAACCTGTCGTTTGATTCGGGCGAGTCTTTTGACTGGAAGGCTTTGCTCAAGCCGCAGTGGCTGGCGCCCATCGTGTTGCTGCTGGCTTCACTCGTGGTCTATTTCATGCCCGATTCAGTGCAGTGGCCCAACTGGGCGTTGCCAAGCGGCCAAACGGTGCCCGCCACGGTGGCCGCAACCGCCTCTGCGCCCCAGGTTTCAACACCTTCGGTGCTCAATGCGCCCGAGGTGGTCCCTTCCCAGGCTGAAGTGGCAGCGTCATCCGCCATGCCAGAGCCAGTTGCATCGCAGGCCGAGAGCGCCTTACCCATTCAGGCCGCTTCGTCGCCCAGCACCGCGAGCGAGGGTCCTTTGGTGCTCAAGAGCAGCCGGCCTGCCTGGGTCGAGATTCGCGATGGCAAAAGCATCTTGCTGTCTCGCCATCTCAAAGAGGGTGAAACTGTAGAACTGAGCGGAACGCCGCCTTTCAAACTGCACCTTGGAAACTCTTCGGCCCTGGACGTGATCTACCAAGGTCAGCCGGTTGATCTGGCATCTCACACGCGCAACAATGTGGCGCGGCTTGAACTGAAATGAACGACTTTTCTTCCTCCTTGATCAACCCGATCGAAGTAGCCAGGCCGGCGCCGCGTCGGTCGCGGCAGGCCCGCGTTGTCTGGGGGCAGCGCGTTGTCAAGATCGGCGGCGACGCACCCGTGTGCGTGCAGTCCATGACGAACACCGACACAGTCGATGTCATCGGCACAGCCATCCAGGTCAAGGAGCTGGCCATTGCCGGCTCCGAGATGGTTCGCATCACGGTCAATACACCGGAAGCTGCCGAGGCCGTGCCCCACATCCGTGAGCAGCTCGATCGCATGGGCATCGATGTGCCCTTGGTGGGCGATTTCCACTACAACGGCCACCGCTTGCTCACCGACTACCCCGAGTGCGCCAAGACCCTGTCCAAGTACCGCATCAACCCTGGCAATGTGGGCAAGGGCGACAAGCGCGACAAGCAGTTTGCGCAGATGATTGAGGCGGCCCTCAAGTACGACAAGGTGGTGCGCATCGGTGTCAACTGGGGCAGCCTGGATCAGGAATTGATGGCCTCGCTGATGGACGACAACGCCCGTCGAACTCAGCCTTGGACCACCCAGCAGGTGATGTACCAGGCCCTGATCAATTCGGCGCTTGAATCAGCGCAGGCTGCTCGTGACTTGGGCATGGCGCCCGAGCAAATCATCCTGTCTTGCAAGGTCAGCGGCGTTCAGGATTTGATCAGCGTGTACCGCGGTTTGGCGCAGCGCTGCGACTACCCGCTGCACCTGGGCTTGACCGAGGCCGGCATGGGCACCAAGGGCACGGTGGCCTCTGCCGCAGCGCTGTCGGTGCTGATGCAAGAAGGCATCGGCGACACCATCCGCGTCTCGCTCACGCCTCAGCCGGGCGAGTCACGCACCCAGGAGGTCGTGGTTGCGCTTGAGATCTTGCAGGCCCTCGGCTTGCGCACCTTCGTGCCCAGCGTGACCGCCTGCCCAGGCTGCGGCCGCACCACCAGCACCACCTTCCAGGAGCTGGCCAAACAGATCGACGATTTTCTGCGGGCCCAGATGCCGGTGTGGCGGGTCAAGTACCCGGGGGTGGAAAACATGAAGGTGGCCGTCATGGGCTGCATCGTCAACGGCCCTGGCGAAAGCAAGCATGCCGACATCGGCATCAGCCTGCCTGGCACAGGTGAAGCGCCCGCGGCCCCCGTGTTCATTGATGGCGAAAAGGCCCTGACCCTGCGCGGCGACCGCATCGCCGATGATTTCCAGAAGCTGGTCCAGGACTACATCGATCGGCGTTTTGGCGCGGCCGTTCAGGCTTGACTCTCCTTTCCGGCGCAGGCTTTGCGCCGCTCTCACAGACACCGTCCCCAATTTCATTTCATGGCCGACATCCTCCAAGCCATCAAAGGCATGAACGACATCCTGCCGCCCGACTCGGCGCGCTGGGAATGGCTCGAAGAGACCGTGCGCGCCCTCATGCGCCGCTACGGTTACAGCAACATCCGTACACCAATCGTGGAGCCCACGGCCCTGTTCGTGCGCGGCCTGGGTGAGGTCACCGACATCGTCGAAAAGGAGATGTATTCCTTTGCCGACAGCCTCAACGGCGACCGGCTGACCCTGCGCCCCGAAGGCACGGCTGGCGTGGTGCGGGCCATGAACGAGCACAGCTTCTTGTACGAAGGCGGCAAGCGCCTGTTCTACATCGGCGCCATGTTTCGCCACGAGCGCCCCCAAAAAGGCCGCTACCGTCAGTTCCACCAGGTTGGCGCTGAGGCGTTGGGTTTTGCGGGCCCCGATGTTGATGCCGAACTGATCCTGATGACGGTGGCCCTGTGGCGCGACCTGGGTTTGAGCGTCGGCACCGATGTCCGCCTGGAACTCAACAGCCTCGGCCAGCCCGACGAGCGCCGCGCCCACCGCGAAGCCCTGATCAAGCATTTCGAGCTGCACGCCGACAAGCTGGACGAAGATGGCAAACGCCGCCTGCACAGCAACCCGCTGCGCATCCTGGACACCAAGAATCCCGCGATGCAGCCCGTGGTTGAGGCCGCTCCCAAGCTCATGGATTTCCTGGGCGAGGCTTCCCTGGCGCACTTCAACGCCGTCAAGCAAGTGCTGGACGCTGCAGGGGTTGTCTACAAGGTCAATCCGCGCCTGGTGCGCGGCATGGACTACTACAACCTCACTGTTTTCGAGTGGGTCACCGATCGCTTGGGGGCCCAAGGCACCATCTGTGGCGGCGGGCGATACGATGGGCTGATCGAACAATTGGGCGGCAAGCCCGCGCCGGCTGTGGGCTGGGGCCTGGGCATGGAGCGCTTGCTGCTACTGTTGCAAGAGCTAGGCATCGAGTCGCCATCCAACGCACCAGATGCCGTGGCGCTGGTGTTCGCAGGCACGCCGCTGCCTGCGGTGATGAGCACGGTCGAGGCCTTGCGCCAGGCAGGTGTCCGCGTTTTGCTCAACCCCGCAGGCAAAGATGGCCCCGCCAGCCCCAAGTCCCAGTTCAAAAAAGCCGATGCCAGCGGCGCGCGTTTCGCCCTGATCTTCGGGCCCGATGAGGTCGCCCAAGGGCAGGTCGCCGTCAAGCCATTGCGCGACGGTGGTGAGCAGCTTGCCCGCCCCATCGCGCAGCCCGCGGAATGGGCTGAATCATTGCGAGCCCATCGCCAGTCATAATCCAACGCTTCCACCTACACCTATAAGACGTCATGGCCACTTACGACCTTGAACAACAAGAACAGCTTGATCAGGTCAAGCACTTCTGGAAACAGTACGGCAACCTCGTCACCTGGGTGCTGGTGCTGGCCCTGGGCGGTTACGCCGCCTGGACCGGCTACCTTTACTGGCAGCAAAAGCTGTCCGTGGGCGCCGGCAGCCTTTACGAAGAACTGGACCGTGCCGCCAGCGCGGGTGAGGTCGACAAAGCGGCGAAGGTCTTTGCCGATCTGAAAGACAGCTACGCCGGTACCACGTTTGCCGAGCAAGGTGCCCTGTTGGTCGCCAAGGTTGAAGCCGGCCGGCAAAAGCCCGAGCTGGCGCGCGCCAGCCTGAAATGGTTGGTGGACAGCGGTAAGAACAAGGACCTCGTGGCCATTGGCCGTTTGCGCCTGGCTGGCCTGCTGCTGGATGCCAAGCAACATGACGAAGCTTTGAAGGTGTTGAGTGCCGAGACGCCACCTGCCTACGCGGCCTTGGTCGCTGATCGCCGTGGTGACATCCTGTTCGCGCAGGGCAAGAAAGACGAGGCAGTCAAGGCCTACCAGGAAGCCTGGAAAGCTTTGCCCGCCACCGTGGAATACCGCCGTTTTGTCGAAGGCAAGCTGACCGCAGCGGGCCAAGCTCCTGAGGCTCCTGCCGTGCCAGCCGCCGGCGTAGCCGCACCGGCCGGCATGCCGCCCGGACTGGCCCCCACCAACTGATTCCACACCTGAACCTCTGTCCATGGACCACCTCCTGACCATGACTCCTTTCCGACGCGTTCTTGGCGCAACGGCTCTGGCCGCCGCCGTTGCACTTTTGTCAGCCTGTGGCTCGACCAAGCCCAAGCCCGCACCGCTCGAGTCCTTCACAGCCACCCAGGGCATCAGCACGGTCTGGAGCAAGCGCCTGGGATCGGTGGAAGGCTCGACCTCGCTGGCCGTGAACAAGGATTCGGTCACCTGGGCTGCCAGCGACGGGCAAGTCTTGTCGGCAGATATCAAAACCGGGCAAGAGCGCTGGCGTGCTGACGCCAACGCCAAGCTCAGCGCTGCGGTGGGCAGTGATGGCCGCTATGCAGCCGTCGTCACCACCGACAACGAGCTGATCACGTTCGACCAAGGCAAGGTCTTGTGGCGTGAGCGCCTGCCAGGCCGTGTCATCACCGCGCCGCTGGTGGCTGGCGAGCGCGTTTTCGTGCAAAGCGTAGACCGCAGCGTGCGCGCCTATGACGCCCTGGATGGCCGTTGGCTCTGGAACTACCAGCGTCCCGGTGGTGACCCGTTGTCCCTGTCCACGCCCGGCCTGCTGTCCGCCTTCCGCGACACTTTGGTGGTGGGGCAGGGTGCTCGTTTTGTCGGGCTTGATCCCTTGAAGGGCACGCCTCGGTTCGATTTCAGCGTGGGCACGCCCCGGGGCACCAATGAAGTTGAGCGCCTGGCCGACCTCGTGGGCCCTGGCGCCCGCGCGGATGACGAGATCTGTGTTCGTGCCTTCCAGTTGTCGGTTGCCTGCATCGAGATGAACCGCGGCAGTTTGCGCTGGTCGCGTCCTCAGTCCGGCACGCAAGCCGTGGCTGCCGACGACACCACAGTGGTGGGGTCGGACAGTGCTGATCGCCTCAGCGCCTGGCGCACCGAAAACGGTGAAATCCGCTGGCGTGTCGACCGCTTCACCCACCGCAAGCTGAGCGCCCCCGCTGTATGGGGCAAGTTGATTGCCGTGGCTGACTACGATGGGCAACTGCACATCCTCGCCTCCGACGACGGCCGTACCGTCGCCCGCCTTTCCCTGGATGGCGCCCTGAGCGCCGCACCGGTGGTGGCCGATGGCTTGCTCTTGGTTGCCACCCGTTCCGGCACGCTTTACGCTTTGCGTGCCAATTAAAAGTTTCCCTGGAGTTTCATGAAACCTGTCATTGCGTTGGTCGGACGACCCAACGTCGGCAAATCGACGTTGTTCAACCGCCTGACCAAGAGCCGCGATGCGATCGTGGCTGACTTCGCCGGGCTGACCCGCGACCGCCACTACGGTGAAGGTCGCATGGGCTCGCGCGAGTTCCTTGTCATCGACACCGGTGGTTTCGAGCCCGATTGCACCGAGGGCATCTTCAAGGAGATGGCCAAGCAAACCCGCCAGGCCGTGGCCGAGGCCGATGCCGTGGTGTTCGTGGTAGATGCCCGAGGCGGCCTGTCCGCACAGGACCATGACATCGCCCGCTACTTGCGCACCGCCAACAAGAAGGTGCTGCTGGCCGCCAACAAGGCCGAGGGCATGCAGGAGGGCGTGCAACTGGCCGAGTTCTTTGAGCTGGGCATTGGCGACCCCATCCCCATTTCCGCCTCGCATGGGCAGGGCATCCGCAGCCTGCTCGACATGGCGCTGGATGATTTCTTCCAGGGTGAGGAAGACGAGGACGAGCTCGCTGAAGTCGACGCCAATGCGCCCATCAAGCTGGCCGTGGCAGGGCGCCCCAATGTGGGTAAATCCACGCTTATCAACACCTGGCTTGGTGAAGAGCGCCTGGTTGCCTTTGACATGCCTGGCACCACCCGCGATGCCATCAGCGTGCCTTTCGAGCGCGAGGGTCAGCGCTTCGAGCTGATCGACACCGCCGGCCTGCGCCGCAAGGGCAAGGTCTTCGAGGCCATCGAAAAGTTCTCGGTCGTCAAGACCTTGCAAGCCATCTCTGATGCCAATGTGGTCTTGCTGCTATTGGATGCCACGCAAGGCGTCACCGACCAGGATGCCCACATCGCCGGGTTCATCCTGGAATCCGGCCGGGCCGTGGTGTTGGCCATCAACAAGTGGGACGCGGTGGACAGCTACCAGCGCGAGATGTTGGCGCGCTCCATCGAGACCCGCCTTGCGTTCTTGAAATTCGCGCCCATCCTGCACATTTCCGCCATCAAGCGCCAAGGTTTGGGCCCCGTCTGGAAATCGATCGCAGATGCCTGGGCCTCGGCCACACGCAAAATGCCGACGCCCATTTTGACGCGTCTGCTGTTGGAGGCGGTTGAGTTTCAGCAGCCCAAGCGTGGTGGTATTTCGCGGCCAAAATTGCGTTACGCGCACCAAGGTGGACAAAATCCGCCCATCATCGTCATTCACGGTAATTCGCTGGAACACCTCACGGATTCCTACAAGCGCTACCTCGAAACGCGGTTCAGGGCGCATTTCAAGCTCACTGGCACGCCACTGCGAATCCAGACCAAATCGTCCAGCAATCCGTTCGTCGATAAATAGCGGCTCTTTACCCCCGCTTCACAATCCCTTCATCGAGCGCAGCTTAGGCGCTGTGTTAAGGTGTCAAGTCCGAAACTTTTCAACACGGAGCATATCGTGAGCAACAAAGGGCAACTCCTACAAGACCCCTTCCTGAACCTTTTGCGCAGAGAACATGTGCCGGTGTCCATCTATTTGGTCAACGGCATCAAACTCCAGGGACACATCGAGTCGTTCGACCAATACGTGGTGCTGCTTCGCAACACGGTCACCCAAATGGTCTACAAGCACGCGATTTCGACCGTCGTGCCAGGCCGTGCGGTGAATTTCCACGCCAACGACTCGACCGAAGACGCGGCCTGATTTGTCAGCCATGTCTTCACGCTCCTCCAGCACCGCTCCGTGTTGCACTGACGCACTGACGCCTTGACATCCTCATCGCAGTCTGTGCAAAAACCGTCCGATGCACCTCGGGTTGTGCTGGTAGGCGTCGATTTTGGGCCGGGGTCGTCTTTCGACCCCACCCTCGACGAGCTTGCCTTGCTGGCTGAATCCGCAGGCGATCAGCCTGTTGAAAAGGTCACCGCCAAGCGCAAAGCGCCAGACCCGGCTTTTTTTGTCGGCTCTGGCAAGGCCAACGAGATCAAAGAGCTGGTCACCTTGCACCAAGCTCAAGCCGTGATCTTCGATCAGGCACTTTCTCCTGCTCAACAGCGCAATCTTGAACGTCACCTGGGCGTTGAGGTCCTGGACCGCACCGGGCTGATTCTTGAGATCTTCGGCGCCCGCGCCCGAAGCCACGAAGGCAAGCTGCAAGTCGAGCTGGCCCGGCTGAAATACCTGTCCACTCGCCTCGTACGTCGTTGGTCCCACCTGGAGCGCCAACGTGGCGGCGCCGGCATGCGTGGTGGCCCTGGTGAAACCCAGATCGAGCTCGACCGCCGCATGATCGACCAGCGCATCAAGTCGCTCAAAGAACAACTGGTCAAGGTCAAGCGCCAGCGCAACACCCAGCGCCGCTCACGTGAACGCACAGGCACGTTCCGGGTTTCGCTGGTGGGCTACACCAACGCGGGCAAGTCGACCTTGTTCAATGCCTTCACGAAGGCGGGTACCTACGCGGCCGATCAATTGTTCGCCACGCTGGACACCACCACGCGGCAGTTCTACCTGGCCCAGGCCCAGCGCAGCGTGACCTTGTCCGACACCGTGGGTTTCATTCGCGATCTTCCTCACACGCTGGTGGAGTCTTTCGAAGCAACCCTGCAAGAGGCGGCCGAGGCCGACGTGCTGCTCCATGTGGTTGACGCCGCCAGCCCCGTGTTGATGGAGCAACTGACCGAAGTGATTCGCGTGCTGGGCGACATTGGCGCGGCCGAGATCCCCCAAGTGCTGGTTTTCAACAAGTGTGATTGCCTGCCCGAGCACCAGCAGCCCCGGCACAGCCTTGACGTGTTCGAACTGCCCTCCGGGCGCCGCTGCCTGCGTGTTTTTGTCAGCGCCTTGCGGGGGCAAGGGCTCGACGTGTTGCGGCAAGTCATTGCCGAGGCCGCCATGAATGGCTTGGGCGATGACCCTGGCGCGTTTCCCGGTTTGCAAAGCCCATTCACAATGCACAATCCCGACAACTCTCAACAGGAGCCCGATGCCGGACTCCTGGAAACTCCTTCGACGACTGTCCAATCATGAACATGCAATCCCTGGAGCCAGGCCAAGTGCCTGAAAGCCCTCGCCAGCCAGCCTTGAGTGTGCTGGCTGCCGCAGCTCAATTGGTCGCCGGCACTGCTCGGCGTCTGGGCTGGCTGAGCCGTCGGGCGCTCAAGCTCGCTTTGCCGCAGTCCGCCGGGCCGCAAGTGGTCTACAACAATGGCCGCAATGATGGCCCGCCTGACCTTGACGAATTGTGGCGAGACTTCAACCGCAAGCTCAGCGGCCTGTTCGCAGGCAAGGGCGGTGGTGACAACAACAGCAGTCCCGGCGGCGGTCTGTCCCCCGACGGCAACAACGCGGGCATTGGGGTTGGTTTGATCGCGGGCCTCGTGGCCCTGATCTGGCTGGGCAGTGGCTTCTTCATCGTCCAGGAAGGTCAGCAGGCTGTGGTGATGTCCTTCGGACGCTTCAGCCACACAGCCGAAGCCGGCTTCCAGTGGCGCGCGCCGTACCCCTTCCAAAGCCATGAAATCGTCAACCTGACCCAGTTGCGGTCGATCGACGTGGGCACCAATTCAGTCATGCAGGCGACCGGTTCGCGCGAGTCCTCCATGCTGACCCGAGACGAGAACATCGTTGACATCCGCTTCACGGTTCAATACCGCTTGAGCGATGCCCGCCAGTACCTGTTCGAGAACCGCAGCTCTGACGAAGCCGTGGCGCAAGCCGCTGAATCAGCTGTGCGTGAGATCGTGGGCAACAGCACCATGGACTCGGTGCTGTACGAGCAGCGCGATGCGATTGCCGCTGAGCTGGTCAAGTCCATCCAGGCGCAGGTCAACAAGGTCAACGCTGGCGTGATCATCGCCAACGTCAACGTGCAGAGTGTGCAGGCGCCCGAGCCCGTGCAAGCTGCATTCGATGACGCCTTTAAGGCTGGCGCTGACCGCGAGCGCGCCAAGAACGAAGGCCAGGCTTACGCCAATGACGTGATCCCCAAGGCGCAAGGCACGGCCGCACGTCTTCGTGAAGAAGCGGCTGCGTATTCCGCCAACGTGGTGGCCCACGCCGAAGGTGATGCACAACGCTTCAAGTCGGTGTTGACCGAGTACCAGAAGGCACCCGGCGTGACGCGTGATCGCCTCTACATTGATGCCATGCAGCAGGTGTACGGCAACGTGACCAAGGTCATGGTGGATTCCCGCTCGGGCTCCAACTTGCTCTACTTGCCGTTGGACAAGATTGTTCAAATGAGCGCGTCGGGTAACGCACCCACCACCGGCTCGACCAGCACGCCAGTTGCCCCTGGCAGTGCGGCAGTGGCCGACACTGGCAGTGCCGCGGCGACAGGTGGGTCCCCGACCGCCGCCGCAGACCCTCGATCACGTGACGGCTTGCGCGGCCGTGAACGTGATAGTCGCTGAATGTCAAAGGCAAGGAACCTGACATGAACCGCATTGGAATCTTCGTGGCCGGCGCTCTGCTGGTCATCATCATCCTGGCCTCGACCTTGTTCGTGGTTGATCAACGCCAATTCGCCGTGGTCTACGCCCTGGGCGAGATCAAGGACGTCAAGAGCGAGCCCGGCCTCAAATTCAAGCTGCCAGCACCGCTTCAAAATGTGGTCTTCTTGGATCGGCGCATTCAGACGCTTGACAGCGTCGAGGCGCGTCCCATCTTCACCGCAGAAAAGAAGAGCCTGGTCATTGACTGGCTGGTGAAGTGGCGCATTGCCGATCCACGCCAGTTCATCCGCAACAATGGCACGGACATCCGCAACATCGAGAATCGCCTCAGCCCGATCGTGCAGGCCGCGCTCAACGAAGAAGTGACCAAGCGAACGGTCGGGGCCGTGCTGTCCACCGAACGTGAGAAGGTCATGCAGGGCGTGGTTCAACGTCTGGCCGACGATGCCAAGGCCTTCGGCATCGTCATCATGGACGTGCGCATCAAGCGGGTTGATTTCTCGGCCAACATCACCGAGTCGGTCTACCGCCGGATGGAGTCCGAGCGCAAGCGCGTGGCCAATGAACTGCGTTCCACCGGTTTTGCCGAAAGCGAAAAAATCCGCGCTGATGCGGATCGTCAACGCGAAATCATCGTGGCAGAAGCCTACCGAGATGCCCAGAAAGTCAAAGGCGAGGGCGATGCCAAGGCATCGGCCATATACGCCGAGGCTTTCGGCAAGGATCCCCAGTTTGCGCAGTTCTACCGCAGCCTGGATGCTTACCGGGCCACTTTCCGCAGCAAGACGGACGTGATGGTGCTGGACCCCAATAGCGAGTTTTTCAAAGCCATGCGCGGCAACAGCGGCGGCGCGCCCGCAGCTGCCCGCAAGTAAAAGCCCAGGGGGGCATCCCCTGAGTGCTGCAGCAGTCACCTGAACCTGGACTTTTTGAACAAGGATTCCATTGGTTCAGGTGCAGATTCGTGCCGAGGAAAAATTTGGCCGTCAAATTGACGCCAGACCCCGGTAAAATCCTGTTTTTAATCCCCTCCCAATTTCTTATGTCGTCTGCTTGGCTGCTGCCAGAGCACATTGCCGATGTCTTGCCTGCTCAGGCTAGACGCCTGGAAGAGTTGCGCCGAACCTGGTTGGACGCAGCGCGTGGTTGCGGCTACGAGTTGGTGATGCCTCCCTTGCTGGAGCACATCGAATCCCTGCTCTCAGGCACCGGTCATGCGCTCGACCTCAAGACCTTCAAGTTGGTGGACCAGCTCAGCGGTCGCACGCTGGGTGTTCGCGCCGACAGCACGCCCCAGGTTGCCCGCATTGATGCCCACTTGCTCAACCGCGACAGCCTGACCCGGCTTTGCTATTGCGGCCCGGTGTTGCACACGCGTCCGGCCAGCCCACACGCCAGCCGCGAACCCTTGCAGTTTGGTGCCGAGATATTTGGCCATGCAGGCCTGGAAGCCGACCTGGAGGTTCAGGAGCTGGCCCTGGAAGGCTTGCAGGCCATTGGCCTCAAAGGCCTTGTCTTGGATCTGGCCGATGTGCGGCTGGTCCAAGGCGTGCTGCAGGGCCTGAACGTGGCCGACCGCCTGGACGATGCCACTCAAGATGCATTGCTGGCCGCGCTGGCCGCCAAGGATGCCGCCACATTGCGCGAGCTGGCTAGCCCTTGGTCACCGCAAGCCGTCCAGGCCTTGGTGGCCTTGACCCGCCTGTACGGCGACGAAGAAATCCTGGCCGAAGCAAGGCGTGTGTTGCCTGATCATCCCTTGGTGCGTGCTGCCCTCGATGATCTGCAATGGTTGGCCTCGCATTTGCGCCGCTCGCACCCCGACGTGCGCATTGGCTTCGACTTGGCCGATCTCAGCGGTTACGCTTACTACAGTGGCTCGCGCTTTGCCGTCTATGGCGAAGGCCATGCCGACGCTCTGCTGCGGGGTGGCCGCTACGATGAAGTTGGCGCCATTTTTGGGCGCCGCCGTCCAGCGGTGGGCTTCAGCCTCGATCTCAAAATCGTCGGTGATCTGCTGTCCGGCCGTGATGGTTCGGCGGTTCGGTCGGCGATTCGCGCGCCGTGGGGCGAGGATCCCGCATTGCGCCAAGCTGTGCGTCAACTGCGTTTGGAGGGGCACACCGTGGTGTGTGTGCTACCTGGTCATGAACACGAAGTCCAAGAGTTTGACTGCGACCGCGAGTTGGCGCTGCTCAATGGACAGTGGTCGGTGCGTTCGCGCTGATCAATCAATCAGCAAGCCTCGATACCCCGGCTTTTTTTGGAATTACAGGATTCAGTCATGCAAAGCTCAACCGCGCCGGCTCGTCCCCGCACTGCATCAACCGGCCGCAACGTCGTCGTCGTCGGCACCCAATGGGGTGACGAAGGCAAGGGCAAGGTCGTCGACTGGCTCACCGACCATGCCTCGGGCGTGGTGCGTTTTCAAGGCGGCCACAATGCCGGCCACACGCTGGTCATCAACGGCAAGAAGACCGCGCTGCAACTGATCCCCTCGGGCATCATGCGCGAGGGCGTGGCCTGCTACATCGGCAATGGCGTGGTGGTCGATCCGGCCCACTTGCTGCTCGAAATCGAGCGCCTGGAAGCCGCTGGCCTGAACGTGCGCTCGCGCCTGTTCATCAGCGAATCCTGCCCCCTGATCCTGCCATTCCACGTTGAAGTGGACAAAGCCCGCGAGTTGCTGCGCGAATCCAGTGGCAACGGCAAGATCGGCACCACCGGCAAAGGCATTGGCCCTGCTTACGAAGACAAAGTGGCCCGCCGCGCACTGCGCGTGCAAGACCTCAAGCACCCGGAGCGCTTCGCCAAGAAGTTGCGCGAATTGCTGGATCTGCACAATTTCGCCTTGACCGGCTACCTCAACGGCACCGCGCTCGAGTTCCAGCCCATCTACGACAACGCCATGAAGGCGGCCCAGCAGATCGTGCCCATGCTGGCCGACGTTGGTGTGCGCCTGCACGAGACCAACGTCAAGGGCGGCAGCATCCTGTTCGAAGGGGCTCAAGGCACCTTGCTGGACATCGACCATGGCACCTATCCCTACGTCACCTCCAGCAACTGTGTGGCGGGCAATGCTGCGGCGGGCTCGGGCGTCGGCCCCGACAAGCTGCACTACATCCTGGGCATCACCAAGGCGTACACCACCCGCGTTGGCAGTGGCCCATTCCCGACCGAACTTGAGTGGGAAAAAGAAGGTACCGTTGGCTACCACCTGTCCACCGTGGGCCAGGAACGTGGCACGGTCACAGGCCGTGCCCGCCGCTGTGGTTGGCTTGATGCGGCAGCCCTCAAGCGCTCGGTGCTGATCAACGGCATCTCTGGTTTGTGCATCACCAAGCTGGACGTGCTGGACGGCCTGGATGAAATCAAGGTCTGCACCGGCTACCAGCTCAATGGCCAACGCGTCGACATCCTGCCCCTGGACGCCGACGAGATCATTGCGTGCGAGCCCATCTACGAAAGCTTCCCCGGTTGGGAGGGCACCACCTTCGGCATCACCGAGTGGGACAAGCTGCCGGCCAACGCCCGTGCCTACCTGGAGCGTGTGCAAGGCTTCATCGGCGCGCCGATCGACATGGTGTCCACCGGCCCTGACCGCGATCACACCATCTTGCTTCGCCATCCCTACAAAGCCGACGTGCTTTGAAGCCCGATTTGGCCATGGCACTCAGTCACAGCATCAGAGATCACGAGATAGGAGACCCCATGCTCACCGATGACGGCAAGCACTTGTATGTGTCTTGGGAGGAGTACCACCACCTGACCGAGCGCCTGGCGCTACAGGTGCATCAATCGGGCTGGGAGTTTGACCAGATCCTGTGCTTGGCGCGCGGGGGCTTGCGGCCCGGCGACGTGCTGTCCCGCATTTTTGACCGTCCTCTGGGCATCATGGCGACCAGTTCCTACCGCGATGACGGCGGCACTTTGCAGGGCCGCCTGGACATGGCTCAGTACATCACCATGCCCAAGGGTGAGTTGGCAGGGCGCGTGTTGCTGGTCGATGATCTGGCCGATTCGGGCGTGACTTTGCGTGCCGTGGTGGATCGCTTGCGCAGCATGCCAGCCATCACCGAGTTGAAGTCGGCCGTGCTGTGGGTCAAAGGGGTGTCGAGCTACACGCCAGATTTCTACGTTGAAACCTTGCCCACCAGCCCCTGGATTCATCAGCCCTTCGAGGACTACGACACCTTGCGGCCCGAGGCATTGCTCAAGCGATTTCAGGTTTGACGTCCGGTTGATGGCGGTGTTCACGAAAGGCAACAGGCAGCGGCTCCGTTGCCTTTTTTCTTGCCCCCAGGTTTATCTAATCTTCAAGGACGACAAAAAAGCCGCATGATGTTATTCATGCGGCTTTCTTTGATTCTGGTGCCCAGGAGAGGACTCGAACCTCCACGGAGTTACCCGCTAGTACCTGAAACTAGTGCGTCTACCAATTCCGCCACCTGGGCAGGTGTTCAATCTCTTCGAATTTTTCGACCGGTTTTGCAACCGATGGTTTTGCAA
The DNA here is from genome assembly GCA_013822685.1 of Leptothrix sp. (in: b-proteobacteria). Classification (GTDB taxonomy): domain Bacteria; phylum Pseudomonadota; class Gammaproteobacteria; order Burkholderiales; family Burkholderiaceae_C; genus Aquabacterium. The sequence goes on from PNKV01000002.1 coordinate 126,276, forward strand.
CCGACTTCTCAGCATCAACCGCAGCATCTGGTGCCCAGGAGAGGACTCGAACCTCCACGGAGTTACCCGCTAGTACCTGAAACTAGTGCGTCTACCAATTCCGCCACCTGGGCCAGAACTCTGCAGTTTCTTCGCTTTCAACATCCGGAAAATATGTTTCCGGCGTCAGCTGCGAAGAGCGCAATTCTAGCATCAAAATAAGACATATGACAACTCAACCACAACATTTAGTGAACCTGATGAGTGAAATCGTCGGCACTGTGCATGGCCACCGCGATGGCCACGGTTTCGTGAGCACGGACGACGGCGAATCCACCATCTACATCCCGCCGCAAGAGATGCGCAGCGTCATGCACCGGGACCGGGTCAAGGTGCGTGTGTTGCGCTTTGATCGCAAAGGCCGCCCCGAAGGCCAGGTGCTTGAAATCCTGGAGCGCCGCAAGACCCCCATCATTGGCCGCTTGCTGCACGAAGGCGGGGCTTGGGTGGTCGCGCCGGAGGACCGTCGTTTCGGTCAAGACATCCTGATCCCCGCCAAAGGCATTGCGAATGCAGAGCCAGGCCAGGTGGTGTCCGTCGAGCTCACTGAAGTGCCTTCACTGCATGCCCAGCCCGTGGGTCGCGTGATAGAGGTCCTCGGTGGCATCGACGATCCGGGCATGGAGATCGAGATCGCGGTGCGCAAGTACGAAGTGCCGCACCGCTTCAATGATGATGTGTTGGCCCAAGCGGCGAAGCTGCCTGAAAAATTGCGCCCAGCGGATCGTAAAAACCGCATCGACCTGACCGACGTGCCCTTGGTCACCATAGATGGCGAGGATGCGCGCGACTTCGATGATGCGGTGTATTGCGAGCCGGCCAAGATTGGCCGCAGCAAAGGTCCGAACGGCTGGCGCTTGCTGGTGGCCATTGCCGACGTGAGCCACTATGTCAAGCCGGGTGATCCGCTGGACCGTGATGCTTACGAGCGCGCCACGTCGGTGTATTTCCCGCGCCGCGTGATCCCCATGCTGCCCGAGAAGTTGTCCAACGGCCTGTGCTCGCTCAATCCAGAGGTCGAGCGCCTGTCCATGGTGTGCGACATGCTGGTCACGGCAGAAGGCGAAGTCCATGCCTACCAGTTCTACCCCGCCGTGATCTGTTCGCACGCGCGCTTCACCTACACCGAAGTGGCGGCCATTCTGGGCAACACACGTGGCCCTGAGGCTCAGCGCCGGGCCGAGTTGGTGCCGAACCTGCTGGATTTGCACGAGGTCTATCGGGCGCTGTTGAAGTCGCGGGCGGTGCGCGGCGCGGTGGATTTCGAGACCACCGAAACGCAGATCGTGTGCGATGACAACGGCCGCATTGCCAAGATCGTGCCGCGGGTGCGCACCGAGGCGCACAAGCTGATTGAAGAGGCCATGCTGGCGGCCAACGTCTGCTCGGCCGATTTCATTTCGCGGGCCAAGCAACCATCGCTGTACCGCGTGCACGAGGGGCCGACGCCTGAAAAGCGCACCTTGCTCAAGAACTACCTCAAGGCCTTGGGCCTGGGCTTGAGCATCAGTGACGAGCCCACGCCTGGCGAGTTCCAGGCGCTGGCGCAAGCCAGCAAGGATCGCCCTGATGCGCAGCAGATTCACACCATGCTGCTTCGCTCCATGCAGCAGGCCATTTACACGCCGACCAACAGCGGTCACTTCGGCCTGGCGTACGAGGCCTACACGCATTTCACCAGCCCGATTCGCCGTTACCCTGATTTGCTGGTTCACCGCGTGATCAAGGCCCTGATGGGCAGTGACCGCTACATCCTGAAATTGCCACCGGTGCAGTCATCGCCGAGTTATTTCAAGGGGCGCCCAGGCGCCAAGGGTGGGGCGGGCCAATCTGCCAAGGGGCTGCCCAAGGCGCCGGTCAAGGTGGCCGCCCGCATCAAGCTTCCGCCTGAAGAGGCTGCTGCCTGGGAAACTGCCGGCATCCATTGCAGCTCGAACGAGCGCCGCGCCGACGAGGCCTCGCGCGACGTAGAGGCCTGGCTGAAGTGCATGTTCATGCGCGAGCGCTTGGGTGAAGAATACGGTGGGACCGTCAGCACAGTGACCAGCTTTGGCTTGTTCATTCACCTGGATGGCCTGTACGTCGAAGGGCTGGTGCACATCACCGAGTTGGGTGGTGAGTATTTCCGCTTCGACGAGGCCCGCCAGGAGTTGCGTGGCGAGCGCAGCGGTTTGCGTTACGCCTCAGGTGCCCGCGTGCGCGTGCAGGTCAGCCGCGTCGATCTGGACAGCCGCAAAATTGATTTCCGTTTGGTCCGCGAAGGCGAGGATCAGCCGGCCAGCGGCGGCGGGCGCCGTCGACATCGTGGTGGGGACGCCCCGGGGCGCGCTCCGCAGGCATCAGCCCAGGATGAATTGGCGGAAGTGCAGCTGGTGGACCGTGAAACCAAGCGGTCTGCCAAGCGGGCGGCTGCTGCAGGCAAGCCCGCAGGCGCCGCGTCGGGGAAGGGTGGCAAGGCCGCGCCCAAAGGCCCGGTGGGCCGCAAGACCCCTCGAAAGCGCTGAGCCGCCAAGGAGGATGGCAGAAGGTGGGGTGTCAAAGCCCCATCGTCATGCTATAATCTTCGGGTTTTTCCGAAATAGTTCGGATAAAACATCCAAAACCTCAAAATCCCGAAGCCAACAAACCTCAGGTGTTGCAACTGGTGCCGCTAATGCATCGTTGTGATTTTTGATGGCTTCTAGACCCAACCTCTGGAGTTACTTATGGCAGTGTCCATGCGCGAAATGCTGGAAGCCGGTGTCCACTTTGGTCACCAAACCCGCTTCTGGAACCCCAAGATGGCTCCGTACATCTTCGGTCATCGCAACAAGATCCACATCATCAACCTCGAAAAGACGCTGCCCGCGTTCGAGGATGCCCTGAAGTTCATCCGCCAGCTGTCGGCTCGCCGCGGCACGATCATGATGATCGGCACCAAGCGCCAAGCCCGTGAAGCCGTGTCTTCCGAAGCTCAACGCGCTGGCGTTCCTTTCGTGGACCAACGTTGGTTGGGCGGCATGCTCACCAATTTCAAGACCGTCAAGGGTTCCTTGAAGAAGCTGAAGGACATGCAAGCTCAAATCGAGACCGGTGGCCTGGAGCAACTGAGCAAGAAGGAAGGCCTGCTGTTCCAACGCGACCTCGCCAAGCTCGAAAAAGACATCGGTGGCATTCAGGACATGAACGCTCTGCCTGACGCCCTGTTCGTGATCGACGTCGGTTACCACAAGATTGCCATCCTGGAAGCCAAGAAGCTCGGCATCCCCGTGATTGGCGTGGTTGACACCAACCACTCGCCCGAAGGCATTGACTACGTCATTCCTGGCAACGACGACTCTTCCAAGGCTGTGGCGATGTACGCCAAGGCCGTGGCCGATGCCGTGCTGGAAGGCCGTGCCAACGCCGTCAATGAAGTCGTGCAAGCCGTGGCTGCCGATGGCGACGAATTCGTGGAAGTCAACGAAGCCGCCTGATCGCTGCTGACTTGGCACCACAGGGGCTGATTCAGCCCCTTTTTCACAACAGATTTCAGATTTACGGAGAAAGCATATGTCTGCCATCACCGCCAGCATGGTCGCCGAACTGCGCGCCAAGACCGACGCTCCAATGATGGAGTGCAAGAAAGCCCTGACTGAAGCCGAAGGCGACTCGGTCAAGGCCGAAGAAATCCTGCGCGTCAAGCTGGGCAGCAAGGCCTCCAAGGCCGCCTCGCGCGTGACCGCCGACGGCGTGGTCATGTCCTTCATCGAAGGCACGACCGGCGCCCTGGTTGAGATCAACTGCGAAACCGACTTCGTGTCGAAGAACGACGATTTCCTGGGCTTCAGCAAGGCCGTGGCCGAGCTGATCGCCAAGCAGAACCCCGCTGACGTGGCTGCCCTGTCGAACCTGGAAATCGCCGGTCAAACGGTGGAAGCCACCCGCGCTGCGCTGATCGGCAAGATCGGTGAAAACATCACCATCCGTCGTTTCAAGCGTTTCAGCGGCGACCAAAATCTGGTCAGCTACCTGCACGGTGCCCGTATTGGCGTGGTCGTTGAGTACACCGGTGACGAAACGGCTGCCAAGGATGTGGCCATGCACGTGGCCGCCATGAAGCCCGTGTCGCTGTCCTCGTCTGACGTGCCGGCTGCCTTGATCGAAACCGAGCGCAGCGTTGCCACGGCCAAGGCCGCCGAGTCGGGCAAGCCCGCCGACATCGCCGCCAAGATGATCGAAGGCGCCGTCCAGAAGTACCTGAAGGAAGTCTCGCTGTTCAACCAGGTCTTCGTGAAGGCTGCCGATGGCAAGCAAACCGTCGAGCAGTACCTGAAGTCGGCCAATACGACCGTCAAGGGCTTCTCGATGTACATCGTCGGTGAAGGCATTGAGAAGAAGCAGGACGACTTCGCTGCTGAAGTGGCCGCCACCATGGCCGCTGCCAAGGGTCAGTAATTTCTGACCCGACCGCGGGTTGCTTGAGTTTTCAAGGAAACTTAAGCAGCCCGCCGTGACTCTGATGACAACAACTAGCAAAGGACGTCTGCATGGCCGCCTACAAGCGCATCCTTCTGAAACTCTCCGGTGAGGCCCTGATGGGCGATGACGCTTTTGGCATCAACCGCGCCACCATCGTCCGCATGGTGCAAGAGATCCAGGAGGTGACGAAGCTGGGGTGCGAGGTTGCAGTCGTCATTGGTGGTGGCAATATTTTCCGCGGCGTGGCGGGTGGTTCAGTCGGCATGGACCGTGCCACGGCTGACTACATGGGCATGCTGGCCACCGTCATGAATTCGTTGGCGCTGGCCGACACCATGCGCCAGGAAGGCATGACCGCCCGTGTCATGTCCGCCATCAACATCGAGCAGGTCGTGGAGCCCTACGTGCGCCCCAAGGCTCTGCAGTACCTCGAAGAAGGCAAGGTGGTCATCTTTGCCGCCGGCACGGGCAACCCCTTCTTCACCACCGACACCGCTGCCGCCTTGCGCGGCGCCGAGATCGGTGCCGAGATCATGCTCAAGGCCACCAAGGTGGATGGCGTCTACTCGGCCGATCCCAAGAAGGATCCGCTGGCCACGCGCTACAGCACCATCACCTTTGATGAAGCCTTGATCAAGAATCTTCAAGTGCTGGACGCGACAGCGTTTGCGCTGTGCCGCGACCAGAATCTGCCCCTCAAGGTGTTTTCCATCTTCAAGCCCGGCGCCCTCAAGCGTGTGGTGATGGGCGAGGATGAAGGCACCCTGGTCCACGTGTGATCCGGAGCATTTCATGAGCATTGCCGACATTAAAAAATCCCTTGAGCAGAAGATGCTCAAAACCGTTGACTCCTTCAAAAGCGAGTTGAGCAAGATCCGCACGGGCCGCGCCCACCCCGGCATCCTTGATCAGGTGCAGGTGGACTACTACGGTTCGATGGTGCCGATCAGCCAGGTTGCCAATGTGACCCTGATTGATGCGCGCAACATCAGCGTGCAGCCCTGGGAAAAAGGCATGGGCGCCAAGATCGAGAAAGCGATCCGCGAATCCGATCTGGGCCTCAATCCCGCCTCGCAAGGTGATCTGATCCGCGTGCCGATGCCCGCCTTGACCGAAGAGCGCCGCCGGGACCTGACGAAGATCGTCAAGGGCGAGGGCGAGGATGCCAAAGTGGCCGTGCGCAATCTGCGCCGTGATGCCAATGAGCAAGCCAAGCGCCTGCTCAAGGACAAGGAAATCACCGAAGACGAAGACCGCCGTTCGCAGGATGATGTCCAGAAACTGACCGACCGCACGATTGTCGAAATCGACAAGTTGGTTCAGGCCAAAGAAGCCGAGATCCTGGCGGTTTGATCGGCCTTTCATTGATCTCGATGCAGGCTGAGGCGGTTTGACCGCCTCAATCTGTTTTGGAGCCAGCATGGCCAAGCGCAGTCTTTCCAGTCCATCATCGGGCCCCCGTCACGTTGCCATCGTCATGGATGGGAATGGCCGCTGGGCCCGCAAACGCCTCATGCCCCGTGGCGTGGGCCACAAAGCCGGCGTTGATGCCTTGATCTCGGTGGTGCAGGCCTGCGCCGACCGTGACATTGACTACCTCACCGTGTTCGCGTTCTCGTCAGAGAACTGGAAGCGCCCCGAGGAAGAAGTTTCCGGCTTGATGAGCCTGCTGCTCGTCGCCTTGTCCAAGCACATCGCCAAGCTCAAGGCGGATGGGGTTCGCATCCGCATCGCGGGCGACCTGAGCACCGTGGCCGAGAAAATCCGCAATGCCTTGCTGGACGCGGAAGCCCGAACCTGCGACAACAGCCGTTTGACCTTGACGGTCGCCTTCAACTACGGTGGGCGCTGGGACATTGTCCAGGCTTGCCAGAAGGCCATGGCGGCCGGCCTGTCGGCAGAAATGCTGACGGAAGCAGAATTGTCGCGTTTCATGGCCATGAGCTATGCACCCGACCCTGATTTGTTCATCCGCACAGGTGGTGAAGTGCGGCTGTCCAACTTCCTGTTGTGGCAAAGCGCTTATGCCGAGTTGTACTTCACTGATTGCCTTTGGCCTGACTTCGACGCGTCTGAAATCGACAAGGCCTTGATGGCGTTCGCCGTGCGCGAACGGCGGTTTGGCGACGTCGGGGCGTCGGGGCAAGGCGAGGGCGCCGTGGGTGGCGCGGTAGACAACGACGAATACACGTCAGAGAGATTCTGAACATGCTCAAGCAACGCGTGATCACGGCGCTGATCTTGATGGCCATCCTTTTGCCATCGTTGGCGGCGCAAGCCTTGTGGCCCTTTGCCGCGTTGGGGCTGTTGTTCGTCAGTGCCGCAGGCTGGGAGTGGGCGCGCTTGAATGGGTGGCCAGGGCTGCGCGCCGTGGCCATGGGGGCGGCTGTGGCGGTGCTGGGCTATATGGTCGCCGAGGCGGTTCATCTCGACCCTTGGGGCCTGTCGCCTGCACCGCACTTGGAGAGCGCGGCAGCGGTCCATGTTCACGAGCCAGGTCAGGCATTGGCCGGCTTTGTCGTGCCTGCAGCCGTGTGGTGGGTCAGTGGTGCCTTGTGGGTGCTGGGCGGTGCCTTGGCTTTGCGGTGGGGCACGCGGTACTGGAAGCAGTCGCCCACCATCTTGCGCGCTCTGCTGGGGCTGGGCATTCTGGTGGTGGCATGGCTCGCCCTGACCGAGAGCAAGGCCCAAGGGCTCAATTTCCTGTTGTCGATCTTTTGCCTGGTGTGGGCGGCCGACATTGGCGCCTACTTTGGCGGCCGAGCGTTCGGACGCCGCAAATTGGCCATCAGCATCAGCCCCGGCAAGAGCTGGGAGGGCGTCTGGTCAGGGATGCTGGCCGTGCTCCTTCTGGCGGTGGCGTGGATAGCGGTTGACCGCCACTGGTCGGTGGATTCACCCAGCATGTACAGCCACCTGCTGTCGGGCCTCGGGCCTGTGGGCCTGGTGCTGAGCATTGTTTTTCTGGTGGGCATGAGTGTGGTGGGTGACTTGTTTGAATCGCTCATCAAGCGCCAGGCCGGTGCCAAGGACAGCAGCCAGCTCCTGCCCGGGCATGGCGGCGTGCTGGACCGCATTGATGCCTTGCTGCCGGTCCTGCCTTTGGTGCTGGCTTTGATGTCCTTGTGCCATGGTTGATGCTGTGATGTCCGAGGGATACCGCCAGCGTTTGTGCGTGCTCGGGTCCACAGGCTCGATCGGGACCAACACACTGGACGTGGTGGCACGGCACCCGGATCGATTCAATGTTTTTGCCCTCAGCGGTGGACGACGCGTGGAGGAGCTGTTGGCGCAGTGCGTGCAATGGCGCCCCCGGTTTGCGGTGATGTCGCATGAAGACGCTGCGCGCCGTTTGCGTGAGGGCATCGCGCAAGCAGGCTTGTCGACCGAGGTGCTCAGCGGTGAGCAGGCTTTGTGCGACATCGCCGCTCATCCAGAGGTGGACGTGGTGATGGCGGCGATTGTGGGCGCGGCTGGCTTGGCGCCCTGCCTGGCGGCGGCTCGCTCGGGCAAGCGTCTGCTGCTGGCCAACAAAGAGGCCCTGGTTGTCGGGGGGGCCCTGTTCATGGGCGCCGTGGCCGAGGGCGGCGCGACCTTGCTGCCCATCGACAGCGAGCATTCGGCCATTTTCCAATGCCTGCCAGAAGACGTTGGAACCTGGTCTGAGCGCATTGACCACATCGTGTTGACCGCCTCGGGGGGGCCATTCCGCCAGCGCGACCCGGCCACCTTGCGCGATGTCACGCCTGATCAGGCCTGCGCCCACCCCAATTGGGTCATGGGCCGCAAGATCTCAGTGGATTCGGCCACCATGATGAACAAAGCGCTGGAAGTGATTGAAGCGCGCTGGTTATTTGGCCTCACGCCCGACCGCATCAAGGTGGTCTTGCACCCGCAAAGCATCATCCACTCGATGGTGGTGTGCCGGGACCGCTCGGTGCTCGCGCAACTGGGCACGCCCGACATGCGCGTCCCCATTGCCTATGGGCTGTCGTGGCCCAATCGGATCGAGTCGGGGGCGGATTTACTTGACTTTACGCGCCTGTCTGCCTTGACCTTTGAAGAGGCTGATTCTGGCCGGTACCCGGGCTTGCAATTGGCCTGGGACACCCTCAATGGCCCCGCGGGCAGCACCTGCGTGCTCAATGCGGCCAACGAGGTGGCGGTGGACGCTTTCTTGACCGGGCGCATCCGCTTTGACCAGATTCATGCCGTCAACGCCCAAAGTCTGGCCGATTGCGCGGTAGAGTCCGGCTGCTGCGACAGCGTCGAGGGTTTGCTGGTGCTGGACGCCAAGGCCAGGCGCGTCGCCCAGGTGATCTCGTCTGGCTTGAGCCGCTGATCTAAAACCCCGGAGCCTTGCCATGTTGTCGACGGTGTTGGCATTTTTAGTGACCATTGGTGTGCTGGTCATCATCCACGAGTACGGGCACTACCGTGCTGCCTTGGCATGCGATGTCAAGGTGCTGCGGTTTTCCGTGGGCTTTGGGCGCGTGCTCTGGCGGCGCATGCACGGCGAAACCGAGTTCGTGGTGTCGGCGCTGCCTTTGGGCGGCTATGTGAAGATGCTGGATGAACGCGAAGGCGCCGTGCCGTCTTCGGAATTGAGCCGCGCTTTCAACCGCAAAACGCTCAAGCAAAGGGCCTTCATCGTGGCGGCAGGGCCAGCGGCCAATCTGGTGCTGGCGGTCTTGCTGTACGCCTGCGTAAATTGGGCCGGTGTGCAAGAGTTGCGTCCCTGGATGGCTCAACCCAAGGCCGAGAGCCTGGCCGATCAGGCTGGCTTGCAGGCGCGGGATGAAATCCTGTCAGTGGCGCAAGTTGGGTCCGATGCCGCCGATGAGGGCTGGCAGACCATCCGTTCAATGAGCGACTTGCAGTGGCAATTCACCCAGGCCGCCTTGGCGGGGCGCGATTTGCGTTTGCAGGTCAGCCACAACGCTTCTGGCGCGGTTGATTCACAGCAGCGCGGCAGCCGCACTTTGACCTTGCCGCTCAGTCGCATCCCCGCGGCCGAGGTGGACGCCAAGTTGCTGGACCGCATTGGCCTGATGGGGCCGTATGTCGAGCCCATCATCGCCCAGGCCATGGCCGGTGGTCCTGCTGAGCGGGCGGGCTTGAAGGCCGGAGATCGAATTGTGCAGATCAATGGCCAAGTGCCCACGGATGCCGCGCAATTGCGGCAACTGATCGGGGCCAGCCACGATCAAGGGCAGGTCAAGCCCATCCAGCTGAAGGTGCTCCGCGCTGGGCAAAACCTCGACATCACCGTGACACCGGCAATGAAAGAGGTGGACGGCAAGCAGTTGGCGCGCATCGAGGCAGGCATCGGTTCGCCGCCCGCCATGGTCGATGTGAGCTATGGACCGCTGGAAGGGTTGACGCTCGCGCTCAATCGCACTTGGGACGTCTCTCGCATGAGCCTGGAGATGCTGGGCAAGATGGTGGTGGGGCAGGCTTCACTGAAAAATCTCAGCGGCCCACTGACCATTGCGGATTACGCGGGGCGTTCGGCCGAAATGGGTTGGGTACATTACCTGGGTTTTCTGGCCTTGGTCAGTGTCAGCCTGGGCGTGCTCAATCTGCTGCCGCTGCCAGTCCTGGATGGCGGACACCTCATGTATTATCTTTTTGAAGGACTCACCGGCCGGCCCATCTCAGAAGTATGGATGGAGCGGTTGCAACGCGGTGGCGTGGCCATCATGCTCACCATGATGTCACTTGCCCTCTACAACGATTTGGCCCGAATGCTGGGCTCGCACTGATCTTTGCATGCAATTCCCTTCCAAGACTGTCCATCGGTTCAAACCGACCCTGGCCGCCGCGCTCGTTGCCGTGTCCATGTTCCACACCGCCGCCTTCGCGGTGGAGCCCTTCGTGCTCAAGGACATCCGTGTCGAGGGCCTGCAGCGGGCTGACGCGGGCACGGTGTTCGCCTCCTTGCCTTTCCGGGTAGGCGACACCTACACCGACGACAAGGGCTCGGCTGGCCTGCGTTCGTTGTTTGCCACCGGCCTGTTCAAGGACGTTCGCATTCAGATCGACGGCAGCGTGGTCGTGGTGGTCGTTGAAGAGCGCCCGGTCATCTCCAAGGTCGAGTTCGTGGGCACCAAGGAGTTCGACAAGGACAACCTGGTCAAGGCGCTCAAGGACATCGGCATTGGCGAAGGCCAGCCTTTTGACCGTGCTTTGGCCGACCGCGCCGAGACCGAGCTGAAGCGCCAGTACCTGTCGCGCAGCCTGTACGGCATCGAAGTGGTGACCACCATCACCCCGGTTGACCGCAACCGCGTCAACGTGACGTTCAGCGTGACCGAAGGCGAAACCGCCAAGATCAAGAGCATCCGGATCACCGGCGCCAAGGCTTTCTCAGAAAGCACCTTGCTGTCGCAAATGGACCTGACCACGGGCGGCTGGTTGACCTGGTACACCAAGTCGGACCAATACGCGCGGGCCAAGCTGAACGCCGACTTGGAGACCATCAAGGCTTACTACCTGAACCGTGGCTACCTGGAGTTCCGGGTCGAGTCCACACAGGTGGCCATCTCGCCAGACAAGCAAGACATCTCCATCGCCATCAGTGTGACGGAAGGGCCTCGCTACACCGTCACCGGCGTGAAGCTGGAAGGTGACTACCTGGGCAAGGATGAAGTGTTCCGCTCGCTGGTGGCCGTCAAGCCTGGCGACTCCTACCGCGCTGAAGACATCGCTTCGACCACCAAAGCCTTCACCGACCGGTTCGCGGCCTTTGGTTATGCCTTCGCCCGCGTGGATTTCAGGCCCGAACTTAACCGCGAAAAAGGCACCGTGGTGGCCGTGTTCAGTTCCCAGCCGCAACGCCGCGTGTACGTGCGCCGGGTGAATGTGGCGGGCAACTCCCGCACCCGTGACGAAGTGATTCGCCGCGAGTTCCGCCAGTTTGAATCGGCCTGGTACGACGGCCAGAAGATCAAGCTGTCGCGCGACCGGGTCGACCGCCTGGGCTATTTCAAGCAAGTGGGCATTGACACGGCAGAAGTGCCCGGCACGCAAGACCAGGTTGACCTGACCATCACCGTGGAAGAAAAGCCCACGGGCAACCTGATGCTGGGCGCGGGTTTCTCCAGCGCTGAGAAGTTGTCGCTGACCGCCTCGATCAAGCAAGACAACATCTTTGGCACGGGCAATTACCTGGGCATTGAAGTCAATACCAGCAAGTACAACCGCACGCTGGTGGTCAGCACTGTGGATCCGTACTTCACCGATGGCGGCATTTCGCGCGCGGTGGACGTGTTCTACCGCACCTCGCGTCCGTTGAGCACCCAGGGCGGCGACTATGAAATCGTGACCCCGGGCGCGACCATCCGGTTTGGTGTGCCGTTCACCGAATTCGACACGGTGTTCTTCGGCCTGGGCGCCGAGCAGACCACGATCAAGGGCGACCTGGGCCTGCCGGATAACTACAAACTGTACCGCCGCAATTTCGGCGAAACCAGTTTGTCGATTCCGCTCACGGTGGGCTGGGCACGTGACTCGCGCGACAGCACGATCGCGCCCAACCAGGGGCGTTATCAGCGCGTGAACATGGAATGGGGTGTGGCCGGTGACACGCGTTACCTGCGCGGTGACTACCAGATCCAGCAATACTTGCCGCTGACCAACCGCTTCACTTTCGGGGTCAATGCCCAGATTGGTTATGGCGTGGGCCTGTCGGGCAAAGAATACCCATTCTTCAAGAACTTCTACGGCGGCGGTCTGGGCACGGTGCGCGGTTTCGAGCAAAACTCGCTAGGCCCGATCGACAACAATGGCGCCTACATCGGGGGCAGCAAGCGCATCAACATCAACAACGAGTTGTACGTGCCTTTCCCGGGTGCCGGCAATGACCGCACCTTGCGCTTGTTTGGATACCTGGACGCTGGTAATGTCTGGGGCAACGATGAGCCGATCAAGCTGGAAGATTTCCGCGTCTCCATGGGCGTGGGTGTCAGTTGGGTCTCTCCCGTGGGGCCGCTTAAACTCAGCTACGGCCAACCTGTCCGCAAGTTCGATGTGGATAAAATCCAGAAACTCCAGTTCCAGATCGGTACCGCATTCTGACCATGAAATCCGTCCTCAAGACCCTGATGGTCACCGGTTTGCTGGTGGCCGCGGCCACCGCCTCCGCCCAGGAATTCAAGATTGGGTACGTCAATCTTGACCGTGTTCTGCGTGACGCGACGCCTGCCAAAGCCGCTCAAGCCAAGCTGGAGGTTGAGTTCAGCCGCCGCGAGAAAGAGCTGACCGAAACGGCCCAGCGCATCAAGTCGGCCTCAGACAAGTTCGAGAAAGACGCGCCTACGCTGCTTGAAGGCGAGCGCGGCCGCCGCCAACGCGACTTGGTCGAGCAAGACCGCGAGTTTCAACGCAAGCGTCGTGAGTTCCAGGAAGACCTGAACCAGCGCAAGAACGAAGAGCTGGCTTCGGTGCTGGACCGTGCGAATCGCGTGGTCAAGCAAATTTTCGATCAGGACAAATACGACCTGATCGTTCAGGAAGCCGTCTTTGCCAGCCCGCGTGTGGACATCACCGACAAGGTGATCAAGTCCCTCAACACCGCCCTCGGCAAGTGAGCGGGTCGGTCAACCCGACCGGCTCTACGTCCATGGTGCAGCTCGGTCAGATCGTCGCAGCATTGGGTGGCGACTTGCTGGGCACCGCAGAGTTGCCGATAGCCCGCATCGCACCCATCGAGCAGGCACAGTCTGACGCGATCACCTTCCTGGCCCATCCCAAGTACCGTGCGCAGCTGGCCAGTACGTCGGCAGGCTGCGTGATCGTCTCTGGCGCGCTGAAGGACGAAGCCGCGGCCCGTGGCGCGGCCATCGTCACGGACGACCCTTACCTGTACTTTGCCAGGTTGACCCAATGGTGGGCCAGCCGAACGCGCCCTCAGGCGCCGGCCAGCGTTCACGCCACCGCGGTGATCGACCCCAGCGCCAGCTTGGGCGAGGGCGTCAGCATTGGCCCCTTCGTGGTGGTGGAGGCTGGTGCAGTCATCGGCGCGGGTGCGATGATCGGCCCCCATTGCGTGATCGGACGCGGTGCCCGCGTCGGCGCGGCGACGCGCTTCTCCGCCAACGTCAACATTGGTTTTGATTGCAGCATTGGCGAGCGCTGCCTGTTCCACAGCGGTGTGGTGATCGGGGCTGATGGCTTCGGCTTTGCGCCCACGCAAGGGCGCTGGGAAAAAATCGAACAATTGGGTACCGTGCGCATTGGGGATGACGTCGAGATTGGCGCCAACTCCTGCGTAGACCGTGGTGCCTTGGGTGACACCGTTCTTGGCAATGGGGTCAAGCTCGACAACCTGGTTCAGATCGGGCACAACGTCCAGATCGGTGACCACGTGGCCATGGCCGGCTGCGCAGGCGTGGCCGGCAGCGCCGTCATCGGTGCGCATTGCACCGTGGGCGGTGGCGGCATGGTGCTGGGGCACCTGACGTTGGCGGAAGGGGTGAATGTCTCGGCCGCCACACTGGTCTCACGGTCCATTCACAAACCTGGGCTGTACAGTGGCGTGTTCCCCTTCGATGACAATGCATCGTGGGAAAAGAACGCCGCGACATTGCGCAATCTGCATGCCCTGCGCGAACGCGTTCGCGCTTTAGAGAAACAACAGAACAACCATGATGGACATCCACAAGATTCTTGAAAAGCTTCCGCACCGCTACCCGATGCTGTTGGTGGACCGTGTGCTGGAGATTGAAAAGAACGTGCGCATTCGTGCAGTGAAGAACGTGACTTTCAACGAGCCATTCTTCCAAGGTCATTTCCCCGGGCGTCCCGTCATGCCTGGCGTGATGATGCTGGAAGCGCTGGCCCAAGCGGCCGGCATCCTGGCGTTTGAAGGCATTGGCATCAATGCCGACGAAAAGTCGGTGTACTACTTTGTCGGCATCGACAACGCCCGCTTCAAGCGGCCGGTTGAGCCGGGCGACCAATTGATCCTGGACGTGACAATTGACCGCCATCGCGCAGGCATCTACAAGTTCAGCGCCAAGGGCTGGGTGGGTGACGAACTGGCCGTCGAGGCGCAGTTGATGTGCACGCAGCGCACGGTGGGTTGAGGCGAGGGCGCAGCATCATGGCGAGCATTCATCCCACCGCGGTGGTCGATCCCCAGGCGCAACTGGGCGACACCGTCAGCGTCGGCCCTTACACGGTCATTGGCCCCCACGTTCGCATTGACGAAGGCACCACCGTGGGCCCCCATTGCGTGATCGAGGGCCACACCACGATTGGCCGCGACAACCGGATTTTCCAGTTTGCGTCTTTGGGTGGCAGCCCGCAAGACAAGAAGTACGCGAACGAGCCTACCCAACTGGTGATTGGTGACCGCAATACCATCCGCGAGTTCAGCACCTTCAATGTGGGCACGGCCCAGGATGAAGGCATCACACGCCTGGGCCATGACAACTGGATGATGGCCTACACCCACCTGGCGCACGACTGCCAGGTCGGCAACAACACCATCTTTGCCAACAACGCGCACATTGCCGGCCACGTGCATGTGGGCGATTGGGTGATTTTGGGTGGCTTCACCTGCGTGCACCAGTTCGTCAAGATTGGCGCCCATGCCATGACCAGCATGGCGACGGCCCTGGGCCAGGATTTGCCGCCGTTCGTGATGGCGCAGGGCAACATGGCCGAGGCGCGTGGCATCAATCTGGAAGGGTTGCGCCGCCGGGGCTTCAGCCCGGAGCGCCTCAAGGCCGTCAAGGAAATGCACCGGGCCTTGTACCGCCAGGACCTGACGCTGGAAGAAGCCAAGGGCCGCATCGGCGAGTTGGCAGGCACCCATCCCGAAGCGCAGCAGGACGTTGATCTGATGATCAATTTCTTGCAGGCGTCCACCCGCGGCATCGTGCGCTGAGCGCCCCGGAGCCCTTTGATGAGTGCATCTGCGCCCAAGGTGGCCATGGTGGCGGGCGAGGTCTCTGGCGACTTGCTGGCCGGCTTGCTGATGGGCGGGCTCAAGGCGCGGTGGCCTGAGCTGAGTGCCATGGGCATCGGCGGTCCGCGCATGGTGGCGCAGGGCTTCGATGCCTGGTGGCCCTGTGAAAAACTGGCGGTGTTCGGGTTTGTCGATGCACTGCGCCATTACCGCGAGCTTTCAGGTATCCGTCATCAGTTGGGTGACCGACTGCTGGAACAGCGCCCTGACGTGTTCATCGGTGTCGATGCGCCTGACTTCAACTTCGGGTTGGAAGCTCGCTTGAAGGCCCAGGGCATCAAGACGGTTCATTTTGTCAGCCCTTCAATCTGGGCTTGGCGCGGCAAGCGCATCAACAAGATCGCCAGGTCCACCGACCACATGTTGTGCATGTTCCCGTTCGAGCCTGAGCTGTACGAGGCCAAGAATATTCCGGCCACTTACGTGGGGCATCCCTTGGCCGACGCGATACCCATGGAGCCGCCATGCGAGGCCAGCCGCCAGAGTCTGGGCTTGCCGCTAGACGCGCCCGTGTTGGCCGTGCTGCCCGGTAGCCGCCGCTCCGAGATCCAGCACATTGCCCCTGCGTTTTTGCAGGCCGTGACCGAGCTGAGCCACCAGCGGCCCGACATGCGTTTCGTGATGCCGGTGGTGCCCAGCTTGCGCGAGATGGTGCTGCCCTTGGTGGCCCAGTACGCGCCCAATGCCAACATCCAGTTGCTGGAAGGCCGATCGCACGAGGCCTTGGCGGCCTGCGATGTGACCTTGATCGCCAGCGGCACCGCCACCCTGGAAGCCGCGCTGTTCAAACGCCCCATGGTGATCGCCTACCGTGTGAGTGGCCTGAGCTGGCAGCTCATGAAGCGCCTGGGCTACTTGCCCTGGGTGGGTTTGCCCAATATTTTGCTGAAGGACTTTGTGGTGCCGGAGCGCTTGCAAGACGCGGCAACTCCCAAGCAACTGGCCTCCGACGTGCTGGACTGGCTGGACCATCCGGCCAAGGTTCTGGAAGTGCGCCAGCGCTTTATTGAGCTTCACCATACCTTGCGTCGTGACACCGCCCGTTGCGCCAGCGATGCCATCGCGCAAATTCTGGAGGACGGTCGCCGTGGCTAAATCCAGGCAACCCCTTGAGCCGCAGCAACTGGGACTGCAGTGGCAGGTTCCCGCGCTGATGGCGGGTGTGGACGAGGCGGGGCGCGGCCCCTTGGCCGGCCCTGTCGTGGCGGCCGCGGTCATCCTGGACGACCAGAATCCCATCAAAGGCCTGGCCGATTCCAAAAAGCTCACGGCCCGTCAGCGCGAGCGCTTGTTTGACGAGATCCGGGCCAAGGCGCTGTGCTGTTGCATCGCGCAGGCCAGCGTCGAAGAGATCGACCAGCTCAACATCCTGCACGCCACCATGCTGGCCATGAAACGGGCGGTGGAAGGCTTGCGCCTCAAGCCCGGCCTGGTGCTGGTGGATGGCAACCGCATCCCGGTGCTCAAGGTGCCGGCAGAGGCCATCGTCAAGGGCGACGACAAGGTGCAGGCCATTTCGGCGGCATCCATTCTTGCCAAGGTGCACCGAGACCGCCTGTGCCTCGAACTGCACGAGGCCTACCCGCACTACGGCTTCGACCAACACAAGGGCTATCCCACGGCCGAGCACCTGGCCGCCTTGCG
Organism: Leptothrix sp. (in: b-proteobacteria); assembly: GCA_013822685.1. Classification (GTDB taxonomy): domain Bacteria; phylum Pseudomonadota; class Gammaproteobacteria; order Burkholderiales; family Burkholderiaceae_C; genus Aquabacterium. The sequence continues at coordinate 143,374 of PNKV01000002.1, forward strand.
TGAGCATGGCGCCATCGTGGCGCATCGCCGCAGTTTCGCCCCGGTCAGGGCGGCGCTTGATTTGGCGGCGGGCACGGAGCCATGGTGATGCCCGCTAACGCGCAGCTCGTCACCTCGCGCGACAACCCTTTGGTGCAGCGTTTGCGAAAGCTGGCGCAGGATCCAGCCGCCTACCGCAAATTGGGCGAAGTATGGCTGGAGGGCGATCACCTGTGCTCGGCCTACTTGGCCCGGGGCAAGAAGGCGGCGGTGGCCGTGGTGGCCGATACCGCCTGGCTGGGCGAACATGGCGTGGGCAACGGGGGCGATCCCGTGGTCTACAGGCTCACCACGCTGGCGCGCCAGGCCGACAAGGTCGTCGTCTTGCCTGAAGCGATCTGGAAGATTTTCACCGGGCTGGAGTCGCCCGCCCGCTTGGGTTTCCTGGTGCAGATGCCGCTGCTGCGTGATGGTGACGGCTTGGCCTCGTCAGATGTGCGTGCGGGCGTGCCCACCGTGGTGCTCGATCGCGTGCAGGACGCAGGCAATGTGGGCAGCGTCTTGCGCAGTGCTTCGGCCTTGGGCGTGGCCCAGGTGATCGCCATGAAGGGCACGGCCGCCCTGTGGTCCCCCAAGGTTTTGAGGGCCGGCATGGGCGCCCACTTTGCTCTGCACCTGGTGGAGCAGGCCTTGCCTGAGCACTTGGCCGCTCTGCAGGTGCCCATGATCGCCACCAGCTCCCACGCAGACCATGAACTGCCCCGCGCGCCCTTGCCCGAGCCTTGTGCCTGGGTATTGGGGCACGAAGGGCAGGGCGTGGGCGACCAGGTGATGGCCATGTGCAGCCAGACGGTGTCGATTCCCCAACCGGGCGGCGAGGAGTCTCTCAACGTGGCCGCCGCTGCCGCCATCTGCTTGTACGAATCTTTGCGACGTCGCTCAACGGGTATTTGACCTTGATCACGGTTGGGTTATCTGGACTGCGCCCCTTCGCCAGCAGAGATCTAAAATCAAAACCATGATTTCTGGAGGACGGAAATGGACCAATCACTGAAACCACTGGACGTGGCCTACAGCGGTGCTTTTGGCGTTGAGCGGCAGCGTGTGCTGCGCAACACCTACGCCTTGCTGGCCCTGTCAATGGTTCCCACGGTGCTGGGAGCCTGGCTAGGCGTGGCCATGAATTTCAGCTTGTTCGCAGGCAACCCACTCATCGGCTTTGTGGCCTTCATGGCCATCGCTTTTGGCTTCTTTTACGGCATCGAGAAATTCAAGCACTCTGGCGTGGGCGTCTTACTGCTGCTGGGCTTCAAGTTTTTCATGGGCTTGATGCTGTCGCGCCTGATTGGTGCGGTGCTGGGCTTCTCCAATGGCGTGCAGCTGATCTCGCTGGCTTTTGGGGGCACCGGCTTGGTGTTCGTGGGCATGGCCACCCTGGCCAGCACCCTGAAGCGCGACATCTCCAACATGGGCAAGTGGCTGTTCATGGGCGTGATCGTTTTGTTGCTGGCGGGGGTGGCCAACATCTGGCTGCAGTTGCCTGCGTTGATGCTGACCGTCGCCGTGATGTCGGTGGTGATCTTCTCCGCCTTCATGCTGTACGACCTCAAGCGCGTCATCGATGGGGGCGAGACCAACTACGTCTCGGCCAACCTCGCGATCTACCTGGACGTGTACAACGTGTTCCAGTCGCTGCTCAGCATCCTTGGCTTTGTGGGTGGCGACAACGACTGAGCCCCCGATGCGCAGTCACCCGCGCGTTGAACAAGCGCCCCGTTCGACAAGGCCCTGCGGGGCCTTTGTCGTTCATTGACCTCATCAAATGAAGAACCGACCATGAAGCTTTGGATGCGTCGTCTGGCCCTGGCATTGGGCCTGGTGGTCTTGATCCTGGGGGGTGTGGCGGCCTACCTGCTGGCCACCTTTGATCCCAATCGCTACCAGGGCCTGTTGACCGACTGGGTGCAGACAAACAAGCAGCGCACGCTGGTGATCGGGGCGCCGATGGCCTTGAAGGTCTTTCCCAAGCTGCGGCTCAAGCTAGCCAAAGTGAGTTTGAGCGAACACCAGCGCCCTGACGAGTTTTTGGCGGTGGACGAAGTGGAGTTGTCGGTCAACGTGATGCCTTTGCTCAAGCGACAACTGGTGATCGACCAGGTCGTGGCCCGCGGCGTGCGGCTGAGCTATTGGCGCGATGCCCAAGGCCGATCCAACATCGACGATTTGCTGAAGAAGGATGATGAGCCGCAGCCGCCCGGCGCGCCCTCGGATCCCCTGCAGTTCGATGTGGTGGGTGTCCAGTTGGAGGAGGTGCTGGCCAAAGTGCAGGATGCCAAAACGGGCTTGACCGGTGCCTTGACGGTGAACAGCCTGAGCAGCGGCCGCCTGGCCGACGGCGTGCCTTCTGATGTCAAGCTGGATGTGGCGTTTGATGTGACCAAGCCGCAGGCGGCCAAGGGTGCGTTGACCGGCGCTTTTCGCATCACACCCCGGCTGGCCACTGCTTCCGCCGATGTCGATCAGATCAAGTTGGCACTGCAGGGCGATCTGCCGGGTGTGCGGGCCTTGCAAGCTGGGCTGGAGGGGGCTGTGGCGTGGGATGGCGAGCATGCCTCGCTAAAGGCCCGTTCGCTGGTGGCAGAGGTGTCGGGCCAAGTGGGTGGGCAGCCCGGCAAGCCGGCATTGGTGCTGGACAAGAGCCGCGTCAGCGTTGATGCCTTTGCTTACGATCCTGCCCAGCAATTGATGGCCGTGAGCAGGCTGGCCGTGGCCTTGACGGGCCAGCAGGACGGCCATGCCATGAGTTTCAAGCTGGACTGGCCGGAGCTGGATGTGAAGGGCGACCAGCTCAAAGGCAGCCCGCTGCAAGGGCAGTTCACGCTGGCCGGGCCCATGGCCGTGGAGGCGCAGTTTGCCAGCCAATCGCCCACGGGCGGCTTCTCTGCGATCAAAGTGCCTGGCCTGAAAACCGATTTCAAGGTGAGCATGGCCGGGCAGGGTGGCCAACGCGAAGTGGCCGGGCAACTGTCGGCCAATGTGTCGGCGCAACCGGCCCAGGCGGCCGGTGCCTTGGAGGCATTGCGCCTGCAGGCACGCATCCAGGAGCCCTCTTTGCAGCCCTTGGTGATTCAAATGGATGGCCGGGCCGCCTTGGCACCCGGCGGTGCCGCGCAATGGGCTTTGAAGGGCCTGGTCAATGACAACCCCTTTTCGTCGGATGGCACTGCCAAGCTGGGCGCCGGCGTGCCGCAGGTGCAAGCCAGCGCCCGATTCGCGGCATTGGATTTGAACCGGCTCTTGCCCGTGCCAGCCGGTGGGGCGGCGTCATCCTTGGCTGCATCGGCTGGGGCCGGAGCTGACGCGCCGGTGGACTTGAGCGCTTTGAAGGCCGTCGATGGCCAGTTCAAGTTCAGCGCGGGCACCCTGGTGTACCGGCAATACAAGCTGGCCGATGCCGAGTTGAACGCCGCGCTGGACCATGGGCGCCTGAACCTGTCCCGCTTGTCGGCCAAGGCGTGGGGCGGGCGCGTGGTTGCCAGTGGCTCGGCCGATGCCTCGCCTCAACGCATGGCGCTTCAAGCGCAGGCGGACGGCATCAACGTGCTGGCCATGCTCAAAGACGTGGCGCAAAAGGACGTGTTGGAAGGCACCGGCCAGGTCAAGCTCGATGTGAGAACGGCGGGCAACAAGGTGTCGCAGCTGACGGCGGGGCTCAATGGCACGGCGGCCATGCAATTGCAGGACGGCGCCGTGCGCGGCATCAACCTGGCCAAATCATTGCGTGAGTTCAAGGCGCAGTTGTCTGGGCAGAGCGACGCGGTCCAGAAAGCATCGCAATCCGAGAAAACGGATTTCACCGAGATGACGGGCTCCTTCAAGATCACGAATGGGGTGGCCCACAACGATGACCTGTCGGCCAAGAGCCCGTTTTTGCGCGTGGGTGGCCGTGGCGACATCAACCTGGTGGCACGCCAGTTGGATTACACCGTCAGCGCCACGGTCACGGGTACCACCAAGGGGCAGGGAGGTGCCGATGCCTTGAAGGGGGTGACGGTGCCAGTCAAGCTGAGGGGGCCGTTCGATGCGCCCGATTGGCAGATTGCCTGGTCGCAGGTTGCCGTGGGGGCCTTGCAGAACACCGTCAAGTCCAGGTTGGAAGACGAGCTCAAGGCCAAGCTGGGCCTGGGTGGCGCGGCTGCGGCGGCCTCAGGGGCCAGTGCGCCGGCCAAGCCAGCCGGGTCGCTTGAAAAGCAGTTGAAGGATCAACTCAAGGGCTTGTTCCGCTGAGGTTGATCAGTACTCGCTGCTGTTGCTGTAACTGCCCGGCGCCAGGTTCTCAAAGCGGGTGTTGGATTTGACGAAGGCCAGCTTGACGGTGCCCACGGGCCCGTTACGCTGCTTGCCGATGATGATCTCGGCCACGCCCGGCTCTTTGGATTCTTTGTTGTAGTACTCATCGCGGTAGATGAACATGATGACGTCGGCATCTTGCTCAATGGCGCCGGATTCGCGCAAGTCGGACATCATGGGGCGCTTGTCGGGGCGGGTTTCAACGCTTCGGTTCAGCTGCGACAAGGCAATCACCGGGCACTGCAGTTCCTTGGCCAGGGCTTTCAAGCCCCGCGAGATTTCGCCGATCACGGTGGCGCGGTTTTCTTCATTGCCGCCTGAGCCACTCATCAGCTGCAGGTAGTCGACGATGATCAGGCCCAGGGTGCCGCCGAACTGGCGTGCCAGCCGGCGTGCGCGCGAGCGCAGTTCGCTCGGGCTCAAGGCGGCGGTCTCGTCGATGAACACGTTGGCGCTTTTGAGCTTGTCGACGGTTTCGCTCAGGCGGCCCCACTCGTCATCGCTCAAACGGCCGGTGCGCAGGTTTTGCTGGTTGATGCGGCCAATCGAGCCCACCATCCGCAGTGCCAATTGCGAGGCGCCCATTTCCATGGAGAACACCGCCACGGGCAAGCCTTCGTTGACAGCGACGTTTTCGCCAATGTTCAATGCGAACGCCGTTTTACCCATGGAGGGCCGCGCCGCCAGAACGATCAGGTCGCCCTTTTGCAAACCGGCGGTCATGCTGTCCATTTCAAAGTAACCCGTGCGCACGCCGGTCACGTCTTCGGCGCCGTTGTCGGCCAGCTCCTGCACGCGGTCCAGCAGGCTCACCACCAGGTTGTCCATCGAGTGGAAGCCCTGTTTGTTGCGGTTGCCCTCCTCGCCAATCTTGAGGATCTTGGATTCGGCCTCGTCGAGGATGGCCGACACGGCCTTGCCCTGCGGGCTGAAGGCCGCGCTGGCGATCTCGTCGCTGGCGGTGACCAGCTTGCGCAGCACGGCGCGCTCTCGCACGATCTCGGCGTAGCGGCGCATGTTGGCGGCGCTGGGCACGCTTTGCGCCAGGGCATTGAGGTAGGCGATGCCGCCGATGTCGGTGGACTTGCCCAGGGTCTGCAAATTCTCGTACACCGTGATCACGTCGGCCGGTTTTGACGCGTTGATCATCTGGTGGATGGCCTTGAAGATCAGTTGATGTTCATGGCGGTAGAAGTCGTCTTCGGACAGCAGGTCGGCTGCGCGGTCCCAGGCGCTGTTGTCCAGCAGTAAGCCCCCCAGCACGCTTTGCTCGGCCTCGATGGAGTGGGGCGGCACCCGCAGGCGCGAGACTTCGTCGGAGCTCAGCGAAGCAGAGACGCCCGAGGCGGAAAAAGGGATGGGGAAGACAGCAGACATGGGGGGAGATGATACGGGCGGTGCCGTCATCTGCCTGTGGACAAGTCTGGGGACAGCCAGGGGAAATGCTGGGGATTTGCGTGGATAAGTTTAAACGGCCTTCACGCCCCGGACCTCTGCCACGATTTCGTACGAACGCAGTCGGGCGGCGTGGTCAAACATCTGTGAAGTGATCATCAATTCGTCGGCGCCCGTGCGCTCGATGAAGCCGTTGATCGCGGCACGCACCGTGTCTGGCGAGCCGATGGCGCTGCAAGACAAAACCTGGTCAAGCATGGCGCGCGCGGTCGGGTCCAACCTGTCCGCGTAGCCGGCCATCGGGGGCTGCAAGCGCGATGGACGGCCACTGCGCAGGTTGACAAAAGCTTGCTGCATGGACGTGGCCAGGAAGGCGCCTTCCTCGTCGGTGCCGGCCGCGAACACGTTGAAGCCCAGCATGACGTGGGGCTTGCTCAACTGGGCCGAGGGCTTGAAGTTGGCGCGGTACATGGCCACAGCCTGCAGCATCTGCGCTGGGGCAAAGTGCGATGCAAATGCATAAGGCAGGCCCAGCACCGCCGCCAGCTGCGCGCCAAACAGGCTGGAGCCGAGGATCCACACCGGCACGGCGAGCCCCGTGCCTGGAACTGCACGGACCGGTTGTTTTGGCGCCGATGAAAAATAGTCCATCAGCTCGACCACGTCCTGCGGAAACTCGTCGGCATCCGAGCCCAGGTTGCGGCGCAGGGCACGGGCTGTGGCTTGATCAGAGCCTGGAGCGCGGCCCAGGCCCAGGTCGATGCGGCCCGGGTACAGAGAGGCCAGGGTGCCAAACTGTTCGGCGATGATCAGCGGCGAATGGTTGGGCAACATGATGCCGCCGGCGCCCACCCGGATGGTGGAGGTGGCGCCCGCCACGTGCCCGATCAGCACGGCGGTGGCGGCGCTGGCGATGCCAGGCATGCCGTGGTGCTCGGCCAACCAAAAGCGTTGGTAACCCCAGCGTTCACCGTGCTGGGCCAGGTCCACCGTGTTGCGGAACGACTGGGCCGCGTCGCCCCCTTCCACGATGGGCGACAGGTCAAGGATCGAAAAAGGAATCATGGTGCAGAGTCTGCCGCTTGAGGCGCTGGCGCCTGGCGCTGCCCGGCATAGACCCCAGGGCCGTCAATGAAATGGATCGGGGCATCGCCCTCCTGCCACGCCGGATACTTGGCCATCACTGATATGAACAAGGGCGACTCGGTGAATCGGTTCAACCAAATCTGCAATGCGGGAAATGGCGCGCTGGCGAACCAGTCGGCATCCACCTGGGCGAACTGGCGGATGAAAGGCGCGATGGCCATGTCGGTCAAACCGGGCTGGTTGCCAAGCAAGCAGGGTGAATCGGTCAAGCGGCGGTTCAGATCCTGGATGCACAGCTCGATGGCCTGTTCCCGGTAGTCGGCTGCAGTTTGCCCCGGGTGCCGCTCGGGGTATTTATAGCGGTCCAGCAGCGCTTTGAAGGGGCCGTCATTGCGGGCGATCAAGGCATGGCTGGCTGGGGTGTCGGCTTGCTGCAATGCCCATTTCATGATGTCCAGGCTTTCGTCAATGACTTGGCCATCGGGCAGTTGCAGCACGGGCACCGTGCCTTTGGGTGAGATCGCCAACATCGCCGGTGGCTTGTGGCGCAGCAACACTTCGCGAATTTCCAGTGGCACCTGGGCGTGCGTCAGGGCAAGGCGGGCGCGGATGGCGTAGGGGCAGCGGCGAAACGAATACAGGATGGGCAGAAGCATTCAGAGTTCTGATTTATCGGCCACAGAGGCTTCCAATCCGGAGTTGATGGCCTCCAGCAACTCCTTGATGTTGATGGGCTTGGTGATGTACCTGAAAAACCCTGCGGCCAGCCCTTGGTTGATGGACCGCGGCATGGCATTGGCCGTCAAGGCGATGACGGGAATGTGCCGAGTCTTGGGATCGTTGCGCAGGATGGCCTGTGCCGAGGCGCCGTCCAGATTGGGCAGGTTGTTGTCCATCAGGATGACGTCGGGCAGGTGCACCCTCGCCAGCTCGACACCTATCCGCCCGTCTGGCGCTGACAAAAGCCGGATGTCTGGGCGGGTGCTCAAAATCTGCTCCACCAGTTTCAAGCTTTCAGGGTTGTCTTCCACATAGAGCACGGTGTAGGTTTGGTGCGGCTTGGGCGCGATTCCCGCAGGCGCCATGGCGGTGAGTACATCTCCGTGGCTGATCGCTGGCACTGGCTCAGTGGCCCTGAGCTCAATCCAGAAAATGCTGCCCATGCCCACCGTGCTGGTGACGCCGATGGAGCCGCCCATGGATTCAACCAGGTGTTTGGTGACCACCAGCCCGATGCCGGTACCTTCTTGCGCACCAGCTTCTTGCCCAAGCCGGTTGAAGGGCTGGAACAACATCTTCAGCTGTTCATCGCTCAAACCCATGCCTGTGTCTTGCACTGAAATGCGGATGCGGTCGTTGCCATTGGCGGTGCAATCCAGTACCACGGCGCCCATGTCGCGGTTGTACTTGATGGCGTTGGACAGCAGGTTCAAAAGCACCTGCTTCAAGCGCGTGCGGTCGGCCATGACACTCAAGTCGCAGGCTTTTGGAAACAGCGTTCGGATGCCACGCTGATCGCCCAGCGGCTCGACCATGGTGTGGCAATCCTGCAATATTTCCTGCAATGACACCGGCTCAAGAGACAAGGACAAATGACCCGACTCGATCTGAGCCAAATTGAGGATCTCGTTGATCAACTCCAGCAAATGCCGGCCTGCTCTGAGGATGTGCTCGGTGAAGGTTTTTTTCTGCTCGGCCGTGGGGGACATGGCGTCAGAGGTGAGCAACTGCCCGAAACCAATGATGGCATTCAAAGGCGTGCGCAATTCATGGCTCATGCTGGACAGAAACTCTGACTTGGCCTGGTTGGCGCTTTCAGCGGCTTGCGTGGCCAGGGCCAGTTCTTGGTTCGAGGCTTCAAGCTGCTTGGTGCGCTCCTGGACGCGCTGCTCCAGCTCCTGGTTCAGCCTCATGATTTCGTGCTGAGCGTTGCGGCGCTCGTCCACTTCCCGCACCTTCTCTCGATTGGACGTCTCCATGGCCAGGGTTCGCCGTTCGATTTCAATCAGCATGTTGTTGAAGGAATCGACCAGTTCACCGACCTCGTCTTCGCTGGTCTTGTTCACCCTGCGTGAGTAATCCCGCTGATTGACCACCTCACGTGCAGCCTTGCCAATTTCCAGAATTGGGCGAGTGACAATCTTTTGCAGCCATGTGGACACCAGCAGCGCCACGAGCATGGACATGACCATGACGATCACGGCAATCCCCGAATAATTCACCACACGGTCAAAGAGTTCATAGTCGGCCTTGAGGTAGACCGTGCCGATGACCTCGGTGTCATCGACGATGTTTTTAAAAATGACCAGGCTGGTCTTGCTCACTTCCACCTTGTCTTCCAAGGGCCGTTCTGGGAAGGCAGGTTTCTCTCCGGTGGCAGCATGGGTGGCAAACAGTGAGCCATCAGGCTTGTAGATGGCGGCAGCATGGACCTTGGGCTGGAAGCGCAGAATGCTCAGGTTCTCGTGGGCCACCTTTTTGTCATCAAAGGTCAGCGCTGGCGCCGTGGTGCGCGCCAGCAGTTCGGCTTGTGCCGTCATGTCGTTGACCCAGGTGCTGTGATAGGCGCGAAGGTCATGAACGATCATCGCCCCCAAGGCCACGACCAATGCTGCCAGCGTGGTCAGCAGCATCACCGCTAGCAGCTTTCGCTGCAACGAGCTTTTGAAGGCGCTCATCATGACGGTGCTCCAATCACTTTGCGCGCCACCGTCAAAAGCCGGGCGCTGAGTTTGATGTTGTTGACTTCGGCCGAGCGCAAGGCCACGTCAAAACGTACTTTCTCTCCATCAATGACAAAGTTGATCACGCCAACTGGCATCGATGTGTGATCGGTTTCAGTCACCACCAGCAAGGGCAGACCCCTGGCCGCGGTCAGGGTTGCGGCCATTCTGGACTGGTCCGTTCGGGCGATGAAAAGGATGTGCAAGCCCTTGATGGGATCGCCGTAGTTCAGCTTTTTCACGTTCACCGGTCGTCCATTGATGTTCCGACCTGACGACATCTGTGCAAGCTCGTCCGCCACGGCATCAGAACCCATGACCCCAATGATCACCGGGCTGCTGGTTTGCGGAAAAGTCTGTTCAGGCCATTCGATATACGCGCCAAACTTGTACAGGAATGCAGCCTTGATCTGATACTCGACGACCTCCGACTGACTGGCCGCTGCCTGGATTGCAAATACACAGAGCAGCAACCGAACGGCCCAGCTGCACAGTCTGCTGACCGCTGCGCCTTCTCGCAGTTTTAAGACGGGTGGAGTGAATATTGCCATCAGAAGCGAGCCAACACCTTGAAGTAAATCGCGGACCTCACGGCGCTTCGTTCCGGCAGTCTGAAGAACTCCGCATGAGGGGATTCAAACAGGTTCCTGCCTGCCAACGAGAATTCCAGATTGGGCGTGGCTTTCCAGCCCAGCCTCAAATCAAGCACTGTGTAGGAAGGCACTTCAGGGTTGGGCAACGAAGATACATACCGAACGGTGCCATCGAGCTCCCACTGCTCCGAGATGTTGAGCGTGGATCGCAGATTCCAGCTCAGTTCGGGGTCATTGCCTTCAGCGCTGATGCCTTCGTTGAATCCATAGCTGCCATGCAGCTCAAGGCGATTGTGCAGCGAGGTGGCGCCTGCGCTCAAACGCCAGTTTTCCGTGGGCTGGTAAGAGCCCCAGGCTTCAATGCCCGTGGTGTGGCCGTCCATCCGGTTGTCAAAATAAACCGGAAATATCGTGCCGTCTGTGCCCTCCAGGGTGCGCAGATGTTCATAGTTGGTGTGGAACGCCGTCACCGACAAGGAGGTGGTGGGAGAAGGCTGGCCCCGGTAACCAAGCTCGAAAACCTTGGCAACCTCGGTGCGGAACCGAGACCCACCTTCCAGCGTGTAAGGCGGGGTGTAGGGGAAATACAAGTCACGGTCGATCCGGGAGGGGGCTCGCACGGTCCTTGACGCGGCCGTCCACAGAAGATGGTTGTCGTGAAGTTTCCAAGCCAACCGCGCACTGGGCAGCCATTCCGGGTCGGTGTAGGCGTTCGTTTCCCACCGCGCCCCCAGTGTCAGTTGCAGGTTGTTCAGCAAGCTGATCTTGTTTTGTGCAAACAAGCTGCCCCATGCCTGGTTGACTTTTGACGGCAGGAAGGCGATGTAGTCGTAGTTGGTGACTTCATCCATGCCATAACGGTACTCGCCACCCCAGATGAAGGTGTGGATGCCGGTGGATGGCAGGGCATGTTCAAACTGCAAGTCGATCACATCCAGGCGATCGTCGAACGTCCCTGGCACCGTGCGCACGGTGTGGTCGTAATACGCTTGCACCTTGAGCCGGGAGCCGCCTGCCAACTGGCGCTCCAACCGAGACAGCAGGTTGAAGCCGGAGATGCTGATGGTGTTGAGCGGCCTAGATAAGCCAAAGTCGATGGTGCCGGGCGCCGCTTGGCCCACCCGGCCCTCGTACACATCCCCTTGCAAGGTCAAGAGATCATCTGAGTTTGTCCAATCGGCCCTGAAGCCTGCCTGGGTTTTGTTCCACGCATCATTGTTGGGGGCGCCGTCTTCTCGGCGCGATTGCTGGGCATCGAAGTATTTGCCATACACACGAAAATGGCCGTTCTCCCCCAAGGTGCCGCCGTGACGCGCGCCCCCACTGGATTCGCTGTTACCGGCGCCAGCCACCAACAGCGAACCCTGGGTGTCTTTTGCAGCGCGCGTGATGATGTTGATGACACCATTGACTGCGTTGACGCCCCACAAGGTGCCTCCTGGCCCACTGATGATTTCAATGCGCTCAACGTCTTCCAGCATGACGTCTTGTGCGTCCCAGAACACACCGGAAAACAATGGTGAGTAAACGGTGCGGCCGTCGATCAACACCAGCATTTTGTTGCCATCGGTGTTGTTGTGGCCGCGTGCCCCGATGGAGTATTGGCTGGCGCTGCGTTGTCCCACGTGAAGGTTTGGGGCCAACCGCAATACCTCGGGCAAACTGGCGGCTCCCGAGCGGCGTATGTCTTCCGAATTGATGACAAACACAGAAGCCGGGGCGTCAGAGAGGCGCTCGGGTCGTTTGGAGACCGAGGTGATCGGCAGATTGCTCAATTCCTCCAACGTCAGGTCTGCCAATTGAAGGGCTTTAGCCGAGGTGATGGTGGAGGCGGCGCAAAGCAAAGCCGTGACGGAAAGCTTGGCACCTTGGCATGTCGAGTTCTTATTCACCATGTTGCCCCTTCGATGGTTTTGCTTTAAATGGACAACTCCTGTTGGTTTGAATTTACCCCCGAAACGGGTATTGACGGCGTCATTCGAGTTTTATCCATTCGAAATGAAGGCGAATGGTGCGCACAAGCGCAAAAAAAAAAGGACACCAAATGGTGTCCTTTTATGAAGTGAAGCGAGCGGCTTAAACGCGCTTTTTGTACTCGTGCGTGCGGGTGTCGATTTCGATCTTGTCGCCCGAATCAACGAACAGGGGCACGGGGATCTCGAAGCCGGTGCCAACCACGCGGGCAGGCTTCATGACCTTGCCGGAGGTGTCGCCCTTGACGGCGGGTTCGGTTTCGATTTCGCGCACGATGGTGGTGGGCAACTCGACCGAGATGGCCTTGCCGTCGTAGAACACCACTTCAGCGGCCATGCCGTCTTGCAAGTAGTTGATCGCATCGCCCATGTTCTCGGCTTCGATCTCGAACTGGTTGTACTCGGCGTCCATGAAGGCGTACATGGGGTCGGCGAAGTAGGAGTAGGTGCATTCCTTCTTGTCGAGGATGACCTGGTCCATCTTGTCGTCGGCCTTGAACACGGTTTCTTGACCGAAGCCGTTCAGCAGGCTCTTCATCTTGATGCGGACCGTGGCGGCGCCGCGGCCACCGCGGCTGTATTCGGTCCTGAGGACGACCATCGGGTCCTTGCCCTGCATGATCACGTTGCCAGCGCGGATTTCTTGTGCGGTTTTCATGGTGGATTCCCGAGGGGGTCGTGTTTGAGCAAAGCCTTGGATTTTAACGCCTATCTGAGACAAAACCGCAAAGCTGCGTCACGAGATCCGGAATTTCAGCCAATCTTTGGCGAGCGCTGCCTTGGCTCGCCGCCCACCTTGGGTCGTTCACCAAGGAGGGCAGGGCCGCGAAATTGCCCGCTGCAGGGGGCCGCAAGCCGTTCCAGTTGAGCCACAAGCCACGCACCTCGCGGGTCAGATCCTCGGGCCAGCCGGCCATCCAGAGGTCCATGAAGGCGGCGAGCTTGCCGGCATGCACACCGTCGTCCTGCGGATAGATGTGCCAGACATGGGGCTGGCCGGCCCAAAGCGCGCGCACCGCGGAGTCTTCGCCGCGCACAAAATTGAGGTCGCAGGCCCAGAGCAGGCGGTCGAACTCGCGTTGGCTGATGGCGGGCAACTCGTGCAGTCTCAAAGTGCTGACGGGCGGGTGCGCGGCCTGCCATTGCCGCGCCAAGTCCGTGGCAAAGCCCGGGGTGACCAGCACCTGGATGTCGGCGCCACTGTCCGCCAAGCCGTCCAGCAAGGCCCCCACGGGCGCAGCTTCATAACAAAACACTGACAGCCACAAGGTGTCGGGCGGGGGCGGTTTGATGCCCAGTGCCGCAGCCCAGTGCGCCCGGTGCTGGCGGTGGTCAGACTCCCAGGCCTGGCGCGCTGCCATCAAACCGGTTTCGCGCAACAGGCCCCCCGTGGCCGCGGTGAAGCCAGGGTAGAGAAACCACTTGGACAAGCCCTTGCCCGGGCCGCTCATCACGGGCGAGCGCAGGCCGTGGCAGCGCTCCACCCAGGGTTCCGCGCTCAGGTATTCCAGGTTGATCCAGACCGGGGGCACGGGGCGCTGCATGCGTGCCACGAAGGCGTCCGGCGGGTTGCAGCCAAAGGCCTCGATGACGACGTCGCCAGGCTCCTGCGCCTGGGCATCCCAATCAAGAACCTGGATGTGGGCCGGGCACAGCCGCTCAGGGGCCATCCAGCGCAATGCGCTAGGGTCGTCCACCCACAAGCGGACGGCATGGCCACGCTCGGCCAGGTCGGCGCTCAGGCGCCAGCAAACGCCGATGTCACCGAAGTTGTCGACGACGCGGCAAAACACATCCCACAGCATGGCGCGGCGTTCAGGCGGGCTTGGCCAGCACGCGCAGCAACCAGCGGTTCAGGTCGGCGATCTCCTGGGCGCAAACGGAATGCGGCATGGGGTACTCGTGCCATTCGATCTGGTAGCCCAGCGACTGCAGCAGATCGCGTGAGGCGGTGCCCCGGTCAAAGGGCACCACAGAGTCGTGGCTGCCATGGGCCATGAAAATGGGCACCTCGTGGTTGCCGCTGTGGCGCTCGGCGGCGGTTTGCGCAGCCAGTGGCAGGTAGCCCGACAGGCCGACAATGCCGGCCAGGCGCTCTTCATGCCGCAAACCGGTCTGCAAGGCCATGGCGCAGCCTTGCGAAAAGCCCATCACCACGATGCGCGAGGCGGGCACGCCACGCGACTTTTCTCGGGCAATCAGCGCCTCGACGGTGGCCTGTGATTCGCGCAAGCCTTGCTCGTCCTCGCGGCGCGTCAGTTCGGTGCCCATGATGTCGTACCAGGCCCGCATCACGTGGCCGCCGTTGATGGTGACCGGCCGAGTTGGAGCGTGGGGAAACACGAAGCGCACTGGCCCCACGACATCCAGGTTCAGCTCTTCCGCCACGGGCACGAAGTCATTGCCATCCGCGCCCAGGCCGTGCAGCACGATGATGCTGGCGGTGGGCTGGTCGCCCGTTTCAATTTCGATCAATTCAAGCGACATGATGGGCGGTTCCCGAGGGTGACGAACGCGCCCATTTTAATGATTGGCTCAGTGGCTGTCAGGGATCCAGTTGCCGTGGAAGCCGGCGGGCACCCGTGCCGGCAAATGCACCACCGCCTGCGGTGGGCCGCTCAGGTCTTGCGCGTTGACGATGACCAGGTCGCTGCGCTGCGTGTTGGCATCGTGAACGTAAGACATTAGCCAGCCGTCGTCCTCGGCCGCGCCGCCTTGGCGCGGCACGAACACCGCCTCGCCGGTCGACCTTCCGGCGCCATGGTCGTGGGTCAAGGTGCTGCCGGTGTGCAGATCGTGGCGGAACAGGCCGCGCGCCTGCTCCGCGTTGCTGAAGCCCACGGTGTAGGCATACCGGTAGGGCCGCGTGTTCAGCGTTTCATTGCAGCGCGGGAACTCCTGGTTTTGCTCCGACACCACTGTGCGTTTCACCATCCCGCGCGCCGGGTCGATGTGCCAACGCTCGAAAGTGATGCGTGTGCCATCGGCTTCCGGCCCGATGCGTGACCGGTCGAACATGCGGTCGTGCACCACCACATCCAGCATCACACCCCCATCGTCCAGATCGTAGGCATTGCAGGTGTGGAAAACGTAGCAAGGATCGACCGGAACCCAGCGAACGTCTTTGGCCGTGCCATTTCTGGGCAGCAGGCCCACGCGCGCTGGGTGCCGGTCGTTCCAGCCATAGGGCAGCCTCGATCCCTGGAACACGTGCTTGACCGAGAACGTCACCGGCAAATCGAGGATGACGACCTGGCTGCGTGTGATGGCGCAATCGTGGATCATGGGGCCGTGCTTGACGGGCACTTCAACCACCTTGGTGACTTGGCATTGGGCATCGACCACCACATGGCTGACGCGGTTGGGTTTCAAGGCGTCATAGCAGATGGCATGTGCTTCGCCCGTGGCCGGGTCGACGCGGGGATGGGCCGTGAAAGCGCGCAAGGCCGTGCTGTCAAACAGCCCATGCTTGATGGTGTCCATTTCGCCATTGAGTTCGACGGGCAGGGCGCCTGCCTCGACCGACGCCCAGATGCGCCCGCCATGCCCAAAGACATTCGTGTTGACCACGTCGATCACGCCTCGGCGCGGCCCGGGCGCCTTGGCGCGGTTCTGCTTGCTTCGCACTGAGTCGGTCCCGACCCAACGGTTGCGGTACCAGGCGGCCTGGCCGTTCTCTAGGCGCAAGCCGTGGACCATGCCGTCGCCCGTGAACCAATGGTAGGCGCCGGGGTTGGAAACCTGCATGGGATTGGGCCCGATGCGGGCGTACACGCCGTTCAGCTCGCGGGGCAACTCACCCGTGACGGCCAGCCTGGTCTCGGTGCGCTCTTGGGCGACTGGCGCGTAGATGCCTTCCAGGTACAGGTTGGAATTCGAATACGGCACGCGGCTTTGCAAGCGGGCGCTCAACCAGGCGACCGCGCGCTCTTTCAAGGAGAGTGAAGACATGGCGTTTTCCTTTGCCGACTGACTTGATGTGTACAGCGTGAACACTGTGCAAGCCAATGTGTGCAATGTCAACATGAATCGGTGAAAATCTGGCGATGGCTGATTCACCTCTCAATCCTTCCGGTCCGTACCACCATGGCAATCTGCGCTCAACCCTGGTTGAACAGGGCTTGGTGTTGCTCGAGAGCAGCCAGCAAGGCGAGCTCAGCCTGCGCGAACTTGCCCGTCGTGTTGGTGTGTCGGCCAATGCGGCTTACCGGCACTTCGCCAACAAGGAAGCCTTGCTGGCCGCGCTGGCCGCTGAAGGGTTTCGTCGCCTCAATGCCGCACAGGTGGGCGCAGCCCTGGCAACGCCTGACGTGTTGAGGGGTTTTCGGGAGTCGGGCCGCGCCTACGTCAGGTTCGCCCAGGACAATCCTGCCTTGTTCCGATTGATGTTTGGCCGGTTGACATCGGGCAACCCCACCGAAGAGTTGTCAGAGGCCAGCCAGGCGTCGTTCCAGACCTTGCAGACAGCGGTGTCGACCTTGACTGGCGCACCCCTTGAGTCGCAGCAGACCACGGTCGTTGCCATGGTCGCCTGGAGCCTGGTGCACGGCCTCAGTCACCTGATTCTGGATGGCCAGCTGGACCACCATGGCGACAAGGCCGACGAATTGATCGACCAGATCATCAGCACGGTGCAGCCCCCGCCTCCTTTGACGTGATCCGCGACAATGCCGCCCATGACTGAGTCAGAACCTTTACCCGAGCCTGCGCAGGCCGATCGCGCCAAGGTGTGGGCCCGCCTGTTGGTGGAGGTGGCCGCGCTGCCGGGCCTGCCCGGCGTCTACCGCTACTTCGATGCCAAGGGCGACGTGCTTTATGTGGGCAAGGCGCGCGACCTCAAGAAACGCGTGTCCAGCTACTTCCAGAAAACCCACGGCGGCACGCGCATCGGACAGATGGTGTCGCGCATCGCGCGCATGGAAACCACCGTGGTCCGCAGCGAGGCTGAAGCCCTGCTGCTGGAAAACAACCTGATCAAAACGCTCAATCCGCGCTTCAACATCCTGTTCCGCGATGACAAGAGCTATCCCTATCTGAAGATCGCCTCACACGAGTTTCCGCGCCTAGCCTATTACCGTGGCGCGGTCGATCGCAAGCACCGCTATTTCGGCCCCTACCCGAACGCCTGGGCGGTGAAAGAGTCTATCCAGTTGCTGCAAAAAGTGTTCTTGCTGCGCACCTGCGAAGACTCGTTCTTCAAGCACCGCACGCGCCCCTGCTTGCTCTATCAAATCAAGCGCTGCAGCGGCCCTTGCGTGGACCTCATCAGTGGCGATGACTACCAGCGCAGCGTCATGCAGGCCGAGCAGTTCTTGCTAGGCGAGCAGGAAACGGTCATGCAAAGCCTGCAGGCGCAGATGATGGATTACGCCGAGCGCATGGAGTACGAGCAGGCCGCCGAAATCCGCAACCAGATCGGCGCCTTGTCCAAGGTGCTGCACCAGCAGTCGGTGGACACCGCGGTCGACAAGGATGTGGATGTGCTGGCCGTGAAAGTGCAGGGCGGCCGCGCCTGCGTGAACCTGGCCATGGTGCGGGGCGGGCGCCACCTGGGCGACCGGGCGCATTTCCCGGTGCACGTGCAAGAACAGGTGCTGGCCGAAGAAGAGCAGGCGGCCACCTCCTCGAACCTGGCCCAGGCCACCGAGGTGCGGGTGCTCGAAGCCTTCCTGGCGCAGCACTACCTGGGTGGCGTGGTGCCTTCCATGCTGGTGCTCAGCCACCCGGTCGATCCCGCCCTCATCGCGGCGCTCGGTGAACAAAGCGAGCGCAAAGTGCAGGTGTTGATCCAACCCAGAGAAGAGCGCCGCGCCTGGCTCGACATGGCCATCACCGGAGCCGACCTTGCCTTGGCCCGCCTGCTCAGCGAAGAAGGCTCGCAACAAGCCCGCACCCGCGCCTTGGTCGAGGCCCTGGACCTGGCGATGGACCCCGGTGACGGCGCCGGTGAAAGCAGCGACCCTCTGGCCAAACTGCGCATCGAGTGCTTCGACATCAGCCACACCGCGGGCGAGGCCACGCAGGCCTCGTGCGTGGTGTATGAACAGCACCGCATGCAGTCCTCGCAATACCGCCGCTACAACATCAAGGACATCACGGGGGGCGACGACTACGCTGCCATGAAGCAGGTGCTGGAGCGCCGCTATGGTGCGGCCAAACCTGAGCACATCCCCCACGTCGTGCTGATCGACGGTGGCAAAGGGCAGGTGTCCATGGCCCGCGAGGTGTTCGAGGCCCTGGGCCTGGACTTGTCCATCATCGTGGGCGTTGAAAAAGGCGAGGGCCGCAAAGTGGGCCTGGAAGAGCTGGTCTTTGCCGATGGCCGCCCCAAGTTGCAGCTGGCGCCCACCTCGGCCGCGCTGATGCTGGTGGCGCAGATTCGCGATGAGGCGCACCGATTTGCCATCACTGGAATGCGCGCCAAGCGTGCCAGTGTGCGCACCGGCGGCAGTCGCTTGGAGGACATTCCCGGCGTGGGGCCCAAGCGGCGTGCCAAACTACTGCAGCGGTTTGGCGGCGTTCGCGGCGTCACCTCGGCCAGCATGGAAGAGCTGGCCACCGTCGAAGGCATATCCCGAGAATTGGCCGAGGAGATCTACCGTGCCCTGCACTGACAGCATGAAAAGATTGATGTTCACAGGCTGCCTGATGGCCGTCATGGGCACCACCGCCTGGCTGGCCGGTTGCGCCTCCAAGAACCAGGGCGCGGCCCCATCGCCTGGCACCACCTCGGCAACCGCCAAGCCCGCGCCAGAGCCGGCTGCATTCGGTGGCACAGTCAAGCCTGGGGGGCGCGTGACCCTGCCGGCACCCAGCAAATCCCGCAACTGGAAAGAAGTCCGCCTGCAGGCCGCGCGTCGCCTGGTGGCCGCCAATCCCGACATCACCTACATGGGCAAGCCGCCCGATTTGCTCCGAGCCATCCCCGTGCTGACCTTCGAGCTCAACGCAGATGGCAGCATTCGCCGCGTGGAAGTCATGCGCTACCCCAGCCAGGACCGCGAAACCGTCAACATCGCGATCGATTCCATGCGCAGGGCGGCGCCCTTTGGCGATGTGTCGCACCTGCCCAAACCCTGGCGTTTCAACGAGACCTTTCTGTTCAACAACCAGCACAAGTTCAAACCCATGACTTTGGATCAACTTTGATCCCCGTCTTCACGGCACAATCGCGTCATGTTTTTAACTTTGCCCACCTTGCTCACATGGGCGCGGATCGTTGCGATTCCGCTGATCGTGGGATGCTTTTACCTGCCCTTACCCATGGCGCAGATCAATCTGCTGTCGTGCGTGCTGTTCATCGTCGTGGCTTTAACGGACTGGGCTGACGGCTGGCTGGCCCGCCGCTTGAACCAGACTTCGGCTTTCGGGGCTTTCCTGGATCCGGTGGCCGACAAGTTCCTGGTGTGCGCGTCCTTGTTGATCTTGCTTGAGCTGGGGCGGGTCAACGCCCTGGTGGCGCTCATCATCATTGGCCGAGAGATCGCCATTTCAGCCCTGCGTGAATGGATGGCTCAGATTGGTGCATCTCGCAGCGTGGCCGTCCATATGCTGGGCAAGTTCAAGACCGCGGCGCAGATGGCCGCCATCGTCCTGCTGCTGTTCGATGGCGAAATTTTTGGCCTGATCCACACGCGTGTCTGGGGCACCTGGCTGATCTACGCCGCCTGCGGTCTCACCATCTGGTCGATGGTGTACTACCTGCAGAAATCCCTGCCAGCCATCCGCGCCAAGGCAGGCTGACAAGCCGAAATCAGGGCTGCGTGTCAAGCGTGCATACACGCCCTCCAGGGCGATAGTGCCGGTGAGGATTGGGCATAGAATGATTTCTCTGTTTTATCCGCAGCAGGTATTTCGGTGCTGCACACATCGCCCCAGCGCTGTTAGTACGTTCGTTTTGTGGAACTCGTTTTGTGACGCCTTCAAGAAGGGATTTTTTGTGAACAAGTCCGAGTTGATTGAACACATTGCCAAGCAAGCTGACATCTCCAAAGCCGCTGCTGGTCGTGCGCTGGACGCCTTGATTGGCGGTGTGCGGACCACGCTGAAAAAGGGCGGGACGGTCTCGCTGGTTGGGTTTGGTACGTTCGCGGTCTCCACGCGCGCTGCACGCACGGGCCGCAATCCACGCACCGGCGATGCCATCAAGATCAAGAAGGCCAAAGTGCCCAAGTTCCGCCCGGGCAAGGCCCTCAAAGACGCGGTGAACTAAACTATCGTTTTCTGAATCTATTGGGTGCTTAGCTCAGTTGGCAGAGCGGCGCCTTTACACGGCGTAGGTCGGCGGTTCGACCCCGTCAGCACCCACCACCGATCGCGATGATGCAAAGGCGGACCACGGTTCGCCTTTGTCTCGTTTGCAATCCGGTTTTCCTGAACCCTGTGACCCGGCCCCGGCCGTAGCCCGCTCATGTTTGATTTCGTTCGCAAGCACACACGTGTCATGCAAGGCCTTCTGGTGTTGCTGATCGTGCCTTCCTTTGTTCTCGTCGGCGTTGAGAGCTATTCAAAGTTCATGGACGAAGATGGCATTGTGGCCAAGGTGGCCGGCAAGGACATCACGCAGACCGAGTGGGATCAGGCCCATCGCCGCATGGTCGAGCGCGTTCGCTCCCAGCAGCCCGATGCCGATCCCAGCACTTTTGACAAGCCCGAGTTCAAAAAGCAGGTGCTCGAATCCCTGGTGCGCGAATACGTGCTGAGCGTGGCTTCCCGCGACTTGAACCTGCGGGCCGCAGACGCCCGCCTGGTGCGGATGTTCGCCACCGACCAGCAGTACGCTTTCTTGCGCAACCCCGATGGCTCGCTGAACAAAGAGCTGCTCCAGGCCCAAG
Source organism: Leptothrix sp. (in: b-proteobacteria) (assembly GCA_013822685.1). Lineage (GTDB taxonomy): Bacteria > Pseudomonadota > Gammaproteobacteria > Burkholderiales > Burkholderiaceae_C > Aquabacterium. The sequence continues at coordinate 164,307 of PNKV01000002.1, forward strand.
GCATGACCGCGGCCCAGTTCGCCGAGCGCTTGCGCCTGGACATGTCGGTGAACCAGGTGCTGGGTGGCGTGGCCGGCACGGGCCTCACCTCCACGGTGTCCAACCGCGAGGCGGTTGAGGCCCTGTTCCAGGTTCGCGAAGTGCAGTGGATGAAGTTCGAGCCCAAGAATTACGTCGCTCAACTCAATCCCACGGCGGACCAGCTCAAGGCGTTTTACAACAGCCCGGCCAACACCAAGGATTTCACGGTGCCCGAAAAGGCTGACGTTGAATATGTGGTGCTGGACCTGGACGTGCTGAAAAAAGGCGTCTCGGTTCCTGAAGAAGAGCTGCGCCGCTCTTACCAGGAAAACATCACCCGATTCACCCAGCCCGAAGAGCGCCGCGCCAGCCACATCCTGATCAAGGCTGAAAAGAGCGCGCCCGCTGCGCAGAAGCAAGCCGCTCAGGCCAAGGCCGAGCAGTTGCTGGCCCAACTCAAGAAAGATCCCGCCCAGTTTGCGGAGTTGGCCAAGAAGAACTCTGACGACCCAGGTTCCGCCGTCAACGGTGGCGACCTTGATTTCTTTGGCCGTGGCGCCATGGCCAAGCCTTTCGAAGACGCGGCTTTCAGCCTCAAGCAGGGCGACATCAGCGGCGTGGTTGAAACCGACTACGGCTACCACATCATCACGGTGACTGGCGTGCGTGGCGGACAGCCCCAGCCTTTCGAAGCCGTGCGGGCCCAGATCGAAGACGACGCCCGCAAGCAACTGGCGCAGCGCCAGTATGCCGAGGCCGCCGAGAGCTTCACCAACAAGGTTTATGAACAGCCGGACAGCCTCAAGCCCGTGTCCGATGACCTGAAGCTGACCGTGCAAAAGGCCGGCGATGTCTTGCGCAGCCCGGGCACCAAGGACCAAGGCGTGTTGGGCAATGCGCGCTTGCTGGAGGCCTTGTTTGACCCCAGCAACCGTGCCAAGAACCGCAACACCGAAGCCATTGAAGTGGGCCCCAACAAGCTGGTGTCGGCACGCATCGTGAAGTACACCCCCGCCAGCAAGCCACCTTTTGAGCAAGTGCAAGCTCAGGTCCGCGAGCGCTGGGTGGCGGCTGAGTCCGTCAAGGCGGCCCGTCAGGATGCTGACCAAAAGCTGGCCATGTGGAAGCAAGCACCCGACAAGGCCCAGTTGCCTGCGCCGGTGCAAATGTCGCGTCGCCTGGTCTTCTCTCAACCGCCCGCCGTGCTTGATGCCGCGTTGCGCGTGCCCGAGAAGCAATTGCCTGCCTGGGTGGTGGTCGACATCGGCAATGAAGGTTCGGCGCTGTTGAAGGTGAACAAAGTGCTGCCTTTGCAGATCACGCCACAAGAAGTGCAAGAGACCGAAGCGCAGTTCGCCGGATACTGGGGCAAGGCAGAAGCCGATGCCTACTTCAACTCTTTGAAGAAGAAGTACAAGGTGGAGTACTTGAATGGCGGCAAGAAGTTGATGGAAGAAAGCGCCAAACCCGATGAAGCGCAAAAAACTGCGTCAGCGCTCTGATTCGCGTTTTTTGACGCTATAATTTCGTTCTTTCCAGTGGTGGCTGTAGCTCAGTTGGTAGAGTCCAGGATTGTGATTCCTGTTGTCGTGGGTTCGAGCCCCATCAGCCACCCCAAAATACACGATGCCCTCTATGAAGTCAGTCTTCATAGAGGGTTTTTGTTTTGAGCTATGTACCTGACTATGTACCTGGGGGTTCGGGATGACCACAAAGGGCCCCGACATGAAGAAGCTCCCCAGAGTCAAGAAAGTCAAAGATTCAACTCAGTGGCACTACTGGCGTAAGGTCCCCTAGAACCTCCTAGACCACCCGGTGTACCAAGGTAAAACTTGGGCTTGCCGGGAGTCGCTCAAGACCCCCGACCTTAGAGAGGCAAACAGGCTGGGCGGTGTCCGGTTGATGGGCCATAAGACCTACTTGACCACCCAGCGGTACGAACACCTGGATGTTGATGACGTGAGGGATGCCGTTAAGGCACTGGAGTAGGCAGCATGGCGGGAATTCGTTGAGGGCCCGCCAGGACTCAAGTTGGCCTGTGCGCCGTGTAAGGAACCCCCTCACAGGCTTCCTTAACATAGTGGGCTTCAGCAGGTTCAGACCTTGGCCGTTGACTTCTTTTTGAGCAATGCACCAGCCGCAATACCAGCCAACAGCAGGGCCACTGCAGAGGGCTCAGGCACGCTTGGTATGGCAGCGTCCGAGTTGAACCAAATCCGGCCTTTGATAAAAGGGTTAGGCGACAGGTTGGTGTGAACAAGTTCGAAACTAGCTGCCAACGAAGTCACATTGCCGTCGTCATTGAACTTAACGTCGTACACCTGGAACCGACCACTAGTGAAGGTGATACTCGTGCTGTCTATGGTCATGTCGATGCCCGGCACGCCGTTCTGATAGGGCGAGCGCTTAGCATTTTCGTACAGGCCTACAGCAAGGTTCCCCGCATCTTGGGGCGGCGTCAGGACTAGCCGGACGTATCCAGGATCGAGAATATGGGCGCGAGGGTAACCGCCAAGATATTCCAACTGCAAACCAGGGGGCCAAATCTTGTAGGTGTAGAAAGAGCCAGTGGTCTCGTCTAGCGAGAATGAATGCTGCAACACCCAAGGCGCATCCGGAGCAAACCAGTCTGACCCACCACGCGTATAAGTGTCGAATTCGAGCTTAGAGGTGGCTTGCGCGGTCGTGCAGACCAACAAGAACCCAACAGCCCATCCCATCTTCTTGAACATCCCCACTCCCTGAAAAACATCAAAGGGGGAAGTCTAGCAAGGCCCTGTCCTGCTTCAATCCTTTGTTCGGGTGGAACTTTCGCCCTGATGGCACTTGGGGTTGCTGGCTTTGTTTGGGGGCGCCTGCAAGACCAAATCCAAGTAGTCTGGGCAGCAGCGTGGTGACTCCGTAGGCGCTTCACAAGTTCATCAAAGTACTGTACAAATATACAGTATGAGAGCGCCACTTAAAGACCAATGGATCGAGCAATGCGCGCGGCGCCTGATGGAGCTTCAGCCCGTGTTGCGCCCGCGCGTTGCCGCCCTGGCGGCCAAGGATCTCTGGGATGAGGAACAAGGCATCATCCCGCCAGAGCGGCGTGCCTACCTGGAGGTGGTGTCCTGGGGATGCCGCCCTAAAGCCGAGATCGTGCGAGTTCCGCAAGAACGGGGTGGAGGCGCTAGAAGGGCTCAGACAGGGCGCATCAGCTTGGACTGGTGCCTGGACTTTGCCTTGATGCTGTGCACCGTGGTGGGAATCCTGACGTGGCCCTGGTAATTGGCCATGCAGCATTGTCGGCTGGCCGTATCAGGCGTCGCCGTCTTCAAGCTCGCTCAAACGCTCGGCTTCATCCAGGGCTGCCATCAAGCATTCCTGGCTGGCTTGCGCGCCTTCCAGATGGTCATCGGATTCGGCGCGGGCCACGATGGCCGCATCGACCGCCGCCAGCAGTGTTTCAAGCACGGGCCGCAGCGCTTGGGGATAAGGGTGGGAGATGATGATCGACTCGATGGCCGCGTGGTACATCCGCTGGTGGCCCCCCAAATTTTGCAGCAGCGCAACCAGCTCGCTGTTCTGCACGGTGAGCTGCGCGATGTCCTCTTCCAGCTTGTCGATGCGTTCTTCAATGGTCATGGCTCAGTTCCGGGAAGATGGTCAGGCCATGGTAGTGGCAACCAGCGCCCAAACCAGCCAGGGTGTGCCCCGGTTAGGCCATGCTGAGCATGGTCTGTCTTCCCCATGTCACACGAGCAAGCCAATCTTGAGTTCCCTTGTGTTGATCAACCACCCAATATGGAGCCCAGCATGAAGCCCACCTCGTCCAAGTCTTTGTTCTCACGTCTGCTGGGTGACTGGGGGGTCGACATCAGTGCGGCGCTGGCCTTGGCAGGAACCTTGATTGTCATGTGGGTGGGGTAGCTTGGCTCGAGAATACTGTATAAAATAACAGTATGAATGCGCAGCTCAAAAACACCTGGATCCAGCGTTGCGCGCAGCGCATTGCCGAACTGCGCCCCCAGTTACGCCCCAGCTTGGCCACACTGGTGGCGGTGGAGCTGTGGCAAGACGTGCGAGGCCATGTGCCACCCGAAGAATGGGCTGAGATTGAGGTGGGTACGTGGGGCGAGCAGCAAGGCGCACCCAACGGCTAGAGGCGGTGGCTATTGCCAGGGAGCGTGAATCACGCAGTGGATGAAGTGCAGCTTGGTGACCACCTCCCGCGACAGCACGAAGGGGTAGAAGTCGGGCTGCCCCATGCTGCGCGACATCTCGTTCATCACGGCCGTCAGGCCCACCCAGTCGTTCACCAACGCCAGGAAAGTTTCTCCCTCAGCCCCGGTGTCCTTGTTCCAAAGCACTTCGGTGTCAAAGGGTTCGGTTTCCAGGCCGATCCGCGCAGGGTCGATCCCAAAGCTGGCGGCCGTGTCGGCGGTGTCCACCATGTGCAGGTAGTGGGCCCAGGTTTCGGCCCAGTCTTCCCAGGGGTGGGTAGACGCGTAGGCGCTGACGAAATGCACACCCCAGTCCAGCGGGGCGCCTGTTTGGTAGTGGATTTTGACGGCCTCGTCATAGTCCTGGCGCTCATCGCCAAACAGGGCTCGGTAAGGTTCGAGCCAATCGGTGTGGTCCACCAGGCGATCCCAGTAATAGTGACCGACCTCATGGCGGAAGTGACCGAGGAGCGTGCGGTACGGTTCGCCCATGCTTTTGCGTGTTCGCTCGCGCGTGGGGTCGTCGGCTTCTTCCAGGTTGATGGTGATCAGGCCGCAGTCGTGGCCGGTCAGCACCCTGGGCTCGGTGGGCTGTGATCGCAGAAAGTCGTAGGCCAGACCACGTTCCGGGTCCTCGCCCACTTTGGACGCCACGGGCAGCTTCAAGGCGATCAGCTGGGACACCAGCCGCCTTTTGGCCGTCTCGGTGCGGCGCCACAACTCCTGGTTCTCAGGATTGGACAGATCGGGAATGGTGCGGTTCAGGCGGCAGGCCTGGCACAGCGTGACGCCTTGGGCGGCCTGAGATTGGGGCAGCAGCCAATTGCACTGGGCCGCGCTGGTGAAGTTGGCGCAGCGGACGTATTTTTCGCCTGGGCTCTGGTCCGGATTCGGGTCTTGGCCTTGAAGCGGGCTTGCACGCACTAAGACATTGGGTTCCTCGGCAGGGTCCAGCGGAATGACGCGGGCCTGGATGGGCTCGTAGCCCAAGGGTGTCCGGCAGGCCAAGCACACAGAGTTGCGGAAGAAGACAGGGCGCCCACAACGGCAACGGTAGGCCCGGGAGGACACAGGTTCATACGCGTTGGTGCTTGAGGAGGAGGGAGATTGCAGGGTATCGTTCACGTTGGTTTCCAGGGGCGTTACCTGCTTGGGCTGGCAAATGGCGTGCCTGTGCTTGGAGCAGTGGATGGGTGAAGTCAGCGGTACAGGTTTGCATGAGTTGGGCATCGAGCCAATGGGCACGCGCCTGAGGGTGTCGGCCGACCAAACTTTATTGGCCAGCGCGTTGGCCGCCAGCATTGAGTTGCCGCGCTCCTGCCGCAATGGCACCTGCCGAACTTGCCTGTGCAGATTGGTCAGCGGCCAGGTGGCGTACCGCATCGAGTGGCCCGGTCTGAGTGCGGAAGAAAAGCACGATGGCTACATACTGCCTTGCGTGGCCTATCCCTTGTCTGACGTGGTGATCATGGTGCCGGGCGCTAAACACGTGGCGGCTTCTTCAGCGACCTGATTCGGCGTTGTGCCATTTCCTGACCTCCGCGGCCACCCAGCGGCCATCGTCCAGCGGCAGGTCGTGGCCGGCGCTGGGGTGATCGGCGAAGTCGGTGTTCCAGCTGGCGGCCAGTTGCCGTGAGCATTGCGGGGCCACCAAGCCATCCTGCGCGCTGCTCAAGATCAAGGTGCGGACTGAGGGCCCTTCCATGGGGGCGGTGTAGCGCGCGGCAGCCCACAGCTGGCGCAGCGCATTGGCGCGCGAGACGGGGCACCCGCCGCGGAAAGCGATCCAGTCTTGCAAACGTTGCTCGCGCTGAGGTGGGTGGCGGGTGGTGATCGCCATGATGGCTTCCTCCCATTGCCTGTCGGTGCCCCCCACCAGGGCCAGCTTGAGCATCAAAGGGTAGTTACGAGGCCGCAGGCGCCGGTAGAACGGGCTGAACGGGCGCATGCTGGTGTTGATGAGCACGCAGCCGTGGATGTCGTTCGGGTGCTTGAGTGCCCACGCGGTGGTCACCATGGCGCCCAGCGACATGGCCAGCACGTGGTAGGGCGGCGCAATGCCTTGGCGAGCCAGTTCGGCCCGGCAGTGCTCCGCCATCTCGGGCACGGCGGCGGGGCTGGGCAGGGCGCACAAGCGGCCGTTGCCAGGCAAGTCCAGAGGCACGATGCGGGCGCCTGGCAGCTCGGTGGCCAGCAAGCCGGGAAAGTCACCCCAGTGCCTTTGTTCGCGGGTCAGTCCGCGCAGCAACACCCAGGTCTCGGGCACATGGTTTGGGCCAGTCATCCGTACCAGCGTTCGTTGGCGGCTTGGCGATGTGCGTGCCTTGCCGGGCCTTCAGGCACCCAGCTGGCATGGCTGGCTGCAGCGTGGGTGATGAAGTCCAGCCAGGCCATGTGGCGGCGCAACACACGCTGCTGCCGGTGTTCGGCCATGGGGTTGAAGATGCCTTGCTTGGAAAAGATCTGCCGTGGATTTTTCTTGATCCAAAGCCAGGAGCCCATCTCCAAGGTCAGGGGCAGCAGGGTCCGGTCTTCTTGGGTGCAGGCGCGCAGATAAAGGTGATCCCAGAGATCGCCGTGGGTGAGGTACTGCCGGCTTTGCGGTTCGAACACGTAGCGGTGATGAGGGTAGGCCTGGTCGAAGATCTGGTTCAGCGCCAGCATGTCGGGAAGGTGCCTGATGGGCTGGGTGGTGTGAGCGTGTGGAAACCAGATGCGGTCAACCATGCCGAAGCCGGAGTGGCAATCGATGGACATGCTGAACCGGCGGCTGAGCAACTCTTGCTCAACGACCTGGCACAGTGCTTGGCTTTCAAGCTCCATGGGGGCGCCAGCCGGCCCGCGGTACCAGGGCAGGGCGGGGCTGAGGCGCTGGCCACCGAGCATGAAAGGAACAGGCTCGCTCGCGTTCACGGGCGCGTTGCGCATCAGATCGACGCCACGGGGGTTGGCGCGCGTGCCGGCCCACAAGCCGCCCGGGTTGACGATGGGCATGAACACCAGGCGGATGGATTCCAGCTGGCGGTGCAGTTGATGGTCCCATTTCAAGCGCATGACCAGGCTGCGCAGGTAGGCCATGACCACGCGCGAACCAATGCGCTCCAGGCCATGCACCCCACCAAAGAAGCCGACCGCCGGAACCTGCTTGCTCGGGTTGCCCAAAGCGATGGCTTGCACCGGGAAGCGGTGCGGGCCGGCTTGCACCTCGCACAACTGGGTGACCTCGACCTGCGAGCCCGCCTCATCAAGGATGCGCTGAAGATCGCTCAGCTCGATCAGGGCCTCGGGCGCGTCATGGCCCGTCAAACGTTGCGGCGTTTGCGACGGGACAAAGCTGCGCTTGTCGAGGCGAAAGAGCTTGGCCATGGTGTTGGCGCAGTTTCAGGCATGAGCCGAACGGCTCATTCGCCTTTCTTGGGCCGGCCGGTTTTCAGTGGAACCAGGCCTTCCAGCACCAGCTTCAGTTTGGCATCGGGCAGTGATGACAGGGCGTGAAGCCCGGCGCGCAACAACTCGCTTTTCTTGGTGGGGCGGCGAAACGTCAGGGCGCGCTCCTTGAGCGAGTTGATCAGGCTGAAGTCGGCACGCGGCATGGTGAAGCTGTCGCGCACCAGCTTTTGCTTGACCTTGGCCGGGCTGTTGATCTTGACGGGGGTGGTGGCCACCACGGTGGGCTTGGCGGCAACTTTGGGTGGCGCGGCTTTCTTGGCGGCGGGCGCTGTGGCCGCGGCTTTTGGGGACTTCTTGACCGCGACCTTTTTGGCGGGTGCTGCTGCGGGCTTGGTGCTTTTGGCGGCGACCGTGCTGGGCTTGTCGGTTGCTGTGTCGGTAATGCTCATGGTGACTGCTTTATGAATTGATATAAACGATTTATACAATAAATATAGCCCAAGTCGGCCGTGAATTTATGACACCTTGATGACGGGCGCGATTGATCCCGCCGCACGATCTGGCAGCGCCCTGGCGCAGTTGCTTACTACGCCAATTGCATGGATTTTTTGAAAGGCCCTTCTTGCGTCGAAATTGAATTGCAAGTGGCCTTGATCGGATGAACAATCGCTTTCCGTGAAGCGCCAGCACCAAGGGAAAGGGGTTCACACCATGAGACAAAAATCAGACTGGTGGGTCGATGCAGGTGTCGCCTTGTTCGTGATCATCATGTTGGCGATCACGAACTTGAAATGACGGTCACTGCACCAGCGGAAAGTCATGCTTGGAGATGACCACCGGTTCGGGGCTGGCCTTGGCCACTTTGGCACGCACGACCGCATCGATCACTTCGGCGTGTGATTGGTAGGCATACACCCAGTCTTGTGGTGCGGGCCCTGCGGCGAACCGTTCTTCCAGGGCTTCTCTGGACACCAGCACGCGCACGCCCCGACCGCCCACTGGCACGCGCACGATCACCGCATCACGCCCTGCATAAGCTTGCATCATTTGTTCCATGTCCAACCTCCGTTAAAGCAAGGTGGCGACCATAACGGTGGCCCAGCTTGATCTGTAAGTTGATGCATCGAACTGGCCGCCGTGGCCCCCAACGGGTGCGGCTCGCACACATCTGTTGCTTAAGGATACGCGGCGGCCTGCATCGGATAAAGTGCATCCATGACTTTGCCCCAAACCGATTGCCCCCTTTGCGGCGGCTCCAACGCTTGCGCGGTGGCGGCGGGCGCAGATGCGGCCTCGTGCTGGTGCCAGCAAGCCACGTTCAGTGCGGCGCTGTTGGCACGGGTGCCTGAGGATCAGCGCGGCCAGGTCTGCATATGCGCGCGGTGTGCCGCATTGGCAGAGAGCCTTGCATCACAGGGTGGCGATCGACACCTCGGTTGATTTGACCAGGGCGATCACATCGGAGCCTTCGACCAGGCCGAGTTGCCTGACAGACCGGGATGTGATGACTGAAGAGACGATCAGGCCGGAAGGGGTTTCGACTTCGATTTCCGAAACCACCGGGCCTTCGATGATGGCTCGTACTTTGCCGCGGAACTGATTGCGGACATTGATGGCGGAAATGGTCATGGAGCGGCTTCGTTGTTGCTGTGCGATGGGCTGAGGGTATCCACCCAAGCCAGGTGTTCACAACGAAGCGATTGGCATATGCATGCTTGGGAAGCGTGCAAGGGTGCAGGGCCCGCGTTGGGCCCCGCACCTCAGGTCAATCAAGCCTTCTTGGCTTTCTTGGCGGCAGCGGCCTTTTTGGCAGGGGCCTTCTTAGCAGCGGCCTTGGGGGCAGGTGCCTTGGCAGCCTTGCGGGCAGCAGCCTTGGGATCGACGGCGGCCTTGAAGGTGGCGCCAGGTGTGAACTTGGGCAGCTTGGCGGCGGCGATCTTGATCTTGGCGCCAGTGCTGGGGTTGACGCCGCTGCGGGCAGCGCGGGCGTGTTGCTTGAAAGAGCCGAATCCAGGGATCGTCAAGGAGTCGCCTTTCTTGACGGTGGAGACAATCACGTCCAGCAAGGTTTCCAGGACGCGACCAGCATCGGCCTTGGTCAGGTCATGCTTGGTGGCCAAATGCTGGATCAGTTCGGTTTTGTTCATGTGACGCTTTTATCCGTTGCACCCGAAAGCGGGCAGCGTGATTGTGCCAAAGCTCTAGCTCATTTCCACGTATATCTGATGAAGAGGGCGCCTCATGCGTGCAAACATCGATCAATGCTGGTGATTTGCGTGTCGCCGATGCTGCAAAGGCAGCATTTCAAGACAGCGCGCTTGCTGCGATCCCAGCAATGTTTGCTTGGACCAGGCCTGACATGGCTCACACCGACAGGTATGGTTTGTGCTGAGAACACTGGCACACCACGAGGAGCCAGACATGTTCAGCTTGACCTTGAACCAGCCCGACTTGGCCCAGCAACACGACGACATCAGGCACGAGGATGGGCTGCGGCTGATCCGCGCCCTGGGTGTGTCGCAGGGCCACAAGGTGCTGGACATCGGCTGCGGCTCGGGCCGCCTGAGCGAGCATGTGGCGCACATCGTGGGCGCGGGTGGCGAGGTGGTCGGCATTGATCCTCTACCCTTGCGCGTGGCCATCGCGGCACGGCGCTGCCCATCAGTGTTCAAGGCCAGTGTTGGATCGGGTGACGACCTGTCTCGCTTCGAGTCGGGCTACTTTGACCTGGCCTGCCTGAACAACGTCTTGCACTGGAGCGGCGATCAAGCCAAGGCCTTGAATGAAGTCACGCGTGTGCTGAGAAAAAATGGCCGCCTGGGTTTGAGTGTGGCCAACCGTGCTCGTCCTGATCAGCGGGTTCGCCTGTTGATGGAGGCGCTGTCGCGGGTTGAAGGCGTGGACATGAGCAGGGTGCCGCCTGATGTTCCGCATGCCGTGGCTTGGCGTTCGCTGTCGGCCATGATCAACCAGGCGGGCTTCTCCAGCCACACCTTGTCTGACGAGGTGCTGGTGGATTACCACGCCACCCTGGATGATGTGCTGGCCTTCAACTTGAACAGCGCGTTTGGCAACTTTCTGCAAGGCCTGGACGAAGACCAGTACGAGCAGCTAAGGCAAGCCGTGGCCGAAAAACTGGCGCCGCTGACCACCCCCAAAGGCATTCGCCTCGAGCGTTACCTGATCTTTGCCGTCGCCAATCGGCACCGTTGAATCGTGCGCTGAGAAAAGTGCATATCGATCGTTGAAATCGTTTCTTTGCTGGAAGAAGAGGGCTCTCTAGACTCGCATCAACTTGTCATAACAAGATGAAGCGCGATGAAATCAGCGACGCTGATCACCCTGCCGGCCACGCCGTTGTATGGGCAGATCAAGAACACTTTGAGAGAAAAGATTTTGGATGGCAGCTATGTGGCTGGTGGCCAGATGCCGTCCGAAAGCGAGCTGTGCGCCATGTTCGCGGCCAGCCGCATCACGGTTCGCCAAGCGTTGGGCGATCTGCAAAAGGAAGGCTTGATTTTCAAGATCCATGGCAAGGGCAGCTTTGTGTCCAAGCCCAAGGCTTTCCAGAACGTCAGTACCTTGCAGGGCTTCGCCGAATCGATGACGGCCATGGGCCACGAGGTCATCAACCAGTTGAAGAGCTTGCAGTTTGTGCCGGCCAGCGCTGGGGTTGCGCGCAACCTGAAGGTGCCGCAAGACACGGTGGTGACTGAGATCCGCCGTGTGCGCCTGCTGAACCGCGAGCCGGTGTCGCTGGAGCTGACCTGGGTGAGTGAAGCCCTCGGACGACGCCTGGCGCAAGCCGATCTGGTGACGCGAGACATCTTCCTGATCTTGGAAAACGACTGCGGCGTGCTCTTGGGCCATGCCGACATTTCGATCGACGCCACCATGGCCGACGAAGACATTGCCCAGGCTTTGGCGGTGGAGGAAGGCCTGCCGGTGCTGCGCATCGAGCGCCTGACCCACGACGAACAAGGCCGACCCGTCGACTACGAATTTTTGTACTTCAGAGGCGATGCATTCCAGTACCGCCTGCGCGCCGAGCGCCAAACCGCTGCCAAGGATTGAAAGAGAAAGCCCATGCAAACCCACGAACTTGAATACGACCTGGTGGTTGTTGGTGGCGGCACCGCCGGCCCCATGGCGGCCATCAAGGCCAAGGAAAAGAACAAGGACCTGCGGGTGCTGTTGATTGACAAGGCCCATGTGAAGCGCAGTGGCGCGATCTCCATGGGCATGGACGGCTTGAACAATGCCATCGTGCCGGGCTTTGCCACGCCCGAGCAATACACCAAGGAGATCACGGTGGCCAATGACGGCATCGTGAACCAGTCGGCCGTTTACGCCTACGCCAAGCACAGCTTCACCACCATCGAGCAACTGGACAAGTGGGGCGTGAAGTTCGAGAAGGACGCCACTGGCGACTACGCCATGAAGAAGGTGCACCACATGGGCACCTACGTGCTTCCCATGCCCGAAGGGCACGACGTCAAGAAGGTGCTGTACCGGCAGCTCAAGCGGGCGCGGGTCGAGATCACCAACCGCATCGTGGCCACGCGCTTGCTGACCGCCGATGATGGCAGCGTGAACGGCGTGATGGGCTTTGACTGCCGCACGGCCGACTTTTATGTGGTCAAGGCGAAGGCCGTGATCCTGGCGTGCGGCGCGGCTGGCCGCCTGGGCCTGCCATCGTCTGGCTACCTGATGGGCACCTACGAAAACCCCACCAATGCGGGCGATGGTTATGCCATGGCGTACCACGCAGGTGCTGAGCTGTCTAACTTAGAGTGCTTCCAGGTCAACCCGTTGATCAAGGACTACAACGGCCCGGCCTGCGCCTACGTGACAGGCCCGTTGGGCGGCTACACGGCCAATGGCAAGGGCGAGCGCTTCATCGAGTGCGACTACTGGAGCGGCCAGATGATGCTGGAGTTCTACCAGGAGCTGCAAGGCGGCAACGGCCCGGTCTTCTTGAAGTTGGACCACCTGGCCGAGGAAACCATCCAGACCATCGAGACCATTCTGCACAGCAATGAGCGGCCCAGCCGTGGCCGCTTCCACGAAGGCCGTGGCAACGACTACCGCACGCAGATGATCGAGATGCACATCTCGGAAATCGGGTTTTGCAGCGGGCACAGCGCCTCAGGCGTTTACGTGAACGAGCGTGCCGAGACCACGGTGAAGGGCTTGTATGCCGCGGGCGACATGGCGGCCGTGCCGCACAACTACATGCTGGGCGCCTTCACCTATGGCTGGTTCGCCGGGCACAACGCCGCTGATTACATTGCCTCGAACGATTTCAAGGCACTGGATGCCGGGCAGATCGAGCGCGAGCGCGAGCGCATCTACGCGCCCTTGAAGCGTGACAGCGGCCTGCCACCCTTGCAGGTGGAGTACAAGCTGCGCCGAATGGTCAACGACTACCTGCAGCCGCCCAAGGTGACGCGCAAGATGGAGATCGGCCTGCAGCGCTTTGCCGAGATCCAGGAAGACCTGTCGCAGTTGCACGCACGCGATGCCCATGAACTGATGCGTGCCGCCGAGGTGTCGGTGATCCGCGATTGTGCCGAGATGGCCGCGCGGGCCTCGCTGTTCCGCACCGAAAGCCGTTGGGGCCTGTACCACATGCGGGTGGACTACCCACAGCGTAACGACACCGACTGGTTCTGCCACGCGCATCTGATGAAGGGGGCACATGGCGAGATGACGAGCGCCAAACGCGCCATTGAGCCCTACATCCTGCCGCTGGATGACGAAGAAAAAACCGCCTACGAAAAGCTGCGCATCACGCAGCCCCTGGCCGCCTGAAAGGACAAGACCATGGCTTTCACCCCAAGACAAATCGCCGAGATGAGCGATGCCGCCGTGACCGTCGATGAGGAGCTGTGCATTGCCCACAAAGGCTGCACCGTTTGCGTCGATGTGTGCCCGATGGACATCCTGGCCATCGACCCGGCTACCAACAAGGCCTACATGAAGCACGACGAGTGCTGGTACTGCATGCCTTGCGAGAAGGACTGCCCCACGGGCGCCATCAAGGTGGCCATCCCTTATCTGTTGCGTTGAATTAGTGTTTAAAAGGATTTTGACGTCATGACTTTCTTCCGCAAACCTCTGCTGGCATTGGTGGCCCTGGCCGCTGCCGCTTCGGTCCATGCCGAGACCATCCGCATCGCCCTTGGCACACAGGACACCACCATCAACTGCGCCACGGGTGGCCTGCTGATCCGCGAGCTGAAGCTGCTGGACAAGTACCTGCCCAAGGACGGCAAGTACAAGGGCGCCACCTACGACATCCAGTGGAAGAACTTCACCTCGGGCGCGCCGCTGACCAATGAGATGGTGGCCGACAAGCTGGACATCGGCGCCATGGCCGACTTCCCGGGCTCGGCCAACGGCGCGGCTTTCCAGAAGGCCGGCAAGAAGAGCCTGTTCATCACCGTGCTGTCGGGCAGCACACTGGGCAGTGGCAATGGCATCGTGGTGCCTAACGGATCAAGCATCAAGTCGATCTCGGAGTTGCGTGGCAAGACCATCTCGGTGCCATTCGCCTCCACCGCCCACGGCATGCTCTTGCGCGCCTTGAAGTCACAGGGCATTGACCCCGAGAAGGACGTGAACATCATCACGCAGGCGCCCGAGGTGGCCGGCCCAGCCTTGCAGGCCAACAAGATCGAAGCGCATGCCGATTTCGTGCCCTTTGCCGAACTGTTCCCGTACCGGGGCATTGCGCGCAAGATCTTTGATGGCGCCCAGGCCAATGCGCCCACTTACCATGGCTCATTGGTGAGTGCCGAGTACGCCAAAAAGTATCCCGAGATCGTCACCGCCTACCTGCGCGCGGCCATCGAAGCCGATCGCCTGTTCGCCGCCGAGCCTGAAAAGTACAGCGAACTGATCGAGAAGGTGACTGGCATTGAGGCGCCGGTGAACTACCTGTTCCATGGCCCGCTGGGCCTGCAGACGCGCGACTTCACCTGGAAGCCCGAGTACCGCCAGGCCTTGAAGACGTCGATCGACACCTTGCACTTCCTGAAGCGAACTGATGTGGATTTGGACGTGAACAGCTTCATCGATGACCGCTTCATCCGCGACGCCTTCAAGCAATCGGGCTTGAACTACGAGGCACGTTTGAAGAACTACGACAAGCTGGCCTTGAAGGCCAATGATGCGGTCACCGGCAAGCCCATCACCGACACCCAGCGCGTGGCAGGCCTCTGGGTCAAGGGCGAGCCCAAGGTTCGCCACTACGCCACGATCGAAGGAGCCTTGGCCGATCTGCGCACCATCGAGCAAGGCGGCAAAGTGGCCCGCGCCGTGTATGTGCACGATTTGATCCACCGCATCAAGCTGTTCGGCAACCTCTCTTGGTATGCCATTGATGCCAAGGGCCAGCTCAGCGCTTTCTTGCAAAAAGATGCAGCCGCCGCTTATGCCAAAACCAACAGTGGCAAGTTGCTGGACTTTGCTGCCGCACGCGCCTTGGCCAAAGCGCCGCGCTGACCTGACTTGATCGGAGGCAAGCATGCACTCATCCGTCGTGGAGTTGAGCGGTCCTGGCGGTGTCATTGACACCGAAGCCAGGGCGACCGCACTGAACGCCCAGCCGTGGTGGCCGCGTTGGCGCAACCTGCTGGTGCAGGCGGCCTCGCTGTTGCTGAGCATCTTGGTATGGCATGTGGCCGCCAGCCAGCGTTGGCACCTGGGCTTTCTGACTTTCGAGAACGTGCCGCCACCGTTGGAGGTGCTGAGGGCGGCCTGGGACTTCGCCCAATCGCCCAAGATCTGGTCGCACCTGGGTTACAGCCTGTGGCGTGTGTTTGTGGGCTTTGTGGCCGCAGGGGCCTTGGGCGTGGGACTGGGCTTGGCCATTGGTCGCTTTGCATGGGCTCGGCAACTCATGCTGCCACCGCTGGAAGTGCTGCGCCCCATCCCGGCCGTGGCCTGGATCCCCCTGTCGATCCTGATGTTCCCTTCGTCTGAGGTGAGCATGATCTACATCACCTTCATTGGCGCCTTGTTCCCGATCCTGCTCAACACCATCCATGGTGTGGAGCATGTGGATGCCAGGCTGGTGGCTTCAGCGCGCAGCCTGGGCACGGGGCCCTGGCGCTTGTTCACGCAGGTCATCCTGCCCTCGTCCGCGCCGAATATCGTCACCGGCTTGTCCATCGGCATGGGCACCTGCTGGTTTTGCCTGGTCACGGCCGAGATGATCTCGGGGCAATACGGCATCGGCTACTACACCTGGGAGTCCTACACCGTGCAGAACTACGCCAACATCATCGTGGGCATGCTGTTGATCGGCGTGCTGGGCATGGGCAGCAGCGCCTTGATCCGGCGCACCGGCGCTTGGCTCATGCCCTGGTACCGGCCCGAAGGAGGCAAGCCATGAGCCAGTTGGACATTGACCACGTCTCGCTGTACCTGGGGCAGGGCAGCCAACGCTTCCTGGCCTTGCAAGACATCTCGCTGTCGGTGGCCGCGGGTGAGTTCGTTTGCCTGCTGGGCCCATCGGGTTGCGGCAAGTCCACCTTACTGGGGGCGTTGGCGGGTCACTTGCGTGCCACCCAAGGCAGCTTGAGCCTGGCCGGCCAAACCATCCAGGGGCCAAGCCCGGAGCGGGGCCTCGTGTTTCAGCACCACACCTTGTTCCCTTGGCTGAACGTGATTGACAACGTGGCCTATGGCCTGAAGATGCGCGGCATCGCCAAGCCCGAGCGTCATCAGCGAGCCCGCGAACTGCTGGAGCAAGTGGGGTTGGCGGGCTTTGAAGAGCGCTTTCCATCTCAGTTGTCGGGCGGCATGCAGCAGCGCGTCGAGATCGCTCGCGTGCTGATCAACCAACCCCGCGTGCTCTTGATGGACGAGCCTTTTGGGGCACTGGACGCCTTGACGCGCTTGAAGATGCAGGAGCTGCTGGTTGACCTGTGGACGCGCTTGCGCACCACCGTGGTCTTCGTGACGCACGACATCGATGAAGCCTTGTTCCTGGCCGACCGCATCCTGGTGATGAGCCCCCGACCTGGCCGCATCATCGACGAGCTGAGCCTGACCGAGCACCGCCCTCGTCGGCACGAGGTGCTGACCACGCCCGCGTTCTCGCGCCTCAAGCGGCATTGCCTGGACCTGCTGCGCCACCCCGACACGACCTTGCCCCTGGACCGACTCAGTCCTCTGGGCATGGCCCCCGAACTTTCTGCCGAGCGACTTCGTTTCGCTGTCTGACGCCATGAACCTGCCTTTGCTGACTTTTTCAAACCCTGATTTGCACGCCCGCCTGACCAGCGATGACGCCACCCTCCGCCGCCTGGCCTTGATTGAAGTGGCCGAACTGGAGGATGAAGACCTGGTGCCCTGGTTGCTGCAAGCGTTGAAGGACACCGATGCCGAAGTGCGCACCGAGGCCGCCGAACGCCTGGCTTATTGGGAGCAGGACGCCACCGTGCAAGCCTTGGTTGACGCCCTGGAAGACCCCGTGCAGGAAGTGCGAGAAGCCGCGGCCCACAGCTTGAGTGAACTCAAACTGAGCACGGCCGGAACCTCGTTGCTGCCCGCGGTGCAGCATGCTGATGCGTTTGTGCGTGCCAGTGCCTTGCGGGCCTTGCGCGAACTGCGCGTGCCCGAAAGCTACACACCGGCCTTGCAATGCCTGGACGATGCCGACGCCCGTGTGCGGCTGGAGGCCGTGGGCGTACTGGGGTGGCTCAAGCAGGAAGCGGCCTTGAGCGGCCTGGCCTGGATCGCCCAACACGATGCGCAAGCGGAGGTGCGCCACGCCGCGGTGGGCGCCCTGGGCTATGCGCCCGACGACCGTGTCTTGCCCGCCTTGCTGGCTGCGCTGGCCGACGCGGCCTGGCAGGTTCGCGAAGAGGCCGCCACCACCTTGGGCAAGCTGAAGCTGCCCGGCGCAGGCAGCGCCTTGATCGCCGCCTTGGACGACGCCTATTGGCAAGTGCGCCAGCGCGCCGTTCGCGCGCTGGGCCAATTGCGGCTGATTCAGGCGGTGCCGGTGGTGGCAAGCCTGCTCTCGCACAGCATCGTCAACCTGCGCAAGGAATCGGTCATTGCCCTGGGCGAGATCCGCGACCGCTCTGCCTTGGTGGCCTTGGAAGGCGCCTTGGCCGACCCTGATCCGGAAGTGCGCAAGGTGGCCCGCTTGGCGGTGTCGCAGATCGCTCAAGGCGCCGGGTTGGGGTAGCGGTCATGGATGGCGTTTATGCCGTCCAGCACCGCCTGCGGCAGGCTCACATCCACGCTGGCAATGTTGCTGCGCAATTGCGCCAAGGTGGTCGCGCCAATGATGTTGCTGGTGACAAAGTCGCGGCCATTCACGAAGGCGAGGGCGCCTTGCGCAGGATCGATGCCATGCTGCCTGAACAGATCCACGTAAGCCTGCGTGGCCAGCCCGGTGTTCTCGCCGTGGTAACGCGTGAAGCGATCGAACAAGGTCAATCGGGCGCCAGCTGGGCGCTGGCCATTGAGGTACTTGCCACTCAGCACGCCGAAGGCCAGTGGCGAATAAGCCAGCAGGCCCACGTCTTCATGCAATGACATTTCTGACAGGCCCGTCTCAAAACTGCGGTTGACCAGGCTGTAGGCGTTCTGGATGCTGGCCATGCGTGGCAAATCACGGGTCTCGGCGTGGTGAATGAACTTGCCCAGCCCCCAAGGCGATTCATTGGACACGCCAAAGTGGCGGATCTTGCCGGCCTTGACCAGGTCTTGCAGCGCCTCCAGCGTCTCCAGGATTGGCACGGTCACCGCGTCCTTGATGTGCTCGTAATTGCGCTGGCCAAAGATGTTGGTGGGGCGGTCAGGCCAGTGCAATTGGTACAGGTCGATGTGCTCGGTCTGCAGGCGCTTCAGGCTGTCATTCACCGCTTCAAACAGGTTCTGCCGGTTGAAGTTCAGGCGCCCGCCGCGGATGTGCGAGGGGCGCGCGGCCTGGTGCGAGGGGCCGGCGGCCTTGGTGGCCAGCACGATGTCTTGGCGGCGGCCAGTCTTTTTCAGCCAGGTGCCGATGTACTGCTCGGTCAGGCCCTGGGTCTGGGGCTTGGGCGGCACGGGGTACATCTCGGCGGTGTCGATCAGGTTGATGCCTGAATCCAGCGCCACATCCAATTGCTCGTGGGCCTCAGCTTCCGTGTTTTGCTCGCCCCAGGTCATGGTGCCCAAAGCGATCAGGCTGACCTTCAGGCCAGTGCGGCCCAGTTCGCGGTATTTCATGAGTTCTCCAAACCTGCGCAAATCTTCGGGAGAGGCATCGTGTCATGCCGCCATCAACCTTGCAGCCACGCGGCCTTGAATAATATGTAGACCAGTCGTTATAATTGCGCCATGAATGCCAGACAACGATTGATCGACACCACCGCACGCCTGCTGCAAACCGCCGGATACCACAACACTGGTTTGAACCAGATCGTGGCTGAAAGTGGTGCGCCCAAGGGCTCGCTGTACCACTACTTTCCGGGGGGCAAGGTGGCCCTGGCCGTGGCTGCGCTGGACCAATCAGCCACGCAGCTGGCCCAAGCCTTGACCGCGCTGTGCTTGCCACATGCCCGTCCCGAGTCCGCCATTGCGGCGGTCATCGACTTCTTCATCGCGGAGCTGGAATCCTCCAACTTCACCAAAGGCTGCCCCGTGGCCACCACCACGCTGGAGCAGGCGTCCCTCACACCTGAGATCCGCGAGGCGTGTGCTCGCGCCTATCGCCTGTGGCAAGACGGCCTGCAGGCCTACTTCAGCGGCCATGGCATCGCGCAGGCGGCCTTCTTGGCCGAGAACCTGTTGATGCTGGTCGAAGGCGCTTTGCTGCTCGCTCGTGCCCAGCACAACTGCGATCCTTTGCGCCGCCTCAAAACCCACCTGTCCATCCTCATCCAATCCGCCAAGGGAGCGTTCTGATGTTCAAGTATTTGTTGCCCCTCGTCATGGCGCTGGCCAGTTGGTCGGCCCACGCGCAAGCCAAAGCAGGCGTCGAATTCGCCATCGTCAAAACCGGCAAGACCACCGCGCTCAAAGGCATGATGGTGTCGGGTGGTGGATTCACCACCAAGGTCGATGGCAATTTCTCGGCCATCCTCGTCAAGCATGGCCAGACCCACTTTCTGTTTGATTCGGGCCTGGGCAGCAAAGTCGCCCAGCAATACCAACAAGACATGCCTTGGTGGGCCCGGGCCTTCTTCAAGTACGACGACCCGGTGGTGCCTGCCCGCCAGCAGCTGGACCAGGCGGGCATCCCGCCGATCGAGCGCATCTTCCTCAGTCATGCGCATTGGGATCACGCGAGCGGGTTGGGTGATTTCCCCGAAGCGGTGGTGTGGGCCTCGCCTGAAGAGCTGCATGTGGTAGAGCATGCCGCGCCGGGCCTGGGGGGTAGCTGGCCGTCGCAGGTGTCCTTGAAATCCATCCGCTGGCAGGCGCTTGACTTCAAGCCTCAGCCCTACAAAGGCTTTGACCGCAGCCTTGATGTGTTCGGGGATGGCACCGTGGTGTTGGTGCCCATGTTCGGCCACACGCCAGGCTCCATCGGCATGTTTGTCACCGTGGCTTCGGGCAAGCGCTTCTTTTTTTGCGGCGATGCAGTGTGGCGGGCTGATGCCTTGAAGGACGGGAGCCCCAAATTCTGGCCCGCCAGTCTGATCGTGGACAAAGACCGGGAGCAAACCCAACACACCATCGAGCAAATGCGTGAACTGCTCAAGCAAGACCCTGCGCTGGTGGTGGTGCCAGCCCATGACGACACGGTTCAGGCCGGCTTGGGATACTTTCCCCTATGGGTGAAGTGAGGGGCACCGCTTATCCTCTGAGATCTGATCGTTTCTCATTTAACGATTCAAAATAAATCGGAGGTTCATCCATGTCCACCCACCGCGTTTTGTCAGCCGTGTTGTATGCCTGCTTGCTGGCCACTGCCCCGCAGGTATGGGCCGCAGCCACCCCCTCGGCTGATGGCGAGTTGATCCCCGCTGGCGAGGCGGAGGCCACGGCCGCCATGGTCACGGGCATCCGTGCCATGGTTCAAAAGGGCTTTGATGAGAACGGCCATGCTTTCCGAGACGCCCACCGCAAGGCGCATGGCTGTGTTCAGTCCACCTTCACCGTGCTGGGCCAACTGCCACCAGCCCTCGCGCAGGGCCTGTTCGCCACGCCCCGTTCCTACAACGCGGTGGTCCGCTTTTCAAACGGGTCAGGCCAAAGCCAGGACGACCACACTGGCGATGCCCGCGGCATGGCGGTCAAGGTCATGGGGGTGGGCGGCCAGAAGCTGCTGAGCGATGAGCAGTCGGCCAGCACACAGGACTTCCTGATGATGAACAGCCCGGTGTTCTTCATCCGCGATGCAGACGACTACGTGGTGTTCCAGAAAGCCATGTCGACCAATGCCTTCACTGCGGCCGGCTGGCTGGCGGCGCACTTGTTCCATGAAACCGCCATCCTGCTGGCCATCCAGGGCCGCAAGGTGGTCAACCCCTTGGCCTCGCAATACTGGAGCACCACGCCTTCCAAGCTGGGCACCCAGCAGATGAAGTTCTCGGCCAAGCCTTGCGCGGGCAGCACGTTCAATACCACGTCCAACACCAAGGATCGCCTGGGCGACAACTTGACCTCGCAATTGGCCACGGGCGGTGCCTGCTTCGATTTCATGGTTCAGACGCGGGTCAAGCCCAGCACCATGCCCATTGAAGACCCCACCTTCGAATGGAAAGAAAAGGAGTCACCTTTCATCCCGGTGGCCAAGATCCAGATCGGCGCCCAGGTGCCTGAGCAGGGTGAGGCTTGCGAAATCCGCTCCTTCACGCCTTGGCATTCGATCGCCGAGCACCGTCCGCTGGGCGGCATCTCGCGGGTGCGCAAGGACGTCTACGTCGAGATCTCCAAGATGCGCCATCAACTCAATGGCCAGCCCCGCATCGAGCCCTGAGTATCCGCATTGGCGCACTGCCGATAGACTGCACCTTTGAACACCCATTCACAGGAGCTTCTTCTGCATGCCCCATAACGTCAGCTTGATCTCCACCATTGCCACAGGCTTTGGGCTTGCCCTCATTTTCGGCTTCATTGCTTCGCGCCTGAGAGTGCCGCCGTTGGTGGGCTATCTGCTGGCCGGCATCGTGATCGGCCCAGCCACCCCCGGCTTCGTTGCAGACATGGACCTGGCGGGGCAGTTGTCCGAAATTGGGGTGATGCTGTTGATGTTGGGCGTGGGCCTGCATTTCTCGCTGGCCGATCTTCTGGCCGTCAAGCGCATTGCCATCCCGGGGGCCATCCTTCAGATCACGGTGGCGACCGCCATGGGCATGGGCACGGCCATGTTGTGGGGCTGGAGCCTGGGTGGAGCCCTGGTCTTTGGCCTGTCCTTGTCGGTGGCCAGCACGGTGGTGCTGCTCAAGGCGCTGGAAGCGCGCAACGTGCTGGAGTCGGTCAACGGCCGCATCGCCGTGGGGTGGTTGGTGGTGGAAGACCTGGTCATGGTGCTGGTGCTGGTGTTGCTGCCGGCGCTGGCACCCATGTTGGGCGGCACAACCGACCCGCAGGCTGCCGCCTCCGGCCAAAGCCTCTGGCTCACCTTGGGGCTGACCTTGGGCAAGGTGGCCACCTTCATCGCGCTGATGCTGGTGGTGGGGCGGCGCGTGTTCCCGAAGGTGCTGTGGTTGGTGGCCAAGACTGGCTCGCGCGAGTTGTTCACGCTGTGCGTGGTGGCCACGGCAGTGGGCGTGGCCTATGGTTCGGCCAAGCTGTTTGACGTGTCTTTCGCGCTGGGTGCTTTCTTCGCCGGGATGATGATGCGCGAATCGGAATTCAGCCACCGCGCGGCCGAAGAATCCCTGCCGTTGCGCGATGCCTTCTCGGTGCTGTTTTTCGTGTCGGTGGGCATGCTGTTTGACCCCAGCGTGCTGCTGCAAGAGCCACTCAGGGTGCTCGTCGTGGTGGCGATCATTATGGTCGGCAAGACGCTCGCCGCCATGGCGCTGGTGCTGGCCTTCCGCTATCCGCTCAACAGCGCTTTGACGGTCAGCGCCAGCTTGGCGCAGATTGGCGAGTTCTCCTTCATCCTGGCAGGGCTGGGCGTGGGGCTCAAACTACTGACACCTGAAGGCTACAGCCTCATCCTGGCCGGCGCCCTGATATCCATTGCTTTGAATTCATTGTTGTTCGCGGCCATCGAGCCGGCACAGAACTGGATCCGGTCGCGCTCGGCACTGGCGCGCAGCCTGGAACTGCGCGACGACCCCTTAGCCGAGCTGCCCATGTCCGTGCCCCAATCGGTGCTCACTGGCCAAGTGGTTCTGGTGGGCCACGGCCGGGTGGGCAGCCGCATTGCCCAGGCCCTGGTCGACCGCAATCTGCCTTTTGTGGTGGCTGAGGAAAACCGCGAAGTGGTGGAGCAACTGCGCGCCAACAACATCCCGGCCGTCTGGGGCAATGCGTCTGACCCCTCAGTGCTGATTCAGGCCCACGTGGCGCGGGCCGGCATGCTCGTCATCGCCACGCCCGATTCGTTCAACGTGCGCAAGATGGTGGAGATCGCGCGCACCCTGAACCCCGCCATCGAGGTGGTGGTGCGCACCCACAACGAGGCCGAAGGCCGACTGTTGGAGCAAGACGAAGTGGGCAAGATTTTCATCGGTGAACACGAACTGGCCCAAGCCATGCTGGGCCATGTCCTGTTCAGAATGGGGCATGACCTTCGCCGAACATGAAGCTGGACACCGTGATGCCGCCGAAGAAGTTGTCTTCGTGGTAAACGCATCGGGCGCTTTCGCCTTCAGCGGCGCCCACGGCCACCATCAGCGGCACGAGGTGATCTTCACGCGGGTGCGCCATGCGCGCGGCGGGTGCCGAAGCCCAATCGAGCAAGCGCCGGGACCGTTCGGCCGGGCTTGAATCGACTAACGCGCTTTGCAGCCATTGGTCAAAGGCCTTGGATGCGGCCTGGCCACCGGGGCCGAAGGCGCGCAGGTTGTGATAGCTCAAGCCGCTGCCAATGATGAGCACGCCTTCGTCTCGCAAAGGCGCGAGGATTCGGCCCAGGGCCAGGTGCTCGGCCGGGTCATAGCTGCTTTTCATGGACAGTTGCAGCACGGGCACTTGCGCCTCCGGGTAGATGGAGAACAGCGGCACGAACGTGCCATGGTCAAAGCCCCGCTGCGCGTCCAAGCGCGCTGGCAAACCAGCGGCCCTGATCAGCGTTTGCACGCGCTCGGCCAATGCCGGTGAGCCCGGTGCGGGGTAAGTGATGGCGTAGGTGTGCTGCGGGAAGCCCGAGTAGTCGTAGATCATCGGGGGCTGGGGCGCGGCCATCACCGTGAACTCGGGCTCTTCCCAGTGGCCGGAGATGACCAACACCGCTTTGGGCGTCTGGCCCAATTGGCCGGGCACGGCCCTCAGCGAGGCTTCTAATTGGTCATAAGCCCCGTTCATCTGCGTCTTCATCCAGGGCCAGGGCCCGCCGCCGTGCGAAATGAAATAAGTGGGAAGGCGGGGGCTGGCCATGGTCAGGTTCCTGGGTAAGGCAGTGCAACCTGGTCAATGTAGCGGGATCTGATCAGTGCAGTGCAACCGAAGGCGGATTGGGCCCACGGCGCGATCGCCGAGGCTCGCGCCAGCCCGGCGCCCAGCGCGCCAGCAGCGCCGCCAGCTGGGCGCGTCCGAACGGTTTGGCCAGGTGGTCATCCATGCCGACTTGCAGGCAGCGTTCGCGGTCTTCACTCATGGCATTGGCCGTCAGCGCGATGATCGGCGTGGGCTTGAGCTCACGTTGCGCCTCGTACAAGCGGATGGCCTCGGTGGCGCCCAATCCATCCAGCACGGGCATGTGCCAATCCATCAGCACCAGGTCGAACGGGGTTTGTGACTGCTGAGCGGTTGACCACAGTTGCGTGGCCTCGGCGCCATCGTTGGCGATGACGACATCGCAACCCAACTGGCGCAACTGCTCCTCGGCCACGATGATGTTGACGGGGTGGTCTTCGGCCAGCAACACACGCACGCTGGCCGCGGGCTTGACGGGTGAGGGCGCGCGGCTCCACTGTGTGTCGGTTGCCCGTTGCCGCTGGAACACGTTGTGCAAGGCTTCTTGCAAACTGCGGCGCCGGATGGGTTTGCTCAGCCACACGAGTGGCGCGGGGCGGTTGGCCTCGGGGTCGGACGAGAAGTCGCCCTCCAGGGAGGTCAGCAACACCGTGGGCACCCGCCTGAGCAAAGCAGGGGCACTGGAGCCGGCGCTGTTGCAGCGCACGGCCAGGTCAAACGCTGCGCTCGCTTCGGCCATCAGCTTGGCCGCTTCGTGGTCGCTCGGGCACGAGGTGGTCACCATGCCCAAGGCCTTCAGGTAGCGGACCAGCAAGGCGGCCGTGGCCGGGTGCGGTTCAACCACCAGGACGCGCTGTCCGGCCAGTGGCGATGATGGCTCGGCTGCTTCAGCCGATTCGGGGGCAGCCAAGGCAGGGCGTGCCACGGCAGGCAAGGGCAGCCTGACCACGAAGGTCGAGCCCAGCGTGGGGATGCTGCTCAGGCTGATGCGCCCACCCATGAGTTCGCACAGGTAGCGCGTGATGCTCAAGCCCAGGCCTGTGCCGCCAAAGCGGCGCGTGGTGGATTCGTCGGCCTGCGCGAAGGCCTCGAAGATTTTTTGTTGAACCGGCACGGGGATGCCGATGCCCGTGTCCCGGACGGTCAGCTCCACGTCGCCCGCCGGGGTCATCTTGACCAGGGTGATGACCTCGCCCACGGTGGTGAACTTGATGGCGTTGGACATCAGGTTGGCCAGGACCTGACGAACACGCACCGGGTCGCCAATCAGCAGGGGCGGCACGTCGGCGGCCACTTCGCAGATCAGCTCCAGCCCCTTGGACTGTGCCTCTTGGGCGAACAGCCCGGCCACCTCCTCGGCCAACTCGCCCAGGTCAAAGGGGATGGACTCCAGGCGCATGCTTTGCGCCTCAATCTTGGAGAGATCCAGGATGTCATTGAGGATGGCGAGCAAGGACTCGGCCGACGAGCGCGCCAAGCCGACGAAATGCCGTTGGCGGTCATTGAGCAGGCTGTCGTTGAGCAGGTCAAGCACGCCCAGCACGCCGTTCATGGGTGTGCGGATCTCGTGGCTCATGTTGGCCAGGAACTGCGATTTGGAGCGGTTGGCCTCTTCGGCGGCGTCCTTGGCCTGGCGCAACTCGACCGTGCGCATGGTCACGGTGTCTTCCAGCGAGGCGTTGTAGGCGGCCAGGGTCGAATCGCGGGCCTGGATCTCTTCCAGCATGCCGTTGAAGCCCTGGTAGAGCGAGCCAATTTCGTCGCGATGGTGGGTCTTGACCCGCAGGTCGTACTGGTGGTCTTGCGAGACCTTTTGCATGCTGTCGGCCAGCTTGACGATGGGCTGGATCACGCTTTTTTGCAGGGGCAACAGCACCGTCATGGCTGCCAGCGACGCCAGCAGGCTCAAGCCCAGCAGCAGGCCGGCACGCCAGTAGATGCCTTGCAGCATGTGGCGAGGATCGACCTCGACCAGCAAGGTGCCCACGCGCGCACCGTCCAGCAACACAGGCTGGGCCAGGCTCAAGGCGGTCCAGTCATAGCGCAATGATTGTTCTTGCTGGACATGGATGGCTTGCTTGATCAGTTCATCGCTGGCGCCCGGTGTGTCGTCCACGTACATGTCGGCACGGGCGAACATGGCCAGCTTTCGGCCAGCCGGGTCCAGCAGAATGGCCTGGGTGACCTCGGGCAGGGCATTCAGGCTGTTGAGCACGGCGCGGGCCGCGTCCGAGTCGCCAAAGGCCAAGGCAGCGCGGGCGTTCAAGGCCAGGATCTGCGTGACGCTGGAGGTGTTGGTGTACAGCCGGTTGCGCTCAGAGCGCAGATCCAGGATGGTGGTGGCCACGAACAGCACGATCGCCGCCAACATGGTCGAGGCGGCCAGCACCATGGACAGCTTGCGCCTGAAGCTCCATTGGCGAGGGTGGATCCAGGGGCTCATCGGCTGGCCCCGCTGTCAGGTTCCACGATGTTGGTGGCCAGGTTGAGCAGGTCGGCGGCCAGCTTCAAGCCGGTCTTCTGGGTCTGATTGCGGTTGATTTCGAAGCGCAGACGGGTGCCCACCCGCATGACCCGGATCATGCCGCCATCCTGCGCAAAGCCTTCGATGTCACTCACCGTCAGCGTGGGTTGCGTGGCCAGCATCTGCAGGTATTGGGCGCGCCGCCGGCTGTCGGTTTCGGCGATGAAAACCAGGTGGCACAGCTTGAGCTCATCGGGCCGTTCAGGTTGGAAGAAGCGCAGGGGGTGCCCCTGGACGGGCCGGTCATTGAGGCTGATCATGGCGTTGGCCAAAGCCTCTCTGCGGCCCAGCAGACATGAGTTGAGCGGCGCGGTCTTGGTGGCGAAAGCACTCGCGGGCCACTCGGTGAACCGGGCAAAGTTGAACAGGTAGGCGGCCTGGATCGCGGCTTCGCTGGCCTCGGGTTCCGCGGCCTGGCTTGCCTCGGGGAAGGCGGCGTTGCCCAGGCAGGCCAGCACCACCAGCGATTCACGCCAACGGCCAAGCGCTGCCTTCAACAGGGCTTGCGGGGTGGTCGTGGCTTGGCGTTCCATGCTCAGAACGAGGCCTCTACTTTGGCGTAGCCAGCGCGTTCCACTGGCGACGAAATGCGCGGGTTGATTTCCTGCGTGCGCTGGCGGCCCAGGTTGTGCCCGCCCACCGACAAGGTCAGCTCCGGGGTCATCATCCAGCGCAAATTCAGGTCCAGCGCCGTGCGGGATGGCACGTCGAGCCAAGGCACCATGGGGTCTTTGCGAGACGAGGTGTAGCGCAGCCAGACGTCCAGCATCCAGCGGTTGCTCAAATCGAACGACTCGCGCAGTGAGATGAGCGAGCGCGGCGTGCCGCCGAGGGTGGTGATGAGCGCGGGTGTGGCGAAGCGGGTCTCCATGTAGCTGTAAGCCAGTTGCTGGCGCCAGAACTTGGCGATGCGCCAGTCGGCCGACATTTCGATGCCGCGAGTGGTGGCGCGCGTGGCCGAGGTCAGTGCGGCGGTGACAACCTGCCGGCCATTCACGGTGGTGTCGCTGACGATGACGAAGTCGTTCAGGAAGTCGGGCGAAACACCCAGCAAGGGGTTGTAGCGTTGCACAAAGGCGGCCATGTCGACCGACAGGTTCTGGCGCAACTGGCTGCGCCAGCCGGCTTCCAGCGCGGTCACTTTCTCGACGATGCGGGCGCCAGGGTTGAAGCCCAGTCTGGCGGTGAGGGGCGTGCCGGTGCCTTGGAGTTCGATGTTGACGCCACCATCCGCCTCGCCACGGGCTGGCGCGCGAACTGCCCGCGATGCCGCAATCCAGCTGGACGAGCGCTCGCTCATTTTCCAGAGTAGCCGGGCGTTGGGAGAAGCCTGGGCGCCGGAATAGGGATCGTGGTCGACGCGCGCACCGTAGGTCAACAGAAGCTGATCAGGCAGCAAGGCGTACTCATCTTGCGCGAACACCCGCCCCTGCACCAAAGTTTGTGCCGCGGGATCGACGGTGATCAGCGGCAAGCTGTCGATCCTGTCGTGATACCAGGTCACGCCCAAGCCCCACAGCACGTCGTGGCGTGAACCCTCAGGGTGCCATCGGTGTTGAACGTCCAGGTCGGCCGATTGAGAACGTTGTACCGCGTAGCCGCTTTGTTCGTTGCGCTGGCTCTGCACGGTGGTTTGAACATGCAGCTCGGATGCTGCGCTCAGCGGCGTGTCCAACGAGGCGCTGACAATGGCTTTCTCGGTGCTTTGAATCGTGGGCGCCGCAAGGTTGGTGAAGTCGGGCAAGGGCAGCTCGCCGTTTTTGATGGACCGCAGTGCCTGGCCTTGCACGGACAGCCGTGAGCCGTTGCGCAGGCCCTGGTCATAGCGCAGCCCGATGGTCTCGGCATGCGCGCTGTTGTTTTCACGCGCGCCCGATGAATCGACGGAATCGGCCTGGCGATCGGCCTGGCCATAGAACCTGAGCCATCCATCCTGGCCCAGGGCGGCGCCATGGCGCAGCAGCAAGCGGTCCGATCCGTCGGTGCCCACACTGGCCACGGCCAGGTTGCCCTGGGTGTTCTTGGCATCGCGGGTGATGATGTTGATCACGCCGTTGACGGCGTTGGTGCCCCAGATGGCACCCGCAGGGCCACGGATGACTTCGATGCGCTCGATGTCCTCCAGCGGCACGCGCTCGGCCTCCCAAAGGACGCCGCTGTACAAGGGTGAGAACACACTGCGGCCATCGATCAGCACTTGCAGCTTGTTGGAGAAGCGGCCCGCCTCGCCACGCACGCCCACGGCCCAGCCGGAGGGCGACATTTGCGCCACGTCCACACCGGGGGCCATGCGGAGGGCTTCGGGCAGGGAGCGCACGCCAGAGCGCAGGATGTCATCGCGGGTGATGACGTGCACGGCATCCGGCACATCGGCCAGGGCCTGCGTGCGGCGGCTGGCAGAGACGATTTCAACCCGCATCAACTCTTCCAGCGATAAGTTGGCCAATGCATCGGCTTCGCTTTTGACTTGCGCGTGCGCCACGCCCCATGCGGGGTACAAATTGAGCAGTGCGGCGGTGACGAGGAGCGTCAAATACCTTGGTTTGGGAGCGTCGGGCGTCATCCGGGTGCGATTACAACTTGGGAAGCATCTGATTGAATCGAATCTGCGCACGGCCCCCATGGGGGCTTTACCGAACAAACTCGCGAATAGCGCCCCATTATTGATGACAGCCACCCTCCTTCGGCTGTCCGATATACATAAGGTTGCATTTGTCCCCCTGCCTCGGGGGGCGGCGCTCAGGCTTGCTTCAAGGCCTGCACCAGGCAGTTGACCTGGGCAGAAATGGCCGACGGCAGTGGCTGCTGGCCCGACATCAGCTCCTGGATATAGCGGGCGGTGGTGTCGGCAGCGAAGCCATTGGGCAACTCGGGCAACTCGGTCAGGACACCGTCGACCGGGGCGCGCGAGAGGCTTTCGTCGCGCAAGCCTTTGATGAAGACATCGAAGCGCGGCTGGCGGCGCGGGTCTGCCACGGGTTCGCCTTCGGTGCCACGCATCAACAGCGCATTGGCCTGGGCATGCTTGAGGTAGGCGTTCAGCGAAATGGCGTATTCAGGGTGGGTGTGGTTGACCACGCGCATGGTGCGCGAACCTGCTTCGGCCACGATGGGGTCAAGCAGTTTGGCCACAGTGTGGCCGGGGTTGCGAAGACCGATCGTCCAGCGCACATCCAGCAGCTTGGCCAGCGGCGGGCACAGCGTGGCGATGTCCATGAAGGCAGGGCGCCCTGCCTGCCAGGCATCTTGCACGTCTTGTGTGCTGGCCGCCGTGGGCAAGCCCAGCGCGCCAAACACCTGGGCGGTGGTCACGCGCGTGGGGTCGTGCCTTGGGCCATGCACCAGCACGGCCACTCCCTGCTTGGCCAGTTGGAGGGCCAACAAGGGGGTCAGGTTGGGTAATTTTCGCGCCCCGTTGTACGAGGGCAGCACCACCACGCCAGAGGGCGCCGCTGGGATCGGCAGGCAATGGGCCAGGGTGGCGCGCACAAAGCCATCCAGTTCGTTCACTTCTTCGCCTTTGATGCGCATGGCCAGGCAAAAGGCGCCCACCTCCAGGTCAGTGACCTGACCGGCCAGCACTTGACTCATCAGGTCATGCGCCTGCTCGGCCGTCAGGGGCCGGGCGCCATCCTTGCCCCGGCCGATGACCTTGATGTATGCGCTGATGCTCATGCTGGTGGCCGCGAACGGCGTCTCATTGAAACCCTGATTATCGTGGGCTCAGGAAGGCGTGGTCACGGGCATGGGATGCAGCTTGATCAGCTTGCGCAACTCGGGGACGCATGAACCGCAGTTGGTGCCGCATTTAAGCTGCCCTTGCAGGCTGGCGAGCCGTTCATCGCTGTTGCCTGGGCAATGGTCCAGGGCCTCAACGATGGCGGGCTCGGTCACGTTGAAGCAAGTGCAGACCTGGCGCCCCTTGCTCTGGATGGCGACTGGTGGGGTGCTGCCCGGGGACAGTAAGGCCCGGCCGTAGGCGTCCGCCGCCAGTTCGTCTTGCAACAAGGGCCGGATCCAGGCCTCGGCGCTGATGTCGCCCGCCAGCACAAAGGCTTGCAGCTTCAGGCCATCGTCGGTGCGCAGCATGCGCATGGCCCGGCGCTGGCCGCGCTTTCGATCCTGGTAGCGCAGCACATCGCCGCCGCCGATGCCCAGCAGCAGTTCAATGCGCTCCACCAGGGCATCGCTGGCGGGCTCCAGCGCGGCGGCGCGGAACAGCACGCCGACCTTGCCCGGGCCGCCCTCGGCTTGCCCTTCACGGCCAAAGGGCACGCAGCTGGTGAAGGCGAAAGCCGCCATCAAAGGTTTGAGCGCCTCGCGCACCGCCAGGGCCTGGTCTTGCGGCATCCAGGCCACGGCCAGCAGGCGCCACGGGTATTGGGCTTTGCTGATCTTGACTGCCGCATGCTTGAGCTCCGGTTGCTTGGACTTGGGGCAAAACGTGGGCACGGTGAGCGCATTGACGCCCGTCATCGGCTTGCCCTCGGCATCAATGCCGCTGAGGTATTCCTCGCCCCAGTGCATGGCGATGAACGATTGCGTGGATGCGATGGCGTCGCTGCCCTGCGCGGGGATGACGACGCTGCCGCGGCGTGACGACACTTGCACCAAATCGCCGTCGACCAGGCCCAGGCTTGCCATGTCCTGGGGGTTCATGTCGATGAGCGGCTCGCTGACGTGGCCAAACAGGCGGCCCAGCGTGCCGGTGCGGCTCATGCCATGCCATTGGTCGCGCAGGCGGCCCGTGTTCAGCGAATACTGGAAGCGCGCATCGCGGGCCTCGGCCACGGGCTCATAGCGGATGGCCGAGAAGTTGGCGCGCCCAGTGGCCGTTGGGTACACACCGTCTTCATACAAACGCACTTTGCCGGTGGCTTTGCCATCGGGCATGGGCCATTGCTGCGGGCCGGTGGTCTCCAGGATCTGGTAGCTCAGGCCCGTGATGTCCAGATCGCGCCCGCGTGTTGATTCGCGGTGCTCGTTCCAGATCGACTCAGGCTTGTCGTAAGGGAAGAGCGTGGTCACGTCGCTGCGATAAGCACCGCTGCGCTCCGGCAGGCGCTCTTCCAGGCGGCGCCCGAAATCGGTGAAGATGGCCCAGTCGTGGCGGGCTTCGCCTGCTGCCGGGATGGCGGCGCGCACGCGGCTGATGCGGCGTTCACTGTTGGTAACGGTGCCGTCTTTTTCGCCCCAGGTGGTGGCGGGCAAGAGCAGGTCGGCGTAGGCACACGTGGCGGTGGTGGCAAAGGCTTCCTGCACCACCACGAACTCGACGGCCTCCAGGGCTTTGCGCACCGTGGCCTGGTCGGGCAGCGATTGGGCAGGGTTGGTGCAGGCAATCCACAGGGCTTTGATCTCGCCCCTGGCGGCGGCTTCGAACATCTCGACCGCAGTCTTGCCGGGCTTGGCGGGCACATCACGCACACCCCACAGATGGGCCACTTCGGCGCGGTGGCCCGCGTTGCCCAGATCACGGTGGGCGCTGAGCAGGTTGGCCATGCCACCCACTTCGCGGCCGCCCATGGCGTTGGGCTGGCCGGTCAGCGAGAAAGGGCCTGCGCCGGCTTTGCCAATCTGGCCGGTGGCCAGGTGCAGGTTGATGAGGGCGGCGTTCTTGTCAGTGCCGCTGCTGCTCTGGTTCAGGCCTTGGCAGTACAGCGACAAGGTGGCGGTGGAATCGCCGAACCAGCGTGCCGCCTTGAACAAGTCGTCCTGGCTGATGCCGCAGGCGCTGGCCACAGCCTCGGGCGTGAAGTCGCTCACGATGGCCTGCAGGGCTTCAAAGCCCTGGGTGTGGCGTGCCACGTAGGCCATGTCCACCAGGCCTTCGTTCAGCATGATGTGCAGCATGCCGTGGAACAAGGCCACATCGCTGCCGGGCAGGATGGGCAGGAAGAGGTCGGCCATCTCGGCCGTCTCGGTCTTGCGGGGGTCGGCCACGATCATGCGCATCGCCGGGTTGGCGCGCTTGGCGTCTTCAATGCGGCGGAACAGGATGGGGTGCGCGTAGGCCGTGTTGGCGCCCACGATGAAAATCGTCTGCGCGTGCTGGAAGTCGTCGTAGCAAGAGGGCGGTGCATCCGAGCCCAGCGTGGCCTTGTAACCGGCCACCGCGCTGCTCATGCACAAGCGCGAGTTGGTGTCGACGTTGTTGGTCCCGATCAAGCCTTTGACCAGCTTGTTCATGACGTAATAGTCTTCGGTGAGCAACTGGCCTGAGCCGTAGAAGCCGACGGCCTCAGGGCCATGCTCGCGGATGATGGCCGCGAACCGGTCGGAGGCCTCGTTCATCGCATCATCCCAAGTGACGGCCGTGGGCGCAGTGCCGCGGGCGGCACGCCGCATGGGCGTCAACAAACGAGTTTGCTGTTGGACTGAAGCGGCTGCAGTCAGGTGCAAGGTGCTGCCCTTGGTGCACAGCCGGCCGAAGTTGGCAGGGTGGTCAGGGTCGCCCTGCACATTGATGATCTTGCCTTTGACCGATTCGATCAAGACGCCACAGCCGGTTCCGCAGTAAGGGCAGGTGGCACGCGTCTGGGTGGCGCCGTTCGAAGAAGCGTTCATGCAAGAGCCTTGGGATTGTCCAGCGCGATGCTGTTGAGGCCGCAAATGGGGTTCCATTGGCTCATGGTTGTTTTTCTCTCAAAAATATCTCAGCGGGAGGCCACCTCTTGCGTGCAAGGGCGGCGCTTTTTATCGGATCAGGCCAGGCGGCTGTAAAGCCCGGTGACCTTGTCCATGATCTGCAAAATCTGTTCACTCGTAGAAAACACATCGCGAGCGCGGCGCACGCCGCCGCTGCCTTCGCCCAAGCGCGACAAGGCCTGGTCGAAGAACACCCATTGCTGTTCGGCCAGGCCCAACTGCTGCTGGATGGCCTCGGTGGCTTGCGGTGCGTTCATCAATGTTTGCAAGGCCGTGACGAACTCGGTGCGCGCCTTGTTGAGCTCCTTCAAGGCATTGGGCACGGGGGCTCCCCAGTTCTGGCTCAAGTAGAACTTGGCCGTGCGTTGAGACAGCATGCGTTGCCGACCCGCCAGGTTGACCAGTTTTCCTACCGCGCGGCCCGAGTACTGCTCCAGTTGTTCGGTGCCTTGGTGGGCCAGCTTCAAGACCTGGGCATCCAGCGCCAACAAGCTGAGCGCCGAGTTGCGTTCGGGCGTGCGGCCAATCAAGGCGCTTTTGTAATCGCTCCACAAAGGCTCCATGGCAAGGTAGGTGCGCCGTATGTCAGGTGACGGGGCATAGGCCTTGAGTTCCACAAACTGCCGGTCGAACAAGGCCATCGACTCCAGCAGAATTTTCTCGGCACGTTCGGCATCGATCCCCTGTCCCACAGCCAGCCAGGCCTTGGCCATGCGTTGGGACAACATGCGCTGCCGTCCTGCCTTGTTGATGGCTTCATTCAGGCTGTTGATCTCGGCCTGGGCGGGCAGTGCCGCCAACATGGCCAAGGCCAAACCACCTTTCAAACTGCTCTTCATCCAGGCTCGACGACACACAGGGGACTGCCACAACATACTTCGAACTTCCTGACAACATCTTGGACAACAACAATCTCATTGCTGTCCGCGATTGGAAGCAATATCAAGGCCAGATCTTTTTGGTGCGCACCACAGTGGTTCGATTTTGAAGAACCCCGTCACGCACCGCTCGTGGGCAAGAATCTTGCATTCAAGCTTTGAAAACGGCTGGGCATGTATCAAGTTGGTGCGCTTTGGCCCTCGCCGTGTGAACAAGAGATCCAAAAATGAGCTTTGACATCGAGGTGGGCCAAGCCAGCCACCGTGGGCCGCGTGAGGGATTGGAGGACTTCGCGGCGGCTGCTCGCCCCGCGCCCCATGAAGAGGCATGGGGCGTGATCGCCGCCATCGCCGATGGGGTTTCCAGCGGTGGGCTGGGGTTGGAGGCCGCCCAAACTTCCGTGCTCGGGCTGGTGTCCGACTACTACGCCACGCCCGCGACCTGGGACACCACGGTCGCCCTTGACCGCGTCATCGCCGCCCAAAATGCCTGGCTGGCCGACCACAATCGCCGTCGCCAGGGTTTGAAATCTGAAACCGGCGGGGGCATGGCGGCCATGACCACCTTGACCGCCCTGGTCTTGCGCGGCCACGGCTTCACGCTGGGCCATGTGGGCGACACCCGCGCCTACCTGATCCGGGCCGGCGAGTGCACGCAACTGACGCAAGACCACACCCTGGGCCCTCTGGAGTTTCAAAACGGTTTGACGCGCGCGGTGGGCCTGGACGATGGCGTGCGCGTGGACTACATCGAAGGCGATCTGCAGATCGGCGACACCTTTGTGTTGACCACCGATGGCGTGCATGGCGTGCTGAAAGCCAAACAGCTGCGTGCCCTGGCCGAGCAAGGCAGCGCCCAGGAAGCCAGCGATGCCCTGGTCTCCAAGGCGGTCAACGGCGGCGGCCGCGACAACGCCACGGCCATGGTCATCCGCATCAAAGGCCTGGCCGCCTCCTTGCTGGAAGACGCTGAAAGGCGAGGGCGCTTGCTGCCTGTGCCGCCGCGCCTGAAAGAAGGCGATGTGCTGGATGGCTTGCGTGTGCAGGCCGACGTGTTCAACAACGGCGTGCACCGCCTCTACCGCGTGCTGGACGAGCGCACCGGCCAGCTCATGGCCCTGAAGACCTTGCACGAAGCGCGTGCCAGCGATCCCGAAGAGCGCGCCATGCTGGCGCATGAGGCCTGGCTGGGGGCCCGCGTCACCGAGCGCGATGCGCGTGGCTGGGTCAAGGTGTTTGAGCCCTATCAGCCCACGGCGTTCTACACCCTCTTCGAGTGGCATGCAGGCAGCACTTTGGGCGCCATGCTGGCCAACAAACAGCGTTTCAGCGTTCCTGACATCATCGAAGGCGCGACCACAGTGGCCCGCTCCTTGGGGCGTTTGCACCAGCACGGCGTCATCCACCGCGACATCAAGCCCGACAACATCCAGCTGGGTGACGATGGCCTGTGGCGCGTGCTTGACCTGGGCGTGGCCCTGTCCGGCAAAGAGCCGCAGGCGCTGCGCGAGTTGCACGCAGGCACGCCCAGTTACATGAACCCCGAGCAATGGAGCGCGGTGCCCACCGAGTCGGTGGCCGATGCCCAAAGCGACTTGTTCGCGCTCGGCGTCACGCTCTACCAGTGGCTCACTGGCCGCTTGCCCTATGGCGACATCGAGCCCTACCAGACGGGCCGCTATCGGCGTGACCCGGTGGCGCCGTCGCGCATTCGTCCGGACGTGCCCATCTGGCTGGACCACATCGCGCTGAAAGCAGTGGCGCGCGACAAGAAAATGCGCTTCGAAACGGCCGAGGAGCTGCTTTTGGCGCTGGAGCGAGGAGCCTCCCGGCCTTTGTCAGCGCCCTACGCCACCCCTTTGATGGCGCGCGACCCGGTGGTTCTATGGCAAATCGCCCTGGGCGTGTCGATCTTGTTCAATCTGCTGCTGATTTACTGGCTGGCGTTCTTGCCTCGCACCTGAGGCAGTCTCGCAATCAGTGACAATCGCGGCTGTCGAGTAGGAGAGAAAGACCCCCATGAGCATCAAGTCAGACCGCTGGATCCGCCAGATGGCCCAAGAGCACGGCATGATCGAACCCTTCGAGCCCAATCAGGTCAGGGCATCGGCGGACGGCCAACGCATCGTCAGTTATGGCACCAGCAGTTATGGCTACGACATCCGCTGCGCCAATGAATTCAAAATCTTCACGAACATTCATTCCACGGTCGTCGACCCGAAGAATTTCGATGAACGCAGTTTTGTGGATGTCAAAGGTGATTACTGCATCATTCCGCCGAACAGTTTTGCGTTAGCGCGCACCGTTGAATATTTCCGGATTCCACGCAGTGTGTTGACCATTTGCCTGGGCAAAAGCACCTATGCCCGCTGCGGCATCATCGTGAACGTCACGCCCTTCGAGCCCGAGTGGGAAGGCTACGTCACCCTGGAATTCAGCAATACCACGCCGCTGCCCGCCAAGATTTACGCGGGCGAAGGGTGTGCACAAGTGCTGTTTTTTGAGAGCGATGAAGTATGCGAAACCAGTTACCGTGACCGGGGTGGCAAATATCAAGGCCAAACCGGAGTAACCCTTCCTAAAACTTGAAGCACTATTGCCGACATTCATTCATGACCCTCATTCAGAGGATTCACGAGTGATTACGATCCGTTACAATTGATCAGTCGGCTTTGAGCGCGCTTTCATGCACCTCAGAGCACCGGTAGAGGTGTTCGTGCTTTACATCCACGCGAAGTCACAGTTGACTTTCGAGAGGGGGTGGATGTGCGTCAATGCCCTTGTTGTATCCATTTTTCGGGCCTTTTCCCCCATGCGCCGTCCGCTTCAGTCTCCCGCGTTAATCAGCGCATTTTTTGACAGCCTTCGTCCTGAGCAGCGGGACACGGCACAAGCCATGCAGCAGGCCATCCTGGATGCGGCTCCGCATCTCAGGCAAGAAGTGAAATGGGGCAATCTGTGCTTCGTCAACGACCGTGACAATGTCATGGCCATCGTGCTGCACAAGGCCAATGCGCACTTGCAAGTGTTCAATGGCGTGCTGTTGATGGGCGAGTTTCCCGAGCTTGAAGGCGCCGGCCGCGGCATGCGCCACATCAAGACGCGCTACCGCATCCCGGTCAACAACCAACTCGTGAAAGAGCTGACCCAGGCCTGTTTGCGAGCCTGGGGCCGCTAGCCGGTGTGGTTATTGCAATCCCGGATGGTCCTGACCATGACGGGTTTGTAAAATGTCTTTCACACGACGGACATCCATGCACCTGCTCAACGCTGATCTTCATTGTCATTCCAATGTGTCCGATGGCACATTGACCCCGGAAGCCCTGGCCGAACGGGCCAAGCGCAACGGGGTAGAACTGTGGGCACTGACCGACCACGACGAGGTCGGCGGCCAACACCGGGCCAGGGCCGCGGCGCAGGCCCAAGGCATCGCCTATCTCACCGGCTCCGAGATCTCTGTCACCTTTGCGGGCAAGACGGTGCACATCGTCGGCCTGGGCTTTGACCCCGATCACCCCAGCTTGCAACAAGGCTTGGTCGACACAAGAGGTGGCCGCGAGCGCCGCGCCCGCGACATGGCCGAGGGCCTGGCCAAGGTGGGCATCCCTGACGCCTTCGAAGGTGCGCTGCGCTATGTGGGCAACCCGGATCTGATCTCGCGCACCCACTTTGCCCGCTACCTGGTGGAGCTCGGCATTTGCTCCGAGTCCCACGAGGTCTTCAAGCGTTACCTGACCGAAGGCAAGCCCGGCTATGTGGAGCACCGTTGGGCCAAGTTGTCTGACGCCATCCACTGGATCACTGCCGCCGGTGGCGAAGCCGTGATTGCCCACCCTGGCCGTTATGGGTTCACCCCCAACGAAGAGTACGCCCTGTTCACCGAGTTCAAGGCGCATGGTGGACGCGGCGTGGAAGTTGTCACCGGCAGCCACACCGTGCCCGAGTACGCCAAGTACGCTGACATGGCGATTGAATTCGACCTTCTGGCCTCGCGGGGCTCTGACTTTCACGACCCTTCTGAAAGCCACACCGACTTGGGCACCTTGCCCGACCTGCCGGGCCGTTTGACGCCCGTGTGGCAGGCCCTGGAGCACCGCATATTTCAGCCCTGAGAGGGCTCCATGGCTCAATACTTTGAAGTGCACCCGCAGCATCCGCAAACGCGTTTGCTGAAGCAAGCCGCCGACATCCTTCAAAAGGGTGGGGTGGTGGCCTTGCCCACCGATTCCAGCTATGCGCTCGTGTGCCGTCTGGACGACAAGGACGCGGTGACATCATTGCGGCGCATCCGCGGTGTGGACGAGCGCCATCACCTGACTTTGCTGTGCCGCGACCTGTCCGAGCTGGCCAACTATGCGCGGGTGGACAACCGCCAATACCGATTGCTCAAGATGGGCACGCCGGGCCCGTACACCTACATCCTTGAGGCGACCAAAGAGGTACCGCGCCGCGTGTCACACCCCTCGCGCCGCACCGTGGGGCTGCGTGTGCCCGACCACACCGTGGCCCAGGCGCTGCTTGAAATTTTGGGCCAGCCCTTGCTGGGCACGACCTTGATCATGCCGGGCGATGACGTGGCGCTCAACGATGCCAACGACATCCGCGAGCGCTTGCAAAAACAGATTCAGGCTGTGATCGATGCAGGCGCTTGTGCGCTAGAGCCCACGACCGTGATCGACCTGAGTTCCGGCGATGCCGCGGTGGTTCGCCAGGGCGGCGGCGATCTGTCTAGGTTGGGCCTGGCCGGGTTGAGTTGAGCTTTGGCAAACGCATGGCCTCGCTCATCCAGGCGGGGTCAAACCCCAAGTGCCATCGGCCTTTGACGGACATCAGCGGCGTGCCCGGCGCCCCTTGCGACTCGTAAGCCTGGCGGCAGACAGCGTTCAATTCCACATCGCATTCTTGCCAGGGCACCTGGTGGCTGTCCAGCCATTCGCGGGCCTTGGCGCAGTAGATGCAGCTCACGGTGGAATACATCGTGATGTCGCCCGGTTGCACGAACTGCCTGATGGTGGAGGCCGCGCGTTCCTGCGTCCACCAGGACCAGCCTTTGCTGCCACCCACGAACACCAGCAGGATGCCGGCCAGCACCCACCATTGATGAGGTCGGCGGGGCATGTCGTTCATGGCTGCGGCGGCGTGGGGGCGGCCTTCTGCCCCAGTTTGCTTTCTTGTCCTGCCAGCAACTTCTGGATGTTGGCGGCGTGCCGCCAGATCAGCAGCGCGCTCATGATGGCCACCCCGATGGTCATCGGGCCGGCGCCGATGAGTTGCCATTGAATGACCGGCGCGGCCAGGGATGCGGTCAGCGCGGCCAGCGATGAGTAGCGGAACACCACCGCCATCAACAACCACACGGCCAGCACCAGCCCACCCAGGGTTGCGTTGAACGCCAGCAAGACGCCTGCCGCAGTGGCCACGCCCTTGCCGCCTTCAAAGCGAAAGAAGATCGGCCACAAATGCCCGAGGAAGGCCGCCAATCCGATCAAGGTCACGGCCGTTTCGGTCATGCCCATGTGGTGTGCAATCGCCACCGGCACAAAGCCTTTGAGCGCATCAAACAGCAGTGTCAGCACGGCGGCGCCTTTGTGGCCAGAGCGCAGCACGTTGGTGGCACCGGGGTTGCCGGATCCGTAAGTGCGCGGGTCACTCAGGCCAAAAAGGCGGCTGACGATCACGGCGAATGAGAGGGAGCCCACCAGGTAGGACAGCACGGCAGCGACCGTGATGACCAGCCTGGGATCGGTAACAAGCGAATCCATGAGTTCTGTGCGGCATTGAATCAGGTCGCCAGTGTAGTGGTTGCGTTTACACGGCTTGTGGGTTTATGCCATGCTTGAAGACGGGGCAAATTGGCGACAATCTGCGCGTTTCTCTGACATTGGTTGTGGACATCATGATTACTTATCAATCCAAAAATTCCTGGCAGCGTCCTTTGTTGATCGTGCTGGCGGGCAGTGCCGTGCTTGGCGCTGGTGTGTGGTGGTTTGCGGGGCACTCCGGGCCTGATGCCACCACCCCAGTCAGCACAGCAGCCTCTGAGCCCATGGTGGCTTCCAGTGGCGCGGTCACGACGACAGCCCCTGTGTTGCCGGGCGCCACAGACCCAACCATCTTGGCCGGTGGCCGCCCATCCGATTTCGCGCCTGGCGTCTGGGCCGCGCTTGACAAGGCCATGACCGCCAAGCCTCAACTCAAACCTGAAGTCGACAAGGTGCTGAGCTACATGCGCTTCCAGCGCAGTTTTGAGCAATGGCAAGCCCTGGAAGACGCGCGCGACGCTCAACAGCGCCACCAGTTGGCGCAAAGCCTGCTGAACCAGATGCCTGACCGCCTGGCCAAGGGCGAGTTCTCGATGAGCGAGGCGCTGATGATGACCACGGTGCTGCTGTCAGACCTTGAGCCCGACGAGAAAAAGCGCGAACAGCAAGTCGAGGAGTGGGGCAAGAAGATGGCCCTGGCCGCGCCGCAGCCCACGGATGACGCGCAAGTCCAGGCAGAGCAAAAGCGCGTGGAAGACATGCGCATCCTGCCCGGGCTTCTCACGGAAGCGCCCAACCCTGATCCGGCCAAGGTGCAGCAAGCCCTGGAAGAGCGCAGCCGCATTTCACGCTGAGCCGCACACCCCACCATCCCTTGACATTGGCCTTTGGCGTTCATGATCACATATCAAGAAAGTACCAAGTTCTGGCAGCGATCATGGTTTGCCGCGCTGATCGGTGGGCTCGCCGTGGGCGGTGGTGTCTGGTGGTGGCAAGCGCACCAGGAGGCCATCGATGCCAGGGAGGTCTCATCGCCGGCGTCCTCGCCCGCGGCGGCGCCTCAAAGACCGGCCGTCGCCGAGCTGGTCACGGGCCCAGCGTCGACGCCCACGGTGCTGGCCGACGGTCGGCCTTCTGATTTCACGCCCGAGGATTGGGCCGCCTTGAAGGCCGCCATGAGCAGCCAGCCCAATGGCAAAGCCGAGATGGAACGCGTGGTGACCTACCTGCGGTTTCAGCGCAGTTTCGAGCAATGGCAAGCGCTGGCGGAATCCAGTGATGTGAAACAGCGCCATCAACTGGCCGAGAACCTCTTGACCCAGGTGCCCGATCGCCTGGCCAAGGGCGAGGTCACCATGGGCGAGGCCTTGCTGCTGAGCACCGCCTTGCTCACCGACCTTGAATCCGATGAGCGCCTGCGAGAGCAGCGCCTGGCGGCAATGCGCACGCGGCTGGAGGGCCAGGCGCCCCAGCCCGATGCAGAGCAGGCCGCCCGCGAGGCCGAACGCCTGACGGAGTTCAAGCGCCGCCAGTCCGCCATCGTCGCTTCGTGGCAGGCTCAGCCTGAAGGCAAGCGCGACCAGGCCGCACTTGAGCGTGATCTCGAGGCGGCGCGGCGCGCAGTCTACGGCAACGCCAAACAGTGATGGCGACACGGTGAGGGCCGAGGAGGTCTATAGAATCCTCCTCACATGACATCGTTGAATGATTCCTACAAGTCCAAACTGCTCTGGGGCCTGCTGACCGCAGTCCTGGTGCTGTTCGTTTGGAAGTTCGCCGCCGCGCTGGCGCCTTTCGTGCTCAGCCTGGTGCTGGCCTATGCGCTCAAGCCCGCGGTAGACGGCATGGTCAGGCGAGGCACGCCCCGCGCCCTGGCGGTGACCTTGTGCGTACTGCTGGCGTTGCTGATGGTGCTGACCTTGCTGGTGTTGCTGGTGCCCATCGTGTCGCAGGTGGTGCCCATGCTGAAGACGCAGGTCCCCGATCTGTTCTCCAACCTGTGGATCAGCATGCAGCCCTGGCTGTCGCAGCTGGGGCTGGAGCTGCCCAGCCTGGAAGAAGGCAAGGCGATGCTGGTGGAGTGGATCAACTCCCACGCATCGCAATGGGCCGGGACCATCCTGAGTTCCGTGCTGATTGGCGGCGGCGGCTTGATGACCCTGCTGGGCTTTTTGCTGATGGTGCCCATGCTGGCCTTTTATTGGCTGATGGATTGGGATGACATCGCGGAACGAGCCTGGCGTTTGTTGCCACCGCGCTGGCGTCCATCCGTCAAGGATGTGTTGGTCGACTGTGACGAAGTGTTGGGGCAGTTCCTGCGTGGGCAGGTGCTGGTCATGCTGATCATGGCGGTGTTCTACAGCGTGGCGCTGGCCTTGGGCGGCTTCCGCCTGGCCTTGCCCATTGGCGTGTTCACCGGTCTGGCCATGTGCATTCCCTACCTGGGGTTTGGCGTGGGTTTGGTGCTGGCCTTGCTGTCGGGCGTCCTGCAGTTCAGCCCCACCACTTCGGGCATGGCCTACCCGCTGATCGTGGTGGCCGTCGTGTATGGCGGTGGGCAGGTCCTTGAAAGCTTTTTCCTCACGCCCCGACTGGTGGGCGGTCGCATCGGTTTGCATCCCTTGGCGGTCATCTTTGCCTTGCTTTTGTTCGGGCAGGCCCTGGGTTTCGTGGGTGTCTTGATCGCTTTGCCCGTGAGCGCATTGCTGCTGGTGCTGGCGCGTCGTGCCTTGACCCGCTATCGGCAAAGCCGGGCGTTCCTGGGCTCGCCCGATCCAGAGCAGGGGTGATGTGTTGACCCTGTCTGGCCTGCCCATGCGGCAGATTCCGCTCGACCTGGGACCGGTTTCCATGCCGGGGCTGGACGACTTCATCGCTGAAGAAGGTGCCCCACTGCAGGCCTTGCACTGGTTGCAGGCCTGGCCTTCAGGGCCGCAGGCGAAGGTGCCCGCCGCTTATTTCTGGGGGCCATCCGGCAGCGGCAAGACACACCTGCTGCGTGCCATGGTGCCCGTGGCCTTGGCGCAGGGGCACCACGTGATGTGGGTCAGCGCCCAGGGTTGCCAGATGTGGGACGCCGAGCTGCCCGAGGCACCCACCTTGGCCCTGATCGACGACTGCGAGCGGCTGGACACCCACCTGCAACACCTGGCCTTCAACCTCTTCATCGAATCGGCCAGCGCCTCCGAGGTCGCTGGCCCCTTGTCCATCATGGCGGCCGGCAGTGTTCCGCCGGTGGACTTGCCCGTGCGTGATGACCTGCGCACACGCCTGGGCTGGGGTTTGGTCTTTGCCTTGTCGCCCTTGAGCGAAACTGGCGTGCGCAAGGCGCTGCAGGGCGAAGCAAGCCGCCGTGGCATCGAGCTGGACGAGGGCGTCGTGTCCTACCTGCTGGTGCGCTACAACCGCGACCTGGGCTTTTTGATGGGGCTGCTTGACCGACTCGATCGGTTTGCGCTGGCCGAACACCGAACCGTGACCGTGCCCCTGCTCAAGCAGATGCTGGTCCTGGAGACCGAATGAACCTGTGCCTGTTTGACCTCGACCACACCCTGTTGCCGCTCGATTCCGACCACGAGTTTGGCGAGTTCCTCATCCGCATCGGCCTGGCCGATCCGCTTGAGTACCGCCGCCGCAACGACGGGTTTTACCAGCAGTACGTGGCGGGCACCCTGCAATTGCCCGAGTACATCCGCTTCAGCACCAGTGTTTGGCGCGAGCTGAGCCTGGAAGCCCAGGCCGATTTGCAGCGGCGCTTCATGGCCGAGGTGGTGTTGCCCGCCATTCAGCCGCAGGCCGTGCAACTGGTGCGCGAGCACGAGGCCCGAGGCGATCTGGTGGCCATCGTCACGGCCACCAATGAGTTCGTGACCCGGCCCATCGCCGATGCCTTCGGTGTGCCGGATCTGCTGGCAGTCGGCCTGGCACGCGACCCCGAAGGGCGCGTGACCGGGGAAATCCACGGCGTTCCGTCCTTCCGCGAGGGCAAAATCACACGTGTGGAACAATGGCTGGCGGAACGTGGCCACGTCCTGGCTGATTTCGAGCGCGTCAGCTTCTACAGCGACTCGCCCAACGACCTGCCATTGCTGTACCTGGCCAGCGATCCCGTTGCCACCAATCCCAGTCCGGCCCTTGAGGCCGTGGCCCGTGAGCGCGGCTGGCGCATTCTTCG
Source organism: Leptothrix sp. (in: b-proteobacteria) (assembly GCA_013822685.1). Classification (GTDB taxonomy): domain Bacteria; phylum Pseudomonadota; class Gammaproteobacteria; order Burkholderiales; family Burkholderiaceae_C; genus Aquabacterium. Next base: position 208,454 of record PNKV01000002.1, read on the forward strand.
ACTGTTTTCATGATCAAGAGATTGATAGACAAGATCCTGGGCAAAGACCCCAGCAAACCACCTCGGGCGACGGCAGCCGGGCGCAAGCCCCGCATTCCCACCGGCAAACGGGTGGATGTGCAGGCCTCCGAGCATGGCATTGACCCCAGTCTGGTGGACGACCGCGCGGTCAAGGTCTGCACGACTTTGCAAGAAGCCGGTTTCGAGGCCTACATCGTGGGCGGTGCAGTGCGCGACTTGCTGGTCGGCCTGCGCCCCAAGGATTTCGACGTGGCCACCAACGCCACGCCTGAGCAGGTCAAGGGCTTGTTTCGGCGTGCCTTCATCATCGGGCGCCGCTTTCGCATCGTCCACGTGGTGTTTGGCCGGGGCCGTGACAATGACGTGATCGAGGTGTCCACCTTCCGGGCCTACCTGGACGCTGACGCGGCCGAGCAGGTGGCGGGCAACGAGAAGACTTCGCGCTCCGAACTGGCCGGCAAATCCCACGTGGTTGATGGCAGTGGCCGTGTGCTGCGCGACAACGTTTGGGGCCCGCAAGACCAGGACTCGGCGCGGCGCGACTTCACCGTCAACGCCATGTACTACGACCCCAGCACGGGCGTGGTGGTGGACTATCACGGCGGCATCAAGGACATCAAGAAAAAGGTGCTGCGCATGATCGGCGTGCCCGATGTGCGCTACCGAGAAGACCCGGTGCGCATCATCCGCGTGGTGCGTTTCGCCGCCAAGCTGAACTTTGAGATCGAGGCCAAGACCCGCGAGCCCTTGCTGGCCATGTCCGAGCTGCTGGCCAATGTGCCGCAATCGCGTCTGTTCGACGAGATGATCAAGCTGTTGCAGACCGGTCATGCCCAGGCGTCGCTGGATCAACTGCGCAAGCTTGGGCTCGATCGGGGCGTGTTCCCCATCCTCGACGCCGTGTTCGATGAGGCCCGCCGCCATCCTGGCCGCGAGCAGTTCGTCAAGCTGGCTTTGAACGACACCGACCGACGCGTCTCGGAAGGCAAACCCGTGGCGCCCAGCTTTCTGCTGGCCTGCCTGTTGTGGCACGACGTGCTCGACCACTGGAAGCGCAACCTGGCCAAAGGCGAGCCCAATTTCCCGGCCCTGCAATCCGCGACCGATGCCGTGTTCGACGCCCGCATTGGCGACATTTCCGGCCGCGGCAAGCTGGCGTCCGACATGCGCGAGATCTGGACCATGCAACCGCGCTTTGACAAGCGTGTGGGCAGCGGGCCGCTCACTTTGGTCGAGCAACCGCGCTTTCGGGCCGGCTTCGATTTCCTGCGTTTGCGCGCCCAATCAGGCGAAGCCGACCAGGAACTGGCCACCTGGTGGGAGGACTTCTCGCTGGCCGACAACGACGAGCGCCGCGAACTGATGGACGTGGCGCGCCAGCAAGAATCGGCCAAGCGCGCTGCCCAAGGCCCTCGGACGGGCAACCGTGCAAGCGCCCATGCGCATGCCAGTTCGGCAGCCGGCGACGAAGGCTTCTCGTCCGACACCGACGCCGGCCCAGCCGCCAAGAAGCGCCGCCGGCGTCGTCGCAAGCCCAGCGAAGGTGAGGGCGCCAGTGCGGTTGACAGCACGCCATCCAGCGATGGCGGTGGCTCAAGTGACTGAAGGTTTGCCCCGCTTTCGGGCTTTTGTGGGCTTGGGCGCCAACCTGAGCCCGGCCCGCGAGAATCTGCAAGCGGCCTTGGTGCAACTCCAGGCCTTGCCCTGGACCAGCCTGGAAGGCGTGTCTTCGTTTTACGTGACCAAGCCGGTCGGCACGGGCGGCCCTGATTACCTCAACGCGGTGGCCGCCGTGAGTACCTCCTTGGCGCCTCATGAATTGCTCAATGCCCTGCTGGCCATCGAATTGACCTTGGGGCGAGAGCGCCCTGAACCGCTCGCGCCCCGCACCCTGGATCTGGATTTGCTCTGGATGGAGGGCGCGACGCGCCACTCCGCAGCCTTGATCCTGCCCCATCCCAGGATGACTGAACGGGCTTTCGTTCAAGAGCCCCTGGCCCAGCTATTGGGTCAATTACCCCCCAAATCCACCGACCCGATACCCTTGCCGGGTGCTGAACGGGCCAAATTAGCCGCCGCCCAAGGGATTTCGCTGGAATAACCCAGAAATTCGCAGTAGAATCTCTGGCTTTGTTGGTGGGTCAAAATACACGCTTGATTTCAGGCGGTTTGACAATGGCAATCCCCGTGGGGCATGCCCGTTTCCTCCGCGGAAACTGGGAACGGGCCCTGGCCCGGGTGGTTTGCCTTTGAAAAACAAACGTTGACCCTGTGAATGCATTCATACTGAAAGTGATTGATCAATGACGACCATCCGTGTCAAGGAAAACGAGCCGTTCGACGTGGCTCTGCGCCGCTTCAAGCGCACCATTGAAAAGCTCGGCTTGCTGACCGAACTGCGCGCCCGCGAGTTCTACGAAAAGCCCACCGCTGAGCGCAAGCGCAAGAAGGCAGCCGCCGTCAAGCGCCACTACAAGCGCGTGCGCAGCATGCAGCTGCCCAAGAAGCTGTACTAAGCACAGTTTCTCTGTCCGACTGCTTGCGGTGGCTAACGCTTCCCACGGTCGTTGACTGAACAAGCCCGCGCGGGGACGCCCATGCGGGCTTTGTTATTTCTGAACAAGAACAGGAGCCAGCCATGAGCTTGAAAGACCGGATCACCGAAGACATGAAGAACGCGATGCGTGCCAAAGAGGCCGAGCGCCTGGGCGCCATCCGCATGTTGCTGGCCGCCATGAAGCAAAAAGAAGTTGACGAGCGCGTCACGCTGGACGACGCCGCCACGGTGGCCATCGTCGACAAGCTCCTGAAGCAGCGCAAGGACTCGCACCAACAATTCCAGGCCGCTGGCCGGGTCGACCTGGCCGAAAAAGAAGCCTTCGAGATCGGTGTGCTGGAGGCCTACCTGCCTCAGCGCCTGTCGGCCGACGAGGTGAACGCCGAGGTCAAGGCCATCGTCGACGAATTGGGCGCTTCTGGCCCTGGCGACATGGGTAAAGTCATGGGTGCCGTCAAGCAGCGCCTGGCGGGCAAGGCCGACATGGGCCTGGTCTCTGCCGCTGTCAAAGCCGCGTTGGCCGGCTGAACGTTTCAACCAAGGGGAAGATGATGTCCGAGAACCTGCCGATCCAAGCTGTGAGCGAAGACGTTTGCGTGGCTCCTCAGTTGACGCCCGAAGCCATGGCCGCCGTGGCGGCTGCTGGTTTCAAGAGCGTGGTCAACAACCGCCCCGATTTTGAGGGCGGCCCCGACCAACCCACCACCAGCGCCATCGAAGCTGCAGCCAAGGCCGCTGGCCTGGCCTACGCCTACCTGCCGGTGCAGGGCGGCTACCAGTCGCCTGAGGAAATCGCCCAGGCTGCTGAGCTGCTCAAAACCTTGCCACGTCCCACCTTGATGTTCTGCCGCAGCGGAGCACGCTCTTCACGCCTGTTCAGCCAAGCCGTGGCTTTGGGCTAAGGGCGCGCCAGGCCATGGGTCCGGTGAGTCATCTTTTCGTTCGAGGGGTCGATGCCCTGTCGGTGCGCCTGGGCCACCTGGCCGCCTGGATGCTGGCTCTGGCGTGCGCGCTCAGTGCAGGCAATGCGCTGATCCGTTACACCTTCAACCTGGGTTCCAACTCATGGTTGGAGGCGCAGTGGTACCTGTTTGGCGCCGCCGTGTTCCTGGGGGCGCCAGCGCTGCTCAAGCTGAATGAGCACGTGCGGGTTGACGTGATCTACGGTTCGCGCGCGCCCCGCACGCGGGCCTGGATCGACCTGCTGGGGCTGCTTCTGGTGTTGTTGCCGGTGTGCATGATCACTGGCTGGCTGTGCATCGACATGGTCCGCGATTCGTATGTGCAGCAAGAAGTCTCGCCCAGCGCGGGCGGCCTGTTGCGCTGGCCGATCAAGGCCATGATTCCCATGGGTTTTGCGCTGCTGGCTTTGCAGGCGGTGTCCGAGATCATCAAACGCGTGGGTTACTTGCGCGGTACCTACAACATGGACATCCACTACGAAAGACCTTTGCAGTGATCACTCTGGAACACATGGCGCCATTGATGTTTGGCGCGCTGGTGCTGGTCATGCTCTTTGGTTTTCCAGTGGCATTTTCGCTGGCTGGCCTGGGATTGGCCTTTGGCTATGGCGCCGTGGCCTTGGGCATCCTGCCGATCGAGTTCATGGGCAACCTGCCTCTGCGCTTGTTTGGCATCGTGTCCAACGAGCTGCTGCTCTCCATCCCGTTTTTCACCTTCATGGGCGCGGTGCTCGAGCGCTGTGGCCTGGCTGAAGACCTGCTGGAAGGCACCGGGCAATTGTTCGGCCGCCGGCCTGGGGGTTTGGGTTTTGCCGTGATCATCGTGGGCGCCATCCTGGGCGCCATCACGGGCACGGTGGCTGCCAGCGTCATTGCCATGGGCGTGATCTCCTTGCCGATCATGGTCCGCTATGGCTACAGCATGCGCTATGCCACTGGCGTGATTGCCGCCTCCGGCACGATCACGCAACTGATCCCACCCTCGCTGGTGCTGGTGGTGCTGGCTGACCAGTTGGGCCGTTCCGTGGGCGACATGTACAAGGGTGCCATTGGCCCCTCGATGATGCAGACCGGCATGTTCCTGGCGTACACGGCCCTGCTGGCGGTCTTCTATCCAAAGCTGGTGCCGCCCTTGCCGGAAGAGGCTCGTCTTCAACGAGGCTGGGGCCTGTGGAAGAAAGTGCTGTGGGGCATGGTGCCCTCGGTCGTGCTGATTTTCATGGTGCTGGGCACGATCTTCATGGGGTTGGCCACGCCGACTGAAGCGGGCGCTTTGGGCGCACTGGGAGCCATCGTACTGGCCGCAATCCACAAGCGCCTGACGGTGAGCTTGTTGTGGCAGGCGATGGACAGCACCATGCGCGTCACGGCCATGGTCATCTTCATCCTGGTGGGCTCCAGCGTGTTCTCGCTGGTGTTCCAGGGCCTGGACGGCAACCGTTGGGTCGAGGACATGTTGTCGCACCTGCCCGGCGGCCAGTTGGGCTTCCTGATCGCGGTGAACATCTTCGTGTTCTTCCTGGCGTTCTTCCTCGATTTTTTCGAAATCGCCTTCATCATCATCCCGCTGCTGGCACCGGTGGCCCAGAAGCTGGGCATCGACCTGGTGTGGTTTGGGGTGCTGCTGTGCGTGAACATGCAGACCAGCTTCATGCACCCGCCGTTTGGCTTCGCGCTGTTCTACCTGCGGGGCATTGCCGACCAGATCCACAAAAGCGGCGCGATCCTCAAACCCATCCTGTCGCGCGACATCTACCTGGGCGCCATTCCCTGGGTGGTGATGCAGCTGATGCTGGTGGCGGTGGTGATCTTCTGGCCCGAGTCGGTCACTTACTGGCTGGACAAGGAAACCGCGGTCGATGTGGACAACGTCCAGATCGAGATGCCGGCCGACCTGTCGGCCCCTGTGGACGATGCCGCATCAGCGGCGTCTGAAGGCGGCCTGCCCATGCCCGAAGTGCCACCAGAAGACGACCCCGGCAAGGCCGTGAACGATGCCTTGCAGAAGTCAGGTGACCAGGCCCCTTGATGTGAAGCGGCCTGGACAGGCCCGCCTCGGGCCTCAGGTCACAGCTTGGCGGCCTGCATGTAGCGGTCGAACGTGGCCTCGGTGAAGCGGAACCACAGGTTCTGGTCGGCGCGGAACTTGGCGTAGTCGGCGTAGACCTTGGCCCAGTTCTTGTTCTTCGCGTTCAGCTCGCTGTAGATTTCCATCGAGGCCTTGAAGGCGCCGTCCATGACGGACTTGGGCATTTGCACCAGTTGCGCCTTGGCAGCAACCAGTTGCTTGAGCGCCAGCGGGTTGGCGGCATCGTACCTGGCCTGCATCTCGACGTGGGCGTGCGAGGCGGCCGCTTCGATCATGGCCTTGTACTCGGGCGGCAGGGCGTTGAAGGCCTTGTTGTTGATGAAGAAGTCCAGCTGCGGGCCACCTTCCCACCAGCCGGGGTAGTGGTAAAACGGCGCCACTTTCTGGAAGCCCAGCTTCTGGTCGTCATAAGGGCCGACCCACTCCGCAGCATCGATGGTGCCTTTTTCAAGGGCCTGGTAGATCTCGCCACCTGGCAGGTTCTGGGGGATGGCGCCCATGCGCTCAATGACTTTGCCGGCAAAGCCGCCAATGCGCATCTTCAGGCCCTTCATGTCTTCCAGGGACTTAATGGGCTTGCGGTACCACCCGCCCATTTGCGCGCCCGTGTTGCCACCGGGGAAGTTGATGATGTTGTATTGCGCGTAGAACTCGCGCATGAGCTTGAGGCCGTTGCCTTCGTACATCCACGCGCTCATCTGGCGCGAGTTCAGGCCGAAGGGGATGGCGCTGCCGATGGCAAAGGTTTCGTCCTTGCCGACAAAGTAGTAGGGCGCTGTGTGGGCCATCTCGACCGTGGCGTTCTGCACGCCGTCGACCACACCAAAAGCTGGCATCAGCTCGCCAGCCGCGTGCACCGAGATGACGAACTTGCCGCCCGACATCTCGCTGATCTTCTTGGTGAAGACTTCGGCGGCGCCGTAGATCGTGTCCAGCGACTTGGGGAAGCTGGAGGCCAGGCGCCAGCGCACATTGGGCTCGGCGCGGACGATGGCAGGGGCGGCACCAGCCGCCAGAACGCCGGCCAGGCCAGCGCGGTTGATGAAGGAACGACGTTGCATGGCGGGTCTCCTTGGAATGGTCCGAAGTTCAAGCGGGGGCTTGATTCGGACATTCTAGGAGCGCCGGGAGCATTGGTGGCACTGGGACAAGCGCGGGCTTTCCCGCGTTGCCCGCCTGCGTCAATTTGCCGTGTTCAATGCCCGGCGATCTTCATCTTCTCGATGAGGATGGAGCCCACGGTCTTGCTGCCGTAGGTGTACTCGTCGGCGCCCACGGCCACGATCTGCTTGAACATCTCGCCAAGGTGGCCCGCGATGGTGATTTCCTCGACCGGGAAGGCGATTTTGCCGTTCTCGACCCAGTAGCCGGCCGCACCGCGCGAGTAATCACCCGTCACGTAATTCACGCCCTGGCCCATGAGCTCGGTCACGAAGAGGCCCCGGTGCAGCTTCTTGAGCATGGCCTTGAGGTTGTCCTTGGGGTCGGTCAACTTGCTTTGCAGGATCAGATTTTGCGAGCCGCCAGCGTGGCCGGTGGTTTTCATCCCCAGCTTGCGGGCCGAGTAGCTCGACAGGAAATAGCTTTGCACCACGCCGTTCTTGAGCACATGGTGTTTGCGCGTCAGCACGCCTTCGTCGTCGAACGGGGCGCTGCCTTTGCCTTTGAGGATGTGGGGATCCTCCAGGATGTTGATGTGCTTGGGCAGCACTTGCGTGCCCAGGCTGTCCAGCAAAAAGGTGGATTTGCGGTACAGCGCGCCGCCACTGGTGGCTTGCACGTAAGCGCCCAACAGACCGGCGGCCAGGGGAGATTCGAACAGCACCGGCACTTCACAGGTAGCGATCTTGCGGGACTTCAAGCGGGCCAGGGCGCGCTCGGCGGCATAACGGCCGATGACTTCGGGGCGGGCCAGGTCGCGGGCATCGCGCTCTGACGAATACCAGAAATCGCGCTGCATGTCGTTGCCGCGGCCGGCGATGGGAGACACCGACAACGAGTGGCGCGAGCTGGCGTAACCACCGCGGAAACCGCGCGTGTTGCCGGCCAGGAAGTGAGATTGCTGGGCCGACACGCCACCACCTTCGGAGTTGGTGATGCGCGGGTCCACCGTCAAGGCGGCATCTTCGCAGCGGCGGGCCAGTTCGGCGGCCTGAGCGGCGTCGATGGACCAGGGGTGGAACAGGTCCAGATCGCGCTTGGCGGCTCTGCCCATGGCCAGGTCTTCGGCATCGGGCAGGCCGGCGGCCGGGTCTTCGGCGGTGAAGCGGGCGATGTCGTAGGCGGCGCGAACGGTTTGCTCCAGCGCGGCGGGCGAGAAATCAGAGGTGCTGGCATTGCCCCGGCGTTGGCCCAGGTACACCGAGATGCCGATGGACTTGTCGCGGTTGCGCTCAACGTTTTCAAGTTTGCCCTTGCGCACCGACACCGACAGGCCCATGCCTTCGGAGACCTCGGCGGCGGCGTCGGAGGCCCCCAGCTTCTGGGCCAGGCTCAAGGCGTCTTCGATCAATTGCTGGAACTGATCGCGCGAGTAAGCAAAGCCGGACAAGTCGGGCTGCTTGGCGTTGGAAGAAGAGGACTTGGAGGATTTGTTGGCGGCCATGTATGCGGTTCGCGACGGTGAGGGGTGTGACCTCGTATCATAGCGACCACATGAATCAAGATCAGTTTCCCCCCTCAGACGACGACGAAGTCGACGAAAACGGCTACCGTCGGCCGAGCAAATCGCAGCGCAAACGGGACAGTCACGACCTGCAGGCCCTGGGCGAAGCCCTGGTGACCATGCCGAAAGACCGTCTGGCAGACATCGACCTGCCTGAATCCCTGAGCGATGCGGTCGATGACTACAAGCGCACCAAGTCCTTCGAGGGCAAGCGCCGCCAGATGCAGTACATCGGCAAGCTGCTGCGCGGTGTCGATCCCGAACCTATCAAGGAGGCCGTGGCCTCGTTCCAGTTGGGGCATGCGCGCAATGCGCTGGCCCTGCATGACGCCGAACGCTGGCGTGCCGAACTGGTGGCCGACGACAACGCCTTGACGCGCTGGGTGGCCGAGTACCCGCAATCGGACGTGCAGAAGATGCGTGCCCTGATCCGCAATGCCCGCAAGGATTTTGCTGCTGCCCCTGAAAACCGCAGCGGGCGCGGTTTCCGCGAGTTGTTCCAGCACATCAAGCAAACCCTGGAAGGCGCAGGGCGCACAGAGGGTGATGGCGATGATTTGCTGGACGAGGGCGAAGGCGAGGATTGACGCGTGAGCGATTTGACTCCCACCCCGCTGGATGAGGTTCGCATCGGCGTGGTATCGATCTCTGATCGGGCCAGCTCGGGCGTTTACGTGGACAAGGGCTTGCCGGCCTTGCAAGACTGGCTGGGGCGCGCCGTGTGCAATCCGATCACCTGGGTGCCCCGCTTGATCCCCGATGAGCGCGAGGGCATCGCCGCCGCGCTGCGCGATCTGGTGGACGTGCAGGGTTGCCATCTGGTGTTGACCACGGGCGGCACCGGCCCTGCGCCACGCGACGTGACGCCCGAAGCCACGCTGGACGTGGCCGACAAGGAGATGCCGGGGTTTGGCGAGCAAATGCGCCAGATCAGCCTGCGCTTTGTGCCCACCGCGATCTTGTCGCGGCAAACAGCGGTGATCCGCAAGCAGGCCTTGATCCTGAACCTGCCGGGGCAGCCCAAGTCCATCGCTGAAACGCTGGAAGGGGTGCGCGATGTCGAGGGCCGCTCTGTGGTGCCCGGCATTTTCGCGGCGGTGCCTTATTGCATTGACCTGATTGGCGGGCCCTACATCGAGACCGACGCCCAGGTGTGCGCGGCTTTCAGGCCCAAGTCAGCACAGCGAACCGTGCTGACGACCTGAGCCTTTCACCTTAAGTCAGGGGGCTGATTGCTGCTGAAGCTGTGCGGCTTTCGCGCGCTGAACATAATCTTGATAAGCGGGCAATGCAAGTGCCGCCAGTATCCCGATCACCAGGGGCGTGAACGACAGCAATTTTACGCTGGTGGTGTTGGGCGGTGGTGGCGCACCGAAGCGGTTTTCGCCAGGCGTGCCCGCCTTGAACATCCACACCAGCGCTGCAAAGGGGATGAGTGCGAGCAAGGCTGTCCAGCCTGACCATCCCATGTCATGCGTGCGCTGGATCAACATGATGATCGAGAACACGAAATAGGGGACCAGTGCGACAAAGCCCACGAAGGCCGCCGCCTTTGGGAAGCCCAGCGCGCCGGCCATGCCGCCCAGGAGGGCCGCGGCGGCAATCGTCAGCAGGTAACCGCCCATCAAATACCCGAGGTACTGCAAGCGGCTGACACGCCCCTGTCGAGACCAAAACTTAACTGGCTGGTAGCTCGTCGACGAGCTTCGAACATCGGCCACATCGGCACTGGGTGGTTGGTAGGGATTGGCAACACTCATCATCGTCCTCCTTGGGGTTGAAAATCAAAGCAAACCTGAGCGCTTGACGGCGTGGTAACGGTTGACCAGGGCAACGGCCAGTTGGCCGGGCTCCACGTCCACCGACAAGGCATCCAGGCCAACGACCCGGCGGAACGCATCGCGCCGGGCTTGCTCGAACAAGTGGGCGCCGGCCACCTCGATGGCCTGGCGGGGGCGCTCAATGGCTTGCTCGGTCACCTCACGCAGCACCCGCTCGCGCAGGCTGGCCACGAGCACCAGGTGGCGTGCGCGCAGCAGCTTCAGCGCGGGCTGCAGCTCGGCCGAGTCCTCGTCCCTGAAATTGGTCAACAGCACGACCAGCGCACGCTTGTGCTGCACGCGCAGCAAGTCCTGGGCGGCCATCAGGTAGTCAGAGTGGGTGGCATCGGGTTCGATGTCGTGCAGCCGGGCCATCAAGGCGTTGAGGGTGGACGAGCCCTTGCGCGGTGCAAAGTGCCGTTGCTGGCCGGGGGCCGTGCCAAAGGTCATGGCCCCGACCTCGTCGCCGTCTTTCAAGGCCACGTAGCTCATCAGCATCAGGGCGTTCAGGGCTTGGTCAAAATGGCTGCCATCGGCGCTGACCACGCCTTCGTCAGCCCGCATGCGGCGCCCGCAATCCAGCAGGAAGATGACGGATTGATCGCGCTCATCCTGGAACTCGCGCACGATGGGCCGGCCATGGCGCATGGTGGCCTTCCAGTCGATGTGGCGAATGGGGTCACCTACCTTGTAGTCTGTCAATTGCTTGAAATCGGTGCCCATGCCGCGCTGGGCATAGCTCTTGATGCCGATTTGCGCCAGACGACGGTCGCCAGCCAGCCACGCGTAGCCCGCGACGGCCGCGAAGTTGGGGTAGACGTGCAGGCTTTCCGCTTGCCCGAGTTGGCGCAGGGTTTCGAAGCTGCCGCCCAAGGTTTGCATGCGCACCTGGGTGGCGCCGAAATGCACGATGCCGCGTTGGCGGGGCGTGACGGTGTAGAGCACATCAACCCGGCTGCCCGCGGGCACGTTCACGGTCTGCGGCAGGCCTTGGAACTCCAACTTGGGGTCAACCTCGTCGAACAGGGCCACTTGCCATGCTCTGCTGCCTTCGTTGATCACCGTGAGGCTGAGCACGCGCTGAACGCCCAGGGCCAAGGCGTGGGGCACGGTGCGTTCGATGCGCAAGGGCGACTGGCGCCAGGCTTGCTCGCTGCGCCAAAGATCCAGGCCAGCCCAGGCGATGCCCGACATCAGCACCAAACCCGCCACCCATCCCACCGTGGCCAAAGGCACGCCGGCCACCAGGGCACAGGCGCTGGCCAGGGCGAGTGCCGCCAGCGCGGTGACCGCATGGCGGCTGGGGATCAAGGTCAGGCTCATCAGGCGGGCCAAGTCAAAGGCGTGGGGCCTCGACACTGTCGAGCGCATCGCGGAGCAACTCGTCAACTCGGCGGCCCTCCAGCTGGGCGTCTGGGGCAAGCATGACGCGGTGGCGCAAAGCGGGCAGCACGTGGCCCTTGATGTCGTCGGGCGTGACGAAATCTCGCGCTTGGAGCAGGGCCGAAGCCCGGGCTGCGCGCACCAATGCAATCGCGCCCCGCGGGCCGGCACCCGAAGACAGGCCTGGCCATTGGCGCGTGGCGCGCATGATGCGCACCGCGTAGTCGGCCACACGCTCGTCGGTGCGAACCAGCGAGGCCATCTCTTGCAAGGCCAGCACCAGGCGTTCGTCCAACCGTGGCTCGATGCCGTCCAGCGAGAGCTGATCGCCGATCTGGCGCTCGGTGGCGCGCCGGATGATGGCGGTCTCCTCGTCGTGGGTGGGGTAGCCGATGTCGATCTTGAACAGGAAGCGGTCAAGCTGGGCTTCGGGCAGCGGGTAGGTGCCTTCGGTGTCGATGGGGTTTTGCGTGGCCATGACCATGAACGGGCGTGGCAGCTTGAGCGTCTGGCCTTCCAGGGTGACCTGGTATTCCTGCATGACTTCGAGCAAGGCGCTTTGAGTCTTGGCGGGGGCGCGGTTGATCTCGTCGGCCAAGAGCAGGTTGGTGAACACCGGGCCACGGTGAACGCGCAAGGCGCCTATGCCGTTGGCGGATTCACCCCTCGCAGCAGCGTCGAACACCGAGTGGCCGGTGATGTCGGAGGGCATCAGGTCGGGGGTGAACTGCACCCGCGCGTACTTCAAGGTCATGGCCTTGGCCAAGGTGCGTGCCAGCAAGGTTTTGCCCAGGCCCGGCACGCCTTCGATCAAAACGTGGCCGGAGGCGACCAGCGCGACCAGGGTCTGGTCCACGGCTTCACGCTGGCCGACCACGGCCTTGGACAATTCCGTGCGCAGGCCATTGAGCAGCTCCGCGGCGCGCGTGAGGTCTTCAGGTTTGATTTGCATGTCGGGTTCTCATCGGCTGGATGGGGTGGGGGGCTTGAGGCGCCGGCGGGCGGCCTCCAGCAATTCGAGCGTGGGTGCCAGTTCGCGGTCGGAGCGTTTGGCCTTGTTGTCAAGGGCGCGTGCGAGGGCATCGGCGTCCAGGCCTGTGGCTTGGGCCAGGGCTCTGGCACGTGCGCCGCGCTCCAGGGTGGCGTAATTGGGCAGGTGGTTTTGGGCGGCCTCATTCAGGGCGCGAACCTGGGCAGTGTGCAAGGCATGGGCGCCGTGGTGGCTGAGGAATTGGGCGGTGCCTTTGACTTGCTCGGCGATGGAGCGGCGGCCATTCACCGGCTTGGCCGACAGCGGACCAAAGCGGACGGCCCCACGCCACAAAGCGGCGGCCACCGCCAGCAAGCCCAGCATCACGGCGACCCAGCCTTGGGTCCAAAGCCACGTGAGCAAGGGCGGGCGCGCCTCTTCAGACACAAACCAGATCTCTGTGCCTTTGCGCACTTGCAAGGTGGCCATGGCCAGCAGGGCGTTGTCCCCCAGCAGGACGTGGTCGTTGAGGAACAGCCGTTCGCTGGTGACCACGGTGACGCTGCCTTGGCCAACAGGTATGCGCACCACGTCGTGGCCGCGGTCGCCTTCAATGGCCCATTGGAACGATGTTGGCGCCTTGATCCGGGGGTAGCCATGTCCGCCGCAGAGGCTGTATTCGCGCCGATCACCGTAAGCAGGTCTCACGCCTTCGGTTTCGATGACTTTGTCGCAGTCTGGGGCCTTGCGCTTTTGAAGCACCGAGGGCGCGGAGGCGGGGGCGGGCACTGGCTCTTTTGTTTCTTCCTCGTCTTCATCCTTATCTTCCCCATCATCCACCAGCCGGATGGGCAGCCAAGCCTGAAGGCGCTGGTTGTAGAGCATGTCGGCGTTCATGACGAGGTGGCCGCCGCCTTGCACCCAGGCTCGCAACAGGCGTTCGCGCTCCGGAAACAAATCCCAATGCCATGAGTTCAGCAACAACGTTGCCTGGCGCGGCGGCATGCTGGACAGCTCTTTGGGGCTGACCACCTTGGCGCCCAGATGGCGCAGCAATTGCTGCGTGGCGTACAGCTCGTTGGTGAGTGCCTCGCCTTTGGGCGGTGTGGCGACGTCTTCGGTCACCCACTCGGTGCGGGTGGCGATCCAGGCGCCCACGGCCAGCAGCAGGGCCACCAGCAATGCCTTCAGCAAAAGATCGAGCTTCACCGCTTGGCCTCCGGCTGGGGCGAGAGGGGGCTGAGGTGAACATCAAAGTCGGTGCACAGGGCCAGCACGCTGGCTGAATCGGGCATGCGTGCGCCATACACCGTGAGTTGCCAGGCGCTCACCAGTTGCGCCACAAAGGCGCTGCGGTCGGGGCTCAGGTTGCGCGCGGCCAGCTGCACGCATTCACCTTCGGTGCTGGCCGCGCGGATCGGCACGGCGTGATCGTGAACCAGCCTGGACAGGGCGCCACGGTACAACAGCGACAGTGCCGCATGGTGTTCGCCACGCAACCACAGGTCGCGCGCGGTGGCCCCGATCTCGTCGGGCAGGCTGTCCGGTCGGATGTCCAGCTCGCGAACGTGGCTGGGCAACTTCAGCGTCTTGACCTTCGCCACGTCGGCACGCACCCTGATCCAGTGGCGCAAGCCGACCAGGAACAAGGCCACGGCAACGGCACCAAGTGCCCAGATGAGCAGGCGGCCCGCGTCCGCGATCCAACGCGCCATGCCGACCAACCACATGGGGGGCGTCTCGCTCTTGGCCGGCTTGGATTGCCAGTCGTCCATGTCCTTCAGGCGCAAGGTTTGCTCTTGGCGGGTGCCGCCGAGGTTGGGGTCCTTGCGGACCTGGTCGCGGGCTGATTGCACTTGCTCAAGCGATGGTGGTGGTGCCGTCTGGCCAAAGCCCAGGCCATGGCCAGCGCACAGGGCCAGCAGCAGGAGGGATGTGCGGCAAGTCTTCATCGGATCAAGCACTGAACGCACGCCGGAACTCCTGTTCGACGTCCCAGGCCTCAAGCTCGACACGGCGATTGAGGTACATGGCAAAGCCGGACGCCACGTAGAACGGCTCCAGCACACACACCACCACCGCATAAGCCAGTGTGCCCAACACCGATGTCAGGACGTGGTCGGAACTGGTCAGCCACTGGAAAAACCCCAGTCCGCCGCCATTGGGGGCCAGCCAGATCAGCACGCCGACCAGGCCGATATTCAGCACCATCTCCGCGGTGGCAAAGACGGTGTGCATCAGGCTGGCCTCCCACCGCTGGCCGGACAGCAATTGCGAGCTGCGCTGGCGCAAGGCGCGGCCGGATTGGCCCTCCAGTTGATAGATGGGCTGCGTGAAAGACCGCCAGGGCGACAGCCGGCGAAAGGTGAGGGTGCGGGGCAACTGCTGCCACCAGACGCTGGAGCGGGCATGCCACAAATCCTTGAAGGTGCTTGACTGCCCGAACAAGGCGCGCGAGAGCACGAACAGCACGCTGCGGTCCAGCCAGGGCTTGAGCCAGAAGATGAGCAGGCCGGGCAGCCACGGGGCGATCTCGACCGTGGACAGGGCCAGCAGCATGACCACCCCAAAGACCGGGCCGCAGGTGCGCCAGACCGAGCGGGCGTGGGTCTGCACCAGCAGCACGCCCAAGTCCGAGGCCTCGGACATGCTGCGCGGGCGCAGCTCAACCGTCAGCGCATCAATCCGCATTCGCGCTCCTGGCCGGGCGCCCTTGCCAGCCCAGATAAGCGATCACCAGGGCCCAGCAAGTAGCCCCCACGCCATACTTGACGCCAGGCGCCACCCAGCGGGCCGACGACCAGAAGGCCTCGACCGCAGCCGCGATCAACAGCAGGCCCATCACGCCGTAGACGACGGTGATGGCATCCTTGGCTGCGTGCTTGAGTGACTCAAGCCGGGTGAGGCGCCCTGGCGACAGCAAGGCGTTCCCCAGGCGCAAGCCCGCCGCGCCCGACAGCACGATGGCGGTGAGCTCGAATGCCGAGTGGGTGACCACGAAAGAGTAGAAGGTTTCAGAGTAGCCGCGCGCGGTGAGGTAGCCGGCCACCGCGCCGATGGACTGCCCGTTGAAGACCAGGTAGAACAAGCTGCCCAGACCCCAGAAAAGCCCGCTGGCAAAGCATTGGAAGCCGATGCCGATGTTGTGCTGAATGTAGTAGCCGAACATCTGCCAGTCGGTCGAGGCGTGCCGTTGTTGGCCGATGGACCGGTCGTTGTCGCCATACATGCTGTCGAAGTTCTGGACTTCGTCGGCGTCCATCAGGTGCAGCACAAAGCCGGGGTCCAGGTAGGTGGTCCAGCCAATCGCCAGCATGGGGATCACGAACAACAAAGTGGCCACCAGCAAGTACCAGCGGTGGCCGCGCACACTTTGCGGAAAATCGACCAGCACCAGTTGCTTCAGGCGCGCCACGCCGTAGTCATGCTGGCGGTACATCAGGCGGTGCCCGCGCTGGGTCAGCATCTCAAGGCGCTGAGTCAGGTGGATGGGGTAGGCGCGTGCCTGTGCCAAGGCCAGGTGCTCGCAACTGCGCCGGTACAGCGCAGCCACGCGGGCGCCGTCCACCGCCGGCACGGGCGGCTCGCCGCGTTGGGGCTTCTTGATGTTCTTCAGGCCTTCCAGGCGGTCCAGCGCTGCTTCAAGCTCGGCCCAGATGGCGGAGTGGTTCTTCTCGAACTGCAATGGTGTCATGGCGAACCGCCTCCCTGGCGGTGGCCCAGCAGCCATTGCGCCACGCTTTGCAATCGCCGCGTGGCATCGTGCTCGCCTTTGGCATGCAGACCGGTTTCCTGGCGGGTCACCGAGTTGGCCAGCACCGCCAGTTCATCCAGCCTGGCGGCGGTCAATCGGCCCGAGCGCCCGGCCCACGAGATGATGGCGGCTTGCTCGCCTGGTGACAGCTTTCGGGCGGGGGGCGTGGCCGGTGCGGGTGGCGGCACGCCATGCAGTTGCACAGTCTGGTGGTAAACCACCAAGGTGCCTGCCGCCAGATCGCCCAAGCGCTTGAAATCGCGCCGGGTGATCATGCACAGCATGCCGGCCGCATAGCCCAGGGGCAGGAAATCCGCGGCGCGCAGCAGGTTGCGCGTGATCGAGGCCGCCGGGGTGATGGGCAGGCCTGAATCCATCACCACGTGCAGGCCCAGCATGCGTTTGCCTGGCGTGGCCCCCGATTTGGTCATCTCGAACAGAACCGGGTAAAACCACTCCAGCGCGAAATACAGGATCATCAGGAAGGCCGACCCCACGCCACCCATGGGGCGGGCGATGAGGGCCGCGAAAAAGAAGATGACCAGGCGAATGCCGGCATCGACCAGGTAGGCCAGGGAGCGGGACATCACGCCTGCAGGCCGCAGGGACAAGGCGATGCCCTCAGGCGTTTCGGCGGTGTAGAGCGTGTCGAGCGACATCAGGCTTGAATCACCAACTTGCTCCCTCCCGAGCGTGGTTTGATGGAAAGATCTTATCAGGCGGTCAGCGCGGGCAAATCGGTGCGATACCAGGTTTCAAAGTCATCGGCCGGCATGGGTTTGGCAAAGTGGTAGCCCTGCCCGAAATCGCAGCCGGCCTCGGTCAGCAAGGCGCGTTGCTCGGCGGTTTCCACACCTTCGGCCACGACCAGCATGCCCAGTTCATGCGCCATCACGATGATGGCTTTGCACAGCGCCAGGTTCTTGGAGGCAGGTGCCAGCCCGCGCACAAAGGTCTGGTCGATCTTCAGGTAGTCGATGTCGAACTTCTGCAGGTAGGACAGCGAGGAGTAGCCGGTGCCAAAGTCGTCCAGCGACACACTGATGCCCGCCTGGCGCAGCGCCCGCAATTGGCCGCTCACACCGTCATTGGCCTCCAGCAGCAGCCCTTCTGTGATCTCCACCGCCATGCTCTGGCCGGGCAGCTCCAGCTTGTCCAGGTGCGCAAACCACTGTTGCAGGGTGTTGTCTTCATGCCGGAACTGGACCGGCGATTTGTTCACGCTGATCTGGAAGTCTGGCTGGTATTGCCCCCGCCAGCGCTTGACCTGGGCCGCAGACTGGCGGAACACCCAATCGCCAATCTCGTTGATCAGGCCACTCGACTCCGCAATGGGGATGAAGATGGCCGGGCTGACCAGGCCGCGCGTGGGGTGCTGCCAGCGGATCAAGGCCTCGGCCTTGTGGACCCGGCCGGTTTGCAGATCGACGATGGGTTGGTAGAACACCCTGAACTGCTGGTCCGTCAGGGCCACGCGCAGGTCGTTGGTCAGGCGCACGCGCGTTTGCGCGGCCTCTTGCAGTGATTGCGTGAAGTAACTGAAGCGGCTGCGGCCATGGTCCTTGGCCACGTACATGGCCTGGTCGGCCTGCTTGAACAAGTCCTCAATCTCGGTGGCATCGTCCGGGAAGAAGGTGATGCCGATGCTGGCCGACACGTAAGCGCGCTCGTTGCCCAGCTGGAAGACCTCGCCCAGGACGGCAATGATGTCCTGCGCGATTTGCTCGACCCGGGGCAGCTTGTCCAGCTCAGGCAGGACCACGGTGAACTCGTCACCACCGAGGCGAGCCACGGTGTCGGAGTCGCGCACGCAGTGGCGGATTCGGTGTGCGGCTTCCACCAGCAGCATGTCGCCGTGGTCGTGGCCCAACGTGTCATTCACCTCCTTGAAGTGGTCCAGGTCAATGAACATCACGGCCACGGATTGCCCGTCGCGTTTGCACTTCTTGATGTCCTGTTCCAGGCGGTCGCGCAGCATCCGGCGGTTGGGCAGGCCGGTCAGGCCGTCGTAGTTGGCTTGTTGCCAGATCAAGGCCTCGGATTGCTTGCGGCTCGTGATGTCGGTTTGCGTGCCAATCATGCGTTCCGGGCGACCGCCTGCATCGCGGGCAATCACCAGCCCGCGGGTCAGGAGCCATTTCCAGCTGCCGTCCTTGCAGCGAACCCGGTGCTCACTGGCATGGGTGGGGGTGAGCCCCTCCAGGTGAGCCAACCGGTCTTCCTTCAGGCTGGGCAGGTCTTCGGGATGGATGAGGTGGTCTAGTTCGTCGATGTCTTGGGGCAACTCACCAGGCTCGTAGCCGCACATCTCTGTGAACCTGTCTGAGAAGATGATCTTGCGCTGCGTGAGGTCGCAGTCCCAGACGCCGTCGCCAGTGCTTTCCAGGGCGAGCTTCCAGCGGGCATCGTTGGCGCGCAGGGCAGCCTCGGACATCTCGCGCGCCGCGGCATCTTTTTTCACCCGGTCGAGCGATTTCTCCAGCCCCTGAAGCAGCGTTGCGCACGATATGGCGATCAAGGACGCGACGAACATGAAGTTCGCTGTGATGACGCCCCACTTGCTGAGGGACTGGCCCTGAAACCCGGCGAGCTGGAAATTGGCATTGGCCAGGTAGCCCACCAGGAACAAGGTCAGCGCATCCAGGGCCAAGGCGAGCAAGGCGCCACGCAAGCCCACCAGCAAGGCGGCCATCACCGGAAAGGCCATCAGGTAGATCTGGCTGACCGGGCCGATGTTGACCAGCAACACCACGCCCACGGCATACAGCACCAGCAACAAGCTCCAGGCGCGGAAATGAAAACTCAGCCCACGTTTGCGCCACATGAACACGACCCAGGCCAGCGCCAGGGCGTCTACCGCGGCGATGGCGGTCTGGCCTTCTCGCCAGGCTTGAATCACGCTGGGCACGGCGGTGAGTGAGCCCATCACCAACGCGACCATCAAAATGGCGGTCAGCAGCCGATCACGCCAGTCGTGGATGTCCCTGAGGGCGATGTCAGGCCCGAGGAACTTCTGGCGGATGGTGCGGCATGCGCTCACGGATCTGGCCCTTGGATGTTTGTGATCGGCGGGCGTGCCTGTGCGCATTGAAGCGAAGCCCATGCCAGCCCGGATTATTTCTCCGGGTCGTGCGGTATATCGGCGGGCTGGGCCAGAAATTGAGCGCCGCTGCGTTGGCGGCGTTCAATTCACTTCACAAGGCGATTGAGCTCTTCGGCGTTGAACTGCTCGGTGGTTTGCGCATCGCAAGGCAGGCAATCGCGGCCCGCCTCGGTCTTGGCTTCATGGGCCAGTTTTTCGATGGCGCGCCAGATCAGGGTGATTTGGTGCTCGTGCCCCGAGGCGTGGTCGATCAGGCCGCGCATGGCCTGGGAGAGCGGGTCGTCGCCTTCGGTCACGCCATAAGCCGAGAAGCCCAAACGGGCGGCCAAGGCTTCGCGTTCGGCCTGTTTGGCATCCAGCACCGCCACCTTGGCCACAATGATGCGGGCGGGGTTGCCCACGGCCGTGGCGCCGGGCGGCACCGGCTTGGTCACCACGGCATTGGAGCCCACGCGGGCGCCATCGCCAACAGTGAAGCCGCCCAGAACCTGCGCGTTGGCGCCAATGATCACGCCTTTGCCCAAGGTGGGGTGGCGCTTGGCGCCCTTGCTGAGCGAGGTGCCGCCCAGCGTCACGCCCTGGTAGATGGTGCAGTCGTCACCAATCTCGGCCGTCTCGCCCACCACCACCCCCATGCCGTGATCGATGAAGACCCGCCGGCCGATGGTGGCGCCAGGGTGGATCTCGATGCCGGTGAGAAAACGGTTGTAGTTGGACAAGAAGCGCCCCAGCCACTTCATGCCATGCGTCCAGCACCAGTTGGCGCCGCGGTGCATGGCCAGTGCGTGCAGGCCGGGGTAGCAGGTCAGCACCTCCCAGGCCGTGCGAGCGGCGGGATCGCGTTCAAGGATGCAGGCGATGTCTTCTCGCAGGCGGGAAAAGAGCATGGGGTGTATTTGTTATTACTTATCCGATGAAGCTGGTGAGTTTAGCGAATGCGCTGGCGGTGTGCTGTCCAGCATTGCCTTGGCCACGCCACGCAGAATGTGGATCTCTTCCTGGCGAACCTGGGCGCGGTTGAACAATTGATTGAGCCGGGGCATCAGCTTCTTGGGGGCGGCTGGGTCCAGGAATCCCAGGTGGACCAAGGCTTTTTCCCAATGCGAAAGCAAGCCTTGCACGGCGGCCCCATCGGCCAGTTCGGGATCGGGCGTGCGTGCGCTGACACCGAAACCGCCCAGCGCCTGCCGCCATTCGTAGGAGAGCAGTTGCACCGCTTGCGCCAGGTTCAACGAGCCATAGTGGGGGTTGGTAGGGATGCTCATCACGGCGTGGCAACGGTAGGCGTCCTCATTGGACAGGCCATGGCGCTCACTGCCAAAAACCAGCCCCAGACGGGGGACTGGGGTTTGCGCCGCCAAGGCGGCGAAGCCCTCCCGGGGTGTCAGGGTGGGCGGGCCGAAGTCGCGCGGCGTCATGGCGGTGCCGATGGCAAAGGTGACGCCGTCCAGAGCCTGCTCCAAGGTGTCCACCACGCGGGCGCGGACCAGGATGTCGGCCGCGCCGCTGGCCAGCGCCACGGTTTCTTCCTGGATGAGCACATCGGCAAAACGCGGGCGCACCAGCACCAGATCGGAGAAGCCCATCACTTTCATGGCCCGTGCCGTGGCCCCCACATTGCCAGGGTGGCTGGTGCCGATCAGGATGAATCGGGTGGGGTCGGAGCGGTCGGGGATTGAATTCATGGCTTCAAGAACATGCACCAAGTCCTTCATTCAATGAGGATTTCGCTTGAAGAGGGGGTGCAAAAAGCGGGAGGGATCGATACAATGGAGGATTGTCCCTCGTTCTTTGATCATCGCTGCGCGTCTCTTGCCGTTGGCCTGTCCGGTTGTTCTGGTCAGGTGGCTTTCATCTTTTCTGTACGGTTTTGTACGGTTCCCAAGGTCTTTCCATGTCCCAAGCCCTGCATCCCATGCTCAACATCGCCATCAAAGCTGCACGCGCAGCCGGGGCGATCATCAACCGGGCATCGCTCGATGTAGAGCGCCTCACGGTCACGTCCAAGTCGCACAACGACTTCGTCACCGAGGTGGACCAGGCTGCAGAGCACGCGATCATCACCACGCTCCTTGAGGCGTATCCCGGCCACGGCATCCTGGCCGAAGAATCGGGCAGCGAGTTCGGCGCCAAGGACAGCGACTACGTCTGGATCATCGATCCGCTCGACGGCACCACCAACTTCATCCACGGCCTGCCCATGTACGCCGTGTCGATCGCGCTGAGCTTCCGCGGCCAGATCCAGCAGGCTGTGGTGTACGACCCCAGCCGCAACGACATGTTCTACGCCTCCAAGGGCCGCGGTGCTTTCCTGAATGACCGCCGTCTGCGCGTGTCCAAGCGCACCCGCTTGCTGGATTGCCTGATTGGCACCGGCTTTCCTTTCCGCAAGGGCGACAACTTCCAGCGCTATCTGAAGATGTTCGAAGAGGTGATGGCCGCCTGCGCTGGCGTGCGCCGTCCGGGTGCCGCTTCTCTGGACCTGTGCTACGTGGCCGCCGGCTGGTACGACGGCTTCTTTGAAACGGGCCTGAGCCCTTGGGACGCCGCCGCGGGCGCCTTGATCGTCACCGAGGCCGGTGGCCTGATCGGCAACTTCACCGGCGAGTCCGACTTCTTGTACCGCCGCGAAGTGTTGGCGGGCAGCCCGCGCATCTACGGCCAGCTGGTCAAGATCTTGTCGCCTTACAGCACCATTCCTGAGCAATTGGCCAAGGAAGCCGCCGCGTTGGCCGGTGAGGGCGGGGACGAGGCTGAAGGCAATGCAGCCCTGGAGGCCTTGAAGCAGGCTGCTGCGCCCACCGCAGGCGAGGCGCCCACCCGCACCCGCATCAAGGCCACCCCGCGCACGTTTGACCGCCTGCGCGAAGATGGTGGTTCTGGCCGCCGCTGAAAGGCGCCACCAAGGTGAGGTGAGGCTTGCAGGGTGGGGCGACGAGCATGAGTGATCACAAGGATTTCAGCGGCCACACGCCGATGATGGCCCAGTACTTTCGCCTGAAAGCTGAGCAGCCCGAGACGCTGCTCTTCTACCGCATGGGCGATTTCTACGAGCTGTTCTTCGACGACGCCCGCAAGGCCAATCGCCTGATCGACATCACCTTGACCACGCGTGGGCAGTCAGGTGGCGAGCCCGTCGTGATGGCGGGCGTGCCCGTCAGCGCGCTCGACACTTACCTGGCCAAGTTGATCAAGCTGGGTGAGTCGGTGGCCATCGCCGAGCAGGTGGGCGAGGTGGGCGCCAGCAAGGGCCCGGTCGAACGCAAGGTGGTGCGCGTGGTCACGCCCGGCACGCTCACCGACACTGAATTGCTGAACGAGCGCGCCGATGCCTTGCTGGTGGCGGTGGTGCTTGAAAAACGTGGCCGCGCCAATGGCCCGGCGCGCTGTGGCCTGGCCTGGCTGGGGCTGTCCAGTGGCAACCTGGGTCTGAGCGAATGCGCCGAGCGCGAGTTGCCGGGCTGGTTGGCGCGCCTGCAGCCCGCCGAGTTGCTGTATGACCGCGACCGCATCCCAGCCGGGCTGCAAGCCCACCTGAACCAAACCCGCTCGGCGCTGACGTCGCGGCCCACCTGGCAGTTCGACAGTGCCCTGGGCCAGCGCAAGCTGTGCGAGCAACTGCGGGTGGCCAGCCTGCAGGCCTTCAATGCGCAAGACTTGACCTTGGCCCACTCGGCGGCGGCCGCTTTGCTCAGCTATGCCGAGCACACGCAGGGCAGGGCCTTGGCCCACGTCGCCAGCCTGGACGTGGCCCGCGCCAGCGACCTGCTCGAGCTGCCGCCCGCCACCCTGCGCAACCTGGAGCTGACCCAGACGCTGCGCGGCGAAGATTCGCCCACGCTGCTGTCCCTGCTGGACACCTGCCGCACTGGCATGGGCAGCCGCACGCTGCGCCATTGGCTGACGCACCCGCCGCGCGACCGCGCCATCGCCCGCGAACGCCACGATGCCATGGCCTGCCTGCTGCAGCCTTTGTCGGCCGAGCAAGGCTTTGAGCCCTTGCGCGAATCCTTGCGCAGCCTGAGCGACGTCGAGCGCATCACCGCCCGCTTGGCCCTGCGCCAGGTGCGCCCGCGCGAACTCGCCGGGCTGCGTGACACGCTGCTGGTGATGCCCGAGTTGCGCCAACGCGTGCCCGGCATTCTGGAAGGCGAGGGCGCCTGCTCTGCGCTGCTGCAGAAACTCTACGCCGCCCTGCAACCCGACCAGGGCATCGCCGAAGTGCTGGAACGCACCTTGGCCGAGACCCCCGCCGTGCTGCTGCGCGATGGCGGGGTCATTGCCACGGGCGTTGACCCTGATCTGGATGAGTTGCGCGCCATCTCGCAGAACTGCGATGCGTTTTTGCTCGACCTGGAAGCCCGTGAGCGCGCCCGCACCGGCATCGGCAACTTGCGCGTGCAATACAACAAGGTGCATGGCTTCTACATCGAGGTCACGCAGGGCCAGGTCGACAAGGTGCCGCTGGATTACCAACGCCGCCAGACTTTGAAGAACGCCGAGCGCTTCATCACACCCGAGCTGAAAGCCTTTGAAGACAAGGCCTTGTCCGCGCAAGACCGCTCCCTGGCCCGCGAGAAGTGGCTCTACGACCAGTTGCTGGACACCCTGCAGCCGCACTTGGCCGCCTTGAGTGCCCTGGCCCGCGCCTTGGCCTCGCTCGATGCCCTGGCCGCGCTGGCCGAGCGCGCCGGCACCTTGGGCTGGACCCGCCCTGAGTTCGTCAACCATCCCTGCATCGAGATCGACAAGGGCCGCCACCCAGTCGTTGAAGCGCGCCTGATGGAAACCAGCGGTGTCACCTTCATCCCCAACGACTGCCGGCTGGACGCCAACCACCGCATGCTGGTCATCACCGGCCCCAACATGGGCGGTAAATCCACCTTCATGCGCCAGATCGCGCTGATCGCCTTGTTGGCCGCCATGGGCTCTTACGTGCCCGCGTCCAGTTGTCGCCTGGGTCCGATCGATGCCATCCACACCCGCATCGGGGCGGCCGACGACCTGGCCAACGCCCAATCCACCTTCATGATCGAGATGACCGAGGCGGCCGCGATCGTGCATGGCGCCACCGAGCACTCGCTGGTGTTGATGGACGAAATCGGCCGGGGCACTTCCACCTTCGACGGCCTGGCCCTGGCCGGTGCCATTGCCAGCCAGTTGCACGACAAGAACAAGGCCTTCACCTTGTTCGCCACGCACTATTTCGAATTGACGGCCCTGCCCGAGAAGCACCCACGCGCCATGAATGTGCACGTGGGCGTGGCCGAGTCGGGCGACGACATCGTCTTTTTGCACGAGTTGCAGCCCGGCCCCGCCAGCCGCAGTTACGGCGTGCAAGTGGCCCGCCTGGCTGGCATGCCGCATGCTCTTATCCGACAGGCACGCGCCACGCTGGAGGCATTGGAAGCCCAGCAACGCCATGCTGATGACCAGATTGACCTGTTCGCGGTCTCGGTAGCATCGGACCCGATCCTGGATGCGCACGATGGATTGGCGCTGGCGCCACCGGTTGGCGAGGGTTTGACCCCTGCGGAAGCCGAGACTTTGACCCTGCTCGCCAGCATTGATCCTGATACCCTGACCCCACGCGAGGCGCTGGACGCCTTGTACCGACTCAAATCCGTGAGTTCAACATGACTTATTGCGTTGCCATGCGGCTGAATGCCGGGCTGGTTTTTCTCTCTGACTCGCGCACCAACGCGGGGCTGGATCAGATCAGCACCTTCCGAAAAATGACGGTTTACGAGAAGCCCGAGGACCGGGTCATCGTGATGCTGTCCGCCGGCAACCTGGCCATCACCCAGGCGGTCAAGCAATTGCTGGGCACCGAGCAGATTGAAGGCCCTGACGGCAAGGCCGTGACCCTGTGGAACGCCAAGAGCATGTTCGATGTGGCCCGCATCGTGGGCAGCGCCATCCGCAAGGTCTACGCCCGCGACGCCGATGCCTTGCAGCACCATGGCATCGATTTCAATTGCAACCTCATCGTGGGCGGGCAGATCAAGGGCGAGACCATGCGCCTGTTCAACGTCTATGCAGCAGGCAATTTTGTCGAGGCGGGCATTGATGGCGTCTGCTATTTCCAGATCGGCGAATCCAAGTACGGCAAGCCCGTGATCGACCGGGTCGTCACGCCCAACACACCTTTGCAAGAGGCTGCCAAGTGCGCCTTGATCTCGATGGACTCGACCCTGAAGTCGAACCTGTCGGTGGGTTTGCCGTTGGACCTGATGGTCTACGAGGCCGACGCCTTGAAGGTCGACAAGGTCATCAACATCGATGACACCAATGCCTACTTCCGCATGATTCGCAGCTCTTGGGGCCAGCGTTTGCGGCAGGTGTTCGATTCGATCCCCGACCCCAGCTGGACGGGTGACCAGCCTGACCTGTCAACCCACACCAGTTCGTCATCGCAGCTGCAGGCGATGAACCCGCTGACCAAGATCCACGCGCCGGGTTGAAACAAAAAGCCAGCCACGTTTTGCAACGGGCTGGCTTTTTTCAAACCCTGCGGTGCGCGCCTGACAGGCGGTGCAAGGTGTTGACCAGGGTGTCGACTTCACCCGTGGTGTTGTAGAACGCGAGTGATGGCCGCACCGTGGCTTCCAGCCCAAAGCGGCGCAGGATGGGTTGTGCGCAATGGTGGCCTGACCGCACGGCGATGCCTTCCTTGTTCAGGGCCGCACCGACCTCTTCGGTCTTGTAGCCCTGCAAGGTGAACGACATCACCGAAGCCTTGTTGGCCGCTGTGCCAATCAAACGCAAGCCCGGCACGTCCTTCAGCAGGCGCGTGGCATAGACCAGCAACTGGTGCTCGTAAGCGCCGATGGCGTCGATGCCCAGCCGCATCACATACTCCAGCGCCGCGCCCAGGCCCACCGCGTCCGCGATGTTGCCCGTGCCCGCTTCGAAGCGGCCAGGGGCATCGTGGTATTCGGTGTGCTCAAAGGTCACGTCCTTGATCATGTTGCCGCCGCCTTGCCATGGCGGCGTCTCGTTCAACAAGGCCTCTTTGCCGTACAGGGCGCCAATGCCCGTCGGCCCGAAGATCTTGTGGCCCGAGAACACGAACCAGTCGCAGTCCAGGTCGATGACATCGGAGCGCATGTGCGACACCGATTGAGCGCCATCCACCAGCACCCGCGCGCCTGCGCTGTGCGCCATCGCCACCATCTGCTTGGCCGGCGTCACCGTGCCCAGGGCATTGGACACCTGCGTGAACGACACCAGCTTGGTCCGCGGGTTCAACAGCTTGGCGTATTCGTCGAGCAGGATCTGGCCATCGTCGTCCACCGGGATCACTCGCAGCTTGGCTCCCGTGAAGGCGCACAGTTGTTGCCACGGCACGATGTTGGCGTGGTGTTCCAGGTGGCTGACGATGATCTCGTCGCCCTTGCCGATGTTGGCCCGGCCCCAGCTCTTGGCCACCAGGTTGATGGCCTCGGTGGTGCCCCGCACGAACACGATCTCGTTCACCGAACGCGCGTTCAGGAATTGGCGCGTGGTTTCGCGGGCGCCTTCGTAGGCATCGGTGGCTCGGGCCGCCAGTTCGTGCGCCGCGCGGTGGATGTTCGAGTTCTCGTGCTCATAAAAGTACGAGATTCGGTCGATCACCGACTGCGGCTTCTGCGTGGTCGCGGCGTTGTCCAGCCAGATCAAAGGCCGGCCATTGACGCGTTCCTTGAAGATCGGGAAGTCCTGGCGCACCAGGTTCACGTCGAAGCCATTCGACACGCCCAATGAGGGCTGCGCCACCATCGGCTCGGGGCTGAGTCCCGGCACATTGAGGCCTGCCGGCTGCTTGAAACCCGCGTGTTCCAGGAAGTAGTACGCAGGGCCGCCCGACGAAGGCGGTGCTGACAGCGCCGCACCCGGTGAGCGCGGCGACAGCAAGGCCTTCAACTCCGCGTCCGTCGGCAGACCGAAGTCCGTCGGGTTGACCACGGGCAAGCTGTAGTTCTGGCCATGCGAGCTGGCCAGCGGATTGGTCAGGCTGGACGACGCCGGCACCGCGGCCGACGACACGCCTTGTGCGCTCGGCTGCCCCACGCCATGCGCCGAAGCACCCAGTGGCACATCGCCTGTCAGGTGTGGCGGCACGGTCGGCGCCGGCGTCACCGGCAACGAACGCGGGATCGATGGCGAAATTGCCGGCGTTTCAGGCAAAGGCGTGCCCACCGTGGCCGCCGCTGCGCTGGGCAAGGCCGAGGTGGCGCTGGGCACCAGCCCCGGCGAAAAGCCGAAGTCCGGCGAGCCCGTGGGCACCGAGCCGTCTGCCGGGATGCCCGGCACCCGGGGCTGATGGGCTTGGGCCGCGCTCAGGTGAGACAAGCCGGAGGGCAGACCATTGGTCCCCGGTACGCCACTGGGCAGCGCCGAGAAAAACTGGTTCGCCAGCTTCGACAGTGTCTCCACATCCGGCAGGCCGAAGCCGCCAATGGGCTCACTTGTACTCATGGTACTTGCCGATCTCGACGTCTTCCAGCACGGCGATCGAATCATCGGTCAGCACGGCCAGCGAGCAGTACAGCGACACCAGGTAGGAGGCGATCGCCTTGTGGTTGATGCCCATGAAGCGCACCGACAGGCCGGGGCTTTGCTGGCCGGGCAGGTCGGGCTGGTACAGGCCCACGACGCCCTGGCGGCTCTCGCCCGTGCGGATCAGGATGATGCTGGACTTGCCGTCTTCGATCTGCAGCTTGTCGGACGGGATCAGCGGGATGCCGCGCCAGGTGATGAACTGCGAACCGAACAGCGACACGGTCGGTGGGGGCACGCCACGGCGGGTGCACTCGCGGCCAAAGGCGGCGATGGTCAGCGGGTGGGCCAGGAAGAAGCCGGGCTCTTTCCAGACCTTGGTCAGCAGCTCGTCCAGGTCGTCGGGCGTGGGCGCGCCGGTGCGCGGCTTGATGCGCTGAGCCGGGGCAATGCTGGCCAGCAGGCCGTACTCGGGGTTGTTGATCAGCTCGCTCTCTTGGCGTTCCTTGATCGTTTCGATCGTCAGGCGCAGCTGTTCAGAGATCTGGTTGTAAGGCTTGCTGTACAGGTCGGACACGCGGGTGTGCACGTCCAGCACAGTGTTCACGGCCGACAGCATGTACTCGCGCGGGTTCTCGATGTAGTCGACGAAGGTCTGGGGCAGGGTGCGCTCATCGCGGCCCGAGCACTCCACGGTCACGGCCGACGCATCTTTCACGCGGTTCACGCGGTAGATGCCGGCTTCGACAGGCACCCATTGCAGCAGCAGCGTCAGCCAGCGAGGCGTGATCGTCGCCATCTGCGGCACGGTGCGTGTCGCGATGGCCAACTGCCGGGCGGCTACGTCGCCCAGGGCCGTGCTTTGTTCTTGGATGTCAGACATTCGAAACTCCGTTGATTCAGGAAGGTGAGAGAAAACTTATTTGGATTGCGACTGGGCCTGGGTCACATTGCTGCCCGGTGGCACGCTTTGCGTCAGCCACACATTGCCGCCGATGGTCGAGCCCTTGCCGATCGTGATGCGGCCCAGCACCGTGGCGCCGGCGTAGATCACCACGTCGTCTTCCACGATCGGATGGCGGGCGTTGCCCTTGATCAGCACGCCGTTGTCGTCGGCCGGGAAGCGCTTGGCGCCCAGCGTCACGGCCTGGTAAAGGCGCACGCCCTGGCCGATGATGGTGGTCTGGCCGATGACGACGCCCGTGCCGTGGTCGATGAAAAAACTGCCGCCGATCTTGGCGCCGGGGTGGATGTCAATGCCGGTGCTGGAATGCGCGATGTCAGCGATGACGCGGGCCAGCACGGGGGCGCCCAACTCATACAGCGCGTGGGCCAGGCGGTGGTACATGATGGCCGTCATGCCGGGGTAGCACAGCAAGACTTCGGAAGGGCTGCTGGCGGCTGGATCGCCATGGAATGCTGCGAGCAGATCGCTGACCAGCAAGGCCCGGATCTGCGGCAGCTGGGTCGCAAATTCGCGGGTGATCTCGGTGGCTTTGGCGCCCAGGGTCGCGTCGTTTTCGATGTCGGCGTCGGTCACGAACAGCAGGCCGCGCCGCACTTGCTCGGCCAGCACCACCAGGGTGCTGTTCAAGGTATTGCCCACGAAGTAGTCAATGCTTTCGTCATTGAGGTCAGGCCGCCCCAAATGCGTGGGAAACAGCACCGCCAGCAAACCCTGCAGTATTTGGCCCAGTGCTTCGCGTGAGGGTAATTCTCTGATTCGGCCCTTGTGGCGGATATTGTGTGTGGTTTCCCGAGAATGGCGTAAACCAGAGATTACCGAGGTCAGATTCCAATCGGATTGGGCCGTGTCAGTCGGGTATTTGGGTAGATGGGTCATTGGGCAGGCAGCGGCTGTGAGGAACATCGTGAATAGTGACAAGACCGTGCCTGAGGCGATATGCGTCGTCAAGTGACGCTTTAATCGAGAACCCGCTCATATTTGTTTTATGTATTTGATTATTATTAAATGACATATGTATTTCAGTCCAGTGACCGCTGCTGTGCCTGAGCAAATCAAAGGATTAATTCCGCTGCGATGCCGGACTATTCCGTTAGAGCGGATGTTCTGCCGCCTCTAGTTTGGGAATTGAATATGCAAAGGCATTTTTATTCGTTCCGCTTCGATGGGCTGGCTTTTAGGATTCATCCATTGATTCACCACAACCCACGATTCAAACCATGCAAGCAGTCTCTTCTCGCACTCGCCGCACTTTCAACGTTCTTGCGCTCGCGGCCTTGACCGCCGTGGCGGGGGTGGCTTCTTTGGCTCCTGCGGTCGCCCAGGCCAAAGACATCACCCTGTTGAACGTTTCTTACGACCCCACCCGTGAGCTCTACAAGGAATACAACGAGGCTTTTGCCAAGCACTGGAAGGCCAAGACGGGTGACACCGTGACAGTCAAGGCCTCGCACGGCGGTTCGGGCAAGCAAGGCCGAAGCGTGATCGACGGTCTGGAAGCCGACGTGGTCACCCTGGCCCTGGCCTACGACATCGACGCCATCGCCAACGTCGGGCTGCTGGACAAGGGCTGGCAGAAGAAGCTCAAGGGCAACAGCTCGCCCTACACCTCCACCATCGTGTTCCTGGTTCGCAAAGGCAACCCCAAGAAGATCAAGAACTGGGACGACCTGATCAAGCCCGGCACCTCGGTGATCACCCCCAACCCCAAGACCTCGGGCGGCGCACGCTGGAACTACCTGGCCGCCTATGGCTTCGAGCTCAAGCGCACCAATGGCTCGGATGACAAGGCCAAGGCCTTCGTGGGCAAGCTGCTGGAAAACGTGCCGGTGCTGGATTCGGGTGCCCGCGGTTCCACGGTGACGTTTGCCGAGCGTGGCCAGGGCGACGTCTTGCTGACCTGGGAAAACGAAGCCCACCTGGCTCTGCAGGAGTTTGGCCCCGACAAGTTCGACATCGTCTACCCGCCCTTCAGCATCTACGCCGAGCCACCCGTGGCCGTGGTTGACAAGGTGGTCGACAAGAAGGGCACCCGCGAGGTCGCCACCGCTTACCTGGAATACCTGTACTCGGCCGAAGGCCAGGACATCGCAGGCAAGAACTTCTACCGTCCGACGGATGCCAAGGCTTTGGCCAAGTACGCCAAGCAATTCCCGAAGATCGAGTTGATCAAGATCGATGACGTGTTCGGTGGCTGGGCCAAGGCGCAAAAGACGCACTTTGCCGACGGCGGCGTGTTCGACCAGATCTACACCAAGAAGTAAATCTCAAACATCAGTTTCTAGCGAGTGGGGTGGTGCCTGGGGCGTCCTGAACGGAAGCCAAAGGCATCAATTCGGGCGGCTCTGATTCCGGTCAGAGCCGCCTATTTTTGTGCTGCATAGTCGTTAATCGCATATGCAATTGACAAAAGCGCGCTTCTTCTGCACATGTTTGGTCCTTAACATTCGTTTGCTGCATCAAAAAAGGTCTTGTCATGCGTTTTTCTTGGAAGAAACAAATTGTCCACTTCGCGGTGGGTGCCCTGTCCATGTCGGTTTTGGCGGGCGCCGCCGTGGCTGACACCACCTTGCTCAACGTCAGTTACGACGTGACCCGCGAGTTCTACAAGAATTACAACGTGGCCTTCACCAAGTACTGGAAGCAGACCACGGGGGAGACCTTGACCATCAACCAATCGCACGGCGGCTCCAGCAAACAGGCGCGCAGCGTGGTCGACGGCCTGGAGGCCGACGTCATCACGATGAACCAGGCCAATGACATCGACCTGCTGGCCGAGCGTGGTCAGTTGATCCCAGCCGATTGGGCCAAACGCTTTCCCAACAACAGCGCGCCCACCGCATCGGTGACGGTCATCCTGGTGCACAAGGGCAATCCCAAGAACATCAAGGATTGGGATGACCTGGCCCGTCCTGGCGTCTCGGTCGTGATTCCCAACCCCAAGACTTCGGGCAATGGCCGCTACACCTACCTGGCGGCTTGGGGCTCGGTGATCAAAACCGGCGGAGACACGGCCAAGGCCAAGGCCCTGGTGCACAAGATCTTTGCCCACGTGCCGGTGTTCGATGGCGGCGGCCGGGCGGCCACCACCACGTTTGCCCAGCGCAACATTGGCGACGCCCTGGTGACTTTCGAGAGCGAAGTGCCCCTGATCCTCAATGAGTTCGGCGGCGGCTTCGAAGTGGTCTATCCCAAGTGGACGGTGCTGGCCGAGAACCCCGTCAGCGTGGTTGACAAGGTAGTTGACCGCAAGAAGACGCGCAAGCAGTCCGAAGCCTATCTGAAGTATTTGTGGTCTGACGAAGGCCAGGCGATTGCGGCCAAGAACCACCTGCGCCCCCGCACCGACAAGGCCCAGGCCCTGTTCGCCAAAGAGTTCCCCAAGGTGAAGACCTTCACGGTGGACGAGGTGTTTGGCGGTTGGCAGAAGGCGCAGAAGGAGCACTTCAACGATGGCGCCGCTTACGACCAGATCCTGGGCCTGGGCAAGAAGTGACCGTGGCAGTATCAAACGGCTGACTCATGATTTTCTCCAAAACTTTATTGCGCAAGCCCAGCGTGCTGCCGGGTTTCGATCTGGCGCTGGGCCTGACGCTGCTCTACCTGACCCTGATCGTGTTGCTGCCCTTGTCAGCCACCTTTTTGAAAACCTTCACGATGACCTGGCCGGCCTTCTGGGAGGCCGTGGCCTCGCCCCGCGTGGTGGCCTCCTACAAGCTGACCTTTGGCGCTTCGCTGGCCGCGGCCATCCTCAACGCCGTGTTTGGCCTGCTGGTGGCTTGGGTGCTGGTGCGGTATGAGTTTTTCGGCAAGCGCTTGATCGACGCCCTGGTGGACTTGCCTTTTGCCTTGCCCACGGCTGTGGCCGGCATCACCTTGACGGGCCTGTATGCCGGCAATGGGTGGATCGGCCAGTACCTGGAGCCCTTGGGCGTGAAGGTGGCGTTCACGCCCATCGGCGTGTTCGTGGCCATGACCTTCATCGGTTTGCCCTTCGTGGTCCGCACGGTGCAGCCCATCCTGGAAGACCTGGCCAGTGAGCTTGAAGAGGCCTCGGCCACCTTGGGTGCCACGCGCCTGCAAACCTTCACCAAGGTGATCCTGCCGATCCTGACGCCAGCCCTGCTGACCGGTTTCGCGCTGGCGTTTGCCCGCGCGCTGGGCGAATACGGCTCGATCATCTTCATCGCGGGCAACATGCCCATGGTGTCAGAGATCACGCCGCTGCTCATCATCACCAAGCTTGAGCAATACGACTACCAGGGCGCCACCGCCATCGCCGTGGTCATGCTGTTGATGTCCTTTGTCATGCTGCTGGCCATCAATGCCCTGCAAGCGTGGACCCGCAAACGTCAAGGCAAGTGACATGTCGCAATCACCTCCCAATATTTCCCATAGCCGCACCGAGCCAGCCTGGGTGCGCCGCCTGCTGATCGGCGTGGCGCTGGCCTTCCTGGCGCTGTTCCTGTTCCTGCCTCTGGTGTCCGTGTTCTTCGAGGCCTTCAAGAAGGGCTGGGAGGTCTATTTGGCCTCCATCAATGAGCCCGATGCCCTGTCGGCCATCGTGTTGACGCTCACCGCCGCCGTCATCGCCGTGCCTTTGAACCTGGTGTTCGGTGTGTCGGCCGCCTGGGCGATTGCCAAGTTCGATTTCCGCGGCAAGAGCATTTTGCTCACCTTGATCGACTTGCCGTTCTCGGTCTCGCCCGTGATCGCCGGCTTGATTTACGTCCTGCTCTTCGGCCTGCAAGGCTGGTGGGGGGAATGGTTGCGCGACCATGATCTGAAAGTGATCTTCGCGGTGCCCGGCATCGTGCTGGCCACCATCTTCGTGACCTTTCCCTTCGTGGCGCGCGAGTTGATCCCGCTGATGCAGGCGCAAGGCCAGGAGCAGGAAGAGGCCGCCAGGGTGCTGGGCGCTTCGGGCTGGCAGACCTTCTTCAAGGTCACGCTGCCCAATGTGAAGTGGGCCTTGCTCTATGGCGTGATCTTGTGCAACGCTCGGGCCATGGGCGAGTTCGGGGCCGTGTCGGTGGTGTCCGGCCACATCCGCGGTCAGACCAACACTTTGCCCCTGCACATCGAGATTTTGTACAACGAGTACCAGTTTGCCGCCTCGTTTGCGGTGGCGTCCATCCTGGCCAGCCTGGCACTGGTCACCCTGGTTTTGAAATTCATCGTTGAGCGGCAGGTCAGGCAAGAGCTGGCCCAAGTCAAGGATGTTGGAGTTCCCGCATGAGCATTGAAGTCAAGAACCTCGTCAAACGATTCGGGCCCACCACGGTCTGTGACAACCTGAACATCGAAATCCCATCGGGTGAGTTGGTGGCGCTGCTGGGGCCCTCGGGCTCGGGCAAGACTTCGCTGCTGCGCATCATCGCGGGCCTGGAGCAACCCGACAGTGGCTCGGTGCTGTTCCACGGTGCCGATGCCACCAATGTGTCGGTGCGCGAACGCCAGGTGGGCTTCGTGTTCCAGCACTATGCCTTGTTTGGCCACATGAGCATCTTCGAGAACGTGGCCTTTGGCCTGCGCGTGCGCCCCCGTGAAACACGCCCTGACGAAACCACGATCCGCAAGAAGGTGAACGAGCTGCTCAAGCTGGTTCAGCTGGACTGGATCGCCGACCGCTACCCGCACCAGTTGTCGGGCGGCCAGCGCCAGCGGATTGCCCTGGCGCGCGCGCTGGCGGTTGAGCCCAAGGTGCTGCTGCTGGACGAGCCCTTCGGCGCGCTTGATGCCAAGGTGCGCAAGGAGCTGCGCCGCTGGCTGCGCCGCCTGCACGATGAAGTGCACATCACCAGCGTGTTCGTGACCCACGACCAGGAAGAGGCCATGGAAGTGGCCGACCGCATCGTGGTGATGAACCAGGGCCGCATCGAGCAGGACGGCGCGCCCGACGAGGTTTACGACCACCCGGCCACGCCTTTCGTGCTCAAGTTTCTGGGTGACGTGAACCTGTTCCATGGCCGTGACCACGCGCCGGGCGCGGTGGCCGAATCCGCAGGCACGGGTGCCTCTGACGATGTGAGCTACGTGCGTCCGCACGAGATCCAGGTGCTGGCCCATCCCGAAGAAGGCAGCCTGGCCGTCACCCTAGCGCATGTGTTGACCGTGGGCCCGAACACCCGTCTGGAGTTCCGCCGGGCCGATGGCCAAGGCGAGGTGGACGTGGAGCTGCCCCGTGGCGAGTTCGCGGCCCTGCGTGACAGCGGCATCCTGGTGACGGGCGCCACGGTGCACCTCAAGCCGCGCCGTGTGCGCCGCTTTGCCGACACCACTTCCTGATGTTTGAACGCTTATGAATTTTCAACAATTGAGATCAGTGCGAGAGGCGGTGCGCCGGGGCTTCAACCTGACCGAGGTGGCCAACGCACTGCACACATCGCAGCCAGGCGTCAGCCGCCAGATTCGTGAGCTGGAAGACGAGTTGGGCATTGAGTTGTTCGTGCGTGCTGGCAAGCGGCTGACGGGCCTGACGGTGCCGGGCGCCGAGGTGCTGCCCATCATTGAACGCCTGCTGGCCGATTCCGAGAACCTGCGCAACGCCTCGCGCGATTTCTCGCAGCAGGATGCGGGCCCGCTGTCGATCGCGGCCACCCACTCGCAGGCGCGCTACGCCTTGCCATCGGTGGTGCGTGATTTCCGCGAGCTGTACCCGCAAGTGACCTTGAGCCTGCACCAGGGCTCGCCCCGCCAGGTGGCCGAGATGCTGCTGAGTGGCGAGGCCGACATTGGCGTGGCCACCGAGGCCCTGGACCAGTACGAGCAACTGGTGACCTTGCCGTGCTACCGCTGGACGCACAGCGTCGTGGTGCCGCACGATCATCCTTTGCTGGACGGCCAGCCCTTGACTTTGCAGCGCCTGGCGCGCTTCCCGATGGTGACCTACGACTCGGGCTACACCGGCCGATCGCACATCGACGAGGCTTTTGCCAAGGAAGGCATCCAGCCCCGCATCGTGCTGAGCGCGATGGACGCCGACGTGATCAAGACTTACGTTGAGCTGGGCATGGGCGTCGGGGTGGTGGCTTCGATCGCTTATGACGAAGAGCGTGACCGCAACCTGCGCGCCATTGATGCAGGGCATTTGTTCGCCGTCAACATGACGCGCATTGCATTCCGCCGTGGCGCTTTCTTGCGCGCCTACATTTTTGCCTTGATCGAGACCTTTGCCCCAACCTTGACGCGTTCCGTGGTGGAGCAGGCCATGCGCAGCACCAATGGCGATGAGCTGATCGACGATCAGGTTTGACCGACGACGTGATCAGTCACTGGGCCTTGGCACCTTGCCAGCGCCCAGCGATGTTCTTCAGCAATTGATTGACGGCCGCCAGTTGACGGTTGCGCACATCCAGCAGGGTGCGCTCGCTGCTCAACGCTGAGGTCTGAGCGGTCACCACGTTCAGGTAGCTGACCGTGCCCACGCGGTATTGCTCATTGGTGATGGCCAGGTTGCGCTGGGCGTATTCAAGCGCCTCTTGCTGCATCTGGGCTTCTGCCCGCAGCTGGCTGGCCAACACCAAGTTGTCCTCCACTTCCTGCAAAGCGGTCAGCACTGATTGGCGGTAAGTGGATGTGGCCAGGTCGGCATTGGCCCGCGCCTGCTCGCTGGCAGAACGGCGGGCGCCGCCATCGAACAAGGTTTGCGCCAGCGCTGGGCCGATGGACCAGAACAGATTGGGCGCACTCAGCAAGTTGCTCAGGCTGGAGTTGCGGTAGCCCGCCGTGGCCGACAAGGTGAGCACCGGGAAGAAAGCTGCATCCGCCACCCCAATCTGGGCATAAGCGGCGTTCACACGTTGCTGCGCGGCGGCGATGTCTGGCCGACGTTCCAGCAGTGTGGCGGGCAATGTGGCGGGCACCTCGGGCGGCTCGGGCAGAGCAGGGTTGACCGCAATGCTGAAAGACGATGGCGGCTGACCCAGCAACACGGCCAGCGCGTGTTCCAGCTGGGACCTCTGCGTGGCGGCTTCCAGGCCTTGCACCTGCGCGGTCTTGAGTTGGGTTTGCGCCTGCAGCACATCGGTCTGCGCGGCCACGCCCGATTGGTAACGGGCTTGCGTGAGGTCCAGCGAACGCTGGTAGCCCGCGATGCTGCGCTCGATCAGGGCTTGCTGGGCTTCGGCCGTGCGCATCGACAAATAGGTTTGTGCCAAGGTGGCGCGGGCTGACAGCCGGGCCGCCTCCAAATCAGCCAAGCTGGCCCGGTAGCGGGCCTCGCTGCCACTGGTGGCTTGCGACAAACGCCCCCACAGGTCCAGCTCCCAGGCGGCGGTGGCCGACAATGAAATGCTGTTCTGCGGCCCCCGCTGGTTGTTGACGGACGAGGTGCTGGTTTGGCTGCCGCTGTCGCTGCGCGATCCCGACAAGCCTGCCGACAACGAGGGCATTTGCGCGGCCCGGCTGGCCCCCAGTTCGGCGCGGGCAATGGCCACTTGCGCCACGGCAGACTTGAGGTTCTCGTTGCCGATGAGCAATTGGCCTTGCAGCTCGTTCAGGACCGGGTCATTGAACAGCGTCCACCATTCGTCGGGCACTTGGCTGGCCGGGTTGGCGGGCGCGCGTTGCCACAACGCGGTCTCCTTGAATTGGGCGGGGGCAGGGGCCGGCACGGGTGGCTCAACCCGGGTCACCGCGCAGCCGCCCAGCAGCAATGCAAAGGCCCAAGGTGTGGCAAGGCGTGAAAGGTGGTGGAT
The DNA here is from genome assembly GCA_013822685.1 of Leptothrix sp. (in: b-proteobacteria). Classification (GTDB taxonomy): domain Bacteria; phylum Pseudomonadota; class Gammaproteobacteria; order Burkholderiales; family Burkholderiaceae_C; genus Aquabacterium. The sequence continues at coordinate 245,922 of PNKV01000002.1, forward strand.
GCAGAGGGCTGGCATGGGGGTATCTCAGGCGGCAGAAGGCTGGGCATGCGGGACCAGGGCTCGCTTTTGGCGGCGACGGCTCAGGCGGTCCATGCACACAAAGACGACGGGCGTGGTGTACAGCGTCAGCAACTGGCTGAGCACCAGGCCGCCGACGATGGCGATGCCCAAAGGCTGGCGAAGCTCGGCGCCGTCGCCCGTGCCCAGCGCCAGTGGAATGGCGCCAAAGAGGGCGGCCAGCGTCGTCATCAGGATCGGCCGCAAGCGAAGCTGCGCTGCCTTGTGGATGGCCTGGGCCGCGCTGAGCACCTGGCCGCGCAGCGTCGCCTGCCTTTGTTGTTCCAAGGCGAAGTCGATCATCATGATGGCGTTCTTCTTGACAATGCCGATCAGCAGCACCACGCCAATCAAGGCAATGATGGAGAACTCCGTCTTGAACAGCATCAAGGCGAGCAGGGCGCCCACGCCTGCGGAGGGCAGGGTGGACAAGATGGTGATCGGGTGGATCAGGCTTTCGTACAGGATGCCCAGCACCAGGTAGATCGTGATCACGGCGGCCAGGATGAGCAGCGGCTGGCTCTTGAGCGAAGCCTGGAAAGCATTGGCCGTGCCTTCAAAGGTGCCCCGGATGGAGACCGGCACGCCCAACTCGGCCACCGCGTTGTTGATCGCCTCGGTGGCCTGCGACAGCGAGCCGCCCGTTGGCAGGTTGAAGCTGATGGTGGAGGCCGGCGTGCCCTTGTCATGGCTGACCGACAGTGGCGCCAAGGTGGGCTCCACGCGGGCCACCGCACTCAGTGGCACCTGCTCGCCACTGTCTGATGTGATGTAGAAGCTCTTGAGCGCATCGGGGCTTTGCAAGTATTCGGGCGCCAGCCCCATCACCACGCGGTATTGGTTCAGCGGGTTGAAGATGACGCCCACTTGCCGCTGGCCAAAGGCGTTGTTCAAGGTGTTGTCAATGTTGCGCATGGTCAAACCCAGGCGCGTGGCAGCATCCCGGTCAATCACCAGCGAGGTCTGCTGACCACGGTCTTCCTGGTCGCTGCTCAGGTCTTCCAGTTGGGGCAGCTTGCTCAAAGCCTGGCGGATCTTGGGCTCCCAGGTGCGCAGGTCCTGCAGTTCGTCGGCCTGCAAGGTGTATTGAAACTCAGAATTGGATTGGCGCCCGCCAATGCGGATGTCTTGGCCCGAGCGCATGAACAGGCTGGCCCCTGGCACCTGGGTCAGCTTGGGCCGAAGGCGGTCGATCACCTGGTCGGCCGTGGCATCGCGCTCGCTCAAGGGCTTGAGTGCGATGAACATGTTGGCGGAATTGCGCTGCCCGCCACCAGTGAAGCCCGTGACGTTGGCCACCGCAGGGTCCTTGCGAACAATGTCCATGAAGCTGTCCAGCTTGGTCTTCATCGACTGGAACGAGCTGCCTTGGTCGGCCTGCACATTGGCGATGATGCGGCCCGTGTCTTGCGTTGGGAAAAAGCCCTTGTCGATGATTCGGTACAGGTGCACATTCAGCCCCACCACGGCGACCAAGGCGAGCAAGGCCAGGGGTTGATGCCTGAGCGTCCAGCCCAGTGAACGGCGGTAGCCCCGCTGCACCGATGATTGAAAGGCCGCCAGTTTCCGGGCGATCCGGCCTGGGGCCTGTCGCACGGCCTGGCGTGGGCGCAGCAAGGCAGCGGCCATCATGGGCGTGGTGGTCAGCGAGACGACCATGGAGATCAGGATGGCCACCGACAGCACCACGGCAAACTCGCGGAACAACCTGCCCACAATGCCGCCCATGAACAAAATGGGAATGAAGGCGGCGATCAGGGACAGGCTGATGGACAGCACGGTGAAACCGATCTCACGGGCGCCATCCAGGGCGGCTTGCAAGGCGGTCTTGCCGCGCTCCATGTGGCGCGTGATGTTCTCGAGCACAACGATGGCATCGTCCACCACGAAGCCGGTGGCCACGGTCATCGCCATCAGCGACAGGTTGTCCAGGCTGTAACCCAGCAGGTACATCACACCCAAGGTGCCGGCCAGTGACACCGGCACGGCCACCGAAGGGATCAGCACGGCGCGGGCATTGCGCAGGAAGGCGTAGACCACCACGACGACCAGGCCGATCGAGATGGCCAGGGTCTTCTCGACCTCGTGCAATGAGGCCCGGATGGTGTGGGTGCGGTCCATCACCACGCCCAGGTCGATGCCGGCGGGGATGGACGAACGCAGCTGGGGCAGCATGGCGTTGACACGGTCAACGGCCTCGATGATGTTGGCGCTGGGCGCCTTGTTGAGCAGCAAGAGGATGGCGGGCTTGCCGTTGGCCAGGCCGTAGGCGCGCACATCCTGCACCGAGTCGCTCACCGCCGCGACGTCTTTCAGGCGCACGGCCGCCCCGTTGCGGTAGCTCAGGATGATGGGCGCGTATTCGGCGGCGGTGCGGGATTGGTCGTTGGCCCCAATCTGCCATTGCCGTTGGCCGTCTTCCACCGTGCCTTTGGGGCGGTTGGCATTGGTGTTGACCAAGGCCATGCGCACCTGGTCCAGCGAGATGCCGTTGGCCACCAGCTGGTTGGGGTTCAGGTCCACACGCACGGCGGGCAGCGATCCGCCGCCAATCGACACGTCGCCCACGCCATCGACCTGTGCCAGGCGCTGGGCCAGCACCGTGGACGCCGCGTCGTACATCTGGGCCGTGCTGAGCGTGCTGGACGTCAGCGACAGGATCATGATGGGCGGATCGGACGGGTTGACCTTGCGGTAGGTCGGGTTGCTGGGCAGGCCGGTGGGCAACAAGGCCCGGGCGGCATTGATGGCGGCCTGCACGTTGCGCGCGGCACCGTCGATGTCCCGGTCCAAATTGAACTGCAAGGTCACCCGCGTGCTGCCCAATGATGAGTTGGACGTGATCTCGTTGACCCCGGCAATGCTGCCCAAGGCCCGCTCCAAAGGCGTGGCCACGGTGGCGGCCATGGTTTCGGCGCTGGCACCGGGCAAGGAGGCCGACACCGAAATCGTCGGGTAGTCAATTTGCGGCAAGGGCGCGATGGGCAGCAGGAAGAACGCCAGCACCCCCACCAGCGCCATGCCGATGGTCAGCAGGGTGGTGGCCACAGGCCGGTTGATGAACGGGGCCGAGATGTTCATCGCTTGAACCGCTGCACCAGCGCCGAGAAGCCCAGGTAAATGACCGGCGTGGTGAACAGCGTGAGCAGCTGGCTGACAATCAACCCGCCCACCATGGTCACCCCGAGGGGGTGGCGCAACTCGCTGCCCACGCCGGTGCCCAGCATCATGGGCAGGGCGCCCAGCAACGCCGCCATCGTCGTCATCAGGATGGGCCGAAAGCGCAGCAGGCAGGCCTGGTAGATGGCCTCGCGCGGGTTCAGGCCCTGGTCACGCTCGGCCTCCAGCGCGAAGTCGATCATCATGATCGCGTTCTTCTTGACGATGCCGATGAGCAGCACGATGCCGATGACGGCGATGATGCCCAGGTCGAGCCGGAAGACCAGCAAAGCCAGCAAGGCGCCCACGGCGGCCGAGGGCAGCGTGGACAAGATTGTCAGCGGGTGGATGTAGCTTTCATAGAGCACGCCCAGCACGATGTACATCGTGACCACGGCCGCGACCACGAGCAGCAAGGTGTTGCTCAAGGATGATTCGAACGCCCGGGCCGCGCCTTGGAAATCGGTCTCGACGCTGACGGGCAGGTCCATGTTGGCCTGCTCGGCCTTGATGGCGTCGACCGCATCGCCCAGGGCCACGCCCGGCGCCAGGTTGAAGGACAAAGTGGCCGCAGGGAACTGAGCCACGTGGTTGATCACCAGCGGCGCCGCTTTTTCGCTGATGCGGGCCACGGACGACAAGGGCACCTGCACACCATCGGTGCCCGAGACATACAGGCTGTTCAGCGACTGTGGCCCCAACCGGTAGTTGGGTTCCACCTCCAGGATCACGCGGTACTGCATGGACTGCGTGAAGATCGTGGAGATGATGCGTTGCCCGTAGGCGTTGTAAAGCGCCGAGTCGATGGCGGCCACGCTCACGCCCAAGCGGCCGGCGGCATCGCGGTCAATGTCGACATAGGCTTGCAGGCCTTCGTCTTGCAAGTCGGTGGCCACGTCGCTCAGTTGGGGCAGGGTCCGCATGCGGGTCAACATGAGGGCGGTGGCGGCCGACAGGTCCTTGGGGTCGGGTGAGCTCAGGGTGACCTGGTATTGGGTCTTGGCCACCCGGTCCTCGATCGTCAGATCCTGCACGGGCTGCATGTACAGGGAAATGCCCGGCAGATCCCGGGCCGACTGTGACAGCCGCGTGATGACCTCGCTGGCCGACAGGCCCCGCTCATCCTTGGGCTTGAGCGTGATCAGCATGCGCCCCGTGTTGAGCGTGGCGTTGGCGCCATCCACCCCGATGAAGGAAGACAGGCTTTCAACCGCCGGATCCTTGAGGATGACCTCGGCCAGGCGCTGCTGTTGTTCGGCCATGGCCCCATACGAGATGGATTGAGACGCCTGCGTGATGGCCTGGATGGCACCCGTGTCCTGCAGCGGGAAGAAGCCTTTGGGCACTATGATGTAGAGCAGCACCGTGATCACCAAGGTCAGGCCAAAGCCCAGCAGGGTCAGGGCCTGGCGGTCCAGCACCCAGTTGAGCATGCGGCCATAGCCGGCGATGGCCCGGTCAAAGCCACGGCCCACGGCCCGGTACAGCTTGCCGTGGCTTTCCTCGGGGGTGTGCTTGAGCAGGCGCGCCGACATCATGGGCGTGAGCGTGAGCGACACCACCGCCGAAATCAGGATGGCCACGGCCAGCGTGATCGCGAACTCGTGAAAGAGGCGGCCCACCACGTCACCCATGAAGAGCAGCGGGATCAGCACGGCGATCAGCGAGATCGTCAGCGAGATGATGGTGAAAGCGATCTGCTTGGAGCCTTTCAAGGCGGCTTCCATGGGGCTGTCGCCGGCCTCCACATAGCGCGCGATGTTCTCGATCATCACGATGGCGTCGTCCACCACAAAGCCGGTCGAGATGGTGAGCGCCATCAAGGTCAGGTTGTTGATCGAGAACCCCGCCAGGTACATCACCCCGAAGGTGCCCACCAGCGACAAAGGCACTGCCACGGCCGGGATCAGCGTGGCCGAAGCGCTGCGCAGGAACACGAAGATCACCATCACCACCAGCACAATGGCCAGCACCAACTCGAACTCGACATCGTCAACCGAGGCGCGGATGGTGACGGTGCGGTCGCTCAGCACCTTCACATCAATGGACGCAGGCAGGGTGGCCTGCAATTGCGGTAGCAAGGCTTTGACGCGGTCAACCGTTTCAATCACGTTGGCGCCTGGTTGGCGCTGCACATTCAGGATCACGCCAGCGGTGGTGTTGGCCCAGGCGCCCAGGCGCAGGTTCTCGGCGTCGTCCACCAGCTTGGCCACATCTTTCAGGCGAATGGCGTTGCCGGCTTTGTAGGCGATGATCAGGTTGGCGTAGTCGTTGGCCGCCTTGAGCTGGTCATTGGCATCGATGGTAGAGGCGCGCGCTGCGCCGTCGAAGCTGCCCTTGGCCTGGTTGACGTTGGCGTTGCCGATGATGGTGCGCAGGTCATCGAGCGAGATGCCCGCGGTGGCCAGGGCCGTCGGGTTGGCCTGGATGCGCACGGCGGGACGCCGCCCGCCTGCGATGCTGACCAGGCCGACGCCGGGCGCCTGCGAGATCTTTTGCGCCAGCCGGCTTTCGACCAGATCGTGCACCTTGATCACCGGCAGCGAGGGCGAGGTGATGGCAATGGTGAGGATAGGGGCGTCCGCCGGGTTGATCTTGCTGTAGGTGGGCGGCATCGGCAATTCGCTGGGCAGCAAGCTGGTGCCTGCGTTGATGGCCGCCTGCACTTGCTGCTCGGCCACGTCCAGCGACACATCCAGCGTGAACCGAAGCGTGATCACCGATGCGCCACCCGAGCTGGTCGACGACATCTGGTTCAGGCCCGGCATCTGGCCGAATTGACGCTCCAGCGGTGCGGTGACCGATGAAGCAATCACATCAGGGCTGGCGCCGGGGTACAGCGTGGACACCTGGATGGTGGGGTAGTCCACCTCGGGCAAGGCGGACAGCGGCAGCAGCCGAAACGCCAACAGGCCCGCCAGCAGGATGGCGAGCATCAGCAGCGCGGTGGCCACTGGGCGTTCAATGAATATCTTGGAAGGATTCATGCCATGCCTGGATCAGCGCGATGGCGCACCGTGGCGGCGCCTTGGGGACGAGGCTGACGCCGCCACACCGGGCGTGATGATGTCGATCTGGGCGCCTTCGCGAAGGCGGTCGGTGCCATCCACCACCACTTGCTGGCCGGGCTGCAGATCGCCTTGCACGCTCACCCAATCGCCATCGCTGGCACCAGCGCGGACCACCTTGGTGCTGACGGTTTTGTCGGCGTTGACCACATACACATACGTGCCTTTGGCGCCACGCAGCACCGCGGCGCTTGGCACGGCCAAGCTGTCTTGCAAGACATTGAGCTGCAAGCGCACATTCACCGATTGGTTTGGAAACAGGCCGCCATCCAGGTTGGGAAATTGCGCCTTGAGCTTGATCGTGCCAGTGGTCACGTCAATGGCGTTGTCGGTGCTGGCCACCTTGCCATCGGCCAGCTTGAGTTTTTGATCACGGTCCCACGCCTCGACCGGCAAAGCCTCTCCAGCCTTGAACTGGCGGGTGATCTGTGGCAGTTGCGTGTCGGGCACCGCGAACACCACATTCACCGGTTGCGTTTGCGCGATGGAGATCAAACCGTTGGCGTCACTGGCGTGCAAGACATTGCCCAGGTCGGCCTGCTTGAGCCCCAGTCGCCCGGAGATCGGGGCCGTGATGCGGGTGTACGACAGCTGCAATTTGGCGCTGTCAACCTGGGCCTGGTCTGACTGAACGGTGCCCTGCAATTGCCGCACCAAGGCGTCTTGTGTGTCGACCTGCTGCTTGGCGATGCCGTCCTTGGCGAGCAGATCGCGGAAACGCTCGGCATCCAGCCCGGCGTTCTGCAACTGCGCCTGGTCTCGGGCCAGTTGGCCTTGGGCTTGTGCCAGGGCGATCTGGAAGGGACGGGGGTCGATCTCGGCCAACAGGGCGCCGGCCTTCACCACCTGGCCCTCCTGGAAGTGGATGGCCTTGAGCTCACCATCGATCTTGGTCTTGACCACGGCGGTGTTGGCCGCGGCAATGGTGCCAATCGCCGTGATGCTGACCCGGATGTCCTGCCGTTTGACGACACCCACCGACACGGGCTGGACCTTGTTGGCCCCACCAAAACGTCCCGCCTTTTTGTCTTTTGATGCGTTGCCGGCTTGGCTGGCGCCGCCTTGGGCATCCTGGCCGCGGTGCTGCCAGTACCACCAGCCCCCCACCGCGCCCGCGGCCAGGATGGCGCCGATCAACCAGGTGGCGACCTTGCCGGTCTGTTTTTCGGGGCAGGACGGGGTGGTTCTAGGCGTCATGACAGGGTGGGTTCAATCGTTGTTTTGCTGAAGTTTGCCGCATGCGGGTGGCGGCCTCGTGAGCAGCCGGTAAAGATAGGAAAAGGAAACCACGCCTGAGCCAACAGTGCATATGCATGTGCGGATTCATTCGTTTGTCTCATGGAGGGTGCTCGATAAAGTTCATAAAACAATAAGCCCCTTGAAGTCATGACTGTATTGAACCAAAGACGCCGGCGCATTCCGGGCGAGAAAAAATGAGGTTGCAGGCCCATCAACTGGCTTGCGCTCGCGGTGATCGGCAGCTGTTCAGTGGCTTGAACTTCGAGATCAAGGCGGGCGAAGCGCTGTGGGTTGGCGGCAGCAATGGCACCGGCAAGACCAGCCTGCTGCGCCTGCTTTGCGGGTTGGCGCAGCCAGAGGGTGGGGCGGTGCGCTGGGGCGGGCGCAACATCCGGTCTCTGCGAGAAGACTTTCACCGTGACCTGCTTTATGTGGGGCACACCGCTGGCATCAAGGACGACCTGACAGCCTGGCAGAACCTGGCCATGGGCAGCCGCTTGTCTGGCAAGCCCTGCAGCCAAGCCGATGCGCTGGAGGCGCTGGACCAGGTGGGCCTGTTGAACGAGGCAAGCTTGCCCGCCCGGTCTTTGTCGCAAGGGCAGCGCAAGCGCGTGGCGCTGGCCAGGCTGGGCCTCCAGCCAGCACCCAAATTGACGGTGCTGGATGAGCCCTTCACTGCGCTTGACCAGGAATCCATCCGCCGCTTGAGTGCCACCTTGAACGGGCACCTGGCCTCGGGCGGCATGCTCGTCTACACGACGCACCAGCCGCAAAGCCTGAGCCCGTCACGCCTGCACCAACTTGATCTGAACCAGGTCTCGCCATCATGCTGAGGGTGCTGGGAGGTGTCATCCAGCGCGACTTGGTGCTGGCGTTCAGGCGTCGGTCAGATGTGCTGACCACGGTGTTCTTTTTTGCCATCGTCACCACTTTGTTCCCGCTTGGTGTGGGGCCCGAGCCTGAACTGTTGCGGGCCATGGCGCCCGGCATCGTCTGGGTGGCAGCCTTGCTGGCGTCGATGCTGTCCCTGGGCCGGCTTTTCGCGCTGGATTTTGCCGATGGCACCTTGGAGCAGTTGGCCCTGTCGGCCGAACCCTTCGCCGTCATCGTGGTGGGCAAGGTGGTGGCGCACTGGCTGGTGTCCGGTCTGCCCCTGGTGATTTTGTCGCCCCTGCTGGCGGTGCAGTTTGGCTTGGCGGGCGATTCGATCGCGGTGCTGTCGGCGAGTTTGCTCCTGGGCACCCCGGTGCTGAGCCTGTTCGGCGCCGTGGGCGCGGCCCTGACCTTGGGCGTGCGGGGAGGCGGGGTGCTGGTGTCCTTGCTGGTGCTGCCGCTGTGCGTGCCGGTGCTGATTTTTGGGTCTGGCGCGGTGGGTGCCCAGGCCAGCGGTTTGGGCAGCAGCGCCCACCTGCAACTGCTGGGCGGCGTGTTGGCCAGTGCCGCGGTGTTGACGCCTTGGGCCACCGCCGCCGCCTTGCGCATCGCGCTGGAATGAAAAGCCATTGATGAGGATTGCAAACGTGTCTACCTTGAACAAACCGCTTGGGTTCAGCGCCTCAACGCCCTCCATCTGGTGGCGGTATGCCTCTCCCCAGCATTTTTACGCCCTCGCCGGGAAACTGATCCCCTGGTTTGCCGCCATCGCCGCCGTGTTGACGGCCCTGGGCCTGTACATCGGCTTCTTTCGCGCGCCCACCGATGCCCAGCAAGGTGATGCCTACCGGATCATCTTCCTGCACGTGCCGGCCGCGTGGTTGTCGATGTTCATCTACGTGGTGATGGCCTTTTGGGCCGCGCTGGGGTTGATCCTCAACACCCGCCTGTCGTCGATGATGGCGCGTGCGCTGGCGCCCACCGGTGCCTTGTTCACCTTCCTGGCCTTGTGGACCGGCGCGCTGTGGGGCAGGCCCACTTGGGGCACCTGGTGGGTGTGGGATGCACGGCTCACCTCGGAAGTGATCCTGCTGTTCCTCTACATCGGCTTCATGGCCTTGCAGGCCGCGATTGACGACCCCCGGCGTGGCGACAAGGCCGGTGCCGTGCTGGCCCTGGTGGGTGTGGTCAATGTGCCGGTGATCTATTTCTCGGTGCAGTGGTGGAACACGCTGCACCAAGGGTCGTCCATCAACTTCCGCAGTGAAAGCACCATGGCCACGACCATGTTGGTGGCCATGCTCATCACGGCTCTGGGCCTGTGGTCGTACTCCATCGCGGTGGCATTGGCGCGCTTGCGCCGCATCGTCCTGGAACGTGAACGCCACACCGCCTGGGTGGCCAATCTGGAGGCCAAGCCATGATCTGGAACAACTGGAGCGACTTCTTCGCGATGGGCGGCTATGGCCTCTATGTGTGGGGCTCGGTGACAGTGGTGTTCGCCGTGCTTTTGGGTGAGGTGATCGAGCTTGCCTGGCGCGGCAAGGCCATCAAGGCCGAGTTGTTGCTGGCCCGCGCAGCGCGCCAACGAGGTGATCGAAAGCAGGCCCGATGAAGACGCGCAACAAGCGATTCCTGCTGGTGGCCGTGGGCCTGCTACTGCTCAGCCTGGCCGTCTGGCTGGTGCTATCGGCTTTTCAGAAGAACCTGGTGTTCTTCTTCACCCCGACGCAGATCCTGGCGGGCGAGGCGCCGCAAGGCCGCAACTTCCGCGTGGGCGGGATGGTGGAGAAGGGCAGCCTGCAACGACAGGCCGATGGCGTCACCGTCAGCTTCATGGTGACGGACACCGCACAGCGTGTCACCGTCCATTACCGGGGCATGCTGCCCGATCTGTTCAAAGAGGGCAAAGGCGTGGTGGCCCAGGGCAAGCTGTCTGAAGGCAAGGTCTTCGTGGCCGATGAGGTGCTGGCCAAGCACGATGAGAACTACATGCCACCCGAGGCGGCCTATGCCTTGAAGAAGGCCGAGCAGGCCAGCACCTTGCAAGCAAAGGACGGACGATGATCCCCGAACTGGGCAACTTCGCCCTCATGCTGGCTTTGGGCCTGGCGCTGGTACAAGGCCTTTTGCCATTGGCCGGGGCTTTCAAGAACAACGCCCGCTGGATGGCCGTGGCGCGCCCAGCGGCGCTGGGGCAAGCCCTGTTTGTGTCGCTGGCGTTTGGCGCGCTGGTCTACGCTTTCGTGGGCAACGACTTCTCGGTGACTTACGTGGCGAATAATTCCAATTCGCTGTTGCCGGTGCATTTCCGCGTTGCAGCCACCTGGGGCGGGCATGAGGGCTCGTTGCTGCTGTGGGTGCTGATCTTGTCCTTGTGGACTATGGCCGTGGCCCTGTTCAGCCGCCAGTTGCCCGCTGAAACTCTGGCCCGTGTGCTGGGCGTGATGGGCCTGATCAGCGTTGGCTTCCTGTGCTTCATGCTCTTCACATCCAACCCGTTTGACCGCACATTGCCAGCGCTGGCCGAGGGCCGTGACCTGAACCCCTTGCTGCAGGATCTGGGCATGATCGTGCACCCGCCCTTGCTGTACATGGGCTATGTCGGCTTCTCCGTTGCCTTCGGCTTCGCGGTGGCGGCCTTGCTGGGTGGCCAACTCGATGCCGCCTGGGCGCGTTGGTCACGGCCCTGGACCTTGGTCGCCTGGATGTTCCTGACCTTGGGCATCTTCATGGGCAGCTTCTGGGCCTACTACGAGCTGGGCTGGGGCGGCTGGTGGTTCTGGGACGCGGTCGAGAATGCCTCCTTCATGCCCTGGCTGGTGGGCACCGCCTTGATCCATTCGCTGGCGGTGACTGAGAAGCGCGGCAGCTTCAAGAACTGGACGGTGTTGCTGGCGATCCTGGCGTTCTCCTTGTCTTTGCTGGGCACCTTCCTGGTTCGCTCGGGTGTGTTGACCTCGGTGCATGCCTTCGCGACCGACCCGCGGCGCGGCCTGTTCATCCTGATCTTCCTGGCCATCGTGATCGGGGGCTCTCTGGCACTGTTCGCCTGGCGTGCGCCCAAAGTGGGGCTGGGCGGCAAGTTCGGTTTGTTCTCTCGCGAGTCGATGCTGCTGGTGAACAACGTGTTGTTGCTGGTGGCCGCCGGCACCGTGCTGTTGGGCACTCTGTACCCGTTGATCATCGACGCCCTGCAGTTGGGCAAGATCTCCGTGGGCCCGCCCTATTTCGAGGCCGTGTTCGTACCATTGATGATCCCGGTGCTGGTGCTGATCGCCGTGGGGCCGTTCGTCTCCTGGAAGAACGCCTCCATCAAACAAGTGCTGGTGCGCTTGCGCTGGCTGGTGCTGGGTGTGCTGGTGGTCGCGGCCGTGGCAGCCCTGGTCTTGAAGTTCTCGCCCATGGTGGTTTTGGGGATCACCTTGGCGTTCTGGGTGGTGCTGAGCACGGCATCGCACCTGATTCAACGCTTGCGCCATGCCTCGCAAGGCACTTCGTTCATCCAACGCATCAGGCGCCAGCCTCGCAGCTATTGGGGCATGATCGTCGCGCACGCGGGCATCGGCGTGTTCGTGGTGGGGGTCACGCTGGTCAAAGGGTTGGAGACCTCGCAAGACGCCAGCTTGCGACCCGGGGACAGCGTCAATGCCGGCGCTTACACCTTCGCCTTCACGGGGCTAAAGCAAGTCGATGGGCCCAACTACATCGCGGCACGGGGCACGTTCGAGGTGAGCCAGGACGGGCAGGTCGTGGCGGCCATGCACCCTGAAAAACGCATCTACACCGCGCAGCAGATGCCCATGACCGAGGCGGCCATTGACCGCAGCCTGACCCGCGACCTGTACGTGTCCATCGGTGATTCGACCAAGGGCGGGGCCTGGCAGGTGAGGGTGCAGCACAAGCCCTTCGTCAGCTGGATCTGGGCCGGGGCGGTGATCATGGCCCTTGGCGGTTTCCTGGCCGCCTCTGACAAGCGCTACCGCCTGGCCTCAAACCAGAAAATCACGAGGTCTGCATGAGCAAGCGCTTTCTTTGGCCACTGGGCATTTTTCTGATCCTCTTGGCGTTCCTGGGCGTGGGCCTGAGGCGCGATCCGCAAGAGATCCCGTCACCCTTCATTGGCAAGGCGGCGCCCACCTTCACGCTCACGCAGCTGGAGTCGCCCCAAAAGAGCTTCAGCCCACGCGACATGCAAGGCCAGGTCTGGCTGTTGAATGTGTGGGCATCGTGGTGCGCCTCATGCCGCGAAGAGCACCCGGTACTGCTCGCGTTTTCAAAACAAGCCGGCGTGCCCATCGTGGGCTTGAACTACAAGGATGCACGCAACGAGGGTCAGCAATGGCTGAGCCGGTTTGGCAACCCTTACCAGGTGTCGGCGTTCGACTCGGACGGGCGCGTCGGCATTGACTATGGCGTGTACGGCGTGCCAGAAACCTTTGTGATCGACAAGCATGGCGTGGTTCGCCTCAAGCACACGGGGCCGATCACCGAAGAAGTGATCCGCAGCAAGCTGCTGCCCTTGATCAAGGAGTTGAGTCATGCTTAGCCGCCTTCGCTGGCCCGCCGCCGGCCTGATCCTGGCGCTGGCATTGTGCAACGCGCAAGCCGCCGGCAACGTCAACGCCGCGTTTGAGCAGCGCGTCACGCGCCTGACGGAAGAGCTGCGCTGCCTGGTTTGCCAGAACCAGACCTTGGCCGATTCACACGCCGACCTGGCCGTGGACCTGAAGAACCAGGTTCGGGAAAAAGTGGCGCAAGGCCAGTCGGACCAGGAGGTGCTGGATTACATGGTGGAACGCTATGGCGACTTCGTGTTGTACCGCCCGCCGGTCAAGGGCATCACCTGGGCGCTTTGGTTCGGGCCGTTCCTGCTGCTGTTGTCCGGACTTGCATTTTTGTTGCTCAAGTTACGTGAAAAACCAACGCCGGCAGAGCCTTTGAGCCACACCGAACTGACCCGCGCCGCGGCCTTGCTGGCCGGTGATCCTGCTGAGAAAGAAAATCCATGATGGCCTTCTATGCTTCAGCGGTGGCCATGCTCGCCGTGGCCTTGCTGTTCGTGCTGCCGCCTCTGCTTCGCACCGGCGCGTCATCAATCAGGGAGGTGTCCAGCGGCGCATTGAACCTGCAGGTTCTGCGTGACCAGCTGCGAGAACTGGATGCCGACCTGCAAGCCGGCACCATTGACGCGCAGGCTCATCAGGTTGCCCGGCGTGAGCTGGAACTCCGTGTTGCTCAGGATGTTCACGCCGCGCCTGCGAAGTTGCAGGCCAGCGTTCGGCAGCACTGGTCCGCATTGGGCGTGCTTGTGCTGGTGTCATTGGTGGCCGTGTCGGCGTATCGGGCGGTGGGCACGCCGCAAGGTTTGGACGTGGCCAACGCGGCGCCTTCTGCGACGAGCAAGCCGCCCATGGGCGAGGCGGCCGCTGGCGGCCCGGTCACGGCAGAACAGATCGAAGCCATGGTGGCCCGCCTCGCCGAGAAGCTCAAGGCCAAGCCGGACGATGCCCAGGGCTGGCGCATGCTGGCCAGGTCTTACGAAACATTGCGGCGCTTTGACCAGGCCGTGGATGCGTATCAACACCTGCTGGAACTGACACCCAATGACTCGGCGGCGATGGTGGATTACGCCGTGACCCTGGCCATGAGCTCCGGGCAAAGCCTGTCTGGCGAGCCAGAACGGATCATCAACCGCGCCTTGGAGATCGACCCGGGCAATCTGCAGGCCTTGGCGCTGGCGGGCAGTGCCGCCTTTGAGCGCCATGATTACGCCAAGGCGGTCACGCCCTGGCGCAAGATCCTGGCGCTGGCGCCCCCGGATTCAGACATGGCACGCTCCATCGCCACCAGCATCGACAAGGCCGAAGCCCTGTCGGCTGGCCAGCAGGCCACTCCAAAAGCGGCGGCCCCTTGAGGCCACCGCCACTGGATCAGCCTTCTTCCGACTTGGTGGTGCATTCCGCGTCAGCGGCGTTCATCGAGCAGCGCACCTTCTTGATGACCTTCAAGCCTTGCGCGTCGTAGATGCCCTTGGAGGCGATGTCCAGGCGTGATTCGCGCAGCATCAGGTTGTACTTCTGGGCATTCTCGGGGGGCAGGTCGATCCAGGCGGCAGCGGGGATGCCGGCGTCCGCGTTCTTGATCATGCTCATGGCACGGTCGAACTCGCCCAGCCAGTGGTTGCGCGACTTCTCGCCAAAGCCAGCCGGGAACTTGCTTTGGTTGAGCACCATCTGGTAGGTCAGGATCATGATCGGGAAGCGGGCAATGCCACCCTTGGCGCCGATGCCTTTTTGCAGCTCAAGCGGCTTGTAAGCCAGGCTGGGTGCGGCAATCATGTCAACGCTGCCATTGTTGAACTTGGCGGCAAAGTTGCTGATGTCGGCAGAGACGGGCTGGCCACCCACGCGTTGAATCATCAGGGCCTGGGCCTTGTCGTGGTCAAACGCGGCGATCTTCTTGCCTGCCAGTGCTTCGACCGTGGTGATTTTGCGGTCGTTGATGACGGGGTAGGCCGCGCCGAAGGGGAAGATGCCCCCGATTTCGTAGTTGCCCTGAACCATCAGCTTGGCCGCCTGGGGCGAAGCGTAAGTCTGGATGACCTTGCGGACGACGTCATAGCTGGCGGCCATGTCGATCTTGCCGTCCTTGATCATGGTGGTCGATCCGAGCGTGTCGATCGCACCTGAGACCGTGTTGAACTGACGCGTGCGGAAAGCACTGGCCAGCAGAGCATCGCATTGGCCAGCCCGGAAATCTTCCGTGGCCACGCCTTCATTGGTGTAGGCCTTGAGCTCCAGCGTCACGCCTTGCTTTTGCATGGCCAGGCCATAGTCTTTGGCCATGTTGAAGGCATCGCCGCTGGCGCCCAGGATGTCGAACACGCAGACCTTCTGTGCGGCCTGGGTGCTCGCGGCACCCGCTGTCATGACCAGTGCCAAGGCTGCTTTGTTCAAAACTCCATTGATTCTCATGCGTTCTCCTGTTGAAGTGAGCGGCGATCTTAAGGACCTGCCAGAAGTCCTTGTAACCACATGCAGCCAGCTGTGGGCTTGCCGCATCTTCAACAGCAGAAGCTTGAAAAATCAGTTGCTGGCGAAGCAGTAGAACAAGCCTGCGCCACCGGTGCTCACCAGGTTCTCCTGGCCGCAACCCTTGCTGGTGTGGGTCGAGTTCCAGGAGGTGTTGCCACCGCCCGTGCGGTCGAAGTGGCCGACTTGCGCCGAGCCATCGGCCGCGCTGCTGGTGAAGTTCTTGCAGGTGTGGTCGGCGGCGTCGGTGAAGGCGCGGCCATCGGGCAATGAGCCCGTCAGGATGTCGTGCTCGTTGGGCTTGTCGCCTGCGCGCTTGACAGGCTCGTTCTTCTCGGTGAACGCGGTGGCCCAGTTCAGGTTGTTGCCCAGGCGCGCAGCGTCGAGGGTGTCGCCATGCAGGTGGGCCAGGTCCCTGGCCACGACGGCGCCCCGGGTGTTGTGCCATGGGCCCGTGCCAATGCGGTCACGGGCATTGACGGCGGGCTGGTCCTTCGTGGCTTGGGTGCTCAGGTAGGCGCGCCAGGTCTTGCTGCCAGCGCCGGCCGCTGTGGCGAGCTTCTGGCAGTGCGCGTCGGCACCAGCAAGTCCGCCCAGGTCGGCCCCTTTGCCAAGGCCTTCACTGGTGATGAAGAAGCTCAATGGTGGCTTGGGAGCCGTTGTGGCCGGTGCTGTGGCGGTTTGTGCCGAGGCGTGCTGTGCGCATGACAAGGCAACGATGGCAGCGCATAACCAGATTTTTTTGGAAGAGTGCATTGGGTTCTCGAACAGGTTTTGATCAGAAGGGAAGGGTGTTCAGTTCTTGGCGCGGTAGTCGTCGTGACAGGCCTTGCACGTGCGTGTGAGCTTGGCGTACTGGGCTTTCACCGCGGGCAGGTCGGCGCCGCCATCGGCCACCTTGGCCAGTTCCGCCGCTTCGGCGCCCAGCGTGATGGCCAGTTGGCGAAAGCGGTAGCTGTCGGCGAAGGCGTCAGGCAACAAGGCCGTGTCGTGCCAACCATGGCCCTTGTCGCTGCCCACGGGGAACAGCGGCGCCACGGTGGAATTGGCCACGGCGGCAATCGTGTTGGCCGCCTTGACCACATCGTCCTTGTTGTACTGACCGTCAATGTTGGCCTTGATGCGCCCCGAGCTCCAGGCCACGATCTGAAAGGCCGACTGGCGGGCCTTGATCACGGGGTTGGGCTTGGCGGGGTCCGGGGCCTGCTGGGCCACAGCACTGCCCATGGCCAGGGCGATCGCCCCGGTGGACAGCAGCATGGCGACCAGTTTCGCGGATCGCTTGTTCATGGTGGGCATGCTCGCTCAGTCCTTGGCCTTGAAGTCGTCGTGGCAGGCTTTGCAGGTGCGGCTGAGCTTGCCAAACTGTTCTTTCACGGCGGCCACATCGCCATTGGCGGCCACTTTGGTCAGCTCCACCGCTTCCTTGTTGAAGTTGCCGCCCAGCTCGGCAAAGCGCGCGCTGTTCTTGAACAGCTCCGGCTTGGAGGTGGTCTCGTGCCAGCCCTTGCCTTGCTCAGTGCCAGGCGCGAACAAGGAGCCCAGGCCCGATCCAGAAATTGCGGCGATGGTGTTGGCCGCCTTGATCACTTCTTCCTTGTTGTACTGGCCGTCGATGTTGGCCTTGATCCGCCCCGAGTTCCAGGCCACGACCTGGAAGGCGGATTGACGCCACTTGATCAGTGTTTCAGGCTTGGGGGCCTGCTGGGCCAAGGCCAGGGCGTATGCTGCCAGCAGTGACGTTGCCACGGCCGCCGCCGCGATTTGTTTGATGCGCTTGTTCATCAGTTTCCTTTTTTGCTTCTGAGTGGTTATTTCGCCCGACCCGCCACGCCAGGGGTGAGCA
Source organism: Leptothrix sp. (in: b-proteobacteria) (assembly GCA_013822685.1). Taxonomy (GTDB): domain Bacteria; phylum Pseudomonadota; class Gammaproteobacteria; order Burkholderiales; family Burkholderiaceae_C; genus Aquabacterium. Next base: position 263,198 of record PNKV01000002.1, read on the forward strand.
CAGCGATCTTGTAGGCCGAGCCCCGCCCGACGACGTACAAGGTCTTCTTGTCCGGGCCCGCGAAAGCCAGGTTCTGCGGCGCCTTGGGCAAGGCGATGGTGCCCAGCGCTTCTCCCTGGTTGGAGAAGACTTGGATGCCGGCAGTGGAGGCCACGTACAGCCTGCCTTCGGCATCCACGGCCAGGCCGTCGGCGCCACTGCTGGTGCCGGTGTCGGTCTTGCGCCAGCCTTCCAGCTTGGCGAAATTCCGGCGCGGTCCGACAGAGCCATCGGCCGCGATGTCGAAGGCCAGCACGTGCTCGCCCGCGGTGTTGGCCACGTACAGCACCTTGTTGTCCGGGCTCAGCTGGATGCCATTGGGGCGCTCGATGTCATTGGCCAGGCGCTTGACGTCTCCGGTGGGTGTGATCTGGTAGACGGCGGGCTTGTTCACCGTGGCGGGGTCTGGCTTGGGCTGGGCGTTGGGCGCCGCGCCCGAGTCGCTGAAGTACACGGTGCCCTGCGGCGTCACCACCAGGTCATTGGGGCGGCCAAAGCCCTTGCCTTCGAACTGCTCGACCAGCACCTTGGCCTTGGCGGGCGGGTAGACGATGCCCACGCGTGGCTTGAGCACCTGCACGGCGTACAAGTCGCCATTGGCCGTGAAGCCCAAGCCATTCGAGCCGTTGCTGTTGTCCAGGAAGGTCGATGTGCTGCCATCAGCCGCAATGCGGGTGATCCGGTTGGCAGTGGTCTCGGTGAAGGCGAAGGTGCCATCGGGCAAGGCCACCGGGCCTTCGGTGCCGTTGAAGCCTTCCTTGATCAGCTCGACCTTGGTGCCGGCATGCACGACGCCGGCAATGGCCGGGGTGACCTCCTGGGCTTGCGCGGAGGCTGTCAGAGCCCAAGCGCCGAGGACGGCCAAGAGGATGCGTGTGGGGTTCAGCATGGTGGGGCCTTTCGTCACAGCTTCTTGGCGGAAGGCTTGGCGCCGGCCAGCTTCTGCACAGTTTCAAGGGCCTGGTTCACATTGACTTCGGGGGCCAGGCCACCCAAGGTGGCGGCGATGCGGCCATCGGGCGTCACGATGTAGGTCGTGCGTTCGGCAAAGCCATGGTCGATGTCCTTGCCTCGGGTGTCCCTCTTGCCGGGGGCCGCATCCCGCACATTGAGGTCAAAGGATTTGGCGATCTTGCCGTCGGCGTCCGAGGCCACGGCCACTTTGCCGGCGCAATAGTCGGGATCTGCCGAGAACTCATTCAGCCGCGCGATGTTGTCGAGCGAGACACCGATGACGCTCGCGCCAGCGGCGGTGAACTTGTCATGGTTGACGGCAAAGGTGTGGGCCTGGATGTTGCAGCCGCCGGTGTAGGCGGAGGGGTAAAAGTAGACCACCACCGGGCCTTTCTTCAAGCTGTCCTTCAGCGAGTAGTTGAAGGCTTTGCCCGCCAGCGAGGCCGGGGCCTTGAAGTCGGGGGCGGTATCGCCTTCCTTGAGCGCGGCCATGGCAGGCAAGGCAACGGCGCCGGTCAGAAGGGTGGCCAGGATGATTTTTTTCATGGGTGCATTCCTATTGCGGTTGGAAGGTTCGGCAAGCAGTCATCACATGCCGGCGATGTAGTTCGACAGGGCTTCGATCTCCTCGTCCTTCAGCGACTTGGCCACGATGTTCATGACGCCGCCCAAGCCACTCTTGCGTGCGCCGGCCCGCATGCTCAGCAGCTGGGCTTTCACATAAGCTGCTTGTTGCCCGCCGATCACGGGGTAGCTGTCGGCACCATTGAAGGTGCTTTTGCCGTGCTCGCCGTGGCAACTGGCGCAGGCCAGCACGTCTCGTTTCAGGTCGCCGCGGGCATACAGGCTGCTCACAGGTGACTCGGCAGCAGGCTGGCCGCCGCCGGTCATCGATTGCTGGCTGGCAAAGTAAGCCGCGATGTCGGCCAGATCACCTTCGCTGAAGGCCGGTGACGACGCCTGGATCACCGGGTGCTTGCGCTGCCCGGATTGGAAGTTGCGCACCTGGTTCAGGATGTAATCGGCGTACTGGCCTGCCAGCTTGGGGTACTCGGGGGCCGCGCCATGGCCGGCCACCCCATGGCAACTCTGGCAACGTCCAGCTTCGGACTTCACCTTGCCCGCCACGGGGTTGCCGTCGCCCATGCGGTCGGCGATCGCCTCGGCGCTGTCGTGCGGTGCTTCAGCCGCCATGGCCACCACCACGAACGCCAACGCGCTGGTGGCCACGATGAAGGGCCTGGTCCAGGAGTTCAGCATTCGTCAAGACTTCTTGTAGAAGGTGTGGCAAGTCCTGCAATTGCGGGAAATGGTGGTGGCGGCATTGGTGGCCGAGTCAAAGTCCTGCGCAGTGACGGACTTGACGATCTCCAGGCTCAGCTCCTTGCTCTTCTTGGCCAGGTCCACGGCGTCGGGCGCATCGCCTTTCTCCACAAAATAGGTCTCCACCTTGGAGAACATCTGTTCCAGCTCCTTGGCGTCGCTGGTGCTGGCTTTCTGATCCTTGATGGCGATGTTGGAAGACAGGCTCTTGTTGGTGTCCTCAATGGCTTGCATCAAGTCCATGTCCAACTCGGCCTGGGCCGATTTGACGCTGGTGGTCAGCACCAGGAGAAACCCCAGAAAAATCAGTGAAACCTTGCGCATGCTGCTTGACGAATTCGGTGACGATGGATGAGGGATTGGCGGAAAGGCCCGGAAGGCTGGGTGCTTCCGGGCCAAAGTGGGCGCTGTGCTGACAGGTCAGGCGAGGATGTCCTTGATGACCTTGCCGTACACCACCGTCGGGCGCTCGGAGCGGCCGTTGTTGATGAAGGTGGTCTTCAGGTGATCCAGGCCCAGCAGGTGCAGCACGGTGGCGTGCAGGTCGTAGGTGTCCACCGACTTTTCCTTGTCGGCCACTTGCAGGCCGATGTCGTCGGTCTCACCGTAGGTCAAGCCTGCCTTGAGGCCACCGCCCGCCAGCCATTGGGTGTAGCCCCAAGGGTTGTGGTCGCGGCCGGTGCCGCTTTCGCCCCACGAGGTGCGTGAGAACTCCGAGGTCCACACGACCAGGGTGGTGTCCAGCAGGCCGCGCTCTTTGAGATCGTGCAGCAGGCCGGCAATGGGCTTGTCCACCATCTTGGCCATCAGGCCATGGTTCTCGTCCAGTTCACTGTGCGCATCCCAGCTTTGGCGGTCAGACTCGACGCCTTCTGGGAAGCCAGAGACCACCTGGATGAAACGAACGCCCCGCTCGACCAGGCGGCGCGAACGCAGCAGCACCTCACCATAGCTCTGGCTGATCTTGTCGTTCAAGCCATACAGCTCTTTGGTGGCAGCGCTTTCCTTGCTGATGTCCACAGCCACTGGTGCAGCAGCCTGCATGCGGTCGGCCAGTTCATACGATTGCAGGCGGGCGCGCAGTTCGGTGTCGTGCGGGTAGTGCTCTGCGCCAATCAGGTTCAGGCGCTTGAGCAAGTCCAGCGAGGTGCGTTGTTGCAAGGCGCTGCGCACTTCAGGGCGGTTGAGGTACAGGATCGGAGAATCGCCAGGGCGGAAGGCCGTGCCCTGGTACACCGCGGGCAGAAAGCCCGAGGCCCAGTTCACCGAACCGGCCTGGGGTTCGCGGTCGCCGTTGTACAGCACCACGTATGAGGGCAAGTCAGGGTTGGCCGAGCCCAGCGCGTAGTTGATCCAGGCGCCCAGGGAAGGGCGGCCAGGGTTCAGGTCACCGGTGTTGAGCTTCAGGATCGAGATGTCGTGGGTGGCGCCCACGGTCGTGCTCGATTTGATGAAGGTCAGCTTGTCGGCGTGCTGTGCCAGGTTGGGCAGCAGGTTCGAGAACCAGGCGCCGCTTTCTCCATATTGCTTCCAGGTGCGCTGGTTGGACACGTACAGCTTGCCCACGCCCCCTTGCGTGCTGGTCTTGATGCCCTTGGTGAAGGACTCTGGCACGGGCTGGCCGGCCAGCTTTTGCAACGTGGGCTTGTAGTCGTACAAGTCCAGCGTGGAAGGGGCGCCGTTCTGATGCAGCCAGATCACGGACTTGATCTTGGCGGGAAAGTGCGTGCCCTTGGGGGCCAGTGGGTCGATGAGTTCTGCGGCAGAGGCCGCGTTGATGTGGCCGATGCCAGGCAGGAAGCCACCCAGGGCGGCCCCACCCAGGCCAAGGCCTGCGGTGCGAAGGAAGGCGCGGCGTTGATCGTTGCTCATGTTGAATCCTTGTTGCTTTGTGTGTGAATGGTTGTTGTTAGAAGCGGTAAGCGAAGTCGTTGGAGTTCGCCACGGCGTGCACCAGATCGACGAAAGCCGCTGAGCGCACCGGGTCGAAGCCCTTGGTGTCCTTGATGCCGGAGGGCACCGCCACCTCGAACTTGCCGGTTGCCGCCTTGTTGCGGATCGCGATCTGCTGCTCGGCCAGGAAGGTTTTCAGCGCGGTGCGTTCCGTGGGGTTGGGCAGGCGGGCAAACAGGATCTGGTAGACGCGGTTCAGCTGGGCGTCTTCGTTTTGGCCTGCTTCGTTGATCACCCGGCCAGCCAGGGCCTGGCTCCAATCGAAGACGATCTCGCTGTTGAACAAGGTCAGCGCCTGCAGCGGCGTGGTGGTCACGTCACGCTTGTGGTGCGGGTTGTTCGGGTTGGCGGGGTCGAAGTTCTGCGTGATCGGATAGGGGAAGCTGCGGCGCGTGAACACGTAGATGCTGCGGCGGTACCAGTCTTCCTTGTTCTCTGACACGGCCCAGGCACGGTTGCCGGCAAAGTCGCGGGACTTGCCCACGCCATCACCACTGCGCAGGATCGGCGGGAACACCGAGGGGCCACCCACCTTGTCAACCAAGAGGCCCGATGCATACAGCAGCGAGTCGCGGATCACTTCGGCTTCCATGCGCTTGCGCGGATAGACGGCCAGGAGCTTGTTCTCCGGATCCACCTTCAAGACATCCGCACGTTCGTTCGACGCCTGGCGGTAAGTCGACGACAGCATGATCTCGCGGTGCAGCTTCTTGACGCTCCAGCCATCGGCCACGAAATCGCTGGCCAGGTGGTCCAGCAGCTCGGGGTTCGTGGGCTTCTGGCCGGCACGACCGAAGTCCGCCACGGTGCTGATGATGCCCCTGTCAAAGTACTGCGACCACACGCGGTTGGCGTACACGCGCGCCGTCAAGGGGTTGCTGTCACTGCTCAGCCACTTGGCCAAGGCCGTGCGGCGCCCTGATGATTTGTCGGTCGGCGTGATGGCCAGCTTGGCGTCCTTGCCGCCCCACAGCGCGGGGATGCCGGGTTCGACCGCTTCAAGCGGACGCTCATGGATGCCACCAAAGCGCACATGGGTGGGTGGCACATCCTTGTTGGTCAACTCGAACGCAGCGGTCAGCTGTGCCGAGCCCTTGGCCGGCTTGAGCTTGTCGAACTGCTTGAGCTGTTCGGTCAGGGCCTGGTACTGCTTCCACTTCTCGACGTTGTCGGGGTTGTGGTCAGCGCGCTCTTTCTCCTCGGCCGTGTTCTTGAGGTAACTGACGATTTCGTTGTCGGAGGCGACGGCTTGCTTGCGCCAGTTCACCCACTTGTCCAACGCTGTCCATTCAGCTTCGGGCTTGAAGATGGCATCACGGCTGTCGGTCAGGTAGCGCTCGTTGTAGTACTGGCGGCCGGCTTCTCGCACCGTGTCCAAGATGGTCTTTTGCTTGGCGCGGATGTCTTTGGTGGCGTCTTGGTAGATGGCTTGCTGGCGTTGGTACTCTTTGTCGAACTCGGTCTCCGTGCCCTTGGCCAGTGGCGTCTTCTCGTTGAAGGCCGTGTTGGCGAAGAAGGCCTGCAGCTGGAAGTATTCCTTCTGGCTGACGCGGTCCGCTTTGTGGTTATGGCAACGGGCGCAACCGATGGTGGCCGAGAGGAAGGTCTCGCCCACCAGGTCGGTCATGTCGGTTTCGATCTGGTACTTGCGTTGCACCAGGTCGCGCGAGTTGGCGTTGTCGGGGTAGCCGGCCAGGTAGCCTGTGGCGATGCGCGCCTCCTGGCTGTCGGGCCACAACTCGTCACCCGCCACCTGCTCCTGGATGAAGCGGTTGAAGGGCTTGTCGCTGTTGAACGCGTTGATGACGTAGTCGCGGTAGCGCCAGTTGTTGGGGCGCGTGTTGTCGTTCTGGAAGCCCGAGCTGTCTGCGTAGCGCGCCAAGTCCAACCAGCGGCGCGCCTGGCGCTCGCCAAAGTGGTGAGAGGCCAGCAGGCGGTCAACCAGCTTCTCGTGGGCATTGGGCGACTTGTCGCTGACGAAGGCCTTGATCTCTTCCGGAGTGGGCAGCAGGCCCCAGGCATCCAGCGTGGCGCGGCGGATGAAGGTAGCACGGTCAGCCTCGGGCGAGGGCTTCAGCCCTTTGGCCTCGATGGGCGCCAGCACGAAGGCGTCGATGGGGCTGCGAACCCAGGCCTTTTGCTTGACTGCAGGGATGGCGGGATCTTTCACCGGCTGGTAGGCCGACCACGCTTTCGCAGGTTTGGATTTGTCATCGTCGGCCGCGTTGGCTGCGAGGGCTGAAAAGCCCAGCAATATGGCGAGGTATAAAGTCTTCTTCACTGACTTGGCTCCAGAAAACAAGATTTTTTTAAAAGTAAGCCATCCGTTAGCAACTACCGCGCCAGTATTTAAATTGAAATTGATAACCTCGTCGCTTCTCGTAACTTGTTGATTTGTATGCTTATTCAATTATTTGATATGCATATTTGAAATTCGCTTGATCATTTATCAACAACTCGGGGGTTTTCTCTGCAGCACAGGCGTTGTCCGTTTTTGAACACTGTTGCGCTTGAAGCAAAGGCTTGTTCAATATGCATCAAAGGTGGTGGTAAACCAACCGATTCATGCCAGGGGCAAGAGGCCGCAGGTATATCGATGATTGGCACGATTGCTGCAATATTCGAATAACCAATCACCCAAAATCAATCAAAAGGTAATGAGCTCATGAGGTTTTCAACGAATATCCTGGCATTTGCACTGGCAATGGCTTCTTCCGTCGCGATGGCCCAGCAAACCGCCCCTGCCGCACCCGCTGGCGCCTACGTCGCGCCGCCATGGACCTACAAGACGAAGCAGCTGAATCGCGCCCAGGTTGATGCCTTGCTGGCTCAGCCCAAGAAGGTCGTGGTCATTGACGTGCGCCGTCCTGATGAGCTCATCAGCAAAGGCAGCTTTCCGGTGTTCTTGAGCGTGCAGGTCAAAGACGTTGAAAGCAACCTGGGCTTCATCCCCAAGGACCGCCAGATCGTCCTGGTGTCCAACCGGGCCCACCGTGCTGGCGCCGTGGGCGACATCCTGAGCACCAAGGGCTTCAAGGTGGCTGGCGCCACTGGCAGCCTGGATTACGAAGAGCAGGGCGGCACGGTGGCGCGAATCACGCCGCCGCCGCCCAAGGTGGCCGTGGCCGCATCGGCACCCTGATCCGCCGGACGTTCAAGCAAGACGAGGCCAAGCCATGAATTTCCAAGAAGCCATTGAAGTTGCCCACAACGATGAAGCCCAGGTCGGTTTCGAGACCGGCCCGGCATTGACGCGCATCCGCCTTTGGGATCTGCCCACGCGGATCTTCCATTGGTCCTTGGTGGCGGCGGTCTGCGTGGCCGTCATCACCGGAGAGCTGGGTGGCACCTGGATGGAAGTTCATGGCAAGGCGGGCTTGACCATCGTGGGCCTGGTCACCTTTCGGATCGTCTGGGGCTTCGTGGGGTCCACCCACGCGCGCTTCCTGAGCTTTGCGCCCACTCCCTCGAAGGTGGTGGCTTACCTGAAAGGCCGGTGGCAAGGCGTGGGGCACAACCCACTGGGCGCGTTCTCGGTGCTGGCTTTGTTGGGCCTGTTGGCCGTGCAGGCCACCACAGGCTTGTTCACCAACGACGACATAGCCTTCACCGGGCCGCTCAATGTGCTGGTCGACGAAACCCTGGCGGCCCGGTTGACGGGCTTGCACCGCCAGTTGGCCAATGGGCTGCTGATCTTACTGGCGCTGCACATCGTGGCCATCTTCTTTTATGTGCGGTTTAAAAAAGACAATCTGGTCAAGCCCATGGTGACCGGGTGGAAAGACGTGCCCGCGGGTCAATCGGCCAGCAAAGGCGGGCCGGTGGCTTTGGTGCTGTCCCTGGTCATCGCACTGGCGGCCGTGTATGTGGCCAGTGGCCAGCCCTTCAAGAAGCCCGCGCCGCTGCCGGTAGAGCCCACGGCCGCCGGCACTGCGGCCCCCACGACCAGCCCGGCAGCAAGCACCAACGCCAATGCCGGTTGGTGAGCCATATGTGATGCGTTCATAAGCGCTGTCAAAAATAGAAGTTCACGGTGGGGCTTGGAGGATTTACGGTGTCGGCCTCTCTCTGACATTTGATGCCCCCGTGGAAAAAGTTCTCACCTTGCCTGACTCGCACGCCGCTCCCTTGTCCATCCGGGCCAAGGCACTCGTGTTTCACGACCCAGGGTCCCTGGCATTGCTCAGCCATGTCGAGCGCATTGCCCGCAGTGATGCGACGGTGCTGGTCATCGGCGAAACCGGCACGGGCAAGGAGTTGATTGCCCGCCACATCCACACCACCAGTGGCCGCAAAGGGCCCTTCGTGGCTGTGAACTGCGGCGCCTTCAGCGAAACCCTGATCGATGCGGAGCTGTTTGGCCATGAATCGGGTGCCTTCACCGGTGCCTCGCAAGCACGCGCAGGCTGGTTCGAAGCGGCCAATGGCGGCACCTTGTTCCTGGATGAAATCGGTGATTTGCCTTTGGCCCTGCAAGTGAAGCTGCTGCGGGTGTTGCAAGAGCGGCAGGTGGTGCGGCTGGGCTCCAGGCGTGGCATCGCGCTGGATGTTCGGCTGGTGGCCGCCACCAACATCGACCTGGCCCGCGCCGTGGAGGCACAGCATTTTCGCGCCGACCTGTACTACCGCTTGAGTGTCGCGGGTGTGCGCCTGCCACCGCTGCGCGAGCGTCCCGCCGACATCCTGCCACTGGCTCGCCACTTCATCTTGGGTTACCAAAGCCGGCTGGGCATGGATCAGGTGCAGCTGAGCCCGGCATCTCAAGCGGCCTTGCTGAGCTACTCGTGGCCAGGCAACATCCGTGAGCTTGAAAACGTCATTCACTTCGCGCTCATCGTCTGCCGCGACGAAGTCATCGAAGTCGAAGACCTCAAATTGGTGCCGCTGTCCCGCAGCAGTGCCTCCCCCGCTCAGCCGGTGGCGCCATCAGCGCCCGCGGCATTGGCGGAAGTCGCCCCTGTCGAGCCCGCGATTGATGCAGGCGCCACGCCCTTGGATTCATTGGTGAGCGCCTGGCGAGAGCTGCTGGCCAGCGGGCAGACTGATCTGTTCGACAAGACCGAATCGGCCCTGATCCATGCGGCCTACGATTTCTGCCACCAGAACCAGGTTCGCACCGCGCGGGTGCTGGGCATCACGCGCAACATGCTGCGCACGCACCTCAAACGCCATGGCTTGCTGGGCGTTCAGGATGACGAGCCGATCCCGGCCCATGAGCCGACCGAGATCCCCGACCTGGCCTGAGTGGCCCGGCCGCCTGCATCACCAGGCGTAGCGCCACTCGCTTTTTGGGTCCACCCACGGCCGTGAATCTGGCGCCTCTTCACGGGGTGCTTCTCCGAACTCGCTCAACACGTCGTTCTTGATCGCGGTGAAGGCGTAGCTGCCACGATCGCGAGGGCGGGCCAGGTCTACATCGACGATGCGCTTGATCCGGCCAGGCCGGGGCTGCATCACGACCACGCGGTCGCCCAGGTAAACGGCTTCCTCCACATCATGGGTCACGAGAATGGCGGTGATGCCTTCGGCTTGCCAGATGCGTTGCAGCTCTTGCTGCAAGTGCGTGCGCGTCAGTGCATCGAGCGCACCGAAAGGCTCGTCCAGCAGCAGGACCTCAGGGCGGTTGACCAGCGCGCGTGCAATGGCCACGCGTTGCGACATGCCGCCTGACAACTGGTAGGGGTAGGCTTTCTCGAACCCCTTGAGCCCCACCAGCGAGATGTGCTCTTGAATGCTCTTGTCCTTGGCCGCCTGGCTGCCCGGTGCATTGAGCAAGCCCAGGCCCACGTTCTGCTCCACGGTCAGCCAGGGGAACAGGCGGTGCTCCTGGAACACGATGCCACGGTCCAGGCTGGTGCCCACGATCTTGTGGCCGTCCAGCCGGATCTCGCCTTTGTAGTCGCCTTCCAGGCCGATCAGCAGGCGCAGCAGGGTGGACTTGCCACAGCCGCTGGAGCCCACGATGCTGACGAACTCGCCCGGCTTGACCGCCAGCGTGATGTCTTCCAGAACCTTCAGGGGCTTGCCCTTGACGTCGTATTGCTTGTTGAGGTCGCGGATTTCCAGCGTGCCTGCATGTGCCATGGTCGGCTCCTATTTCTTGACTTGAACGATGAGGTTGAATCAGGCCTGTGGGCCGCGCCAGCGCAGCGAGTACTGCTCCAGGCGCGTGGCCAGCCGGTTGAAGATGGTGCCCACCAAGCCAATGGCGAGCATGCCGACGATGATCAGTTCGACATTGAAGGCGGCCCGGCCTTTGAAAACGATGTTGCCCAGGCCATTGCCCCAATTGGCCAGCAGGAACTCGGAGCCGATGGTGGCCAGCCACGCGTAGACCAGGCCCAGGTTCAGGCCGGTCAGGATCTGGGGCGAAGCCGCGGGCAGGATCAGCTTGAACAGCACTTGGGTGCGAGTGAAGCCATACACCTTGGCCACTTCCGCATGCCCCTGGGTCACGCCGCGCACGCCTTCAAAAGTGCCCAGCACCACCGGGTAGAAGGCCGACAAGGCGATGAACACCACCTTGGACATGTCACCGTAGCCCAGCCAGCTGGTCAGCATGGGCAGCCAGGCAAACAGCGAGATTTGCCGCACGGTGTGGAAGGTGGGGCCGATCAGGCGATCGGCCCAGCGCGATACCGCCAGCAAGGTGCCCAAGGCCACCCCGCCAAGCGCGCCCAGGAAGAAGCCGGACAAGTCGCGCCCCAGGCTTAGCGCGACGCCCTCGTAAAACTCTGCGCTGCTCAGCGTGGTGACGGCGGTGTGGAACACGCCCGCCGGCGGCACGATGAGCTTGGTGTTGACCCAGCCTTGCGCCGTGATCAGCCACCACACGGCCAGGAAAGTCACGGGCAAGACCAGGCCACGCCAGTCCCGCTTGGTGATTGCATTGCTCATGTTGGAGTCTCCAGTCTTGATTCAGAAGGCCGCGCGGCGCCAGCCTTGCAGGCGGGTTTCGATCCAGCGCAGCACCAGTTCCAGCGCAATGCCCACCGCACCGATCACCAGCATGGCCACGATGCACAAATCGATCTGGGCCAACTGGCGCCCCCACACCATCAGGTAGCCAATGCCCTCACTGGACACCAGCAGTTCCACAAACACCAGCGACAGCCAGGCCTGCATGACACCTTGGCGCAGTCCATTGAACAAGCTGGGAGCAGCACACGGCAGCACCACACGCTGGATGACTTGCCACAAGGTGAACTTGTAGACCCGTGACACTTCGAACAATGAGCGGGGAATGTTCTCGATGCCCTTCAGCGTGTTGATGGCCACCGGGATGACCACCGAGATCGAGATCGCCGAGATCTTCAACGGCTCGTCAATGCCGGCGAAGATGATGAGCAGAGGAATCCAGCCCAGCACCGGGAACTGCGAGACGACATCAAACGTTGGGAAGACATAAGCGCGCACGTTTTTTGACAGGCCCATGGCAAAGCCCAGGGCCAGGCCGGCCGAACCGCCGATGAGCAAACTCCAACCCACGCGCGAAGCGCTGATGGCCACGTGGCTTTGCAGCTCGCCGGTCTCCCACAGCTCCTTGAAGGACTGCCACACCAGCGCGGGCTCGGGCAGGATCTGCTCGGGCAACCACCGGCGTTCGGTGGCCACCGACCAGAGCCAGAAAATCAGCGCGGGCAGGATCAGTCCGGCCGCGATGATGCCCAAGCGCTGAACCACCTGTGCCACGACCGAGAAGATGCTGGCAGACCAAGGCGAGGGCACCACGGGGAACACATGCCGGTCATCGGTTGAAGCGCTCATCATTCACCTCCGGTTCACTTGCTGGCCAGCTTGCGGGCCGTCACTTTGACCTTGCCGCTCGCGTCGTACTGGGGCCAGTAGTCTTCCAGGCCTTGCTCTTTCAGGGCCTGGTTGAGGTATTTGGGCTCAAGCCAGTCATTGATGTTCACGTCCCGGCGAATGAGCTTGAACTTCTTCGCCTCTGAGATCGAGCGCGTCAAGCTGGCCACGTAGTACTCGTCCAGCAAGGGGTTCACGCGGGTGCGCAGGTCGGTGACGTTGCTCCAGCTCTTCTTGTAGTCGATGTAGGGTGTGCTGCCTGCTTGCGCCCAATACTGGAAGAGCTTCTCGCGGTTGGCCTCGGTTGAACTCCAGACGGCGCTCTTCAAAAGGCGGTTCACCACACGCTGAACGATTTGCGGATACTTCTTCTCGAACTCGTCACCCACCCAGACCGAGCCTGGGCTGCTCAGGTCCGGATCGTCCTTGATCTCATGGATGTGCTTGGCCACGCCACGCGCTTCCAAATCGAACGGCGTCACCACGGTGCCATCGATGTCACCAGTGGCCAGTGCCGCCTTGGTGTCGTCGTTGTTCAGGCTGATGACGCGGAAATCCTTGTCGCCAAAACCGAACTTCTCAAGCCAGCGGTACAGGGTCAGCTGGCCGGCAGTGCCCTTGAAGGTGGCCAGCTTCTTGCCCTTGAGGTCGGCCAGGCTCTTGGCGCTGGACGAGGCCGGCACCACGAAGTAGCTGTTGCCAAAGCGGCTGGCGGACATGATGACCTTGCGCTTGAGCCCGGTGGACCAGCCCACGATCAGGGGCAGGTCGCCGTGGCCAAAGGCGAAGTCGATCAGGCCGTTGGCATACGCCTCGTTCAAGGCTGGGCCGGCGCCCACGTAGTGGTTCCACACGATCTTGATGCCGTCGGCCTTGAACTCTTCTTCGATCACGCCTTGCAGCTCTGCCGTGGCCGGGAAGCTGCCGGAAGGCAAGGGGCGGCCGCCCGTGCCAGCTTGGGGGAAGCCGATGCGGATGACCTTGGGTTTGTCTTCAGCGTGAACAACGGTCACGGAGGCGCTGAAGAGGGTGAGCGCGCCAAGCGCTGCGGCAAAAATTCGACGATTCATGTTTTGTCCTTGGGGTAATCAGAAGCCGTACTGGAACTGCGCGACCAGGCCGCTGGTCTTGCGGGGGCGCTGCAGGGTGTAGCCCGAGACCGGCTGGTCGTTCGAGGCGATCAGGTAGTTCAGTTGGAACTTGGTGGTTTCGGCGAAGAAGGCGTTCAAGCCCAGCGTGGTGATCTTGCTTTTGTCGCCCAGGCTGGTGGTGCGCACCGCCGCGTTGTTGGCGGTGTCCGAATCGAAGGTGTCAAAGCGCACGAAGGCCTGGTAAGACTGGGGCCAGTAGTCATCGAACTTGCCCAGTTGCTTGGAGCTGTTCAAGAACTGCTCGCCCCAGGTGTAGGCGAATGTCACGTACTGGCCGCGCGCTTTCTTGACGTCCGTGATGAAGTTGGCCCGGGTGGCAGTGGTGGGGTTGCGAACCACCTCGTCACGGCCTTCGGCGTACTCGTAAGCCACCGAATAAGGGAAGCGCGTGTAGTTGATGTCAAAGCCGGTGCGCGACAGGTCGCCGTTTTTCAGAACCACGGCTCCGGTGGCAGGCGTGTTGGCGATGTTGGCCTTGCCGGTGTAGTACGACAGGCCCAGCTTCAACTCCCGAAGCCAGCTGTTGTAGTCCGCGGGCACCGTGAAGGCCACGCGGCCAATCCAGTCCTTGGCGGTGTTGTTGTCGCCAGCATTCACGCCGGTGCCGTTGACCACGCCCAGCGCGTATTCGATCAGCGAGGACCGGTAGTTGGAGGTGTAGTCCACATTGACGAAAGCATCGCCCCGCAGGATCAGGCCGGTTTGCCGTGAGTTCAGGTTGGTGAAGCCGGCGCCACCGTTGTAAGGCGTTTGGGTGGCGGATGCACCGCGTGCCAGGAACTGGGCAGACGTGATGACCGGCCGAATTTCTTCGGTGGTCTGGGCTTCCAGGCCAAAGGGCAATTGCTGCTGGCCCAGCGTCAACGTCAGCTTGGGTTCCTCTTGACCCGAGTTGGTCGAGAAGAAGCTGTAGGCCAGGTTGGCGTTGAGCACATTCAATGCGCCCGAGACGGCATTCGCGCTGAAGGCGTAGGTCAGGTTCTTGCCCTCGGTGTAGTCCTTGAACAGGCTGCCGGCAAATGCCAAGGTGGCGCCCGGCGAGTCAAAGCCCCATGAGCGCTTGGTGTCGGTGGCACTGGTCGGGTTGCTGGGCGTGGTGCCCACCGGCGCCACGGAGGGCTGTTGCTGCGAAACGCGGGCGGTGAGGGTGCCGGTGATCGTGGTGCCGCGGTTGGTCAGGGCGGTCTTGGTGTCGCGGCTGCGTTGCTGGTCGTATTTGTAGTTCTCAAGGTCAGCGCGAACGCCCTTGATGTCGGCTTGCGTGGCAGGTGTCAACGAGTCTCGCGTGGCTTCGTCGATGTTGTCCTCACCAGCAGCAGCGACGGCAGGTGCCGCAGGCTTGACCAGAGCCTTCAGTTCTTCAACCTGTTTGCGGAGCTCCTCGATCTCGCGCTTGAGGTCGGATGCTGATTGAGCGTGGGCCACACCGCCGGTCAAGGCAAGCAGCACGGCGCTGGTCAGCACTGTTGTTTTGAAAGAATGCACCGCGTTGGCTCCTAGAGGTAAGTTGTTGCGTTACCCCTCTATCGCACAAGCTGTGCCAACGGTTTAGGCCGTTTTCTTCAGTAAATTCAAGGCCTTGCGCGCTGTTTTGTCGTTATGAAAACACCTTAGGTGCTGCGATATCAACTGTGTGTACAAAACAAAACAACATGATGAGGCGCGTTGCTTATGCGCTCAGCAAATACGCTACTGAGGTGGGCTCATGGCGTGGTCCAGCCTCCGCCCAGGGCCTTGACCAGATAGGTGGTGGTGACCAGTTGCTGACCCAGCAATTGGGTGCTGAGGCGGCGGTTGTTCAGCACGTTTTGCTGCGCCGTCACCACGTCCAGGTAAGTGGTCAGCCCACCTTCATAGCGGTCCGTGGCGATGTCCAGCACCCTTTGCGCGCTGGACACCGCGGCCTGCGATTGTTGGCGCGCCGAGTTCAAGGCGTTGACGCCGCTCAAGCCATCCTCCACCTCCTGAAGGGCCCGCAGCACGGTCTGTCGATAGTTGGCGGTGGCGATGTCATGGCCAGCCTTGGCTTGTGCCAGGCGGGCTTCATGGCGTCCGCCATCGAAGAGGGCTTGCGCCACAGTGCTGCCCACTGACCAAAGCAAACTGGGCCCGTCCAGCAATTGCGCGATGTCTCGGCTTTCCCAGCCTCCATTGGCATTGAGCACGATGCTGGGAAACCAGGCCGCGCGGGTCACGCCGATCTGAGCATTGGACACCGCCACGGCGCGCTGCGCGGCGGCCACATCCGGCCGGCGTTCCAGCACATCCGAGGGCAAGCCCACCGGGATGACAGGCGCTTGGGCATGGGCATTCGCCGGTGGCAGGGTGAACGCCGATGCCGGCGTGCCCACCAAGGTGGCCAGCGCATGTTCAAGTTGCTGCCGTTGGCGCCGCAATAATTCAAGCTGTGTGCGGGTTGAGTCCAGCAGCGCTTGCTGTTGCGCCACGTCCAGGCCTGAGGCGGCACCGCCTTCGCGGCGAGCGCTCAGCAAGCCAGCGGCGCGTGTCTGCACGGCGATGCCTTGTCCGATCACATCGATCTCGGCATCCAGTGAGCGCAGGTTGAAATAGAACGCCGCCAGGTCGGCAGACAACACCAGCCTCGCGTTCTCAAGCTCTGCCTGCGATTGCTGCTCAGCAGCCTGCGCGCCCTTGATGTCTTCGCGCACCCGGCCAAACAAGTCCAACTCGTAACTCACGCCCAGGTTGAGCACATGGTCGTTCTGGATGGACGACACGGATTGGGCCGAGCCGTTGGCCGCCGGGCGATTGGCGGAAGTGCGTGAGCGCGTGTTTCGCAAGCTGGCATCGAGCCTGGGCAACTGGGCCGCGCCTGAGAATTGCGTGGCGGCGTGCGCTTGCCGAAGTCGGGCCGCTGCGATCTGCAGGGTTTGGTTCTGCAAGAGTGCCTGCTCTTGAAGTTCATTCAGCCCTGAATCGTTGAACACCACCCACCAACGGCCTTTGCTGGCGGCGTCATTGGGCTGCGCGGGTCGCCAGGGGCCTGCTTGTTTAGCCTGCCCGACGGTTGTTGCTGCCGTTTTCCAGTTGGCGGGCAAGTGGGCTGCAGCTTGATTCGGTGGGGGTTCAGGGGTGGCACAGCCAGCGAGCAGCGCCAAGGTCAAGGCGCCCGCACCGGTTTTCTTCATCACGATCACGCCTTGTCACCCTTGGCAGCGCCTCGTGGTACGGGGCTGCTTGCCCCGCGTGGTGGCTGGCCTTCAGCGCGGGCGGGCGCTTTCTCGGGCGGGGCCGCCTTGGCGATCACACGCTCGCCTTCTTCCACAGAATCGTGCGGGTTCAAGACCACAGCGTCATTCGGCCCGAGTCCGGACGTGACCTCGACCACCCGGCCCAGGTCGCGGCCCAGTTTGATGCTGCGCAAGCTGATGCGGTCGCCATTGACCACGGCCACGCGCGGTCCATCCTGGCGAAATTGGAGCGCATTCACGGTCAACACCAAGGTGCGCGATCCAGCTTGCAAAGGCAGGCTTACTTCGACGTAAGAGCCTGGGATCAGCTTGCCCTCCTTGTTGGGCAAAGTGATCTCGACCTGCATCGAGCGTGTGGCCGAATCGATGGCACCTGCCGTGCGGGCCACGGTCCCCTTGAAGGTCATGCTGGGTTTTTCGATCAACCTAACCATGACTTCCTGGCCCGGCTTGACGGTGTCCGCATGGACCTGCGGCACAGCCACCGTCACGCGCAAGGTGTCGGACTTGGCCAAGTAGAACAGCTCGCGGTTGTTGCTGGTGCTGCCAGCACCAATCAGGGCGCCAACCTCCACATTGCGGCGCACCACCACGCCGTCAAAAGGCGCGGTGATGCGCCGGAACGATTGAAGTTGCTCCAGCCGCTTCACGTTCGCGTCGGCCGCGGCCAAGTCGGCCCTGGCCTGCAGGTGCGTGGCGCTGCGCTCGTCCAATTCTTGCTGCGACACGGCGTCTCTTTGCCGCAGGCCCTCCCAACGTGCCAATGAAGACTGTGCCAGTGCCAGCCTGGCCTTGATCTGCTCGCGCGTGGCGTGGGCCTGGGCCAGCTCTTGATCGGCCTCCGGTGTGTCAATCACGGCCAGCAGTTCACCTTGGCGCACGTGGTCGCCAATGTCCTTGGTCCAACGCTGCAGGTAGCCACTGGTGCGGGCATGAATGGCCGCTTCGGTTTGGCCCCGAAGGGTGCCCGGCAGTGCCAGGTTCCGCTTGCTGTCGCCAGGCCGGGCGTTGACGGTCAAGACGCTGCGGGCCGCGTTCTTCGTCGTGGTCTCGTCCAGCGCCTTGGCCTGGACGCTGGTGGTGTAGACCCGCACGGCCGCACCGCCCATCAGCAGCAAGGCGGCCGCGACGGCGATGCGCGTGGCACGCCGCAGGCTTTGGCTTTTCTGGGGGGCATCGGGTACGTGATTGGAAGAAGTCATGCTCATGCGGCTTGCAGGTCGTTGGAGGGAAGCGTGGCCTTGGGGACGGGCGCCAGATGGCGCCGGTGCAATCCGGCAAACACCAGGGGAACAAAAATCAGGGTGGACACGGTGGCCAGCATCAGGCCGCCGATCACGGCCCGGCCCAGCGGGGCGTTCTGTTCGCCGCCTTCGCCCAGGCCGATGGCCATGGGCACCATGCCGATGATCATGGCCAAGGCCGTCATCAGCACCGGGCGCAAGCGGGTGCCGCCAGCCTCCAGTGCAGCCATGTTGGCAGGCACGCCTTCGCTGAGTCGCTGGCGTGCAAACGACACCACCAGAATGCTGTTCGCCGTGGCCACCCCCACGGTCATGATGGCCCCCGTCAGCGCGGGCACTGACAACGATGTGCCGGTCAAGAAGAGCATCCACAAGATGCCGGCCAGTGCGGCGGGCAGGGCGGTGATGATGATCAGCGCATCCAGCCATGACTGGAAATTGACGACGATCAGCAGGTAGACCAAGACGATGGCCACGGCCAGGCCCAAGCCAAGCCCGGTGAAAGAGTCGCGCATGGTTTGCACCTGCCCACGCACGGTGATGTCCGACCCGCGTGGCAGCTTGGCCCTGGCCTTCTCAATCAGGGGCTCGATGTCGGCAAAGGTGCCGCCCAGGTCTCGCCCGTCCACCGCCGCGTACACGTCGATCACGTTCGAATTGTTGTAGTGCGAGACGATGCCTTGCTGGCTGCTGGCCTTCACCTGCACCACATCGCCCAGCAGTTGCGGCTCTTTGACTTGGCTGCCGGTCGCCGGCGAATTGATCGGGATGCTGAGCAGGGCGCTCATGCTGTCGATGTCGGATTGCCGCATTTGAACGGCCACGTTGTAAACGTTGCCATTGGCGGGGTTGAGCCAGTAGGTGGGGGCGGTCTGAAAGCTGGAACTCAGCGAGATCAAGGCGTTCTGCGCCACATCGCGGGCCACCAGGCCGGTCTGCAGCAAACGTGAGCGGTCCATCTCCAGTGAGATGGTGTGCTTGTTGAAGCGCTGGTAGATGTAAGAGTCCACCGCGCCGCTCACCTTGCGGATGTCGTTGAGCAGTTCGCTGGCCAGCATCAGGTTCTGGTCCACGTTGTTGCCGCTGAACTGGATGTCGATGGGCGCGGGCAGGCCAAAGTTCAAGGTCTGGCTGACCATGTCGGCCGACTGGAAGTAGAACTCGACGCCTGGGAACTGCCTCGGCAATTCGGCCCGCAGCGTGCGGATGTAGCCGGCACTGGGCTCGTGGCCTTTGTTCAGCGAGATCATGATCTCGGTGTCGCTGCTGTCAAAAGTGCCGTTGTTGTTGTAGATCGTGTTGTAGGGCGTGTAAGGCCCGCCCACGATGTCCACGATGTTGGCCAGCTCGTGCTGGGGGATTACCTTGCGGATGGCGGCTTGAATCTGGTCGGCCAATTGCGGCATCTCTTCCAGCCGTGTGCCCACCGGCGCTCGAACATGCAAGCGCAACTGCCCGGCGTCCACCGTGGGGAAGAAGTCCTGGCCAATCAAGGCAAACAGCCCGCCAGAGGCCAGGCAAAAGACCAGGAAGCCCGAGGCAAACGATTTCTTGCGGTTCAGCAAGGCGGCCAACACCAGCGTGTATTGCGCCCTGAAACGCTCAAAGCCCTGGTCAAAAGCCAGGTGGATGCGGCGCAAGCGGCCGGGCTCGCCTTTGGCCGTGCCACTGCGGGATTGCTGGCGCATCAAGTACATGGCCAGTGTGGGCACCAGGGTGCGCGACAGCACATAAGACGCCAGCATGGCGAACACCACGGCCTCGGCCAGCGGCACAAACAAGTGGCGTGCCACGCCGCTCAGCAAGAACATCGGCACAAACACAATGCAGATGCACAAGGTGGACACCAAAGCGGGCACCGCGATCTCGGCCGCGCCATCCAGAATGGCCTGGTGCGGGTTCTTGCCCATGTGCAGGTGCCGCTCGATGTTCTCGATGGTCACCGTGGCATCGTCCACCAGGATGCCGACCGCCAAGGCCAGTCCG
Source organism: Leptothrix sp. (in: b-proteobacteria) (assembly GCA_013822685.1). Taxonomy (GTDB): domain Bacteria; phylum Pseudomonadota; class Gammaproteobacteria; order Burkholderiales; family Burkholderiaceae_C; genus Aquabacterium. The sequence goes on from PNKV01000002.1 coordinate 282,866, forward strand.
CCCAGCGTCATGATGTTGATCGTTTGGCCGATCAGGTGCATCGCGATGATCGAGCTGAGGATCGACAGCGGGATGGAGACGGCGATGATGGCCGTGCTGCGCCAATTGCCCAGGAACAGCAGGATCAGCGCGGCCGTGAGCGTGGCGGCGATGATGGCTTCGTGCACCACCCCCGTGATGGCCGACTGCACGAACACCGATTGATCGGCCAGTGGCGTGATCTTGATGTCGGGCGGCATGGTCAAGGCCGCCTTGGGCAGCACCTCCGCCACCGTCTTGAGAATGTCCAGGGTCGAGGCACCGCCGTTCTTCAGCACGGTCATCAGCAGGCCGCGCTCGCCATCGCGGCGCACGATGTTGGTCTGGGGCTGGTAGCCGTCGCGCACATTGGCCACGTCACGGATGTAGACCGTGCTGCCATTGACGGTGCGGATGGGGATGTCGCCCAGGGCGGCCAGCGTCGCGGGCGAGCCATTCATGGCCACATTCAGCTCAGAGGCACCAATCTTGGCCGTGCCTGTGGGTAAGGTCAGGTTCTGCAGGCTCAAGGCGTTGACCACGTCCACGGGCGTCAGGCCCCGCGCGGTCAGCGCCGGGCCGTCCAGGTCCACCGACACTTGCCGGCTCTTGCCGCCATAAGGGAAGGTGACCGCCAGGCCGGGGATGGTCACGATCTTGGGCCTCAAGCCATTGAAGACCTGGTCGTTGAGCTCCTGGTCTGACAGTGATGGGCTGCTCAAACCCAACTGCAGGATAGGCAGGTTAGAGGCCGAGTATTTGACGATGGTGGGTGGCGTGGCCCCCGGTGGCAGCGAGCGCAATGACGATTGCGTGCTGGCCACCAGCTGCGAGATGGCCGTGGCCATGTCGGTGTTGGGCTGGAAGAAGACCTTGATGACCGCCAGGCCCGCCATCGACTGGGACTCCACGTGCTCCATGTCGCTGACCGCATTGGCCAGATTGCGCTCCATCGGCGTAGTGATCCGATTGGCCATCTCGGCCGCAGTCAGGCCGTTGTACGACAGCAAGATCCCCACCACGGGGATGTCGATCTCAGGAAAGACATCGATGGGCGCTTTGCGCAGAACGAACGGTGAAGCAAGCAGGATCAGCAGGGCCGCCACGATGAATGTGTAGGGACGGCGCAGCGCAATATTGACGATCCACATTGGACGACTACTTCTTTTGAACGGTGATGAATTGGGGCCTGACGTTCGCAGGTTTCGGGCCAGGAAAAGGGACAGCAAATGGGTGTGTGACAGCCTGTGCCCACACCAATGCGCTGGCTTTCTGACAGGGCGCTGTTGCTGTCGCAGCAATGGCGGTTAGGCTGTGCTGCAAAGGCAGCAGTCCCAGGCCCATGCAAGGCCTCCGCGCCTGGAACGAATCCTGCCTACCAAGGACCTCATGCACCGTTCAAACTCCCTGCTGGCCACAGCCTTCGTGTCGACCTGGTTGGCCTGCTTCAGCCCAGCCGCGCAAGCCCTGTCTTCGCAGGCGGCCACCGAACAAGTCCAAGCCCAATTGGTGGCCTCGGCCAATGCCGTTCGTCCCGGCGATCAGATCCTGCTGGGCGTCCAGCAACGCATCATTCCGCATTGGCACACCTACTGGCGCAACCCGGGTGACTCGGGCATTGCCACCACCATCGCTTGGAGCTTGCCAGCTGGCGCCTCCGCCGGCGACATCCAGTGGCCTGTGCCCAGCCGATTCAAGCTCGGCCCCATCACCAACCTGGGCTACGAGAAAGAGGTCACGCTGTTGTCCTCGGTGAGCGTGCCCGATGACGCCAAGGCCGGCGACACCTTTCCCATCCAGGCCAAGGTCAACTGGCTGGTGTGCCAGGAGGTTTGCATCCCGCAAGAGGTGCAGCTGGATCTGGCGTTGCCCATCCTGAAGAAAGGCGCAGCGCTCGGTCCAGGCAGCCCTTTGATCGACCAAGCGAAAGCCCGTTTGCCGGTAGAGAGCCCCTGGCCCGTGCAAGTTGAACAACGTGCCGACAAGCTGGCCTTGACGATCAACAGCCCCGAGTTGCAAGCGGCCAAGGCCAAAGACATCTGGTTCTACCCGGCCAAGTGGGGGCAAGTGGTCCACAACGCCGAGCAGACGCTTCGGCAGGAGGGCGAAGCCCTGGTGCTTGATTTGCAGCCGGGCGAAGACCCCGTGGCCCCCGGTGGCACCTTGAGTGGCGTGCTCGTCGTGACTGAGGGCGGTGGCAATGGCGCGGTGGTGAAGGGCTTCAATGTGGAAGCCAGCGTGAAGCCAGGCGCTGTGACGACACCCGGCTCTGCCCCTGTCAACATCGGGCTGGCGGCTGCGCTGGGTTTGGCGCTGCTGGGCGGTTTGATCCTCAACCTCATGCCCTGCGTGTTTCCAGTGCTGTCCATCAAGGCGCTCGCCTTGCTGAGCCACGCCGAGCAAACGCCCTCGCAACGGCGCCTGCATGGTCTGGTCTACACCCTCGGCGTCCTGGCCAGTTTTGCCTCGCTGGCAGGCTTGCTCATTGCGCTGAAGGCTGGCGGTGCCCAGGTCGGCTGGGGCTTCCAGTTCCAGTCTCCACTGTTCGTGCTGGCCGTGGCCTACTTGATGTTCGCCGTGGGCTTGAGCTTGTCGGGCGTGTTTTCCATCGGTGGTTCGGTGGCAGGCGTGGGGTCGTCCTTGGCCGCGCGCTCAGGGTATTCGGGCTCCTTCTTCACGGGGGTCTTGGCTACCATCGTGGCCACGCCTTGCACGGCGCCTTTCATGGGTGGGGCGGTGGGCTACGCCCTGGCCCAACCGGCGGGCGTGCTGCTGGCTGTGTTCCTGAGCCTGGGGCTGGGCTTGGCTTTGCCCTACCTGGCCTTGAGCACCTGGCCCGCATTGCAACGTGCCTTGCCACGGCCAGGTCTGTGGATGGAACGGGTCAAGCAAGGCTTTGCCTTTCCCATGTATGCCACCGCCGCCTGGCTGGTGTGGGTGTTGGCCCAACAAGCAGGCATCAACTCGGTGGCCATCGCTTTGGCCGGCATGGTGGCCATCGCCTTTGCCGCGTGGCTTTATGAATCATTTCGGCAGGGGCAACGCTTGCCCAGGTTGGCCGGCATGGGCGTGGCCAGCCTGGCCTTGCTGGTGGCCGTGATGGGAGGTTACGTGGGCATCAACGCCAGCTCCGCCAACACCGGCTCGTCCACGCCACAGGCGGGTGAGGCTGCCGAGCATTGGGAGCCCTACACCGCGCAGCGCCTGCAAGACCTGCGCGCCAAAGGCGAGCCGGTGTTTGTGAACCTGACTGCCGCCTGGTGCATCACCTGCCTGGTCAACGAGCGCGTCGCATTAAGCGAGTCTTCGGTCAAGAACGCGTTCAAAGACGCCGGCATCACCTACCTCAAGGGCGACTGGACCAACCAGGACCCGCAGATCACCAAGATGCTGGCTCAATTTGGCCGCAGTGGCGTGCCCCTGTATGCCTTCTATCCCAAGGGCGTTGATGCGGCGCCAGTGGTGCTGCCCCAATTGCTGACCCCTGAAGTTGTTCTCGCTGCCCTCAAGGCAGCAGCCGTTCCCTGACCTTAAACCACGAAGGAGCTGATGATGTCACGCCGTATTTTTTCCAAACTGGCCTTGGCCAGCCTGACCTTGGCCCTGGTGCCATTCGCCGCAAACGCGGTCGCCACCATCGATCAGGCGGCGCCCGCATTCACTGGCAAGGGCGCCGATGGCCGCACCATCAACCTTGCTGATTACAAAGGCAAGACGGTGGTGCTGGAGTGGACTAACCACGATTGCCCGTTCGTGAAAAAGCACTACGAAAGCGGCAACATCCCCCAACTGCAAAAAGACGCTGCGGCCAAAGGCGTGGTGTGGTTGCAGGTGATTTCATCCGCGCCTGGTGAACAGGGCCAGGTTGACGGCCCCACCGCCATCAAGATCAATGGCTACCGTGATTCGAAGCCTGCGGGCACTGTGCTGGATGCCGACGGCACCATCGGCAAGCTCTATGGTGCCAAGACCACGCCCCACCTGTTCATCATCAATCCTGAAGGCAAGCTGGTTTACAAGGGCGGCATTGACAGCATCCCTTCCACCAACCCGGCTGACATCGCCAAGGCCGACAACTACGTGAGCAGCGCGTTGGCAGCCCTGGCCTCGGGCAAAAAGGTGGCGCACCCCAGCACGCAGCCTTATGGCTGCTCTGTGAAGTACGCCAGCTGAGGCGTCAAGCCTTCAAAGTGCGCTTGAAGAAATCGACGGTGCGCTGCCAGGCCAGCTTGGCAGACGCCTCGTCGTAGCGCGGCGTGGTGTCGTTGTTGAAGCCATGCTGCGCACCCTTGTAGACATGCGCCTCATAGCGCACCTTCGCAGCCTTCAGGGCTGCCTCATACGCGGGCCAGGCGGCATTGATGCGTTCATCGTCACCGGCAAACTGCAGCAGCAGTTCGGCCTTGATGTCTGGCACCCGCTCCAGGGTGGGCGCACCGCCATAAAACGGCACGGCCGCGTCCAGAGTGGGCAGCCGCGTCGCCAGGAAGTTGGCAATGCCACCACCGTAGCAAAAGCCCACCACGCCCAACTTGCCATTGCCGGCCGGCAGGGTCTTCAGGTAGTTGGCCGCCACCACGAAGTCCTCGCGGGTCTTGCCCTGGTCCAGCTTGGTGAAAAGCTCACGCGCCTTGTCCTCATCACCGGGGTAACCGCCCAGCGTGAACAAGGCGTCTGGCGCGAAAGCAATGAAGTTCTCCAACGCCACGCGCCGGGCGATGTCTTCAATGTGCGGGTTCAAACCCCGGTTTTCATGCACCACCAACACAGTGGGCAGCTTGCCTGGCGAGGCATTGGCCGGGCGCACCAGGTAGCCGCGCAGTTTGCCGTTGCCTTGGGGCGATGGCAGCTCAACCCATTCGGCCTTGATGCGAGGATCGGTGGGGGCCACTTTTTGCGCCTGCGCAAAGCGCGGGCTGAGCGCGGTCAGCAGGCCGACCGCCGTGACGCCTGCCTTGGCGTAGCGCGCCGCGCCATCCAGAAAGCCGCGGCGATCGATGATGCCGTGCACGTATTGGTCAAACAGCTTGAGCACTTCAGGGGCGAAATCACTGGCCTTGCTAAGGATCGTGTTGTCGGGCATGAATACCTCCGGTTGAGTTGGTCGCATGGTAGGCAGGGCTGGTTCGTCAGAGAAGCGACGAATCTACCTAAGCTTGCGCGCCAAATGCATGCGGCCACAGCTTGACCCTGTCGGCCGATGGGTGCGGGTACACTCCGCGGCAAGGCGCGAGGGGCCCACCAAGGATTCGTCCTTATCCGGACATGTCCGGGCCCACTTGCGTCCACCAATCACCGGAAAGCCGCCCACAAGGCGGCTTTTTCATGCCTGCGGCTTGGCGCCTTCGGCATGGAAGTGGTACGCCATCCGTTTGCGTGGTGACAGGTAGTCGTGGGCGGCCTGTGGCAGTTGCTGCGGCCTGATGGCCCGGCTCACCACCACGTCCGACTCTTGTTCCAGGTCCACCAGGATGGCTTCGTCTTTGGGCACCGCGGGGTCGTAGACCAGGATGGTCGGCTTGAGGGGCCGCGTGCTGTTCACCGAGGCCACCATGCCCAGAGAGCCGTTGGACAGCACCACGATCGTTCCCGGGGGGTACACGCCCATGCAGCGAACGAAGGTGGTCATGGCCAGAGGGTCGAACTGTGCCCGCTGCTGTGCGTACATGGTCGACAGCGCCTCGTGAGGCGTCATCGCCTTGGCCGGATTCACGGGGTTGCACAGCTCGTCGTAGGCATTCACCACCGCCACGATCCGCGACAGCAAGGACAACTGCTGCGCCTGCATCTTGAGTGGATAGCCCGACCCGTCAACGCGTTCATGGTGTTGCGCAATGACCAGCAAGGCTTCGGGGGGCAGACCCAGCTTCTTGCCGATGTCCACCCCGTGCGCGCAATGCTGCTGCAGCACGGCCAACTCGTTCTTGGTCAGGGCTTCTGTTTTTCGAATGATCCGGTCCGGGATCTCGGCGTCACCCACGTCATGGAAAAGCGCGCCCATGCCCAAGGTCTTGATGGCCTCCATGGGCGCTTTCATTTCCTTGGCCAGCATCATCGACAACAGCGTGACGTTCAGCGAGTGCAGGTACACATCCTCCCCGCCCACTTTGTCGGCCATCAATTGAATGGCGATGTCGGCTTCCACCATCATGGAGTCGGCAATGCCCGACACCAAGGCGTTGGCCTGGGCCCGAACCTCTTCAGGGCGTGAAAACAAGTTCTGGTTGATCGACTTGATGACGCGCGTGGTCGAGACAAATTCACGCTCGCACGAGGCCATCTTGCTTTGCTGCAAAGCCAATTTCTCAAGGCGTTCACGCTTGGCCTGGTAGGCCAGGTCACTTTCAGGCGATGGCGTTGGCGGCACAACCGCGGCAGGTGCCGTGTCGGGGCCTGGCTTTTCGTCGCTTTTGGCCGGCGAGTAGCGGATCCGGGTCAGACCCAAAGTCTGTATGGTCGCGATCTGCTCGGGGGTTTTGATCTTGAAGCTGGAAAAGGTGAAAGGGTGGTTCACCCACGTCAAATCAAGGTGAACATACAGCCCCACGCACAACTGGCCGGGCGTGACGTAGTGCTCGCCCGCACTCGATTTGCTTTCCGCCAACACAACTACTCCCTCAACTGCTCAGAACGCGCAAACAACGACCTGATGCATTCTAGAAGTCGTTTGTCTAGGCTGGCCTGTAAGTCTTTGCCATTCGTGGAGGAGTGTGCCTAAAATGATCCACCGCTTCGGAGAACCAGAACCAGCATGAGTACCTCACGTCGTCAGTCAGCTGCCTCAGGCACCAAAAGCAAAGCCACCGATGAACACGTGGACGCTGATGCCGACACCCCCGCTGCGGCCCCCGCAGGCGTTCGGGCGATCAAAAAATACCCCAATCGGCGCTTGTACGACACCCAGACCAGCAGCTACATCACCTTGGTCGATGTCAAGGACATGGTGCTGGCCTGTGAAAACTTCGTGGTCCTGGACGCCAAGTCTGGCGACGACCTGACCCGCAGCATCCTCTTGCAGATCATTCTGGAAGAAGAAACCGGCGGTGTGCCGATGTTCTCCAGCCAGGCCCTGGCCCAGATCATTCGCTTTTATGGCAACACCATGCAGGGCTTGATGGGCAACTACCTGGAAAAGAACATCCAGTCCTTCATCGACCTGCAGGCCCGCCTGACCGACAGCTCGGTGGTGAACCTGCAAGCCCCCTTGATGCAGGCGCCGCTGATGCAGAACTTCATGGGTGGCTACATGGAGCAGTCACGCCAGATGTTCACGCAGATGCAGGAGCAGATGAGCAAGCAGGCCGAGACCTTGCTGGGCAACTTTGGCACCGGCCTGGCTTCAACGCTGACGCCCAAGAAGTAAGGGCTTCAACGCGGGCCACATGTTCTCCAGGATGACGGGGTGCGCCTTGGCGTTCGGGTGCATGCCGTCGGCTTGAAACCAGTCCCGCGCGTCAGCCCTGTCTGCCACGCCCTTTAAAAAGAACGGGACCAAGGCGATGGATTCCGCCTTGGCCAATTTGGGGAACAAGCCCGCGAAGTCTTCGGTGTAGCGCTTGCCAAAATTGGGTGGCACCTGCATGCCCACCAGCACAACCTTCGCCCCGGCGGCCTTGCTGGCGTTCACCATTGTCGTCAGATTGCTCTGGGTGCCTGACAGGGCAAAGCCACGCAAGGCGTCGTTGGCGCCCAATTCAATCACCACCACATTGGGGTGGTGCTGGGCCAGCAATGCTGGTAGGCGCGTGACACCGCCAGCGGTGGTCTCCCCGCTGATGCTGGCATTGACCACCTGGGCATTGGTTTTCTCGGCCTGCAAGCGTTTTTCCAGCAAAGCCACCCAGCCCGTGCCGCGCGCCAGACCATACTCGGCCGACAAGCTGTCGCCCATCACCAGGATGGTTGATGTTGTCGCGGCCGTGGTTGCAACCGTGGTTGCAGCATTACCCACTGAAGTTAACAGGCCGAAAACCAGGCCAGCCAGGGCCACCCGCACACGTCGCGTAAAGTCAATGGGCATCAACATTTCCAGTCCGTCATCAACATGAGCCAAAACCCCGTTGTATCAGCCCCGTCAACCATGGTCGTGCAGGTGCAAGGCCTGGGCAAATCGGTGGAAGATTCATCGGGCACCCTGGACATTCTGCACAAAATTGACTTCACCCTGCAGGCCGGTGAAACCGTGGCCATCGTGGGGGCTTCCGGCTCTGGCAAAAGTACCTTGCTGTCTTTGCTGGCTGGCCTGGATGTGCCCACCCATGGCAGCGTGCAGTTGTGCGGACGCGATCTTTTCGCTTTGAGCGAAGATGACCGCGCTGCCCACCGCGCAGCCAATCTGGGCTTCGTCTTTCAAAGCTTTCAGTTGTTGTCACACCTCAGTGCCATCGAAAACGTCATGCTGCCGCTGGAATTGCGTGGCGTGCGCGATGCACGCAACCAGGCCGCGGCCATGCTAGAGCGCGTGGGTCTGGGCAAGCGGCTTTCGCACAAGCCCGTCACCTTGTCAGGCGGAGAACAACAGCGCGTGGCCCTGGCGCGCGCCTTTGTGGTGCAACCCAAGGTGCTGATGGCCGACGAGCCCACCGGCAGCCTGGATCACGCCACAGGCCAGTCGGTCATGAATCTGATGTTCGAACTGAACCGCGAGGCCGGCACCACGCTGATCCTGGTCACCCACGATCCGCAGATCGCCGGCCGTTGCGCCCGCATACTGCGCATCGACGCCGGCCGCCTGGTGCCTCAGCCATGACCGGGTGCCAGGCCACAAGGTAGGATGCCGCCCATGAGTCTGAAACTGCTATTTGGCTTCCATGCCGTGTCCGTGCGCCTGAAGGTCGCCCCCAAAACCATCCGCGAGCTGCACGTTGACGCCACCCGGCGCGACCAGCGCATGCGCCAGTTCCTGGCCAAGGCCGAAGAAGCCGGGCTGAACGTGGTCGAAAGTGACGACGATCGCCTGCAAAAAATGTCTGGTACCCACCGCCATCAAGGCGTGGTGGCCAAGGTTGAGCACATTCCCCAAGCCAAGTCGCTGGACGATCTGCTCGATGCCTTGTCCGAGCCCCCCTTGCTGCTGGTGCTCGATGGCATCACCGACCCGCACAACCTGGGCGCTTGCCTGCGCGTGGCCGACGGTGCCGGCGCCCATGCCGTCATCGCCCCCAAGGACCACGCCGTGGGCGTCAATGCCACGGTGGCCAAGGTGGCCAGCGGCGCGGCCGAGACCGTTCCCTATTTCATGGTGACCAACCTGTCGCGCACGCTGGGCGAGCTCAAGGAGCGTGACATCTGGGTGGTCGGCACGTCTGATGACGCGCCGCGCGATCTTTACGCAGCCAACATGGCCCAGGCCACAGCCTTGGTGCTGGGGGCTGAAGGCAGTGGCATGCGCCAACTCACTCGCAAGAACTGCGATGAGCTGGTCAGCATCCCGATGCTGGGCGGGGTTGAAAGCCTCAACGTTTCCGTGGCCAGCGGCGTCTGCCTTTACGAGGCCCGGCGCCAGCGGGGCTTGAGCAACTGACCAGTTGGTCTTTGGCCGCCCAAGTCAGACGTTGGCGGGTGGGCTGACGGACAGCAGTTCATCCCGTCGCTTTTCCTGGGCCTGCTGCGCACGCCAGGCCCACCAGCTCACGGCCCACGCCAACAGCATCCAGAACAAGCCCAGCCAGTGGAGCTGGCCATATCCCGTGTGCGACAGCACCAAGCCACCGCCAGAGGCGCCCAGCGCGTGCCCCAGGTAAATGGCCGACGTGTTCAGCGACATCAAGGCGGGCGTGAGGCGAGGGGACAGACCGCCCAGCCTGGCCTGCTGGCCCGAGTTGGCGGCAAACCCGCTCAAGGCCCATGGCAACAACACCAAGGCCAGCGTGGCGACGTCGTGTGCCAATGGCCAGATCAACAAGCTCAGCGCCATCAGGCCCAAGGTTGACGTCACGGCCCTTGCGGCGCCCACCCTGTCCACATACCGGTTCAGCAACAGATTGCCCGCCAGGGCCAGTGCGCCAAACCAGGCGAACAAAAAGCTGATCTGCTCCGGACTGGCGCCAAAGCCGATCTTGTAATAGGGCGCAGCATAGGCCAACACCGTGAACTGCCCCGTGCTTTGCAATGCCGTGACGGCCACCAGCCCCATCATCAAAGGGGATGAAAAAACCTTGCGCCATGAACGCATCGACAAAGCTGGCGGACGAATGCCGGTGGGCACTGATCGGTGCACGGCCCAGGCCGCGATGAGCGACCCCACGGCAATGGCGCCCATGGCCACACGCCAGCCCATGCGGTCGCCCACCCAGGCGGCCAATGGCAAACCGGCCACCGAGGCGATGGACCAGCCCATGAAGACAAAAGTAATGGCCCGGCCGCGGTGCGCGGGTGTGCTCATGTAGCCGACCACGGCGGCAGCTTGCGGCGTGAATACCGCTGCCGACAGGACGGTAAGGGCGCGCAAGGGCCACAGCCAGGAGTAGTTGGGGGCCAGGGCGCAAAGAGCATGCCCCAGCGCATACCAAAGCATGGCGGCCGTGAGCAAACGGCGGCGATCACCACTGCCAACCAGGCCCGCCAGGATGGGCGCGCCCAGCCCCATCATCAGGGCGGCAATGGCGATCATGTGTCCGCCTTGCTGCACGCTGATGTCCAGCGAATGCGTGATGTCGTTGAGCGTGCCGCCCACCACCATCACGCCGCAGCCGATCACAAAATTGCCCAGCAACAAAGCCCAGCGGGCCGCAGCCATGTCTTGGCGGGGCAGGGCGCGCTCAGCTTCCAAACCGCGGTCTCAAATCAATGGCCGTGAGTGCAAGACCTGCGGGTTGACGATGTTGGTCGGCTCGCCCTTGACGAAGTTCAACAGGTTGTCAAACGCCGCGTCGAAGTACTGCTCGTAGTTGTCTTGCTCAACGTAGCCGATGTGCGGCGTGCACACCGCATTTTCCAGGCGCAGCAAAGGGTGGCCTTGCATGATGGGTTCGCTCTCGAACACGTCAATGGCGGCCATGCCTGGGCGCCCCCGGTTCAAGGACGTGACCAGCGCGTTCTCGTGGATCAGTTCAGCGCGCGATGTGTTGACCAGCAAAGCGGTGGGCTTCATCCTGCTCAGGTCTTCCAGCTTGATGATGCCCCGCGTGTCGTCATTCAGGCGCAGGTGCAGGCTGAGCACATCGCAGGCTTCAAAAAAAGCGTCGCGGCTGGGGGCGGGAATGTGCCCGTCGGCTTTGGCACGGGCCCGCGATTCTTCGCTGCCCCACACCGTGACATGCATGCCGAAGGCCTTGCCAAAGCCGGCCACCATCTGGCCAATGCGCCCATAGCCCCAGATGCCCAGTGTTTTGCCCTTGAGCACCATGCCCACACCAAAATTCGTGGGCATGGACGAGGCCTTCAACCCCGACTGCTGCCACGCACCGTGCTTGAGGTTGCCGATGTACTGGGGCAAGCGCCGCATGGCCGCCATCACCAACGCCCAGGTCAGTTCGGCGGGCGCCACGGGCGAACCCACGCCTTCGGCCACGGCGATGCCCAGCCTGGTGCAGGCGTCCACGTCGATGTGGGGGCCCACTGGCCCGGTCTGGCAAATCAAGCGAAGCTTGGGCAGTTTTTCAAGCAGCGCCTTGGGGAAATGCGTGCGTTCGCGAATCAGCACCAGGGCCTCGGCATCGCGCAAACGCACGGCCAATTGCCCATTACCCTTGACGGTGTTGGTGAAGACCTTGGCTGAAAGCCCATCCAGCTTGGACGAGCACTTGAGCTTGCGGACGGCGTCTTGGTAGTCGTCCAGGATGATGATGTTCATGGGGCTGCGAGGTTTCAGCCCTCCATTGTGCTATGGCAGCGGTGTCTTCATGGGCCTTTGTGACAACTGATCACCAAGTAGTCGTGCGGCCCGTCCGGATCTCGGTGGTCGGCCGCGACATGCGCACCGGGAAATGGTTGTTGAGGGCCTCGATGCGCACAGTGGCTTCGGTCTGCCCTCGGAGGGTGGAGATCGCCCGGAACACATCGGCGCGCAGATGCCAAAGCTCGCGCAGGGAGCGGGCATGTTCGATGGTGTCGCGAACCTGGTTGGCCCGGACCGACTGAAGATCCCACATCGCGGCAATGAATTCAGACTTGACTTTGGTCAAGCCAGTCAGCACGGGCATGTCGGGGTATTCATCCAGATCCCAAAGCCAGGACCAAAAGCCCGTGACCCAGCGCTTCCACTGCGGGCCCGAGCGGTTGAACAAGGAGGGCGGGCACACCTGAGCCCGGCGCAATGAAGACGGTGTCGAGAAGTTGGAGTCGTCAACAGGCAATGAGGCGTGAACTGGCTGCTGGATTTGATGCAATTGCACCAAAGTTGGCCGGGTTTTCACGCCATAGGGGCGTGCACTTGCTTTGTCGTCAACGAAGAAAGATGAAGCCATGATTCCCTCTGCTGCAAGCCAAACCGACTGGTCCTAAAGAGGTATCGGTCGGGCAGCGGCAAAGTTAAGGGAAAAAGGCCGGCGCTGATTGTGTGAAATGACGCGCGTTTTGGCCGAGCGGGATCAGGCGAAGGCTGGCAAACCGAATGAAATCGGGGCCTCGGTGACCGTGGCTGAAGCCTTCTTGGCGTGGTGGAACACCTCACGTGCACACTGTTCGCAACTGCCGCAGCAGGTGGAGACGCCCAATTCGAACTGCAGATCGTCGAAAGACGAACATCCTTGTTGCGCATGGCGCACGATGTCGCGGTCAGAGATACGGTTGCAAACACAGACAATCATGGCGTCAAGAACCTTGAGTTGATGACGCTATTCTAAATAAGAACAATTCGCAGTCAACCCCCTGAATGTGGAGTCCCCAAGGTTTTCGGGGATTTGTCACGGGTCGCTTTTACAGGCGGCCCGCTGTGCCATCAGCTGATTTGCGATTGCAGGTAGTTTTGCAGGCCCACCTTGCCAATCAAGTCGATCTGGGTTTCGAGAAAGTCGATGTGCTCTTCGGTGTCGTCCAGGATGTCTTGGAGCAGGTCGCGGGACACGTAGTCACGCACCGATTCACAGTAGGCGATGCCATCCTTGATGGTTTGTTGGGCGCCGCTTTCCAATTGCAGATCGCAGCTGAGCAATTCGGGCACGTCTTCGCCGATCAGCAGCTTGCCCAGATCCTGCAGATTGGGCAGGCCATCCAGCGTGAAGATGCGCTCCATGAGCTTGTCGGCGTGCTTCATCTCGCCAATCGATTCTTCGTATTCTTTCTTGGCCAGCTTGTCAAAACCCCAGTGCTTGAGCATGCGGTAGTGCAGGAAGTACTGGTTGGTGGCTGTCAGCTCGTTTTTGAGTTGGGCATTCAGGTGTTCTATGACTTTCATGTCGCCTTTCATGGGGCCTCCGTGGGATGTGAAATGCTTTGCGACAGCACGATGGGTTATACTCTACAGGTTTACCCGAAACCACCTCCGCCTAGCGAAACTTGCATCGTTTCACCTTCACCGGAATCGGCTCTTCAAGAGCAGAGCTGGGCGCGCACAACAACGGAGAATAACCCCGTGCTGCCCGTACTGCCCCAAGCTCTTCTGGCCCTCGCAGACGGCACGGTCTTTTCTGGCACTTCGATCGGCTCTGCCGGTCACACAGTCGGCGAAGTGGTGTTCAACACCTCGCTCACCGGCTACCAAGAAATCCTCACCGACCCCAGCTATTGCCAGCAGATCGTCACCCTGACGTATCCGCACATCGGCAACTACGGCGTCAACCCCGAGGATGTCGAAGCGTCGAAAGTCCATGCCTCTGGTCTGATCATCAAAGACCTGCCCATCCGGGTTTCCAATTTCCGCCAGACGCAGTCTCTGTCCGAGTACCTGCAAGCCCAAGGCATCGTGGCCATCGCCGGGATCGACACCCGCCAGCTCACTCGCATTTTGCGTACCAAGGGTGCGCAGAACGGCTGCATCGTTGGTTTGCCCGCAGGCCAGGCCATCACTGATGCCGTGAAGCTAGATGCCATCGCGAAAGCCAAGGCCGCGCCCAACATGGCCGGCCAGGACTTGGCCAAGGTGGTGTCCGCCACTGAAACATCAGTCTGGACCGAAACCGAGTGGGCCCTGGGCGAGGGCTTCGGCCAGCAAACCGCGCCCAAGTTCCACGTGGTCGCTTACGACTTCGGCGTCAAACGTAATATCCTGCGCATGCTCGCCCAGCGCGGCTGCAAGGTCACCCTGGTGCCCGCCAAGACGCCCGCCTCTGAAGTGCTCAAGCACAAGCCCGATGGGATCTTCCTGTCCAACGGCCCTGGTGATCCTGAGCCTTGCGACTACGCCATCGCCGCCACCCGCGAGCTGATCGAAACCGGTATCCCCACCTTCGGCATCTGCCTGGGCCACCAGATCATGGCGCTGGCCTCCGGTGCCAAGACGTTCAAGATGAAGTTCGGCCACCACGGCGCGAACCACCCGGTCAAGGACCTCGATACCGGCCAGGTCAGCATCACCAGCCAGAACCATGGTTTCGCGGTTGACGAAAAGACGCTGCCCGCCAACCTGCGCCCCACGCACGTGTCGCTGTTTGACGGCACGCTGCAAGGCCTGGCCCGCACCGACAAACCCGCTTTCTGCTTCCAGGGCCACCCGGAAGCCTCGCCCGGACCGCATGACATCAGCTACCTGTTCGAACGCTTTGTGGCATTGATGGAGAAGAACAATGCCTAAGCGCACAGACCTTAAAACCATCCTCATCATCGGCGCCGGCCCGATCATCATTGGTCAGGCCTGCGAGTTCGATTACTCCGGAGCCCAGGCCTGCAAGGCCCTGCGCGAAGAAGGCTACAAAGTCGTTTTGGTCAACAGCAACCCTGCGACCATCATGACCGACCCGAACACGGCCGACGTCACTTACATCGAGCCCATCACCTGGCAGGTGGTCGAGCGCATCATCGCCAAGGAACGCCCTGACGCGATCCTGCCCACGATGGGCGGCCAGACCGCGCTGAACTGCGCCCTGGATCTGCACAAGCACGGCGTGCTCGACAAGTACAAGGTCGAGATGATCGGCGCCAACGAAACGGCGATCGAAAAGGCCGAAGACCGCCTGAAGTTCAAGGACGCGATGACCAGCATCGGCCTGGGCTCGGCCAAATCCGGCATCGCGCACACTCTGGAAGAAGCCTGGGCTGTGCAAAAGCACATTGCCACGCTGACCGGCGGCCCCGGCTTCCCCACGGTGATCCGCCCCAGCTTCACGCTGGGCGGCACGGGTGGCGGCATCGCCTACAACCCTGAAGAATTCGAAGAGATCTGCAAGCGTGGCCTGGACCTGTCGCCGACGAACGAGCTGCTGATCGAAGAATCGCTGATCGGCTGGAAAGAGTACGAGATGGAAGTGGTTCGCGACAAGGCGGACAACTGCATCATCGTCTGCTCGATCGAGAACCTGGACCCCATGGGCGTGCACACCGGAGACTCGATCACCGTGGCCCCGGCGCAGACGCTCACCGATCGCGAATACCAGCTGCTGCGCAACGCTTCCATCGCCATCCTGCGCGAAATCGGCGTTGAAACTGGCGGTTCGAACGTGCAGTTCTCGATCAACCCGAAGGACGGCCGCATGGTCGTCATCGAGATGAACCCGCGCGTGTCGCGCTCAAGCGCGCTGGCCTCGAAGGCCACGGGCTTCCCGATCGCCAAGATCGCGGCCAAGCTGGCAGTCGGCTACACGCTCGACGAGCTGAAGAACGACATCACTGGTGGCGCCACGCCTGCTTCGTTCGAGCCTTCGATCGACTACGTGGTCACCAAGATCCCGCGTTTCGCCTTCGAGAAATTCCCCGCCGCCGATTCACGCCTGACCACCCAGATGAAGTCGGTGGGTGAGGTGATGGCCATGGGCCGCACCTTCCAGGAGTCTTTCCAGAAAGCCCTGCGCGGCCTGGAAACCGGCATCGATGGCCTGACCGAGATCAGCACCGACCGCGAAGAAATCATTCAAGAGATCGGCGAGCCCGGCCCCGAGCGCATCCGCTTCCTGGGCGATGCTTTCCGCCTGGGCATGAGCCTGGACGAGGTCTTTGAAGAGACCAACATCGACCCCTGGTTCCTGGCCCAGATCGAAGACATCGTCAAGACCGAAGCCCAAGTCAAGGCCCGTAAGCTGGAAAGCCTGACCAAGGACGAAGTGCGTTACCTGAAGCAAAAAGGCTTCTCGGACCGCCGCCTGGCCAAGCTGATGGGCACCAACCAGCACGACGTGCGCCGGGCCCGTGTGGCCCATGGTGTGCGCCCCGTCTACAAGCGCGTCGACACTTGCGCGGCCGAGTTCTCGACGCAAACGGCCTACATGTACTCGACCTACGAGGTCGAAGGCGCCGAGTGCGAGGCCGAGCCCACCGCCAAGAAGAAGATCATGGTGCTCGGTGGCGGCCCCAACCGCATCGGCCAGGGCATCGAGTTCGACTACTGCTGCGTCCACGCTGCCCTCGCCATGCGCGAAGACGGCTACGAGACCATCATGGTCAACTGCAACCCTGAAACCGTCTCGACCGACTACGACACCTCCGACCGCCTGTACTTCGAGCCGGTGACGCTGGAAGACGTGCTCGAGATCGTCGACAAGGAAAAACCCGTCGGCGTGATCGTGCAATACGGCGGCCAGACGCCCTTGAAGCTTGCGCTCGATTTGGAAGCCAACGGCGTGCCCATCATCGGTACCACGCCCGACAGCATCGACATCGCCGAAGACCGCGAACGCTTCCAGGCCCTGCTGCACACGCTGGACTTGAAGCAGCCGCCCAACCGCACGGCCCGCACCGAAGAGGCGGCCCTGTCGCTGGCGCAAGAGATTGGCTACCCGTTGGTCGTGCGCCCCAGCTACGTCCTGGGCGGCCGCGCCATGGAAATCGTGCACGGCGACAAGGACCTGGAGCGCTACATGCGCGAAGCCGTCCGCGTCTCCGACAAGTCGCCCGTGCTGCTGGACCGCTTCCTGGACGACGCCGTCGAGGTCGACGTGGACTGCATCAGCGATGGCACCGATGTCATGATCGGCGGCATCATGGAGCACATTGAGCAAGCGGGCGTCCACTCGGGCGACTCGGCCTGCTCGCTGCCGCCCTACACCCTGAGCCAGGCGCTGCAAGAAGAGCTGCGCCGCCAGACGGCCTTGATGGCCAAGGCCCTCAAGGTCGTCGGCCTGATGAATGTGCAGTTCGCCATTCAGGGCGATGTGACAGGCAGCCTGGACAAGGCCACCGTTTACGTGCTGGAAGTGAACCCGCGTGCTTCGCGCACCGTGCCCTACGTGTCGAAGGCCACCGGCCAGGCCCTGGCCAAGATCGCCGCGCGCTGCATGGCCGGCCAGAAGCTCAAGGACCAGACCAGCGCCGACGGCAAGCCCCCGCGTGAAGTCATCCCGCCTTATTTCAGCGTCAAGGAAGCCGTGTTCCCGTTCAACAAGTTCCCGGGCGTCGACCCGGTGCTTGGCCCGGAAATGCGCTCCACCGGCGAAGTCATGGGCGTGGGTGTCACCTTCGGCGAAGCCATGCTGAAGTCGCAACTGGGCGCCGGTTCGCGCCTGCCCACCAAGGGCACCGTGTGCATCTCGGTCAAGAACAACGACAAGGCCCGTGCCGTGGCCATCGCCCGCGACCTGGTCGCCTTGGGCTTCACGCTCGTGGCCACCAAGGGCACAGCCGCGGCCATCGTCGAGGCCGGCATCCCTGTCAAGGCCGTGAACAAGGTCAAGGATGGCCGCCCCAACATCAGTGACATGATCAAGGGTGGCGAGATCCAGCTGGTGTTCACCACAGTGGATGAAACGCGCACAGCGATCGCCGACTCCCGCAGTATCCGCACGGCCGCGCTGGCCAACCGGATCACGTATTACACGACCATGGCCGGTTGCGAGGCCGCCGTTGAGGCGCTCAAGCACCAGGACGATCTGGTGGTGTATTCACTGCAGGAACTGCACGCCAAACTGCACTAAACTGGCATTGCCCGGGGCGCAGGCACAGCGCTCCGGCTCCAGATCACCATGAGGGCCGCGCCCGGAATCCATCGTCAGATGGCTCACGGGCGCGGCTCCATTCATTTCGAGAGACGACGCATCATGTCCACCATTCCAATCACCAAAATTGGTGCAGAAAAACTCAAGCAAGAGCTGCAGCGCCTCAAGCACGTTGAGCGCCCAGCTGTGGTCCTGGCCATCGCCGAAGCCCGTGCGCAGGGTGACTTGTCGGAAAACGCCGAATACGACGCGGCCAAGGACAAGCAAGGCTTCATCGAAGGCCGGATCCAGGAAATCGAAGGAAAGCTGTCAGCCGCCCAGATCATCGACCCGGCATCGCTTGACGCTGGCGGCCGCGTGGTTTTTGGTTCCACGGTGGATCTGGAGGATGAAGAGTCTGGTGCCTCGGTGACTTACCAGATCGTTGGTGACGACGAAGCAGATTTGAAATTGGGCCTGGTTTCCATCAGCTCGCCCATTGCGCGTGCCCTGATTGGCAAGGAAGCCGGTGATGTGGCCGCAGTTCAGGCGCCCGGTGGCGTGCGTCACTACGAAGTCATTCAGGTTAGATACCAGTAGGCACTTTTAATGAGTTTTGCGTCACGTTTGCAGCAATTGCTGGCCGCCTTGTGGGCTGGCGTGTTGCTGGCAGTGGGCGGGCTGGCCGCGCCCAGTTTGTTCGCCGTGCTGGAGCGTTCTTTGGCTGGCCAAGCCGCTGGCCGCATCTTCGCCACCGAGGCTTATGTCAGCTTGGTGATGGCCATGGCTTTGTTTTTCTTTGAGCGCCAGCGCACCCGCCAGGCCGCCTTACAGAGCGGTCAGTCGCTCATGTCAGCCGAATTGATGTTGGTGATGGGGGCTTTGTTCGCCACCGTGCTGGGCCATTTCGCCCTGAGCCCGATGATCGTGGCGGCCAAGGCCGGGCAGGGTGGCAGCTTGTCGTTTGGCACCCTGCACGCCATGTCGTCCAGCTTGTTCCTTTTCAAAGGGGTGCTGGTGTTGGCCCTGGCGTGGCGGCTCACTGGCCGCCGTTGAGTTGCCCGGATCAGCCGGGCTTCTTGGTGCTGGGAACGCGTTTCTTGGCGCGCTTGATCAAACCGCCAGCAGTCACGCGCTGGTTGCCCATCACGGTCACTTTCTTGACTTCAGGGCGGCGGGTGCCACTCTTGGAGAACTTCAAGATCTTGACGATGCGCGATCCATTGGCCCCGTTGGAAGGCTCTTCCGCCTCTTTTTCAGGAATGGGGCGCCACAAAATCAGCAATTTGCCGATGTGTTGGATCGGCGCGGCGCCCAATTGATCGCACAAAGCGGCGAACATCTCGTTGCGCACGGTGCGGTCGTCTCCCAACACCCGGATCTTGATCAGCCCGTGGGCTTTCAAGGCGTGGTCGGTCTCTTTGACGACGTTGGTGGTCAGGCCTTCGTTCCCAATCATGACGACGGGATCAAGGTGGTGTGCGTCGGCCCTCAGGGCACGGCGCTCGGCAGTAGTCAATTCAATAGCAGGCATCCCTCTATTATCGAGCCATGAAAGTCAAAACGAAAAGCAAAAAGGTCAATAAGGCCTGGTTGAACGACCATCTGACCGATCCTTACGTCCGAATGGCCAAAAAAGACGGCTTTCGAGCTCGTGCGGCCTACAAGCTCAAAGAGATCGACGAAAGCCTGAATTTGATCAAGCCGGGCCAACTCGTGATCGACCTGGGCGCCGTACCGGGAGCGTGGAGCCAGTACGTTCGCCGTAAATTCGCCCCGAAGGATGCTGGCGTGGGTGGCGCCGCAGTGGGTGAGCTCAACGGCGCCATCATCGCATTGGACATCCTGGAGTTCGACCCGATCGAGGGCGTGCAATTCATCCAGGGCGATTTCCGCGAGGATGCTGTTTTGGCGCAACTCGACGCCATGGTTGGCGGTCGTCCGGTCGATGTGGTTGTGTCCGACATGGCACCCAACCTCAGCGGGATCGAGTCATCGGATGCGGCCAAGATTGAACACCTGGTTGAACTGGCGGTGGAGTTTTCCATGGCCCACCTGAAGGCTGAAGGGGCATTGGTCTGCAAGGTCTTTCACGGCAGTGGCTACAGCCAATTGGTGGAATTGTTTAAAAAGTCATTTCGTGCGGTCAAACCCATCAAACCAAAAGCATCGCGCGATAAATCGTCCGAGACATTTTTGGTGGGCATAGGACCCAAAAATCGATGAAATATGAGGGTCAAGTTGGTGATGAGACGTAAATCCTCGGGTTGTCGGGGGATTGGTCCATGCAAGCAGGGGCTTGACTCGCATAGAATCGTCCCCATGTACCGCGAAGACTGCGTGTTCAGTGGCTTGGATGCGGGGTTTTTTGAATCTGTTTCGGTTATCGGGTTGCATCCTGCGCCGGCCGACACAGAAGGTGGAATGGCATAAGGAGCCGCGGTGAACAATCAATGGTTCTCGAAAATTGCTGTTTGGCTGGTGGTGGCGTTGGTGCTGTTCACCGTGTTCAAGCAGTTTGATCGCGCCACAACGGCCGGTAACCAAATTGGCTATTCAGACTTCCTCGAAGAAGTCCGCGCCAAGCGCATCAAGAGCGTCACGTTGCAAGACAGCGGCGGTGGCGGCACTGAGATCATTGCGGTTACCAGTGACGACAAGCGCTTGCGCAGCACGGCGACCATGCTCGACCGTGGTCTGGTCGGCGACCTGATCAACAACGGTGTCAAGTTCGACGTCAAGCCCCGCGAAGAGCCCTCGCTCATCATGAGCTTGCTGGTGTCCTGGGGCCCGATGCTGCTGCTGATTGGCGTGTGGATCTATTTCATGCGACAGATGCAAGGTGGCGGCAAAGGCGGGGCCTTCAGCTTCGGCAAGAGCCGCGCGCGCATGCTGGACGACACCAACAACAACGTCACTTTCGCTGACGTCGCTGGTTGCGACGAGGCCAAGGAAGAAGTCAAGGAATTGGTCGATTTCCTGCGCGATCCGCAGAAGTTCCAAAAGCTTGGTGGCCGCATTCCCCGTGGCGTGCTGATGGTTGGCCCTCCTGGCACCGGTAAAACGCTGTTGGCCAAGTCGATCGCCGGCGAAGCCAAGGTGCCGTTCTTCACCATTTCGGGTTCTGACTTCGTTGAAATGTTCGTGGGTGTGGGCGCGGCACGTGTCCGCGACATGTTCGAACAAGCCAAGAAAAACGCGCCTTGCATCATCTTCGTCGACGAAATCGACGCGGTCGGCCGCCACCGTGGCGCTGGGCTGGGTGGTGGCAATGACGAGCGCGAACAGACCCTCAACCAGATGCTGGTCGAGATGGATGGTTTTGAGACCAACCTGGGTGTGATCGTGATTGCCGCGACCAACCGCCCCGACATCCTGGACCCAGCCCTGCTGCGCCCCGGTCGTTTCGACCGCCAGGTCTACGTGACCCTGCCCGATGTGCGTGGCCGCGAACAGATCCTGAACGTGCACGTGCGCAAGGTGCCCGTGGGCCAAGACGTGCGCTCGGACATCCTGGCCCGTGGCACGCCTGGTTTCTCAGGTGCCGATCTGGCCAACCTGGTCAACGAAGCTGCTTTGTTCGCCGCCCGCCGTAATGGCCGTGTGGTCGAGATGCAGGACTTCGAGAAGGCCAAGGACAAGATCATGATGGGCCCGGAGCGCAAGTCGCTGATCATGCCCGAGGAAGAGCGCCGCAACACGGCCTACCACGAGGCTGGCCATGCCCTGGTCGCCCGCATGCTGCCCAAGACCGATCCAGTCCACAAGGTCACGATCATCCCGCGTGGCCGTGCCCTGGGCCTGACGATGCAGTTGCCTGAAGGCGACCGCTACAGCATGGACAAGGAACGCATGCTGGACACCATTTCGGTGTTGTTCGGTGGCCGCATTGCTGAAGAAGTGTTCATGAACCAGATGACCACCGGCGCCAGCAACGACTTCGAGCGTGCCACCGGCATCGCCCGCGACATGGTGATGCGTTACGGCATGACCGACGAATTGGGCCCCATGGTCTACGCCGACAACGAAGGCGAAGTCTTCCTGGGCCGTTCGGTCACCAAGACGACCAACATGTCCGAGCAGACCATGCAGACGGTTGACCATGTGATCCGCCGGATCATCGACGAGCAATACGGCGTGGCCCGCAAGCTCATCGAGGACAACAAGGACAAGATGCATGCGATGGCCAAGGCCCTGCTTGAGTGGGAAACCATTGATGCAGAGCAGATCGAGGACATCATGAGTGGCCGCGAACCGCGTCCTCCCAAGGACTGGGTCCCCCGCAGCACGCCTCCTGGCGGCGGCACCAAGCCCCCGGTGAGCACCGACGGCGCACCGGCAGCAGCCTGATCGCACATCAGTTCCGCCTTTGACAGTCAAGGCGTGATTTCAATCAACGGGGCTTCGGCCCCGTTGTCATTTCACCCAGCGTTTGGCCCTCATGCTTTGGCACACCACCCGATTTCGCATTGACCTGTCATCCCCGAAGGTGATGGGCATCGTCAATGTCACGCCGGATTCTTTTTCAGATGGCGGGAGTCATGCCGATGCGAAATCCGCCTTGGCGCATTGCGAGCAATTGCTGGAAGAGGGCGCCGCCATCCTCGACATCGGTGGTGAGTCAAGCCGCCCCGGCGCGCCCACATTGAGTGCTGAAGATGAATGGGCGCGGGTGGCTGAGGTTTTGAAAGGGGCGCTCACTTTGGGTGTGCCCATTTCGCTGGACACCTGCAAGCCTCGTGTCATGCGGCAGGCCCTGGACCTGGGCGTGGACATCATCAATGACATCCGCGCTTTGCAAGCACCTGGCGCAGAGTTGGCAATCGTGGAGCATGGCCAATGCGGCGTCTGCCTCATGCACATGCAAGGTGACCCAGCGACCATGCAGTCGAGCCCTCAGTACAGCGATGTGCTGGAAGAGGTGCGCAGTTTTTTGCATGAGAGAGTGCAGGCCTTGGTGGCGCAAGGTGTGTCGCGAGATCGCTTGTGCCTGGACCCTGGCATTGGTTTTGGCAAAATGCCACAGCACAACCTGGATCTGTTGCGTCGGCAAAACGAGCTCCTGGATTTTGGTCTGCCGTTGTTGGTGGGGTGGTCCCGAAAATCCACGCTGGGCCAGGTTACGGGCAAGCCGGTCGGTGATCGTCTGGCGGCCAGCCTGGCCGCTGCACTGGCCAGCGTTCACCAGGGCGCCAAGGTGGTGCGCGTTCATGACGTGGCCGCCACCGTTGATGCCCTGAAGGTGTGGGCTGCATCCGAAATCCCCCCAATTTCTTGGACAAGCGCCAGCCGTTCCGCGCCACAATCCAACACCTCCCTCACTCCGCACAGCCCATGAGCAGACAATATTTTGGAACCGATGGCATTCGTGGCACGGTTGGTCAAACGCCCATCACGCCAGATTTCGTATTGCGATTGGGGCATGCGGTCGGGCAGGTCTTGAGGCGCTCTGAAGCGCGTCCCACGGTGTTGATTGGCAAGGACACGCGCATCTCCGGCTACATGCTCGAATCGGCCTTGGAGGCAGGTTTCGCGTCTGCCGGGGTCGATGTGCTTTTGACGGGGCCCTTGCCGACTCCCGGCGTAGCCTACCTGACGCGAGCGTTGCGCTTGAGCCTGGGCGCGGTCATCAGCGCGTCGCACAATCCTTTTGCCGACAACGGCATCAAGTTCTTTTCGGCCCACGGTGAAAAACTGTCCGACCAATGGGAGGAGGACGTCGAAGCCGCGCTGGACGTGGCGCCGGCATGGGTGGAGTCGCCGAACCTGGGCAAGGCCCGGCGCCTCGAAGACGCCCGAGGCCGTTACATCGAGTTTTGCAAGAGCACGTTCGCCTCGGCCATGTCGCTCAAGGGGCTCAAGCTGGTGGTCGATGCCGCCCATGGCGCGGCCTACCAGGTCGCCCCGGAGGTGTTCCACGAGTTGGGCGCCGAAGTCATCTCCATCGGCTGCTCGCCCAATGGCGTCAACATCAACGACGGGGTGGGTGCCACGCATCCCCAGGCGCTGGTGCAGGCGGTGAAGGATCATCACGCCGACTATGGCATTGCGTTGGACGGTGACGCCGACCGTTTGCAGTTGGTCGACGCCGATGGGCGTTTGTTCAATGGCGACGAGCTGTTGTACGTCATGGTGGCTGATCGCCTGGCGCAGGGGCAAAGCGTGCCTGGCGCGGTCGGCACTTTGATGACCAACATGGCCGTGGAACTGGCCCTGCAAGAGCGTGGCGTTGGGTTTGTGCGCGCCAAGGTGGGCGACCGTTATGTGCTGGAAGAGTTGCTCAGCCGGGGTTGGCAATTGGGCGGAGAGGGCTCTGGCCACCTGATCGCCCTGGACCGCCACACCACGGGTGACGGCATTGTCAGTGCATTGCAGATCTTGCAGGCGGTGGCCCGAAGTGGCCGCAGCTTGTCCAACTGGCTGGAAGGTGTGACCTTGTTCCCGCAACGCCTGATCAATGTGCGCTTGAAGGCTGGGCAAGACTGGAAGAGCAGTGCCTCTCTGGCGGCGGCCCAGGAAGCCGTCCTGCACCAATTAGATGGGCGTGGGCGCGTGCTGATTCGCCCGTCCGGCACTGAACCACTGCTGCGGGTGATGGTCGAGGCCCAGGATGGCAACCTGGCCAACCGCTGCGCCGAGCAGTTGGCCGAAGCCGTGCAATCCTGATCAAAACAGATCCTTCCACCTTGAAATCCCCATGTGACATCTGCGTGACCTGTGTGTGACGCGATAGCGGCGTAGCCGGCATGACTGAGGCGGCGGTAGATTTATGACAAAGTCTTTTTTGACTGTCATAGACTCGTCACAATGCCCGCCTACAGTCCACCTTGAGAAATTTGTCTGTCACAAGTTTTAAAAGGCGAACACATGAAATTCAAGATGATCCAAGCTGCGGTGGCTGTCACGTTGTCTTTGTCAGCCGGTCTGGCTCTGGCGCAAGACGTTACTGGTGCGGGCGCCACTTTCCCCGCGCCTGTCTACGCCAAATGGGCTGACTCGTTCAACAAGGCCACTGGCGTGCGCATCAACTACCAATCGGTGGGTTCGGGCGCGGGCATCAAGCAGATCAAGGCCAAGACGGTGGATTTCGGTGCTTCCGACATGCCCTTGAAAGACGAAGACCTGGCCAAGGACGGCCTGGTTCAGTTCCCTACCGTGATCGGTGGCGTGGTTCTGGTGGTGAACATCAAGGGCATCCAGCCTGGCCAGCTCAAGATGACTGGCGAAGTGCTGGGCAACATCTACCTGGGCAAGATCAACAAGTGGAACGACCCCGCCCTGGTGGCTTTGAACCCAGGCTTGGCCCTGCCTGACGCGCCGATCGCGGTCGTCAGCCGTGCTGATGGATCGGGCACCAGCTTCATTTTCACCAATTACCTGTCGAAGGTGAACGCCGAATGGAAGTCCACGGTGGGTGAGGGCACCGCCGTGAAGTGGCCAACCGGGTCCGGTGGCAAGGGCAACGAGGGCGTTTCTGCTTTCGTGCAACGCCTGCCTAACTCGATTGGCTATGTGGAGTACGCCTACGCCAAGCAAAGCAAGATGTCGCACGTGTCTTTGAAGAACGCAGCCGGCAATTTTGTGCAGCCTGATGACCTGACCTTCAAGGCGGCTGCGGCCAGCGCTGATTGGGAGAAGAGCTTCTACCAAGTGCTGACCAACCAGGCTGGCAAAGACGCGTGGCCTCTGAGCGGCGCGACCTTCATCCTGATCCACAAGAGCCAGGACAAGCCCGCCCAAGGCGTGAGCACCCTGAAGTTCTTCAACTGGGCCTATGAAGGTGGCGACAAGACGGCGGCCGACCTGGAATACGTGCCCCTGCCAGCCAGCGTGAAAGACCTGGTCCGCAAGCAGTGGGCCTCCGTGACGGACGCCGCTGGCAAGCCCCTGGCTTACAAGTGATCAAGAGACTCTCGTGATGCAAACCGGGCGCCGTGTGGTGCCCGGTTTGTTGTTGAACGACCGAAGAACGCAGTACCCTTGGATGGAGGCACGCACGCCATGACTGCCATATTGCCCGCCGATTTTGACGGTGCCAGCGGGGCACCCCAAGGACGAACATCTTTCATGAAAAACCCAAACCCCCGGCGCGTGACCCTTCCATGGGCCGATTGGGTGTTCGCGATGGTGGCCCGTGGCGCCGCCTTGCTCACCTTGTCGCTGTTGTTGGCCATCATCGGCTCCCTGATCGTGGGCGCCTGGCCTGCCATCCGCGAGTATGGCTTCAGTTTTCTCTGGCGCACGGAATGGGATCCGGTGCAGGACAGCTATGGCGGCCTGGTGATGATCTATGGCACCTTGGCCACGTCGATCATTGCCTTGCTGATCGCGGTGCCCGTGAGCTTTGGCATCGCCCTGTTTCTGACCGAGCTGTCGCCCAGTTGGCTCAAGCGCCCGTTGGGCATCGCCGTTGAGTTGCTGGCCGCCGTGCCGTCCATCGTGTATGGCATGTGGGGCTTGCTGGTGTTTGGGCCGATCCTGGCCACCTATGTGCAGCAGCCATTGCAGGCTTTGACCGCGGGCGTCCCTTACCTTGGGGCGTTCTTTTCCGGGGCCCCGGTGGGCATCGGCATCTTGTCGGCCGGGATCATCCTGGCGATCATGATCATTCCTTTCATCGCTTCGGTGATGCGCGACGTGTTCGATGTGACGCCGCCGATGTTGAAAGAGTCTGCCTATGGCCTGGGGTCGACCACCTGGGAGGTCGTCTCCAAGGTGGTGCTGCCCTACACCAAGACCGGCGTGGTGGGCGCCATCATGCTCGGGCTGGGGCGCGCATTGGGCGAGACCATGGCCGTGACCTTCGTGATCGGCAACATGAACCAGCTCAACTCCTTGTCGGTGTTCGAGGCGGCCAACAGCATCACGTCGGCCCTGGCCAACGAATTCGCCGAAGCCGGGGAAGGCCTGCACCAGGCCTCCCTGATTTACCTGGGCTTGGTCTTGTTC
This sequence comes from Leptothrix sp. (in: b-proteobacteria), assembly GCA_013822685.1. Taxonomy (GTDB): domain Bacteria; phylum Pseudomonadota; class Gammaproteobacteria; order Burkholderiales; family Burkholderiaceae_C; genus Aquabacterium. Next base: position 309,772 of record PNKV01000002.1, read on the forward strand.
TTCATCACCTTTGTGGTGCTGGCGTTCTCCAAGGTCTTGCTGGCCCGCATGCAGAAATCTGAAGGAGCACGTTCATGAGCACGGCTGAACTCTATGCCATGCGGCGCAAGCGGCACGCCAGCCGCAAGCGGGTTAACGCCCTGGCCTTGACCTTGTCACTGGGCGCCATGGCGTTCGGCCTGGTCTGGCTGGTGTGGATCTTGTTCGAGACGGTTCGCCTGGGCATGGGAGGGCTGGCGCTGGCCACCTTCACCGAGATGACGCCACCTCCGATGGAAGAGGGCGGTCTGGCCAACGCGATCATGGGCTCGCTGATGATGGTGGGCCTGGCAACGTTGATTGGCACCCCTGTCGGCATCATGGCCGGCATCTACCTGGCCGAGTATGGCCAGAAGGGGTGGCTGGGCAGCGTCACGCGGTTCATCAATGACATCCTGCTGTCGGCGCCGTCGATCGTCGTGGGCTTGTTCATCTATTCCACCGTGGTGGCCCGCGTCAAGACGTTCTCGGGTTGGGCCGGTGTGCTGGCGCTGGCCTTGATCGTGGTGCCGGTGGTGATCCGGACCACCGAGAACATGCTGTCGCTGGTGCCCAGCGCCTTGCGTGAAGCGGCCTATGCCTTGGGCACGCCCAAGTGGCGCGTGATCACCTCGATCACCTTGCAGTCGGCCCGCGCAGGCGTGGTGACTGGCATCTTGCTGGCGGTGGCTCGCATTTCTGGTGAGACGGCACCGCTGTTGTTCACAGCTTTGTCCAACCAGTTCTGGTCAGCTGATCTGGGGCAACCCATGTCCAGCCTGCCCGTCACGATCTTCAAGTTCGCGATGAGCCCCTATGAGAACTGGCAGAAGCTGGCCTGGGCCGGCGTGTTCATCATCACAGTTGGTGTGTTGGCGCTCAACATCGTGGCGCGCACCCTGTTCCGCCAGCGCTGATGCGTTCGGTGACCTGACAAGTATTCCGGAGATCCCTACATGGATGCCAAGGTTCAAAACCAAACCCCGTTGAAGTCCAAGCTGGCTGTGCGCAACCTGAACTTCTATTACGGCAAGTTTCACGCGCTCAAGAACATCAACCTGGAGCTGCCCGAGAAGAAGGTCACCGCCTTCATTGGCCCTTCAGGTTGCGGCAAGTCGACCTTGCTGCGCACCTTCAACCGCATGTTCGAGCTCTACCCTGAGCAGACCGCCAAGGGCGAGATCCTGCTGGATGGGCAGAACATCCTGACCAGCAAGGAAGACGTCTCCCTGATCCGGGCCAAAGTGGGCATGGTGTTCCAGAAACCCACGCCTTTCCCGATGTCCATCTACGACAACATCGCCTTTGGCGTGCGTTTGTTCGAGCGCCTGTCCCGCGTGGAGATGGACGAGCGCGTTGAATGGGCGCTCAAGAAGGCGGCTTTGTGGAACGAGGTCAAGGACAAGCTGAACCAGAGCGGCTCAGGCCTGTCGGGTGGCCAGCAGCAACGCTTGTGCATTGCCCGTGGCATCGCGATCAAGCCCGAGGTGCTGCTGTTGGACGAGCCTTGTTCGGCACTGGATCCCATTTCGACCGGCAAGATCGAAGAGCTGATCCACGAGTTGAAGGACGATTACACGGTGCTGATCGTGACCCACAACATGCAGCAAGCTGCCCGTTGCTCGGACAACACCGCCTACATGTACCTGGGTGAAGTGATCGAACACGGCCCGACTTCGGACATCTTCATGAAGCCCAAGAAGAAAGAGACCGAAGACTACATCACTGGTCGCTTCGGCTGATCGCCACTGGCACCCGCACTGATCATTTCCTGACGGAGAACAATTCATGTCTGAAAAACATTTGTCCAGCCAGTTCGACATGGAGCTTGGCGGCATCTCGACCCGCGTGCTTGAAATGGGCGGCCTGGTGGAGTCCCAGGTGGGGCAGGCGATCTATGCCCTGACGCACTTCAATGGCGAAGTGGCCAGCCAGGTGCTGATCAGCGAAGAGCGTGTCAACCAGATGGAGATGGACATCGACGCCGACCTGTCGACCATCATCGCGCGCCGTCAGCCCACGGCCCGTGACCTGCGTTTGCTGATCGCCATCAGCAAGACCATCGGCAACCTGGAGCGCGTGGGCGACGAAGCCGCGCGCATTGCCCGCACGGTGCAACGCCTGATCAACACGGGTGTTTCCAGCCGACTGCGCCTGCCGGTAAACGACTTGTCGTTCGAGGCCGACTTGGCCACGGCGTCACTGCGCAAGGCCCTGGATGCTTTTGCGCGCCTGGACACGCAGACCGCGCTGGAAGTCATCAAGGATGACAACGTGATCGATGCCGAGTTCGACGGCCTGATGCGCAAGCTCATCACCTACATGATGGAAGACCCGCGCACCATCTCCGCATCGATCGACCTGGTGTTCGTGGCCAAGGCCGTCGAGCGCGTCGGCGACCATGCCAAGAATCTGGCCGAGCAGGTCATCTACATCGTCAAGGGCACCGACGTGCGTCACAACACGCCCGATGCCGTTGAGTCCATCATCAAGTAACGCAGTCAGTCAGGAGTCCCCATGAGCCGAGTGCTGGTGGTTGAAGACGAGCCGGCGATCGCCGAGCTGATCGCATTGAATCTGAGGCATTCAGGTTTCGAAGTGGTGGTGGCCCCGACCGCGGATGCCGCCCAGTCGGAAATCGATCGTGTGTTGCCCAATCTGGTCTTGCTGGATTGGATGTTGCCCGGCCAAAGCGGCCTGTCCTTGGCCAAGCGCTGGCGCTCTGAAGCGCGCACGCGCGAGCTGCCCATCATCATGCTCACCGCCCGCGCTGAAGAGGTGGACAAGGTGGCCGGCCTGGACGCTGGTGCCGATGACTACCTGACCAAGCCATTTTCAACGCATGAGTTGATGGCCCGGGTGCGCGCGGTTTTGCGGCGCAAGGCGCCGCAGGCACTGGATTCCGCCGTAGAGGTGGCCGGCTTGCGACTGGACCCGGCCACACGCCGTGTTTCGCGCGCGGACCAGGAGGTCAAGATCGGCCCCACCGAGTTCAAGCTGCTGCATTTCTTCATGACGCACCCTGAGCGCGTGCACAGCCGTGCCCAGTTGCTGGACCGCGTCTGGGGCGACCACGTGTTCATTGAAGAACGCACCGTGGACGTCCACGTCAAGCGCTTGCGAGAAGCGCTGTCGCCGGTGGACCGCTCCCAGTTGATCGAGACGGTTCGCGGCGCGGGCTATCGCTTGACCCAGCAAGTGGCTAACGCTGCGTGATGCTTTCTTCACGGGTTGAGAAAACCAACTCCTGGCTGCTTTCCCGGGTGAGTGCCCGGGTGCTGACGGCCGCAGCGGGTGGTGCCTTCGGCTGGTGGTTTGGCGAGCGGGTGGGGCACCCCACGATGTTGGCCCTGCTGTGCGCCGCGTCTGCCGTGCTGGCCTTGTCGGTGCTTGACACGCTGAAGGGCTATCAGATCCTGGACTGGCTGCGCACGCCCGAAGCCAACGCGCCAGAGATGCCGGGGTTATGGGGCGAGATAGCCCATAGGGTGCAACGTGTCATTCGGCAGCGTGACCAGCTCATCGCCGAAGAGCGGCGGCGCCTGGAGCAGTTTCTCTCGGGCATCCAGGCCTCGCCGAACGGGGTGATCCTGCTGGACGAGACCGAGCACATCACCTGGATCAGCACGGTCGCGGCCGACCACTTCGGGTTGGATCCTGTCCGCGACTTGCACCAACGCGTGACCAACCTGGTCCGCCAACCCACCTTTGTCCAGTATTTGCAGGCGGGCGACTACCGCGAGCCCGTGAAGTGCCTGATGCCGCGCGGTGGTCTGGACTACCTGTCCTTGCAGGTGAGGCAGTATGGCGACGGTCTCAAGCTGATCCTGTCGCAAGACATCACCGAGCGCGAGCGCTCTGACGCCATGCGCCGCGACTTCGTGGCCAATGTGTCCCACGAGATCAGAACGCCGTTGACGGTGCTCAATGGCTTCATTGAGACGATGGGGTCGTTGCCCTTGACCGAGGTGGAGCGAGCCCGGGTGATCGCCTTGATGGCCCAGCAGGCCGACCGGATGCAAAGCCTGGTGGCCGACCTGCTCACGCTGGCCCAGATCGAAGGCAGCCCCAGGCCCTCGTCTGACCGCTGGATCAAGGTGGCCGGCCTGATGCAGCGGCTTGAAAACGACGCACTTGGCCTGTCACGCGGGCGCCATGTTTTGTCGTTCTCTTTGGATGAGCAGGGCCAGCAGGCCGACATCGCGGGCGTGGAGAGCGAATGGCTCAGTGCCATGGGCAACCTGGTCTCCAATGCCGTGCGCTACACCCCGGACGGCGGCGCCATCCACGTGCGCTGGGTCACCTTGCCTGAAGGTGGTGGCGAATTCAGCGTGCAGGACAGCGGCATCGGCATTGACCCAGAGCACATCCCTCGCTTGACCGAGCGCTTTTACCGCGTGGACGGCAGCCGCTCTCGCGAAACGGGAGGGACCGGCCTGGGCCTGTCCATCGTCAAGCACGTGGCGCAACGCCATGGCGGCGAGTTGCGCATCACCAGCGAAGCGGGCAAGGGCTCGACCTTCGTTTTGTCGGTGCCCACAGCGCGGGTGCGTTTGGCCTGATCGCGGATTGGACCGGATCTGGTCAGGGCGCCCGGCGATAAATCGCCACTGACTCGGAGTTCTTTGTCCGCTGGTTTTCGCGGGCGACCCGGCGCCAGCCCGGGAAGCTGGGCGCCGTCTGTTTGGCCGGCAGGCTGTAGATCAGCACGGGGCAACTCCTGGGCACCGAAGCGGGCGGCGTCAGGCCATCAACCCGGTAACGCCCGAAATACTCAAGCCCGGTCAGCAAGCCGGTGGAGGCGTTGGGTGCGGCGATGCACGTGCCCACGGGCACGTGGCGCTTGATGCGGTTGACCAGCAAGCGGTAGCTGAGCGATTGGTCCAGCGGTGGCAGCAGCAAGGTCATGGCCAATAACCAGCACAGGGCGACACCACCTGCGGGCAGCACCAGGCTCTTCCACAGGGCGTGAGACTGGCGGGCGGTGCGCCAGCGCACCAGCGCCAACCAAGCGGCCGTGGCGATGGCGCCCAGGATGAGCAAGGGCCAAGAAAAATCGGCGGTGTAACCGGGCACCAGTTTGGCGACGTTGCCCGCCATCTTGGCAGGCACGCCGGTGTGCATCGCACCGTAATGCAGCCAGACCATCAGGGCAGCCGTGGTGAAAAAGAACACCGAAAACCAATCGATGGCCGAGCCCAGGCTGCGCTGCAAGATGGGCAAGGCGAAAGCGGCCAACACGGCCAAAGCAGGCAGCGCCTGCAACAAGGCGCGGTCATTGGCGTCCATGACGATGCATGCGCCAAACCCCACCAGCGCCGAAAACAGCGGCACGGCAATGTGCCTGCGCGCCACCTGGCGCCGCCAGTGCCAGACCGTCAGGGCGGCCAGCGGCAACACTGGCCAGGTGAACCAGGTGAACAGGCGCAGTGTTCTGCCAATGCCAGACCACGCGTCAATGCGCAATGCCCACCCTGGCAGACCGGTGGAACTCAAGGCGCTGGCCAAAGCCGCCGCCAGAAGCCCGCTGGCCGCCACCCAACGCATGTGCGAACGCATGACCGCGTCGTCGGACAAGGCGCAGATCAGCATGCCAGCCGCGGCCAGTTCAACGGCAACAGTGGGGCTGCCGCTGGCCGCCATCACGGGCAGGCAAATCAGGGTGGCCAAACGGCTCTGCCATGGGCGGAACGCTGCCGCGGCCATGCCGTACATGAACAAGGCACCGGCGGCCAATTGAAGCAATTCAGGGGTGGTTTCATGGCCAAGCTGTAGCAAGCCCAGGCTGGCAATCAGCGCCAGCACCGAGCCATCGGCCACGGCACGCGCGTAGTCTTGCGGGAGGGCCTCGCCCCCAAAAGCCAAAGGCAAAGGCTGGGCGGCCTTGGTGCGCGCCAGGTGGTAGGTGGCGTACCAGGTGAGGCTCATCACCGAGGCCAGCAGCAATGCAAATGGAATGCGCGCTGCGAAAGCCGGGTCCAGCCACGGGTCAAGCAGGGCAATGAACGCGCCACCCAGCCAATAGGGCAGGATGCCACCGCCAGTGGGCAGGACGCCACCCACATTAGGGTGCAGCCAGGATGCCTGGCCCCCGGCCACGCTCCACATGTGCCCGAACGACGCGATGTCGATACCCTTCCAGGGGTCGCGGCCAAACAGGCCGGGCAGCACGTAGGCGATGCAGAACAGCAGCAGTGCCCAGCGGGGCAACCGCTTCACGGCTTTCTGGGTCACCAGCGCGGGGGTGACAGCCTGGGATGAGGTGCTCATTCGGGTGGTGTGTCAGCGCATCAGCGCAAAATCAGCGCAAATAAAAAGGGCAGCCGAAGCCGCCCTTTGATCAGTGATTGAGTCGGCAGGCTTGCTATTTGGCATCCTGACGCACATCCTGACAGATCAATTACTTCTTCAGGTGCGCAAACTTGTTGCGGAACTTCTCGACACGGCCGCCCAGCGAGTCGATGCTCTTTTGGGTGCCGGTGTAGAAAGCGTGCGATTCGCTCGAAGTTTCCAGCTTGAACAGCGGCAGTTCGCGGCCGTCTTCCATCTTGATGGTTTCACGCGCGGGCGAGCACGAACGAGTCACGAACTTGAAGCCGTTGGACTGGTCCACGAAGCAAACGTCGCGGTAGTTGGGGTGAATGCCGTCTTTCATTTCTAACCTTCTTGTGCTGTTGAGAATCGGAAGCCACGCGGCACCATGCACGCGCACTTTCCTCTCAGCCGGAAAACCGGAGATTATATATCAACCACCACGACGCATCAAATCGAAGAATTCGTGGTTATTTTTGGTGGACTTCATTTTGTCGAGGATGAATTCCATCGCTTCGATTTCGTCCATGGGATACAGCAATTTGCGCAGAATCCAGCTCTTTTGCAGGATATCGGGCTTGAGCAGCAGTTCTTCACGGCGAGTGCCCGACTTGTTCAGCAAGATCGAGGGGTAAACGCGCTTTTCCGACATGCGGCGATCCAGGTGGATTTCGCAGTTGCCGGTACCCTTGAATTCTTCGTAGATCACTTCATCCATGCGGCTGCCGGTGTCGACCAGGGCGGTGCCGATGATGGTGAGTGAGCCGCCTTCTTCGATGTTGCGCGCCGCGCCAAAGAAGCGCTTAGGGCGTTGCAGGGCATTCGAATCCACACCACCCGACAGCACCTTGCCGGATGACGGCAAGACGTTGTTGTAGGCGCGGGCCAGGCGGGTGATCGAATCCAGCAGGATGATCACGTCTTTCTTCAGCTCGACGAGACGCTTGGCGCGCTCGATCACCATCTCGGCGACCTGAACGTGGCGCTGGGCCGGCTCATCGAACGTGGAGCTGATGACTTCGCCGCGCACGGTGCGCTGCATTTCGGTCACTTCTTCCGGGCGTTCGTCAACCAGCAGCACGATGACGTGGACGTCAGGGTAGTTGTTGGTCAGGGCGTGCGCCAGGTTCTTCATCATCACCGTCTTGCCGCTCTTGGGCGGGGCGACCAGTAGGGCGCGCTGGCCTTTGCCCAGGGGGGCGATCAGGTCGACGATGCGGCTGGTGATGTTTTCTTCGGTCTTGATTTCACGCTCGAGCTTGAACTGTTCATCGGGGAACAGCGGCGTCAAGTTCTCGAACATGATCTTGTTCTTGTTGACGTCGGGCGACAGGCCATTGACCCGGTCGACCTTCACCAACGCGAAATAGCGCTCGCCATCCTTGGGCACGCGAACTTCGCCTTCGACCATGTCGCCGGTGTGCAGGTTGAAGCGGCGCACCTGGCTGGGCGACAGGTAGATGTCGTCCGTGCTGGCCAGGAAGCTCATGTCCAGGGCGCGCAGGAAGCCGAAGCCATCGGGCAGCACTTCGAGGACGCCGTCGCCGAAGACTTGCTCGCCCGCCTTGGCGCGCTTTTTCATGATGGCGAACATCAACTCCTGCTTGCGCATGCGGGAGATGTTCTCGAGCTCAAGGGCTTCTGCCATCGCCGTCAATTCGGTGATGTGCAAAGCCTTCAGTTCTGAAAGATGCATGGATTGGGACCCTGTACGAAACCCTCAGGCTGCTGCGGTTCGATGGCGAGCTGCACAAACCTGGGGGTCAGATCGTGGGTGAATTCGTGGGGGTAGACAAAATGGTCAACGAGGACCAGACGCTTTTGTCAGGGGCACACAGTGCGGGGCCTGCGGCACCCGCCGGGCGGTCGTTGACTACCCGGCTTGACGAGAACCAGCCGCAAGAATATCAGCTGGTTGACCCATTATAGGAAGGAAACGCCAATAAATTAAAGATTGGCGTCGACGAAGGCGGTGAGCTGTGCCTTCGACAATGCGCCGACCTTGGTAGCCGCCAGTTGGCCACCCTTGAAGATCATCAGCGTGGGAATGCCGCGGATGCCGAACTTGGCGGGCACGTCACGGTTCTGGTCCACGTTCATCTTGGCAACGTTGAGGCGGCCGCTGTAATCGGTGGCCAACTCGTCCAGGATGGGGGCGATCATCTTGCAAGGACCGCACCATTCAGCCCAGTAGTCAACCAGCACGGGTTGGGCCGATTGAAGGACGTCTGAATCGAAAGATGCGTCAGAAATGTGTTTGATCAGGTCGCTGCTCATGGAACTATCCTTGGTGACTCCGGCGGTGCGTGAACTGCAAAATAACCACCAGAATGGTTGAGAAGATTCTGACACAGAAGATGTGGCCGCTGCAGCGGGCCACAAGAGACCATCACCCTATGACCGTCATAGCCTCAATCGAAAATGAAGTTTTGTCGCCCACAACATGGCCCTGGCCGCAGGGATGTGGGGCACGGCAATGCTGGGATGGCTGGGCTGTCACGGTGGCACGGTGGTGCGCTGACAACGCTTTGAGCGCACGTGACGTGGTGGTGCTATTGCCAGTGGGGGCTTTGCTGCCGGTGGCTCGGCATGCCTGGGCGCGGGCAGTAGGAGGATGGCTGCCGCAAATCGAAACGGTGCCGACCTTGGCCCAAACGTTGGCATGGGCGCAAGAGCCAAGCGCCTCGTCCACAGTGAGCGCGGATTTGGGCCCACCCCCCACGCTCGATGTTGTCCTGGACCGCCTGTTGGTGACCCAGGCTTTGAATGCGCAGGCCTGGGGCCGGCAGTGGGCTCAACGCGATCGACGGGCTTTTGAGCACGCCGTGGCACAGGTGGTGGAGTGTGCCCACGCATGGGTGCGTGTGGCACAGGCCTGCCCGCCGCCACAGCGGCCAGCCTATTGGGCCAAGTGCCGAGACGCATTGAGCTTGGCCCAAGCGGCCAACACCGGTCCCGGCGCGCGTGAGCGATTGTTGATGGCCTGGGCGTTGGAGTGGGCCGCGAGCAGCGACGATGGCCAATGGGCCACGGATGCGTTGTTCGTCCACCGGGCTGCCGCCTGGGTGGGCGTGACGGCGGGCGCGGCCGTGGTGCCCGGCAGCGAATCGTCGGTGATGTTGGCGGTGCTCAAGCAGGCAGCGCTGTCCGGTGTGCCCGCCTTGTGGATGAACGCCGAGGCGGCGGCTGCGCCGAGCGGGGACGTGATCGTGCCGGCGTTGACCCGTTGCGGTGACTTTGAAGACGAGGCCCAGCAAACCGCGGCTTTGGTGCTGTCGGCGGTTGAGAATGCGCGAGCCTCGGCCGGTGATCCCGTGGCCTTGATTGCCTTGGACCGCAGCCTGATCAGGCGTGTGCGCGCCTTGCTGGAGGGCGCGGGCGCGAGCTTGTCGGATGAGACCGGTTGGAAATTGTCCACCACGCGTGCCGGGGCAGCGGTGACCCGCATGTTGGCGGCATCGCAGCCGCGCGCGTCTACCGACGACTTGCTCGATTGGCTCAAGTCGGGCTGGGTGAGGTGGGCAGAGTTTGAATCGGTTCATGAAATGGACGAGGCCGTGGCCGCCCTGGAGAGCTGGTGCCGCCGCCATGGTCTGCTGGCCGCTTGGGGTCTGTCGGATCAGGGCCCGGATGCCACCACAGACCCGTTGCCACAAGGGCGTCAGGCCATGCCAGCGTCTGCCCGAAAGCTGTGGGCCAGAGCGCAGCAAACGGCGCAACTCTTGGCGCCTTTGTGGACCAAGGGCCGGGCTCCGTTGTCGACCCTGTTGGCGCAACTGGCCGAGGCCTTGAAGGATTGCGGTGCATGGCAGGCTTTGTTGGACGACGTGGCGGGCGCTTCGGTGTTAGAAGCCTTGCGTTTGAGTGGCGAAGAGGGCGCTGCCGTCCCAGCCTGGCCGAACGTGGCCAAGGATTTGCGCATGGATGGCCACGGCTTGAGTCGCTGGGTAGACCAGGTGTTGGAGGAATCCAGCTTCAGGCTGGAGTCGGCCGCGGCGGGTGATGCCAAAGTGGATGTGGTGGTGACGCCTTTGACACGCGCCGTGCTCAGGCCCTTCAGCGCGGTGGTGATGCCGGGCACGGACGAAGGGCAACTGGGGTCGACGAATGGTGTGCCTGGTTGGGTCCATGGCGCCCTGGCCGAGCAAATGGGGTTGCCAAGCAAAACCATCAGCCGCGATGCGCAGTGGGCGTCGTTTGCGCTGTTGATGGCCCAGCCTGAGGTGTTATGCCTGTGCCGTGAGGCCAATGGGCGCGAGCCCCTGGAACCCAGCCCTTGGTTCGAGCGCTGGTCATTGCGTACCGGCCTGGCCTTGCGCAGTGGCAAGGACATGCGACTGCGACAAACAGTGCCTGCTTTGCCTGTGCACATGCCACGTCCGACGCTCAGGTCCGTGGGGCGGCCAGATGCGCACATGGTTGATTTGAAGCTGCCTTTGCCTGGCCAGATCACCGCCACGTCTTACGAATCGCTCCGGCAGTGTCCCTATCGATTCTTTGCCAGGCATGTGTTGAACCTGCGCCAACTGGATGAGCTGGAAGAAGGGGTGGACCGCTCAGACTTCGGGGTTTGGCTGCATGCCGTGCTGCAAGGCTTTCACACCCGCCGTGATCAGGCCACCGTGGCCGAGCATGACGAGGTGGCCTTGTGGGTGTCGGTCGCGCAAGACGTGACGCGGGCGCAGGGCCTGGACCGGGACGGCCGGCGACCATTTTTCCTGCCCTTTGCGGCGACCCTGGAGCGGCTGGCTGAAAACTACGTGGCCTGGTTGAAGGGCCACGAAGCCCAGGGTTGGCGTTTTGCAAAGGCCGAGGAGGTGGTGCAATGGCCCATGGCCTTGCGCAGTGAGCTGGGTGAGGACGTGACCGTGACACTGCATGGTCAACTGGACCGGCTGGACCAGCGTGGTGGTGAAGACACCGCTTGGACCGTGATCGACTACAAGACGGGTTCGCTCGATGCGCTCAAGCAAAAGGTGAAGCATCCGCTGGAAGACACGCAATTGGCTTTCTATGCCGCCTTGGCTCAGCATGCATCGGCCACGGCAGACCCGGGCGACCCCACGCGCGTGACCACGGCCATTGAGGGCCTGTACCTTCAGATGGATGAAAAAGGCGTTCATCCGGTCGAGCACCCTCAGGTGATTGAGTCGGCGCAAGTCTTGGTGGAAGGTCTGCGCACTGACCTGACGCGCCTGCTGGACGGCGCGGCCATGCCTGCGCTGGGTGAGGGCGTGGCTTGTGATTATTGTGAGATGCGCGGCCTGTGTCGGCGTGACCACTGGACCGTGACGGAGTCTCCGCGATGAACCTGGCTGCCTACCGAATCAACGACCAGCCGGTGCTGCGCGAGCGCTTTTACCAGGTGGCCTGCGACCCGCGGCGCAGCGTGGTGGTTGAAGCCTGCGCCGGGGCCGGCAAGACCTGGATGTTGGTCTCGCGCATTTTGCGTGCCTTGCTGGACGGCGTGGCGCCATCACAGATCCTGGCCATCACGTTCACACGCAAAGCGGCCGGCGAGATGCGCGAGCGGCTGCACGAATGGCTGCGCGAGTTTGCCCAGGCCGACGACGCCGAGCGCTGCAAGCAACTGGTGATGCGCGGCATGTTGCCCGAACAGGCCCAGCAGGCGTCCGCGGCCTTGGCCAACTTGTACCGCCAGTGGTTGGAAGATGGCCGGGGCGTGGAGATCCACACCATCCACGGCTGGTTTTCGCGCCTGGTGCGCGCGGCGCCTTTGGATGCGCTGGCCGAACTGGGCTTGCCACCTGAATTGAACCTGATCGAAGACACGGGTGAGCTGTGGCCTGAGCTGTGGGGGCGACTCCTTCGCCGCATGGACGCCCAGCCTTCAGCGCCGGAGCTGGATGCCTTTGTGTCTCTGGTGCGCGATGCGGGTCGGTTCAACCTCGAGTCGTGGCTGCAATCAGCGCTGTCTAACCGGCTCGAGATCACCCTGGCCGATCGGGCTGGGCACTTGCAAGGCAGTGTCAAATCGTTGGCGGAGTGGTCGTCGCAATGGTCGGGCGTGGGCGATCCCCGTGAGGCTTTGTTGAAGGCCTCTGTCAAAGAGCAGTTTTGGGCTTTGGCGAAGATGCTTTGCCAGGCCAAAGGTGCAAAGGCGCAGGCAGCCGGCCTCCACATCGAGCAAGCCCTGGGGCAAGCGGATGTCGCGGCGCAGTACGAAGGTTTGCGGCATGCCTTGTTCACGGACAAAGGCCCTCGCAAGCAACTGGGCGAGTTTGAAGAGCTGGCCTGGGCCGTGGCCTGGTTGTCGGACCTGGCCCTGGCGGTTGAGCAAGCCCAGGCCCATTTTCTGCACCAGCGCATGTGCCTTTTGGCGCGCGCCTTGTTCGAGGAATACGCCAGCCTGAAAGCGCAGCAGGGCCTGGTGGACATGGTTGACCTGGAGTTGGCCGCCTCGCACCTGTTGAGCGATTCCTCGGTGGCAGGCTGGATTCAGGAGCGCCTGGACACGCAAGTGCGGCAGTTGTTGATGGACGAGTTCCAGGACACGAGCCCCTTGCAATGGCAGACGATGAAGTCCTGGCTGGGCGGTTATGCGGGGGCGGGCGGAGGCGCCAGCGGCCGACAATCGATGCAGGTGTTCCTGGTGGGTGACCCCAAGCAAAGCATCTACCGTTTCAGGCGGGCGGACCCGCGGGTGTTCGAGGCCGCCAAGCATTTTGTGCTGGATGGCCTGCAGGGAGACCTGCTGTCGTGCGACCACACGCGCCGCAACGCACCGGGTGTCATCGAGGTTCTGAACAAAGTGATGGGCAGTGCCGTTGAACAAGGCGCTTTCAGCGGCTTTCGGCCGCACACCACCGAGTCGCAAGAGCTGGCCAAGGTGTCGGTGCTGCCGGACGTGGTCCGCCCACCCGCCGAGCCGCGCGCGCAGTCCGTTGATTTGGCTTGGCGCGATACCTTGGTCGAGCCCCGCGAAGAGCCCGATTCTTCGCTCAAGCAGCTTGAAGCCGAGCACGTGGCGCAGGCCATTGACGAGTTGATCCGTGTGCAGGGCTTGCAGCCCGAAGAGATTTTCGTGCTCAGCCGCAAGCGCGCCACGCTGGCCTGGGTCGGCTTTGCGCTTCAAGCTCAGGGCGTGCCCTATGTGGCGCCTGAAGACACCAAGCTCATCGAGACGCCAGAAGTGCGCGACCTGGTGGCTTTGGTTGAATCCCTGGTGTCGCCCCAAAACGACCTGGCTTTGGCGCACGCCTTGCGCAGCCCGGTGTTTGGCTGGTCAGATGACGAGGTGATGGCATTGGCGGCCCGTGCACGGGCGCTGGGGGGCACTTGGTGGAACGCGCTGATGGCTTGGCCTGACGCCAGCGAGGCAGTGGTGCATGCGGCCCGGTTGCTGGCGCGTTGGCAGTCACTGGCCCGGCAAGCGCCACCACACGATCTGCTGGAGGCCATGCTGACCGAAGGCGGGATCCGTGAGCGCTGGGTGGCGGCTGTGCCGGCTTCGATGCGGGGGCAAGCCATGTCTCACATCAATGCCTTGCTGGCCCAAAGCCTGGACATGGACGGTGGCCGGGATGCCACGCCGTACCGGTGGGTCAGGGCGCTCAAGCGCTTGCCGCAGGCTTTGCCGGCCCGCGTTCACCCGGGCGCGGTTCAGTTGTTGACCATCCACGGGGCCAAGGGCCTGGAGGCGCGAGCGGTGTTCATCGTGGATGCCGACGCACAAGAAGGGCGCCCGAACAACCACACCGTGATGGTCGATTGGCCTGAAAGCGAAGCGCGCCCGGTGAGTTGCGCGTTCATCCGCTCGGAGGCCAACCCGCCACCAAGCCTGAGCCTGGCCATGGACCAGGAGCGCGCGGCCCAGCGCCGCGAAGAGCTCAATGCCCTGTACGTGGCCTTGACCCGGGCCCGGGAGCAACTGGTCTTCAGCCGGACGGAACCTCGCACCAGCAACAAGCACGGCAGTTGGTGGCAGCGCCTGAAGGATTCGCAAGCCGTGGGTGAGGCGCATGCCTGGACGCCCCAAGCGGCTGTGGAAGCCACACGTGGCCCAGCCAAGACTGGCCTGCCAACGCCACCTGATGCCCACCTGGCTGTGTTGCCCGCCTTGACGGCCCGCCCTCCAGGCGCTGATTCATTCACGCCACCAGCGGCGCTGGAAGAGACCGCCCTGTTGGGCCAGATCGTTCACAAGGCCTTGGAGTGGCTGACCTTGTTGGCCCGCGGCGAACGGACGGCGCCCCGCGTGCGGCAGGCGATCCAAGCGGCTGGTCAAACGTTGTCCGCGCCGTCGGCATTGCTGGACCGTGCCGACCCCTTGGTGTCCAGGATTTTGGCCAGTGAAGAGCTGGCCGCCTGGTTGGACCCAAGCCAGCTGGCCTGGGCTGGCAACGAGGTGGGGCTGGTGCACGGCGGCCAGAACTTGCGGATCGATCGCCTGGTGGCGCGTGATTCTGCCGTGGGCAGGGAGTGGTGGGTGCTGGACTACAAGCTGCAACATCGGCCGCAGGACCTGCCGGCTTATCAAGCCCAATTGCGCCAGTACGTGGAAGCGGTGGCCGCATTACAGCCGGGCGATGCCGTGCGCGCGGCCTTCATCACCGGCGATGGGCGGTTGGTCGAAATGGTTTAAAAAAGGCCGTCTTCCCGCCTTTTGAAACAGTTTCACCCTTGCGCAACTGCGGTTCAATCGGTCATACCGGGGAGATGTGTCACCCCATGAAAAAAGCACCTGTCATCGTCCATGGCCGTCATCACGCCACCTTCGTCACCGCCGGTTCCGCATTTTGGCCGCTTTGAGTTGCGCCAATTGCTCAGCCGTACGCTGTCGGCGACCACGTGGCGGGCGATGGATCCGAGGTTGCAGCAGGAAGTGTTGCTGTGCGTGCCGCGTGCGCAGCCTCGTCCGCCCAAAGAGTTAGAGGCTTGGCACCAGGATGTTCAAGCCGCTGCCCGCCTGAAGCACCCTCGGCTGGCCGATGTTCTGGAAATCAGCATCCAGGATGGCTGGCCCTTCGTCAGCGTTCACCGCGGGAGCAGTGTCTCGCTGCTTGAACGCCTGGCCTCGGGGCCGCAGCCCACCTTGGTAGAGATGGTTGGCTGGATGGTGGATGTGCTGGAAGGCCTGGCTTATGCCCACGAGGCCGGCGTGTCCCACCGTGATCTGGGCCTGCACAACGTTTTGATCGACGCCCAGGGGCGGGCCAGCCTGGTCGGCCTGGGCGTAGGTTTCATGGCGGAAGTGCCCGGCAAAACCCGGGCGGTGGCCGGCTTGCAGCAGCAGCGCGCGGAGGCGGAGCACGACGTGCTCATGGCAGGCTTGCTGATGTACCGCTTGCTGGCCGGCGGTCCCGCGCTGGACGATCCCGATCTGTGCAGTGCCGCTCAACGGGTCGGGCGCGAAATCGTGCGCTTGCCGTGGTCGGCCACCCAGCCGGTGCCCGACACCCTGCGGGCCATCGTCAACCGATCCACCGACCGCCAGCAGCGCCAGCGCTACCTGAACGCGCGCACCTTGCTGGCCGCCTTGCAAGGCTGGATCAAGACCAACGAGCAAGAGTCAGGCGGCCCCTTGGCCCTGTTGATCGACCGCTTGAACACGGTGGGCAGTTTGCCCAGCCGGCCGCGCATGGGTCGAGCATTCAACCAGTCCTTGGGCAAAGACAACCTGCGCGTGGACGACATCGTCGACGTCATTGCCAAAGATCCAGGCCTGGTGTGGGAGCTGCTGCGCAGCGTGAATACAGCGCGCTTCCAGACCGGCATCAGCGACGACCGCGTGACCACCATCACCCGCTCTGTGGTGCTGATGGGGCAACTGGGTTTGCGCAATGTGTCTTCGGTGTTGCGCCCTTGGCCAGGCGCCTTGGCCGTGGCAGAGTCAAAAGCAGGGCCTGATGCAACCACGCCCGCATCCCAGATCGCCCTTGAGAACGAGCTGCGCCGCACTTGCATCGCAGGGCACATCGCCCGCTTGCTGGCCCCGTTCTCCATCAGCGATGAAGAAGCGCTGGTGGCCGCCATCTCGCAGCGCCTGGGGCATTTGCTGGTGCGCTATCACTTCCCTGACGAGGCCGCCCAGATCGACCGGCTCATGCAGCCCGGCCCACCGCCCGATGCAACCAGCCCCCCCACGCCAGGGATGAACGTGGAAGCCGCCGCCGGTGCGGTGCTGGGTGTCGACATGGAAGAGCTGTCCATCGCCGTGATGCGTTATTGGGGCATGGACGACAAGTTGCAGCAGGCAGCACGTCCTTTGAACAAATCATCGCCCGTGCGCCGGCCCGATGACCGGGAAGAGATGCTGCGCGCGGTGGCCAGCCTGGCCAATGAACTCACCATGGCGGTGGGCGCCGAATCAGCACGCGCACAAGCCCTGTTGAACCATTGCTTCACGCGCTATGCCCGCGCCTTGGGCCTGAGCTTCAAGGATTGCCAGGAAGCGCTCGAGACCTCGGTGCGCCTGGTGGATGCGCCCGTAGCGCCCGCCAAAGCCAGTTAACTCTTGAGTGCCAGTGCGCAGTCGGTCACCAGTGCCGGGCCCTGGTAGATCAAGCCCGTGTAAATCTGGACAAGATCGGCCCCCGCGTCGCGTTTGGCACGCGCGTCGGCCCCACTCATCACTCCGCCCACGCCGATGATGGGAAAGCGCGGCCCCAAGGCGGCGCGCAACTGGCGGATGACCTGGTTGCTGGCTTCGAACACCGGAGCGCCACTCAGGCCGCCGGTTTCTTCGGCATGCGCCATGCCTTTGACGGCATCGCGGTTGATCGTGGTGTTGGTCGCGATCACGCCATCAATGCCGTTGTTTTGCAAAGTGGCCGCGATCACGCCCACCTGAGTCTCGTCCAGATCAGGCGCGATCTTCACGAACATGGGCACATGGCGCTTGTCGCGTGCCATCAGGGCTTGGCGGCGGGTTTGCAATGCGCCCAACAGGCGGTCAAGGGCCTCGTCGCTTTGCAGGCTGCGCAGGTTCTGCGTGTTGGGCGACGAGATGTTCACCGTCACGTAATCGGCCCAGGGGTAGACGCCCTCCAGGCCGATCAGGTAGTCGTCCACCGCATTCTCGATCGGGGTGCTGGCGTTCTTGCCAATGTTCAAGCCCAAGATGCCGCCTTGCGTGCGAAAACGCGCGCGCCGCACATTGTTCACAAAGGCATCCAGGCCATCGTTGTTGAAACCCAGCCGGTTGATCAGCGCATTGGCCTGCGGCAGACGGAACATGCGGGGCTTGGGATTGCCCGGCTGCGGCTTGGGCGTGACGGTGCCCACCTCGACAAAGCCGAAACCCATGGCGCCCAGGCCGTCGATGCAGCGACCGTTTTTATCCAGTCCAGCGGCCATGCCGATGCGGTTGGGAAACTTCAGCCCTGCGATCTCGACCGGATCGCTGACCCGGCTGGCGCCCCAGGCGCAGTCCAGCGGCGTGTTCTGAAACCGTGCCAGGGCGCCCATGGTCAGTTCGTGGGCAACTTCCGGGTCCAGTTTGAACAGGACGGCGCGGGACAGGGCGTAGGGAATCAGGGGCATGGACAAACAAAAGCGAAGGGGTACGCCAGGGCGCAGGTCATGCATTGTCCCAGATTGGCGGGGCGGAAATCGGCCCGGCGCCTATGGCAAACTGCGCCCCCTGATCGATGCGATGCGATCGCATTTTTTCTGGTTTCTCCCTAGGGCACCCGCTTGAACAAGATCCTGATGCAAATCGCGGCCGAACTGAAAGTTCGGCCTGCCCAAGTCAACGCCGCCGTCGAGCTGCTGGATGGGGGCGCCACCGTGCCCTTCATCGCCCGATACCGCAAGGAAGCCACCGATGGCCTGGACGACACGCAGCTGCGCGACCTGGAAGCGCGCCTGACCTACCTGCGCGAGCTGGAAGACCGCCGCGAGGCCGTCATCAAGAGCATCGACGAGCAAGGAAAGCTGACGCCTGAGCTGCGCGCCGCCATCGAGGCCGCGCCCACCAAGCAGGAGCTGGAAGACCTGTACCTGCCTTACAAGCAGAAGCGCCGCACCAAGGCCATGATCGCCCGCGAGGCGGGCATCGAGCCGCTGGCCGACAAGCTGTTCGCCGACCCGTCGCTGGATCCGCAAGCCGAGGCCGCGGCCTTCATCAACGCCGACGGCGGCTTTGCCGACACCTTCGCGGTGCTCGACGGCGTGCGCGACATCCTCTCCGAGCGCTGGGCCGAAGACGCCGCGTTGATCGGCAAGATGCGCGACTGGTTATGGGAAGAGGGCCTGTTCAAGTCCAAGCTGATGGACGGCAAGGACGAGCAGAACCCGGATGTGTCCAAGTTCCGCGACTACTTTGACTACGACGAGCCCATTCGCACCGTGCCATCGCACCGCGCGCTGGCCGTGTTCCGTGGCCGCACGCAGGAGTTTCTGGATGCCAAGCTGGTGCTTGACGAAGAGATCGTGCCTGGCCAACCCACGATGGCCGAAGGCCGCATCGCCCGTCACCTGGGCTGGAGCCACAGCAAGCGCGCGTCCGACGACCTCATCCGCAAGACCATCGGCTGGACCTGGAAAGTCAAGCTCAGCCTGAGCCTGGAGCGCGATTTGTTCTCGCGCCTGCGCGAAGATGCCGAGAAAACCGCCATCAAGGTCTTCGCCGAAAACCTGCGCGATCTGCTCTTGGCCGCCCCTGCTGGCAAGCGCGTCGTCATGGGCCTGGACCCGGGCATCCGCACTGGCGTGAAGGTGGCCGTGGTCAGCGACACCGGCAAGGTGCTCGACACCTCCACCGTCTACCCGCACGAGCCGCGCAAGGACTGGGAAGGCTCCATCCACACCCTGGGCCGCTTGTGCGCCACGCATGGCGTGAACCTGATCGCCATTGGAAACGGCACCGCCAGCCGCGAGACCGACAAGCTGGCGGCGGACCTCATCAAGCGCATCCAGCAACTGGCACCCGGCACCATGATTGAGAAGGTGGTGGTGTCCGAGGCTGGCGCTTCGGTTTACTCGGCCTCCGAGTTCGCCAGCAAGGAGTTGCCCGACCTAGACGTGAGCCTGCGTGGCGCCGTGTCTATCGCTCGCCGGCTGCAGGATCCCTTGGCCGAGCTGGTCAAGATCGATCCAAAAAGCATTGGCGTGGGCCAGTACCAGCATGACGTCAACCAGAGCGAGATGGCCCGCACCCTGAGTGCCGTGGTCGAAGACTGCGTGAACTCGGTGGGCGTGGACCTGAACACTGCCTCGGCACCGCTGCTGTCGCGCGTGTCGGGCTTGAGCACCACGGTGGCCAACAGCATCGTGCGTTGGCGCGATGCGAATGGCGCCTTCAAGAACCGCAAGCAACTGATGGACGTGGCCGGCCTGGGCGCTAAGACCTTCGAGCAAGCCGCGGGATTCTTGCGCATCCGCGATGGCGACAACCCGCTGGACATGTCGGGCGTGCACCCAGAAACCTACCCCGTCATCGAGAAGATGATCGCGGCTTCAGGCAAGCCCATTGGCGAGCTGGTGGGCCGCTCGGACGTCATCCGCACGCTGCGGCCCGAGGCGTTTGCCGACGAGAAGTTCGGCATCGTCACCGTCAAGGACATCCTGACCGAGCTGGAAAAGCCCGGCCGCGACCCGCGCCCCGACTTCAAGGTGGCGCGCTTCAACGACGGCGTGGACGACATCAAGGACCTGCAAGAGGGCATGGTCCTGGAAGGCACGGTCAGCAACGTGGCGCAGTTCGGCGCGTTCGTGGACCTGGGCGTGCACCAGGACGGCCTGATCCACGTCAGCCAGCTGGCCAACAAGTTCGTGAACGACGCGCGCGAAGTGGTCAAGACCGGCGACATCGTCAAGGTGAAGGTGCTGGAAGTGGACCTGGCCCGCAAACGCATTTCGCTGACCATGAAGCTGGACACCGCCATGCCAGCCAAGGGCGCGGCGGGCAAGGGTGACAACAACTACCGGCCAGCGGCGCGCAATGAGCGCTTCAGTGCGCCGCGTGGGGGTTCATCGAATGCTCAGCCGCAAGAGCAGTCGGCCATGGCGGCAGCATTTGCCAAGCTGCAGGCCAAGCGCTGAACCAAGCAAGCAAGCGCTTGGCATGCAAAAAAAGGGAGCCTAGGCTCCCTTTTCCGCATCAAGCCGTCAGTGGCCGCTGTTGGCGACGACGCACCGCGACGCCAACCATCCCCAAGCCCACCAGGGCCATGAGGTAGGTATCGGCCTCGGGCACCGCGCTGGCCTGAACGGACAGTGCATCAAACGTCACGGTGTTTGAATAGTAGGGAACGTTGGCCAGGTTGGTGGGATCGTCCGTGCGAACGAAATCAAACGCCAGGCGGCCCTGAAAACTTGGCAACTCGGCGGGCAGGCTGCTGTCGCTCAGGAAGTTGAAAGCGCCGCCACCGGTACCACTGATCCAGTACAGCCGAACGTTGTGCAGCGTGTAGTTGCCCAGCGTGAAGCCTTGCAGCTGGCGGTCATAGTCAGCAGGCGTGGTGTTCGTGCCGGCCTTCACGGTCGGATCGGACGTCAGGGAAATGATGTCGACCAGGAAGGGGCTGGGCGCGCCCGTGTTGTCATTGCGGATGCTGGCAGAGCCGGCGATGTCTGAAAACTGATGGACGCCCACCGAGCCGGCAATACTGCGGAAGGCCTGATCGGGCGATCCAGGTATGGCATAGACGCTGTAGCCGGGCTCAAAACCGAGGCTGCCAGACGAGCCCAGCAGGGGCACGGTTTGGTCGTAGACGAACGAACCCGACACCGTCAGTCCGCTCAGCAAGGTGGTCAGTTCAGCGGGGCCGCCAATCGCGGCGCCCGTTGAAAAGGTGTACGACACGGGGGCGGCCATCGCGGGGGTGAGGCATGACAACCCTGCCGTCAGCAAGCCAGCGCACACGAATTTGTTCAACGACATGAAGTCGATCTCCCTGATTGGATGGTGAAAAACTCTTGGGATTATCTCTCGCAGGGCCCCGCTGGCGTCAACACTCAAGTGAGTGGTGGCCCACAGCGCGCGCCCGGGCGCTGCGGTATCCTGACAGCGATGTCCACCGAAAGCCTGACCCTTTACACCTTCGCCATGTCCCATTTCAGCGAGAAGATCCGCTGGACATTGGACGCATCAGGCCTGACCTTCACCGAAGTGGTGATGACGCCCACCTTGCACGTGGTGCCTGCCTTGCGCATGGGCGGGCAGGGCGAGACCACCTTGCCCATCCTGGAGGTTCGCCAGGCCAATGGCGAGCTTGCGCACATTCAAGACAGCACCCACATCCTGCAGTGGCTGGACGAGCACCGGGGTCCGCTGGCCGTGATGCCGCGCTATCCGGGCCAGAACGAAGACGTCATGGGCATTGAAGAGCGTTTCGATGCCATTGGCGAAGATGTGGCGCGGTACCTGTACCACGCCGCCCTGGACGACGACGCACGCGTCTTGGGGATGTGGACACAGCACGCCAATCGGCACCAGGCGCGCTGGGTCCGGCTGTTTTTTCCCCTGACGAAGTGGATCTTCAAACGGCGCTTGCGCATCAACGCCGAGGCCGCGGCGCAATCGGCCTTGCGCATACAACAAGCGCTGGCGTGGCTGGATGGCCGTTTGAGCGATGGGCGTCAATACCTGGTCGGGCACCAGTTTTCAGTGGCCGACATCACTGCCGCCTCGATTTTGGCGCCGCTGGCCTGTCCAGACCAGCACCCCATCTATGGCACCGCGCAGTTTCGCCAAGGGGCGGGCCACTCGCCCACCTGGCTGGCCAACCGGCCTTGCATTGAATGGGTGCGGCGTGTGTACAAGGCCCATCGCACAGGCCAGGCCGGCCTGGAGGTTCAAGCCGTCGCTTGACGCAGACCACCATGAAAGCCTTGCACATTCACGCAGGCCCGGTTGCTCGCCGCCACATTGAACAGCATGGGCTGAACCCGTGCGACATTCGCTTGATCCCTGCGGCAGCGGGTGGTCCCAAAGGTTTGATCCTGACGCACCTGGATCGCCAGTTGTTCGGGGAGTGGCTGGCCCCGACTCAACAAACACTGCACCTGGTGGGCGCCTCCATTGGCGCCTGGCGCATGGCCGCCGCCACCATGGCAGAACCGGGCAAGGCCTTTCAGCGCTTGGCGCACGATTACGTTCATCAGCACTATGAGCCCGAAGCTGGCCAGAAGATGCCGTCGCCCCAACGCGTCAGCGCCAGCTTTGGGCAGGTGCTGGACACCTTCTTTGGCGCGGACACCGAGGGCATGCTGACCCATCCGCGCTGGCGCTTGCATGTGGTCACTGCGCGCGGCCGGCAACTCCTGCGCCCCGGAACGCCCATGCGCACGCCCTTGGGTTTTGCGGGCCTGGCCTTGGGCAACGCCATGTCGCGCCGCAGTGTGGGGGCATTCCTCGAGCGCAATGTTTTTTCGTCGGCGGGCGAGGCCTTGCCCGTGGCGTTGCGCGATCTGCCCACCGCGCGTTGGGCACTGACGGCCGAGAATTTCAAACCCGCTTTGCAGGCCTCGTGCAGCATCCCCTTCTTGCTGGATGCCGTGCGCGACATCCCCGGGGCCACCCGTGGCGCGCACTGGGATGGGGGCCTGGTTGACTACCACTTTCACTGGAACTTCAGCTCCATGGACAGCGGCCTGGTGCTCTATCCCCATTTCCAGCAGTCGATCGTGCCAGGCTGGCTGGACAAATCCTTCAAGCGCCGCCACCTGCCCACGCCGGGTTTGAGCAACATGGTCTTGCTCGCACCCAATCCCGAGTGGATTGCTCAATTGCCTGGTGGCAAATTGCCCGACCGCCAAGACTTCACCGCTTTGGATTTTTCTCAGCGGGTGCGCCATTGGGGCGGGGCCGTGGCGGAAAGTGAACGCCTGGCGCAGGAGTGGGGTGATTGGTTGCAGCGCGGCTGCCCCATCTCCGAAGTCCGGGCCCTGTGATCGCTACACTGGTTTCATGGACTCCACCGTCAGCCTGATGCTGATTGCCGCGCTCATCGCGGTCAGCGCTTTTTTCTCAACCGCCGAACTGGCCGTGGCCGCCTCGCGCCGCGTGCGCCTGCGCCAGATGCTGGAGCAAGGCGATGTGCGCGCCCAGCAAGTCATGCATGTGCAAGACCAACCTGGTGACTACTTCACGGTCATCCAGATCGGCCAGAACAGCGTGGCTATCCTGGGTGGCATCGTGGGCGAGGGCGCATTTTCTCCGTTCATCCAGATGATGTTGCGCACCTTCCAGGTCTCGCCCGAGCGGGCTGAAACCGCAGGGTTGCTGCTGTCTTTCGTCATCGTCACCAGCTTGTTCATCTTGCTGTCTGATCTGTTCCCCAAGCGCCTGGGCATGGTCGCGCCCGAGAAGGTGGCGGTCAGCGTGGTCGGCCCCATGCGGATTTTCCTGGCGGTGTTCAGGCCCGTGGTGTGGTTCTTCAGCCACCTCACGGACGCCTTGTTCAAGCTCCTGGGCCTGCCCACCCGGCGCGACGACAGCATCACCTCCGATGACATCCGCGCCATGGCCCACGCCGGCGCTGAAGCCGGTGTGCTGGCCGCCCGCGAGCACCAGGTCATTGAAAACGTGTTTGAGTTGGAAACCCGCACGGTGACCAGCGCCATGACCGGCCGTGAGCGCATCGTGCATTTCCTGCTGGACGACAGCGAGTTGCTCATCCGCGCCCGCATTGATCAATACCCGCACTCTACCTACCTGGTCTGCAAGGGCAGCATCGACCACGTGGTGGGTTACGTTGACTCAAAGCACCTGCTGAGCCGGGTGCTGAATTCGCTGCCCATTTCGCTGGAAGCCGATGGCCTGATCAACAAGGTGCTGATCGTTCCTGATCGCCTGACCTTGTCTGAATTGCTGACGCAGTTCCGCCAGGCGCAGGATGACTTTGCCGTCATCGTCAACGAGTACAGCCTGGTGGTGGGCATCATCACCATCAACGATGTGATGAGCACGGTGATGGGCGGCCTGGTGATCTCGATGGACGAGGAGCAGATCGTGCAGCGCGACGCCAACTCCTGGCTGATCGACGGCATGACGCCCATCCCGGACGTGATGCAAGCGCTGGAGCTTTACGACCTGCCCTTGCAGGAAGACTACGAGACCCTGGCTGGGTTCATGATGGTCATGCTGCGCCGCATCCCCAAGCGCACCGATGTGGTGGCCTGGGGCGGCTTCCGCTTCGAGGTGATGGACGTCGACAGCTACAAGATCGACCAGGTGATGGTGACCCGAGAGCTTGCGTCCCCGGCCGCCAATCACATCGAGGCTGACAGCAGCTCGACGTAATTCTCTGCAGTGGCGATACGCGGGTTGGTCTTGTGGCAGTGGTCCTTCATCGCGCCATCAACCACCTTGTCGAACCACTCGCGCTGAACACCCAGTTCGCCCAGACCCTTGGCCAAACCCAGCCGCGCATTCAAATCGCGGATGGCCTGGGGGATGTCGCCCGCGCTGGCCAAGCCCATCGCATGGGCCATGCGCTCCAGGCGGCGCTCCTTCTTGATGGATTCGGCCTGCGAGTTGAACTGGATGACGGCGGGCAGGAACATGGCGTTCAAGGTGCCGTGGTGCAGTTTGGGGTTCACGCCACCCAGGCTGTGGCTCAGGCTGTGGACGGCGCCCAGGCCCTTCTGAAACGCCATGGCGCCTTGCATCGAGGCGCTCATCATGTTCAGGCGCGCCTCGCGGTCGCTGCCGTCCTTGGTGGCGCGCTCAATGTGGTGCCAGGCGCGTTCCAATCCATCAAGCGCAATGCCGTCGGCTGGCGGGTTGAAGGCTGGCGCCATGAAGGTTTCCATGCAGTGGGCGATGGCGTCCATGCCGGTAGCGGCGGTCAGGGCAGGGGGCAAGCCCAGGGTCAACTCCGGGTCGCAAATGGCCGCCTTGGGCATCAGGTTCCAGGAGTGGAAGCCCAGCTTGCGGCCATCGTCCACGATCACGATGGCGCCGCGCGCCACTTCGCTGCCCGTGCCAGCCGTGGTCGGCACGGCGATCAAGGGCGCTGCCTGCGCGGTGATCTTGGGTGAGCCACCCTCGATGGTGGCGTAGGTTTTCAAAGGGCCGGGGTGGGTGGCCATGATGGCCAGGCCCTTGGCCAGGTCGATGCTGGAGCCACCGCCCACGGCGATCAGGCCGTCGCACTTGGCCTGCGTCCACACCTCGTGCGCGGCGCGCACCGAGGCCTCGGTCGGGTTGGGTGGGGTCTGGTCAAAAATCGTAACCGGCCAATCCTTTAGCGCGTCCAGCGCCTTTTGCAGCACGCCCGCGGCGCGCACGCCCGCGTCAGTGACGATCAAGGGCCGCTTGATGCCAACGCGCTCGCACTCCGAGGCCAGCAGTTGGATGGCGCCAAACTCAAATTGGATCTGGGTGAGGTAGAGGATCGTGGACATGGCTTTTTTGTGCAGAGACGGTGTCAGACGAGGGTAGGGCGCACTTTACATCGGTGCGCCAAAAAGCCCCCGCAGTGAGGGGGAGACCGGATTTTTGTTCGAAAACAGTTGCACCGGCAGCCCAAAGGTGCAATACCATACGCACCCAATGAGATGAAACGGGCGTTTGAAACGTTCGTATCCCGGAGACCAATCTGACCATGCCGACGGCCGCCCCCCGCTTGTCACCCACGGACACCAAGTCCCGCATCCTGGATGCGGCCGAGGTTTTGTTCGTTTCCGGCGGCTTCGAGTCGATGTCCATGCGCCAGATCACCACGGCGGCCGGCGTCAACCTGGCGGCGGTGAACTACCACTTTGGCAGCAAGGATGCGCTGATCCACGCCGTGCTGGCACGCCAGCTTGACCAGCTCAACGCCCAGCGCGTGGCCATGCTTGAGTGGTTTGAAAACACCCTGCACGGCGATCTGACCTGTGAGCATGTGCTCGTGGCCATGTTCCTGCCGGCTGTGCGGATTTTCCGCAGCGGCACCCCAGCCGCCGAGCGCTACCTGCATTTCCTGGGGCGCGCGTACACCGATCCCTCGCCCGTGGTGCGCGACTTCATCAACAACCACTACATCGAGACGCTGGGCCGGTTTTTCCTGGCTTTCCAGCGCACCTTGCCCGATCTGAACCGCAGCGAGCTGGGCTTCAGGCTGCATTTCGCCATGGGCGCCTTGTCCGGCATCCTGGCCGGCGGCAACACCCAGCGCCTGATCCGCGACTTCACGCGCGGCGAGGGCGATGACGAATCCCTGATCCTGTCACGCCTGGCGTCGCTGATGGTCGCGGCCTTGAAGGCCCCCTTGCCAGACGCCGAACACGACACCTTGTTTGGACACATCTTGAAGATCCCTGGTTTTCCCAGCGAGGGCCTGTTCCCCATTTCGTCAGACACGCAGCGCATTGAGGCTGCGAGCTCGTCAGCCTGAACGGGCTGGTGAGGGTGCGGTGCGCGATGGATGCACCGGCCAACGGTGAGGCGGCGTGGTTGCCGCCTCTTGATCCCAACCAGGCTGTGGCGGCTGTGCACGCCGTCCGGCTGTTTTTCTCGAAGCGATCAGTATGAAAGACGGTTACCTTGATTTCGCCAATTCACCCATGGGCGCCAAGCTCATCAATGCCTTGGGCCTGCCCAAGCCATTGCCGCTGGAGCGCTACAAAGAAGGCCAGCCCGTTGTTCAAGGCACCGTTCTGATCGGTGGCGCGGGCGAAACCCCGATGCTGGATTCGCTGGCCAGTTTCTTCAAATCCATCTCGGCCCAGACCCTGGCCCACGCCAAGCTGCCCCAATGGGTGGCGGTGGCCAACAAGGTGGGCCTGACCACCGGCCGCTGGGGCACCGATGGCAAGCCGGGCGAGAAAGTCAAGGCGCTGGTGTTCGACGCCACGGGCCTGGACGACAGCACGCAGTCTGATGCCTTGTACTGGTTCTTCCACGACGCAGCCCGCTCGGTGTTGCCTTGTGGCCGCGTGGTCGTGATCGGCCGTCCGCCCGAGGCCTGCAAGAGCCCGCGCAAGGCCGCGGTGCAGCGCTCGCTGGAAGGCCTGACGCGCTCGTTGGGCAAGGAGCTGAAGAAGGGCATCAACGCCCAGTTGGTCTACGTCGCCGAAGGCGCCGAGGGCAATGTTGAGTCGACCCTGCGCTTCCTGCTGTCGCCCAAATCGGCTTACGTTTCGGCCCAGGTCATCCGCATCGGCGGCATCGTGGGCCCGCAAGCCATTCCCGCTGACTGGAACAAGCCCTTGGCTGGCAAGAAGGCGCTGGTCACTGGCGCGTCGCGCGGCATTGGTGCGGCCATCGCCGAGATCATGGCCCGTGACGGTGCCGAAGTGATCTGCCTGGACGTGCCCCAAGCCCAGGCCGGCCTGGACGAAGTGGCCAAGAAGTTGAACGGCACCGCCATCGCCCTGGACATTGGCGCGGCCGACGCCCCTCAAAAGCTGGTCGAGGCCGCCAAGGCCCAGGGTGGTTGGGACATCGTCGTGCACAACGCCGGCATCACCCGCGACAAGACCATCGCTAACATGAAGGAACACCTTTGGCAGCTGGTGGTCAATGTGAACCTGTCGACGCAAGAGCGCATCAACGACGCGCTGGTTGAATCTGGGGCGATCAAGAGCGGTGGCCGCATCGTGTGCGTGTCGTCGATCTCGGGCCTGGCGGGCAACATGGGCCAGACCAATTACGCGGTCTCCAAGGCCGGTGTCGTGGGCATGGTGCAGGGCACTGCCCCGATCTTCGCCGAGCGCGGCATCACCATCAACGCCGTGGCCCCGGGTTTCATCGAAACGCAGATGACCGCCGCCATTCCTTTCGCCATCCGCGAAGCCGGCCGCCGCATGAACTCCATGAGCCAGGGCGGTCAGCCCGAAGACGTGGCAGAAGCCATTGCCTGGTACGCCAGCCCGGCCTCCAGCGGCGTCACCTCGAACGTGATCCGCGTCTGCGGCCAAAGCCTGATCGGCGCCTGAGATCCGCCATGAAGCTCATTGAGATCAACAAGCTGGTCAACCCCGTCACCATGTATGTGCGGGCGATGCAGTCGAGCACCAAACGGCCAGGGGTGATCGAATCCTTGCCCGAGGTGACCTACGCTCGCCCACGCGTTCGTGTGGAAGAGGCCAACGTGGCCAGCTACTCGCGGGTGTGTGGTTTCAGCCGTGCGCATGGGGTGCCCATCACCTTTCCGCAAATGCTGGCGTTCCCGCTGACCATGGCGTTCTTTGGCTCCAAGTACTACCCCTGGCCAGCCATGGGCACGGTGCACTTGGCCAACAGCGTCAAGCAACTCCAACGCATCAATGTGGGCGACGATTTGCGGATCGAGGTCAGCACCGGCCCGCTGATCGCCCATGAGAAAGGGCAGATCTTCACGCTGGATCAGCGCGCCATCCGCGATGGCCAGTTGGTCTGGGAAGGCACGCAGTACCTGCTGCGCCTTGGCATCCGCCAGCCCAAGGGCCAGGCTTTCGCGTCGGCTTTGATTGACCCGACACCGTTGTCGCACCAGGCGGATTTTTTCGCCGCAGGCGGCATTGGCCGCCGCTACGGTCGGGTGTCTGGCGACATCAACCCGATCCACTTGTCTGGCATCACGGCCAAGATGTTCGGCTTTCGCAAAGCCATCGCCCACGGGATGTGGACCAAGGCCCGCGCCCTGGCCACCCTGATGCCACGCGAGGCGGTTGAGCAGGCCGAGGCGATGGTCGAGTTCAAGACGCCCTTGTTCTTGCCCGCCCGGGCTTCGCTGTGGTCGGCCCGCCAGGAAGACGGCGCGCTGTTCGAAGTTCGCAATGCCAAAGGCGACAAGCCTCACCTGCGCGGCCGGGTCACTTACTGACCACTGCCCGCCGCCTGATCTGATTCATCCATCTTTTTGCATCTCACCTCTGGGGATTCATCCATGAACACCATTCGCCGCGTCGCCATCATCGGTGGCAACCGCATCCCGTTTGCCCGCTCCAACACCGTTTACTCGCACGTCTCCAACCAGGAGATGTTGACCGCCACGCTGCAAGGCCTGGTCGACCGCTTCAACCTGCACGGCGAGCGCCTGGGTGACGTGGCAGCCGGTGCTGTGATGAAGCACTCCAAGGACTTCAACCTGGTGCGCGAGTCAGTGCTGTCGACCACCTTGTCGCCCGAAACGCCCGCGTATGACCTGCAGCAGGCTTGCGGCACCGGCCTGGAAGCCATCATGCTGGTGGCCAACAAGATCGCCTTGGGCCACATCGAGTGCGGCATCGGCGGCGGCGTGGACACCACCTCCGACGCGCCCATCGGCATCAACGAAAAGATGCGCAAGATACTGCTGGAAGCCAACCGCGCCAAGACCACGGGCCAACGCCTTTCGATCATTTCGCAAGTGCGCCCCAGCATGCTGATCAAGCCCGCCATCCCCAAGAACGGCGAGCCCCGCACGGGCTTCTCGATGGGTGAGCATGCCGAGCTGATGTCGCGCGAATGGGGCATTGCCCGCGAAGACCAGGACCAACTGACCTTCAAGAGCCACAAGAACCTGGCCAAGGCCTACAACGACGGCTTCTTTGCCGACCTGATGACCCCCTTCAAGGGCGTCACCAAGGACAACAACCTGCGCGCTGACCTTACGATCGAGAAGCTGCGTTCGCTCAAGCCTTGCTTTGACAAGAAGGTTGCGCCTGGCCAAGGCACGCTGACACCCGGCAACTCCACGCCCTTGACCGACGGCGCCTCGGCCGTGCTGTTGGGCAGCGAGGAATGGGCCAAGGCCCACAACCTGCCGGTGCTGGCCTACATCACCTTCAGCGAAGTGGCCGCCGTGGACTTCTTCAACAAGAAGGAAGGCCTGTTGATGGCACCGGCCTACGCCGTGCCCCGCATGCTTGACCGCGCTGGCATCAAGCTGCAAGACTTTGACTTCTATGAAATCCATGAAGCCTTTGCCGCGCAAGTGTTGTGCACGCTGAAGGCCTGGGAAGATGCCAAGTACTGCAAGGAGCGCCTGGGCCGTGACCAGCCCTTGGGCTCGATCGACATGAGCAAGCTGAACATCAACGGCAGCTCCTTGGCCGCTGGCCACCCCTTTGCTGCCACAGGCGGCCGCATCGTCGCCACGTTGGCCAAGATGCTGGCCCAAAAGGGTTCGGGCCGCGGTTTGATCTCGATTTGCGCCGCCGGCGGCCAGGGCGTGGTCGCCATCCTGGAGCGGTAAAACTTTGATGTAATTTGCGAGGGGGGACTTTCAATCCCCCCTCACAGGTTGATACACTTGTCCGCTTAAACAGGCAACTCGAGGCAACCCTTGCGTCGGGAAAGCCCCTCCTGCAGCGCCATGAGCGATTGCAGGCATACGAGGAGACATCGATGACCACATCCGCAGCAGCCACGGCCTCGGCACCTACGCCTGGGCAATCCATCGTCAACCCCGACGGCACCACCAACCGAATCTGGTTGTCCTCGTATGTCAAGGGTGTGGCCCACGACATCGACATCAACAAGTACCAGTCGCTCACCGAGTATTTCGACGAGTGCATCAACAAGTTCCGCCACCGTCCCGGCTTTGTCAGCATTGGCACCGAGATGAGCAACGACCGCCTTGACCGCCTGGTCAAGGAGTTCGCGGGCTACCTGCAGAGCAAGGGCGTCAAGCAAGGCGATCGCGTCGCGATCATGCTGCCCAACACGTTCCAGTACCCGGTGGCGCTGTTCGCGGTGTTGCGCATTGGCGCGGTCGTGGTCAACGTGAACCCGCTGTACACAGCGCGTGAACTGAACCACCAGCTCAAGGATTCCGGCGCCGAGACCATCATCGTGATGGAAACCTTCGCCAAGACCTTGCAAGACGCGCAATCCGGCACCAAGGTCAAGAACATCGTGCTGACGCAGATCGGCGATCTGCTGGCCGACGGCTTTTTCAACCCCAAGGGTTGGGCGCTGAATTTCGTTTTGCGCAAGGTGCAGAAGATGGTGCCGGCTTACAGCCTGCCCACGGCCACCTGGATGCGTGACGCGCTCAAGCAAGGCGCGAAGGTCAAGGTCAAGCCCGTCACCGTCAAGCCCGACGACCTGGCCTTTTTGCAGTACACCGGCGGCACCACCGGCGTGGCCAAGGGCGCCATGCTCACCCACCGCAACGTGCTGACCAACTGCCAGCAGGCTTTGGCGTTTGCCGAAGGCCAGCTGACCGGCGAGACGGAAACCGTGGTCACCCTGATCCCGATGTACCACATCTTCTCGCTGACGGTGAACGGCCTGATCTTCATGGCGCTGGGTGGCCGCAACATCCTGATCGCCAACCCGCGCGACACCAAGCGCGTGATGATGATCCTCAAGAACGAGAAGTTCTCGGGCATCACCGGCGTGAACACTTTGTTCTCATCCTTCCTGGAAGATCCGGGTTTCCGCAACCTCGACTTCTCCAAGCTGAAGCTGTCCATCGCTGGCGGCATGGCACTGCAACGCAATGTGGCCGAACGCTGGAAGGAAGTCACCGGCAACGCCGTGGTCGAAGGCTATGGCCTGACCGAGTGCTCGCCCATCGTGACGCAAGCCCCGGTCGACATCTCCAAGCCCGGCCCCACATTCACCGGCTCGATCGGCGTGCCCGTGCCTTCGACCGAAGTGCGCATGCGCCGTGAAGACGGCACCTGGGCCGACATTGGCGAGCCCGGCGAGTTGTGCGTGCGTGGCCCGCAGGTCATGAAGGGTTACTGGAACCGCCCTGAGGCCACGGCCGAAGTCATCGACAAGGACGGCTGGCTGGCCACCGGCGACATCGGCATCATCGATGACAAGGGCTTCTGCAAGATCGTGGACCGCAAGAAGGACATGATCCTGGTCTCGGGCTTCAATGTGTACCCCAACGAGATCGAAGACGTGGTCGCCATGCACCCCGACGTCAAGGAAGTGGCCGCCGTGGGCGTGCCTGATGATGCTGCAGGCGAGCGTGTCAAGGTCATCATCGTGCCGCGCAACCCTGGCCTGACCAAGGAGTCGGTCATTGAGCATTGCCGCAAGAACCTGACCGGCTACAAGATCCCCCGCATCGTCGAGTTCCGCACCGAAGAGCTGCCGAAGTCGCCCGTGGGCAAGATCCTGCGCCGCGAATTGCGCGACAAGAAGTAAGCCCACTCAAGCACCCCTGGCACTTGTGCCAGACAATGGCCCGCATGCTCACCCATGCGGGCTTTTTTCATGACGACTGATTTTCCGTTTCACCATCATCTGCGTGTGCGCTGGTCCGAGGTGGATGCCCAGAAGGTGGTCTTCAACGGCCACTACCTGAACTTCCTGGACACGGCCATGTCCGAGTATTGGCGGGCCTCGGGTTTGCCGTATCCCGAGGCTTTCACCCACCTGGGAGGCGATGTTTTCGCGCGCAGCAACTCGCTGCAGTACCACGCGCCAGCCCGCTTTGGCGACTGGCTGTCGATCGGGGTACGCTGCGACCGCATGGGCAACTCGTCTCTGGTTTTTGCCTGGGAGATCCGCACCAGCGGGCGCCTGCTGGTCACCGGCGAGACAGTGTATGTCTACGTCAGCCTGGACACCAACCGGCCGGCGCCGGTGCCCCAGGCCATGCGTCTGCAGTTGGAACAGCAGAAGCTGGGGGCGCCCGTGCACGAGCTGCGCGGCGATGACTGGACCACGTTGGCACCCCTGGCCCGCGCGGTGCGCACGGCGGTGTTCATCGAAGAGCAAGGCATTGCCGAGTCAGAAGAATGGGACGACGACGATGCGCAGGCCTGGCATGTGGTCGTCTCCAGCCTGGCGGGCCTGCCCGTGGCCACAGGGCGCTTGATCACGGCAGGCCTGCCGCCCGGTGAGGCCAAGATAGGGCGCATGGCGGTGTTGAATGGCAGCCGGGCGCTGGGGCTGGGCCAACAGGTCTTGCAGGCGCTGATTGACGCCGCAAGGCAGCGGTCTGTTCAAAAGCTGACGCTGCACGCCCAAACCAGCGCCCAGGACTTTTACCGCCGCGCGGGCTTCCAACCTGAAGGCGAGGAGTTTGACGAGGTGGGCATTGCCCACATCGTCATGACACTCAAGCTTTGACTGGCCGGCTCGCCGCCGATTTGATCAGGTTGCGTGCGCGCGTTTTCCTGGCGGCAGGTGGGGGCGGCAGGGCGTGGTTGTCGTGCTCGGACACGTCGCTGCTCTCAAACGTGTCTTCGTGGTGCACGTCTGGCGGCGGTAAGGCGACGTCTGGGCGCGCCAACTCCGCAGCGCCAGCCGTGTGGCGCGGTGGCCAGTTCTTCAAGCTCACCCGGCGCAACAAAGCCATGCTGGATTGGTTGGAGTAAGTGCGCTCAAGCACATGGGTGATCAGGCGCTTGTTCACCCGCTCGGTGATGACCAAGGTCGAGCACCGGGTGCCGTATTGGCCATCGGGAGACCGCACGAAAGCGGCCGACAGCAGGCGCTCCCATTCCAAGGGCACCCCGGTGAAGGGCAGCTTGTCATCGGGAGCAATGGTGGGGTCGGTCAGGGCTTCGAACAGCTTCACCACCAAACCATCGAGGTCGGTGGCGCCGTTCAAAGCCGCTTTCATCCGAGTCTTCAAGGTCTGGACTTTGGGCCAAGGCGTGTTCAAGCCGGCGTTGGACACGCCATACAGCCCACGCTCCAGGCGCTGTGGGTACAGCTTGGTGTTGTTCACCCAATAGGCTTCGCCTTCGGCAAAGTCCACCGTCAGCAAGTTGAAGCCGTTGTACCCCGACATGGCCAGGCGCGGCCACAGTCGGTTCATCGGGGTGTCACCCTGCAACCACAAGGGCACGATCTCACCGCGTGAAGGTGCGTCCTTGTCAACCTGCGAAGGGTCACGCACATTGGTGACCACGCCCAGACGACCCTGTGCCGTCAGGCCCAGCCAGGTGCCGCCAGCTTGCAGGTCACGCCCACCGAGGATCGAAGGCGCACCCTGCCCAGGCTCCCACCAGGCCAGCCGGTTGGCGGGGCGGTCGAAGAACTCTTCGCGGTTGCCCGCCATCACAAAGGGAAAACGGCTGCTTTGATCCAGCGCCACGGCCACCAAACACATCGGGCAGTGTCCTTCTCAGTCAATGTTGCAGAACATCTCGACGTGGCGGCCGCCCATCAATCCCATGGGCAAATCCTGCGCGGCCAACTCGATGAGGGTGGCCAGCAACACGCTGACGCCCTCGGGATGTTCATAGGTTTCCATCCAGGTTTGCGCTGACGTTGGAGCGTCGGCGCGAATCCACAACCTGGCCGTCAGGTCCTCATGGGATCGGCGCAGTGCGGCCTGCATCTGCCGAACCGCGGTTTCAAACGCCGCGGCATGGGCCGGGTCCACCTTGTAGTAGATGAACAGAGCCTTTGCCGATCCTGCGTCTGCCATGGCCATGAGTTCCTGAGGCGGTCAAGTGTGATGGAGGTTAACCCGCGGATTGCGCCCTTGAAGCAGCGTGCCAAGGGCATGCGCCCAAACCGAGGTCGATTGCCGTTAAGAAATTGTCAAATCAGACGTCTGACGTGCCCAAGGGCACTTCGTAGGGCATGGTGCCCAGTTCAAGGGCTGGCCCACCGGCCAATCCAAGGTGCCATCCAGTTTCCAGCGCCTGCCATTTCAATTCGACCAGGGCGCTGAAGGCCGCGCCGACTTGCCCATCTTGAGTGGGGATGGCCGCAGCGTTGGCCACCATGCCCGCAGGCTGGCTGGGGTCGTCGGCCGAAAAAACCTCTTGCCCCGCCTGCATGGGCGCCTGGCCATGCAGCAAGAAGGTGCGACGTTTGAGCGTGCCCCGGTATTGGCTGCGCGCCACGATCTCCTGGCCGGGATAACAACCCTTCTGGAAATGCACGCCACCGACCAACTCGTAGTTGACCATCTGGGGCACGAATTGATCTGCCGTGGCCGGCTCGATCCGCACCACGCCGCTCATCACCTCAAGCCACTGCCATGCGGGCAAGGGCAGGGCGGGCAGGGCCTGGGCGATGGCCTGGGCCGCTTCAACAGGCCCAGTCCACAGCCAGCGGGCCGCACCCAGCACATCGGGCAAGCGAACCACCTGGCCGCCGCTGGCCGCGTGGGGGCTGGATTGCCATGGCTCGGTTGCCGCCACATCGCCCAGCCAATCCTTGGCGGCTGGTCCCATCAAACCCACGGCGCAAAGCTTGCCTGCGGCGTCAGTCAACTTGGCCTTGGCGCGCAGCACGAACATGGACAGCCGCTTGAGGGCCGCTGGCAGCACTTGCGCGTCCGTGATCAAGCAAAAACTGTCTGGCTGAGGCCTGATGACGACGAAACTCGCCAACATCCGGCCTTTGGCCGAGCAAAATGCAGCCAAGCGGGCTTGATCGGGCGACTGGCCTGTCACATCCTGGCTCAACTGTCCATGAAGGAAGCTGGCGGTATCGGCGCCCTCGGCTGAAATGATGCCCAAATGGGACAGGGCGGTTGCGCCATTGAGCGCCTTGACGTCTGGAAAATGAATGTCATGCATGGGGGTCATTATCATCACGGTCGTCAAATCCATCATTGGTCCACGGATGATCCCGACTAACCTGTTTTCAAATCACCCTAAAGCCAGGCAGCAGCAAGGCGGCGTCTTGGGCATCTTGCTCGGGCTGTTGATGCTGGGCGCACTGGCTTTCGCAGGGGCCGTGTTCTGGTGGGTGCACCAGCCTTTGCGCATGCACGGCGATGACATCGAGCTGGCCATCGAGTCGGGCACCACGCCGCGCGAGATCGCCCGGGGCTGGGTTGACGCCGGGGTGGACGCCTCGCCCGTGATGCTTTATCAGTGGTTCCGCTGGTCGGGGCAGGCGCGCCAGATACGTGCGGGCAGCTACGTGCTGGAGCGCGGTGCCACGCCTTTGTCACTGCTGCGCATGATGGTGATGGGCGACGAACGCCTGGCCGTGGTCAAACTGATCGACGGCTGGACCTTCAAGCGCTTCAGGGCTGAACTGGCCCAGGCCGAAGGCCTGGAACCCAACACTGCCAAACTGAGCGATGCGCAGGTGATGGCCCAATTGGGCAAGCCTGATTTGTCGCCAGAAGGGCAGTTCTTCCCGGACACCTATTCCTATTCCAAGGGCAGCACCGATCTGGCTGTTTTGCAACGCGCTCACCGGGCCATGCAAAAGCACCTGAGCGATGCCTGGACCTTGCGCGGCGCCAGCAACAGCTGCCCCTTGAACTCGCCCCAAGAGATGCTGATCCTGGCCTCGATCGTGGAGAAAGAAACCGGCTTGAAAGCCGACCGCCCGATGATCGCGGGCGTGTTCTGCAACCGCCTGCGGGTGCGCATGCCATTGCAGACCGATCCCACGGTGATCTACGGCATGGGCGATGAGTTCGACGGCAACCTCAAGCGCAGCCATTTGCAGACCGACACGCCTTACAACACCTACATGCGCACCGGCTTGCCGCCATCGCCGATCGCCATGCCTGGCAAGGCGGCCTTGCTGGCCGCTGTGCACCCGGCCGAGACCAACGCCTTTTACTTCGTCTCGCGTGGCGATGGCAGCAGCGTGTTCAGCAGCACCCTGGCTGAGCATAATCGCGCCGTCAACCAGTACCAGAGAAAGCGCCCATGAGCCGGTTCATCTCATTTGAGGGCATTGATGGGGCCGGCAAGACCAGCCACCTAGATGCCCTGGAAAGCCAATTGCGCCAGGCAGGGCACGATGTGGTGAGAACCCGCGAGCCCGGCGGCACGCCTCTGGCCGAGAAGCTGCGCGAAAGCGTTTTGCACGACGCCATGGACGCGTTGACCGAGTCCTTGCTGGTGTTCGCCGCAAGACGTGATCACTTGGTGCAAGTGATTGAGCCAGCCTTGGCCCGAGGCGCCTGGGTGCTGTCCGACCGATTCACCGATGCCACGTTTGCCTACCAAGGCGCGGGCCGCGGCTTTGACTTGTCGGTGCTCAGCACCTTGGAAAAGTGGGTGCAAGGCCAACGCCAGCCCGATCTGACTTTCCTGTTCGACTTGCCGCCAGAAGTGGCCGCCGCGCGCTTGTCGGCCGCTCGCCAGCCCGACCGCTTCGAAGCCCAGGACACCGCCTTCTTCGAGCGCGTGCGAGCCGGCTACCAGGCGCGGTTGCAGGCTGATGCCCAACGCTTTGCGCTCATCGACGCCAGCGCAAGCCCCGCTGAGGTGGCGCGCCAGGTTGATGCTGCGCTTCAATCCAAAGGGTGGCTGTGAGCGATTTGCTACCTTGGCTGCACGAGCCCCTTGCCCAAGCCCTGGCGCAGGCCAACGGCCACGCCACGCTGGTTCACGGCCCGCAAGGGGTGGGGCAGTTCGAGTTTTCGATGGCTTTGGCCCAGTCGTGGTTGTGCGAGGCACAGGCCCCGGGCAGCCCGCTCAAGCCAGCTTGCGGTGCATGCCGCAGTTGCCACCTGATCGCGGCGCGCTCGCACCCCGACCTGGTGGTGGTGGTGCCCGAGGCCTTGCAAGCCGCCTTGGGCTGGACTGGCTCAGGCGATGACGACGAAGGCGCGTCCGAAAAATCAAGCAAAACCAAGAAGCTCAGCCAGGACATCAAGGTCGATGCCATCCGTGCGGTGGTGCAGTTCTCCCAGCAGACGGCCTCTCGGGGGCGAGCCAAAGTGGTGGTGGTGCACCCGGCCGAGCGCATGAACATGGTGTCGAGCAACACCTTGCTCAAGACCCTGGAAGAGCCGCCCGGCATGGTGCGCTTTGTGGTCAGTGCGGGTTCTCTGGACGAATTGCTGCCCACGGTGCGCAGCCGCTGCCAGGCCTGGCGCCTGCCATTGCCCGACAAGGCCGCGTCCATCGCCTGGCTGTGCGAGCAGATCAAGGGCTTGACCGAAGCGGATGCAGCCATCCTGTTGCAAGCGTCTGGAGGCCAACCCCTGACCGCCCGAGACCGCCACGCCATGGGCCTGGACGCCGTGCGTTGGCCGCAAATCCCGCGTGATGTGGAACAGGGGCAAAGCGGCGCGATGGCGGGCTGGCCCTTGCCGCTGGTCGTTGAGACCCTTCAAAAACTGTGTCACGACCTGGCATGCATGGCGACTGGTGCTGCCCCCCGGTACTTTCCGGAAGGCAGCCTGCACCGCGATGGTGATCTGGCCCGGCTCACGGCCTGGTCAGGCGAGCTGCGCAAGGCCAGCCGCACGGCAGAGCACCCCTGGAGCCTGAATTTGAGGGTGGAATCGTTATTGCAACAAGCACGTCTGGCACTGCGTTTCAACAAGTAAAGGGGCTACTCCTGCGCTTAAATTCACGTTTGTGGCCAGCAGCCGACGTTACACTTTCACCACGATGAGCGAATTCCACACCACAGCCTTGCCGTCTGCCTTTGCCAACTCTGGGCCAGGCAAGACCAGCACGACCCCCATGGGTGGTGCAGCTGCGGGCGCGGTGCCCAGCGCTGGCGTGGCCCGCCCCAGCGTCATTCAGTTGGTGTTCCGCGAAAAAGGCGCGCTGTACGCGGCCTACATCCCGGCGTTTGCCGATGGTGGCCTGTTTGTGCCCACCACCCGCGATTACAAGCTGGGTGACGACATCTATCTGCTCCTGTCCTTGCCTGACGAAGCCCAGCGCTACCCCGTGGCGGGCAAGATCTCGTGGATCACCCCGGCCAATGCCTCGGGAGGCCGCACCCAAGGTGTGGGCGTGCGCTTCCCGTCTGACGAGAAGACCCGCCTGTTGCGCATCAAGATCGAGCAGATCCTCGGCACGTCACTGTCATCGAACAAGCCGACCCAGACACTTTGAGGCAAGATTCGCCTCATGTTTGTTGATTCGCACTGCCACCTCAATTTCCCCGATTACGCCGACACGCTGGACCAGGTGCGCGCCGACATGGCGCAAGCCCAGGTCGAGCGGGCCTTGTGCATCAGCACCACGCTGGAAGAATTCCCGCAGGTGCACGCCCTGGCCACGCGCTTCGATAATTTCTGGGCCACGGTGGGCGTCCACCCCGATAACGAAGACGTGCAAGAGCCCACGCTGGCCGATCTGGTCGAGCGCGCCGCCTTGCCACGCGTGGTGGGCATTGGCGAGACCGGCCTGGATTACTACCGCCTGGGCGAGCGCTCCGTGGCCGACATGCATTGGCAGCGGGAGCGCTTTCGGGTGCATATCCAGGCGGGGCTGGACACCCAGCTGCCGCTGGTCATCCACACACGTCAGGCCAGCGACGACACTATCGGCATCCTGCGGGAGTCGGGGCAGGGGCGCTCCAGGGGCGTGTTCCATTGCTTCACTGAAAGCCAGGCTGTGGCGCGCGCCGCGCTTGACCTGGGGTTCTACATCTCGTTCTCGGGCATCCTGACCTTCAAGAACGCGGCTGACCTGCGCGAGGTGGCCAAGTTCGTGCCGCTGGACCGCTGTCTGATCGAAACTGACAGCCCATACCTGGCGCCCATGCCGCACCGGGGTAAAACCAACTCGCCCGCCTACGTGGCCCTGGTCGGCCGTTTCCTGGCCGAACTTAAGGGGGTTGAACCCGAGGTCTTAGGCCAGGCGACGACGAGCAATTTCGAGCAATTGTTCGCGATCCCGCCCAATACCGCCTCCGTGAACTGACCCTGTGTTCAAACCCTTGTCAGACAATTTCTGACAGACGGTTTGGATTTGCGGCGACTATTCGCCTCCGGCCGTGAAGCCTAAAGTTCATCCATCGAAACGGCACTTCTTCACGGAGCTAGTATGCAAAACCCAGGTCTTTACGCCAATCCCTTCGCCCTCATGATGGACCCCCAAGCCGTGATCGAAGCCATGGAGCGATCGGAGCGTTTGAACCACCTGCAAAGCCGCATCTGCCGCCCACTGGACAAGCCCCTGATCCCGCACATCAATGGCGACACCAACGCCTTTGACCAGGAAGTGGACAGCGCCCCCGACGTCGAAAACGACATCCTGGGCGCAGACTGAGATTGCCTCAGGCGCCCAGCGTGGCGCCGCCGTCAACCCGCAAGTCATGCATCGTGATGTGACGTGCGCGGTCTGATGCCAGAAAGCACACCGCTTGTGCAATGTCTTCCGCCTGGGCCAATCGACCCAGCGGGATGCCCAACCTGAAGTCCTTCAGTGATCCCTGGATCACGGCCTGGGCGCTGTCAGGGCCGCTCCAAAGCTGACGCTGCATGGCCGTGTCGGTTGAACCGGGCGACACGATGTTGCACCGCACCCCGTGGGGTGCAAGCTCCAATGCCAGACACCTCGTGAACTGCGCCGACGCCGCTTTTGAAGCCGCGTAGGCCGCCATTTGCGTGCGCGGCGTTTGTGCCGCGTTGGAGCCCACCGTCACGATGACGCCTTGGCGTCGCGCCACCATGCCTTGGGCCACGGCGCGTGACATGCGAAAAACCCCCATGGTGTTGACCGCGAAGGTCGCCTCCCAGTCTTCATCCCGGGTGTTCAGCACACTGTTCAAGCGCAGCACACCGGCCACATTGACGAGGATGTCGATGGGGCCCAGTTCACGCTCTATTCTGGCCACGGCGGCCAGAATGCCTGGCCCATCGCACACATCCAGGGTGAGGGCCAGGGCGGCTTCGGCCCGCTTGAGGCCTTCAGGCTCGCGATCTAACGCGGCCACCTGCGCCCCTCCACGAACCAAAGCCTGGGCCACCGCCAAGCCAATGCCTTGGGCCCCGCCCGTGACGACGGCGACTTTCCCTTCAAACTCCATGCTCACTGCTCCATCTCGTCCATGATGCGGTGCCGCTCTGCGTGGTAGGCCTCTTCGGTGAAGTGGTCCTTCCAGTAGGGCACCGCGTACATGTCTTGTTTGGCGATGCCTCGTTCTTGCAGCAGGTGATCGCGGATAGCCACCACCTGGCTGTTTTCACCCGCGATCGTCACCGATGGGCGGCCCTGGGGCCAGCGCATGGCGCGCACGGCGTCCACCAGCAAGGTGCTGTCGCCGGCATGCCGGCCTTCGCGCGACAAGATGACCAGTTCGATGCCTTTGGGATGGTGCAGTGGCGGGGTCTCGCGGCGATCCGGGACCTCCATGAAACAGTAACCCTGGGCGTCGGCGGGCAAGGCCTTGAGCACGGCCAGCAACAAGGCATAAGCACTTGGGTCACCAACCAACAGGTACCAGTCAGCGCCCGGCTTGAAACGATCAGGGCCGCCGGGGCCCGCCACGCCCACGGCATGGCCGACTTGCGCATGTCCGGCCCAGCGCGAGGCAGGGCCGTTGTCGCCATGGAGCACGAAGTCCACGTCGAGTTCTGCGGCGGCCGGGTCATGCCGGCTGACTGAATACGTGCGGGCAATTGGGCGCACATCCGTTGGTGGCCAGACAGGGCCGTCGGGGCCCAAGGTGGGCAGGATGGGCTCGGTTTGGCCTTCACGGGCCAGCAGCAGTTTGATGTGCGCGCCTTCGCTGCCGACCGGGAAGCCGGCCAAGGCCTCGCCACTCAGCGTGATGCGGCGCAGTTGGGGTGTGATGTCCTGGATGCGGCGCACGCGCAGCAGCCGGGGTGGCGTGCGGCCAGTGGCATTGCTCATGAGGTGCTCCTGTGAGAGGCCAATGGGGTGATGTGTTCGGCCAGAACGCGGCCAACATGTGACAGCGGCGCCGGCTGGCTCATGCCCGAGTGCGTGCTGTCGATGTCGACGCGTTGCATGGCGCCAGACACATAAGGCGTCCAGCCCAGCCAATCGGGTGCGTGGGCCGGTCTGCGGGCGGCATGGAAGAACAGCAGATCACCATCGAAGACCTGGTGATCGGCATCGCGGTACAGCTTCATGGAATGCAGTGCCATCTCGGTGAGCCTTTGCAGGCGGGCGGGCTCGAACCCGGCGAGCGAGCTGCCAGGCTGGCGCAGCTTGTCGCGCAAGGCCTCCTCGGACAACGGCTGGCCATCGGGCCCTTGGGGTGATGCGCCGATCACGTCCAGCACCGCTTCCAAGGCATCGCGCTCTTGCGGTTCGGGCTTGTCTTTCCAGATGTCGCAGGGGTAGGAATCCATCATGGCCAGCAATGAAACCGCCTCGCCCAATTGGCGAAGCCGCACCGCTAAAGCATGAGCGATGCCGCCGCCGGACGACCAGCCCAGCAGGTGGTAAGGGCCGTGTGGTTGGGCTTCGCGGATCAAGCCCAGGTAGTCGGTGACCATGGCGCTGAACGACGCCGGGGCATCGCCAGTGATGCCGCGTGCCTGCAGGCCGATGATGGGCATGTCGGGCAGTTGCCGGGACAGGCCGAAGTAGCACCACGAGAGGCCTTCGGCAGGGTGCACGCAGAACAGGGCGGGGCCTTCACCGCCCTGAATGGTGAGCAAGGGGGCCAGTTCGTGGCCTGCCGCGGCGGGCGGGGGCTGGTGGCCCACTGGCGCGGCGAGCGCTTGCGCCAAGCTTGCTGCGCTGGGGTGCCTGAACAGCAAGGACACGGGCACGGCCCGTTGCAAAGCCACGCCCAGCCGTGTGGCCACCTGGATGGCCTGCAAGGACTTGCCCCCGAGCATGAAGAAGTCGTCATCAGGCGTGATGTGGATGTTACCCAGCACGTCTTGCCACACGGCGATGATGGCTTGTTCAAAAGGCGTGGCCACCACGGCTGCGGCGGGCGAATCACTGGTGTCGTGATCCCGCAATGCGTTTCGGTTGATCTTGTTGTTGGCGTTGCGCGGCAGGCGCGGCATGAACACGTAAAAGGACGGCACTGCGGGTGCGGGCAAGCGGTCGGCCAAGGCCGTGCGCAAGATGGCGGGGTCGGCGTGTTGGTCAGACACTAAAAATGCGACCAAGCGCTTGGTGCCTTGTGCGGAGGTTTGGCCAATCACGGCGGCCTCGCGGATGCCGGCCAGGCTGAGCAGCGCGGTTTCAACCTCGGCCGGGTCAATGCGGTGGCCGCTGAGCTTGAACTCGTCATCCAGGCGACCCAGGTAACGCAGTTGCCCGTCTTGGCCCAGTTGCACGCGGTCGCCGGTGCGGTAGGCGCGCGGTTGGCCCGGCAGCGTGTCGAGCTTGATGAAGCGCCGCGCCGTCAGTTCGTCGCGGCCCTGGTAGCCGTGCGCCAGGGCTGGGCCGATGACGCACAACTCATCATCGACCACGGCGATGTCCACGCCAGGCAATGGGGTGCCAATGGGCACGGCCTCGCCTTCGTGGATGGGCAAGGCGCCGGGGCCTGACAGCGTGGCCGTGGTGCAGATCACCGTGGTCTCGGTGGGTCCATAGGTGTTGAGCAGCACGACGTGCTCCGGCACGGAGCGGCGCCAGCGCGTGACCCGCTCGGCCAGTGCGGCCTCACCGCCAATGATGACCA
The DNA here is from genome assembly GCA_013822685.1 of Leptothrix sp. (in: b-proteobacteria). Classification (GTDB taxonomy): domain Bacteria; phylum Pseudomonadota; class Gammaproteobacteria; order Burkholderiales; family Burkholderiaceae_C; genus Aquabacterium. The sequence continues at coordinate 353,174 of PNKV01000002.1, forward strand.
GGCGGATTGGTGAAGCCAAGAGGGCATCGCCATGGCCCACGCTGTAGGCCAGTTCGTGCCAGAAGGCCGTGGGCAAATCCAGCACGCTGATGGCTTGGGCCTCGCAGGCAGCCATGAGTGCGGGCATGGAATCCAGCATGGCGTCGGTGCGCAGCACCAGGGTAGCGCCGTTGGTCAAGGGCAGGAAGATCTCTTCCACACTGGCGTCGAAGTGCAAGGGCGAGAACTGCAGCATGCGGTCTGCAGAAGTGAACTGGTAGCGCGCCGTGGCGCCTGCCACGAAGTGCGCCAAAGCGGCGCGCCCCACCATCACGCCATTGGGTTGGCCGGTAGAGCCGGAGGTGTAGATGATGTAGGCCAGCGCGTCGGGGTCTGCCTCCGCCGCTTGTGTCAAAGGCGCGAACGGCTTACCCGCTTGGTCGCCGTCCAGGCAAAGGACGTTCAGGTCTGGGTGGCGTTCACGAACGGGGCCCGCGTGCGCCTCCAGCGTCAAAATCAACGAGGCTTGCGAGTCGGTGATGACCATGGCCCTGCGGGCTGCGGGACCATCTGGATCCAGCGGCACATAGCAAGCGCCGGCCCACAGCACGGCGAGCAAGGCAACCACCGTGCGGGGTTCGCGGGGCAGCAGCAAGGCCACGCGGTGGCCGGGGCGCACGCCATGGGCCACCAGCCGCCCAGCCATGGACTGCACTTGGGCCAACAACTCGCCATGGCTCAAGACCACGCCATCCTGTTGCAGGGCGGGGTGTTGAGGTGATTTCTGCACCCAATTGGTCCACGCCTCCAGCACGGGCACGGCGGGGCCGGGCAAAGGGCCGCCCGACAGGAGCGCCGTGACTTTCAAGGCTTGGCTGCCATGGGCAGGGCCCAACACATCGCACAAGGGGGTGTCGGGGTGGTCTGTGAGTTGAACGATGGTGGCGAGCAAGGTGTCCCGGTGCTGGGCCAGCGCCTGGTCATCGTAGGCGTTGGGGTTGGCCTCCAGGTCCAGCCGCAAGCCTCGGATGCTGGGCACGGCGGTGATGGACAGGTCTTCAACCGGGCCGGCCGACAAGGGGTGGGACAGCGCCATCAAACCGCCAAACTGCAGGGGGCGATCGAAGGGCATGAGGTTGACCACGGGGCCGAACAGACGCTTTTGCCCACCCACGCGGCCCAGGTCATGGCGCAGTTGCTCATAGCGGTAGCGTTGGTGCGGGCGCAGGGCGCGCAAGGCAGCCGCGGCCTGTTGGGCCAGGGCATAGATGCTGCGGGCTGGCTCCACCTTCAAGCGCAAGGGCACGATGTTCATGGCCATGCAAGGCACGGACAGCGCCACGGAGCCAAGCCGGTTCATCACGGGCAGGCCCAATGTGATGTCTGCCTGCCCAGTGCGCTGGTACAGCCACGCGGCCACTGACGCCAACATCCAGGCGGCCCAGTCCAGCTTGGCTGCGTCTGACACCTGGCGGCATTTCTCAAATGCATTGGAGCTCAAGCCGCCAGCGCAACGTCGCACGCTGTGGGCGATGGCAGCGGGAGGCGCCAGCGTGACGGGTGCGGGCGCGTCTGCCAACCGCGCTTGCCAGAAGGCGAGGTCGCGTTGGGCGTTGGGCGAACCCTGGTAGAGCAGATCCTCTTCCACCACGCGGTCCAATGCCCAGGCAGGCTGGGCTGGCGCAAGGCCTGCCATCCTGGCGCTGTAGTTGGCGGCCACACTTTGGGCGAGCAAGGCGTAGCCAAAGCCATCCAGCGCCACATGGTGAACGCGCAGAAACCACAAGTGCCGGTCTGCCGACAGTTGCAGCAAGGCGGTGGCAAACAAGGGCCCTTGTTCAAGGCTGACTGCCTGTGTGAGTTGGGCCCGCATCCAGCTTTTTGCGCAAGCCCAGGGATCGGCCTCGTGCGACAGATCCATTCGGTTCAATGGCCAATCGGCTTGGCGCTCCAGCCTTTGCCACACGGCTTGCCCATCGTGCGTGAAGCGCATGTGCAGCGAATCGCAGGCGGTGAGCACGTCGCGCAGGGCGGCTTCAAAAGCAGCGGTGTCCAAGGCGCCCGTGATCTCCACCGCCTCGGCGGTCAAATAGGCGGGGCTGGCAGGGTCCAGGTGCTGGCCCATCCAGATGCCATGCTGTGCGGCGGTGAGCGGCAACAGCGTGGTGTGCAGGCCCGGGTCTTTGTCAGCGGCACCCATGTCAGGCCCCTTCTCGCGGGGCAGACAACAAGGGCCACCAGGCTTGCAAAGTGGCTTGTTCTGCCAGGGCGATGAAGGTGATGCGGGCGTCGAGCGCGCGCCAGCGCTCCACCAGTGACATCAAGCGGATGGAGTCCAGCCCCATGTCTAGCAGGTTGTCATCAAGCCGCAGATCGGAGGCCGGCATTTCCAGCAGGGTGGCGACCTCCTCGCGCAAGGCGTCCAGGCTAAGCGACAAGCTGCCCTTGGCTTGGCGCGGCGCCAAGGCCTGGATGATCTGTTCGGTGCCCAGCACCATGCCGCAGCGTTGGCTCACGTAGTTCACCGCCATGTCGTGTTGCTCGGCCGAAAAATCGGCCACTGCATCGCCCACGAAGAAGGGCTGGATGTCGTTCATGAAGGCGTCTGCGGTGGTCAGCATGCAGCCGATGTGGGCGTACACGCCACACACCATCAACTGGTCGCGCCCTTGGGCCTGCATGCGTTCGCGCAGGTCACTGCGCACAAACGCGCTGTAGCGCCATTTGGTCAGCACCACGTCTTGCTCACGAGGCGCCAAGGGCTGCACCACCGGCACGCGATCGGGCTGGGCTGTGATGCCGGGGCCCCACCAATCTTGAAGCAGGCCGCGTTGCGCCGCCGATTGCTCGCCAGGCTGGGCGGTGTAAACCACCGGCACATGGGCTGCGTCGCAGGCCTGGCGCAGGCGCGCGATGTGGTCGATCAAAGTGGGCACCGGCGCCGCTGATGCGTCAAAGAAGTCCATGAAGTAGGACTGCATGTCATGGATCAACAGCACGGCGCGTTTGGGATCAAGGCTCCAGGCCACCCGGTTGGAGGGCAGGGCCGTGGCTTGGGGCATGGGGTAGGTGGCGATCTTCGGGATGCTCATGGGGTCGTGGCTTGAATGACGGGGGCGGTTCGTTCTCGCAGCAGGCGCTTGTTGACCTTGCCGACGCCGGTTTTGGGGAACTGGTCCACGAACAGGATGCGGTCGGGGATCTTGTATTGAGCGATGCCGCGCTCGCGCAGAAAGCGAACGAGTTCAATGGGGCGGGGCGCGTCACCACGGGCCACGATGAAGGCACAGGTCTTCTCGCCCAGGTAGGCGTCGGGCATGGCGACCAGGGCCGCGTCGTGCACCGAGGGGTGCGCCAGCAGGTGGTTCTCGACCTCTTCGGCGGCCACCTTGTCGCCACCCCGGTTGATCTGGTCCTTGGCGCGGCCTTCCACAATCAGGTGTCCGGACGGCAGGCGCCGCACCAGGTCACCAGTGCGGTAGTAGCCGTCGATCGTGAAGGCGCGCGCATTGTGTTCGGGCGCGCGGTAGTAGCCGCGGATGGTGTACGGGCCGCGCGTCAGCAGGTGGCCCACTTCGCCAGGCAAGACATCACGGTCCTCGTCGTCCACCACACGCACTTCGTCGTCGGGTGAGATGGCGCGGCCTTGGGTGTTCATCACCAGCTCATCCGGGTCGTCGGTGCGCGTGTAGTTGACCAAGCCCTCGGCCATGCCAAACACCTGTTGCAAGGCGCAGCCCAGTTCAGGCTTGACCCGGCGGGCGGCCTCGGCACCAAACTTGGCGCCGCCGACCTGCAGCAGTTTCAGGCTGGACAAATCATGAGGGCTAGCGCGGGCCGAATCCAGCCAGACCATGGCCAGAGGGGGCACCAGGGCCGTGATGGTCACGCGCTCGGCTTCGATCAAGGGAAAGGCGGTGTCAGGGCTGGCCCGGCGGGCCAAGACCACGCAGCCGCCGGCATGGAACACCCCCAGCGTGCCAGGTGAGCTGAGCGGGAAGTTGTGGGCCACGGGCAGGGCGCACAGATAGACGCTGTCGGGTGTGAGGCCGCAGATGTCGACGCTGGCCCGCACGCTGTACAGGTAGTCGTCGTGGGTGCGCGGGATCAACTTGGGCAAGCCGGTGCTGCCACCGGACAACTGCAAGAAGGCCACATCGCTCGCCCTGGGGCCAATGATGTCTTGTGGTGTGTCGTGCAGGTCGCTGATGGCCACAAACTCTTCGGCTTGGCCCAGCACCAGCACATGCTTGAGCAAGGGCGCTTCACGCATGACCTCGCGGGCCAGGCTGCGGTAATCAAAGCCACCGTCCACATCCGCGATCACGTAAGCCACCGCATCGGTCATCTGGCAAAAGGCGGTGATCTCGATGCGGCGATGGGCGGGCAGTGCGAACACGGGCAGGGCGCCGAGGCGGAACAAGGCAAAGCACACCGTGAAGAACTCGGCCACGTTGGGCAATTGCACCACCACGCAGTCGCGAGGCCGGATGCCCAAACGGCTGAAGCCTGTGGCCAGTTGGCGGGCTTTCAGGTCAAGCTCCTCATAGGTCCAGCGTCGCGTGCCGCACACCAGTGCCAAGCTCTGAGGGTGCGCTTGTGCACGGGCCTCGAGCATGGCGCCCAGGGTCTCGCCACGCCAATGGCCAGCGGCGCGGTAGCGTTGGGCAAACTCTTCGGGCCATGGGGTGAAGTCAGGCAGCAGGAAGTCGCTCATGCGGCATCCCCCAGCACGGATTCCAGGTCCATGGCGCGCAACATGGTGCGCAGCTTGGCGGTGGTCTCGGCCAGCTCAAGCGCGGGCTCCGATCCGGCCACGATGCCAGCGCCTGCATACAGCGTGGCCGACCGGGCGCCCACTTCGGCGCAGCGGATGGTGACGGCCCATTCGCCGTCACCATCACCATCACACCACCCGACCAGGCCGGTGAACAGGCCACGATCGAAGCCTTCGGCCTGGTTGATGAAGTCACGGGCGGCCTGGGTGGGTTGCCCGCACACGGCGGGTGTGGGATGCAAGGCCAGGGCCAGCTGCAACGACGTGACCGATGGGTCGATGACCGTGCCGCTGATCTCGGTGCCCAGGTGCCACATGGTCGACGTGGATACCAGCGAAGGCTGCTCAGGCACGTGCAGTTTGCTGCACAGGGGCCGTAAGGCGCGGGCCACTTCATCGACCACCATCGCGTGCTCGCGGTGGTCTTTGGCAGAGCGCAGCAGGCCTTGGGCCCGGCGCATATCCTCGGCCGCATCCGGGCTGCGTGGGATCGACCCTGCCAAAGGATGCGATGTGACGCGCTGCCCGTGGCGGGCCACCAGCAGCTCTGGGCTGGCGCCGACCAGCGCACGGCGTTCCTCAGGGCTGCCCGGCAAATCGATGGCAAAGGTGTAGCCACGCGTGTTGCCTGCCGCCAGTCGGCGCACCAGCGTGGCGACATCAATGCGGGCCTCGATGGTGAGCGAGCGCGACAGCACCACCTTGTCCAGGTGGCCGCCGTGCATCTGGGCCAAGGCTTGGGCCACGTGCGCCTGGTAGTCATCCGGCGTGGGGGCAAAGGCCACCTTGCCCACCAATCTGGGGGCGGGGAGGCTCATCGGTGCGGCGGCAAGCCCTTCAACGCCCCAGCCCCAGACCACGCCTTCGGGAACGGACAGCTGGGCCGGCGCGTCGGGCTGAAAGGGCACAGCCCCCATCAGCAAAGGGCGCACATGGCCTTCTGCCTTCACACGCCGAAGCAGCTCATGGGCCTGTGCGCACAAAGCGCCATTGGCCGCGGTGGTGAGCACAGCATGGCGCCCCTGGGCGAGCACGGTGCGATGCGGCGAGGCGAATAGGTTGGCGCCCGGGCGGTACAACCTGAGCAGGTCGCTGGCCTGTGGCGCGAGCAATGACGGGTCGCGAAGTCGGTCATTCATGGAGGGCCTCCGAACTGGTTTGGGATTTGCACCCATGCTAATCGTATTGCGAATCATTCGCAATACACATATGATGAAGGGCTTTAGCCAATTCAGAGAGTCAACCGTCCGCCATGAAGACCACCACGCCCGCTACCCCAGCGCACAAACTGTTGCCATTGACCATCGCTTTGTTGTCCGCCTTCCACGGCGCCCAGGCAGATGAAGCGAACAAGGAAGCCACGCTCGATCCGGTCGTGGTCACGGCGCAGCGCGGCAAAGACACCAACACCGTGGTTCGCGCCAGCCGCATGGAGGTGGAGCAGGCCTTGAGCTTGCAAGACCTGTTCAAGCAAATGCCCGAAGTCAATATCAGCGGCGGTGCCCTGTCGACCGTGCAAAAGGTCTATGTGCGGGGCCTGAGTGAGCGAATGCTCAACGTGACGATCGACGGCGCTTCGCAACCTGAAGCCGCTTTCCACCACAACGGCCAGATCATGATCGAGCCAGAACTGCTCAAGCGCGTTGAGGTTGAAGCGGGCACGGGTGCGGCCACCGCCGGCCCGGGTGCCTTGGCGGGCGCATTGCGCTTCACCACCAAAAGCGCCAACGACCTGCTGCGCCCTGGCGAGAACTTCGGTGCCTTCCTCAAGCAAAGCTACCAAAGCAACGCCGATGGCAACAAAACCAGCGGCACGGTCTATGGCAGCTTGAGCGAGCAGATCGACCTGCTGGCCAGCCTGACCTCGCTGGATGCGGGCGAGTATGTGGATGGCCACGGCAACCGTGTTCAAAACAGCGCCACCGAGGCCAAGGCTGGCTTCATCAAGCTGGGCTTCACGCCCGCGCAGGGCCACCGCCTGGAGTTGGCCCATGATCGCCATGAAGATGAAGGGCTGCGCAGCTTCCGCGCCAACCTGCTGCCCACGGCTTTCAACGCCAGCCAGCGGCAAAAGGCCGAGCGTGAATCCACCACGCTGAACTACAACTACAAGCCCGGCAACGCCCTGGTGGACCTGCACGTGGTGACCTTCCTCAACGACAACGCCCTGACCATGGCCAAGGGGAGCCCAGCCCAGGAAGACGTGGGTACCCGCAGCCATGGGCTCAACATCAGCAACGTGTCGCGTCTGGGCGACCACAAGCTGACTTATGGCTTTGATTACCGCCATGACAAGGGCTATTCGGCGCTGGCCGGTGCGGGATCACCAAACGAGACGGCCAGCGTGAAGGGCGCCTACCTGCAAGATGACCTGGCCCTGACGGACCAATGGCTGCTGGGCCTGGGTGGCCGGTACGACCAGTACGACTACAAGGCCACTGATGGCCGACAGTCAGACGCCAAGGGCTTTTCACCCAGTGCCAGCCTGGCTTTCAAGCCCGTGTCGAGCGTGACCCTGAGGCTCAGCCACGCCAGGGCGCTGCGGGGCGTGTGGGTCATCGAGCCCTTCCTGAAACCCCGTTGGGAAACCGCGCCCAACTTGGCCCCCGAGAAGGCCAGCAACAGCGAGTTCAGCGCGGCGTGGCAGGAAGGCCCTTGGCAGGTCAATGGCGCTGTGTTCCAACAACGCATCAACAACTTCATCAGCTTTGGCGAAGATTTTCGCGAGAACGTGGGCGATGTCAGGTCGCGCGGCTATAGCCTGAGTGCCGGCTACAAAGCCGCGCAGTGGTCGGCCAGCCTGGGCTTGGCCGAAAGCAAACCCCAGCTGAACGGCCAACCGCTGGCCGATGGCGACTCGCTGCTACTGGGCACCACCAGCGGGCGCAACTGGGTCGCGCAGGTCGATTACCAACTGCCCGGCCACAACCTGAAGTTCGGCTGGACGGGCCGCCTGGTCGAGAAGCTGACCAACGTGCCGGCCGGCACCGGTGCCAAGCCTGGCTACAACGTGCACGATATCTACACCCAATGGCAGCCCCTGGGCGACAAGCTCAGCCTGACACTGACCATCAAGAACCTGTTTGACCAGTACTACTACGATCAAACCAGCTTTGGCTACAACGCCCGCTGGGGCACGGTGGCCAGCCTGCCTGAAGCCGGCCGCGACGTGCGTGTCTCAGCCTCCTGGAAGTTCTGAAATGGTGATCGCACTGATCGCTGCCCTGCAGTTCGCCTACATCCTGGACTTCATGATGGTCATGCCGCTGGGGCCTGACCTGAGTAGCGCCCTTGGCTTTGCGCCCGACCAGTTGGGCTGGTTGAGCGTGGCTTACACACTGGCATCGGTGCTCTCGGGTCTGCTGTGTGTGCGTTGGCTTGACCGCTACCAACGCCGGCCCGCCTTGCTGGTGGCCATCGCCTTGTTTGGCCTGGCCACACTGGCCACAGTGTGGTGCCATGACCTGCCATCCTTGCTGGCGGCCCGTGCCTTGACCGGCTTTTTTGGCGGGCCCATGGTGGCCCTGGGCATGGCGGTCATCACCGACATCACGCCACCGGCCAAGCGGGGGCAGGCCATTGGCCAGGTCATGATCGGTTTCTCGATGGCCGCCATCGCAGGTGTGCCCTTGGCCTTGGAGCTGGCCCGCTGGGGGCAATGGACCACGCCGTTCTATGCGATCACCGTGTGCGCCGTGGTGCTGTGCCTGGCCGCAGCCCGCTTGCTTCCCCCGCTGGGCGATCACCTGGCTCATCCGCAGCACACCAAGGTGTCCTTGATGAGCTTGTTGAAGCAGCCACGTGTTCGCCAGGCTTGCGGGCTTCAAGCCCTCAGCCAGTTCTCGGCCTTCCTGGTCATTCCCAGCTTTGCGGCCTTCTATGTGCTGAACCTGGGCGTGCCCCGCGATCAACTGGGGCTGCTGTACCTGGCCGGGGGCATCGCGGCTTTGATCACGCTTCAAGGCTTGGGGCGGCTGAGCGATAGGTGGGGCTCATTGCCCGCCATCGCATTGGCCTCCGTGGGCTTGATCGTGGGGCTGCTTCCATTGCTGGGCGGCTCGGTGTGGTGGCCCGTTTGGTTGCCCTTTGTCATTTTCATGGCCAGCAACGCTGGGCGCAATGTGGCCTTGGGCGCGGCCACCAGCCAGGTGCCGCAGCCCAACGAGCGGGCGGGATTCATGGCGCTGCAAAGCATGGTTCAGGACTTGGCCATTGCCTCGGCCGCCATGGTGTCCAGCCTGATGTTGAGCGAAGCCGCAGGCGGGCAGCTCGTGGGCATGGACCGCGTTGGCCTGTTGTCGATTGGTTTGGTGGCCGCGCTGTTGTGGCTGTGCACCTCACGCCTGCCCACCGCTGACCAGCCAGCGTTGCTCAACCCGGCGGCCGGCCCGCGACAGGCTCAGGCAAAGGGCGGCATAGATGGCGGCCACGAATAGATAGCCTTCAAGGTAATAGGGGCGCCACTGCGGGTCTCCGCCCAAGCTCAGGGACAAAGCCCCGGTCAATTCATGCAGGCTCACCACCATGACCAGCGAAGTGTCCTTGAGCAGGCCGATGGCATGGTTGACCAGCGCTGGCAACACCGCCCGCAGGGCCTGGGGCAACACCACCAGCCTTTGGGTCTGCCAGCCCGACAGGCCCATCACCTTGGCGGCGTCGAACTGGTCGGATCCCACAGTTTGTAGGCCGCCCCGAACGATCTCGGCCAGGTAAGCGGCCGAGAACAAGGTCAATGCGATCAACACGCGCCACAGCAGGCTCACCTCGAAGCGGGCAGGGATGATGGCCGGCAGCATGAAGGCGGCCATGAACAAAACCATCACCAAAGGTACGCCCCGCGTGACCTCGATGAACCCGCTGCAGGCCCAGCGCACCCAAGGCCAACGCGCCCTGCGGCCCAAGGCCAAGGCGATGCCCAGCGGCAAAGACAGCGCCATGGTCAGGCCCGCCAGGATCAGGGTCAGGGGCAGCCCGCCCCATTGGTCGGACGGCACCACTGGCAGGCCCAGCGGACCGCCATGCATCAAAACGGCCACGGCCAGTGACACCAAGGCGGTGCCCCACACCAGGCCTTGCAGAGACAAGGCCCAAGGGCGCCAGAGCAAGGCGCCGGCCCCCAGCAACATCATCAACAGCGCCAGTGAAGGGCGCCATTGCTCGTCGTGGGGATAGCGGCCCAACAGCAGCGGGCGGATCTTCTCGGTGATGACGCCCCAGCAAGCGCCTGTGCGCTCCAGGGCATGGCAGGCCGCTTCGTCGGGCCTGAACACGGCGTTCAGCACCCCCCAATCCAGCAAGCGCCAGCCCGCATAGGCCAAGGCCAGCCAGAAGAAAGCCGACACGGCCCGGGAGGTGGCGCTCGTTTTCTTCATGCACTGCCCCTGAGTGCATACCGCGCGTTGAACCAGTTCATCAAGGCGGCGGTCAGCAGAGAGAGTGTGAGGTAGACCGACATCATCACCAGGATGCATTCCACCGCGCGGCCGGTCTGGTTCAGGGCGGTGTTGCCCACCGACACCAGATCGGGGTAACCCACGGCCACAGCCAGCGAAGAGTTTTTGATGAGGTTCAGGTACTGATTGGTCATGGCTGGCACCATGGTGCGCAGGGCCTGGGGCAGCACCACGCGCAGCATCACCTGGTGGGGCAGGGCCCCCAAGGTCAGGGCTGCCTCGCTCAGCGACTTGGGCACCGACTCCAGCCCGGCCCGAACCACTTCGGCCACGAAAGCCGCCGTGTAGGTGACCAGGGCCATGAAGACGGCTAGGTACTCGGGTGTGACGGTGGCCCCGCCCGTGACGCTGAGCCCATCCTGCGCAGGCAGGCTCCAGAACCAGCCACTTTGATCTGCCGCCAGCCAGGGGAAACTCAGCCCGCCTTTGCTCAGCGTGACGCCGGACACCCCGCTCAAGGCCAATGTGGTGTCCGGCAACCAATCCAGCAGCAGGAAGTACCACATCAGCAGTTGCACCAGCAAAGGCACATTGCGCACCACATCGATGTAGACCTGGCCGGCTGTCCTCAAGCCCGGATGCTTGGATCGACGCGACAAGGCCACCAAGGTGCCCAGCACCGTGGCGAACACCAACGCCGGCAAAGACACGCGCAAGGTGTTGCCCAAACCCACGGCCATCGCGCGCCAAAGCGGTTGGCTGGCGTCATACACCAGCAGCCCCGTCTCGCCGATGCCAAAGCCCGCCGGCTGGTTCAAAAAATCCAACATGGTCAGCGAATGGGCGGCACGTACATCAAGCCGCCCTGGCTCCACAGGCGATTGGGCCCGCGCGGCAACTTCAGCATCGAGCCTGCGCCCACGTTGCGCTCATACACCTCGCCATAGTTGCCCACGGCTTTGACGATGCGGTAGGACCAGGCCTTGTCCAGGCCCAAGAGCTTGCCCATGTCTTCGCCCGTGCCCACAAACCGCTGGATCGATGGCGAGGGGCTGGCCCGAAAGCTGTCAATGTTGGCTTGCGTCAAACCCAGCTCTTCAGCTTCGATCATGGCGAACACCGTCCACTTGACGATGGCAAACCACTCGTCGTCACCCCGGCGCACCAAGGGGCCCAAGGGCTCCTTGGAGATCAACTCGGGCAAGATCATGTAGTCCTCGGGGTGGGGCGCTTCCTTGTTGCGCACGATGGCCAGGCCCGACGCATCGGTGGTGTAGGCCTGGCAACGCCCTGAGAAGAACGCTTTGAAGGCCGCCTCGAACGAGTCATAGACCACGGGCTTGAAGGGCACGCCTTGCGAGCGGGAAAAGTCCGACAGATTTTTCTCGGTGGTGGTACCCGATTGAATGCACACCTGCGCATTGCGCAATTGCTTGGCGCTGATCACCTTGAGCTTCTTGGGCACGAGGAAACCTTGGCCATCGTAGTAAGTGACCGCCGCAAAATGAAAGCCCAGTGAGGCGTCGCGGGTCAAGGTCCAGGAGGTGTTGCGCGAGAGCAGGTCGACCTGGCCTGACTGCAGGGAGGTGAAACGCTGCTGCGAGTTGAGCGGCACAAAGTTGACTTTGTTGCCATCGCCCAGCACGGCGGCGGCCAAGGCCCGGCACACGTCCACGTCCAGACCGGTCCAGCGCCCTTTGCTGTCAGGCGCCGAGAAGCCGGCCACACCAGTGCTCACCCCGCACTTGACCTGACCACGCTCACGGATGGCGTCCAGCGTCGCGCCTGACCAGGCAGGCGTGCTAAAAATTGCCAGCAGGGCGGTCGTGCCTGCGGCCCGGCTAAAGCGGTTCCATGTCATCCAGCGCATGCGCCAAGGATACGTGAGGAACCTTGGCCTCGCAGTTCAGTCGTTCTTGCACCGCGCGCTGTAGTTCGACTGGAAGTTCACGAAGTCGTTTTTCTGGCCTTCGGTCATGGTGTCGAACTGGCTGCGCTTGCCGTGGAGGATGCGCAGCATCTCGTTGCAACGCTCGCGCTCCCTTTGGCTGAGTTCTTTCCGGGCTTGTTTGGCCTGCTGTTCGGCTCGCCGGTCCTGCCGCTCCTGGTCGCGCTCCTTGTCCAGGGCACGGTAGGCGTCGCTTTCGTCCTCGCTGCACTTGCTTTGGTATTCGGACCGGAGCTGGTAGATGACGTCTGAACGCAAGCCCCTTGACGGCGCAGTTCGTATCGCGTCGTTGAGCTGGGCGCAGGCTGTGCTCAGGTAGCGCAGGTGCTCGGGGGCTTTGGCAACCGAGGGCAGGTTGTAGCTTTGGCCCCGCATAGGCATGGGATTGGAATTGCTCGACGGCCCCATGGCGGTGAACTTTTCTTGGCGTTTTTCGGCGCGACAGGGCTTGTCAGAGACGTACACCGAACTGCCGTTGTAGCAGCGGTACATGCCAGCACCGGCCGCCAGGCCCGCGTGCCCGGCAACTAGGATCACGGCCAGCGCGCGAGCGGCACCCGGCACCAAGAAGCTGCGGTTTGACGTTGCCATTTCCCTGGCACTCCCTGAAAAGTTATCCACCTGAAAACGCACCCAGCTTATTCACTTGGCCTTGCAGTTGATCGGCAAAAAAGCCGGGGCGACGTCGGTCTTGTCCGCGCCCTTGAGGGTCATCTTCTCAGGTGCCTCGGCGTGGCCGCAAACCCAGGTGACCGGAACGATCTGCGCGTCTTCGATCACGGCGGGGCGCAAGGTCAGGACCTTGCCTTTGATGGCCCCGTTCACCCGGTTGCCAAAGGTGATGTGGATGGCGCCATCGGCCACGGCAACGCTGCTGACCACGTTGTTCACGATCTTGTCGGCGCTGGGCAAGCCTGCCGCGGTGTTGTCCGCCGGCAGCACCTTGGTCATCGCCCACGAGGCGGCCACCGGCGGTTTGGCAATGGCCGCCAGCGCGACGCCTTCGGCAATCTGATCCTTGATGATCTTGCCCTGGTAGCTGGGCATGGCGATCAAAGCCAGGATGGCCATGATTGCGATCACGACCATCAGTTCGATCAGGGTGAAGCCGCGGTGAGCCTGGGTCATGGGGTAGCCGTCCGTCGCATTGGGTGGTTGCCCATTGTGCCAAGCCTGCGGCGTGGTCAGTGCTTTGAATTGGCAGGTGACGATTCCGTCACGGATATCCACCAAAGTTGAGCGCGCAAGTGGGGATTGAGGCTGCTGGGGCTTCAGGCAGGCGTGGCGTTGACCGATAGCCCCCCATGGCTCATTTTTGCGTCACTGGATTTGCTTTGGCCAACAAACCGCTGCGGGGAGCGCTCAGGTGAAACTGAGAACCGTTTCGCACAGCATGTTCCTGGGCGTCATCCTGGCCTTGATGGCCAATTTTGCGTTCCTGGTGCTGATCCGGTCGGCTTTTGAAACCATCCCACAAGTCGCCTTGCAGCGCGAGAAGACCACGCGTGCCTTGGAGCAGTTGCGGGCAGAAACCGATCTGCTGCGCCGATTGGTTCGCGCCTACACCGCCACGGGCGATGTCAACTACCTGCTGACCTACTACGACATCTACGCCATTCGCCAAGGCGAGAAGGCAGGCCCCGGCACCGACGACGTCAGCGTTTATTGGGAAGACGTGATCGCCAAGCGCAAGCCACATGCCTTGTCTGAAAAGGGCGCACGGGCTTCCTTGATGGACCGCATGAAGGCGCTGAACCTGAGCCCCGCCGAGCTGGCCTGCCTGCAGCGCGTGATGGTCGCCACCGAGCATCTTAAAAAGACCGAGCAGGTGGCATTTGCCGCCACACAAGGCCTGTACGACGCGAAGCACGAGGTGTTCGTGTCGGAAGGCGAACCCAACCTGGCCTACGCCACCAAGCTGGTCTACGCCAAATCGTATGAACAGGATGGTGCTGACCTGACTCGTGCCATTGCCGACCTGACGCGCCTGGCCAATGCCCGGACCGAGGATGCCGTCACGCAGGCGTCCACCCGGGTATCGCGTTTCATCGCCTTGGCCGTGGCCGTCGATTTTCTGCTCTTGCCTGTGATGGGCGCAGCGCTGTTGGTGATGCGCCGTCGCGTGCTCCAACCCATCAATGCGCTGAGCGCCCAAGCGCGTGCCTTTGCCCAGGGTGACTATTCATCTCGCGGCAACCCCCGATCGCATGCAGTTAGGGAGGTTTACGCGCTGGGCGTCACGATGGACACCATGGCGCAGTCCATTGAGGAAGACTTGGCCGCTCGGGCGCAGGTCCAGGCCGATTTGCAGGCCGCGCGCGACCAGGCCGAATCGGCCACCAAGGCCAAATCGCTTTTCCTGGCCAACATGAGCCACGAAATCCGCACCCCGATGAACGCCATCATCGGCATGACCCACCTGGCCCTTCAAACACCATTGACTGACCAGCAGAAGGACTACCTGGACAAGGTGCTGTCGGCATCCCAGATCCTGCTGGGCGTGATCAACGACATCCTGGATTTCTCGAAGATCGAAGCCGGGCGCTTGTCTCTGGAGCGGGCGCCCTACCGGGTGGAAGAAGTGGTGGGCAATGCCCTGATGCTGGTGCGCCAGAAGGCCCAGGAGCGTGAGATCGAGCTTCTGTGTGAGTTCACCGACCCGACCTTGCTGAGCGATGCCGGCGTGGTGCAGGGCGACATGCTGCGGGTGGGCCAGATCCTGACCAACCTGCTGTCCAACGCCGTCAAGTTCACGCACAGCGGGCACGTGAAAGTGAGGGTGGGCCTGGACGACCGCGAGGGGGCCCAAGCCACCTTGCGCTTCGAGGTCTGCGACACGGGCATCGGGATGAACAGCGAGCAGCAAAGCCGCTTGTTCCAGGAGTTCACACAGGCCGACGACAGCACCACGCGGCGCTACGGCGGAACGGGTCTGGGCTTGAGCATTTGCCAGCGCCTGACCACACTCATGGGCGGACACATATCGGTGACCAGCCAGCATGGCGCCGGCTCTGTTTTCACCGTGACCTTGCCTGTCACTTTGGTGCTCGACCCTGCCTTGCTGCCCGCATCGCTCCCGCCCGTCCCGATCGACACCTTGCGCGTGCTGATCGTGGATGACCAAAGTGACACCCGAACCTCGATGGCGGGCCTGCTGACCATGATGGGCGTGGGAATGCATGCCGACGGCGAGGGCAAAGGGCTGGTCGCCACCGCAGAAAACGGCGCCCAGGCCCTGGCCATGGTCACCGCTGCCAACGAAGCCGGGCACCCGTTCGACATGGTGCTGCTGGACTGGGTCTTGCCCGACATGGGCGGTGCCGAGGTCACCAGCCGATTGCGCCAAGCGCATCCGGGCTTGGACGTGGTGGTCATCTCGGCCTATGGTTGGGACAGCCTGCAGGCCAACGCCACCCAGGCCGGGGCCGACGCCTTCTTGCCCAAACCCATCCTGCCCGATGCCCTGCGCGGCCTGTTCGGCAAGTTGACAGGCATCGACACCTCAGCGGGCCATGCCGAACCGTCGCCAGATGCGGCCATCAGCCTGGACGGCCTGCGCGTTTTCCTGGTGGAAGACAACGCCTTGAATCAGCAATTGGCCACCGAGCTGCTGAGCCGCCGCGGTGCCATCGTCAAATCCGTGGACAACGGTTGCGAAGCCGTTGAACACCTTCGCATGAGCGGCCCCACCGCCTACGACGTCGTGCTGATGGACCTGCACATGCCCGTGATGGATGGCCACGAAGCCACCCGCCAGATCCGGGCCGATGAGCGCTTCCGAGCCTTGCCCATCCTGGCGATGACGGCCCACGCCCTGGACGAAGAGCGCGACCACTGCCTGGCCATTGGCATGCAGGACCACATCAGCAAGCCACTGGAACCCCGGAAGCTGTATGCCACGCTGGCCCGTTATCACCCCCTGAACAAGATCCCCTCGGCACGCATCGAACAAGCTGTTTGGCCAAGTGCCACGGCCGGCAGGCTGCCTCATGCCCCAGGCCTGGACTCGCGCCAGGCCCTGGCCAGGCTGGAGGGCAACCTGGGCCTGTATGTGCGCGTGTTGAAAGGCTTTGTCGACCATGTGATGACTGGCGGCACGGCGCTGGCCACCGCCGCGCAAGCGCAAGACTGGGCCAGCCTGGCGCGTGAAGCGCACACGCTTCGCGGTTTGTGCGCGACCATCGGTGCGAACGACATGGCGCGCCTTTGTGCCGAACTGGAAAGGGCGGTCAAGCTGCAATCGGTCGAGCGGGCCGACTCGCTGGTGGGCGTCTTGAAGGAGGCCACAGAGGCCCTGTTGCTGGCGCTGATCCCCCAATTGCAAGGCGACGTGGCGCCCACACTGGCACCACCAGCCGACGTGGACGCCGAAGCCATCCAGGCGCAAACCCAGGCGCTCGAACGCCTGGTCCATGACAGCGACAGCGCGGCGATCAGCCTCTGGCGCAACCAACGCAAGGTGTTCATGAATGCATTCGATCCTGTGATGTTCAGCCGGCTGGACACCGCCATCGAGGGCTGCGATTTCGACGCGGCCCTGGCTTTGCTTCAAGAAAGGCTCGACGATGTCATCCAGTGAAGCGCAGGCCCACACCCCGACCATCCTGGTGGTGGATGACGCGCCCACCAACCTCACGCTCCTGGCCGGTCTGCTCGACAAGACCTACCGCGTCAAACTGGCCTCGTCGGGCCCCAAGGCGCTGGAACTGGCCAAGCGCTCGCCGCCTGATCTGGTCTTGCTGGATCTGATGATGCCGGGCATGGATGGCTACGAGGTGTGCCAACGCCTCAAGCAAGATCCGCGCACCAGCCATGTGCCGGTGATCTTTTTGACGGCCATGCAGGAGCCGGAAGACGAAACCCGAGGCTTTGAAGTGGGCGCGGCCGACTACATCCACAAGCCCATCAGCCCATCCGTTGTCAAAGCCCGCGTCAAGACGCACTTGCAGAACAAGGCCTTTCACGACTACCTGAACAACCGCAACGCCAAGCTCCAGACCCAGCTGGAAACCCAGATGGCGCAGCTGGACCGCCTGCGCGATTCAACGCTCTTCATCATGATCTCGTTCGCCGAGTTCAGAGACGAAGACACCGGCAACCACGTCAAGCGCACCCAGGAATACGTTCGGGTGCTGGCCACGCACTTGTGGGGGCAGGGCCTGCACCATGACGTGCTCAATCCCGACAGCATCCAACTGATTGCCAAGTCGGCGCCGCTGCACGACATTGGCAAAGTCGCCATTCCTGACAGCATCCTGCTCAAGCCCGGCAAGCTGACCACGGAGGAGTTCGAGGTCATGAAGGGCCACCCCTTGCATGGCTGGGACATGCTCAACCGCGCAGCCTTGCGCATGGGTGAAGAGACCGACTTCCTGGCCTACGCCATGGAGATCGCCCGCTCGCACCACGAAAAGTGGGACGGCTCTGGCTACCCGGACGGCCTGCGTGGCCAGGCCATTCCCTTGTCGGCCCGGTTGATGGCCGTGGCCGATGTGTATGACGCACTGATCAGCCGTCGCCCCTACAAGGACCCATTCAGCCATGAGGTGGCGATGAAGTTCATTGACGAAGGCCGCGACAAACACTTTGACGGCGACATCGTGGACGCCCTGCATGCAACACAAGCGATGTTCATCGACATCGCCAGCCAGTGGAAAGACTGACATGAAAGCAACAAAAGCCCTCTTGCGGAAAGCCTCGGCCCTGGCGCTGATGGTTCTGGTAGCCACGGTGGCTCAAGCGCAAGACTTTTCCTACTCAGGCTTTGGCACCATTGGCGCTGCCATCTCCAACAAGGACTACCGCTACCAGCGCTTCGTCGATTCTGACGGCACGCTCATGCGGGACACCGTGTTGGGCGCGCAGCTTGATGTTCAGTTCACCCCAGAGCTGTCTGCCACAGTGCAGGGCAAGCTGGCGCCATCGGCCCGCAATGATGACGACTGGGACCTGACCGCCAGCTGGGCATTCGCCTCATGGCGGCCCAACAACGACTGGCTGCTGCGCGTGGGCAAGCTGCGCATTCCCTTGTACCTGTCATCCGAGAACCTGGACGTGGGCCAAAGCTATGACTTTGCCCGCCTGCCCACCGAGATGTATTCCATCGCCCCCACGACCGACGTGACCGGGCTCTACATCACCCGCAACTGGACCATGGCCGATTCGGAACTCGGCCTGGATGTCTACAGCGGTGAAGCCAAGGTCTGGGTTCGGCTGAATACCCGCGACAACGGGACCGTGTTCAACAAGTACGACACCCGGGTCACTGGCGCCGTGTTGACTTGGCGCGCGGAAGACACCATGTTGCGGCTTGGGGCACACCATGCCACCACCCGCCCCAATGGCGGCCCGCTCAACCCGGTCACCATCCAATCCGTGCCTACGCTCTTTGGTCCAATTTACATGCCCGATGGCATCACGCCCCAGATCAGGAACGACATCATCACCGTGGGCATTGACCAGAAGCTGTCAGGCAACTGGCGGATCATGTTCGAGGCCGAGCGCAATATCCAGCACGACACTGACCTGGGCGCCAACACGGCGGGCGGCTACATCGCCATCTTGAAAACCATGGACAAGTGGACACCCTATGTGTCGGCTTCCGTGCTGAAAACCGTTGGAGCCCCAGCAAAGGCGCATGCAGCACTCAGCCAGGCGTCCTTGCCAGGCTTCGTGCCTGACGCCGACAAGATCAACGCCGGCCAGCGTGTGTTTGCCGACAGCATCCCCTTCTACGACCAGCATTCACTGGCCATCGGCGCCTCCTATGCCCTCACGCCGCACAGCAAGCTGAAGGCCGAATGGCTGCACACCTGGGTGGGCAAGGGCTCGGCCATGATCGACTCGCCCAGCGGGGGCCCGGCGGTGGCCGACAAAGGCATCGATGTGCTGTCCATCAGCTACAACTTTGCGTATTAAGGAGTGCCCATGACACGCCTTAAATTCACCTTCGCATCGTTGCTGCTGGCCTTGGGGCCGCTGAGCCATGCCACCGACCGCATCGTGGTCATTGGCCACCCCAACGTCCACAAGATCGACCTGACCACCGTTCAGCGCATTTACATGGGCAAGACCATCGAAGTGGATGGGGTGCGGGTGCGGCCCGCCAACGGCGCCCCCACCCTGGTGGCACGCCAGCGCTTTCTGAGCCAGTACCTGCAAACCGACGAGGACCAGTACGTGGCCTACTGGACGGTTCGCCGTTACGTGGGCAAGGGCACGCCACCCCAAGAGGTCAAGCAGACAGCCGAGATGATCGAGTTCGTGAGCAAGACACCAGGCGCCATCGGGTATGTTGATGAGGCGGATGTCTTGCCGGGGATGAATGTGCTGCTGAGAAAGTAGCGCTGAGCCTGATCAAGGCGACAGCATGCGGAAAAACTCCCGTGAAAAATCATCCGCCGGGAAGAAGGTTTCAACCCGAAGTTCTTCTGCCGTGATGTCCAGCGCTGTGCCAAAGGTGGACACCATCGAGAACACCTTGATGGTGTGCTCGCCCAAGTCGTATTCCAATGGAAAGATGGGTGGGGGCATGGGCAGCACCCATCCCTGCTGCTGCCAATGGTCTGGTACGCCCGGAAATTGGCAAACATCGGTCAGCAGCTGCCGCAATGCCGCGTGCGTGGGGTCTGCCGCCACCTCACGCTGAAGCCGCGACAACAACAGCGGCGCCACCTGCGCCCAGTTTCGCAAACGCGGCTGCATGCCTTGTGGGTGAAACGTCATGCGCATCACATTGCGACCACCACTGGGGTCAACCAGGCGCCACAGCGCATCCGGCTCGCCCAACATCGCCGTGAAACGCTGGGCAGGCCCATTGCTCATCACCATGTCCCACTGCCGGTTGACCACCAGGGCAGGGTAGGGCTCGTGATGCCGGAGCATCAACTCCAGCGCTTCCCGCACCGCTTTCATCTCGTCGTTCTGCAGTGGCCGCTGCTGAAAAACCGGTGCAAATCCCGCCGCGGTCATCAGCAGGTTGCGCTCGCGCAGAGGCACGCCCAGCACCTCGGCCAGCTGCAGCACCATGTCGCGGCTGGGTTGCGCACGGCCTGATTCCAGAAAACTCAGGTGACGTTGCGAGACGCTGGCCTCCAGTGCCAGGTCCAGTTGGGAGCGCTTGCGCAAGTCACGCCATTGCCGCAGCAGTTTTCCAAACGTGGGGGGCTCATTGCTCATGGGGCGCAGTATCTCTTCTCCCGGCAGCCCGTTTCAATGACCTCCGAGGTAATTGCCCAATGTGATGGGCGCGTTGAACATCCATGCGTCATTGATCATTAAAAACGGAGAGCAGCATGAGTTCACTCAAAACCATCCAACTGCCGCAAGGCCCGATCCAATACCTGGACCAGGGCAGGGGCCAGCCCATGGTCTTCGTGCATGGGTTGATCGCCGACCACCAACTTTGGGTGCCCCTGCTTGCGGATCTGGGCCCAGGTGTGCGCTGCATCCTCCCAAACTGGCCCTTGGGCGCTCACACCATGCCCATGAAGCCTGACGCCGATCTGTCGGTGCCAGGCGTGGCGCGGCTCATCGCGGATTTCATGGCCGCGCTCGGCTTGACGGACGTGACCTTGGTGGGCAACGACAGCGGTGGTGCCTTGGTGCAGATGGTGTGCGCCCGGCATCCGGAGCGCATCGGCCGCGTGGTGCTGACCACCTGTGATGCGTATGACGTGTTTCCGCCACCAGCGTTTGCCACGCTCAAGTGGTGGGGGCCTGTTCCAGGATTAGCCTGGTGTGCTGCCCACCTGCTGCACCACGTTCCAGCCTTGAGGCGCCTGCCCATCGCCTTTGGTGACCTGACGGAGGCGCCCTTGGACGACGGCCTGATCGAGCGCTGGCTCAAGCCTCTTCGAAAAGATGCGGGTGTCCGGCGTGATGTGCGCAAGTTCTTGCGCACCGTCTCTACCCGCTTCACGGAAGAGGCCGGCTTGGCCCTGCAGGGCTTCAACCGGCCGGTGTTGCTGCTGTGGTCAACACGTTGCCATCATTTCCCGCCGCGTTTGGCAGAGCGGCTGATGAAGGATCTGCCCAATGCAGAGCTGCAATGGATTGACAGCTCAGGTGTCTTTCTGAGCTTGGAGCATGCGGGGCAGGTGGCCGACAGCATCAAGCGCTTCCATCTGGAAACCGGTTTGAAAGCGCAGCTGGAGAGTAAATCATGCGCCTTCTAAGCTAGATGATGATGCTGGTGATCGGGAGCTGTGCCTCAAGGCTGGTGGCCGATTTGCTCACGACTGACAGCGAATCGGTCATGGACAGCGGCCCTGCCACTTCCTACGATGGTGTCCTGTTTGACGGGATACCGGATTTGAAAAGTGAGCAGTCTTGACACATTGTTGACGGAAGACCAGCGTGCAATCCGCGACGCGGCCCGGGCCTTCGCGCAAAGCGAGCTGGCACCCCATGCCGGCCAATGGGACCGCGAAGGGCGCCTGCCCGATGACACCGTGCGCATGATGGGCGAGCTGGGTTTGCTCGGGCTGCTGGTGCCTGACGAATGGGGCGGGGTCAAGACGGACGACCTGGCCTATGCCTTGTGCATTGAAGAAGTGGCCGCCGGTTGCGCTTCGTCGGCCACGCTCATGAGTGTGCACAACTCCGTGGGCTGCGTGCCGATCCTCAGATTTGGCAACGACGAGCAGAAGCGGCGTTGGTTGCCGCGCATGGCCTGCGGCGAGGTGATCGGCGCGTTCTGCCTCACTGAGCCGCAAGCCGGCTCACAAGCCGATGCCCTGAAGGCGCGTGCGGTGCGCGATGGCGACACCTGGGTACTCGACGGCGCCAAACAGTTCATCACCAATGCCTCGCGTGCTGGCGTGGCCCTGGTGTTCGCCGTGACCGATCCCGCCGCGGGCAAGAAGGGGTTGTCAGCCTTTCTGGTGCCTGCCGGCACGGTCGGCTTCAAGGTGGGTCGCCCTGAAAAAAAGATGGGCATCCGTGCGTCAGACACCTGCCCGATCGTGTTGGAAGCCTGCCGCGTGCCGGCGGCCAACCTGCTGGGCCAGGAAGGCGAAGGCTTGAAGATTGCGCTGTCCAACCTGGAAGGCGGCCGCATCGGCATCGCGGCCCAGGCGGTGGGCATCGCACGTGCGGCGCTGGAGGCCGCGAGCCTGTACGCCAGCGAGCGCGTGCAGTTTGACAAACCCATCGCGGAGCACCAGGCCATCGGCCACTTGCTCGCCGACATGCACACGCGCCTGAATGCCGCGCGCTTGCTGGTCCACCATGCGGCCCGTTTGCGCTCGGCGGGCGTGCCTTGCATTTCCGAGGCCTCGCAAGCCAAGCTTTTCGCATCAGAGACCGCCGAGTGGGTCTGCTCCAAGGCCATCCAAATTCACGGGGGCTACGGCTACCTGGAGGACTATTCCGTCGAGCGCCACTACCGCGATGCCCGCATCACTCAGATCTATGAAGGCACGAGCGAGATCCAGAAGCTCGTGATCGCCCGTCAACTTCTTCAAAACACACAGAACCGGCCATGAGCACCACCCCCTCCTTGTACGACGCCCACCAGGCCGTTCGCCTGCTGATCAATGGCGAATTCGTCGCGTCCAAAGGCACCGAGCGGCATCCGATCACCAACCCGGCAACGCAAGAGGTGCTGGCCTACGCGCCGTGCGCCACGGCAGTCGAGGTCGAGGCCGCGGTGGCGGCCGCCAAGGCGGCTTTCCAGTCATGGCGGCACACACCGATCGCCGTGCGCATGCGCATCATGCTGCGCTTGCAGACCTTGATCCGCCACAACCTGCCGCGCATTGCCAGCATCCTCACGGCTGAGCAGGGCAAGACGCTGGCCGACGCGGAAGGCGACATCATCCGCGGCCTGGAGGTTGTCGAGCATGCCTGCTCGATCGGCTCACTGCAGATGGGTGAGTTTGCGGAGAACGTGGCCGGCGGGGTGGACACCTACACGCTGCGCCAGCCCATCGGGGTCTGTGTCGGCATCACGCCGTTCAACTTCCCGGCGATGATCCCTTTGTGGATGTTCCCCATGGCCATCGCCTGTGGCAACACCTTCGTGCTCAAGCCTTCAGAGCAA
Source organism: Leptothrix sp. (in: b-proteobacteria) (assembly GCA_013822685.1). Lineage (GTDB taxonomy): Bacteria > Pseudomonadota > Gammaproteobacteria > Burkholderiales > Burkholderiaceae_C > Aquabacterium. The sequence goes on from PNKV01000002.1 coordinate 376,315, forward strand.
GACCCGATGAGCACGATGGAGCTGGTTCAATTGGCCATCGAAGCGGGCGTGCCCCCTGGTGTGCTGAACGTTGTGCATGGTGGCCGGAGCGTGGTGGACGCCCTGTGCACACATCCCGATGTGGCGGCCATTTCCTTTGTTGGTTCCACGGCGGTGGGCACACACGTCTACAACCTCGGGTCGCAGCACGGCAAGCGTGTGCAGAGCATGATGGGCGCCAAAAACCACGCCGTGGTGCTGCCCGATGCCAACAAGGCCCAAACGCTCAATGCCCTGGCCGGTGCCGCCTTTGGGGCCGCGGGCCAGCGCTGCATGGCGGCCTCTGTGGCGGTCTTTGTCGGTGAATCCAAAGACTGGTTGCCTGAACTGGTAGAGCGCGCCAAAGGCTTGAAGGTCAACGCGGGCGCCGAAGACGGCACGGACATCGGGCCGGTGATTTCGAAGGCGGCGCAGCGGCGCATCGAGGAGCTCATTGCCACGGGTGCCGATGAAGGTGCCCGTCTGTTGCTGGATGGGCGCGGCGTGCGGGTGCCAGGCTATGAGGCCGGGAACTTCGTCGGGCCTACGGTTTTCGCAGGGGTCACCACCAAGATGCGCATCTACACCGATGAGATCTTCGGCCCGGTGCTGGTGTGCCTGGAGGTAGACACGCTGGCCGACGCCATCGCGCTGGTCAATGCCAACCCCTTTGGCAATGGCGTGGCCTTGTTCACCCAGAGTGGCGCGGCGGCAAGGCGCTTTCAAAGCGAGATCGATGTCGGCCAGGTGGGCATCAACGTGCCGATTCCAGTGCCAGTGCCATTCTTCAGCTTCACGGGTTCACGCGGCTCCAAGCTGGGTGATCTGGGGCCCTATGGCAAACAGGTGGTGCAGTTCTACACGCAGACCAAAACGGTCACCGCCCGGTGGTTTGACGATGCGGCCGTGTCTTCCGGCGTCAACACCACGATCAATCTTCGCTGAGCAAGCGGCAGAAAGGAGAGGGCATGAAGATCGCTTTCATTGGATTGGGCAACATGGGCGCGCCGATGGCTGGCAACCTGCTCAAGGCTGGGCATGAACTCGCGGTCTATGACCTCGATGCTGCGGCCCTGGATCGCCTGGCCACACAGGGCGCCCGGCCGGGCACGTCCTTGGCAGACACCGTGGAGGGCGCTGAGATGGTGATCACCATGTTGCCGGCGGCCCGCCATGTGGGCAAGGTGATCACCGGCGAAGGTGGCGTCCTGGGCCGCATCCAGCCTGGCGTGCCCATCGTGGATTGCAGCACCATCGGCCCCGCGACCGCGCGGCAACTGTCGGCCAGCGCCCAAGCCCACGGCAATGCGTTCGCTGACTCGCCGGTCTCTGGCGGCACTGGCGGCGCAGCAGCCGGCACGCTCACCTTCATGGTCGGCGGTGATGAAGCCCTGTTCGAACGCATCAAGCCGGTGCTGCAATGCATGGGCCGCAACATCGTTCACTGCGGGCCAGCGGGCAATGGCCAGGTGGCCAAACTGTGCAACAACCTGCTGCTGGGCGTGACCATGGTGGGCGTGTCCGAGGCCATGTCCTTGGGCACCAGCCAGGGCATGGACGCCAAGGTGCTGGCCGGGATCATCAACACATCGACTGGCCATTGCTGGAGCTCCGACACCTACAACCCCTTCCCAGGCGTCATCGATGGTGCGCCCGCCTCGCGGGGATACACCGGCGGCTTCGGGGTTGACCTCATGCTCAAGGACCTGGGGCTGGCGGTGGATGCCGCGCATCAAAGTCACCAGCCTTTGCCCATGGGTGCCCTGGCCCAGGACCTTTACCAGCAATGGAGCAGCCAGGGCCAAGGTGCCCTCGACTTCTCCTCCATCATCAAGCTGCTCGCCACCTTGCCATCATCGCCATGATCGAACTCCAACGCCAAGACCGCACGGCCCTGATCACACTGGCCCGCCCGCCCGCCAACGCTTTCAGCCTGGAAGGGCTGCAGCAACTGCGTGCCACCATCCTCCAGCTTGAGGTCGACCCGGCAGTGCGTGCACTCGTCATCACCGGCCAGGGGCCCAAGTTTTTCAGCGCAGGGGCAGACCTGAACACCTTTTCCGATGGCGACAAGGCCATGGCCCTGGCGATGGCCCAGGCTTTTGGGGCTGCATTCGAAGCGCTGGCCGATTCACGCCTGGTGACCATCGCGGCCATCAACGGCTATGCGATGGGCGGTGGGCTCGAATGTGCGTTGGCCACCGACATCCGCATCGCCGAAGAGCACGCGCAATTGGCGTTGCCAGAGGCCGCGGTGGGCCTCTTGCCTTGTGCTGCCGGCACGCAGGCCTTGCCCTGGCTGGTGGGCGAGAGCTGGGCCAAGCGCATGATCCTGCTGGGCGAAAGGCTGGACGCGGCCACCGCCTTGCGCATCGGCCTGGTGGCAGAAGTGGTGCCCACCGGGCAAGCGCTGACGCAGGCTTTGGCGCTGGCCGGCCGTGTCTCCCGGCAAAGCCCTGACAGCGTGCGCGCCTGCAAACACTTGATCCATGCCGCCCGCGAAGGAGTGCCGCGCCGCGCGGCACTCGCGCTGGAGCGCGAATCCTTCATGGACTTGTTCAATGGCCCCAATCAACGCGAAGGGGTCAACGCCTTTTTGGACAAGCGTCCGGCGGCATGGCAATGAGCGAGGTGCAACTGCAGATCGTCAACCAGGTCGCGCTGATCACGCTGAACAGGCCACAGGCGCTCAATGCGCTGTCGCACGGCATGGTGCTGCAGCTGCAGGCGATCCTGCAAGAAGTGCAGGTCGCGCCTGCAATCCGCGCCGTGCTGCTGCGGGGCAGCGGGGCCAAGGCCTTTTGTGCTGGCGGTGATGTGATCGCCATTGCCCAAAGCGTGAAAGAAGGCAGCGCGCTGCACCGAGACTTCTTCCTCGACGAATACCGGCTGGACCTGTGCATCCACACCTTCTGCAAACCCGTGGTGGCCTTCATGCACGGCATCGTCATGGGCGGCGGCATGGGGCTGACCCAAGGCGCGAGCTTGCGCCTGGTGGCCAGCAATGTGCGCATCGCCATGCCAGAAACACGCATCGGCCTGATCCCCGACGTTGGCGCCTCGCACTTCTTCTCAAAGTTACCCGAGCCACTGGCCCGCTACTTGGCGCTCACCGGCACAACGATAGGCGCCCAAGACGCCATCTACGCCCAATTGGCCGATGCGCGCAGCAAGGTCGACGATCCAGAAGCCTTGCCGGGGTTACTGGCCGCAATCGATTGGTCTTCTGACACCAACGTGAGCGATGCAGATCGGTTGCGGGCAGCGTTGAGAATGGATGCTCCGGCAGCAGAGATCGAATCGGCCATGCTGGCCAAGCAATGGCCCACCATTTTTGAGCATTTTCAGCCTTGGGCCTCCTTGGCCGAGCTGGTGCAAAGGCTCACGACTGACGGCAGCCCCTGGGCGCTGGCCACCTTGGAAAGCTTGCGCAGCCATTCCCCCTTGATGATGGCCTTGACCTGCGAATCTTTGAAGCGCGGGCGCCACCTGTCCTTGAAAGACTGCTTTCAGATGGAGTTCGGCTTCATCCAGCAGGCCTTGTCTTGCGGTGAGTTCACCGAAGGGGTCAGGGCCTTGTTGATTGAAAAAGATCGCCAGCCCAAGTGGACGGTTCCGCGCATCGAGGATCTGACACCATCGGTGATCGAGGATGCCATCCGCCTGGCGGATGAACGCTCAAGGTCCGTCACGCTGTGATTTCTCAGGCGCGCCCCGCCGGTAGTCGGATGGGCGCATGCCCGTCCACTTCTTGAACGCCCGGTGAAACGCCGGGGCTTCGGCAAAGCCGATGTCATGCGCGATCTGTTCGATGGACGCCTGCTCTTCTCGCAAAGCCGTGATGGCCATGTCCCGGCGCAGGTGGTCCTTGATGGATTGGAAGGTGGTGCCCTCTGAATCCAGGCGGCGGCGGAAGGTGGCCTGCGCCATGTTGAGGGCGGCTGACATGGCGTGCAGATCGGGCCAATCGGCGGGCCGGATGCGGCGCAAGCGGGTGCGAACCTGTCCAGCAATGCTGTCCGTGTTGCGGTACTTCACCAGAAACACATCGGGTGCCCGTTGCAGGTACAGGCGCAATGATTCGGCGCTTTGCAAAACCGGCTGAGTCAGCATGGACGCGGGCATGACCAGGGTGCCATCCTGTGCGCCAAAAGCCAATTGCTCGCAAAACATGACTTTGTATTCGGCTTCGAAACCAGGCGCATGGCCGCCCAGGCCACAGCTCAGGATCGGTATGCGGCGTGCGATCAGCCAGCAAGCCAGGCCATACGCCATCATGAAATAGGTGGCGTGTGCAAACGGTGTGGTGCGCGGCTGGCTGTCTTGAAGGCGCAGCGTGGCCGTGTGTTCATTCACTTCCAGGCCGGCCTGCAGGCCCTCAAAGACCAGGCTGGTGTACCGGCACAGCCTTTTCAAGGCCACATGCAGGCTCTCGCTGCTCAACAGGGCCTGGCAGAGCAGGGCATAGGTGCCCGGCTTGGCGGGCCGCGGCCCCAATGCAAAAAACTCATCGCCCAAGTGAAGTGCGATCTGGCGCCACAGCTCCCCGAACTGCCGGGGCGATACCCGCGACAAAGGCTCGTCCAGGAAATGCCTCGGGATGGCGGCCTGCGCAAGGACTTGGTCCACCGGCACGCGGCTGCGCACCCCAGCGTGCAAGGCCTGCTGGACGAAATGGATCGAGATGGTGTCCGGCTCGACCGAACTGCGCCGCATGGTGGCCAAGCAGCAGCCCCTTCAGCGGGCAGCCATCCGCAAGGCACCGTCCAGCCTGATGACTTCGCCGTTCAGGTACTCGTTCTCGATGATGCTGCGTGCCAGCGCCGCGTACTCGGCCGGGCGGCCAAGGCGGGCAGGGTGAGGAACCGTCTGGCTCAGCGAGGCCTGAACTTCTTGCGGCAAGCCCATCAGCATCGGGGTTTCAAAAATGCCTGGGGCGATGGTCAGCACGCGGATGCGGTCCCGCGCCAGATCGCGCGCGGCGGGCAAGGTCATGGCCACCACACCGCCCTTGGAAGCCGCGTAAGCCGTCTGGCCAATCTGCCCATCAAAAGCCGCCACCGAAGCGGTGTTGATGATCACGCCCTGTGAGGATGAAGCGTCCTGTTCATGGCCTGGCACGCCCGACGACAGCATGGCGGGCACGGCCAGCCGCATCATGTTGAAGGTGCCGATCAGGTTGACCCGGATCACCCTGGAGAAGTTGTCCAGGCTGTGGGGGCCGCTTTTACCGTGGATTCTTTCCGCCGGGCCGATGCCAGCGGCACTGACCAACACATCCAAACGGCCAAAGCGCCTCAAGGCGGTGTTCACGGCTTCAGCGGCACTGGCTTCGTCGGCCACGTCGGTGCGCACATAAACCAGTTTGTCACTGGCGGGCAGGGCATCGGGCTTGGGCTCGGCCAAGTCGGCGATGACGACGCGGGCGCCGGCTTGCAAAGCCATGCGCGCCGTGGCGGCGCCAAGGCCCGAGCTGCCGCCGGTGATCAACACAACGCTGTTCGAGATGTCCATGAATGATGTCTCCTTGAGTTCAAATTTTTAAAGCAGCTCAACCGCCACGGCGGTGGCCTCACCGCCGCCAATGCACAAGGTCGCAATGCCCTTGCGCTGTTGGTGTCGGCGCAATGCGCCCAGCAACGAGACCAGCAGCCGCGCACCGGTGGCCCCGATGGGGTGGCCCAGCGCGCAGGCGCCACCATGCACGTTGACCTTGTCATGCGGCAAATCCAGATCGCGCATGGCCGCCATCGTCACCACGGCAAATGCCTCGTTGATCTCCCATAGATCGACATCGGCGGTTTGCCATCCCGTTCTGGCAAGCAGCTTGCGCACGGCGCCAGCGGGGGCGGTGGTGAACCAACGCGGTTCCTGGGCATGGCTGGCATACCCGGCGATCCGCGCGATGGGCTGGACGCCCAAAGCCGCAGCGGTCGATGCACGCATCATGAGCAAGGCCGCGGCGCCGTCAGAGATGGAGCTGGCGTTGGCCGCCGTCACCGTGCCCTCCTTGCCAAAGGCCGGTTTCAACTGGGGGATCTTGTCCAGCTGCGCCTTGAGCGGTTGCTCGTCATGCTCGACCACCGTTTCGCGGCCGCGCACCACATCGCGCACAGGCTCCACCTCCCACGCGAACGCCCCTTGTTGAATGGCACGTTGAGCACGGGTGGTCGACTCGATGGCGAACGCGTCCTGGTCCTGCCTGGTGAAGCGGTACTCGCTGGCGCACAGCTCAGCAAAATGCCCCATCAACTGGCCCCTGGTGTCGGGCGCATAGGCGTCCTCCAGCCCATCCAGGAACATGTGGTCCAGCACTTGGCCATGGCCCAGCCGCTGCCCCGCGCGTGCCTTGGGCAGCAGGTAGGGCGCGTTGCTCATGGATTCCATGCCACCGGCCAGGATGACCTGGGCTTGCCCCGCCAGCAGCGTGTCGTGGGCCAGCATCACCGCCTTCATGCCCGAGCCACAAACCTTGCTGACTGTGGTGCAGGCGGTGGCGTGCGGCAGGCCCGCTTGCAGTGCCGCCTGGCGCGCGGGCGCTTGCCCAAGGCCTGCCGACAAAACGCAGCCCATGTACACCTCGTCGACCAGCTCTGGCGCCACGCCAGCGCGCGCGATGGCGGCCTTGATGGCATGCGCGCCCAGCGAGGGCGCCGGGATGTGAGAAAGGCTTCCTTGAAAGCCGCCCAATGGCGTTCTGGCCACGGCGGCAATCACGATGGGATCGGTCTGATTCATGTGGGTCACCTCAGGCTCGTGTCAGTTCACGCACGATGATGTTGCGCTGAATCTCGCTGGTGCCTTCGTAAATTTGCAGCACTTTGGCATCGCGGAACAGCTTTTCAACCGGGTATTCGGTGCTGTAGCCCATGCCGCCGTACACCTGGATGGCTTCGGTGGCGGCCCACATGGCCGCGTCGCAGGCAAAGGCCTTGGCCATGGCGCACTCAGCGGTGTTTGGCAAGCCCTGGTCAGCGCGCCAGGCCGCCTGATAGGTCAGCAGGCGCGCGGCCTCCAGCTTCATGCTCATTTCGGCCAGCTTGTGGCCCACCGCCTGGTGGTCCAGGATGGCCTTGCCCATTGAGCGCCGCTCTTTGGCATAGGCCATGGCCTCGTCCAGGCAACGCTGCATCACGCCCAGTGCGAAGGCTGCGGCCATCGGGCGCGACCGGTCAAACGTGCGCATGGCGATCGAGAAACCTTCGCCTTCCTGGCCAAGCCGGCTGGATTCGGGCACGTGAACCTCGTCAAAGAACACCTCGCAGACGGGCGCCGCGCGCTGGCCAAGCTTGCCCAATGGTTCGCCGACTGACAAGCCGGGCGCTTCGCGCTCAACCACAAAAGCGCTGATGCCCTTGTGGCCCGCGTCCATGTCCGTCTTGGCAAAAACCACCATGAAGCTCGCCAATGAAGCATTGGAGATCCAGATCTTGCTGCCTGTCAACTTGTAGCCACCGTCCACGCGTTTGGCTTGCGTTCGCAACGCGGCCACGTCGGATCCGGCGGCAGGCTCGGTCAAGGCGAAGCTGGCGAACTGGCCGGCCGCCAGCCTGGAAAAGTAGGCCTGCTGCTGCGCCTTGGTGCCAGCAATCAAGATGGGCTCGCAAGCCAAGGCGCTGATGGACAAAGCCGCGCCGATGCCCAGGCAACCTCTGCACAACTGCTCGGTCACCAAGGCCACTTCCATCGCGCCAAGCCCCGCGCCGCCATGTTCGGTTGGCAAGGCCAGGTTCAACAGGCCCAGCTCAAGCGCCTTGGCATGAACGGCAATGGGAAATTGCTCGTCGCGATCCGCCCTGGCGGCCAGTGGAATGATCTCGCGGTCCGCAAAGGTGCGGGCCAGCTCCTGGATCATTTTTTGTTCGTCGGTCAGCTGGAAGTTCATGAAATCTCACTGGCTGATCAAGCCAATTTGGTTGCTGGGTGTGGGGGCGATTGTAGGAATGGTGGCCCTGCAAGCGCTTGCCGCGCCCGCCGATTTACTTGCATAATCAGCCAAAAATGAGCCGCCCGTCTGCCACCACCGTTCCCATCGACTTTGCTCGGCAGTTGCTCGAAGGGCCCGCTTTGCCCAGTGCCGTCTGCCTGTCCATCCTTGAGCAAACGGGCATTCCACTTGAGTTGCTGGCCTCACCCCAGGCGCGCGTCACCACGGACCAATTCGCAGCGCTTTACCGCCTGGTTGTCACCCACACCGGCGATGAAAGCCCGGGCATGTTCTCGCGCCCACTCAAGCCAGGCACGCTCAAGTTCCTGGCCTTGAGCGTGGTGCAGGCCCCCAGCCTGGTCACCGCCTTGCACCGGTTCACCCAGTTTTTTCAGTTGGTGCTGGACGACCTTCACTTCGAGCTCGTGTCGACGCCTGAGCAGGTCAGCGTCGTCCTTCGCCCGCAGACCGACGCCGTGCGCCAGCATCGATTCGCGCAAGAGGTGATGCTCAAGCTCGTGCATGGCATGGCCTCGTGGCTGGCAGGCCGCAAGATCCCGATCACGCGTGTTGACCTGGCCTACAAGCCGCCGGCTTACGCCTCTGACTATGTCTACCTTTACCCCGGCCAGGCCAGCTTCAACCAGCCGGTGACGGCCATCCACTTTGACCGGCAGTGGCTGCAAGGGCCCGTCAGGCAGCGTGCCGATGCCATTGGCGACTTCCTGCTGCGTGCGCCCGCCGACTGGATGTTCGTGTCCTTCGCCGAGCGATTTGTGAGCCACCGCGTGCGCGAACAGCTTGAAAGCACGCTGTCTGAGCTGACGCGAATTGAAGAGGTGGCCAAGAGCCTGTTGATGTCCACACGGACCTTGGCGCGCCGGCTTGAGCAAGAAGGCACGAGTTTTCAGCTGCTCAAGGACGAGCTGCGGCGCGACGTCGCCATCCGCTTGCTGATGCAGACGCATTGGCCGCCCGAAGAGATCGGCGTGCAGATCGGTTTTGAAGACCCCACCACCTTTTACCGTGCGTTCAAACGCTGGACGGGCTGCTCACCGGGGGTGTACCGGCGCAGCGGTGGCAGGGTTGCCGCTTAATCAGCCCCTATCAACCATGGCTGCACAAAGGCAAACCAGCCGCCAACCAAATAGACGGCCAGGCTGAACAGATACAGGAGCCCTGAGGTTTTGCGTGTCTTCAAGCAGGCCATTCGCAATGCAGGGTCGGCCGGGCAGGGTGCGGATTTATTCCGCCATTGAAGCCAGCCGCTGCCTGCCATGGCTACCGCCGCGAACACGAACAGGCCAGCCTTGTGCTCACTCAGCCAAACCACCTGCGGGAAAACCGAGACCAGCGACGAAAGTGCCGCCCCCGCGCCCAGCGCCACCAGCAAGGCGGGCAGGGCGCAGCACACCAAGGTGCTGGAGCTGGCGAACAAGCTAAGCACGGAAGTCCACAGGCTGGCCCTGGACTCGATGATGCCGTCGGCACTCACTTGGAGGCCTTCACGTCTGCCTTGATATCCGCGACCGACTTTTCAACCGTCTCCAGGTTGATCACGTCGTACCCGGCGTCCTTGATCTCAGCCGTGATCGTTTTGCCGTCCAGGGTTTGGCCGGCCTTGGCTTCCACGGCCACCACTTTTTGCTTCAGATCAACATAGACCGCCTGCGTGGCGGGCAACTTGGACAGGCGCTTTTCAATGCCTTGCGCGCAGAACGCGCAGACCATGCCATTGACCGTGGCCTTGATGCTGGTGGTGGCCCAGGCTGGGGCGGTGAAGCCGGCGATCAAAGCCACGGTGACCAGAATGCGTGATGGATTTGTCATGGTGTTGTTCCTTCAAAAGATGTACATGAAATTCGCCCGAGCCTGTTTAGAGTTGCTGACTCCCAGCTCGACGAAATAGCGGTTGTGGATGAGGCGCAGCATCGGCGTAACCTCTGTTTTGTCTGACAGGCCTCTCATGCGGCGGGCCTCGACGATGAACCAAGGTTGGATCTCGTCGTAGTCCACCTCGTAGAACGAGAAGCCCGCGCGGACGGAGGCAAAGTCGTGATTCAAGCCGCTGGCGCGGTACAGGCGGCCCGTCGCGGCCAAGTAGACGCGGGTGGTTTCGTAGTCCACCTGCAGGCCGGGCGCCCAGGCCAGCTTGGAGCCGGAGAAGTCATTGCCCTGGATGGCGCCGGCACCGGCGAAAAACCAGACATTTGCCTGGGCATGAGGCAGATTCCAACGGGTCACCAGGCGGGTGTAGTTGACTTCGGCGAGCGTGCGCGTCTTCGATTTGTCATCAGAGCGCATGTACAAGCCGCCAGCCCCCACCGCATCGCGTGCTGTCAGGGCGTAGTTGACCCAGGACTCCCGCCAGTTGGGGCTGAAATCGCCCATGGCCATCGCGCTGTCCTTGAAGCCCATGGGCGCCGCCTGAGCTGCGGCGCTGACGGCCATCCCTGCCGCAAAGGCAAGTAGCCACCTCATGGCCTGGCCTTGATGGGTTGTAGATTCATTGGATCTCCAGCGGTGGCTCGGGGATGAGCCACGGTTCATGTCACCGCAGAAACTGCGGACGCACTTTGGGCTTGGAGATCAAAAAATGGGCGGTTTGGCGGTGGGGGCCACCAGGGCACTTGCAAAGTTGGCGGTGCCAAACAGGGGCTGGGTATCTTTGGCGGCGGTGACCAGATCAAATCGGCTGAAAGCCAGATCGGCCAAAGGAATGCACAGCCCGCAGGCGGCGCAGTCTTGCATGTCGGGCTGAGCCTGGTTTGTATGAGCTTGGCCGGTCTGCGCGTGCATCGGGCATGCGGGTGGCATGGCATCTGCGGCATGGGCAGCGGTGCTGCTTGCTGCCATTTGAAAGCTCATGAGATCGCCAGCCCAGCCACGCAAAGGCAGCAGCATGATCATGATGATGACAAGCAGGCGGTGCATTGGGAAATGATAGCTGAGCAGGATGGGTGCTGCACACCTATTACCACCAGCCGTTAGCACGACCTATGGCTAACGCGAGCCCTGAACTTGCACCGATGATGTACTTTATCTGCGGGATAAAGATCGCCAAAAGCTTCACGAAGGCGCCATGCCCATCGAAGTCTGGTGGTTGGTGATGACTCATGTAACCACATTCTATGGAGCCCCATGCGTGACTTGCATTGAGGACAAGCTACGAGGCACAGTTCGGAGATTTTGCCGAACGTGTCGAGATTGGCCAGCCTGACAACAACAAATTAACTTTCTACGATGTATATTATGTAAACTAACGCAAGCGACAACTGCGACGCCACGCGGACAGCTCACCGCGCGACTCGCCTCTTACTCAATGACGATTTGCCCACCGCCGGGAAGATCGGCCAGCATCCTGTGTCCCATCAATCTGGATGGTGTGGGGGGCGTGCCGGGATACGGCCAAAAATGATACATAAGCGAAAAGGTAATAAGAGATCGTCTATTTATGCGTCAGTGGTTCGCTGCTGGCATCCCACTTGATCTTGTGCACCGCCTGGGTGGCATCGTGACGCGCGTCGTTTTCGCTGTGGACGTAGATGCTGGTGGTGCTGATGGTGGCGTGACCGAAGTTGTCCCGTACGGTTTTCACGTCCATTCCAGCATCGGTCATATGGGTGCCAGCGGTGTGTCGCAACCAGTGCGTGGACGCGGCCTCGATTTGGGCCGCAGTGGCTTCCCATTCGAGTCCCCTGGTTCGCAGACGGTCTGCAGTCGAGCGCATGACGCCCTTGACGACCTCATGGATGGCGCTGCGTGCCATGGGTTTTTCCGCGCCAATGATCCGCAACACCAATGGCGTGCTTTCATTGCTGCCGGGCAGCGCTGGCCAACCATGGGCTTTGCGGTAAACCATCAGTTCCGTCATCAATTCGGACGTGGCCGGAACGATCCGCGTCTTGTCGCCTTTGCCGATCACCTCAAGCCACCAGCGCTCGACACCGCCTCGATCACGCTGGCTGTAAAAGCCACCCATGGTGCTGGAAGTGACTTCAGAGACGCGCAGCCCACCGATGTAGAGCAAAGAAAACAGCCACCGGCACCGTGCTGAATGGGCCGCTTCTCGCCCCGAGTCAGTGGGCATGGCCAGGATCGTCGCCTTGACTTCCTCCCAATGCTCATGGGGCAGAAAGCGGCTGGTCTGCCGTGGGCCGACACGCCGCCTACGGCGGCCAAGCGAAAGCGGGTTGCCTGCCAGGTAGCCTGCTTCCACCAGCCAAGAAAACAGGGCATTGATGATGGACAGCGCGTGGCGCTGACTGGCGCTTGAAAGCGGCCCCGCAAACGGCCGCCAATGAGGCGAGGCTCGTCCCGGGCGCTGGCGCACCGTCATGACCCAGCGTTCAGCCGGTTGGGGGTCGGCCAGAAAGCGCTCGTACATCAGTAGATCCTCGTGGGTCAGCGAGGACATGGCTAGGCCGCGCTGATGCACGCACCACAACAGCAGCCGTTCGGCCTCCTTGCGGTAGCTGGCCAGCGTCGCGGGTGTGTCGATGTACCTGGCCAGCCAGGCCAACACCGCCGAGCGGTCGTCGTCGGCCGCAATCTGTGTGGCGCCACGGGCGCGATTAAGCCCATCTGTCCCAGAGAGGCTGGAAGAAATCGGCATTCGATCAATCGGGACGATGGCATTCATGGTGTCGATGATCTCAAAACGGCGGTCGCATTCATTCTATGGACATAATATAGTTTATGTCCATAGATCTCCATATATATCAGTATATTCAATGTTTTACGTTATATTATTTAACCATGAGCATTGAATCAGAAATCCAGTCCGAGATCGAATCCCTCAAGGAGCGGTTCAGCGAAACCAAGGCCTTGTACCGGGAAGTCTGCGCGCTGCTGTTCTTTCGGCACGGGATCACGCCCACTGCAAGCAAGCTCTACCAGTACGTGCGTAAGGGATCAATGAGCGCACCGGCAGATGCGCTGACCAAGTTCTGGGAGGAGTTGCGCGACAAAGCTCGGGTGCAGATTGACCACCCGGATCTGCCAGAAGCACTCAAACTTGCCGCAGCCGACGCCGTGCAGACGCTCTGGGGTCAGGCCACCGAACTGGCCAGAACAGAGCTGGGCAGTTTGCGAGTGGAGGCCCAAGCTGAGTCGGCCAAAGCCTTGGCTGAACTTGAGGCCGAGCAGGAGCGCGCCAGCGGCCTGAAGGCTCAAACGCATGAGTTGCAGGGGCGGCTTGAAGATCTGGCTGCCCAGCTCCAGGCGCGCAGCACTGAACTGGAGAGCGAGCGCCGCGCACACGCGGCTATCACGGCGCGTACGGAGGCGTTGCAGCGGCAGGTCGGTGAGTTGCAGACTCAGCAGGAGCTCATCCGAGCAGACTTCAGCGCCGAGCTGGAGAAGGGGCGAGCGGCCATCGAGACCGCCAACGAGCGGGCCGTCGCCGCCGAGCGGCGGGCGCTGCGCGAGATAGACCAAGAGCGCTCGGGACGCGCTGCGGCAGAGAAGCAGTTGGAGGGCGCACGGGTCAAGCTGGCCGAGACCGAGCGCCAGCACCAAGCTAAGGCGCTGGAGTTCGTCACGGCAAACACCCGGATCAGCACAGAACTGGAGGCCGCCAAGATAACGGTCCAGAACCTTGCGACAACCGTCGATGACCAGGGGCAGCAACTCCAAAACTCCCAGCAGCAGGTCTCGCAGTTCAAGGCCGAAGCCGATACCTTACGAAGCCTTGTCGAGCAGTTCAGGCCCGCGTCGGCACGCACGAAGCGTGTACCCAAGGCATAAGTGGGGAATTCAATTGAGGCAGTTTGCAGCCGCTGATCTGCTGAAGCGGATTACCAGGCGGGGGCGAATGGCGTTCGACGATACAGATCGCCACCTTTGAGTAGGCGGCTGAGCACCAGGCATCACCCATGCCGCAGGACACGTTGATCGCCCTAAAAGGGCGTCAGCCAAATTTTCCTTTTTTGGGGGTTGGGCAAAAATTGCCAAGTACCGAATGCCGGTGGATTGCCTCGTTGGCGCAATCTTATCGACGCTGCCTTCGGCGATCCACGGCTGCCACGATCTCACAAGGCATCCACACCGCGTAGAACGCAAAGATGATGTCGGTCAAGAAGTGGCCGCCCTGCAAGATGCGGCCGAGCCCAATCGCCCCCCCTGTTACGACGCCAATCAAGAACCATCGGCGGCGCCATGCGGGACCGGCTGTCAGCCCCAGGCTCATCAGCCAGAACCCCGCAGCGGCGTGGCTGCTGACAAAACTACGGTGCGGCTCAGGATGCGTGCGAATCTGTGGAGCGGCCTGAAAAGGCCTGTCGCCGTCAAAGACGGTCACTTGAACAGGGCGCGGACGGCACAGTGCCTGTTTGAACAACGCTTCGACTACCAGGCCCGGACCAAGCAAGGCACAAAGTAAGGCGATCACCGCCATGTGATGGCAACGTTGTTGGCGGTTTTGCGCTGCCGGTCCCAGGTCATACCGCCTGACGAGGAAAGCTGCCAATGGGCGCAGCAGCACAACCAACAGCAGCAATCCCAAAATGGACCGGCCTACCAGCGGCGTCCACTTATATGAAGCCACCACCCAGGCTGTTTCTGCATAGGTGAACCCCACACCCGGCGTGAAGAGATGCTGGGACACGTTCAGATCAAAGGACGACAGGCCGGAAAACACGGCCAGGCACAGTGAAGCGACTCCCCAAATGAATCCGGGGTCTTGCCAGAGTCTCACGGGATGAGATGAACCCTGAGGTCCCAGTTTTGCGTTGCTCGCAGCCATCTGGCTGACTCCTGAATGGAAATGACGATATCGGAAGAGGGGCACCGTTCACATGACATGCCGCTCTTCATGCAGGCGAATCGCGCCGGGTTCAGCGGTTATTGCTTGATGCGGCTTTGAACTCCGTGTATTCGTCTTCATACGCTTTCAGGGCCAACTGAAATCGAATGGCGTTGTCGGCGAACTGTCCGCGCTCAATGTCCATGTCCACGCTGTTGTTGTCCAGCGCATTCTGAGTTGGCACTCGGTAGGAGAGAGCCACCGTGCTGGTGAATGGACTGCCAGGAAGTCCTGGCAGGTGCGCACTGGCGGTTTTGCGAAGGTCGCTGGGTGGGGTATCGCCCGGCTTCTGGCGAGATACGGCCCTTTGCAGGCTGGCACGAAAGTCAAGATCGACGGCCTGGTAGTTCGGCGTATCGACGTTGGCTATGTTAGAGGCCAGTACCTCCTGTCGCTTTGCCCGAAGCAGGATCGCATGCTCTTTGAAATCGTCTTCCTCCTGATCACCAGAAGGACTCGATGGCGGAACGACGGGTGGCGTCAATCGCGGCGTCGAGCTCAAAGGCGCTGTTGGCACAGGCACATGTTGAGAAATCACGATGGGTTTCAGCATGTCATGCTCCTTTTAAAATCCCCTGCTGGAACGACGGTGCTCGTACACGTTCTCAATATCCCAGCGCAGTGCGCTCGGCGACCAGGTTGTCTAGGCGTTGCTGCGCCTGTGCAACGGGGAGCAGCAGAGCGCGCTGACGTTGAGCGTACTGATGAGAAAAGCGCCGACCTTGCCGGTCGCCTTCTCGCACTTCACGCCCAGCTTCCTGTTTCGAGCGCAGGTCCTGAAGTTCGTCATAGGCATCGCCAATCTGGTTGTCCAGCTGCTTGAGCCGAACGGCCCTGGCCCCCGCGTCGCGCAACAATTGCGCGCGCGTCATGGCGAGCGCACGTTGGGCTGCCTCGGCCTCTTGCGGGTTGGGTGGATGCCGCTCGACCGAGATGGCGCTTGAACGCTTGGCCCGAGGTTCTGGTTCGTCCCCGTAGACCACTTGCCCATTGGGCAGGACTGACTTGTAGAGGATCCGCTCGTCGGCCATGCTTGTGAAGGCACTGCCAAGAAAAAGGAGTGCCAGTGCGTTAGGAGCGAGGCGGCATTGAGGGTCTTTCATGCTTGGGAATCTCCATGTGGGGTGAACGCTGCATGAACACAGCTGGGCAGCGCCGCGTCAGCG
>PNKV01000003.1 GCA_013822685.1 Leptothrix sp. (in: b-proteobacteria)
ATAGGTAAGGGGCGCCCGCGTGGCATTGCCGAAGCGAGCAATTTTGAAAGCGTCCCCTTGACCGAAACGTTAGGCTGGGGCGAGAAGGAACAGCCGATGAGAACAAGGCGACCTTGCTGATGTGGCGAATGATGCTTGGCCGTTGCATGCTTTGGCTCCCCTTTGTGTGACTGGATGGAATTGTGCCTGACGTGCCCAGAGCTGTGAACCAGCGGCACGGACCTTGGTTCGTGGAATCATCGATGGCCTTGAGACGCGCATGAGCAGCCGACGCATGCCGCAGCGAAGCGCTGACTGCCGAAGGACAGGAAGCCAACAAGCGATGGCGTGTGGCACTTTGGCGCCGCAAGGTGGTGAGCAGGCTGCCGAAGGGCAGACAGCCAGATGGCGACTTGCTGTGCCACCCGGTTGCAAACCGCTGCGCTTGTTAGCGCTGGACTTGGCCAGAATGCGCAGTGCGTGAGTGCCAGAGAAAGCAACGCCGTGAAACGATAAAACGGCAGAAGCATCAATGGCCAGGGCCTGAGCACATTGCCGATTGAAGGCAACCAAAAGCCTAACGCCACAGGTAAGCCGCACCGGAGCGCGTAGCGCGCAGGGAACCAGCGGCTGAAAGCCGTTGGTGTCGGCTTGACCGCAAAGTTAGGCTGGGGCGCGAAGGCGCGGTTATGCACATGGTGTTTGAATTTGAGCCGGGGAACGTAGAGGCATGCATGGGAATTTTCAAACGGTGTTTCCTTTAACCCATGCGCATATTCTGGCCTCAAGTGGTTTCGAGTCAACTACAACTATGACGGGGCAGGTACCTTCCGCCGATTCATCTGGTGCTTTGCCGTTATAGAACGCAAACCACAAGGCTTCTTCTAGAGATTCGTCTGTGTGGCTTGTAGTCATGAGCGTAAAAGGCAGAGGCTCACCCAGCTCTGGAAGAAAAGCTGCGTAGTCAAAGGCCTCTTCCATTTCAGGTGAATTGGGGCCCCAGGCACAGATATAGCAAGCTCCGGCTTCCACCCAAGCACGAGCTTTCTCAACCTTCGATAGCTGTGCTTCACGCTCACTTGCTATGACGAGAACATACTTGTCTTCCGATACAACGATGGGGTCACAAGTCCAGAAGCTTTCAACCAGGACGACAGCTGCTGGGCGTCCAGTTCCTTGGTGCCTTAGGTTTGCCTTGATGATGTTCATGGACGTCGCATTGCAAAGCCTAACGCCAGAGGTAAGGGGCGCCCGCGTGGCCTTGCCGAAGCGAGCAATGGATCAAGCGTCCCATTGACCGACCAGTTAGGCCGCGGAGCGTAGGCACATTGCTGTGGTTGCAAGTTGGAGCCATGGTGCTTTACTTTAGCCTATGGTTAAAAGCATAGCTATTCTTCATTAGGCACTTTCATGTACTGCTCGAAGTTCTTGATGTAATCATCGATATTCTCTTCAAGCATCGATCGATACTGCTCAACTAAGTAATTCAGAGCTTCGTCACGTTTGGTCTGCATTTCTGCCGAGCTTTCCGACCAGGTGGCAGCGTTCCAGGCTTGGAAACGAGCGCTGCTGTACATAAGTGAAGCACTGACCTTCCCTCGACCGATGTTGGCGCAGTGTTCATTCGCCAGATGGATGAAACTGTCTGCTCTGTCGAAGAACGTTGGGTCTTCTTTTAGGTCAACGCCCATTGGGCCTCCACTTTGGTGATTTGCTTTGGAAGAACTTTGGGAGCGAAGCAAAATGCCTCGAATCTAGAGGCCTAACGCCCGCGGTAAGCCGCACCGGAGCACGAAGTGCGGAGGGTACCAACAAGCGGAGCTTGTTGGTGTCGGCTTGACCAAAAAGTTAGGCTGGTGGCAGATGTTTGGCTTAGCAAGTTCGATGTTCCATTGTTGGTTTTCGTATGCATAAAAGCTGAGCAAGCGCCTTTACTTGCGTACCGGGCAATCGACTTCAGGCTTTGCGCCAGATGCGGCCATGGCGGCAGAGGCCGCTGCATCACGATAGCTGACACAACCGTCGAAAGGATCCTTGGGGCGCAGCTTCTCAGCCGCTAGCGCCCCCACTGCGACCACAAAACCGATGCCGAGAGTTACGGTTGCGACCCATCGGAAGCCAGTTGCCGCTTTTCGCCACTTGGGCGAGACATAAGGAGCCAGATTACTCAACCAGAAAATGCCTGGAGCTCCCACCACAATGGCTAGAGCTACGACCCACAAGCCGTATAAAACTATGACTGCTCCGACCCACGGCATTAGACCGCTTTGCCCGCTGTACGAAAAGGCGAGAAGGAGGAGCCAGAGCACAACTATGGCTAATGCTGCCGCAACTAACGCGATGGCCAGGGCCAGTTGAACTAGGAGGAGCATGGATCCAGAGGCCTAACGCTCGCGGTAAGCCGCACCGGAGTGCGAAGCCCGGAGGGTACCTACAAGCGAAGCTTGTAGGTGTCGGCTTGACCAAACAGTTAGGCTGGGGCGCGAAGTGGAAGTTCGTGAGTCCGCTTGGCTTGTCCGGGAATTGAGTGAAGTACGACGTTTCATCGAAAAATTTGGAGTGAGCGCGAGTGAATTCTTTTTTCTGCCACCAAACCATTCTTGTCTGTAAGTCTGCACAGAAATGAGGAGCCAGGTGCGTAACCCGTGAAGCCGATATAAATGAACTTATTAACGCCATTGTCTTCAATGCTGCTCTCTCGCTTGCTGGCTCCCGCGCGTAGGCCTCGCTCAATTATTCCTTGGGTTGAGTCGCCGGCAGGGGTTTCATTGCAAAACTCCTCAGCCTTTCTTTTGGCATTTAATTCGCTCGTGGCTACGTACAAGCATGCAAAGACTATTATTAATAAAATCTTCTTCATTTTGACTTGTGAAATTTAATGCTGGCAATGGCTTCTTCTTTATTGAACAATAGAGATTCAATAAAATTATTCTTTTTGTCTGCGCATGTAATGAGTTGCGTGACTATCGCTCGGCGCCCAGTGTCTGTTTTTTCTGCTTCAATTCGTTTGTTAAGCTCTACATCTTTGGCGCAGGTTAGTAAGTTGTTAATAATCTGATAGCCAAAATACATATTCAAGCTATAAAGTAGGCCTAAAAATATCAACGCTGCCAATAGTATTTTTATGTATTTCCTCAATGGGCCCCCTTTTTTAGATTAATTGTAAAAGCCTAACGCAATGTATGACTGACCATGTTCAATAACCTGGCAAGTTAGGCCTGGGCCACTGATGGATAACCTGGCAGGTTAGGCCTCATGCCACTGAGCGTCCCTCCACGGAGGGTCTTGTAGAACCGCTCACTTTCGCCAATGATCTGTATATTCATACAGTGAATCCTCCCGGTTATCTTAAAAGTTAGGCCTCAATGCTCGACCAGTCACCGCCAGCCAGGGCTCCTCGGCTGTTGGACGAGGTGCGTGACCGCATCCGTTCCATGCATTACAGCATACGCACCGAAGAGGCCTACCTTCACTGGATCAAGGGTTTCATCAGGTTTCACGGGCTCCGGCATCCCAAAGACATGGCGCAAACCGAGCTGGAAGCCTACCTGGCATGGCTGGCCAATGAGCGTCAGGTTTCGGCATCTACGCACAAGCAGGCCTTGTCCGCGCTTCTGTTTTTATACCGGCACGTGCTGCGGCTGGAGTTCCCATGGCTGGCAGAGATCGGCCGGCCCAAAGCCACCCGTCGATTGCCCGTGGTGCTCACGCCTAGCGAGGTGACCACCGTCCTGCAAGCGATCGACCCGGCCCACCGGCTCATCGGCCAAACGCTGTACGGCACAGGCCTTCGCCTGATGGAGGGCCTGCGTCTTCGAGTCAAAGACATCGATTTTGAACACCAGACGATTGTGGTTCGCGAAGGCAAGGGGGCCAAGGACCGGGTGGTGATGCTGCCTTCCAAACTGGCGGAGCCATTGCGGATTCAGTTGCGCGCCGTGCGGGCCATGTGGGAGGCCGACCGCTTGCACGGTGTGGAGGGCGTGTGGCTGCCCCACGCGCTGGAGCGCAAGTTCCGGGATGCGGGCAAGACGTGGGCATGGCAATGGGTCTTCCCGATGAACGACTTGTCGGTGGATCCCAAGACGGGCCTGAGCAGGCGCCACCATGTGCAGGACCAGACCTTCCAGCGCGCCTTCAAGAAAGCCGTGTTGTCCGTCAACTTGGTCAAACCCGCCACGCCCCACACGCTGCGGCACTCCTTCGCGACCCACCTGCTGCAGGCCCGTTACGACATCCGCACCGTGCAAGAGCTGCTGGGCCACAGTGACGTGAGCACCACCATGATCTACACGCACGTGATCAAAGTGGGTGGGGCAGGGGTGTTGAGCCCCTTGGATGCCCTGGGCGTAGAGGGCCAAGTATCCACCACCATCAATGAAAAAAGCCCACCCGGGGTGAGCCGGGCGGGCTTTGCAAAATCAGCAGTCAGTAAGAACTAACTGATCAGGCAGCGGCAGGCACGGTCTTGGCCTTGTCGGCGTATTCCGTGATCTGGTCGAAGTTCAGGTACTTGTAGATTGACGCGCTGGCGGCATCGAGCACGCCCACGCCTTCCATGTACTCGGCCTTGGTCGGGATGCGGCCCAGGCGTGAGCAGATGGCGGCCAGTTCGGCGGAACCCAGGTACACGTTCGAGTTCTTGCCCAGGCGGTTCGGGAAGTTGCGCGTGCTGGTTGAGAACACGGTGGCGCCTTCCTTCACTTGAGCCTGGTTGCCCATGCACAGCGAGCAGCCGGGCATTTCCATGCGGGCGCCAGCGGTGCCCAGAACGCCGTAGTGGCCTTCTTCGGTCAGTTGCTGGGCGTCCATCTTGGTGGGCGGGGCCACCCACAGCTTGACGGGGATGTCGCGCTTGCCTTCGAGCAGCTTGGAGGCTGCGCGGAAGTGGCCGATGTTGGTCATGCAAGAGCCGATGAACACTTCGTCGATCACGGCGCCGGCCACGTCCGACAGCGTCTTCACGTCATCGGGGTCGTTCGGGCAGGCCAGGATAGGCTCGTGGATGTCGGCCAGGTCGATCTCGATCACGGCGGCGTACTCAGCATCCGCGTCGCCCTTCATCAGCTGCTGGTCCTTCAACCAGGCTTCTTGCGCGGCGATGCGGCGTTGCAGCGTGCGGGCATCTTCATAACCGTTGGCGATCATGTTCTTCATCAGCGTGATGTTGCTGGTGAGGTACTCGGCGATCGGCTCCTTGTTCAGGTGCACGGTGCAGCCAGCGGCAGAGCGCTCGGCGGAAGCGTCAGACAGTTCGAACGCTTGCTCGACTTTCAAGTCAGGCAGGCCTTCGATTTCGAGGATGCGGCCCGAGAAGATGTTCTTCTTGCCTTGCTTGGCCACCGTCAGCAAGCCAGCCTTGATGGCGTACAGAGGGATGGCGTTGACCAGGTCACGCAGGGTGATGCCAGGCTGCATCTTGCCCTTGAAGCGCACCAGCACGGACTCGGGCATGTCCAGGGGCATCACACCCGTGGCGGCGGCGAAAGCCACCAGGCCAGAACCGGCGGGGAAGCTGATGCCGATGGGGAAGCGGGTGTGCGAGTCGCCGCCGGTGCCGACGGTGTCGGGCGTCAGCAGGCGGTTCAGCCAGCTGTGGATCACGCCGTCGCCAGGGCGCAGGGACACGCCGCCGCGGGTGCTGATGAACTCGGGCAGTTCGTGGTGCATCTTCACGTCCACGGGCTTGGGGTAAGCGGCCGTGTGGCAGAAGGATTGCATCACCAGGTCAGCGCTGAAGCCCAGGCAGGCCAAGTCCTTCAGCTCGTCGCGGGTCATGGGGCCGGTGGTGTCTTGCGAGCCGACCGAAGTCATCTTGGGTTCGCAGTAGGTGCCAGGGCGCACGCCTTGGCCAGCGGGCAGACCGCAAGCCTTGCCGACCATCTTCTGGGCCAGCGAGTAGCCCTTCTTGGTGTCGACGGGAGCGACGGGCAGGCGGAACAGGGTAGAAGGTTCCAGGCCCAGGGCTTCGCGGGCCTTGGCGGTCAGGCCGCGGCCAATGATCAGGGGGATGCGGCCACCGGCGCGCACTTCGTCAAACAGCACGTCGGACTTGACCTTGAACTCAGCGATGACTTCGCCGTTCTTCAGGGCCTTGCCGGCGTAGGGCAGCAGCTCAACCACGTCGCCCATGTTCATCTGCGACACGTCGAGTTCGATCGGCAGGGCGCCGGCGTCTTCCATCGTGTTGTAGAAGATGGGAGCGATCTTGCTGCCCAGGCAGACGCCACCGAAGCGCTTGTTGGGCACGAAGGGGATGTCTTCGCCAGTGAACCACAGCACGCTGTTGGTGGCCGACTTGCGGCTGGAGCCGGTGCCGACGACGTCGCCGACGTAGGCGACCAGGTTGCCCTTGGCGCGCAGGGCTTCGATGAACGCGACCGGGCCGCGCTTGCCGTCTTCTTCAGGGGTGATGCCGTCGCGCTTGTTCTTCAGCATGGCCAAAGCGTGCAGCGGGATGTCGGGGCGGCTCCAGGCGTCGGGGGCGGGCGACAGGTCGTCGGTGTTGGTCTCGCCGGTCACCTTCAAGATGCTGACGGTGATGCTTTGGGGCACTTCGGGACGCGAGGTGAACCATTCAGCATCGGCCCAGCTTTGCAGCACGGACTTGGCGTTGGCATTGCCCTTGTCGGCCTTGTCCTTCACATCGTGGAAGGCGTCGAACATCAGCAAGGTCTTCTTGAGCGCTGCAGCGGCGATGCCGCCCACCAGGGCGTCGTCCAACAGATCGACCAGCGGGGCGATGTTGTAGCCGCCGAGCATGGTGCCCAGCAGTTCAGTGGCCTTCTCGCGGCTGATCAGGGCGCACTTTTCAGTGCCATGGGCCACGGCGGCCAAGTAGGAAGCCTTGACCTTGGCGGCAGCGTCCACGCCAGCAGGCACCCGGTTGACGATCAGGTCAACCAGGGTGGCCTCTTCGCCAGCGGGTGGGTTCTTCAGCAACTCGATGACTTCGCCAGTTTGCTGGGCGGTCAGAGGCAGAGGGGGAATACCCAGCGCGGCGCGCTCGGCAACGTGTTGGCGGTAGGCTTGCAACATGGTTTGACCTTCTTGGGATCTGGGATGCTTGTGACTTGGGCGTCAAAAAAAGCGGAATGCGCTTGGAAAGGTGCTTGCACCTGGATAAGGCATAAGCAATTTCTGCGCAGACCGCTATTTTCGCCCAGGAATGGGGTTCATGTCACCTTCAGGACACACGCAAATCAAGGTATTCGCTGATGTGCACTCATTTGGGTGCGCTGGCCGCCTCGGCGGCGGGCGTGTCGAACACCGATTTGGGTGGGTTCTTGCGCAATTCTTCTTCGGCGGCGCGTTGCACTTCATGCACGCAGCCATCGACCAGGCGGCGGCCGGTCTTGACGTTCATCAGCATGGATTTGGTCAGGATCTGGATCAGCAGGACGGTGTCCTTGCTGTCTTCCAGGCGCACGGCGCCGGTGCTGGACACCACGGGCTTGACCACCCAAACGTCCTTGCCCTGGCGGAGGTTGAAGTAGCCACGGTTGGTGTCATTGACGTCGATCAGCATTTTTTTGCCGAATTCGCACTCGTAGCGTCCGATCAGCACCCGCTTGGCGGCCTCCAGCTGTTCAGCCGACGCTTCGGGCAGCGGCACGAACTTCTCGGCCACGGGGGCCTTTTTGGCCAGTTTGGCCCTGATCTTGGTTTTCGCAACAGCGGGACCGGCGGTCTCGGTGGCGGCGTGCGCCTGTGAGCTGAATGCGCCTGCCGTCATGCCCAGCAGGATGCCGACAGTGATGGCGGCGGTGCGGATGCGGCGGGTGCGCTGGTTTTGGAGACTCATTTGAATGGGATTCCGATCACTGGCGTTGGTCGAATGGGGCGGATTGGAGGCCGATCTTGCCATCAATCCACCCGGCCATTCGTTAGAAAACGTCGCCAGGAACCCGGACCCAGCCTTCCATCAGCACCCGGGCGCTGCGGCTCATGATGGCTTTTTTCACGGTCCACTCGCCGTTGACCTGGGCGGCTTCGGCGCCCACGCGCAGGGTGCCCGAGGGGTGGCCAAAGCGCACGGCGGTGCGGGCGCCACCACCCGCGGCCAGGTTGACCAGGGTGCCTGGGATGGCGGCGGCCGTGCCAATGGCGACCGCGGCCGTGCCCATCATGGCGTGGTGCAGCTTGCCCATGGACAAGGCGCGCACCAGCAGGTCGATGTCAGCGGCCTTCACGGTTTTGCCCGACGAGGACACGTGGTCAACGGGCGGCGCCACGAAGGCGATCTTGGGCGTGTGCTGGCGCTGGAGTGCTTCCTCGGGCGTCTTGATCAGCCCCATGCGCAGGGCACCGGCCACGCGGATGGCTTCGAAGCGCTTGAGCGCCTCGGGGTTGGTGTTGATCTGTTCGCGCAGTTCGGTGCCGGTGTAGCCGATGTCGTGGGCATTGACGAACACGGTGGGGATGCCTGCGGTGATCATCGTGGCCTTGAAGGTGCCCACACCTGGCACTTCCAGGTCGTCGACCAGATTGCCGGTGGGGAACATCGAGCCGCCTTCGTCGCCGTCATCCGACGGATCGATGAACTCGAGAACGATCTCGGCGGCCGGGAAGGTCACGCCATCGAGCTCGAAATCGCCGGTTTCCTGCACCTGGCCGTTGGTGACGGGCACGTGCGCAATGATGGTTTTCTTGATGTTGGCTTGCCAGATGCGCACCACGGCCACGCCGTTCTGCGGGAGGCGCGCGGCATCGACCAGGCCCGCATGGATGGCGAAGGCGCCTGCGGCGGTCGACAGGTTGCCGCAGTTGCCGCTCCAGTCCACGAAAGGCTTGTCGATGGACACCTGCCCGTAGAGGTAGTCGACGTCGTGGTCGGGCACGCTGGACTTGGACAGGATCACGCACTTGGAGGTGGACGAGGTGGCCCCGCCCATGCCGTCGATGTGGGCGGCGTAAGGGTCGGGGCTGCCGATGACGCGCAAGAAGAGCTGGTCGCGGGCGGGGCCGGGTTGTTGGCAGCTTGCTGGCAGGTCTTGCAGGCGGAAGAACACGCCCTTGCTGGTGCCGCCGCGGAGGTAGGTGGCGGGGATTTTGATTTGGAGAGCGTGAGTCATGGTGATTCTTTCAATGCAGCGGTGGGCTGTGCGCCACCTTGAATCGGGCGGCCAGTTCGGCCAGGCGCTTGTCGAGTGTCCAGAGCATGGCGCCAGGGGTCAAAAGGGTCGAAGCGAGCAGGCTCATGTCCACCAGGCCGCAGCCCAGGCCGTACAGCTGTTCGCGGTCCACAAAGGCCATGACCTCGCGCAAGCTGGCTTGCTGGGTGGCTTGCAGCAAGCTCAGGTCGGACAAGGTGCGTGTGCGTTCTGGGGGAGTGCCGCAGGCCAATTCGCCCAGGACCATGGGGTGCATCAGGGCTTGGTCGGCGGCCAGCAAGGTTGCCAGCGGTGCGTTGCGTTGGCGAAAGTGCGCCACCCACACCGAGGTGTCGATCAAGACGCCACTCATGTTGCCAAAGGGCCTCGCTGGCGTGGGATGTCTGCCATCTTGGGACTGGCATCACCCAGCGCGGCCAGGCGTTTGGCGGCTTGCACACGCACAAATGTTTTGATGGCCTCGCGGAAGAGGTCGGCCTTGTCCATGGCGGGATCGGCCACTTCCAAGGCTTTTTCGTACAGCTCGTCGTCGATGGTGACGGTGGTTCTCATGGCATCCTTGCGTCAATTTTGATGCTATTTGACATCAAAATTGACGCCGCCGCAAGGTTGGGCGATGATCAAGCTGCCTTGTTGGCGGCCAGGAAGTCCTGGGCAAAACGCTGCAATACGCCACCTGCCTCGTAGACCGAGACTTCTTCGGCGGTGTCCAGTCGGCAGGTCATGGTGACCTTCACGACCTCACCGTTCCGGCGGGTGACGACCAGGGTCAGGTCGGCGCGCGGGGTCAGCTTGCCTTCGACGTCATAGGTCTCGGTGCCGTCCAGGTTCAAGGTCAGACGATTGGTGCCGGGCTGGAATTCCAGCGGCATCACGCCCATGCCGATCAGGTTGGTGCGGTGGATGCGCTCGAAGCCTTCGGCCGCGATGGCTTCCACGCCAGCCAGGCGCACGCCTTTGGCGGCCCAGTCACGCGACGAGCCTTGGCCGTAGTCGGCGCCGGCCACGATGATCAGAGGCTGCTTGCGCTCGTAGTAGGTTTCCATGGCTTCCCACATGCGCACCACTTTGCCTTCGGGCTCGATGCGGGCCAGTGATCCGGGCTGGATGCTGCCGTCTGCCTTGCGCACCATCTCGTTCTTCAGCGTGGGGTTGGCGAAGGTGGCGCGCATGGCCGTGAGGTGATCGCCCCGGTGGGTGGCGTAAGAGTTGAAGTCTTCTTCGGGCACGCCCATCTTGTGCAGGTATTCACCAGCGGCCGAGTTCATCATGATCGCGTTGGACGGCGACAGGTGGTCGGTGGTGATGTTGTCCGGCAAGATGGCCAGCGGGCGCATGCCCTTGAGCGTACGTGGGTTGGCGGCCAGCGCGCCGACGCCTTCGGTGTCCCAGTAGGGCGGGCGGCGGATGTAGGTGCTCTGCGGGCGCCAGTCGTACAGCGGGCTGACCTTCTCGCCGGCATCGGCCTGGATGGCGAACATCGGCTCGTAGACCTTGCGGAACATGTCGGGCTTGACTGAGGACTTGACGATGGCGTCGATCTCTTCGTCGCTGGGCCAGATGTCCTTCAGGCGGATCTCTTTTCCATCGACGACGCCCAGCACATCGCGCTCGATGTCGAAGCGGATGGTGCCGGCGATGGCGTAGGCCACCACCAGCGGGGGCGAGGCCAGGAAGGCTTGCTTGGCATACGGGTGGATGCGGCCGTCGAAGTTGCGGTTGCCTGAGAGCACGGCGGTGGCGTACAGGTCACGGTCGACAATCTCTTGCTGGATGACCGGGTCCAAAGCGCCCGACATACCGTTGCAGGTGGTGCAGGCAAAAGCCACGATGCCGAAGCCCAGCTTTTCCAGGTCACCCATCAGGCCGGCTTCGTTCAAGTACAGCTCGACCGTTTTGGAACCCGGGGCCAGCGAGGACTTGACCCAAGGCTTGCGCGTGAGGCCGAGCTTGTTGGCGTTGCGGGCCAGCAGCGCGGCCGCGATCACGTTGCGGGGGTTCGAGGTGTTGGTGCAGCTGGTGATGGCAGCGATGATCACGGCGCCATCGGGCATCGTGCCTTCACCTTCAGCCGGCATGCTCCAGGGGCCGTTGATGCCCTTGGCCGCCATGTCGGTGGTGGCGACGCGGGCATGCGGGTTCGAGGGGCCGGCCATGTTGCGCACCACGCTCGACAGGTCGAAGCTCAGCGTGCGTTCGTAGACGGCGTCCTTCAAGGTGTCGGACCACAGGCCGCCGACCTTGGCATACGTCTCAACCAGCTTCACCTGTTCTTCGCTGCGGCCGGTGAGGCGCAGGTATTCGATGGTCTGATCGTCGATGCTGAACATCGCGGCGGTGGCGCCATATTCAGGGGCCATGTTCGAGATGGTGGCGCGGTCGCCCAAAGTCAGGCTGGGCACGCCTTCCCCATAGAACTCAAGGTAGGCGCCGACGACCTTGCTCTTGCGCAGGAACTCGGTCAAGGCCAGCACCACGTCGGTCGCGGTGATGCCAGGTTGGCGCTTGCCTGTCAGCTCCACGCCGACGATCTCGGGCAGGCGCATCCACGAGGCGCGGCCCAGCATCACGTTCTCGGCTTCCAGGCCGCCCACACCAATGGCGATCACGCCCAGCGCGTCCACGTGAGGCGTGTGCGAGTCGGTGCCAACGCAGGTATCTGGATAGGCCAGGCCCTTGTCGTTGTGGATGACGGGGGACATCTTCTCCAGGTTGATCTGGTGCATGATCCCGTTGCCCGCGGGGATCACGTCGACATTGTCGAAGGCCAGCTTGGTCCAGTTGATGAAGTGAAAGCGGTCTTCGTTGCGGCGCTCTTCGATGTCACGGTTCTTTTGAAACGCGTCGGGATCGAACCCTCCGCACTCCACGGCCAGCGAGTGGTCCACGATCAATTGCACCGGCACCACGGGGTTCACCTTGGCGGGGTCGCCGCCTTCTTTCGCGATGGCGTCACGCAGGCCGGCCAGGTCCACCAGGGCGGTCTGGCCCAGGATGTCGTGGCAGGCCACGCGCGCGGGGAACCAGGGGAAGTCGTGGTCGCGCTTGCGCTCGATCAGCTGCGTCAGCGATTGCGTCAGGATGGCCGGGTCGGCCTTGCGCACCAGGTTCTCGGCGTGCACGCGCGAGGTGTAGGGCAGGGTGGCCCAAGAACCGGGCTTGATGGCTTCGACGGCAGCTTGGGTGTCGAAGTAGTCCAGCTGGGTGCCTGGCAGGTTCTTGCGGTATTGGGTGTTCATGGCAGTGGTCACTACAAAGAGCAGGTGGGGTGGGCCCGAATGCAAGGTGGCGCTCTGGGCGCCACCTTGACTTCAATGTTTACTTGCGATCCTTGATCGGCACAAACTTCTGATCCTCAGGGCCGGTGTAGTTGGCCGAGGGTCGGATGATCTTGCCGTCGATGCGTTGTTCGATCACATGGGCCGACCAGCCGCTGGTGCGGGCGATCACGAACAGCGGTGTGAACATGGCGGTGGGCACGCCCATCATGTGGTAGCTCACGGCGCTGAACCAGTCCAGGTTGGGGAACATCTTCTTGATCTCCCACATCACCGACTCCAGGCGGGCGGCGATGTCGTACATCTTCATGTTCGATTGTTCGCGGCTCAGGTCCTCGGCCACCTTCTTGATGACCACGTTGCGCGGGTCGCTCACGGTGTAGACGGGGTGGCCGAAGCCGATCACGACTTCCTTCTTCTCGACGCGGGCGCGGATGTCGGCCTCGGCTTCGTCGGGCGTGTCGTAGCGCTTCTGGATTTCAAAAGCAACTTCGTTCGCGCCGCCATGCTTGGGGCCGCGCAGGGCGCCGATGCCGCCAGTGATGGCCGAGAACATGTCCGAGCCCGTGCCAGCGACCACACGCGAGGTGAAGGTGGAGGCGTTGAACTCGTGCTCCGCGTACAGGATCAGCGACGTGTGCATGGCGCTCACCCAGCTGGCGCGGGGCTTCTCGCCGTGCAGCAGGTGCAGGAAGTGGCCGCCGATGGAGTCATCGTCGGTCTCGACTTCAATGCGCTTGCCGTTGTGGCTGAAGTGGTACCAGTACAGCAGCATCGAGCCCAGCGAGGCCATCAGCTTGTCGGCGATGTCGCGCGCGCCGGGGTGGTTGTGGTCTTCCTTCTCGGGCGACAGGCAGCCCAGCACGGACACGCCGGTGCGCATCACATCCATCGGGTGGGCGGACGGTGGCAGTTGTTCCAGCGCGGTCTTCAGGGCGGCGGGAATGCCGCGCAGCGACTTCAGTTTGGCCTTGTAGAAAGCCAGTTCGGCCACGGTGGGCAGCTTGCCGTGCACCAGCAGGTGGGCGATTTCTTCAAACTCGGTGGTGGTGGCCAGGTCGAGGATGTCGTAGCCGCGGTAGGCCAGATCGTTGCCTGTGCGGCCGACGGTGCACAGCGCGGTGTTGCCGGCGGCGGTGCCCGACAGGGCGACGGATTTCTTGGGCTTGAAACCGGGGGTGGCGGTGGTTTCGGGCGTGGCGCTCATGAGGTGCGTCTCCGTGAAAATAAGGTAGTCGGGAAGGAGGGAAGGATTACTTCTTGGCAGCGAACAGGGCGTCCAGCTTGCCCTCGAACGCGTGGTAGCCAATGCGGTCGTACAACTCTTCACGCGTCTGCATGATGTCCACCACGTTCTTCTGATGGCCATCGCGGCGAATGGCAGTGTAGACCGCCTCGGCGGCCTTGTTCATGGCGCGGAAGGCGCTCAGTGGGTACAGCACCATGCCCACGTTCACGCTGCGCAATTCGTCCACCGTGAACAGCGGCGTCTGGCCGAATTCGGTGATGTTGGCCAGCACCGGCACCTTCAGCGCATCCACAAACTTCTTGTAAGTGGGCAGGTCGTAGGCGGCCTCGGCAAAGATGGCATCGGCGCCAGCTTC
Source organism: Leptothrix sp. (in: b-proteobacteria) (assembly GCA_013822685.1). Taxonomy (GTDB): domain Bacteria; phylum Pseudomonadota; class Gammaproteobacteria; order Burkholderiales; family Burkholderiaceae_C; genus Aquabacterium. Next base: position 13,975 of record PNKV01000003.1, read on the forward strand.
CACGCACTTGATGGCGCGCTCGATGGCGGCATCCACCCCATGCACCTGGATGGCGTCGGTGCGCGCGATGATGAAGAAGGCCGGGTCGGTCTTGGCATCGACAGCGGCCTTGACGCGGTCCACCATCTCTTCGGTCGACACGATTTCTTTGCCGGGGCGGTGGCCGCAGCGCTTGGCGCCCACTTGATCTTCCAGGTGGCAGGCTGCGGCGCCAGCCTTGATCAGGCTCTTGATGGTGCGCGCCATGTTGAAGGCGCTGGGGCCGAAGCCGGTGTCGATGTCGACCAGCAAGGGCAAGTCGCACACATCGGTGATGCGGCGCACATCGGTCAGCACGTCATCGAGGTTGTTGATGCCCAGGTCGGGCAGGCCCAGCGAACCCGCGGCCACGCCGCCGCCCGACAGGTAGATGGCCCGGTAGCCCGCCCGCTTGGCCAGCAGCGCGTGGTTGGCGTTGATGGCGCCGATGATCTGCAGCGGAGATTCGTCTTGCAGCGCTTGGCGGAAGCGTTGGCCAGGGGTCGTGAGGGACATGTGAGTTCTCCAACTTTGGAAGCGGTTTCGGCGGATGCTGGGTGTTCGCAACGCCTGTGCCAGGGCGTTGGCTTGAAATGCTGGTGTCTGACGGCGGCCTAAGTGCTTGATTTTATTCACAGCAGGCAAGCTTGGCGTTCCACTGTTCCAATGTTGACCACCTGTGAATGTTTCAAATGTGAAACAATGGAACGCCGCCGATGAAACGTGTTGAACCAGCCATGCCCACCTCCTTTGAAATTAACCATACCCGCAGCGGATTGCCGCAGATTGTGGCCGTGGGCTTTCGGCGCATCAACAAGATGTTGCAGGAGGTGGCGCCCGAGTTCGCAGGCCAGGCCACGGTCGAAGTGCTGGACGTTGGGTTTGAAGAAGCCGTGGCCCGGGTCAAAGCTTTGCACACCCTGCGGCCCATTGACGTGGTTGTGGCCGCCGGCTCCAACGGCGGGTACTTGCGCCAGCACCTGGACATGCCAGTGGTGCTGGTCAAGGTGGGAGGCTTTGACCTGATGCAGGCCTTGACGCGCGCCAAGCGCCTGTCATCGCGGGTGGGCTTGGTGACTTACGAGGGCATGGCGCCCGACATGGCGCCTTTCAGCGAGTTGTTCGAGCTGGCAGTGGAGCAGCGCAGTTACCGCACCGAAGATGAGGCGCTGAGCTGCGTGCAGTCACTCAAGAGCCTGGGCGTGGCGGTGCTGGTGGGCACGGGCATGGTGGCTGATCTGGCCGACCAGATGGGCCTGACAGGCGTGTTCCTGTACTCGAGCGATGCCGTGCGCGAAGCTTTGAACGACGCGGTGGAAGTGGCACGCGCCTCGCGCATTGAACTGGCGAAGCGTGAACGCCTCAACACCATCCTGGCCCAGCTCAGCGACGGTGTGATCGCGGTCGACCAGCAAGAGCGCATCCAGACTCTGAACCCCGCCATGGCGCAGTTGCTGGGCGTGCTGCCTGCGCAATGGCTCGGTCGCCGGCTAAGCGACCTCAGCGCTGACCTGAGCCTGCAAAGCACTTTGCGCCTGGCCACGCAAGAGCTTGAAAAAATCGAACGCGTGAAAGGCAAAGCGCTGATCGTCAACCGCATGCCCATCATCGAGCAAGGCGTGTTGACGGGCGCGGTGCTCAGCTGCCAGGATCCGATCTCGATCCAGCGCGTGGACCGCCACATCCGCACGCGCATCAAGCCCAATGCACCGGGCACGCGGTATCAGCTGGACCAGTTTCTGGGTCAGAGTGCGGCGATCGAGCGCATTCGCCAGCTGGCACGCAGTTGCGCGGCCAGCCAGGCCACCGTGCTGCTGGTGGGTGAAAGCGGTACGGGCAAAGAGTTGATTGCCCAGGGCATCCACATGGCCAGCGACCGGCGCGAGTTGCCCTTTGTGGCCGTGAATTGCGCGGCCGTGTCCGAGTCCTTGTTGGAGAGCGAGCTGTTTGGCTACGAAGAGGGCGCCTTCACCGGCGCGCGACGTGGCGGCAAGATCGGCTTGTTCGAGGCCGCGCACAAAGGCACGATCTTCCTGGACGAAGTGGGCGAGATGCCCGTGTCCTTGCAGACCCGCCTGCTGCGCGTTCTGCAAGAGCGTGAGGTGCTGCGCGTGGGTGCCATCGAGCCCACGCCGGTCAATGTGCGCGTGATCGCCGCCACTCACCGCGACCTGATGGCCCATGTCGGCCAAGGCTTGTTTCGCCTGGATTTGTTCTACCGCTTGAACATCCTGCGCATTGACATCCCGCCCCTGCGTGAGCGCCTTGATGATCTGCGGCCGATTGCCCTGGCCTTGCACCAGCAGATTTGTGCGCGGCTGCACATCGAGGTCGAGCGCACCCGCCCTTTGATCGACGCTTTGGTTGAGCTGGCCTGCCACCACGACTGGCCCGGCAATGTCCGTGAGCTCGAAAACATGGTCGAGCGGATGATGGCCTATGCAGAAGCCACCCAAGTGCGCATGACACGTGAGGCGGCCATCGACTTCGTGCGGGCCATCGTCCCCGAGCTGTTCTCGGCGGTGACGGCGGAGACCTCGCCTGTGCTGAAAGCCCGGCAGGCCGAGTCTGAGCGCGCCGACATCTTGCGCGTGCTGGCCGAATGCGGCGGCGACCGCGCGCAGGCCAGCGAACGCCTGGGCATCAGCCGCACAACCCTCTGGCGAAAACTCAAACCCTGAAGCGGGCCACCCCTGGCAAAATGGGCGACTGCCCCTTCCGTACCGACCATGTCCCTTGCCAAGCCCTTGCGCGTGCTCTCTGTCATCCCGCCGATGACGCAACTGAACACGCCTTACCCCTCGACCGCCTACCTGACGGGCTTCCTGCGTTCACGCGGGGTCGATGCCGTGCAAGAGGACCTGGCGCTGGCGCTGGTGCTGGCCTTGTTCTCACGCGAAGGGCTGCCGGCCATCCACGCTCGTGTGCAAGCCGTGCCCGAGGCCAAGCGCACCAAGGCCCTGCGCTCTTTTGACGCGCAGTACGAGCGCTACCTGGCCACCATGGTCCCCACCATTGCTTTTCTGCAAGGGCGCGACGCCACGCTGGCCCACCGCATCAACACCCGCCAGTTCCTGCCCGAGGGGCCACGCTTTGCCTCGCTGGAGGTGTACGTCGATGACGAGGGCGGCGACCCACTGGCCTGGGCCTTTGGCGCCCTGGGCTTGCAGGACCGCGCGCGCCACCTCGCCACCTTGTATTTGAACGACCTGGCCGACGTGCTGCGCGACGCCGTCGATCCGCGCTTCGAGTTCGTGCGCTACGCCGAGTCGCTGGCCCAAAGCCAGTCCACCTTCGAGCCCTTGCACCAGGCCTTGCAAGCGCCGCTCAACCTGGTCGACACCACCTTGCAGCGACTGACCCTTGCCGCCATCGAGCGCCATGAGCCTGATGTGGTGCTGCTGTCCGTGCCCTTCCCTGGGGCGGTGTACGCGGCCTTTCGCATGGCCCAGACCATCAAGGCCGCGCGCCCCGGCATCAAGCTGGCATTGGGCGGCGGCTTCGCCAACACCGAGCTGCGCGAGTTGAGCGAACCCCGCGTGTTCGACTATGTCGACTTCGTCACCCTGGATGCCGGTGAGCGCCCCCTGCTGGCCTTGCTGGATCACGTGCAAGGCCAGCGTTCAGCCCAGCGCCTCTCACGCACCTTTGTTCGTGACGCCGAGAGTGGCCAGGTGCGCTACATGAACATGGCCGAGCCCGACGTGCCCTTCGCCGAAGTGGGCACGCCCACCTGGGACGGCCTGCCGCTGGACCGCTACCTGTCCTTGCTGGACATGCTCAACCCCATGAACCGCCTGTGGTCCGATGGCCGCTGGAACAAGCTTACGATTGCGCATGGCTGCTACTGGAAGAAGTGCAGCTTCTGCGATGTCAGCCTCGACTACATCTCGCGCTACGAGACCACCACGGCCGAGATGTTGGTCGACCGCATCGAAGCCATCATCCAGGAAACAGGCCAGACCGGTTTCCATTTCGTGGACGAGGCCGCCCCGCCCAAAATGCTCAAGGCGCTTGCGCACGAGCTGATCAAGCGCAAGCTGTCGATCTCGTGGTGGGGCAACATCCGTTTTGAAAAATCCTTCAGCCCCGAACTGTGCCAGTTGCTGGCCGACAGCGGTTGCATCGCGATCTCGGGCGGCCTGGAAGTGGCCTCCGACCGCCTGCTGACGCTGATGAAAAAAGGCGTGTCGGTGGAGCAGGTAGCGCGGGTCACGCAAGGCTTCACCGATGCCGGCATCCTGGTCCACGCCTACCTGATGTATGGCTTCCCCACGCAAACCGTGCAGGACACGGTCGACGCGCTGGAATACGTGCGCCAGCTCTTCGCCAACGGCTGCATCCAGTCGGGCTTCTTCCACCGCTTTGCGTGCACCGTGCACTCCCCGGTGGGGCAGAACCCGCAAGAGTACGGCGTCAAGCTGCAGGCCCTGCCGCCCACCACCTTCGCCAAGAACGACATCGCCTTCATCGATCCCACGGGCGTTGACCACGATGTCCTGGGCGTGGGCCTGAAGAAGGCGATCTACAACTTCATGCACGGCATTGGCCTGGAAGAAGACGTGCGCACCTGGTTCAAGGGCAAGGTGCCGCGCACCACGGTGTCGCCTCACCGCATTGAGCGGGCCTTGGCGGCCAACTAACCGAAAAACGCCGCCTCAATCTCTGCAGGCAGCGGCTGCCCTGTCAGCCAAGCCCTTTCCAGCACATGCCAATAGTGGCGGTAACTGGCCCGGTCATGCAAAACGTGGCGGTATGAGGTGGGCGCCCAATGCGCTTGCTGCGCGGCGGTCAGGATGGCCACCGCGTCATCCACCTCGGCGGCCACCGGTGCGAACGCATCCACGATCACCGGGATCTGGTCCGGGTGAATGCTCCACATGCGCGTGTAGCCCAACTCGCGTGAGGCGCGTTCGGCGGCCACGCCCAAGGCCCGCGTGTCCTTGAACTCGGTGACCACGCAATGCGATGGCGTGATGCGTGCGGCATGGCAGGCCGCCGCGATCTCCAGTTTGGCGCGCAACACCAATGGGTGGTGGAACTGGCCCTGCGCACTCATGGCCGAGGCCGGGATCGCCCCCCGGTGCTCCGACACGAAATCCATCAGCCCGAAGGACAGCGATTCAACGCCTGGCAAGGCGGCGATGCCGGCCACCTCTTGCAGTGCCTGGTGCGTCTCGATCAAAACATGCACGGGCACGATGTGGCCAACGCCATGCCTCACCCGCGCGGCCTTGATGGCCTCGACCGCCCGTTTCGCCTCTTCTTCGCTGTCCACCTTAGGCACCATCAAATAGGCCAAGCGGTGGCCCGCCTGCTGGATCAGCGTCTCGATGTCGTCCTCAAAACGCGGGTGGCTGGGGGCATGAACCCGAGCACCCACGCGGCCGCAAGCATTGGCCGGGCTGTTGAGCAGCTCGGCCACCAGCAGCGCCTGTTCGTGCTCACCGCCCACCGGCGCGCCGTCCTCCAGGTCCAGCGTCACGTCGAACACCGCCCGGCCATCGGTTTGGGCGGCCATCTCGGCTTGCAGCGCCAGGCTTTTGCGCATGCGCGCTTCAACGCCCGCATAGTGGTCACACACCGGCAGGTTCGGCGATCGTTGTTCTGCGCCAAACAGGGCCAGGCGGGGGTGGATGGTGCTGAGTGTTGACAAGGCGGCATCCTCTCTGTGTTGATCAAGGCCAGCACGCGCAGGCCCGTGGTCATTGTCCTCTTGTCGCGCTGAGCCTTCAACTGGCAACCTTGAGGCGCGTTGACCCGTCAGAGGGGCCAGGGTGTTGCCTGGGGTGTTGCAATAGCACCATCGTTCACCCGTTGTTCGAGGGATACCCTCGCTTGCCACCGCGTTAAGTTAGGGCCTAGCCTTGAGGCGGCGGGGCACTTGCCGTGCCCGCCTGCAGGACCGCCCACGCTCCCGGTTTGCGAGCGTCATCAAGGTGCACCGCATGTTGAACCTTCATCAACTCAAACTGGGCCAGCGCCTGGGTTTGGGTTTCGGATTGCTGTTGCTGCTGGTGGCTTTGATCACCGCCGTAGGCTGGTTTCGCCTGGCCCAGACGATCCGCGACATTGACCAAGGCACAGGCGCGCAAGCGCGTGCCACGGCGGCGCTCAGGTGGGAAAGCCTCACCTTGCTCAATGTCAACCGCACATTGGCCATTGCCGAATCCGGTGGCCACAAGGACTTGAAAGAGCATTTCGCGCCCCTGATCAAGGGCACGTCCGCCGAAATCAGCGCGATCCAGAAAAACCTTGAGGCCCAGGCCGAGACGGCCGAGGTCAAAGCCCAATTCGTGGACATCGCGGCCAAGCGCAAGGCCTATGTCTCGGCCCGTGATTCGATCTTTGCCTTCCTGGAGATGGACGACCCCGGCGCCAAGGATGCTTTGAAGAGCGAGCTGCTGCCAGCCGCCACCCGTTACATCACCGCCATCAATGGCTACCAGGCCGTGCAACGCAAAATCGCCGATGAGCAGTCAGCCTTGACGCACAATCGCGTGGCCAGGGCCCAGCACTTGCTGCTCGCGCTGGCAGCTGTCAGCCTGGTGATCGGCGTGGCCTGTGCCTGGGTCATGACCCGCTCGGTGACGGGGCCCTTGAAGCACGTGGTCGCGGCCACCCAGGTCATCGCGAGCGGCGATCTGTCTCAAAGGGTGGACATGGATGGGCGCGATGAATTGTCCGAGTTGTGTCACAGCCTGGAGCACATGCAGCAGTCCTTGCGGGGCATCGTGGGCGAAGTGCGTCAATCCACCGATTCCATCCAGACTGCCAGCCAGGAAGTGGCGGTGGGCAGCCAAGATTTGTCCAGCCGAACCGAGCAAGCCGCGGCCAGCCTGGAAGAAACCGCCTCCACGATGGAGCAGATCTCCGGAACCATCCGCCACACGGCCGATGCCGCCCGCACCGCCAACCAACTCGCGGCAGGGGCGGCGCAAGCGGCCACCGCGGGCGGCAAAGTGGTGTCGCAAGTGGTGGCCACCATGGACGACATCACCCAAAGCTCCAAGCGCATCGTGGACATCATCAGCGTCATCGATGGCATCGCTTTTCAGACCAACATCCTGGCCTTGAACGCCGCCGTCGAGGCTGCCCGCGCGGGCGAGCAGGGGCGCGGTTTTGCCGTGGTGGCGGGCGAGGTGAGGGCGCTGGCTCAGCGCGCAGCGAGTGCGGCTGGTGAAATCAAAGCGCTGATCGGCGCGTCCAGCGAGCGCGTCGAGGCGGGCGCGGCCCTGGTGAGCGAGGCGGGCAACTCCATGGCCGCCATCGTCGACTCGGTGCAGCGGGTGGCCGACATCATTGGCGAAATCACCTCAGCGTCCACTGAGCAATCCGAAGGCATCAGCCAGGTCAACACGGCGGTTTCTCAGCTCGACAGCATGACGCAGCAAAACGCCGCCCTGGTCGAGGAATCCGCCGCGGCGGCCGAAAGCCTGAAAGAGCAGGCGGCCAAACTGGCTTCGGTGGTCTCGGTGTTCCGCCTGCCCTGATTGGGCAGTTTGAAAGTAAAAAAAGCCGGCAGGCCCGAAGGTCGCCGGCTTTTTGTTGTCAGCTGAGTTGTCAGCTGAAACGGATCACAGCAGGTGCTTGACGCCGTCTTGCTCGCCTTGCAGCTCAGCCAGGGTCTTGTTGATGCATTCTTGCGAGAAAGCATCGATCGGCAGGCCTTCGACCATCTTGTATTCGCCGCCTTCGCAGGTAACGGGGTAGCCGAACATGATGTCCTTGGGGATGCCATATTCACCCTTGGAAGGGATGCCCATGGTGACCCACTTGCCATTGGTACCCAGGGCCCAGTCGCGCATGTGGTCGATGGCGGCGTTGGCGGCAGAAGCAGCCGACGACACGCCACGGGCGGCGATGATCGCGGCACCACGCTTGCCCACGGTGGGCAGGAACACATCACGGTTCCACACGTCGTCGTTGATCATGTCCTTGACCGATTGGCCATCGATCGTGGCGAAACGGTAGTCGGCGTACATGGTGGGCGAGTGGTTGCCCCACACGGCCAGCTTCTCGATCGACGCGACGGGCTTGCCCGTCTTGGCGGCCAGTTGCGAAGCAGCGCGGTTGTGGTCCAGGCGCAGCATGGCGGTGAAGTTCTTGGCCGGCAGGTCAGGGGCCGACTTCATGGCGATGTAGGCATTGGTGTTGGCGGGGTTGCCGACCACCAGCACGCGCACGTTGCGCGAAGCCACGGCGTTCAGAGCCTTGCCTTGGGCCGTGAAGATCTGGGCGTTGGCGGCCAGCAGGTCGGCGCGTTCCATGCCAGGGCCGCGGGGGCGTGCGCCCACCAGCAGGGCGTAGTCGGTGTCCTTGAAGGCTTGCAGCGGATCGCTGTGGGCTTCGATGCCGGCCAGCAGGGGGAAAGCGCAGTCTTCCAGCTCCATGATCACGCCCTTCAGCGCGTTCTGGGCCTTCTCGTCGGGGATCTCCAGCAGTTGCAGGATCACGGGTTGATCTTTGCCCAGCATTTCGCCAGAGGCGATGCGGAACAGCAGGGCGTAGCCGATTTGACCAGCGGCGCCGGTGACGGCAACGCGAACGGGTGATTTGCTCATGTGCAACTCCGAAAGAATAGGGGAGAGGGGTAGGGTAGTAACAACCCCCGAGTGTAGCGCGTGCGCAGTCTAGAGGCAGTGTTGTGAATCGTCAATGCTCTTATGTCTTATATAAGACATCTTTCATCAGAGGATGGACTAAAATGGGGGCTTGTGGTGCAATCAATGCCCGTGAAAACCCAAGCTGCTGTGGCCCCTTCCTTGCCGTCCTCTGGTGCCCCTGTCGAGTCGACCCCTGCGGTCGCGGGCGAGGCGTCGGCGCCTGGTGCCGCATCGCCGTCTTTCAGTCCGCTTTACCAGCAGATCAAGTCGCTCATCTTGCGCAGCCTGCAAGCCGGCGAATGGCGGCCCGGCGAGGCCATTCCCAGCGAGATTGAGCTGGCGGCCCGCTTCAAGGTCAGCCAGGGCACCGTGCGCAAGGCGGTTGACGAGCTCGCTTCCGAAAACCTCTTGCTGCGCCGCCAGGGCAAGGGCACCTATGTGGCCACCCACGCCGAAGAGCGCGTCCAATACCGTTTTTTGCGCCTCACCCCTGATCAGCCCGAGCAAGCCGGCCCGGTTCTGCGCGAATTCCTCGACTGCCGCCGCCTGCGCGCCCCCGCCGACGTTGCCCGCCTGCTGCAACTCAAGGCCGGCGACATGGTCGTTGAAGTGCGCCGCGTCATGCACTTTGCTGGCAAACCGGTGGTGCTGGATGACATCTGGCTGCCGGGTCACCTGTTCAAGGGCCTGACGGCCGAGCGCCTGAGCGACTACAAAGGCCCGATGTACGGCTTGTTTGAGACCGAGTTCGGTGTGCGCATGATCCGCGCCGAAGAGAAAATCCGGGCCGTGGCCGCTGGCGAAATCGAGGCATCGCTGCTCAAGATCGCCGTGGGCGCACCGCTGTTGAGCGTCGAGCGCCTCTCCCATACCTATGACGACCAACCCGTGGAGCTGCGCCGCGGCCTGTACATGACCGAGTTTCACCACTATCGGAACGAATTGAATTAACCCCGTCGATGAACAAGGGATTGCCCTTAAAATCGCGGATTCTTTGACTGTTTTTTGACGCAAGGCAGGAGCCTTCAGAAAAATGGCTGACAACACAAAACCCACCCGCCCTGTTTTCACGAACATCCACATCACCGACATCGTCAGCTACAAGCTGCCGCCGGCCGGGATCGTCTCGATCCTGCACCGCATCAGCGGCGTGGTGATGTTCCTGTTGCTGCCTTTCGTCGTCTGGATGTTCGACACCAGCCTGACCTCGGAGATCTCCTATGACGAGTTCAAATCCGTGTTCACGGCCGGCGCAGGCATCCTGCCGGCCATCCTGGTCAATGTCATCACCTGGGGCCTGATCTGGGCCTACCTGCACCACTTCATTGCTGGCGTGCGCCATCTCTTGATGGACACCAACCACCATCTGGTCGAGAAAAAGAAGGGCCACTCGTCGGCCATCGCCACGCTGGTCTTGAGCGTGGGCTTGACCCTGATCCTGGGCGCCAAGCTGTTCGGCTTCTTCTGATCTTGACCGCGGAAACTCAAAACCATGTCTAAAAACTACGGTACCAAGCGCGTCGTCGTCGGCGCGCATTACGGCTTGCGCGACTGGCTGGCGCAACGCGTCACGGCCGTCCTGATGGCCTTGTTCACGGTGGCACTGCTGGTGCAAGTCATCTTTGGCGATCCCATCGGCTACGAAAAATGGGCGGGCATCTTCTCGCACCAGTGGATGAAGTTCCTGACCTTCGTGGTCATCCTGTCCCTGGCGTACCACGCCTGGGTCGGCATGCGCGACATCTGGATGGACTACATCAAACCCGTGGGCATCCGACTTGGCCTGCAAGTGTTCACCATCGTCTGGCTCATGGGCTGCGCTGGTTGGGCCATTCAAGTGCTGTGGAGACTGTAAACAATGGCGATCGCAACTACCTCTTCTCTTCCCACCCGCAAGTTTGACGTCGTCATCGTCGGCGCCGGTGGCTCCGGCATGCGCGCGTCCTTGCAACTGTCGCTGGCAGGCTTGAACGTGGCAGTGCTGTCCAAGGTCTTCCCCACCCGCTCGCACACCGTGGCGGCGCAGGGCGGCATCGGTGCCTCGCTGGGCAACATGTCTGAAGACAACTGGCATTACCACTTCTACGACACCATCAAGGGTTCCGACTGGCTGGGCGACCAGGACGCCATCGAGTTCATGTGCCGCGAAGCGCCCAAGGTCGTGTACGAGCTCGAACACTTCGGCATGCCGTTTGACCGCAATGCCGACGGCACCATCTACCAGCGTCCGTTTGGCGGCCACACTGCCAACTATGGCGAAAAGCCCGTCCAGCGCGCTTGCGCCGCCGCTGACCGCACAGGCCACGCGCTGCTGCACACGCTGTACCAGCAAAACGTCAAGGCCCGCACCCAGTTCTTCGTCGAGTGGATGGCACTCGATGTGATCCGTGATTCCGAAGGCGACGCCGTCGGCGTGGTGGCCCTGGAAATGGAAACCGGCGATGTGCACATGCTGCACGCCAAGACCGTGCTGTTCGCCACGGGCGGCGCCGGCCGCATCTACCAGGCCTCGACCAATGCCTTCATCAACACCGGTGACGGCCTGGGCATGGCGGCACGCGCCGGCATCCCCCTCGAAGACATGGAGTTCTGGCAGTTCCACCCCACCGGCGTGGCTGGCGCGGGCGTGCTGCTGACCGAAGGTTGCCGTGGCGAAGGCGCCATCCTGCGCAACAGCAACGGTGAGCGCTTCATGGAGCGCTACGCCCCCACCTTGAAGGATCTGGCCCCGCGTGACTTCGTGTCCCGCTCGATGGACCAGGAAATCAAGGAAGGCCGTGGCTGCGGCCCCAACAAGGACTACGTCCTGCTGGACATGACCCACCTGGGCGCCGAGACCATCCACAAGCGCCTGCCTTCGGTGCAAGAGATTGGCCACAACTTCGCCAACGTCGACATCACCAAGGAGCCGATCCCTGTGGTGCCAACCATCCATTACCAAATGGGTGGCATCCCGACCAATGTGTACGGCCAGGTGGTGATTCCCGCCAACGGCAAGCACAACGAGGTCATCAACGGTCTGTATGCCGTGGGCGAATGCTCTTGCGTGTCGGTGCACGGCGCCAACCGCCTGGGCACCAATTCGCTGCTCGACCTGGTGGTGTTTGGCCGTGCGGCGGGCAACCACATCGTTGATTTCAACCTCAAGTCGAAGAACCACAAGCCCCTGCCCAAGGACGCCGCCGACAAGACGCTGGCCCGCCTGGCTCGCCTGGATGGCGCCACCAACGGCGAGTACTCGCAAGACGTGGCCAACGACATCCGCGCTTCCATGCAGAAGCACGCTGGCGTGTTCCGCACACAAAAGACGATGGACGAAGGCGTCAAGCAGATCGCTGCACTGCGTGAGCGCGTCAAGAGCATCGGCCTGAAGGACAACTCCAAGGTCTTCAACACCGCCCGCATCGAAGCGCTGGAAGTCGAGAACCTGATCGAAGCCGCCCAAGCCACCATCGTGGCCGCCGCCGCCCGTCCGGAAAGCCGTGGCGCCCATGCCCACGACGACTTCCCCAACCGCGACGACGAAAACTGGATGAAGCACTCGCTGTGGTACTCCGAAGGCAACCGCCTGGAGTACAAGCCTGTGAACCTGCAACCCCTGACGGTGGAATCCGTTCCCCCGAAAGTCCGGACGTTCTGATTAGGACCGCACCATGAAGCGCACTTTCAAAATCTACCGCTACGATCCGGACAAGGACGTCAAGCCTTACATGCAGACCATCGAGGTCGAACTCGACGGCCAGGAGCGCATGCTGCTGGACGCCTTGGTCAAGCTCAAGGCCGTTGACCCAACCTTGTCGTTCCGCCGCTCTTGCCGTGAAGGCGTGTGTGGGTCGGACGCGATGAACATCAACGGCAAGAATGGTCTGGCCTGCCTGACCAACATGCTGACGCTGCCAGGTGAGATCGTCCTCAAGCCTCTGCCGGGCCTGCCCGTCGTGCGCGACCTGATCGTCGACATGACCCAGTTCTTCAAGCAGTACAACTCGATCAAGCCTTACCTGCTCAACGACGAGCCGCCGCCTGACAAAGAGCGTCTGCAGTCGCCCGAAGAGCGCGAAGAGCTCGACGGCCTGTACGAGTGCATCCTGTGCGCCAGCTGCTCGACCAGCTGCCCCAGCTTCTGGTGGAACCCCGACAAGTTCGTGGGCCCCGCTGGTTTGCTGCAGGCCTACCGCTTCATCGCCGACAGCCGCGACCAAGGCACGGCCGAGCGCCTGGACAACCTGGAAGACCCCTACCGTCTTTTCCGTTGCCACACCATCATGAACTGCGTGGACGTGTGCCCCAAGGGCCTGAACCCCACAAAGGCCATTGGCAAGATCAAGGAACTGATGGTGCGCCGCGCCGTTTGATCCAGACCTCGCCCAGAAATTGCCCATGACCCTGACCCAATCGCCCTCATTTGCTCCTGGGTCCGTGCCCAGCGCGGACGAATTGCGGCGTTTGCGTTGGCGCTGCCGGCGCGGCTTGCTCGAAAACGACCTCTTCATCGATCGTTTTTTCGAGCTGCATGGTGAAGACCTCACCAACGCGCTGGTACAGGGTTTGCATGAGCTCATGGACTTGGCTGACAATGACCTGCTGGATCTCTTTTTGGCGCGCAAGCAGCCCGAAGGTGATCTGGACACGCCGGAAGTCCGCCAAGTGTTGGAGCTGATGCATGCCGCCGGTGCCTCGCGGCTGCCTTCCCAGGCATCCGTGTCAAATTCCGATCATTAAGACCCATTCGCAAGACCCGACCCTCTAGGAGCGCTCATGAGCATGACCCCGTCCGACGTGAAAGCCACGCTGTCGTTTTCCGATGGCAGCCCGAACATGGATCTGCCGATCTACAAAGGCTCCATCGGCCCTGACGTGATCGACATCCGCAAGCTGTACGCCCAAACCGGCAAGTTCACCTACGACCCTGGTTTCCTGTCGACGGCTTCGTGCAATTCCACCATCACCTACATCGACGGTGACAAGGGCGAACTGCTGTACCGCGGCTACCCCATCGAGCAACTGGCCACCAACTGCGACTTCCTGGAAACCTGCTACCTGCTGCTGAACGGCGAACTGCCCAACGCAGGCCAGAAGGAAGAGTTCGTGCAAAGCGTGACCAACCACACGATGGTCAACGAGCAGATGCAGTTCTTCCTGCGTGGTTTCCGCCGCGACGCCCACCCGATGGCCGTCATGACGGGCCTGGTGGGCGCCTTGTCGGCCTTCTACCACGACAGCACTGACATCAATAACCCCGAGCACCGCAAGATTGCCGCGATCCGCCTGATCGCCAAGATGCCCACGCTCGTGGCGATGGCCTACAAGTACACCATCGGCCAGCCTTACGTCTACCCGAAGAACGACCTCTCGTACACCGAGAACTTCATGCGGATGATGTTCGCCACGCCGTGCGAAGACTACAAGCCCAATGAAGTGTTGGTTCGTGCCATGGACCGCATCTTCATCCTGCACGCCGACCACGAGCAAAACGCCTCGACCTCGACCGTGCGCCTGTGCGGTTCGTCCGGCACCAACCCGTTCGCAGCCATCGCTGCGGGCGTGGCCTGCCTGTGGGGCCCCGCTCACGGTGGCGCCAACGAAGCCGCCCTGAACATGCTGGAAGAAATCCAGAAGAACGGCGGCGTCGAGAAGATCGGCGACTTCATCGCCCAGGTCAAGGACAAGAACTCCGGCGTCAAGCTGATGGGCTTCGGTCACCGCGTGTACAAGAACTACGACCCGCGTGCCAAGCTGATGCGCGAAACCTGCCACGAAGTGCTGGCCGAACTGGGTCTGCAAAACGACCCGATGTTCAAGCTGGCCATGGCGCTGGAAAAGATCGCCCTGGAAGACGAATACTTCGTGTCGCGCAAGCTGTACCCGAACGTGGACTTCTACTCCGGCATCGTGCAGCGCGCCATCGGCATCCCCGTGCCGCTGTTCACCGCGATCTTCGCCTTGGCCCGCACCGTCGGCTGGATTGCCCAGCTGAACGAAATGATCGCTGACCCCGAGTACAAGATCGGCCGTCCGCGTCAGTTGTTCGTTGGCGCTGAAAAGCGCGACGTCAAGCCAATGGCTCAGCGCTGATCGCTGTTCAGCTCTGTTGCAGAAACCCCGGCTTGCCGGGGTTTTTTCGTTGTGGGGCATTTCCCCCGCCAGTGCCGTAAAATCGACCTCTTTCCCCACTCGAAGGACCTTTTTCAGGTCCCTCCCGCACGAGCAGCACCCATGGGACGCACCCTTTACGACAAGATCTGGGACGAACACGTCGTCCACACCGAAGACGATGGCACCGTCACGCTGTACATCGACCGCCACCTGGTGCACGAAGTCACCAGCCCGCAAGCCTTTGAAGGCCTGAACATCGCCGACCGCAAAGTCTGGCGCCTGTCGGCCAACCTGGCGGTGAGCGACCACAACGTGCCCACCACCGACCGCAGCCAGGGTATCGCTGACCCAGTCTCCAAGCTGCAAGTCGACACGCTGGACGCCAATTGCGACCGCGTGGGCATCACGCAGTTCAAGATGAGCGACAAGCGCCAAGGCATCGTGCACGTGATCGGCCCGGAGCAAGGCGCCACCTTGCCCGGCATGACCGTGGTGTGCGGCGACAGCCACACCTCCACGCACGGCGCGTTTGGCGCGCTGGCCCATGGCATCGGCACCTCTGAAGTTGAGCACGTGCTGGCCACGCAAACGCTGCTGGCCAAGAAGGCCAAGAACATGCTGATCAAGGTCGAAGGCACGTTGCCGAAGGGCTGCGGCGCCAAGGACATCGTGCTGGCCATCATCGGCAAAATCGGCACCGCCGGCGGCACCGGCTACACCATCGAGTTCGCCGGCAACGCCATCCGTGCCTTGAGCATGGAAGGCCGCATGACGGTGTGCAACATGGCCATTGAAGGTGGCGCGCGGGCAGGCCTGGTGGCCGTCGACGACACCACCATCAACTACGTCAAAGGTCGCCCCTTCTCGCCCACCGCGGGTGTGGAATGGGACCAGGCCGTGGCTTACTGGCGCACCCTGCAGTCCGACCCCGATGCGCATTTCGATGCCGTGGTCGAACTGGACGCCAGCCAGATCAAGCCGCAAGTCACCTGGGGCACCTCGCCCGAGATGGTCCTGTCCATTGATGACCGCGTGCCCGATCCTGAGAAGGAAAAAGACCCCAACAAGCGCTCTGCCATGGAGCGGGCGCTGCAGTACATGGCGCTGGAGCCCAACAAGGCGATCAACGACATCCTGGTGGACAAGGTCTTCATCGGTTCGTGCACCAATTCGCGCATCGAAGACATGCGTGAAGCGGCCGCCGTGGTCCGCCGCATCGGTGGCAAGGTCGCGGCCAACATCAAGCTGGCCTTGATCGTGCCAGGCTCTGGCCTGGTCAAGGAGCAGGCCGAGCGCGAGGGCCTCGACGTGGTCTTCAAGGCTGCAGGCTTCGAGTGGCGCGAGCCGGGCTGTTCCATGTGCCTGGCCATGAACGCCGACCGCCTTGAGCCCGGCGAGCGCTGCGCCTCCACCAGCAACCGCAATTTCGAAGGTCGCCAGGGCGCTGGTGGCCGCACCCACCTGGTCAGCCCGGCCATGGCCGCCGCCGCTGCCATGGAAGGCCACTTCGTCGATGTGCGCCGCATCGCCTGATCTTTGAACCGTGAACGCTTTTTAAAGTAAACGCCATGCAAGCATTTCGCATCCACAAGGGGCTCGTGGCTCCGATGGACCGGGAAAACGTCGACACCGACGCGATCATTCCCAAGCAGTACCTGAAGTCGATCAAGCGCACGGGTTTCGGCCCCAACCTGTTCGACGAATGGCGCTACCTGGACGCGGGCGAGCCCGGCCAGGACCCGGCTACGCGCCAACCCAACCCGGATTTCGTGCTGAACCAGCCGCGCTACCAAGGCGCCTCGGTGCTGATCGCGCGCAAGAACTTCGGCTGCGGCTCCAGCCGCGAGCACGCACCTTGGGCGCTCGAGCAATATGGCTTTCGCGCCATGATCGCCCCCAGCTTCGCTGACATTTTCTTCAACAACAGCTTCAAGAACGGCCTGCTGCCGATCCAGTTGAGCGAGTTGCAGGTCGACAATCTGTTCAACGAAGTGCTGGCCTTTCCTGGCTACGAGCTGACCATCGACCTGGAGCGCCAGGTGGTCGTCAAGCCCGATGGCACCGAGCTGGCCTTCGATGTCCAGCCCTTCCGCAAGTACTGCCTGCTGAACGGTTTTGACGACATTGGCCTGACCCTGCGCCACGCCGACAAGATCAAGGCTTTCGAGGCCGAGCGCCTGGCGCAAAAGCCTTGGCTCAACCACCGCATCGTTTAATTTCGACAACACGCACCATGGTCATGAAGATTGCAGTTTTGCCCGGCGACGGCATCGGTTCCGAAATCGTCACCGAGGCCGTCAAGGTGCTCAAGGCGCTGGACCTGTCCTTTGAGATGGAAGAGGCCAAGGTGGGCGGCGCCGCCTACGACGCCTTCGGCCACCCGCTGCCCGAAGCCACCCTCAAGCTGGCCATGGACTCCGACGCCGTGCTGTTTGGCTCGGTCGGCGACTGGAAGTACGACAAACTCGACCGCCCCCTGCGTCCTGAGCAAGCCATTTTGGGTCTGCGCAAGAACATGGGCCTGTTCGCCAATTTCCGCCCGGCCATCTGCTACCCGCAGCTGACGCACGCTTCCAGCTTGAAGCCCGAACTGGTGGCGGGGCTGGACATCCTGATCATCCGCGAGCTGACTGGCGACATCTACTTTGGTCAGCCCCGCGGCCGCCGCGAATCGCCCGATGGCGAGTTCAAGGGCGCGCCCGAAGCCTTCGACACGATGCGCTATTCGCGCCCCGAGATCGAGCGCATCGCCCACGTGGCCTTCCAGGCCGCCCGCAAGCGCGGCAAGCGCGTCACCAGCGTTGACAAGGCCAATGTGCTGGAGACCTTCCAGTTCTGGAAGGATGTGGTCATCGAAGTGCACGCCCAGTACCCCGACATTGAGCTCGACCACATGTACGTGGACAACGCCGCGATGCAACTGGTCAAGGCACCCAAGAAATTCGACGTGCTGTTCACCGGCAACATGTTCGGCGACATCCTGTCTGACGCCGCGGCCATGCTGACCGGTTCGATCGGCATGCTGCCTTCGGCCTCGCTGAACGCCAAGGGCCAGGGCTTGTACGAGCCCAGCCACGGCTCGGCGCCCGATATCGCTGGCAAGGGCATTGCCAATCCACTGGCCACCATCTTGAGCGCGGCCATGATGCTGCGCTTCAGCCTGAACCAGGAAGCTGCCGCCAGCCGCATCGAAGCGGCTGTGCAATCGGTGCTGGAGCAAGGCCTGCGCACCGGTGATATTTACAGCGAAGGCACCCGAAAGGTCGGGACGGCCGAGATGGGCGAAGCTGTCGTGGCCGCCCTGGCCAAGCAAGGTTAATCAATCAAGATAAACATGGCCTGGGGCTGAGCCGGGCGAGAAGGACTGAAAAATGACTGCGAAATTGGTGGGTTTGGTCGGCTGGCGCGGCATGGTCGGCTCGGTGTTGATGGACCGCATGCAGGCCGAGGGCGATTTCGACCTCATCGAGCCGCTGTTCTTCAGCACCAGCAACGCGGGCGGCAAGGCCCCTTCGGTCGCCAAGAATGAAACAACGCTGAAGGATGCCTACGACATCGCCGAGCTGAAGCGCTGCGACATCATCATCACGGCCCAGGGCGGCGACTACACCAGCGACGTGTTCGCCAAACTGCGCGCCACCGGCTGGAACGGCCATTGGATCGACGCGGCCTCCACCCTGCGCATGAAGGACGACGCCGTCATCGTGCTCGACCCGGTCAACCTGCCGGTCATCAAGAACGCGCTGGCCAAGGGTGGCAACAACTGGATCGGCGGCAACTGCACTGTCAGCTGCATGCTGATTGGTGTGGGCGCGCTGTACAAGGCCGGCCTGGTCGAGTGGATGTCCACCCAGACCTACCAGGCGGCCTCCGGTGGCGGCGCGCAGCACATGCGCGAGCTGCTGACCCAGTTCGGCACGCTCAACGCCGCCGTCCGTCCGCTGCTGGACGACCCCAAGAGCGCCATCCTGGAAATCGACCGGCAGATCATCGCCAAGCAGCGTTCGCTGACCGAGGCCGAGACGGCCAACTTCGGCGCCCCGCTGGGTGGCTCGCTCATCCCCTGGATCGACAAGGACCTGGGCAATGGCATGAGCAAGGAAGAGTGGAAGGGCGGCGCCGAAACCAACAAGATCCTGGGGCAGGGCGAAGGCTTTGGCACCCCAGGTGTGCCGGTCGATGGCTTCTGCGTGCGCATCGGCGCCATGCGCTGCCACAGCCAGGCTTTGACCTTCAAGCTCAAGAAGGACGTGCCCCTGGCGGACATCGAAGCCATGATCGCCGCTGACAACCAGTGGGTCAAAGTGGTGCCCAACACGCGCGAAGCCACCATCAAGGACCTGACGCCTGTGGCCGTGACCGGCACGCTGACGATCCCCGTGGGGCGCCTGCGCAAGATGGCCATGGGCCCTGAATACCTGGGCGCCTTCACGATCGGCGACCAGCTGCTCTGGGGAGCTGCTGAACCATTGCGCCGCATGCTGCGCATCCTGTTGGATGCCTGACCGGCCCGGTGGCTGTTGTAACCACGCCCTAACCGCACGCTGTTACAACGGCTTGAAACAAAGTTGGTAACAGTTGTTGTGGCCGCGGGGCGACAATAGCGCCGATTGTCCTCATGGCTGGCATGGAGTTCAGCCCGGGCAGATCAGTATTTGCATGAGCTTGTCACCGTATCTGCTTGATGCTATTGTGTTTTCTGCTACGTACCGTCTGCAGGTGCGGGTTCGCGTCCGAATCTGTCCTGGATTGGGGTGAGCCTATGGGTCAATTCAACGACTCAATGACGACTTGGGAGACGCCTTGAAAGATCATTCGTTGTCCGCAGGGCGCTTTGCCTTGAATCGGGTTGCTGTCGCTGCGGCTTGTGCCGCTTTGTCCCTGCTTCCGGCTGCCTCGTGGGCGCTGGGGCTCGGCCGTTTGAACGTGCAGTCCGCGCTGGGTGAGTCCCTGCGTGCTGAAATCGACATCACCAGCCTGACGCCCGAAGAAAGCGCGTCCCTGCAGGTGAAAGTCGCTTCGCCTGAAACCTACCGCGCCGCCGGGGTTGATTACAACCAGGTGCTTGGTGCCACCAGCATCGTGCTGCAGCGCCGTGGCGATGGCCGCTCGTTCCTCAAGATCACGAGTGATCGTTCTGTTCAAGAGCCCTTCATCGACGTGATCCTGGATTTGGCCTGGTCTTCCGGCCGCCTGGTGCGCGAGTACACACTGCTGTTCGATCCTCCGTCGTCCACGCGCGCGCCCGCCCAGACCGTGGCACCTTCGATGGATTCAGTGGCGCCAACTCCTGCGCCTCGGCCCGCACCAGCGCCAGCGCCTGCACCCGTGCCCGCCGCTGCAGCGCCCAAGCCACCAGCCCCTGTTGTCGCTGAAGCTCCACCCAAGCCCCGCGCCAAGCCCGCACCGGTGGCCAGCGCCGCCAGTGCGCCTGCACCGGCCCCAGTGCCAGCTCCGGCCCCTGCCGAGCCTGCGGCTGAACGTGCCTCCGCGCCTGTTCGCTCTGCGCAAGGCGTTCGCGTTCAACGTGGTGATTCCCTGTCAAAAATTGCCGGCGAGCATCAAGTGGCCGGCGTTTCGCTCGACCAGATGCTGGTGGGCCTGTACCGCAACAATCCGCAAGCCTTCCAGGGCGACAACATGAACCGCCTGAAGTCGGGCGTCGTGTTGAACATGCCCACGGCCGAGCAAGCCAAGGCGGTCACGAACACCGAGGCACGCCAGGTCATCGTGGCCCAAAGCGCCGATTTCGCGGCCTACCGCCAGCGTTTGGCCGGCGCAGCCACCACCACGGCGCCTGAGAAGCCTCAGCGCCAAGCGGCCGGCAAGGTCGAGGCCGAAGTCAAGGATCAGAAGCAGGCGGCTGCCCCCACGCCTGACAAGCTCACCCTGAGCAAGGGCGGTTTGAGCAGCAAGGCCTCCGCGCCGGCCACTGAAGATCGCTTGGCCAAAGCCCGCGCCCAAAAGGAAAACGAAGCCCGCGTGGCCGAGCTGTCCAAGAACCTGGACGACCTGCGCAAGCTGAAGGAAAAAGCCGCGGCTGCCCCAGCTGTTCCTGCGGTCAAGCCTCCGGCGCCTGCCCCAGCCCCAGCCCCGGCGCCAGTCGCATCGGTGGCCGCCCCAGCAGTCGTGCCACCTGCACCTGTGCCAAGCGCACCAGCGGTGGTGGCTCCAGAAGCTTCGGCCGTGGCGCCAGCAGCGTCCGAAGTGGCTTCGGCAGCCTCGGAAACCGCCACTGCCGTGGCCGACGCAGCGTCCGAGGCGGCATCTGCTGCATCGGAGGCGATGCCCGCACCTACATTGCCCAAGCCAGCGGCCGTTCCTGAGCCAGAGCCCGAGTCGCCTGGCCTGCTCGAGTCACTCAACCCCATGCTCCTCGCGGGTGTGGGCGCAGCCGTGGCCTTGCTGGCTGGCGTGGCGATGTTCTTGCGTTCGCGCCGCCGTGCCGACACCGGAGAGACTTCTTTCCTGGAAAGCCGTCTGCAGCCTGACTCCTTCTTCGGTGCCAGCGGTGGTCAGCGCGTTGATACCCGTGATGCCACGGGCGCCCCGTCCTCCATGAGCTATTCGCTCAGCCAGTTGGATGCCATCGGCGATGTCGATCCCGTGGCCGAGGCCGATGTGTACCTGGCCTACGGTCGCGACCTCCAAGCCGAAGAGATCCTCAAGGAAGCACTGCGCAGCACGCCTGAGCGCCTGGCCATCCGCACCAAGTTGCTGGAGGTGTATGCCAAGCGCCGTGACACCAAGGGCTACGAGCAACTGGCGTCCCAGCTGTACAACCTGACCGGTGGCCATGGCGACGATTGGCTCAAGGCTCAGGAAATGGGCTTGGGCATCGATCCTGAAAACCCGCTGTACCAGCCGGGTGGTCAGCCGTCGTCCAGCACGCCGTTGAGCGTTGAGCCCAACGACTCCTTGGGCGCCAGCACCATTCCTCACTCGGTGATGCCCACCCCCATGCACCTGGACACGCCAGACACGGCGCCCATGGAGCCTGCCGGTGGCGAGTTGGTGGACCTGGACCTGGACATCTCGTCGCCAGCGCCTTTGTCTGAGCCAGAGTTCCAAGCTGACAAGTCCTCCTTGCAGTTCGACGCTTTCGCCGACATGCCTTCGTTGGACCTGCCCGCTGAGCCACCCGTGGCTGCTGCGCCGGCGATTGAAGAGCCGCATTCTCTGGACTTCGATCTGCCGCTGGATCCTGTGGCCCCGGCCCCCGCTCCGGCGACCAACGTGACCTCGTCCACCGGCGCTTTTGACCTTGGCGACCTTAACCTCGACCTGGACGCGCCCGCTCCGGCACCAGCGCCCGCCGCTGAAAGCCTGGCGCTGGATGATGAGCTGCTTGAGCCTTCTGACCCGATGGAACGCAAGTTCGAGTTGGCCGAAGAGTTCCGCCAGATCGGCGATGTCGATGGCGCACGTGAGTTGCTGCAAGAAGTGGTGGCCAACGCCACCGGCGCTTTGCAGGTCAAGGCCAAGTCCATGCTGGACAACCTGAGCTGACGTCATCTCATGAGCAGTGAGCAGCCGAGGGCGACCCGCCGGGTCGCCCTCGGCGTTTCTTACCGAGGCACCGCCTACAAAGGCTGGCAAAGCCAGGCCGGCGGCGGCACGGTGCAAGACGCGCTGGAGTCGGCTTTGTCGGCGTTTGCCACGCTGCCCACCCGGGTCATGTGCGCGGGCCGCACGGACTCGGGCGTGCACGGCATCAATCAGGTGGTTCACCTGGACACACCGTTGCAGCGCGAACCTTTTTCGTGGGTGCGGGGCACCAACGCCTTCCTGCCGCCCGACATCGCCGTGCAATGGGCCGCCGAGGTGCCCGACACCTTCCACGCAAGGCAAAGCGCCACGGGCCGGCGCTATGCCTACATCCTGCTGGAGGCGCCGGTTCGTCCCGCCCTTGAATCAGGGCAAGTGGGTTGGGTGTTCCGGCCTCTGGACCAGGAGGCCATGGTGGCGGCCAGCGCCTGCCTGATCGGCGAGCATGATTTCAGCTCCTTCCGTTCGTCGCAATGCCAATCGCCCACGCCTATCAAGACGCTGCGCGACATTTCCATCCGGCGCTGCGGCGGGGCGGCCGGGCGTTCGCCCTCATCAGCGGTTGGGGTCGATCACCGGGGCATCCTGGGCCCTGGCGCCGAAGGCGTTTACTGGCGTTTTGATTTCGAAGGCAACGCTTTCTTGCACCACATGATCCGCAACCTCATGGGTTGCCTGGTGGCGGTCGGCACAGGCGCCCAGCCGGTTTCATGGATGCAGACCGTTCTGGACGCCCGCGACCGCAAAATCGCCGCGCCCACCTTTGCCCCTGAGGGCTTGTATTTTTCGGGCCCGCGCTACGATGAGCGTTGGGGGCTGCCCTCTGAGGTGCCCGCTTTCCAATGGCTTCCTGACTGATCGGACATGATTCCTTTTCGCGATTTGCCTGCCGACCACCGCACCCGCATCAAGATTTGCGGACTGACGCGAGAGGTGGATGTGGATGCAGCCGTCGATGCCGGTGTCGATGCGGTGGGCTTTGTTCTCTATGAAAAGAGCCCCCGCCACGTTACTTTGGCTCGCGCGCAGGCTTTGGCACGGCAGCTTCCCCCCTTTGTCACGCCAGTGCTGCTGCTGGTCAATGCCAGCGGATCGTTCGTGCGCGAGGCCGTTACCGCGCTGCCCCAGGCCCTGCTGCAGTTCCATGGTGATGAATCGGTCGCCCAGTGTGAGGATTTCGGACACCCTTACATCAGGGCTGCCCGGATGGCAAGCGGTTTCAATTTGTTAGACTTCGCCCAGCAGTTTCCCAAAGCCCAGGCCATGCTGGTCGATGCCCATGTGGAAGGGTACGGGGGCGGCGGAGAGTTGTTCGACTGGTCTTGGTTGCCTTCGCAACTGCCGTGCCCCATGATCCTGTCGGCGGGCTTGAACCCGGGCAATGTGGCCAAGGGCGTGTTGAATGTGAGGCCTTGGGCCGTGGATGTGAGTTCTGGTGTGGAATCGGGCAAGGGCATCAAGGATGCCGCGCTGATGCGCCAGTTCTGTCAGGCCGTGCGGGCGGCCGATCGGCAATCTGCCGAAACCCATCAGCCCCGCGCGGATTGATTGAAGAATCTTTAGAGAGCTATGCTGAATTATCAACAGCCCGACGCCAAGGGCCATTTCGGACCTTATGGCGGCACGTTCGTCTCCGAGACGCTGATCCACGCGCTGGACGAGCTCAAGAACGCCTATGAGCATTACCGTCACGATCCGGACTTCATCGCCGAGTTCAAGCGCGAATTGG
Organism: Leptothrix sp. (in: b-proteobacteria); assembly: GCA_013822685.1. Lineage (GTDB taxonomy): Bacteria > Pseudomonadota > Gammaproteobacteria > Burkholderiales > Burkholderiaceae_C > Aquabacterium. The sequence goes on from PNKV01000003.1 coordinate 37,972, forward strand.
CTGATTTCGTGGGGCGTCCCAGCCCCATCTATCACGCTGAGCGCCTCAGCCGTGAATTGGGCGGTGCGCAGATCTACCTCAAGCGGGAAGACCTCAACCACACCGGTGCCCACAAGATCAACAACACCATCGGGCAGGCCTTGCTGGCCAAGCGGATGGGCAAGCCCCGCGTGATCGCCGAAACCGGCGCCGGGCAGCATGGCGTGGCCACTGCCACCATCTGCGCGCGCTATGGCATGGAGTGCGTGGTTTACATGGGCGCGGAAGACGTCAAGCGCCAATCGCCGAATGTCTACCGCATGCATTTGCTGGGCGCCAAGGTGGTGCCTGTGGAATCCGGCAGCCGCACCTTGAAAGACGCGCTGAACGAAGCCATGCGCGATTGGGTGACCAATGTCGAGAACACGTTCTACATCATTGGCACGGTGGCGGGCCCCTCGCCCTATCCAGCCATGGTGCGCGATTTCCAGAGCGTGATCGGCGAAGAGTGCCTCACGCAAATGCCCGTCAAGATTGGCCGCCAGCCCGATGCCGTGATCGCCTGTGTGGGCGGTGGCAGCAACGCCATGGGCATTTTCTACCCCTACATCCAGCACGACAATGTCCGCTTGATTGGGGTTGAGGCGGCGGGCGAGGGCTATGAAAGTGGCAAGCATTCCATGTCTCTGCAAAAGGGCGTGTCGGGCGTGCTGCACGGCAACCGCACCTATCTGCTGCAAGACGAAAACGGCCAGATCACCGAGACGCATTCCATCTCGGCTGGCCTCGACTATCCCGGCGTGGGCCCGGAGCATGCCTACCTGAAAGACATCGGCCGCGCCGAATACGTCGGCATCACCGACAAGGAAGCGCTCGAAGCCTTCCACCGCCTGTGCCGCACTGAAGGCATCATCCCGGCACTCGAATCCAGCCACGCGGTGGGCTACGCCATGAAGCTGGCCCCGACCATGCGCCCCGACCAGCACATCCTGGTGAACCTGTCTGGCCGCGGCGACAAGGACATCGGCACCGTGGCCGACTTGTCGGGCACCGAGTTCTACGACCGGCCGTCGCAACGCGGCGTGACCGTGAAGGGCGCCCAGGCATGAGCAACCGCATTGATGCCACCTTCGCCGTCCTGCGCGACCAGGGTCGCAAAGCCCTGATCCCTTACATCACCTGTGGTGATCCTTTTCCCGAGCTGACGCCTGAGCTGATGTGGGCCATGGCCGATGCCGGCGCCGACGTGATCGAGCTGGGCGTGCCCTTCTCTGACCCGATGGCCGATGGCCCGGTGATCCAGAAGGCCGCCGAGCGGGCGTTGGTCAAAGGCATTTCGCTCAAGCACGTGCTGGCCGATGTGAAGCGCTTTCGCGAGCGCAATGCCACCACGCCGGTGGTGCTGATGGGCTATGCCAATCCCATTGAAGCCTACGACCACCGCCAGGGCGAGGGTGCCTTTGTGAAGGATGCCAAGGCCGTGGGCGTCGATGGCGTCCTGGTCGTGGACTACCCGCCTGAAGAATGCGAGCAGTTCGCCGCGCGTTTGAATGCGGTCGAACTGGCCCCCATCTTCCTGCTGGCCCCCACCTCGACCGAAGAGCGCATGGCGCAGGTTGGCAAGGTGGCCAGTGGCTATGTGTATTACGTGTCGCTCAAGGGCGTGACCGGCGCTGGCCACCTGGACACCGACGCGGTGGCCCGGATGGTGCCGCTGATCAAGTCCCATGTGAACACGCCTGTCGGTGTTGGCTTTGGCATCCGCGATGCCGAGACCGCCAAGGCCGTGGCCGCGGTGTCTGATGCCGTTGTGATTGGTTCGCGCATCGTGCAATTGCTGGAAACGCAATCGCCCGAGACCGTGGTGAAGGCCGCCAGTGATTTCATTTCCGAGATCCGCACGGCCCTGGATTCCTTGAAAGGAGCCTGACATGAGCTGGCTTGAAAAACTGCTTCCGCCCAAGATTCAACCCACCGACCCGTCCGAGCGTCGGCAGGTGCCCGAGGGCCTGTGGGTCAAGTGCCCATCGTGCGAAACGGTGCTCTACAAGAACGACCTGGAAGCCAATGTGAATGTGTGCCCCAAGTGCGGCCACCATCACCGCATCGGCGCGCGCGCCCGCCTGGACGCCTTCCTTGACGCCGAAGGGCGCTTCGAGCTGGGCCAGGAAGTGCTGCCGGTCGATGCCTTGAAGTTCAAGGACAACAAGAAGTACCCTGATCGCCTCAAGCAAGGCATGGAAGCCACTGGTGAGACCGATGCCCTGGTGGTCGTGGGCGGCTCGGTGCACAGCATTCCGGTCGTGGCCGCCTGCTTCGAGTTCGACTTCATGGGCGGCTCAATGGGCTCCGTGGTGGGCGAGCGCTTTGTGCGTGGCGTTGAGGCTGCGGTAGAGCAGAAGATGCCTTTCGTGTCCTTCACGGCCACGGGTGGCGCCCGCATGCAAGAGGGCTTGCTCAGCCTGATGCAAATGGCCAAGACCAACGCGGCCCTGACCTTGCTGGCCAAAGCCAAGCTGCCCTACATCAGCGTGCTCACCGACCCCACCATGGGCGGCGTGTCGGCCAGTTTCGCCTTCATGGGTGACATCGTGATCGCCGAGCCCAAGGCGCTGATTGGCTTTGCCGGCCCGCGGGTCATCGAGAACACCGTGCGCGAGAAGCTGCCCGAGGGCTTCCAGCGCTCGGAGTTCCTGATGCAAAAGGGTGGGGTGGACATGATCATCGACCGCCGCGAGTTGCGCTTGGTCATTGCCCGCTCGCTGGCCATGTTGCTGCGCCAGCCGGTCGATGCCCTGGTGGCCTGAGGAAAGCCAGCGCCTTCACTGCCGATACCTTCGATTCATTCCACCATGCGGGCTGCGCTGTTTGCAGCCCGTTTCCGTTTTCTGGCGCGATCTGATTGTTCATGAGCACCTCTTCCGACGCCCCCCACGATCTTTCCCGTCCCACCACGCTGGCCGAGTGGCTGTCGCATTGCGAGCGCTTGCACCCGGTCACCATTGACCTGGGGCTGGAGCGCGTGTCCCAGGTCTGGCAGCGCATGGCGGTCACCTTGGGCACCCCTTGTGGGCTCGAGGCGGATGAAGCCACGGAGACCACCGCCCCAGTGGTGTTCACCGTGGCCGGCACCAATGGCAAGGGCTCGACCTGCGCCATGATCGAGAACATCTTGCTGTCGGCGGGTTTCAAGGTGGGCGTTTATGGTTCGCCCCACTTGGTGCATTTTGAAGAGCGTTGCCGCGTGATGGGCCTGTCTGTGAAGGCCGAAGCGCTGCTGCCGCACTTTGCAGCGGTGGAGGACGCCCGCAGTGAGCTGGCACTGACCTACTTCGAGTTCACCACCCTGGCCATCATGCGTTTGCTGGCCCTGGCTGGCCTGGACGCGGTGGTGCTGGAAGTGGGCTTGGGTGGCCGCCTGGACGCCGTCAATGTGGTCGACCCTGACTGCGCCATCATCACCAGCATCGACCTGGACCACATGGACTACCTGGGCCCCGACCGCGAAGCCATTGGCCGCGAGAAGGCAGGCATTTTGCGGGCAGGCCGCCCGGCCATCGTCTCCGACCCGCAGCCACCGCAAAGCGTGGTCGACCATGCCCAAACGCTGGGCGCCGACCTGTGGCTGTTCGCCCGTGATTTCAATTACTCCGGCGATCGTCAGCAGTGGTCCTGGGCTGGGCGCCACAAGCGTTTCAACGGCATGGCCTATCCCTCCTTGCGTGGGGTCAATCAATTGCTGAACGCCTCGGGCGTGCTGGCCGCGCTGGATGCGGTGCGGCAACGCCTGCCCGTGTCAGCCCAGGCCGTGCGCACGGGGCTGGCCACCGTGGAATTGCCCGGCCGTTTCCAGATCATTCCCGGGCAGCCCACCCTGATCCTGGACGTGGCCCACAACCCGCATGCCGCGGCCACCCTGGCGGCCAACCTCGACCAAATGGGTTTTTCGCCCAAGACCCACGCGGTGTGGGGCGCCATGGCCGACAAGGACCTGGCCGGCATGGTGGCCAAGTTGACTCAGGTGATCGACGCCTGGTATTGCTGCGAGTTGCCCACGGAGCGGGCGGCCAGTGCTGCGCAATTGGCCGATGTTGTGCGCGCGATTTCTGGGCAAAGTACCTCGCTGGTGCGCCCTCAACCCACGGTCACAACCCATGCTGACCCGATGGCCGGCCTGCACGCGGCATTGGCCGCAGCGGGGCCGACGGATAGAATCATCGTCTTTGGTTCATTCTTCACCGTCGGCGGCGTTTTGCACGAGGGCTTGCCTCGGTTGAACGCACCTCACCTTCACTGATTCCATAACCCGCCGACCCACCGAGCATGTCGTTGCCATCGTTCCTACAGCGCCTTCGTCAGCGATCCACACCCGCCGTGGCTGACGTCTCGCCGCTGTCATCGGCCGACATCGAGGTGGCGCGTGTGCGCGCCCGCCGCCGCCTGGTGGGCATGGTGGTGCTGGTGGGCGTGGGCGTGGTCGGCCTGCCCTGGTTATTCGAAACCCAACCTCGGCCCTTGGGCCCCGATGTGCAGGTGGTGTCTGCCGTGCCTCGTGGCGGTGCCCCGGTGTCACCCAGGCCGGCACCTTCCATTGCCAGCGTGACCGTGCCGGTGGCTGAGGAGGCCCCGCCCGAATCCGACAAGGATGAGGCCGAAGCACCAGCACCCGTGGCCAACAAGCCAGCGGCCCGTGCCAGCGCAGCGGCTTCTGCCAGCAAACCCGCGCCAGCGCGTGCACAGGCTTCACAAGCGGTGGCAGCCGCCGTCAAGCCCGCGCCAGCCAAAGAGGTGCTCAAGAAAGAGCCGGTTAAACCCGTGGCGGTGGCAGAAAACTCGGCGGCCAAAGACGCAGCACGTGCCAAATCCTTGCTGGAGGGCAAGCCGCCCGCCAAGCCTGCGTCTGCCGAGGCAGCGGCCACCCGCTATGTGGTGCAAATTGGTGCTTTTTCTGACCTACCGACAGCCCGTGAAGTACGTATGAAGGCCGAACGTGCAGGCGTCAAAACCTACACCCAGGAGGTCACCGTCAATGGCGGCAAGAAGATCCGCGTTCGCGTGGGCCCGTATGCCAACAAGGCTGAAGCCGACAAAGCCGTGGACACCTTGCGCAAGGCTGGCATGACCAGTGCCTTGCTGACCTTGTGACCGCCGTGGTGGATGGCAGCGCCTGGACCTTGGTGGATGTGGTGCTGGCCCTGGGCTTGCTCTTGTCCATCATCGTGGGGGCCTGGCGCGGGCTGGTGACCGAAGTGCTGGCCTTGCTCGGGTGGGCGGTGGCTTATTTTGCAGCCCAGTGGTATGGGCCCGAGGGTGCTCGCTTGATTCCGGTGGGTGAGCCAGGTTCTCGCCTGAACGTGATTGCGGGCATGCTGGTGGTGTTTGTGGTGGCTTGGCTGGTTTGGGCCTTGATTTCATGGGCAGTGGCCCAAATGATCAAAGCATCGGTGCTCAGCGGACCAGACCGTGTGCTGGGTGCCGGATTTGGATTGTTGCGTGGCGTGCTCGTGGCCTTGATCGTGTGCACGGTGGTGAGCATGACGCCAGTGCGGGCCTGGGAACCGTGGCAATCGTCACGCGGCGTGGCGGGGTTACAGATTTTGCTGACAGGCCTGAGGCCTGTTCTGCCTGAGCAGGTGGTCAAATTCCTGCCCGAGCAGTCTTGAATTGAATTTGCGTTGTTGTTTGTTTTTGCGGAAGAGGTGAACCATGTGCGGCATCGTCGGTGTGATTTCGAAGACGCCTGTCAACCAACTGATCTATGACGCCTTGCTGCTGCTGCAGCACCGGGGTCAAGACGCCGCCGGCATCGTGACCGCCGGGCCGGATGCACTGGGACGCAAGTTCTTCATGCACAAGGCGCGCGGCATGGTGAAAGACGTGTTCCGCACCCGCAACATGCGCGCGCTGCCGGGCACGGTGGGCCTGGGCCAGGTGCGTTACCCCACCGCTGGCAACGCCTTCAACGAAGAAGAGGCCCAGCCCTTTTACGTGAACGCGCCCTTCGGCCTGGTGCTGGTGCACAACGGCAACCTGACCAATGCGCATGGCCTCAAGCGTGAGTTGTTCGACATTGACCGCCGCCACATCAACACCGAGAGCGACTCCGAGGTGCTGCTCAACGTGCTGGCGCACGAACTGGAGCGCGTGGGTGTCAAGGGCCCGCTGACGCCCGAAGCTGTCTTCACCGCCGTGCGCGCCGTGCACAAGCGCATCAAGGGTTCTTACGCCGTGGTCTGCCTGATCGCAGGGCATGGCCTGCTGGCCTTCCGTGATCCCTACGGCATCCGCCCGCTGTGCTACGGCGTGGCCGATCTGCCTGAAGGCTCCACGGTGATGGTGTCGAGCGAATCCGTGGCCCTGGAAGGCACCGGCCACAAATTTGTGCGTGACGTGAAGCCCGGCGAAGCCCTGTTCATTGACCTGAATGGCCAAGTCCACGCCGAGCAGTGCGCCGCGAACCCGGTGCTCAACCCCTGCATGTTCGAGTACGTCTACCTGGCCCGTCCGGATTCGGTCATGGATGGCGTGTCGGTCTACCAGGCCCGCCTGAACATGGGCGAGACACTGGCACAACGCGTCATCTCCACGATGCCGCCTTCCGAGATCGACGTGGTCATCCCGATCCCCGAATCAAGCCGCCCATCGGCCATGCAGCTGGCGCAAAAGCTGGGCAAGCCTTACCGCGAAGGCTTCGTCAAGAACCGCTACGTGGGCCGCACTTTCATCATGCCGGGGCAGGGCGTGCGCAAGAAATCCGTGCGCCAGAAGCTCAACGCCATCGGCATGGAATTCAAGGGCCGCAACGTGCTGCTGGTCGACGACTCCATCGTGCGCGGCACCACGTCACGAGAAATCGTGCAGATGGCGCGTGAAGCCGGCGCCAACAAGGTCTACCTGGCCTCGGCCGCGCCGCCGGTGCGCTTCCCCAATGTGTATGGCATCGACATGCCCACCAAGGAAGAACTGGTGGCTCACAACCGCAACGTGGAAGAAATCCGCCAGATCATCGGTTGCGATGCGCTGATCTACCAAGATGTGGACGCGATGAAGAAGGTCGTGGCCAAACTGAACCCGGGCATCAAGAGCTTCGAGGCTTCGTGCTTCGATGGCGTCTACATCACGGGTGACGTCAGCGCCGAGGACTTTGCCGCGATTGAATCGCAACGCCTGACGCAAAAGGGCGAGGACGACGCTGACCACTCGCGCCTGGCCTTGCAGCACTCACCGGACTGATCGCCACCATGAGCACGCTTGATCCCAAGCCCGAGAAAAAGCGCCTGCCGCGCAAGGAGTTTGCGCCCGACGTTCGCCTGGAAACCTTGGCCGTGCGCGAAGGCCTGCCCGCCACCGAGTGGGGCGAAAACTCCGAAGGGCTGTTCCTGACCAGCAGCTTCAATCACCCGGATGCGGCCACGGCGGCGGCGCGTTTTGCCAACGAAGAAGAAGCCTTCGTCTACACGCGCTTCTCCAACCCGACCACGATGATGTTCGAGCGCCGCCTGGCCGCGCTTGAGGGCACCGAGGCGGCGATTGCCACGTCCAGCGGCATGTCGGCCATCATGCTGTTGGTGATGGGTTTGCTCAAGGCGGGCGACCACGTGGTGTGCTCGCGCAGCGTGTTCGGCTCGACCATCAAGCTGCTGCAAGGCGAGTTCGGCAAGTTCGGCGTGCAGACCACCTTTGTGTCTCAGACCGATGTGGCCGAGTGGCGCGCCGCGATTCAGCCCAACACCAAGCTGCTGTTCGCCGAGACGCCCAGCAACCCGCTGACCGAGGTCTGCGACATCGCGCAACTGGCCGAGGTGGCGCACGCCGCGGGCGCCTTGCTGGCGGTCGACAACTGCTTTTGTTCGCCTGCCTTGCAACGCCCCGCCAAGCTGGGCGCCGACCTGATCATCCACTCGGGCACCAAGTACCTGGACGGCCAGGGTCGCGTGGTGGCCGGTGCCATTTGCGGCAGCGAACAGCTCATTGAGAACGTGTTCGTGCCGGTGATGCGCAGCGCGGGCATGAGCCTGTCGCCTTTCAACGCGTGGGTCGTGCTCAAAGGCCTGGAAACGCTGTCGATCCGCATGGCCGCGCAGAGCGCCAATGCGCTGGCGTTGGCCAAATGGCTGGAAGCGCAGCCCAGCGTTGAGCGCGTGTATTACCCCGGCTTGCCATCGCACCCGCAGCACGAGCTGGCGATGAAGCAGCAAGGCGGCCTGGGCGGTGCCGTGGTGAGCTTCGTCACGAAAGGCGAGGGTGCCGAAGCCGCGCGCCGCAACGCCTTCGCCGTGATCGACCACACCCGCATCTGCTCGATCACGTCCAACCTGGGCGACACCAAGACCACCATCACCCACCCGGCCACGACCTCGCACGGCCGCCTGAGCGAAGACCAGCGCCAGGCCGCCGGCATCACGCAGGGCATGATCCGCGTGGCCGTGGGCCTTGAACACATCGAAGACCTCAAGGCCGACCTGGCCTCGGGCCTGAACAGCATCGACTCATGACCCAAGTTCGCACCCGTTTTGCCCCGTCGCCCACCGGTTTCATCCACCTGGGAAACATCCGCTCGGCCCTGTACCCGTGGGCTTTCGCGCGCGCTTCCAAGGGCGTGTTCATACTGCGCATCGAAGACACCGACGTCGAGCGCTCGTCGCAAGAAGCCGTCGATGTGATCCTGGAAAGCATGCAGTGGCTGGGCCTGGACATCGACGAAGGCCCCTTCTACCAAATGCAACGCATGGACCGCTACAAGGCCGCGCTGCAAGACATGGTGGCCAAAGGCCTGGTCTACCCCTGCTACATGAGCACGACCGAACTCGACGCGCTGCGCGAGCGCCAGATGGCCAACAAGGAAAAGCCGCGCTACGACGGCACCTGGCGCCCCGAGCCCGGCAAGACCTTGCCGCCCGTGCCCGAAGGCGTGCAGCCCGTGCTGCGCTTCAAGAACCCCGTGGGCGGTTCGGTGGTGTGGGACGACAAGGTCAAGGGCCGCATCGAGATCAGCAATGACGAGCTGGACGACCTGGTGATTGCGCGCCCCGATGGCACGCCCACCTACAATTTCTGCGTGGTGATCGATGACCTGGACATGGCCATCACCCACGTGATCCGCGGCGACGACCACGTCAATAACACCCCGCGCCAGATCAACATCCTGCGCGCGCTGGGCCACGAGCCGCCGGTCTACGCCCACTTGCCAACCGTGCTCAACGCCGAAGGCGAGAAGATGTCCAAGCGCCATGGCGCCAAGGCCGTCACGCAATACCGCGACGAAGGCTACCTGGCCGACGCCGTGGTGAACTACCTGGCCCGCCTGGGCTGGAGCCATGGTGACGACGAAATTTTCTCGCGCCAGCAACTGATCGAGTGGTTCAACCTGGACCACCTGGGCAAGAGCGCTGGCCAATTCGACGAAGCCAAGCTGCGCTGGGTGGCCCAGCAGCACATGAAAACCACGTTTGATGATGTGCTGGCGCCACTGGTGCGTGGCCAATGGGCTGCGCGTGGTGTCCAGGTGCCTGCCGCACTGGCCTCGGGCGATTTGCTGAACCGCGCGTGTGCCTTGTTCAAGGACCGTTGCTCGACCACGGTGGAATTGGCCGACTGGTTGTCCATGTACGTGGCCGATGTGCAGCCTCCGGCAGAAGAGCTGGCCGCCCAACTGACCGATGCGGTGAAGCCCGCCGTGGCCGCACTGCGCGAGCGCCTGGCCACCGTCACGTGGGATAAAGCCTCCATTGCGCTGGCCTTGAAAGAGACCCTGGCTCAATTCAGCTTGAAGATGCCCCAACTGGCCATCCCCGTGCGCCTGCTGGTGTGCGGCCGATCACAAACGCCGTCGGTCGATGCGGTGCTGGAGTTGTTCGAGCGTGAAAACGTGTTGAAACGTTTGCAGCTGACTTGATAAAACGTCAAAAATCGATGTATACTTTTGGTCTTGCTTGAACGACGCTTTGTTTATTCAAAGCAGCCGGGCAGACCAACAAAAACGGTGGCATGTTGAAAAACAGAAACCGTTGACGGGGGTATAGCTCAGCTGGGAGAGCGCTTGCATGGCATGCAAGAGGTCAGCGGTTCGATCCCGCTTACCTCCACCAAATTTGGTGTCTGGTGTGCTTTGAAAAGCGAAGTGTCGAACAGGTAGAAAAGATTTTTGTCTCCTTCGTCTAGAGGCCTAGGACACCACCCTTTCACGGTGGCTACAGGGGTTCGAATCCCCTAGGAGACGCCAGTTAGTTGTCAGTTAAACCACTGCGGAGTGGTAGTTCAGTTGGTTAGAATACCGGCCTGTCACGCCGGGGGTCGCGGGTTCGAGTCCCGTCCACTCCGCCATGTTGATTGACGAGTTGATTTTGTTAGGAACAAGTCTCGGTGCCAGTTTGGCGCCCTGCCGTGCAAGTCACCGCAAGTGAAACACGATGGGGGTATAGCTCAGCTGGGAGAGCGCTTGCATGGCATGCAAGAGGTCAGCGGTTCGATCCCGCTTACCTCCACCATTCAAAAGGTGGCGTCAAACGGGCGGCTTGGTTTGTTCCCGAGTGTTGAGTTTTGAAGACGAGTCTCCTTCGTCTAGAGGCCTAGGACACCACCCTTTCACGGTGGCTACAGGGGTTCGAATCCCCTAGGAGACGCCAGTTTTGTTTGGTTTTACCACTGCGGAGTGGTAGTTCAGTTGGTTAGAATACCGGCCTGTCACGCCGGGGGTCGCGGGTTCGAGTCCCGTCCACTCCGCCAAAATTGCAAAGCCCTGATGCACAAGCGTCAGGGCTTTTTGCTTGGCCTGCTCAAGCTTGCATGCCTTCGGCCGTGGCCGGATGCCGCCGGCCGAACATGGCCCAGCTCTCCAGCAACAGCACCACCTCGCCGCGCTGATTGATCCCTTCCCAACGTGACTGGATCAGGCCCACATGGGCCCGACTTTTCATTGGGCGGTTGGCCAGCACTGTTAAAACCGCGCGGATTTCATCGCCCACCATCACCGGTTTGAGCCATTTCAGGCTATCCAGGCCGGGCGACCCCAGGCTGGATGAATCCAGCAAAAAGCCATCGCACATCAGGCGCATCACCATGCTGCTGGTGTGCCAGCCGCTGGCCGCCAGGCCGCCAAACAAAGAGGCCTTGCCGGCTTCTTCGCTGAGGTGGAAGGGCTGGGGGTCGAACTTTCGAGCAAAGTCGATCACTTCATCGCGGTCGACCAGCTTCGGGCCGAAACTCATGGTCAGGCCTGGGGTCAGGTCTTCCCAGAACCAGCGGGGGGTGGTGGGGTTGGTTGTCGTCGTTGGCATGCGGTGTCTCCTGCGCACAGGAGCCTACCGTAGAACCTCAGCCCCGGCGTTTTGTCAGGGCAAGGCCACAGCTCAGCAAGCCACCCAACATCAGCCACAAACTGGTGGGTTCGGGCACGGCGGTGGCCTGCACCGACAGCTGGTCGTACTCCAAGCCGAAGTCGCCGTTGTAGCCCGCTTCACTGGCTTCGTACACGCCGGTGCCTGGCTTGAAGACCGCCACCAGCCTGAACCCGAAGCCCGAGTTGTTGTTCACCGAGGGTAGCAGCGAGGACACGTTGAAGGTCTGGGTGAACCAGGCGTCAGCGGCGGGCACGTCGAACACCGCCAAGTCAAGCCATGCGCCGCCGCCATTGTCACTGGCCTGCAGCGCGAACCATTTGTTGCCGCTGGGCTGAGTTTTGAAGTCAAAGCTCAACACGACATCGGCGTGGCCCACGGTGGAGACCCATCCTTCAACCCCGGCCGTGCCCGACTCACTGCCTTGAGCAGGGTAGCTGCCCACGGACCACGCGCTGTCCAAGGGAAATGGGGCTGGATCGTTGGGCGAGCCTGAGGTGAAAAAGCTGGTGGCGCCACCGACCAGGGCTAGGCTGCCAGACCCCAGCACCGGGGCCAGGCTGCCTGTGTTGACCAGGCCATCGTCCGTGTTGAAATCCCATTGAGCCAGGGGCACAGCCATGGCCGGCAGTGCGAGTGCGGTGTTCAGAACAAGGAGCGCTGCCAGTTTTTTCATGAGAAGAGTCCTCGGGTTGGATGGTCTTCGTGCATGGTTCCATGGCCCTGGAAGGCCATCAATCCCTAGAAGCGAACGAGGGCGGCAGCGGTGCAGCTAAGCGATCGACTCAAGCAGTTTTCGGCGGATGATCGCGGCCCCATGGCGTCCAGGCCCCGCTCGACAGCACCGTGCCCAGCACAATCACCGTGGTGCTGGCCAGCATGGAGGCGCTGAGTTGCTCGTTCAAAAACACGCTGCCCCACAACATGCCGAACACGGGGACCAGGAAGGTCACGGTCAGCGCCTTGGTGGGGCCGACGCGGGCGATCAGTCTGTAAAAAAGCAGGTAAGCCAAGGCTGTGCAAAAAGCGGCCAGGCCTAGCAGGGCGACCCAGATCGCGGTGGGCACGTCGCCCCACTGAAGTGCAGGCCCTTGGGCTGCCTGCGGGCCCAACCACCACGCCGGCCCGGCCAGCATCAGCGCGGCGCAGCCCAGCGAGCCCGCGCTGACGCTGACCGGTGACAGGGCGCTGAGGTGGCGCTTGGCATGGTGAACGGCCAGCGCGTACATCAGGGTCGAGGCCAGGCACAGCGCCACGGCTTGCCATGCCGCGGCCGAGGCGATCTGTGAGCGGTCGGCGGCCAGCAGTGCCACGCCGCCAAAACCCAATGACAAGCCCAGCAATCGGCTGGCCGACAAGCGCTCACCCGCCCACCACCAGCCGACCAGCGCACCCCAAAGAGGCGTGGTCGCATTGAGGATGGACATGAGCCCGGCGGGCAGGGTACGGGCAGCCTGGCTGAGCCCTGAAAATGGCAGCACGTAGGACAGCAAGGCGGAGACCAGCAAGGCCGGCAGCCATGGCTTGAGGCGAGCCAGATCGCCACGCAGCATCAGCAATGGCAACAGCAGGAGGGCAGCGCCGGTGACCCGCACTGCGGCCACCGCCAGCGAGCCCACCGCCGGTGCGGCCATGCGCAAGAACAGGAAGGAGGCACCCCAGATCGCGGCCAGAAGCAGCATTTCGAGGAGGTCGCGCACTTTCATACCAGGGAGGCCTGGCCGGGAACCGGGCGGTGAAGGCGATCGCCGTGGACGAGGTGCCCTTCCTGGGTCAACAAGGCCATTTTTCGGTGCAGGCCGCCGGAATAGCCGGTGAGTCGGGTGTCGCGGCCCAGCACCCGGTGGCAAGGAACGATGACAGAGATGGGATTGCGGCCCACCGCCAAGCCCACCGCACGGTTGGCATGGCGGTTGCCAAGACGCTGGGCGATGTCACCGTAACTGCAAATCTCACCATGGGCAATTGTCAGCAAGGCACGCCAGACGGACTGTTGAAATGGCGTGCCCAGCAAGTCGAGCGGGACGTCAAAATGTGCTGCCATGCCGCTGGGTGCGGCCCAGTAGCGCTGCAGCTGCGACTCCACTTCTTTGAACAGTGGATCGTCCGGTTTTGTAGAGGCGTTCAGCGTGCCGGGGAAATCGCGTTGGCCTTCGGCAAACCACAGCCCGGCCAAGCCCAGTGCCGTGCGCGCGAGCAAGACCTTGCCCAAAGGCGAGTCGATGTGCATTTGCGCGGTGTACATGGTGTGGAACAGGAGGTGCTTGATCGCCGAGCTGGCATCGTATCTGCAATCCGTCACAGGTCCATCGCACAGGGTCTCTAGAATCCATCCCCAAGGCGCACCGTTGCGCCACCCGATCACAGATTCCATTCCATCCAAATCAGCAAAGGAACACCATGCAAGTCACCGCATCCATTTTCAAGGCATACGACATCCGCGGCATCGTGGACAAGACCTTGGACGTTGCCATGGCTGAGCACCTGGGCCGCGCCTTTGGCACCGAAGCACTCAAGCTGGGTGAAAAAGCGGTGGCCATTGGCCGCGATGGCCGTTTGTCTGGCCCCAGCCTGGCTGCCGCCCTGATCAAGGGCCTGCGGTCCACCGGCATCAACGTGATCGACCTGGGCGCCGTGACCACCCCCATGTTGTATTACGTGGCCGCCACCCGCGGAGACCAAGGTTGCCACAGCGGCATCCAGGTCACCGGCAGCCACAACCCCAAGGATTACAACGGCTTCAAGATGGTGCTGGGTGGCCGCGCCATTTACGGTGATGACATCCAGGGCCTGCGCAAGCGCATCGAGGCCGAAGACTACGCCACGGGCAGTGGCGCCCTCAGCGAGTTGAACATCCTGGCCGAGTACACCCAGCGCATCGTTGGCGATTGCAAGCTGGCCCGACCCATGAAGATCGTGGTCGATTCTGGCAACGGCATCCCCGGTGCCTCGGCCCCGGGCATCCTGCGTGCGCTGGGCTGCGAGGTGATCGAGCTGTACTCGGAGGTGAACGGCGATTTCCCCAACCACCACCCCGATCCTTCCAAGCCAGAGAACCTGGTCGATTTGATCAAGGCCGTGAAAGAACATGGCGCCGAACTGGGCCTGGCCTTTGACGGTGACGGTGACCGCCTCGGCCTGGTCACGCAGGATGGCAACAACATCTTCCCAGACCGCCAGATCATGCTGTTTGCCCGTGACGTGCTGACGCGCGTGCCCGGTGCCCAGATCATCTTCGACGTGAAGTGCAGCCAGCGCCTGGCCCAGGCCATCCGCGAAGCCGGTGGCGTGCCCACCATGTACAAGACTGGGCACTCGCTGGTCAAGGCCAAGCTGAAGGAAACAGGGGCGCCGCTGGCGGGTGAAATGAGCGGCCACATCTTCTTCTCTGAGCGTTGGTATGGCTTTGATGACGCCACCTACACGGCCGGCCGCCTGCTGGAGATCCTGAGCAAGGTGAGCAACCCCAGCGCCGTGCTTGATGCCTTGCCCACCAGCTTCAGCACACCCGAGTTGAACGTGGCCTGCGCCGAGGGCGAACACCATGATGTGGTGGCCAAGCTCAAGGAAACCGCCAAGTTCCCCGATGCCGTGGAAGTGATCACCATCGACGGCTTGCGTGCGGACTTTGCCGATGGCTTTGGCCTGGTGCGGGCGTCCAACACCACGCCGGTGCTGGTGCTGCGTTTTGAAGGCCAGACGCAAGCCGCGCTGGACCGCATCCAAAAGCAGTTCATGGCCGCGATCCTGGCGGTGAAGCCTGACGCCCACGTCGGCGCCAGCGCGCACTGACCGGGTGATCAAGACCTGGTTGGCGCAGCAGGCTTACACCCTGCTGCTGCGCCTGTTGCTGCCCGCGTATCTTTGGCGAGTTTGGCGGCGTGGCCGTCAAGAGCCGCTTTACCGCCTGGACTGGCCTGCGCGCCTGGGCTGGTATGGCAAGGCACACCGGCAGGCGGTTTTGGCCGCGCCGGCTTCAGCTGGGCCCGTGGTGTGGGTGCATGCCGTGTCATTGGGCGAGACGCTGGCCGCCCGCCCGCTGATTGCCGCCTTGCGCGAGTCCTGGCCGGGCATGCGCCTGCTGCTCACCCATGGCACCGCCACAGGGCGTGAGGCTGGCCGCGCCCTGCTGCGCGAGGGCGATGTGCAAACCTGGCTGCCTTACGACACCCCGGGCGCCGTGCGCCGCTTTTTGCAGCAGCACGGCCCAGCCATCGGCATCCTGATGGAAACGGAGATTTGGCCCAATGTGCAGCGAGGGGCCAAGGCGCTGGCCGTGCCCATGGTGCTGGCCAACGCCCGCCTCAGCGCCAAGAGCCTGAGGCAAGCCTTGCGCTTTGCGCCTTTGCTGCGTCCTGCCGCTGAAAGCCTGGCAATGGCCTTGGCGCAAACCCAGGCTGATGCCGAGCGCCTGGTCCAGGCTGGTGCGCAGCAGGTCAAGGTGTGTGGCAACGTCAAGTTCGACCTGACGCCGTCGCCAGACCTGCTCGCGCAAGGGCAACGCTGGGCGGCCCTGAGTGAGCGGCCGGTGGTGCTGGCGGCCGTCACGCGCGAAGGAGAAGAGGCCGAGTTGCTCGATGCCTGGGTGGGTTTGGCAAAGTCGGGCGCAGGCCAGCGCCCCTGGCCGCGCTTGCTGATCGTGCCGCGCCATCCGCAGCGTTTTGACGAGGTGGTGGGGCTGGTGGCGCAGCATGGTCTGAGCTTGTCGCGCCGCAGCCAATGGGGCAGCGACGGACCGGATGCCCAGTCCCTGGCGTGCGATGTCTGGCTGGGCGATTCGATGGGCGAAATGGCCGCCTATTACGCCTTGGCCCGCGTGGCCTTGCTGGGCGGGAGCTTCGCGCCCCTGGGAGGCCAAAACCTGATCGAGGCGGCCGCCTGTGCCTGCCCCTTGGTCATGGGCCCGCACACCTTCAATTTTGCGGATGCCGCCGAGTTGAGCGAAGCGGCCGGCGCGGCGGTGCGTGTGGCTTCCCTGTCTGAGGGACTAAAGACCGCACTGACCTTGATGGAGCCAGCCCGGCACCAGGCCATGGCAACACAGGCCCTGCAATTTGCGGGTAAGCACCGAGGGGCGGCTTACCGCATGTCGGAAGTTCTGGCCGAATTGGTGCGTTTCCCCCCGGTCTGAGGGGGTTTTGGTGCATGACTTCCCCCCAAGTTCGGGATGGTTAAGCCGCACCGGGGTGGCACACAATGTATCTACACGTAAACAAACCCCTTGTTTGCATGCAAAGGAACATATGGGAATTGCACTGAACAAACTGAAAACCGCCGTTTTGTCGGCCTTCCTGGTGGCTGGCGCCCAAGCTGGTGCAGCGACCACTGCTTTGGGCTTGTTGGGCGCGGGCGACACGGAATTCAGCAATTCCTTCTGGAGCGCGGGCACCTTCACCGACCATTACACCTTCACGCTGGGCGCAACCAGCGGTGGTGTCGGCGGTTCGGTCCTGACCACTGACTTGTCCTTCTTCACACGCGACTTGGACGTGACCCAATTGGCACTGTCGGGCGGCACCTTGAGCTCGACCCTGTTGGATACCAATGCCAGTGACGGTTTTTCGTTCAACGGTCTGGGCGCAGGCTCCTACACGATGGCCTTGACGGTCTCGGTGGGCAACAAGGCCACATTCTTCTCCAGCTATGGCGCCTACCAGGGCACCATCCACGCTGTGGCATCCACCGCTCCGGTGGCCTCTCCGGCGCCTGAACCAGCCGACTTCGCCATGGCCCTGATGGGTTTGGCCGGTGTGGGCTTCATGGTGCGTCGCCGCCGCTCGGCACGCTGAGACCTTCGGGTCTGCAAGGAATGACGGGCCTTCGGGCCCGTTTTCTTTGGGGCCCTGCCTTGGTGCTGTCACCGATAATGACTTTTTCATAATTTGGAGTCGGGGGCCTATGCGCTTGTTCAAACTGGGTTGTTTGTCGTCGTTGATGGTGGTGTTGACAGCCTGCGGGCCCGACAAGGCCCCGGCCGATGGCCAGGTTGTGGCGTTGGTCAATGAAGACGAAATCTCGGTGCACCAAGTGCAGGCCGTGCTCGAGCGCCAACCCGCCCTGGCAGGGCAACTGGGCCAGGCTGCGGGCGAGAAGGTCCTGCAGGGGCTGGTCGAGCAGGAACTGGCCGCCCAGGCCGCGCGTGCCCAAAAGCTCGACAGCACGCCCAAGGTCCTGCAGGCCATGGCCCTGGCCAAACGCGAAATTCTGGCGCGCGAGTATCAGGACCGCCTGGCCGACAAGGCGGTGCCGCCCAACACGGGTGACATCGACCGTTATTACGACGAACACCCCGAACTGTTCAAAGACCGCCGCCGTTACACCATCCAGGAAATGGCCGTGAAGGTGAGCCCAGCCGACGCCCCGGCATGGCGTGACCGGGTCAAAGCGACCACCAGCCTTGCGGAGGCCAACGAGGTGGTGCGTGCCAGCGGTTTGCCGGCCACCAGCCGCGAAATGGTGGAATGGGCGGAGAACCTGCCACTGGCCCTGCTCAAGCAGTTTTCCACACTGGAGCCTGGCCATTCGCTGGTGTTGGAGCGGCCGGATGGCCTGGTGATCGGCACCCTGGTGCGCACCGAAGCCGGTCCGGTCAATCGGCGTGACGCCGCGCAGGCCATTCAGTCGGTGATGAACAATCAGCGTCGACGTGAGGCGGTGGCCAAGGGCATGGAAACCTTGCGCCAGGGTGCCAAGATTCAGTTGTTGGGCCCGTATGCCAAGGGTACTGATGCGTCGGCAGCTGGCGCTTCGTCGGCTTCTTCGGCCCCGTGAGCAGCTTGGCCTTCGCGCAGTCTGCCGATCCTGATCGGCGGTTCTGGGGCATTGCGGGCCTGGGCCTGGCCGCGCTGGTCTTGCCCACCTTGTGGGATTTTTTGTTCGGCGAGTGGTCTTCTTACAGCCAAGGCCACGAGGTGCTTTTGTTGGCGGCCGCAGCCTGGTTGTTTTACCGGCAGTCGGGCCCCATCGCGGCCTTGCCTGATCGGCCCGCAGGGTGGGCGCCAATCCTGCTGCTCGTGCTGGGTCTGACGCTGTACGCCTTTGGCCGCACCCAACAATTCCTGCGCCTGGAGATCCTGTCGCTGTATGTGGTGCTGGTGGCCGTGCTGGCCTGCTTCAAAGGCTGGGCGGTGCTTCGGCACATCTGGTTCGTGCTGCTGTTCCTGCTGTTCGTGGTGCCCTTGCCGTTTGCCATGGTCTTGGTGGTGACGGGCCCCTTGAAGGAAGCGGTGTCCATCGTGTCCAGCACCGTGTTGGGCTGGGTGGGTTATCCGGTGGGGCATGTGGGCGTGGTGATCACCGTAGGCCAGTATCAACTGTTGGTGGCCGAGGCCTGCGCGGGCTTGCACTCCATGTTCATCCTGGAGGCCATGGGCTTGCTGTACAGCAACCTCATGAACTACCAGTCGTGGCTGCGCAATGTGCTGCTGGCCGTGCTGGTGGTGCCCTTGTCCTTCCTGGCCAATGTGCTGCGGGTGATGATTTTGGTGATGGTGACCTACCACCTGGGCGACCGGGCGGGGCAGGGGTTTTTGCACCACTTCGCGGGCCTGGTGCTGTTTGGGCTTGCGCTGGCCTTGATTGGCGGGGCCGACCGGCTGCTGGGGGCGGTGCTGCCAGAGAGGTTCCGGCGATGACGAGCCCCAATCGGACCAAGGCCTGGCTGCTCGCGGCCAGCATGGTGGCCGTGGCTGGCCTGGCCGCCATCGGCAAGCCCAATACGCAAGCCGCGATGGACGTGCGTGCGCAGGTGCCGCTGGAGTCGATCTTCCCCAGCCAGTTCGACGATTGGCGCCTGGACCCGGCCAGTTCGGTGTTCGTGCGGCCGGCCGTGGACAAGGCCAAGCAGTTCCAGATGTACGACCAGGTGCTGGAGCGCACCTACATCAATGGGCAGGGCCAGCGCTTGATGCTGTCGGTGGCCTATGGCCGCCAGCAGTCGGTGGGCTTGCAGATGCACCGCCCAGAAGTTTGCTACCGCGCTGGCGGGTTCACGGTGCAAGGCGTCACGCCGGCAGTGATCGAAGTGGCGGGGCAGGCTTTGCCAGTGACGCAGCTGCAGGCGCAGATGGATGGCCGTCCCGAGCCCATCACTTATTGGCGTTTGCTGGGCAATGGCGTGGTGAGCGACGACTCGTCTTTCAAGTTCCAGCAGCTGTCGCTGGGCTTGCGGGGGCAGGTGCTGGATGGCTTGCTGGTGCGGGTGTCCAGCATTGACCGTGACACCGCGGGCGCCCACCGCTTGCAGGCGCGTTTCGCCGATCAAATGGCGCAGGCCATGAGCCCATCAACGCGTGTTCGGGCGTTTGGCGCGCCTACGGCCTCGTCAAGCTTGAAGTGACTGCCACTCCGGGTGGCGCTTCAGGTACGCGCGCACATAGCTGCAGACCGGCTCAATTTTGAGGCCCTCGGCCTGCGCCCACACCAGGGCGGCGTGCACCAGGGCACCGGCGATGCCGCGGCCTTCCAGCGCCGGTGGCACGACGGTGTGCGTCATCTGCACGATGTTGCCGTTGCGCTGGTAATCGGCCACGCAGCGCTGGCCATCCACGATGGCTTCAAAGCATTGCGCCTCAGGGCGGTGGATGACATTGATGCTCATACCCATCCCAGTGCTCCCAGCAAGGCGCCCAAACCGACCAGGGCGATCAGCGGGACTTTGGTGCGCCACACCAGCAAGGCGACCGCAGCGCTTAACAGCAAGGCGCTAGGGTGTTCAACCGACGGCGCCAGCAGCCAGCCCGTGGCCAGCAGCAACCCGATGGTGACCGGCGTCATGCCAGATTGAAATGCTTGCACGCCCATCCAGTCGCGGCGCGAGGCGACCCAGCGCGAGGCCGTCAATGCCAGTGTGCTGGACGGGATCATGATGCCGACGAGGCTGGCCAAAGCGCCCCCCATGCCGGCGCTGTACCAGCCGATCAAGCCCACGAACAGCACATTGGGCCCCGGCGCAGCCTGGGCCAAAGCGATGGCGGCGGTGAAGTTTTCATCGGACAGCAGGCCGGCTTCGGTCACGAGGCGGCGGTGCATCTCGGACACCAGGGTGATGGCGCCGCCAATCGACATCAAGGAGAGGGCCAGGAAGTGCTGGAACAAATCCCACCACAACTCTGGTGCCCAGCCCCAGGGGGATGCTGGGGGACTCATGTGGTCTTCCGCCGCAACACGGCGTAGGTTGCAAGGCAGGTGGCGCCCCCCAGCCCCAGCAGCACCCAGACCAGCGGCCAACGCAGCAAGGCCATCATGCCGAAAGCGGCGGCGACCAGGGCAAGGCTGGCGCCCAGGCTCAAGGGGTGTTGTTTCAAGGGCGCGGCCAGCCGCAGCACGGTGCCCACGATCTGCCCGGCTGCCACGGCGGCGATGCCAGCGAGGGCACCACGGACCAGGCCATGGGCGGTGGAATCGTGAGGGACCAGGGCGATGATCCACGCCAGGAACAGCATCAGGATCAAGGGGGCGGTCATCATGCCGGCCAGGGCCACGGCGGCCCCGCGCCAGCCAAAGAAGCGGTCGCCGATCATGAGCGACAGATTGCAAACGTTGGGGCCGGGCAGCACTTGGGCGGTGCCCAGCAGCTCCACGAACTGCTTGGGTGTCAGCCAGCGCCGGCGCTCGCACAACTCGCGCTGGGCAATGGCGATCACGCCACCAAAGCCCTGCAGGGCCAGCACCGTGAAGGCGATGAACAACTCGCCCAACGATGCGGGCCGGGCGCCGCCGCCGTCCTCGCTGAGGGCGAGGCCCGGATCAGGCATACACGGCCACCACCTGGTAACCAAAGGCGGCCAGCTGGCCATCGGGTGTCCACAGGTGAGCGCGGTCGTTGGCGTAGCCCTCGTCGTAGGCGATGGTGTCTTGGTCCAGGCGCCACAGCCCTGCCGGATCGACATTGGCAACGGGGCGCAGCTCCAGCGCCCACGACACCGAACTGGCGGGCGCGAAGGTCTTGGCTTGTGACAGCGCGGGGGTGGGGCCGGCGTCGGTCAGCATGATGGCGATGAGCTCAGGGTCCACGCCGTCGCTGTCTTTCAGGCGCAGGTGGTAGCGGGTGAGCCAGTCGCCGCCGCCCGTGAAGGGAAAGGCGCCTTCGGCCAGGCGGAAATCCAGGTGCTGCGTGAAGTTGGGCGTCAGGCCGGGCAGGTAGGGCAAGGGCTCGGCCGCTTCGGCACTCACGGGCACGGGCGGTTGCACAGGGCGGCGCGAGGCGATTTGCGAGGTGCGCCCGGTGCCGAACACGCCCAGCAAAATACCGCACACCTGCTCGACGCCTTGCGCATCGGCCTGCACCACCGTGGCTTTCACCTGGCGCACATTCTTGCCTTGGCGCAGCAGGGCCACGTCGACGTGGAAGGTGCCCAGGCCGACAGGGCCGACGAAGTTGGTCTGCAAGGCACGCATGGGCCAATCGGCACCGCACACGTCACGCATGGCTTGGGCGGAGAGCGCTGAAAGCAGGCCGCCAAAGGCGGTTCGCCCCTGCTGCCAGTCTTCGGTCACCTGGAAGCTGACGCGGCTGCCCTGGGCGCTGCGGGCCGCCAGCAAGGCGGACAAAGGGGTGATGGCGGAGAGTTCGGAAGACATGATCGGCGGACCTTGGCGCTGCTGCGATGCGCCATTATCGAACGATCGTGCTTTTTTTGCTGGCTTCCGCTTGCTGAAAAATCAGCTCGATCTGTTCGGGGGGCACGGGTCGGCTGAACAGGTAGCCCTGCGCGATGTCGCAACCCAGTGAGGCCAGGAAGGCCTCCTGGTCGGGCATCTCCACACCTTCGGCCACCACGTTCAGGTTCATGCCCCTGGCCAGCGAGATCATGGTCTGCACCAGCTGGGCATCGCTGCTGTTGCCTGGCAGGTCCTGGATGAAGCTGCGGTCGATCTTGAGCTGGTGCACGGGGAAGCGCTTCAGGTAGGCCAGCGACGAATAGCCGGTACCGAAATCGTCGATCGACAGCGACACGCCCAGCGCGTGCAGCATGTGCAGGAACTGCTCGGCCCCCACGCTGGATTCCATCAGCCCGCTTTCGGTGATCTCGAGTTCAAGCCGATGCGCGGGCAGGCCAGTACGGTTCAAGATGCGCGAGACGCGTTCAACCACGCCGCCACGCCGCACTTCGCTGGGCGACAGGTTGACCGACAGCCGGCCGAAGTCAATGCCGGCATCCAGCCAGGCCTTGCCCTGGCGGCAGGCTTCATTGAGCACCCATTCGCCCAAGGCAACGATCATGCCGGTGTCTTCCATTACGGGGATGAATTCGTCGGGGCCGATGGAGGGCAGGGGCTCCAGCACGCCGTCGGGCGTCGTCAGGCGCACCAGGGCTTCGAGCGCGACGACCTTGCGGTCGGTCAAGCGCACCAGCGGCTGGTAATGCAGCACGAACTCGCCATGCTCGACCGCGCGGCGCAGGCGCGTTTCCATGTGCAGTCGGCTGGTGGCGTCTGTGGTGAACGAGCTGGTGTAGAAGCTGAAGTTGTTGCGGCCGCGGCGCTTGGATTCGTACATGGCCGCGTCGGCATCGCGGATCAACTCGGCCGCGTCCACGCCGTCTTCCGGGTACATGCTGATGCCGATGCTGGCGCGCACATACACCTGCTGGCCGCTGTCCAACGTGAAGGGCTCGTTCAGGGTATCGAGGATGGCTTGCGCCACATGGGCGGCCTGCTGCGGATGGCGCAGGTGCTCCAGCACCAGGATGAATTCGTCGCCGCCCAGGCGGCCCAGGGTGTCTTCCTGGCGCACGCGTTGACTCAGGCGGTGGGCCACCTGCTGCAGCAGGTTGTCGCCAGCGGCGTGGCCCAGGCCGTCGTTCACGGTCTTGAAGTTGTCCAGATCAACAAAGACCACGCCGACCAAAGTGCGGTGGCGCTCGGCCAGGCTCACGGCGTGGGCCAGGCGCTCGTGGATCATGGCGCGGTTGGGCAGCTCGGTCAGGGTGTCGAAGTGGGCCATGCGCGCCAGGCGCTCTTCGGTCTGCTTGAGCTGGGTGATGTCGGTCATCACGCACACAAAGTGGCTGGGCTTGCCGGCCGCCGTGCGCACCGAGCTGACCGACAGTTTGGTCATGAACAGCTCGCCGTTCTTGCGCTGGCTCCAGACCTCGCCTTGCCAGCTTGATTCAGTCATCAGGCCCTTGCGGACATCGCTGATCACATCGCGTGGATTGTCAGGGAAGAGGAACTCGGGCGTGTGGCCCAGCACGTCTTCCTCGGTGTAGCCGGTGATGTCGGTGAAGGCCGGGTTGATGGACACCAACACGCGCTCGCGGTTGAGCACCACCATGCCATCGCGCGTGCTCTCCAGCGCGGCGGCGTGCAGGCGGATGCGCTCTTCGGCCAGCTCGCGCAGGGATTCGCGGTGCAGGTTGGTCAGGGCGAAACCCAGGTCGCTGGCCACGTCTTCGAACAAGGCGCGCTCGTCCTGGTCTTGCGCGTTGAGCTGTTTGTCGAGCAGGAACAGGTGGCCCATCAGCTGCATGTCGCGGCGCAGTGGGATGATGGCGCAGCCTTTCAGGCCCAGGCTCAGGGCTTCGTCGGCCCAAGCTGGCCGGTTGGGCACTTGCGAGAGATCAGCCGTGTGGAAGATGCGGCCTTCGTGCATGGCCCGGTCCATCGGGGCATCCGTGTCAAGGCTGGGCAGGAAACCGTCGAAGGCCTGCATGATCGCGTCCATCGGCGAGCAGCCGGGCAAAACCTCGCAACTCATGACGTCGCCGTCCCACTCGCTCAGCGTCACCCAGGCTTTCTTGAAGCGGCCGTGTTCCAGCGCCGCACGGCACACATGGGTCAGCAAGTCGGATTCGGTGGTGGACCAGACGATGGCCTGGTTGACCTGGCTGAGGAAGTCATACAAGCGGGTCATGTGCACCAGCCGCTGCTCGGCGCGGCGGCGGGCGGTCACATCCCAGATCATCCAGACCACGCGGTCGCTGTCCCCCACGGGTGCGCAGCGGCTGTCAAAGTGGCGCTGGCCGCCCATGATGCGGATGGGGTAACTCAGGGTCTGCGTCTGGCGTGTTTCCAGGGCCTTGGTCAGCGTGCCCATGAACAAAGCCATGTTGGCCTGCGAGAAAAACTTCGAGGCGGGTTGCCCGATCAGTTGTTCACGCGGGCGGCCCAGCAGCGCGGACGAATGGTTGCCAAAAATCTCGATGTAGCGGCCATCCTTGTCCAGCAGGAAGGCCAGGTCGGGCAGGGCGTCAGCAAAGGCTTGCAGCTCGGCTTCACGGCGCATCAAGGCCTGCGTGGCGGCTTCGCGCTGCTTGTGCGCGCGGCCGATCAAGGTCAGCAGCACCAGGGTCACCAGGCCCACGATGCCCATGTTGATCAAATCAATCTGCTTTTGCGCGTGGGTTTCGTCGCGCAGCACGGTTTGCCATTCGGTGCGGGCCTTGGTGGCCGATTGGTCCACCGCCTCCATGGCGGCCATCAACTGCGACGCCGGGACGGTGCCCGGTTGCTCCAGCCGCTGCTTCAACAGTTGCTGCGCGCTTTGCAGCCGGCTGAGCAAGGTTTGCAGGGTGCCGCGCATGGCGGGGGCGGGCTCTTCCAGTAACTGGGCAGCGGCCTGCACGGCCTCGTTCAACGGCGCTTGTACACGCTCGCGATTGGCGGGAATTCGCCCTTCCAGCAGCTGTTCGGCCAGCCATTGGCTGCGCAGCGACTCCAGCCGCGTCTGGGCCAGCAGGGTGTCAAAGGCATGGCCACGGTCTTGCAAACCGCGCCAGCTCATGTGTGACCAGGCCATCAAGGCCATGCAAATGGCCGCCAGTGCCGCGACCGCCAGGGCCAAGGGGCCAAAGCGGCCAAGGGCGGGCATGGGCAAGGAATTGGCGCTGGGGTTGGAAGCGGAAGAAGTGATGGCGGTCGCGCTCACATTGGCAGACAGGAGGACAGAGCTTGGCAGCTTAGGTGAAAAATCGCGTCATGGGCCATGATCTAGGGATGACCCCTTGCGCGACCCCTCAGGCAGGGGTCCGGCCTCATGAACTACTTCACGAAACCATGACCATTCCAGCTGTTTATTCGCCACTGTTCGAAGCGCGCTCGCATTTCATCGCCGCCCGCAGCCTGCGACACCATGCCTTGGTATGGGGTGAATTGACGAATGCCACGGCCGAGCAACCGCTGCTGGTGCTGGCCCATGGCTGGATGGACGTGGGAGCCTCCTTCCAGTTCATGGTGGATGCCCTGCGGCAATTGCCGGGCTGGGAAACACGCCCCATTGCCGCCATTGATTGGCGTGGTTTTGGCGAAACAGGCGCCCCCGCCAGCGACAGCTACTTTTTCGCCGACTACTTGGGCGACCTCGATGCCCTGCTGGATGCCCTGTCACCCAGCTTGCCAGTTGACCTGCTGGGCCACAGCATGGGCGGCAACGTCGTCATGCTCTACGCTGGGGTGCGCCCGGCGCGCATCCGGCGCCTGATCAACCTGGAGGGGTTCGGCATGCCCGCCACCCAACCTGACGACGCGCCCGGCCGCTACGTCAAATGGCTGGACGAGCTCAAAGCCCCCGCCCGCTTGAAAGATTACGACTCGGTGGCCGACGTGGCCAAACGCCTGCGATCGACCAACCCGCGCCTGCGCCCGGACTTCGCGCTGTGGCTGGCCGCCCAATGGGCACACGAGGAGGGTGGCCGCTGGCACATCAACGCCGACCCTGCCCACAAGCGCTCCCAGCCGATCCTTTACCGCGTGGAAGAAGTGCAGGCCTTCTACAAGCGCCTCACCATGCCGGTGCTCTTTGTCGAGGCAGACCAAACGGTCTATTTCTTGCTCTTCAATGGCAAGTTCACGCGCGATGAGTTCCTGGAGCGCGTCAAGTCCGTCCCCAATTTCAGGATGGAAACCATCACTGAGGCGGGCCACATGGTGCACCATGACCAACCCGTTGAATTGGCCAAGCACATCGCCAAATTCCTCAATCCCTGATCTCGGGGATATCGCATGAGAAAATACTGGTTGATCGGCGCCCCGAGCGCCTCCTGAACACCGATTGCGGACAAGAACATGGACATCGAAAACATCAACTCCCTGGGCCAGCAGATTGCTGATTTGGGTCAGCGCACCGCTGACCTGCGGAGGTATCTTTGACTGGGATGAAAAATCCCGCCGCCTGAGCGAAGTCAACGCCGAACTCGAAGACCCCACCGTCTGGAACGACCCGAAGCGCGCCCAGGAGCTGGGCAAAGAGAAAAAGGCGCTGGAAAACGTCGTCCTGACCATCGCTGAACTGGAATCGGGCCTGGCCGACAACGGCGAGCTGTTTGAGATGTCCAAGGCCGACAACGATTTCGACGGCCTGCAAGCCATCTATGACGACGTGGCCACGCAAGAGGCCCGCGTCAGCGCGCTCGAATTCCGCCGCATGTTCAACAACCCGGCGGACCCGCTGCCTGCTTTCCTGGACATCCAGGCCGGCGCCGGCGGCACCGAGGCCTGCGACTGGGCCAGTATGCTGCTGCGCCAGTACATCCGCTACGCCGAGCGCAAGGGCTTCACCGCCACGGTTGAAGACATGACCGATGGCGACACCGCCGGCATCAAGAGCGCCACGATCAAGGTCGAGGGCGAGTACGCCTTTGGCCTGCTGCGCACCGAAACCGGCGTGCACCGCCTGGTCCGCAAGTCGCCCTTCGACTCCTCGGGCGGCCGACACACCAGCTTCGCCAGCGTGTTCGTCTACCCCGAGATCGACGACACCATCGAGATCGACATCAACCCGGCCGATGTGCGCACCGACACCTTCCGGGCCTCTGGCGCGGGCGGGCAGCACATCAACAAGACCGACTCGGCCGTGCGCCTGACGCACATGCCCACGGGCATCGTCGTGCAGTGCCAGGACGGCCGTTCACAGCACAGCAACCGCGATGTGGCCTGGAAGCGCCTGCGCTCGCGTCTGTACGACTTCGAGATGCGCAAGCGCCAGGAAGCGCAGCAAAAGCTCGAAGACACCAAGACCGATGTGGGCTGGGGTCACCAGATCCGCTCTTACGTGCTGGACAACAGCCGCATCAAGGATTTGCGCACCAACGTCGAGATCTCCAACACCCAGAAGGTTCTGGATGGTGATCTGGACGCCTTCATCGAGGCCAGCCTGAAACAAGGCGTTTGAGAAAGCACACCCATGCGTGAAGGCACTGCCCATTTGATTCGCCGCGAAGACTACGCGGCCCCCGCGTTCTGGATCAAGACCGTCGACCTGACCTTTGACCTGGACCCGGCCAAGACCCTGGTCATCAACAAGATGACCCTGGAGCGCAACCCCGAGCAGCCGGGCGCTTCACTGCGCCTGGACGGCGAAGACCTCAACCTGACGCGGGTGCTGGTCGATGGCGAATCGGTGTCGTTCCGGGTGGAAGACCAGCAACTGGTGCTTGACAACCTGCCGGAGCAGCCCTTCACGCTGGAGATCCGCAACACCTGCGCGCCTGAAAAGAACACGCAGCTGTCGGGCCTGTACACCAGCAGCGGTGGCTTCTTCACGCAGTGCGAGGCATTAGGCTTTCGCCGCATCACCTACTTCCTGGACCGCCCTGATGTGATGGCCACCTACAAGGTGACCTTGAAGGCCGACAAGCTGAAGTACCCCGCGCTGCTGTCCAACGGCAACCTGGTGGAAGAAGGCTCGATCGATGACAAGCGCCACTACGCTGTCTGGGTCGACCCGCACCCCAAGCCTTGCTACTTGTTCGCGCTGGTGGCCGCCGACCTCGTGCGTCGCGAGCAACGCATCCGCACGCGTGCCGGCAAGGACCACCTGCTGCAGATCTACGTGCGCGCCGGTGACCTCGACAAGACCGAGCACGCCATGAACTCGCTGATGGCGTCCATCGCCTGGGACGAAGCCCGCTTCGGCCTGAGCCTGGACCTGGAGCGCTTCATGATCGTCGCCGTGAGCGACTTCAACATGGGTGCCATGGAGAACAAGGGGTTGAACATCTTCAACACCAAGTTCGTGCTGGCCAACCCCGCCACGGCATCTGACGTTGATTTTGGCAATGTTGAAAGCGTGGTCGCCCACGAATATTTCCACAACTGGACCGGCAACCGCGTCACCTGCCGCGACTGGTTCCAGCTGTCGCTCAAAGAGGGCCTCACCGTCTTCCGTGACCAACAGTTCAGCCAGGACATGGCCGGCAGCACCAGCGCCCGCGCCGTCAAGCGCATCGAAGACGTGCGCACCCTGCGCCAGGTGCAATTCCCGGAAGACGCCGGCCCCATGGCCCACCCCGTGCGCCCCGACAGCTACATGGCCATCGACAATTTCTACACGGCCACCGTGTATGAAAAGGGTGCCGAAGTGGTGCGCATGATGCACACCCTGGTGGGCGAAGAGGGCTTTGCCGCCGGCATGAAGCTCTACTTTGACCGCCACGACGGCCAGGCCGTGACCTGCGATGACTTTGCGCAAGCGATTGCCGACGCCAACCCCGACAGCGAACTGGCCAAGCGCCTGGACGGCTTCAAGAACTGGTATGCCCAGGCCGGCACGCCGCGCGTGCAAGCGCGTGGTGAATACGATGCCGAATCACGCACCTACACGTTGCACCTGAGCCAGTCGTCCAACCCCACGCCGGGCCAGCCCAACAAGGCGCCTTACGTGATCCCCGTGGCCATGGGCCTGGTGGCGCACGATGGCCGCAGCCTGTTCCTGCACCTGGAAGGCGATGCCGCCCCCATCGGCCCGCAGACCGTGCTGGTGCTGTCAGAGGCGCAGCAAAGCTTCACCTTCGTCCATGTGCCGGTGGAGCCGGTGCCCTCGTTGCTGCGCGGTTTCTCGGCCCCGGTGGTGCTTGAGGCCGAGCTGGACGACGACGCCTTGTTCACCCTGCTGTCGCACGACCTGGACCCCTTCAACCGCTGGGAAGCCGCGCAAAAGCTGGCCTTGCGCCGTTTGCTGGCTGCCGTCAATGGCCAAGGCCAGGCCGAGTTGGACGAGCGCTTCGTGCAAGCCCTGCGCGGCATCTTGCGCAACCCCGAGCTTGACGCGGCCTTCAAGGACCTGGTCCTGACCCTGCCCAGCGAAAGCTATGTGGCCGAGCAGCTCGACGTGGTCGATCCTCAGCGCATCCACACCGCGCGCGAAGGCATGAAGCTGCAGCTGGCCAAGGCCCTGCATGAAGACTGGGCTTGGGCCTATGAAGCCAACCACGACAACGGTGGTTACACGCCCGATGCCGTTAGCATGGGGCGCCGTGCCCTGGCCAACCTGGCGCTCAGCATGCTGTGCCTGGACGCCAGCGTGCGCAACAACCCCTTGTGGACCGGCAAGGCTTTCCAGCGCTACAAAGATGCCACCAACATGACCGACCGCCTGGGGGCCTTGAGCGCCCTGGTGTCAGGCCATTCAGAGCTGGCGCAGGCCGCGCTCGACCGCTTCCACGCGCAGTACAAGGACGAGGCCCTGGTCATCGACAAGTGGTTCGCCCTGCAGGCCGCAGCCCCTGAAAAAGACGGCAAGGTGTTCGCGCGTTGCAAGGCCTTGATGAATCACCCGGACTTCACGCTGCGCACGCCCAACCGCGCGCGCAGCCTGCTGATGAGCCTGTGCTCGGCCAACCCGGCGGCCTTCCACCGCCCCGACGCGGCCGGCTACGTGTTCTGGGCCGACCGCGTGATCGAAATCGATGCCATCAACCCGCAACTGGCCGCCCGCCTGGCGCGCGCGCTGGACCACTGGCGCCGCCTGGCCGAGCCTTACCAGACGGCTGCCCGCGAGGCTTTGAGCCGCGTGGCCGCCAGGGCCGAGTTGTCGGACGACGTGCGCGAAATCATCACGCGCGCGCTGCAAGATTAAGCAAACCTTTCAAACTTCAACCACTGTTCACACCATGTCTCACCGTGTCAGCCTGACCCAATACCTGATCGAGCAACAGCGCGGCGCCGCGCAATTGCCCGCCCAACTGCGCCTGCTCATTGAAGTGGTCGCGCGTGCCTGCAAGAGCATCGCCATCAGCGTCAACAAAGGCGCCCTGGGTGATGTGCTGGGCACCGCCGGCAGCGAGAACGTGCAGGGCGAAGTCCAGAAGAAGCTGGACATCATCGCCAACGAAGTGCTGATCGAAGCCAATGAGTGGGGCGGCCACCTGGCGGGCATGGCCTCTGAAGAGATGGACGACATGCACGCGGTGCCCAACCGCTACCCGCAGGGCGAATACCTGCTGTTGTTCGATCCCTTGGATGGCTCCAGCAACATCGATGTGAACGTGAGCATTGGCACCATCTTCTCGGTGCTCAAGCACAAAGGCGGCGACGTCACCAACGACAGCTTCCTGCAGCCTGGCACCGCCCAGGTCTGCGCAGGTTATTGCGTTTATGGCCCCCAAACCACCCTGGTGTTGACGGTGGGCCAGGGCGTGGTCATGTTCACGCTGGACCGCGAGCAGGGCTCATGGGTGATGACCGACAGCGATGTGCGGATCCCCGAAGACACCAAGGAATTCGCCATCAACATGTCGAACGTGCGCCACTGGGCCCCGCCCATGAAGCGCTACATCGACGAATGCCTGGAAGGCAAGGACGGCGTGCGCGGCAAGGACTTCAACATGCGCTGGGTGGCTTCCATGGTGGCTGATGTGCACCGCATCCTGACCCGTGGCGGCATCTTCATGTACCCCTGGGACAAGCGCGAGCCGGGCAAGCCCGGCAAGCTGCGTTTGATGTACGAAGCCAACCCGATGAGCTTTTTGGTGGAGCAGGCGGGCGGCATGTCGACCAATGGCACGCAGCGCATCATGGAGCTGCAGCCCACGCAGTTGCACGAGCGGGTCAGCGTGATGCTGGGCTCGAAGAACGAGGTGGCGCGGGTGACGCAGTACCACGTGGACCAGGGCGCCTGAGCTAGAAGGCCTGGCTGAAAAGCCATGCTAGAATTTTGGTCTGGAAAGCCGGTGTAGCTCAGTCGGTAGAGCAGCTCATTCGTAATGAGAAGGTCGGGTGTTCGATTCATCTCTCCGGCACCAATCAAACAAGCAAAAAGCCCCACTCACAAGGTTGGGCTTTTTTCTTTTGGTCAGCGATGAATTGACGGCTATGCCTTTTGGTCTGTCGCTTTACGGCGTTGATTCAATATCAGGGCACCGACCATTGCCAGTCCCCCCAACGCCATTGGCAGTGAGCCGGCTTCAGGGACAAGGACCGTGAACTTGGTCAGGCTGGTTGACGTTGGCATGTTGACGGATTCGAATGTGTTGTTCCAAAACGTGTTGATGATGAAAGCGCCTTTTCCTGCATGGCCGGGTTTCAAGAAATCGGCCGGTAATGTGGGGCTGTCGAAAAACAGCGCCGAAGTGGGACTGCTCAGTTCGACCGCGAAGTAGCCATTGGCGCCGCAGCCACCATGGCAGTTCCAACTGAAATCCCAGTTGAATCCAACGTAGCTGTGGCCTTCGGGATAGACCAGTGTGATCAGCCGTGCATTTTTTTGCAGCACCTCGTCGAAAAGTATGTTTGCTGCACCAAATGTGATGGACAAGACACTGAAGCTGTAGGTGTTCTGTTTCACCCCCCCGTAGTTGTCCTGCGCTGTCCTGGTGCCGCCGTAATACTCGATGGTCATGTCTTGCTCGTTGCCGTTCAGCACCACCGGTAAAGTGATGCTGGCCGCCATTGCTTGCTGGCTGGCTGCCAAAACCACCGTGGCCGCAAGGCCTGTGCAATTTCTAAAGAAGCTGAGTTTTGCGCTCATTGGATTCTCCTGGGTGGGCTCATCAAGGAAGTGGGCGCTTGGCTGAATCCGAGTCAAGATGCGGTGGGCAGCCCGGCACGGCTTTATCATGTGATCGAACTTTCTTTGGCCGCGATCCCTAGAGATAGGGGCCTAGTCCGCCACCGGGTAAAATCCCCACTCTGCCCAGTGACTGTCATCACCATGACACGCGAGACCACCCCATGATTTTTGGAAAACTTCTGCCCCGAGAGGGCAATTTTTTCGAGCTGTTCAACCAGCACGCCAACCACACAGTCGCCGCGGCCCACGCCTTCGCGAACCTGGTCAAGCACTACAACGACCCGATCCTGCGAGAAAAGTACACCCAGGAAGTCGATGCCGCGGAAAACTCCGCCGATGACGTCACCCGTGAAGTCAACAAGCTGCTGCATAAAACCTTCATCACCCCCATCGACCGCGAGCAGATCCACTCGTTGATCAACACGATGGACGACGTGGCCGACCTGATCCACGGCGCGGCCGAGACCATGGCCCTGTACGACGTGCGCACCATGACCGACGAGATCATCCGCCTGACCGAACTGGGCGTGAAGTGCTGCGAACGCCTGCGCTCGGCCGTGGCCTTGCTGCCCGACATCGGCAGTGCCAAGACCGCCGAAGCCGCCCTCAAGACCTGCGAAGAGATCGACCAGCTTGAATCCGACGCCGACCGCGTGCTGCGCGCCGCCATGAGCAAGCTGTTTCGCGAAGAGTCCGATGTGCGCGAGCTGATCAAGCTCAAGGCCATTTACGAGATGCTGGAAACCGTGACCGACAAGTGTGAAGACGTCGCCAATCTGATCGAGGGCGTGATCCTCGAGAACTCCTGATCCGGGCGGCTGACCATGGTTTCCATGCAGGCGGCCCTGTGGGTCGTGATTCTTCTGGTGGTGCTCGCACTGCTGTTCGATTTCATGAATGGCTTCCACGACGCGGCCAATTCGATCGCCACGGTGGTGTCCACCGGGGTGCTGCGTCCGGCACAAGCGGTGTTGTTCGCAGCCTTCTTCAATGTGGTCGCCATTTTCGTCTTCCACCTCAGCGTGGCCACCACTGTGGGCAAAGGCATCGCCGACCCGGGGGTGGTCGATGTGCACGTGGTGTTCGGGGCCCTGATCGGGGCCATCACCTGGAACGTGATCACCTGGCTGTATGGCATCCCCAGCAGCTCGTCCCACGCGCTGATCGGCGGGATCGTGGGCGCAGTGATGGCCAAGGCCGGAGCGGGCGCCCTGGTGTCCACCGGCATCATTCGCACGGTGACGTTCATCTTCGTGTCGCCCTTGCTGGGTTATGTTTTTGGCTCGCTGATGATGGTGCTGGTGGCCTGGGTGTGCCGGCGCATGGCGCCTAACCGCGTGGATGGCTGGTTCCGCCGCTTGCAGCTGGTCTCGGCCGGGGCCTACAGTCTGGGGCATGGGGGCAACGACGCGCAAAAAACCATCGGCATCATCTGGATGCTGTTGATCTCGACGGGGTACGCGTCGGTGAACGACAAGGTGCCGCCCAACTGGGTGATCATTTCCTGTTACCTGGCCATTGGCGCCGGCACGATGTTCGGTGGTTGGCGCATTGTCCGGACCATGGGGCAGAAGATCACCAAGCTCAAACCGGTGGGCGGTTTCTGCGCCGAAACCGGTGGCGCGATGACCTTGTTCATCGCCACGGCCTTGGGCGTGCCGGTGTCCACCACGCACACCATCACAGGGGCGATTGTCGGTGTGGGCTCGGTCCAACGTGCCAGCGCCGTGCGCTGGGGCGTGGCGGGCAACATCATCTGGGCGTGGATCCTGACCATTCCCGCGTCGGCCTTCGTGGCGGCGGTGGCCTACTGGCTCAGCTTGCAGCTGTTCTAAAGTGTGGTTTCGTAAGCATCTGTTCCTGGTCCGGCGGCCGGCATGGGGTTTGCCACCTCCATGTGGTCACTTCACCAGGAACAAACCATGGCCCGAGCAACGCAACCCAGTCTGGTCGTCCAGGAAATGAATTGCGCGCCCTGCATGCTTTGCATCTACAAACCCGAGCACCCGCCCTCGATCGAGGCCTTGGGTTATTGGGGGCGCAAAGGGGTGTTTTCGCTGGCCAGCGAAATGCATGTCAGTGATGACGAGCCACCGCGCCGTGTCTGGAAGACGCCGCCGCAGTGGCCAGTTCAGTGTTGCCGCGAGGAAGACCTTCACATCATCGAGATGGTCGATCCCGCCTTGGGCGGCACGTCGGTCAGTGGGCCAGGGTCGCTTTCAGCGTGATCTCGGGCACGCTGGCCAAGGCTTTCGACAGCGGGCAATTCTCCTTGGCCCCCTGGGCGATTTTCTGAAAAGCCTCCTCGTCCAGGCCGGGGACCACCGCGGTCAGCTGCAGTGCAATGCGGTCAATCAGGAAGCCATCGCCTTGCACTTTCAAATGCACATTGGCCTGCGTATCCACCTTGGTGGTGGCAAATCCGGCCTTGTCGCAGGCGAATGAAAATGCCATGGTGAAGCAGGCGGCATGGGCGGCGCCCAGCAGCTCTTCAGGATTGGTGCCGGTGCGGTCATCGCCAAACCGGCTGGCAAATCCGTAAGGGTAGTCTTTCAAGGCACCGGTCTGCGGGGTGCTGATCTTGCCCAAGCCTTCTTTGCCCCGGCCTTCCCAATGAACATTGGCGGTCTTGTCTGACATGGCGTCTCTCCTGTGATGGTGGATGTAGAAGCCGGACCAGTCTATCCACTTCGCCCTGGGCTTGTTCGGGGTGTGGAGTCCTACATGGCCAAAGGGCTGTTGGCGTCGGTGAGCTTGGCGTACGCGGCCAGCGCGGGGATGGGCAGGTCGATGCAGGCCACGGACATGTGGCAAGGCTGCGCGTCGACGCTGATGACGGTGTCTTTAGGCTGCGCGCCCACCCCGGCTTCAAACTCCTGCGGCTCGATGGACAGGCCACTGCCCAGGGCTTTCAAGCAGGCTTCCTTGCGCGTCCAGCAGCGGAAGAAAACTTCCAGCCGGTGAGGCGGCGGGGTTTGCAAAAAAGCCGCGTACTCGGCTGCCGTGAAGTTCTTCCGGGCCAGCAGTTCGGCGTCATCCATGGACGTCAGCACCTCGATGTCGACGCCGATGGGGCCATGGCGAGAAACGCCGATCAAGGCCCATCCTGCGCTGTGGCTCATGTTGAAGTGCAGCCCACTGCCGTTCACCAGGCGGGGCTTGCCATGCACGCCGGTGCTGAATGCCACTGTGGCGGCATCCATCCCCAAGGCCTGGCCGAGACACTGGCGCAAGGCGATGTGACTGGCGCGGTAACGGCACGCATGGATTTCAAACCGGAAGCGGTCGGCGCGTGCCAGTTCTTCGGCGCTGAGCACCGATGGGTCGGCCGTGGCAAGAGGGCCGGCATCCAGGTCGACCAGCCACCACAGCAAGGCGCCATCAGCGGTTGATCCCGAGGCGGTGGCCTGAGGTTTGGACATATGATTCATCACAGTCCTGAATGTAATCGGAGGTAGTGTGGGCTCCAGCGAGGTGTTTGTGCAGCGGCCCCGGCGGGCTTGGAAACGTTGGGCCCTTGCTTTGCTGGTGCTGTTGGCCGGGTTGGTGGGCACAGCTTGGGCTTTGCGAGAACAGATTCCGCCGCTTTGGGAACAACGCGCGCGCCTGCTGCTGCAGGGCATTGAGGCCGACGATTCCATCCGCATCACCATGCCCGATGGCACGCGCCTGGCGGCCAGCCTTTACAGGCCGCGTGGGGCTGCTGGCCCATTGCCCACGATTCTGGTGCGCGAGCCCTATGGTCGGCTTCACCATGGCGAGGCCCTGCGCTCGGCCAGTTTGGCCAAATTTGGCTACGCCGTGCTGGTGCAAGACTTGCGCGGCAAGTTCGACTCCGAGGGGCAGTTCGCCACCTGGGAGATGGCGACCGATGACGGCGTGGCGACCCTCGATTGGATCGTCAAGCAGCCCTGGTCCAACGGCAAAGTGGGCACCTATGGTTGCTCGGCCCTGGGCGAGGTCCAGTACTCGCTGGCGCGGGCCCGCCATCCTGCGCACAAGGTGATGATCGCCTCGGGCGCAGGCGGGGGCATCGGTTCGGCCATGGGCAGCCGCGAGGCCTTTGGCTGGTTTGAAGGCGGGATCTTTCAACTGGCCGGGGGCTTTGGCTGGTTTCAAGAGAACGGTAACCGCGACAAGAATGCCCCGGTGGCTAAGCAGGTGGACCACGCGGCCGCGTTGCTCAGCCTGCCCTTGATCGACATGTTGCGCCGCGTGCAGCCGGGCGCCAACGGTTTTGAAGATTTCCTGACCATTCCCCTGGGCGACCCTCGCTGGGAGCGCAACGATTTTGTGAGCGAAGGCGATCACCTGACAACGCCCGCACTGGCCATCAACACCTGGGGCGATCAGACGCTGCAAGCTACCTTGGACCTGGTCGATTTCACGAAGGCGGGGCAACCAGCGTCGCAGGTGCCGCCTCAGCACGTGATCATCGCGCCGGGCAACCATTGCGAGCACCTGTCGCTGGCCGACAGCGACCACTTTGGCGAGGTGGAGGTTCACAACACCAAGCAGCCTTACACCTTGTGGTTCAGGCGCTTGTTCGACCACTACCTCAAAGGTGAAGGCCCGGGCCTGTCTGATCTGCCGCCCTACCTGTATTACGTGGTGGGCGAGAACCGCTGGTTGGAAGCCAAGCAGTGGCCGCCTGAGCAAGCCCAGGTGCAACGCTGGTTTCTGAGCGGGCAAGGGCGCGCGAATTCGGTGAAGGGTGATGGGGCATTGCTGCCCGAGGTGGCCGCGGCCTCGGCCCCGGAGGCTGCCGATCAATACCGCTATGACCCGGCCAAGCCCGTGCCCTCGCGTGGAGGTCCCATTTGCTGCACTGGCAATCCGCAAGACAAGGCCGGACTGGTGAACCAGCGGGATGTGGAGTCGCGGGATGACGTGCTGGTCTACACCTCGGCCCCGCTGGCCAAGCCGATGCGCATCGCTGGGCCCTTGAACGCCCGCTTGGTCGTGTCGTCGTCGGCGCTGGACACCGACTTCGTGGCGCGCCTGGTGCACGTGCGCCCCGATGGCACGGCCACCAACATCCAGGAAGGGGCCTTGCGCGCCCGTTACCGTGAGGGGCTCACGCGTCCTGCGCTGATGAAGCCTGGTCAACGCTATGAATTGACGGTGCGCATGCGCTCCATGGCCTACCTGATCCCCAAGGGCCACCGCATCCGGCTGGACATCACCAGCAGCAGTTTTCCGCGGTTGGAGCGAAATTTGAACACCGGAGGCCGAAATTATGATGAGTCGGTGGGTGTGGTGGCGGTGAACACCGTGCACCATGGCGGGACCGTCCGGTCCTTTGTCGAGCTGCCGGTGCTGGACACACCAGACATCGTGGAAGGGAAGTAAGCCATGTTGAAATGTTTTGACGACACCTGCGATCCAAGCCTGATGGACCTGCAGCCATTCATGTTCCAGCACAAGCTGGTGGGACACCCGGCCTTGAGCATGGAGAACCTGCGCCGCGCCATCCCTGCGCTGCCGGAGGACCACGTCAAGTACTCCAAAGGCTTGCTCAAGAACGGTGATGACTTCGAGAACGCTTCCGTCCAGCAGCGCAATGGTTTGTCGCTGGAGGAAACCATCGAATCGATCCGGACCTCAGACTCTTACATCATGGTGCGCTCGCCGCAGGTCGATGACTCCTTCGGGCCTTTGTTCCGCGATCTGAGCGCCGATGTCGAGGCCTTGTTGCGCCAGCAGGTGGGCGACCGGCCAGGCTTGCTGATCGCGCCACGGTTGTACCTGTTCATCGCCTCGCCCAACAGCCACACGCCTTTCCACATCGATCGCAACTCGACCATGCTGATGCAGTTTCGCGGCAGCAAAGAGATGGTGATCTTCCCGTCATGGGAGCCTGATGTTGTGGCCGATGCCGACCGCGAGGCTTACGCCGCCTACGTGAACACCAAGCTGCCCTGGTCGCCCGACAAGGACGTGTACGCCAAGCGCTTTGACTTCAAGCCAGGCAACGGGCTGCACATCCCCTTCATGGCGGGCCACTATGTGCGCAATGGCAGCGAAGATGTTTCCATCTCGATGTCCATCATCTTCAACACGCCGCGTACTTACGGGCAGCTCAATGCCCTGCAGTTCAACCACCAGTTGCGTGGATTGATGCGGCCTGTGGGGCTGTCACCCAATCCGGTGGGGCGGGCCGACTGGCGTGATTCGGCCAAGTCCAACCTTTGGCGTGCGCAGATGCGCCTACGCCGCTCGCTGGGCATGCCCGATTACTACTGACTGAGCAGGCGCTCTTTCAGCCAGCGGTCCACGTCTTGGATGAAGGCCTGCTGCGCTGGCTGGCGGGTGAGCAAGTGGTCGCTCAAGGCCAATTGCTCAAAGGCCACGCGCTGCACAAAGGCTTCGCCCTTGAACATGTCGTGGAACTGGCCCCGGTAGGCGTACCACTCGGGCTCGCCGCCGCTGTAATAGAAGAACAGCTCCACGCCTTGGTCGACCAGGGTGCGAAAGCGCTGTGTGTATTCCTCGCGTGAGGTGACGGGCGCCGAGGTGAGGCCCTCGTAGGCGCTCACTGGCGCGCGGCTGCCGCCTTGGTCCTGGCCTGAACTGGCCACTGGCGGGCGGACCTTGGCGATGAGCCGCCGCGCAATCCCTTTGACGCCTGCACGACGCAGGCGGTAGGCCAGCTTGTGGAGCTTGGACAGGCGCGTGGGGAAGGCATAGAAATCCCACAGCACGGCACCACGCAGCCGCGGATCGGCCAGGGCGGTGAGGTGGGCCACTTCGGCGCCCGAGCAAAAGCCCACCATGAAGAAGCGATCGCAGCCCAGGCGGGCCTGGGCTTCGTCCATGGCGGCACGCGTGTCGGCCACCCATTGCTCAACCATGGGCAGTGAGCCGGTCGCGCGGCGGCTGTCACCCAGGCCACTCATGTCGAAGCGGATGCTGGGGATGCCCATCTTGGCGAAGTGCCTGGCCAGGTGCACGTTCATGCGGTGAGGGCCGGAGCGCGGGATGACGCCGGAGTTGGTCAGCACCGCGCACCAGCCTGGCTTGTGCTTGCCGCTGGCTTGGGTGATGGTGGCGACGATGTGCTGTTCGGCGCCCAGGATCAGGGAGTGTTCTTGGGTCATGGCTCAGTCGAGTGCGGCCAGCATGAGGCGCAAAGCATCGGGCGGCACGATGGCCGTGCCCAAGGCCTGGCTGGACAGCCAGTTGGTGCGGGTCTCGACCGTGTGCAGGTGCAGGCGGTCGCTGCTGATGGAGGGCAAGGCCTGGCGCTGTTCGGCATGCAGTGCGCAGGTCAGGGTCATGCCCCTGCGCAGGGCGGGCGCCAGTTGCAGCTCGGAGACATCGGCCAACTCGGCCACCAGGCGTGGGCCCATGGCAAAGCCCAGGACGTCACCGGGTGCCTGTGGCTCGCTCACACGGCCTTGCTGCAGCAACTGCGGCCAGAGGTAGCCAAACTCGCGCGACAGCTCGGCGCGGTGGCCATCGTACAGGTTTTGCAGGTAAGCCGGGCCGTCGATGACGGGTTCCCACAGCACCACATGGCTGGGCAACGGGGCCGCGCGGACCGAGGCGCGCAAGGCCAGGTTGGCGCCTAAGCCCATGCCAAACCACCGGATCGGGCCGCCGCCGTGGGCCTGCAAATGAGCGTGCAAGCAGGCGTGCGCGGCCAGGGTGTCTTCAACCCAGTCGCTCAAGGCCTGGTCTTGCTCCTCGCCCGGTGAATCAGCCGTGCCGTGGTAATCGAAACGCAGCACGTCACAGCCTTGTCGCGCCAGGCGTTCCGACAGGACGCGGAACATGGCTGCCGTGCGCGTGGCTTCCTGCCCCCAAGGTCGGCACAGCAGGAAGGCACCCCGGTGGGCGACTTGCGTGCTGGCTTTCTGAAGCACGCCCATGCAAGGGCGCGAAGGGGATCCGAATGAGCTGACCGAAATGTCCATGCCTTGCGTCATGCGCGCCTGACCAAGCCGACAATGCGTTGCATCAGGCTGCCCGAGTTGGGTGTGGCAGCCGGTGGAGCGGGAGGGGCGCTGTGGGCCGTGTCTGCGTCGTACACCACGGCCAACTGGGCCAGGGTGTCAAAGACGTAGCGCTGCGGAGAAATGCGCTTGCCCAAGGTTTGTTCGATTTTTTGAACGGCTTGCATGACTTGCAATGAGGTGCCGCCCAGGTCAAAGAAGTTGTCGTGCAGGCTGATGTTCTTCAAGCCCAGGATGTCTTCCCAGACCTTGGCGATGAGTTGCTCGGTGGGCGTGCCTGGGTTGGCCGAAGCCGCCCTGCGTGTGCCCGCAGGTTCGATCTGTTCCGCCAGGCTTTGCAGCCGCCCATCGCTGCGCCAGCGTGCTGGCACGCAGGTGTGGCTGTCCTTGCCCAGCGTCAAGCGCAGAAGGCCGGCAGCACCCAAGGGCAACAGGGTTTGATGGTCTTGTTCGTCAACGATTGACAAGGCACCGGCCAGCAAGGGGCGGCCCATCACGCCCGAGTCGTTCCGATTGGTGAGCAGTTCGGCCGTGACGGGCAGGCCCAAGGGCGCTGGGCGGTGGCAAGACAGCACGGTGCAACCTGCATCGAGCAGGGCCTTGACCAGGTCGGGCGTTGATTCCGTGGCTTGCAACCAGGCGGTCAGTGACAGCGTGGCGCCTTGGCGCGCGGCCAGGATGCGCCGCCAGGTGTTGGCGGGCGCGTCCAGTTGGCCGATGGATTGGGACTTGATCAGCTTGATGAGGTGCAGGCCGTCTTGCGATGGCGGGCCCGCGACGACCAGCAGGCACGCTTGGGCGGCCCAGGCTTGCAGGGCCTGCAGCAACATGGAAGGTGCCGTGGCGGCATCGTCCAGCACCATGACCTGGTCGGATGGCAGCACCTGGGTGTGTTGCGACAGTGCAGCGCACAAGGTGGACAAGGTTGCCCTGCTCACCGCCATGGAGGGCGTGGTGACTGCCGGGCCGGCATTGATGGCGATGCGCGCGCCCAGCAAGGTGCGCGTGTCCACCCACGGCAATGCAGCTGCGTCTGCAGGCTGGTCGCTGACGAGCACCGCGTGGTCGGCATGGCCGGGCAGAGGGGTGCCCAGCAGCAACTGCGCGTCGCAACGCAGCGCGGCCACGCCCGCCACGAGCCTGGCCACGGGATCGGTGGTGTGGACCACCACGGTGTCACGCTCGCCGGCCAGCAGAGGGCGCAACAGCCCTTCGGCTTGGTCGATGCGTTGGCCCAGCTCCCCAAAGCTCAGGCTTTGGTCGCCGATGCGCAGCGCTGGTCTGGCGGCGTGCGCCTGGATGTGCGCGTTCATCAACTCGATGACGTCTGCCGTGGCCGGCGTGGGCAGGGCGGCTTGGCTCAAGCG
Organism: Leptothrix sp. (in: b-proteobacteria); assembly: GCA_013822685.1. Taxonomy (GTDB): domain Bacteria; phylum Pseudomonadota; class Gammaproteobacteria; order Burkholderiales; family Burkholderiaceae_C; genus Aquabacterium. The sequence continues at coordinate 79,340 of PNKV01000003.1, forward strand.
CTTGAGCTGATCCTGCTCGGCCGGGCTGGCCGCCAGCAGTTGCCGAACGGGTTGGCGCGGGTCGCGCACGATGTCACGCAGCAAGCTCAGGAAGCGATCGCGCAGCGCGGCCACGGTCGCGGGCAAGAAAAGCTCGGCGTTGTATTGCAAGCCACCTTCGATGCCGCCGGGGATTTCCACCATCCACAAGTTGAGGTCTTCGGTGGCTCCTTTTTGCAGCAGAGGGATGCGCTCGTGGGCCAAGGGGCCCCAATGGGTCTGGCGCTGGCGGGCATCCTGGAACGAGAACATGACCTGGTACAGCCGTGTGGCGGCACCGGCACGTTGGCCATCCAACTCGCGCGCCAGCACTTCGAAAGGCGCATCTTGGCTGGCGAAGGCGTCGACCATGGTCTGACGCACTGACTTGATCCAATCAAGGCAACTGAGCTTGGTGTTGACCGCCAGGCGGATCGGCAGCATGTTGTTGAAAAAGCCCATGATGCCTTCGAGCTCGGTGGCGGTGCGACCACGCACGGGCATGCCGATGGCCGGCTGGCTGTCGCCCAACCACTGCGACATCAAGGCCGCGTAGACCGACAGCATGACGATGCTGACGGTGCTGCCGGTTTGCTTGGCCACCTCACGCACTTGCTTGACAAGGGCGTTGTCCATGTGCATCCACTCGGTCGAGCCCAGGCCGTTGGTCGCCAGTTGGCGTGGCACGTCGCCCACGGGTGCCTTGGGCAGCGGGCCAGTGGCGAACTGCTTGGTCCAGTAAGCGACCTGGTCCTTGAGCTCCTGACTTTGCAGCCAGGCTTGGTGCCACTCGGCGTAGTCGCCATAGGTGATTGGCAGGGGCGGCAAGGTGGGCTCTTGGCCTTGAAGGTAAGCCTCGTACAGCGCAGAGATCTCGGTGTAGAGGATGTCGAACGACCAGCCATCCCACAGGACATGGTGCGTCATGAAGAACAGCGCGTGTTGCTGATCGCTCAGCTTGAACAGGCGCATCTTGAGCAAGGGCGCTTGGCCGAGGTCAAAGGTCTCGGCGGTGAGGGCATCCAGGCGCTGGGCCAACAGCGCTTCTTGCGCGGCGCCACTCAAATGGCTCAGGTCTTCCAGGGGCAGCAGGCTCACATCGACGTGGTCGGCGGTTTTCTGGATGTGGTGATTGCCTTCGCGCACGATGGATGTGCGCAGCGCCGGCTGGCGGCGGACCATTTCCTGGAAGGCGCGGTCGAAAGCGGCCAGGTCCATCGGGCCGGTGAGCCGGTGGGCTGAAGGCGCGTTGTAGACCACTCGGCCGGGTTGCATCTCTTCGATGAAGCGGATGCGCTCTTGCATCAGCGTCAAGGGGGCCGTGCCTTGCTGAGGCCGGTGCACGATAGGTGCCCGCTGTGCAGCTGGGTTGGCCGTGCCGCTTTGCTGCTCGATGGCGCGGGCCAGCTTGGCGACCGAAGGTGCCTCGAACAAATTGCGCAAGGTCAGCTGCAAGCCCAGTTGCTTGTTGAGCTGGCCAATCACCCGCGCGGCCAGCAGCGAGTGGCCCCCCAAGGCGAAGAAGTCATCGTCGACGCCGATCTGGGGCACCTTGAGCATGGTCTGCATGGCTTGGGCAATGGCTTGCTCCAGCTCGTTGCGCGGCGCCTGCGCAGAGGTGCTTGTCGAGGCTTTGGGCTCGGCCGGTGCGGGCAGCGCCTTGCGGTCGATCTTGCCATTGGGCAGCAGCGGGATCGTGTCGAGGATCACCGTGTGCTGGGGCAGCATGTACTCGGGCAGTTGGGCCGACAGGTGGGTTTTGACTTGTGCTGCATCAGGCGGCGTGCCGTTGGGCACGATGTAGGCCACCAGGCGCACATCGCCCGGGCCGAACTCGCGGGCCACGACCACACAGCGGTTCACTTGGGGATGGTTGCTCAGCTGCGTTTCGATCTCGCCCAGCTCGATGCGGTTGCCGCGGATCTTGACCTGGTGGTCGGCACGGCCCAGGTATTCAATGGCGCCATCGTCCAGCCAGCGGCCGACGTCGCCAGTCTTGTACATGCGACCGCCGGGCTTGAACGGATCGGGCAGGAAGCGCTCGGCGGTCAGGTCGGGGCGGGCCACGTAGCCCATGCCCACTTGCACGCCACCGATGTACAGCTCGCCTTCGGCGCCCACGGGCAGCAGGCGCAGTTGCTCGTCCAGCACGTACATGCGTGTGTTGGCGATGGGGCGGCCAATGGGCACGATGCGTCGCGGGTCATGCGGGCGGCAAGCCCACCATGTCACGTCAACGGCGGCTTCGGTGGGGCCGTAAAGATTGCCCAGTTGCGCATGCGGCAGGCACTCGAAAAAGCGCTCCACCGCATCGATGGGCAAGGCTTCGCCCGAGCACAGCACTTGACGCACCGAGGTGCACTGGTCCAAGCCTGGTTCTTCCAAAAAGAGGTGCAGCATCGAAGGCACGAAGTGCAGCACGGTGACCCGCTCCTGCCGGATCAGCTTGGCCAGGTAGCTGGCATCGCGGTGCCCTTCGGGCTTGGCTACGACCACGGTGGCGCCGGTCATCAGCGGCCAGAAGAACTCCCACACCGAGACGTCGAAGCTGTAGGGCGTTTTCTGGATGACCCGGTCTTGCGCGGTGAGCTGGTATTCCTGCTGCATCCATTGCAGCCGGTTGACGATGCCCTGGTGCGCATTCATGGCGCCCTTGGGCCGCCCGGTGGAGCCCGAGGTGAAGATGACATAAGCCGGGTCTTGCGGCGTGCCGACCAGCGGGCCTGTTTGGGCCGTGCCCGACGCAGGTTCATCCATGCGCAGGATGTGGGCTGAGGCCGGGAAGGCCGAGCCCGCCTTGGCCCATTCGGCCTGGCGCGTGACGATGACGCTCATGGACGCATCTTCGCACATGTGCGTCAGGCGCTCTTTGGGATAGGCCGGATCGAGGGGCACATAGGCCCCACCGCTGTAGACCACGCCCACCAGGGCGGCGACCAGCTCGATGCTGCGGTCCAGGCACACGCCCACCAAGGTGCCAGGCACCACGCCTTGGGCGCGCAGGCGGTGCGCCAAGGCCCAGGCCTGCTGGTCGAGTTGCGCGTAGGTGACGTCTTGCCCTTCAAAGCGAACGGCGATGGCGTGGGGATGCTGTTGCGCACTGCGGCTGATGAGGTCGCCCAGGCGCAGGCCGGTTTCATAAGCCGTGTCGGTGGCATTGAAGGCTTGCAGTCGGGCCAGGTCCTGGGCACTGATCGGGCTGATCGGGCTGGCTTGCTGCGTGATCTCGGCCAGCAGCGCTTGCAGGTCAGCGACGATTTCGGCGGCCCGTTGGGGGCTGAAGAACTCGGTGCTGTGGTGCAGGTCCAGCGTCAGGGCCTGCGGGGTTTCGTAGAAGTTGAAGATGACTTCGCTGAGCAGGCCGAGCTTGCGGCCTTCGTGCATTTGCGCTCGCAAGGGCGCGAAGCCGCTCAGGTCCACGCGCGGGTTCAGGTTGAAGAACACGCCTGTCAGCGGTGGGCGGCTGCCCATGCTGGGCCGGCCAATGGCGCGGGCCACGCTGCCCTGGGTGGCCAAGGGGTGTTCCAGCGCGTCCATCAAACGGTTGCGCGCGTGGGCAAGCACCGCTTCAAAGCTTTGGCCCTGCTGGCATTGCAGTCGCAAGGGCAGATCGAGCACGCCATCGGCGATCAAAGGCTCGTGGCGTGCCAGGCTCTGGCTGGCATAGGGAATGGACACCACGAAGTCATCTTGACCGCTGCGGCGCTGGATCAGCATGCTCACCGCGGCCAGCATCACCTGGAACAGGGTGGCCTTGTTTTGGCGGGCCTTGGCCTGCAGGGCGGCCAGCACCGGGCCATCGATCTGGGCCCGAAGTGTGTCGCCCTCGAAGCGGCGGGGATTGGGGGGCGTGCGGTCGCCCAGGCTCACGGGCTGCGGGGCGTTGGTCAAAGCCTGGCGCCAGAAGGCCAGGTCTTCCTGGCCTCGCGGGCCGTCCCAGCGGGTTTGTTCATCAATGGCGAAGCGGCGGGGCGATTCAGCGGCCGGCCACGTCGGGGCCAAGCCCAGGCTGCGGGCGCGGTAGGCAGTGGCCAGGTCGGCCAGCATCACGCTGGAGGCCCAGCCGTCAAACACCAAGTGGCTGGCGACGAGGTGAACGACCACGCGCCCATCGCTCAAACGCAGCAAGCTCACGCGCGCCAGGGGCGCTTGGGTCAGCGAGAGGTCTTGGCGGCTGGCCTGTTCGCAAAACGCGTCCAGGGCCTGTTCCGCGTTGGCCTGGCCGCGCAGGTCAACATGGGCGATGCTCGGCTTGTGTTGCTCGTCCAGGATCTGCTGGGGTTCGGTCGCATCAAAGTGGATGCGGAACGCTTCGTGGCGCTGCAACACGTCTTGCAGGGCCGCTTCCAGCGCGGCTCCCTGCACATCGCCTTGCAGCCTCAGACAAAAAGATTCGTTGAGCGCAATGCGGGCGTTGGCATCGAAGCTGGCGGCCAGCCAACGCTCGGTCTGGCCGGGCGTCAGCGGGGCGGGGTTGGGCAGGGCCAGGCGTTGCGGAGGCGTGGGTGTGCCATCGCGCGGGGCGATGAAGCCCAGGGCCATCAACTCATCCAGCGACTGGGTGAACACGGTGAAGATGCGGTCCAGTTCGGCATCGCCCATGGCTTCGGTGACGAAGTGCCCGAACTGCTCATACAGGTGCAGGCCGTGGAAGCGCAGCAGGTAGTAAAACAGGCTGACGTACTTTTGGTTGTCGTCCCAGGTCAGGCGCCACAACGACGCGCAATGCACGGCCTTGACCGGTGCGCCGCGGGCGGCAAAGGCGGTGTTCAGCCGATCGACCAGGCCTTGTGTGCGGCCATTGAGCGTGGCGTAAAGCTGGCGCCCGCCCTGCTTGAGGTGCAGCAGCGACGCACGCGCCGCTGCCAAGGCCAGCGGGTGGCGCACAAAGGTGCCGGCAAAGTAGGTGACGCCCGCTTCGGGGTAGGAGTCATCGCCGTATTGCCAATGGCCGCCGTCCAGCGCATCCAGCCAGGCCGAGCCGCCGGCGATGGCCGCGAAGGGCAGCCCACCGCCGATGATCTTGCCGTAGGTGGAAATGTCGGAGCGCACGCCATAGAACTCTTGCGCGCCGCCGGGTGCCAGGCGGAAGCCGGTCACCACTTCGTCGAAGATCAAGGCACAGCCGGCCTTGTCGGCGATCTGCCGCAGTGATTGCACAAAGGCACGCGGTTGCAACGTGGGGTACTTGTTCTGAATTGGCTCAATCATGATCGCGGCCAGTTCGTGGCCGCGATCACGCAAAACCTTCAGCGAGTCTTCGCTGTCGTAGTCCAGCACCAGGATGTTTTCGACGGCGTTGGCCAGGATGCCTGGCGCGGCCGACAACGAGCGCAGCTGCTTGGTGCCGCGCACGATGACTTCGTCAAAGATGCCGTGGTATGAATTGGTGAAGATGGCGATGGTCTTGCGGCCGGTCACGGTGCGCGCGATGCGCATGGCGCCCATCACGGCCTCCGAGCCGGTGTTGCAGAAGGCCACGCGCTCCATGCCCGTGAACTCGGAGATCAGCTCGGCCACCTCGGCCGACATGGGGTGCTGGGGGCCGACTTCGATGCCCGAGTCCAGTTGTTCTTTCATGGCCTGGACCACGCTGTCGGGCTGATAACCCAGCAGGTTGGCGCCAAAGCAGGACAGCAGGTCGATGTACTCGTTGCCATCGATGTCCCACACGCGGGCGCCTTTGGAGCGGTCGGCCACGATGGGGTACACCAGGTCTTTCCACAAGGGATTGAAGCCGGTGACCACGCGTGGGTCGGCCATGACCTTGCGGTGCTTTTGGCTGAAGGCCTTGGACTGGCCCGTGCGGGCGTTGTAGCGGGCGATGAAGTCGTCCAGCCATTGGCGTTGGGCGGGGGTGAAATCGGTTTGCGCATCCAGCGTGATGCGGGCCGAGGCGCCAAAGGGCTTTTCAAGCAGGGAGATTTTGGAGGGCTGCTCCAGTGCTGGCAAAGGCGCGGCTGGTGCGGGCGTGACTGCAGGTACGGGCGCACTGACCGGTGCCATCGCCGGGGCAGCGCTGACCACGCTTTGGCCAGACAGCAAGGCCAGTTGCTGGGCCATCAGCTGCATCTGCTGCTGGATCAGTTGGTGGACGGCATCACCCTGAACAGGCGCAAAGGTGGGCGCGAACACGGGCTGAGTTTGGCCCATGGCCTGCGGGACAAGCGGTGCGGACGCGGCGACGGGCGCGGCCACGGGCGGCGGTGCGAACTTGTCAGCAGGCAGCTGGGCATCCAGGAACTCGCCCAACTTGGCCAGCGTGTCCAGGTCTTCCAGCAGGCGGCGAAAGCGCAGCTTGATGCCAAACACGCGTTCCAGCTCCAGGGTGGCCTGGGTCAACGAGAGCGAGTCCAGGCCCTGGTCCACGAAGGTGGCGTCGCGGTGCACGGATTCGGCGGGGATGCCCGAAACATCCACAAGGATGCGGGTGAGTTCCTGTTCAAGGCGGGGTAGGCGGCTCATGGGCGGGACATCCTGTGGAACGGGAGAAGCAGTGAGAACAGGCGTGGCGTTGACGGCCACGGGTGCCAAGGTGCGGCGTTTGAACCAATGCACCTCGCCCCGGAAAGGGTAGGCAGGCAAAGGCCATCGGCGGGCTTGTCGCGAGACGGGCCAAGCGATGTCAACCCCGGCGCACCACAAAGCACCAATGGCCTGCAAGGCGCGGATGGCGGGTGCGCCCGGGTCTTGGGCTGGGCCGAGCAGCGGCACGATGCGGGGCACGGCGTTGTCGGCCGTGCGGTGCTGGCGCATCAAGGCGGTCAAGGCTTGGCTGGGGCCGACTTCGATGAACACGGCGTCACCTTGCGCCAGCTCGGCTTGCACGGCGCGGCTGAACTGAACGGTGGCGCGCACCTGGCGGGCCCAGTAGGCCGGGTCAGTGGCCTCATGCGGCGGCAAAGGCGCGCCGCTGATGCACGAGTAGACGGGGATGCTGGGCGCGCTCAAAGCAGCCTGGCCCAGGGCCTGCGCCACTTGTGGCAAGGCGCCGTCCATGCTCGCGCTGTGGAAGGCATGGGACACCTTCAGGCGCGTGGTGCCAATGTCTTGCGCCTCCAACTGGGTGGCAAAGGCCGCGATGGCGTCGAAGCCGCCGGCCACCACGGTCAAGGCCGGTGCATTGGCGGCGGCCAGTTCAACCCCCGCTGGCAGCATCTGGCCGACCACATCGCTGCTGGCGCGCACCGCCAACATGGCGCCGGGTGGCTGCTCGAACATGGCTTGGCCGCGCGCGATGACGGCGAGCATGGCATCGGCCAGCGAGAAAATGCCGGCGTGGCAGGCGGCTGCGTATTCGCCAATGCTGTGGCCAATCATGGCCTGGGGTTTGATGCCCAAGCTGTCCAGCCACGCTGCTAAGGAATAGGACACGGCGAACAAAGCCGGTTGGGCATGCCGCGTTTCCGCGAGGCCCGCAGCGGCCAAGGCGTCACCGGGTTCGGCATCGACCAGCCACGTGCGCAACTTGACCGCCAAATCGGCCGGTGCCACGGCCAGGCATTGCTCGAAGGCTTCGCGGAAGGCCGGGGCCTGGTCCACCAAATCCCGCGCCATGCCGGGGTGTTGAGAGCCCTGGCCGGGGAAGAGGAAAACCACCCTCGGCTTGGCCGTGGGGATGGCGCTGGCCACCTTCACGTCCCGCAGGGCGGCCACGGCAGAGGCGGCGTCGCTGGCCACCACCGCCACGCGGTGCGCCATGGGCTGGCGGCCCCGCGTCAAGGTGGCGACCACGCTGGACAGCGGCGTGGTCGGGTAACGCTCAAGGTGCTTGGCCAGATCCTGGGCTCTTTGCAATGCGGCCTGCGGTGAGCGAGCCGACAAGGGCAGCAGATGCAGGCGGCCAGCGGCTTCCTCATCAAGCACGGCTTGCAGGGGCGCTTCTTCCAGCACCACGTGGGCGTTGGTGCCGCCCACGCCAAACGAGCTGACCGCTGCGCGCCGCACTTGCGGCCCACGTGGCCAGGCGCGTGCTTCGGCTTGCACCGTGAATGGCGTGTTGGCCAGGTCGATCTGCGGATTGGGTTGGCGGTAGTGCAGGGTGCCGGGAATGATCTCGCGGTGCATCGACAAGGTGGCCTTGATCAGGCCCAGCACACCCGCGGCGGCCACCGTGTGGCCCAGGTGGCCTTTGATGGAGCCGATCTGGCAGAACTGCTTGTCAGCCGTGTCGCGAGACCAGGCCCGGCTGAGCGCGGCGATCTCGATGGGATCGCCCAGCGAGGTGCCTGTGCCGTGGGCTTCGACATAGCCGATGCTGCGGGCATTGATGCCCGCGTGGTCCAGCGCCATGGCGATGGCCTCGGCCTGCCCGCTCACGCTGGGCGCGGTGAAGCTGGCCTTGTCACCCCCATCGTTGTTCAGGCCGACGCCCTTGATCACGCCATAGACCGTGTCGCCATCGGCCAGGGCCTGCTTCAGGCGTTTGAGCACGACCACGCCGCCGCCGCTGGCGAACACGGTGCCCGAAGCTTCAGCATCGAAAGGGCGACAACGGCCATCGGCCGATTCCATGCTGCCCTCAACGTGCAGGTAGCCGCTGATCTGCGGCACCACCAGGGTCACGCCACCGGCCAGTGCCACATCGCATTGGCCCTGCGCCAAAGCGTGCCAGGCTTGTGTGATGGCCACCAGCGAGGTGGAGCACGCCGTGTGGATGGACACCGCAGGGCCGCGCAGGTTGAGGCGATTGGCCGCGCGCGTGGCCACATAGTCTTTCTCACTGGCCAGCATGGTGGCGAACTCGCCGTAGCGCTGGATCAGCTCGGGGTCTTCCAGCCGCATGGCGGGTAGGTAGGTATTGTTGGCGCTGCCGGCATACACGCCGATGCGGTCCTGAACACGGCCGGGATCGATGGCAGCGTTTTCAAGGGCCGACCAGCACAGCTCCAGGAACAAGCGCTGCTGCGGGTCAAGCACGGTGGCTTCGCGCGCCGAGATGCCGAAAAAGGCCGCGTCGAAACGGTCGGCGTCTTCCAGCACCCCGCGTGCTGCCACAAAGTTGGGGCGGCTGCGCAGGTCTTGCGGCACGGACGGGTCCAGCTCGTGCGGCACGAAGCGGCGGATGCTTTCGCGGTCGGCCAGCAGGTTGTCCCAGAAGGTGTCCAGATCATGGGCGTTGTCGGCCCGCACCGACATGCCGATGATGGCGATGCCGTCCTGGTCTTGCGGGCCGGTGGGCACGTGCCGCCTAACCGGCGCAGCGGCGCCTTGCAGGCTGTCGCGCATGCCAGCGATGGTGGGGCGGTCGTACACCTCGGCCACCGACAGGTTCAAGCCCAGTTGCTTGATGCGGCTCACGAAGCGCATCACCAGCAGCGATCGGGCCCCGGCGTCGAACACATTGGTCTCGTCGGCCAGCTCGCTCAGGCCCAGCAGCTCTTGCCAGACGCTGCGCAGTCGTTCGACCACCGACAGCGTGGTGGGATCGACGGCTGAAGTGGGCTCCATCGCGGGCAGGGGCAGGCTGCGCCGGTCGATCTTGCCGCTGGGGGTGGTGGGCAGTTTGTCCAGCGCGATGAAGCGCACGGGGATCATGTAGTCGGGCAGGCGGTCGCGCAGCCATAGGCGCAGCGGCGACAGCAGTTGGGTCAGGGCCGGGCTGCCAGGGCGCAGCACCACGTGGGCCACCAGCTGGCGGCCAGAGCCGGGCACGTCGGGCGCGGTCACGGCGGCATCCTGGACTGACTCGTGCGCCATCAAGGCCAGCTCGATGTCTCCAGGTTCAATGCGGAAACCATCGACCTTGAGTTGCTGGTCAATGCGGCCCTGGTAAGTCAGCACGCCCAAAGGGTCGCGGCTGACCAGGTCGCCTGTGGCATACCAGCGGCCTGGCAGGCCAGCGGGGCCGTCCAGAAAGCGTTCGGCGCTCAACTGGGCTTGGCCCAGGTAGCCGTGGGCCAGGGTTTCACCGCCCAGCAGCAGCTCGCCGGTCTCGCTGGTGCTGAGAGCGCCGGTGTCCGCGTCGCGCAGGGCGACCAGGACATGGGGCAGGGCGGCGCCGATGGGCGGGATGCCGGGCCAGGAGGCGGGCGGGCCGCTCAGCTCGAAGGCTGTGACCACATGGCTTTCGGTCGGGCCATAGTGGTTGTGCAGCACCGCCTGCGGCAGCCGCTCGAACAGGGCGCGGATGGTGGGCGTGACCTGCAATTGCTCACCAGCGCTGACCACTTCGCGCAGGACCAGCGGGGGCTTGCCTTCCTGGTGCGAATCGTCATCGGCCTGGGCCAGCATCTGCAAGGCCACATAAGGCAAAAAGATGCGCTCAATGTCGTGCTCTTGAAGGGCTTGGCGCAACAAGGCCGGGTCCCGCCGGTGGCTGTCGGGAATCAGGACCAACGTGCCACCACAAGCCAGGGTCGAAAAAATCTCCTGGAAATGCACATCGAACGACAAGGGCGCGAACTGAAGGGTTCGTGCGGCTTGCCCCAAGCGGGGGTGCTGCGCATGCCATCGCGTGAGGTGGCGCAAGGGCAGGTCGCCCATGGCCACGCCTTTGGGCCGCCCGGTGGAGCCGGAGGTGAACAGCACATAAGCCAGGTCGCTGGCGGCGGCGTGGGGTTGGCCTTGCGGGGCCGCGACCGAGTCCAAGCCGGGAACCGGGCCGACCAGGTCTTGCAAGGCCGACAAGGCTGCAGGCTCGCCCACCACCACGCGGGGCTGGGCGTCGGCCAACATCGCTTGCAGCCGATCAGCGGGATAACTCAGATCCAATGGCACGTAGCCCACGCCGGCTTCGACCGCGGCCAAAATGGCGATCACCGTGTCGATGGACCGGGTGGCCGCGATGGCGATGCGGTCTCCGGGAACCAAGCCGGCCGCGCGCAAATGGTTGGCCTGCTGGTGGACTTTGGCGGACAAGGCCCGGTAGCTCAGCCGGATTCCCGAATATTCCAGGGCGATGCCATCGGGATTTTGGTCAGAGGCGGCGCGCAACCAATGGCTCAGGGCCGGTGGGGTCATGACATTCCTGCTGGATATTTCTTGTGTGGCCATGAAACCCAGCCGACTTGTGGGGGCGAACTTGTTTCAAGGGGTATCTGGAAAATCATACGACAGCGGGGGTTATGCATACCATCCCCTAAAACTGTGCCATCAAGTATCTTTTCACCATTTGGGCGGTTTGAAAGGGTGTTTCCTGCATGAAACAGTGCCCGCCCGGAGTTTGAATGTCGCTGACGTGCGGATTAATGGCCTTCCACTGTTGCACAGATGCCGCGATGAATGGAAATGTCTGGTCGCCGTGAATCACCTGAACCGGGGCTTTGATCCCATTCAGGGCAACCCAAAGGCCATCAGCCACCGAGCTGAACACCTCGGATTCTCTTTGCGGTGAGCATTTCAGTTCAATGCCGCCCTCGTTTGCCGGGCGCAAGGCGTGGTCAACGAAGGCTTGCAGGGCTGCCTCAGTCCAGTTTTTGTAGATGCCTCGACCTTTCAGGGCTTCAAAAGCAGCGGTTCTGTCTGGCCAATGGCACCGACGGGCGCGCGCTTTGCGGGCCAGTTCGCTGTGGCTGGCAAGCCCCGTCCACTGGGCCATTTGCGCGGCCCACAGCATGGGCGCGGGCATGATCACCGGGTCGAGCAACACGGCTCGCTCGAACAAATCGGGGTGCTGGGCCAGGGCCAGGCTGGTCAACACGCCGCCAAAACTGTGCCCCACCGCATGCCGGCGCACCTTTTTGTACAGCGGCAAATGGGCGTTCATGGCCTCGACGGCCAGCTCGGCGCTGCGGTTCCATCCCACGAAATGGCCGCCGTGGTCACTGTCACCGTGGCCCTGGGCATCGCTCAGCCACAGGTCGAAATCGGGCGCCAGTTCGGCCAGCAAAGGCTCGTAGGCGCGGCCGCAAAAACCGTTGCCATGGAGGAAGTGCAGCAGCGGCTTGCCGGTGGGCGGGGTGTGCCAGCCTCGCAAAGCAAACCCTTCTCGGCCGGTGTAAACCCAAGGAAGCAACTGCATGTGAACTCGGCAAAAGTGAAAGTGGCGCGTTGGGTTAGCATGCTCGCATGAAAATCAATCAAGCGCTTGATTTGGATCCATTGGAGGCGCCGGAGCGCGGTGCCCGGGCCCGTGAGCGCCTGCTGCACGAGGCCATGCGCATCTTTGCCGACAAAGGTTTCGCCAAGGCCTCGACCCGCGAAATCTGTCAGGCGGCCGGCACCAACGTGGCCTCCATCCATTACTACTTTGGCGACAAGGCGGGTTTGTACCGCGCCGTGCTGTTGCGGCCCATCGAGGCTTTGACCTCGGAGTTCGCCAATTTTGACGACCCTGCCTTGCCTTTGGACGAGGCGTTGCGGTGTTTGATGTCGGCCTTTTTGTGCCCCTTGAGCCATGGGGCCCAGGCGGATGCGGACGCCGAGTGCGGCATGAAGTTGCACCTGCGCGAGATGGTGGAGCCCAGCGCGGCCTACAAAGAGGTCATCGCGCAGTACATCCAACCTCACCACCAGCGGGTGGTGATGTTGTTGGCGCGGCACGTGGGGGCCACGGAGCCTGACGACGCCTTGCACCACCTTGCGTTCGCCTTGCTGGCCATGGTGCACGACTACAGCTTGTCGCGTGAATTCATGAGTGTGCTGGCGCCGGCCTTGCTCGAAGGAGACGAGGCGGTGCGCCGAGTATTGAACCGTTTGGTGGGCTATGGTGTTGCCCTGGTGGGTCACGAGCGCGGCGTGCGCGCAGCGGCCCGCTGATAAAAAAATCCGAGGAAAAACATGTCGAACTGGTTGATGAAAAACGGCAAATGGGTGGCAGTGGCCGCCGTGGTGGTGGCTGGTGCATGGTGGTGGCAAGGCAAGTCCTCCGCGCCGGCTGGCGATGCCGGCAAGGCCGCAGCGGCCGCCCCCGGCGCTTCGCGCAACGTCAAGCCCGCCCTGAGTGTGCAGGTGGTCGCGCCGCAGTCGGTGCAGTGGCCCTCCACACTCACGGCCAATGGCTCGATCGCGGCCTGGCAGGAAGCCATCATCGGCGCCGAGTTGTCGGGCTTGCGTGTGGCCACGGTGTTGGTCAATGTGGGAGACCGCGTTAGGCGTGGTCAGTCGCTGGCCACCTTGCAGAACGAAGCCGTGCGGGCCGATGTCAACACGGCACGCGCAAACCTGGCCGAGGCGCAGGCCTTGCTGGCCGAGGCCAAGAGCAACGCCGACCGGTCGCGGTCCTTGCGGGGCAGTGGCGCCATCAGCGCCCAAGAAGCGCAGCGCGACCTCACCGCTGAAGCCACTGCGCAGGCTCGCATGGAATCCCTGAAGGCCCGCCTGGCCGCCGATGAGTTGCGATTGCGCCAGACCAATGTGGTGGCGCCCGACGATGGCGTTATCTCGGCCCGCGTGGCCTCGGTCGGCTCGATGGCGCAACCCGGCCAGGAGATGTTCCGCCTGATCCGCCAAGGCCGCCTGGAGTGGCGTGCCGAGCTGCCGTCGGCCGACCTGTCTCAGGTCAAGCCAGGCATGCCCGCTTGGGCCACGCCACCAGGTGGCGCGACCGTTCAAGGGACGGTGCGCACCGTGGCGCCCACGGTGGATGCCAACACGCGCAATGGCCTGGTCTATGTGGACTTGCCCGCCAAGGCGGTCGATGCGGGCGCACGCGCTGGCATGTTCGCCAATGGCCGCTTTGAAACGGGCAAAACTACCGGCCTGTCGCTGCCGCAAAGCGCGGTCCTGTTGCGCGATGGTTTCAGCTATGTCTTCACGGTCAATGACAAGGGCGTGGTCAGCCAGGTCAAGGTCAGCGTGGGCCGCCGGCAAGCCGACCGCATCGAGATCACGCAAGGGCTGAAAGCCGACACACAAGTAGTGGCCTCCGGCGTGGGCTTCCTGACCGACGGTGACACCGTGCGGATCGTGAAAGGCCAGCCATGAACGTCTCAACCTGGTCCATCCGAAACCCCATCCCGGCGATCCTGCTGTTCATGATGCTCACCGTGGTGGGCTTGATGGGCTTTTCGGGGATGAAGATTCAGAGCTTCCCCGACATCGATTTGCCCACCGTGACGGTGACGGCGGCCTTGCCAGGCGCCGCGCCTGCGCAATTGGAAACCGAGGTGGCGCGCAAGCTCGAGAATTCGATTGCCACCCTGCAGGGCATCAAGCACATTTACACCAAGGTGCAGGATGGCAGCGTGATCATCACCGTCGAGTTCCGGCTTGAAAAGGAAACCCAGGAGGCGGTGGACGATGTGCGCGATGCCGTCTCACGCGTGCGCTCCGACCTGCCGGGTGATTTGCGCGATCCGGTCATCTCCAAGATGAACCTGTCGGGCGCGCCCATCCTGACCTACACGGTCGCCTCCAAGCGCATGGACGACGAGGCGCTGTCCTGGTTCGTGGACAACGACGTGACCAAGCGCATGCTGGCCGTCAAGGGCGTGGGCGCGGTGGCGCGTGTGGGCGGCGTGGCGCGCGAAGTGCGCGTTGAGCTGGACCCGGCCCGCTTACTGGCACTCAATGTGTCTGCCGCCGACGTGTCGCGCCAGTTGCGCAGCATCCAGCAGGAAGCCTCGGGCGGCCGGGTGGACGTGGGCGGTGCCGAGCAATCGGTGCGCACCGTGGCCACCGTGCAATCGGCGGCTGAGCTGGGCGCCATGGACATCACCCTGTCCGATGGCCGCCGGGTTCGCCTGGACCAGATCGCCAAGGTGAGCGACACCACGGCCGAGCAACGCTCGGCGGCGCTGCTCAATGGCGAGCGTGTGGTGGGCTTCGAGATCACGCGCGCGCGCCTGGCTGGCGAGGTTGACGTGGCGCAAGGCGTCCGCGCGGCGCTGGAAGAAGTCAAAGCCAAGAACCCCGACATCGTCATCACTGAGGCCTTCAACTTCGTCGATCCGGTGGAGGAGAACTACCACGGCTCAATGACCTTGCTGTACGAAGGCGCCATCCTGGCCGTGATCGTGGTGTGGCTGTTCCTGCGCGACTGGCGCGCCACCCTGGTGGCCGCCACCGCCTTGCCGCTGTCGGTGATCCCGGCCTTTGGCGTGATGAACCTGCTGGGCTTCAGCGTCAACACCGTGTCCCTGCTGTCGCTGTCGCTGGTGGTGGGCATCCTGGTGGACGATGCCATCGTCGAGATCGAAAACATCATGCGCCACCTGCGCATGGGCAAGACGCCTTTGCAGGCCGCCACCGAAGCCGCCGACGAGATCGGCATGGCCGTGATCGCCACCACCTTCACGCTGATCGCGGTGTTCCTGCCCACGGCCTTCATGGGCGGCGTGCCGGGCAAGTTCTTCGTGCAGTTTGGCTGGACGGCGGCCATCGCCGTGTTCTTCTCGCTCGTGGTGGCGCGCATGCTGACCCCCATGATGGCCGCCTACTTCTTGAAGGCCCCCAAGGGAGACCACCATGAACCCAAATGGATGGGCATGTACCTGGGCTGGGCGCGCTGGTGCCTGAAGCACCGCATCCTCACCTTGCTGGTGGTGGCTGTCTTCATGGTGGGGTCGTTCATGCTGGCCGGGCGCTTGCCCACCGGCTTCATCCCGCCCGATGACCTGTCGCAAACGCAGGTGTCGTTGTCGCTGCCGCCTGGCAGCAACTTTGAGCAGACCTACAAGCTGGCCGAGCAGGCGCGGCAGATCGTCGTGAAGAACGAGCACGTCAAGCTCGTCTACACGGCCATCGGCGGCGGCGCCTCGGGCAGCGATCCCTTCTCTCCTCAAGGCGCGGCTGAAGTGCGCAAGGCCACGCTCACCATCAACATGACGCGGCGGCAAGACCGGCCCGACATCAGCAAGCAGGACATCGAGCAGCAACTGCGCGCCTCCCTGGAGGCCTTGCCGGGGGCGCGTGTCAACGTGGGCTTTGGCGGTTCGTCCGAGAAGTACGTGCTGGTGCTGGCCGGTGAAGATGGCCGGGCCTTGTCCGAGCATGCCTCGGTGGTTGAGCGCGAGCTGCGGACCATCCCCGGCATCGGCAACGTCACGTCCACCTCCAGCCTCGTGCGGCCCGAGTTGATCGTGCGGCCTGACGCCGCCAAGGCCGCCGACCTGGGCGTGAGCACCAGCGCCATCGCCGACACCTTGCGCATTGCCACCCTGGGCGACTATGACCAGGGCTTGCCCAAGCTGAACCTGTCGCAACGGCAAGTGCCCGTGGTGGTGCGTCTGCCGGACGAGGCCAAGGCCGATCTGGAGCTGATCTCACGCTTGCCCGTGCCCGGTGCGCGTGGCCCCGTGCCCTTGGGCAATGTGGCCACCCTGACCATGGCCAGCGGCCCCGCCCAGATCGACCGCTACGACCGCCAGCGCAACATCAACTTCGAGATCGAGCTGAACCAGCAACCGCTGGGCGACGTCGAGAAAAAAGCCCTGGCCTTGCCCAGCCTGCAGAACCTGCCACCCGGGATCACGCAGACCACGGTGGGCGATGCCGAGGCCATGGCCGAGCTGTTCGCCAGCTTTGGCCTGGCCATGCTGACGGGCGTGCTGTGCATCTACGTGGTGCTGGTGCTGCTGTTCAAGGACTTCGTGCAGCCCATCACCATCCTGATGGCACTGGTGCTGTCCATCCCCGGGGCCTTCGTGGCCTTGTTCATCACGCAGACGGCCTTGTCCATGCCGTCCATGATCGGCTTGATCATGCTGATGGGCATTGCCACCAAGAACTCGATCCTGCTGGTGGACTACGTGCTGATCGCGCGCAACGAGCATGGCTTGTCGCGCTGGGAGGCGGTGGTGGATGCGTGCCGCAAGCGGGCCCAGCCCATCATCATGACCACCATCGCGATGGGGGCCGGCATGCTGCCCATCGCCTTGGGCATTGGGGTGGACCCGAGCTTCCGCGCACCGATGGCCATCGTGGTGATCGGAGGGCTGATCACCTCCACCTTCTTGAGCCTGCTGGTGATCCCCGTGGTGTTCACCTTGGTGGATGGCTTGATCCGGCGGACCAAGGAGTGGATGCACCGGCGGCGTGGAACCACGTCGTCATCAGCCCCGCCTTTGAAGGCGATCGAGCGCGAGGTGTGAGCTTCAGGCGCCAGGCCGCATCACCTTGTCCGGTGTGATGGGCGTGCTGCGCACCCGGCGGCCCGTGGCGTGGAAGATGGCGTTGCACACCGCCGCCGCCACGCCCACGATGCCGATCTCGCCCACGCCTTTGGCGCCCAGGCGGCTGACGACGCGATCGTCCTCTTCCACAAAGATCACCTTGATGTCGTGGATGTCGGCGTCGACCGCCAAGTGGTACTCCGACAGGTTGTGGTTCATAAAGCGGCCCAGGCGGTGGCGAACCCACTGTTAGGCGACTTAGAATTCCCAATAGCGAGGACGCTGGACGTTGTTGTCAGGATGGCGGCCCGTCAGGGAGGATTTCTGATGAAGCATGGACGATGGCCTGTTCAGGCCGCATTGAAGCGAGGCTTTTGCCTGGGCGTGCCCCTCGCCGTGCTCGGTGGCTGCGCAACGATGGTGAAACCTGAGGACCTTAGCCGCCCGGCGAAACTCAGCTGTTTCGAGGTGCCCCAGCTCGTCGAGGCTCATGAAGTCAGGGGCTTGCTTGACATCCCCTGGGTGACCAAGTTGGCACAGGGCCCATACGTTGCAGAGCGGGAGAACGCCGAAGGCACCTACTACCGGGCGCCCCCTGGTGGCATCTACATTGCGCCAGCGTCAGTCAAGGCAGATGCGCCACCCGCGCCTTTGATGCCAAGGGTCTTCGATGGCGGCATCTGGGTTCCCAAAACGCCAGGCACGCCAGCGCACCTTTACACCTATTTCTCGACCCAGGAAGCCGAAGTGGTCCCGCTGCCCGAAACGGCCAGCTGCCAGACCGCGCAGTTGGTCAAGGATCCTGACGCCAAGGGCGTCAGCCCCGTGGCTTTTGCCACAGGGGGTCTGATCGGCGGCACGGCGGGCGGCGTGGCCGGTCGGGCGGTGGCGTCGAACAGCTCAATGAGCTATGGGCAGGCCGCTGGCGCCGGGGCTGTCGGCGGCGCTTTGGGCGGGCTGATCGTGGCCGGCCTGATCAATATGGATGTGGGCAAAATCGTGCACCATCCCCTGTCGAAGGACGCGAAGTTCCAGAGCGCGCTGCAAGATATGTCGGCCAAGGTGGTGCTGGTGGTTCCCTCGGCCCTGCCTGACGAGGCGGCCGTCGCAAAGCCTTGAACTGAAGGTAATGCTGTGAGCAGCGAGTTGTTCAACCCCAAGGCGAAGTAGGGCAGGGAAGGGGCGATCCATGTTTTCGCACGTGATGGTGGGTGTTTCTGATTTCGAGCGCGCCTTGGCGTTCTACCAGCCCGTCATGGCCGTGTTGGGCATCCAGTGCCGCTTTGTGGAGCAGGACCGCCCGTGGGCCGGTTGGCAATCGTCGCCTGAACCCCGGCCTTTGTTCCTGATCGGTCGGCCGCACAACCAGCAGGCGCACCAGGCGGGCAATGGGCAGATGGTGGCATTTTTAGCGCAAAGCCGCGAGCAGGTCGATGCCGTGCACGCGGTGGCCCTGGCCCATGGCGGCACCTGCGAAGGCCCGCCAGGCTTGCGGCCCCAGTACCACGCCCACTATTACGGCGCGTATTTCAGAGACCCGGATGGCAACAAGCTGGCCGTGGCTTGTCATCAACCAGGATGACGAAGGCGCAGCAGCCATGCCCAGCATATTCGGCATGTTTGTCGAGACTTTACTTACCGAGACCGACCAAATGAAGAAACTCCTTTCCTTACTGGCGTTTGCATTTCTGTCTGGATGTGCTTCTGTCTACAACCCCGTTCCTGATGGCTACGTCGGCCCCACCTCAAACTTGTCGGACTCGTTCAACGTGGTCAGCGGCTCGAAGGTGGAGTTCTTCTATGTTGACCAACTGGACGGGCACCAGGTGACCAACAGCAGATTTGCTTCTATTGCTGCGAACAAAGGCCGAGGAATGAGCATGTCCCCAGTCTTCATTCAAAGAGCAATTCCTGCCAACAAGCCTCTGTCACTGCTTTTGGTCGCGAGAACCGAGTACGCTGCACCGATTCTCACGCTCACCAATGCTGTGTATCAGGTCAAGGGAACGATCGACTTCACGCCGGAGCCAAACAAGCGATATATCGTTCGCGGCGAACTGGGTGAAAGTCGTTCATCGGTCTGGCTTGAGGAAAAAGACTCAAAGCAGCTGGTCGGCAAGAAAATTGAGCTTGAAGGTTCGGCGGCTAAGCTTGGTTTTCTGGAAAAGTGACATGTGGGCCGTGTTGTAGGGCCAGAGGGCTGCGCTCAAGAAGAGCACAAGCCGGCCGATATGACATGGCCCCCTCGACCTTCAAAAAGCACGCGTATGCACTCGCTCGTTTATGTCAGTTCGGCGCGAGCGCCATTTAGCAAGCTCGAACTTCGTGAGCTGCTTGAGCACGCCGCCCGAAACAACGAGCGGCACAGTGTCACCGGTCTGCTGTTGTACAGAGCGGGAAGCTTCATGCAACTGCTGGAAGGTGAAGAAGCCACGGTGGAGGCGCTGTTCGCGAAGATCTCCGCCGATTTTCGGCACTCGTCCGCCATTCTGATGCACCGCTCACAAGATGTCGGACGCATGTTTCCGCGTTGGTCTATGGCTTGCCGCGATCTGGACGACGCAGACGTGAAGGCGCTCCCAGGCTTTAGCCAATTCCTGGAGCCAAGCATTTGCACGCGCACATACTTTGAGAACCCCACACGCGCACAAAAGTTGCTCGTGTACTTCAAAGAGGCCATGCGCTAAAGCATGTCGAGACATTGCATGGCATCGTCAGGACCGTGCTTCTCCGTTCCGCATCAGCCCCCGAGCACGGTCAGGTCGCCATGTGCGTGCGCGACAAAGCCGTGCCGCTCGGCAGCAAACTGCTGTGAGTGCTCCATTTTTTATCTGTCGCTTAATCTTGGCGTTAGGCTAACAAAATCCGTCTCATTACCTCCATTATCTGGAAAACTCGCGTCATGAAAAGAATCGCCTTTGCTTCCTCACTTGCAGCCTCGATCCTGATTACAGGCTGCGCCTCTTCGCCAAAGAATACAGACCGCACGCAAGCGGCGGACACAGCGTATACGGTTCGGACCGCAGAGGAGGTTCGAGTGCCAAACGCAGCGAAGCGCAAGGTGGTGCTTGCGCTGACCGGGCCCAAGGCCATCACCGAGTCCAAAGACTGGAGTGAATTCAAGCGCGAATGGCGGGAGACATTCGCCGAGCACGCCAGTGACGCCTCGGTCGCATACAGTTTTTCTGATGCAACACCTAGCCCGACTGGCGAAGACGGAACAATCCTCCTTGTGAACGTAGCCGACTACCGCATTGTGGGCATCGGCGCCCGAATCTTCTTTGGTGCCATGACAGGCAACGCCTTCATTGATGCCAGGGTGAAGTTCTCCAGTCTTCGCGACGGCACCTTGTTTGGCGAGCAGAGCTACAACACGTCGTCCAGCGCGTGGGGCGGCATCTTCGCAAAGATGACACCTCAACAGGTCGACTCCATCGCCTCGAACATCTTCCTGGATCTTGGCGGGCCCAAATAACACTCGCAGAGGCGGGCGGTGGTCAAGCTGGATGCCTCTAAAAATCCTGGAGATTCGACATGCTGGAACTTCGCCCGACTTGCGAGCACTGCGACATTCGCCTCTGGAAGGGCGAGAACTTTCTTGGGAAGTACCCGGCAAGCTCAGTGGTCAAACATCGGCCTGTCGTGGCCGAAGAGCACGTTGCGTTTGCTGCGCCCATGAAAGATCTGCCGCCTGAGCAAAGATGAGCTGCGTGCGTTAGGAAACTGCCATGAGCGATCTTGAAAAATCCTGGACGCGAGCTTGGTCTGACCTGGGCGTGCAATCGCCATCGGGGCTGCAAGACCAGCTTGTAGCGGCATACCAAGAGCCCCAAAGGCATTACCACTCGCTTCAACACTTGATCGAGTGCCTTGCGCACTTCGATCAAGTTCTTGGCCAAGCGAAATGCCCCGGCGAGGTTGCGATCGCCTTGTGGTTTCACGACGCCATCTATGACGTCAAAGGCAAATCAAACGAACAGCAAAGCGCTGATTGGGCCGTCAGTGCGCTCAGTGCGGCAGGTGCCGATCAAGCGACTCAAGATCGCGTGCGGCAGTTGATCATGGCAACCAAACACGATGCGGAGGCCTCAGAACCCGACCAGCAGCTACTCGTTGATATCGATCTGGCCATTCTCGGTGCAGGCCCTGAGCGCTTCGCCGAATACGACCGGCAGGTTCGCGCTGAATACAGTTGGGTGCCTGGCCTGGTGTACAACATCAAGCGCAAGGCCGTCTTGAAGTCATTTCTGGGGCGCAAGTACATCTACAGCACAAAGCACTTCAGAGAGCTCTATGAAGCACAGGCGCGCAGCAACCTGGCATCCCTTGTCTGACCATTCCCGAAAGTCAAAAATGCACTCACCAAGTATTCGGCTGGTTGCGGTCCTCGCATGCATGGCCTCTTCCATGGCCGTGGCTGACACACGTTCATTCCGGTGTAAGAACGATCTGATAAAACTGGGCGATTCCAAGGCTTCGGCCGTCTCCAAATGCGGCGAGCCCGTGCTCAAGGATTCTTTTTGCAAGAAAACAGACTCTCAGGTTTCAACGCCTGCAGCCGGCTCAACCACCATCATCAATGCCGCATGCGAGTCGGTTGATGAGTGGACTTACAACCCCGGGGTGGGTCAGTTCATGACGACACTCAGGTTTGAATCCGGTGTTCTCACGTCCATAAAGTACGGCGAACGGGTTAAGTAAGTACCGGTATGTACCCCGCAGGGCGCTCGTGACACCGCCGCCACCTTGCCGCCTGTCGGTGATCTTCGCCTCCCACGCGCCCTTGGCCGTGGTGCTGAGGCGTGGGCCCACGCATTGGGTCCAGCTGGTGCTGTGGAACACCTTGACCGATGAGTTCGAGCCGGGGCAGTGGTTCCACGGCAAGCTCTACCCTGAGCGCTGTGCTCTGTCTCCGCGGGGCGAGTTGATGGTCTATTTCGCTTACAAGCGCGGCCGGGTGGATCAGGCCGGCGGCCACCGCCGAGAATTCACCGCCGTGAGCCGGCCGCCTTACCTCACCGCGCTGGCGCTGTGGCCCTGGTTGGGCACCTGGGGCGGAGGCGGGCATTTCACCGACGCGCGCACCCTGGTGCTGGGGGCCAACCACGTCCCCGCAACCCATCCCGACCATGTGCCCAAGCGGCTCAAGGTGCTGCCCAACCTGGGCGCGCTGGGCCGGCCAAACTCCGGGCCCGCCCGCATCCTTCAGCCAGATAGGTCTGGCAACAAGCCCGCCGAAGGGTTTGATCAGCAGGACCGCAGAATCATTGTCGACGCAGGCATACTTTGGGCTGCCGACCAAAAAAGCGGTGGGCGCCAGGTCTTGCGGGATTTCAATGCAGACACTCCGCGCCCCATGGCCTGCCCGGCCAAAGCAAAGCGCTGGCCCTAGCCCATCAACGTCACCCCTGCGAGTTGGCCCATGGACATCCCTCCAGACTTCAGCCCCTTGGCCCGCACCAGCCCCGTGCTTGACCTGATCGGCCCCATCCATGCCAAAGGCCAGGGCGCCGAGCTGGTACTCGGCCTGCGCGTGGAGGCCAAGCACTGCAATGCCCGGGGCACCATCCACGGCGGCATCCTGGCCACCTTGGCTGACGTCGCGCTGGGTTATGCCACCGCCTTCTCCGCCGATCCGCCCATCCCCCTGGTCACCGCCAGCCTGACGCTCGATTTCACGGGCACCGCCAAGATCGGCGACTGGATTGAAACCATGGTGGACATCCATAAGAAGGGCGCGCGCCTGGCTTTCGCCAATGGCTTCATCCACGTGGGAGTCGAGCGCATTGCCCGTGCCAGTGCGGTGTTTGCTGTGACCGGGGACGCGAAATGATCACCGAGCACAGCACCACGCTGAACCAGCGGATTGACCCGTTCCGACTGGTGACTCACCACGGCAACATGCGCTTCGCCATGTTCACTGCGGTTCCAGACGATTTTTCCGGCTTGTCTTGAAAGGACATGTGATGTTTAAACAATCAGTTCGCGCCTTGGTTTTTTCACTGGCGCTCGCAGGCCTTCATGGCGCTGCGATGTGCCAAGTGGCCAAGCCTGTGGCCGAGGAGCTGATGCGCAAGTCAGGCTTGTGGGAACAGCTGGGGTCCATCGCGCCGCAGATGGAAGCGGGGGCGGGTGCCGCCATGGATCAATCAGGGACGAAGCTGTCGCCAGAAGAACTCAAGCGCCTCTCCCAGGCATTTGTCACGGCCTATTCGCCGATGCATTTGCGCGCCACCGCCTTGCGTGTCTTGACCGCCCAACTCACCGCGGCCGATGTGGCGGCCCTGGAAGCCTGGTACAACAGCCCCGCCGGCAAAGCAGTCACCAAGCTCGAAGAGGCAGCGTCCGCCGGCACCGCCGATCTTCAAACCCGTGTGCAAGCCGGGACCAAGGTGCTGTCAGCCAGCACGCCAGCCAGGCGAGCGCTCGTGACACAAGTGGCGAAGGTCACCCGCGCGGCCGAAGCCTCCGTCGAAATCATGATCAACACAGCCGTGGGCGTTCAGGAGGGCCTGGCCAAGGTGGCGCCCAAAGGCGCGAAAACCACGGTCAAGGAGCTTCGCGCCACGCTTGAGCAGCAACGTCCGCAAATGGTCAAGAACTTCGACAGCGCCATGGTGGCCTTGTTCGCTGCCACCTACGAGAGCCTGGACGACGACGCGCTGAGCCGCTACGTCAGCTTCTTGAAGAGCCCGGCGGGGAGTGCCTACACCGAGGTGTCTCTGCGGGCGATGGACCGCGCGTTTGTTGAAGCAGCGCAAGGCCTGGGCCGCAGCATCCCTGCGGTCAAGTCGAGTGCCAATCTTTGATTGGCCCGCCCGGGCTGGACACAGTGCAGACCACCCCTGAGGCCATGAGCGAGCCCGTTCTACAAGGCGGCTGCTTGTGTGGTGCCATTCGCTACCGCTTCCTGGGCGCGGCCAGTTCTAGCAGCACGTGTTTTTGCAAAAGCTGCCGCCGGGCCAGCGGTGCTCCTGCTGTGAGCTGGTTCGTGGGCAAGCTGACGCAGTTGACGTGGCTGGCGGGCCAACCCACGCCTTATCGCTCCTCCGAGCTTGTGATTAGAACCTTCTGCAACACGTGCGGAACCCCCTTGAGCTACCAGCACCGCGCGCGGCCTGATGACATCGAACTCACCACGGCCACGCTGGATCAGCCGGAGGCCATGCCGCCAAGTGAGGAAATCTGGCTGTCGCATAAAGTGGCCTGGGCTGTGTCCGATTCTCGGTTGCGGCATTTTTCAGAAGAGAATCCAGGCGACTGATCTGGCATGTCGATTTTGGACGAGCTCGTTCGTTGTGGTGGCAGAGGGCCATCCTCTGCTTTCAAGAAGGATAGATTGGACATGAGCACCCCTACCAACACCGTTCGCCTCCACCGCGTGATCCGCACCACCCCCGAACGCCTGTACCGCGCTTTTTTGAATGCTGATGCCATGGCCAAGTGGTTGCCCCCTCATGGCTTCACGGGCAAGGTCCACCAGATGGACGCCAAGGTGGGCGGCATCTACAAGATGTCGTTCAGCAATTTCAGCTCGGGCCACAGCCATTCGTTTGGCGGCCAGTACCTGGAGTTGGTGCCCAATGAGCGCCTGCGTTACACCGCCGTGTTCGACGACCCGAACCTGCCTGGCGAAATGCAGACCACGGTCACGCTGAAGGCCGTGTCTTGCGGTACCGAGCTGAGCGTGGTGCAAGAAGGCATTCCCGCCATCATCCCCACCGAAGGCTGCTACCTGGGCTGGCAAGAGTCGTTGACCTTGCTGATCCAGTTGGTCGAGCCGGAAATTCCTGGTTGAGCAAGGGTAAGAGGAGCAGCACCATGCCCAATCTTGGCGTGACAGAAATCAAGGCCTTTGTTCCGGCCAAGAACTTCGACTTGTCCAAGCAGTTTTATCAGGACATCGGCTTCAGCATGGCGTCCGAAGGTGGGGGCGTGGCCTACTTCCATGTCGGTCAAGCGAGCTTCCTGCTTCAAGACTTCTGCGCTGAATCATTGGCCGAGAATTTCATGATGCACTTGCTCGTTGAAGATGTGGATGCCTGGTGGGCGCACATCGATCAAAGCGGTGTGGTGGCCAAATATGGCGTGAAGCTTTTTGGCATCGAGCAGCAACCGTGGCGCATGCGCGATTTCTGCATCACCGATCCCTCTGGCGTTCTTTGGCGCATCGGCCAAAACACTGATTGATGGTTGGGGTGCCCATGAACGCCGTGCAACTTGGTGAGCCTCCTTCTGGTGCATTGCTTGAGCCATACAAGGAGCGGGGCGTGTACACGGACTGCTATTTCGTGGATGTGCCACGGGCCGTGTCCCAGGCCGAGTTTGTCGAGACTTTCTACACCACCCGTTTGTTCAGGCTTGAGCGCTTCATCCTGTCGACACTGGTTTCAAAGCCCTCGACCGACCAGCAGGCCAGGCAGTTGGCAGCCGGAGACACGGAGTCGTTTGCCGCTTGGCGCGTGGAGGCACGAAGCGCCAACCAGTTGTTGCTCTGCGATTTCATGGGGCGCACCCGGTCGTGGTTGATGAGCGCGGCGGATGAGGGTGGCCATCCCGAAGGCACGCGTTTGTATTTCGGCTCGGCCTTCCTGCCCAAGGTAGATCGAAGCTCAGGGAAAGCCAGCTACGGCCTGGGGTTTCACGCCCTCAAGGGCTTTCATGGCCATTATTCCGAAGCACTCTTGCGGTCAGCGCAATCGCGCTTGCTGCGCCCACCATCAAGCTGAAGCAAATCCATGGCCACCGACCAAAGCTTCGTCGATTACATCTGCGAGCAATCGAACCTGGGCGGTCGCCTCTTGCACAAGAAGATGTTTGGCGAGTACGCCCTCTACCTTGACGGCAAGGTCATCGCTTTTGTGTGTGACAACCACCTCTTCGTCAAACCCACGGCCGAAGGTAAGGCCGTGCTTGGCACCGTGTCCGAGCACCCACCGTACCCAGGCGCCAAGATGTATTTCCGCCTTGGCGATGAGATCGACGACCAACACCTGTTGCAGCGGGTGTTTCAGGTCACCGCCGACGCCTTGCCGTTGCCCAAGCCCAAAGTACCCAAGCCCAAAGCAGCCAAAGGCAAAAAGACCAAAACCAAGGCGCCATAAAAAAGCCCGAGGCGGTGAACCGCTCGGGTTTTGGGGCGTTACCAATCAGAGGCGTTCGATGATCATCGCAATGCCTTGGCCACCACCAATGCACATCGTGATCAGGGCATAACGGCCCTTGATGCGTTGCAGCTCGTACAGAGCCTTGGTCACCAGGATGGCGCCGGTGGCGCCCACGGGATGACCCAGCGAGATGCCCGAACCATTGGGATTGGTTTTCTCGTTGGGGAAGCCCATTTCCTTGGACACGGCGCAGGCTTGTGCAGCAAAAGCTTCGTTGGATTCGATCACGTCCAGATCGGCCACGGTCAGGCCAGCCTTGGCCAACGCGGCCTTCGAGGCCGGGACGGGGCCAATGCCCATGTACTCGGGCTCGACACCAGCGTGGCCATAGGACACCAGGCGGGCCAACGGCTTGAGGCCCAGTTCCTTGGCCTTCTCGGCCGAGGCCATCACCACGGCAGCGGCGCCGTCGTTCAGGCCAGAGGCGTTGCCGGCCGTCACGGTGCCTTCTTCCTTCTTGAAGGCGGGCTTCATCTTGGACAGCGTGTCAGCGGTCGTCTCGCCTTTCACGTGCTCGTCGGTGTCGAACAGCGTGGTGCCCTTGCGGGTTTGCAACTCCACCGCAACGATCTGTTCCTTGAAGTAGCCAGCTTCGATTGCAGCGGCGGCGCGCTGCTGGCTCTGCGCGGCATAGGCGTCTTGCTGTTCGCGGGTGATGTCGTAACGGGCCGCCACGTTTTCAGCGGTGATGCCCATGTGGATGTGCTTGCGCGGGTCGTGCAGGGCGCCGAGCATGAAGTCCAGCATCTTGACGTCGCCCATGCGCGCGCCCCAGCGGTTGCTGGTGACGAGGTAAGCGCCACGGCTCATGGATTCGGCACCGGCACCAATGGCCACGTCGCAGTCGCCCAGCAGGATGGACTGAGCGGCCGACACCACGGCTTGCAGGCCCGAACCGCACAGGCGGTTCACGTTGAAGGCGGGTGTTTCTTGCGGCACGCCGGCGTTCAGCGCAGCGACGCGACTGATGTAGGCGTCTTGGGGCACGGTGGGGATCACATTGCCCAGCACCACGTGACCCACGTCTTTGGGCTGCACACCAGCGCGTTCCATCGCGGTCTTGATGACCAGGGCGCCCAGATCGGCCGGGGGCACTTCCTTGAGCGAACCACCGAAGGTGCCGATGGCGGTGCGGGCGGCGCCCACGAAAACGACTTCACGAGTCATGGTTTTTCCTTCAAGAGAGGGGGAGGGGATGTGATCGGACAGATTGTCAGATTATGCCGCCATGCCGCCACGTCGTGCATACTGAAGAGCAATTACGCTGAGGCCAATGGCCATCAGAACGCCTGAAATGGGCTCTGGAACGCTTGACACCTGAACATTGTCAATAAACTGGTACGGGGTGGGAGTGCTGGGATTGCTTCGGTATCTGCGGCTGACCTCAATTCGCAACTCATGGGCGCCGGCGGTCAGGAATCCTTGATAGTTCAGGGACGCCCGTGCGATCTGATGAGCGTCGATTTCTTCAAATGAATAACCAGTGACACTGATGCCGTCCAAGATCAGACGGACCGTCCCGCCATCGCCGTTGAGATAACGCGAGGCGTTCTGGCTGGCGATATCAGCTGAAATTACATACAGACTGTCATTCTGAGCAAAGAAGCTTTGTGACAGACCTCCGCCGCCATCACTGGGGTTGTCAAAGGTGATCTGCCCAGCTATCACCCGAACGGCATTGCTTTGGATGCCAGCCACGGTGTCAAACGGCACAACCGCCGGCACTCCCAGACTGCCATTGCTGTTGAGGTAGGTGTTCCAGCCACTCAAGGTGCCATCGTCGAAACTGCCATTAGCCACGGTGGCTGATGCAACGCCACTCAGTGCCAAGGAAGCCATGGCAAATACCGCCACGGAGCGCAGAAAAGGGAGAGGTTGGAACATGATATTGACTTTGACCGTGAGGCGAACTGAGTCGCGATTGAATGGGGCAGGGCGCCTTCAGAATGACTGCCAAAGTCTGAGATGTGCATGGCTCCCTGATTTATAGACATCGGCATTTCAAAATGTAACAGCGTGACTTGCAGCCATGGTCCCCCGATTCATGGGATTTCTTGGAGTTGCGGCAAGGTCGAATCCTGCGCGCCCATGATGTTTTCAGCGTGCTCCAGCACGAAGTACCTGAACGCCTCGGCAGCGGGGGACAGCACTTTGGACACCTCATGCACGATGTTCCAGGTGCGCCGCAGGGGCGTGCCTTCAAAGTCGACCCGGTGCAACAGCCCGTTGCGCAGTTCGGGCGCCACTGCGTGCAATGACAAAAAGCCGATGCCCAGCCCCGCCGTGACCGCTGCCTTGATCGTCTCGTTGCTCGCGATCTCCATCCCGATGCGGGGCGCCATCTGGTGGTGCTTCAAATAGGCATCCAGCACCTCGCGGACTTCCGAGCCCACCTCGCGTGCGATGAGCGGGTGGTTCATCAAGGCATTGAGCGGCGGGTGACCGACACCCAGCAAGGGATGGCCCGGCGGGCACACAAAGACCATGGCGTGGCCGGCAAATGGCTCGGCGCGCATGGCGTATTCCTTGGGCGGGCGGCCCATCACGGCCAGGTCGATTTCATTGCTGTGCATGCGCGCCATCAGCTTGGTGATGTCGCGGGTCACATCGAGCTTCACATCCACCCCAGGGTGCTCAGCGCGAAAGCGCGCAAGCAGTTGTGGCAGGAAATATCCCGCTGTGCTGATCAAACCGATGGTGAGTACCCCCGTCTGCACCCCCTTGAACCGGGCCATGACGTTGTCAGCATCCTTCAAAGTTGAAAGCAAACGTTTGGCGTAGACCAGGAAGTACTCGCCTCCCATGGTCAGCTGGATGTTGCGGCCCTGGCGCTCAAACAGGGGCATGCCCACGTGGCTTTCCAGTTCCTTGACCTGCATGGTCACCGCAGGGGGCGTGAGGTGCAAAACCTCGGCCGCGCGGCCAAAACTGAGCTGCCGGGCGACCTCCGTGAAGACCCTTAATTGCCTAAAAGTCACGCTTCTCATTAAGCAGTTCCTTAAGTGAATTCAAAGAATAACTGAATTTACCTTAGGTAGGTCCCGTCCTACATTGAATTCAACCCATCGTTTTTGTCCGCTTTTTCATTCCCGCAGAGGATTCAACATGAACAAACCAGTGGAAGCCGGCGTGGTCAACGCCGATCAAATCACCGACCAGAAAAAGCGCTACAGCGCGGGCGTGCTGAAGTACCGCCAGATGGGTTATTGGGATTCCGACTATGAGCCCAAGGACACCGACGTCCTCTGTCTGTTCCGCATCACCCCGCAAGAAGGCGTGGACCCGATCGAGGCCGCCGCCGCCGTGGCCGGTGAATCGTCCACCGCAACGTGGACCGTGGTGTGGACCGACCGCCTGACCGCCTGCGACAGCTACCGCGCCAAGGCTTACCGCGTCGAGCCCGTGCCCAACAACCCGGGCCAGTACTTCGCCTACGTGGCGTACGACATCATCCTGTTCGAAGAAGGCTCGATCGCCAACATGACGGCCAGCCTGATCGGCAACGTCTTCAGCTTCAAGCCCCTGAAAGCAGCGCGCCTGGAAGACATCCGCGTGCCGGTGGCCTACGTCAAGACCTTCAAGGGCCCACCGACCGGCCTGATCGTCGAGCGCGAACGCCTGGACAAGTTCGGCCGCCCGTTGCTGGGCGCCACCACCAAGCCCAAGCTGGGCTTGTCAGGCCGCAACTATGGCCGCGTGGTCTACGAGGGCCTGAAGGGTGGTCTCGACTTCATGAAGGACGACGAGAACATCAACTCGCAGCCCTTCATGCACTGGCGTGACCGCTTCCTGTTCGTGATGGACGCCGTCAACAAGGCCAGCGCCGCCACCGGCGAGGTCAAGGGCAGCTACCTGAACGTGACCGCGGCCACCATGGAGGACATGTACGAGCGCGCCGAGTTCGCCAAGAGCCTGGGCTCGGTCATCATCATGGTCGACCTGGTGATCGGCTACACCGCCATCCAGTCCATGGCCAACTGGTGCCGCAAGAACGACATGATCATGCACATGCACCGTGCGGGCCATGGCACCTACACGCGCCAGAAGAACCACGGCGTGAGCTTCCGCGTGATCGCCAAGTGGCTGCGCCTGGCCGGTTGTGACCACCTGCACACCGGCACCGCCGTCGGCAAGCTGGAAGGCGATCCGATGACCGTGCAGGGCTACTACAACGTGTGCCGCGACAGCGTCACGCGCATGGACCTGCCGCGTGGCCTGTTCTTCGACCAGGACTGGGCCGACCTGAAGAAGGTCATGCCCGTGGCCTCGGGCGGCATCCACGCCGGCCAGATGCACCAGCTGATCGACCTGTTCGGCGATGACGTGGTGCTGCAGTTTGGCGGCGGCACCATTGGCCACCCCGCTGGCATCCAGGCCGGCGCCGTGGCCAATCGCGTGGCTTTGGAATGCATGGTCAAGGCCCGCAACGAAGGCCGCGACATCCTGAACGAGGGACCGGACATCCTGCGCAAGGCCTCGCAGTTCTGCACGCCCTTGAAGCAGGCGCTCGACACCTGGGGTGACATCACCTTTAACTACCAGTCGACCGACACGTCCGATTACGCCGTGACGCCTGGCGTCTCCAACTAAGCCACTGGGAGAAACACACCATGATGAGCAACCCCACCGGCCGCATCACGCAAGGCCAGTTCAGCTTCCTGCCCGACCTGACCGACGAAGAGATCGCACTGCAGATCGAGTACGGCCTGCGCAAAGGCTACGCCTGGAGCGTCGAATACACCGACGACCCGCACCCCCGCAACACCTACTGGGAGATGTACGGCAACCCCATGTTCGACCTGAAGGACGCCGCTGGCGTCGTCACCGAACTGAAGGCCTGCCGCGACACCTTCGGCCGCGGCCACTACATCCGCCTGATGGCCTTTGACTCCACCCGCGGCGTCGAGACCATCGTCATGAGCTTCATCGTCAACCGGCCCAAGAATGAGCCCGGCTTCCGCCTGGAACGCCACGAGGTGGACAGCCGCCAGGTGCGCTACACGATGAGCGCCTACGCGCTGAGCGAGCCTGAAGGCGAACGCTACAGCGATTGATGCCGACGACGACCAGGACCAGCCCATGAACGCGCCGCTCTACACCATCCCAGGCAGTACCACCCAACGTGCTCCCGCCGAGGCACCGGTTGCGACCACACCCGTGGCCGCTGCGGCGCAAACGGTCGATGAGGCACCCGTGCCCCGCACGGTGGCCGAGGTGCTGGCCCAAAGCCGCATTGACGACGTGATGGACGAGCTGGACCGCGACCTCGTGGGCCTGGCCCCGGTCAAGACCCGCATCCGCGACATCGCGGCCCTGCTGGTGATCGACAAGCTGCGCGCGGGCTTCGGCCTGTCT
Source organism: Leptothrix sp. (in: b-proteobacteria) (assembly GCA_013822685.1). GTDB lineage: Bacteria > Pseudomonadota > Gammaproteobacteria > Burkholderiales > Burkholderiaceae_C > Aquabacterium. The sequence goes on from PNKV01000003.1 coordinate 110,874, forward strand.
GCGCAGAGCCCCTCGCTGCACATGTGCTTCACCGGCAACCCGGGCACCGGAAAGACCACGGTGGCCTTGCGCATGGCCGAGATCCTGCACCGCCTGGGGTATGTGCGCAAAGGCCACCTGGTGGCCGTGACGCGCGACGACCTGGTCGGCCAGTACATCGGCCACACCGCGCCCAAGACGAAGGAAGTGCTCAAGAAGGCGATGGGCGGCGTGCTCTTCATCGACGAGGCCTACTACCTCTACAAGCCCGAGAACGAGCGCGACTACGGCCAGGAAGCCATCGAGATCCTGCTGCAGGTGATGGAGAACCAGCGCGACGACCTGGTCGTGATCCTGGCGGGCTACAAGGACCGGATGGACAACTTCTTCCAGAGCAACCCGGGCATGTCATCCCGGATCGCGCACCACCTGGACTTCCCCGATTACGCCACGCCCGAGCTGCTCAGCATTGCCGACAAGATGCTTGACCAGCAGCACTACTGCTTTGGCGACGGCGCCCGTGAAGCCTTTGACGACTACCTGGGCCGCCGCCTCGAACAACCCCATTTCGCCAACGCCCGCAGCGTGCGCAATGCCCTGGACCGCGCCCGCCTGCGCCAGGCCAGCCGCCTGTTTGAAGACCGCGACCGTGTGCTGACCCGCACTGACCTGACCACCATCGAAGTGGCCGACATCCGATCCAGCCGCCTGTTCGCCGTGCCCACGGCCTGATCGAATATTCACTTGTTCGAGCACCAACATAACAACTCACAGAGGACCCCACCATGAACACCACGCCCGTTGTGGATCTGACAGAAGCCTTGGCCTTGAACCTATCGGGCATGCCCGCTGACGTGGCCCAGGCTTTGACTGACACCTTGCTGACCATCGCGCAGGCTTGCGCGGCCATCAGCGAGGTCGCGGCGCAAGGTGCATTGGCGGGTGCCCATGGCCTGGCCTCGTCCAGCAACTCGCAAGGCGAGGATCAGAAGAAGCTGGACGTGATGGCCGACGACGTGCTGTCTGCGGCCATGGCCGCCTGCCCGCACGTGGCTGGTTGGGCGAGTGAAGAGCATGAGATGCCGTTCGTGTCTGATGAGCATGGCAACCAGGGGCGGTACCTGGTGGTCTTCGATCCACTCGATGGCTCGTCCAACATCGAAGCCAATATCTCGGTGGGCACCATCTTCTCGGTGCTGCCTCATCCCTACCGCGGCACCACGCCTGGCGAAATGGGCTTTCTGCAGCCCGGCCAGCAACAAGTGGCCGCTGGCTATGTGCTGTACGGCCCCTGCACGGTGATGGTGTTGACCTGTCGCCAAGGCGTGCAGATGTTCACCTTGGACCGCACCAGCCTGCAAGGCGAGGGCCCGGCCCGCTGGGTCTTGACCCAATCCGAAGTGCGCATTCCCGTGGCCACACGTGAGTTCGCCATCAACGCATCCAACCAGCGCTTCTGGGAGAAGCCCGTGCAGCGCTATGTGGCCGAATGCATCGCGGGTGAATCAGGTCCGCGCCACAAAGATTTCAACATGCGCTGGGTGGCCAGCATGGTGGCGGAGGTGCACCGCATCATGACGCGCGGCGGTGTGTTCATGTACCCCCGTGATGAGCGTGAGCCCCGCAAAGCCGGCCGCTTGCGCCACATGTACGAAGCCGCGCCCATGGCCTTGCTGGTGGAGCAAGCAGGCGGCCGTGCCGTCAATGGCACGCACGATTTGCTGGAAGTGGTGCCCGACACCCTGCACCAGCGCGTGCCTGTCATCCTGGGTTCAAAGGAAGAGGTTGACCGCATCGTCAGTTACCACGAAGAGCCGCATGAGAACGTGTCTTGGCAGTTGTTCAAGACGCGCTCGCTGTTCGTGCAACCTCAAGCCTGATCGGGTGATTCGACATGTCTCGCAAACACCCCATCATCGTGGTGACCGGCTCCAGTGGCGCGGGCACCAGCACCGTCAAAAGCACATTTGACGCGATCTTCCGGCGCGAGGGTATCACCCCCGCCGTGATTGAAGGCGACGCCTTTCACCGCTACTCACGCACGGAGATGAAGGTGCGCGTGGCCGAGTACGAGCGCGAAGGCATTGCCCTGAGCCACTTCGGGCCCAAGGCCAACGAATGGGAAATGCTGGGTAAGCAGTACCAGGCCTATGGTGAAACCGGCCGCTGCAAGACCCGCTATTACCTGCACAACGAGGCCGAGGCGCAACCCTACGGGCAAGAGCCCGGCACCTTCACCCCCTGGCTGGACACGCCCGTGGACACCGATGTGCTGTTCTACGAAGGCCTGCACGGCTGCGTCAAGACCGATGAGGTGGACCTGGTACGCCATGTCGATTTGAAGATCGGCGTGGTGCCCATCATCAACCTGGAATGGATTCAAAAGATCCACCGCGACACCAAGTTCCGGGGCTACAGCAAAGAGTCCGTGTCCGACACCATCCTGCGCCGCATGCACGATTACGTGCACTACGTGTGCCCACAGTTTGGCGAGACCGACATCAACTTCCAGCGCGTGCCGGTGGTCGACACCTCCAACCCCTTCATCGCCCGCGACGTGCCCACGGCCGGCGAAAGCATGACGGTGATCCGCTTCCGCAACCCGCGTGGCATCGACTTTCCTTACCTGCTGTCGATGATCGGCGACTCGTTCATGTCGCGCGCCAACACCATCGTGGTGCCTGGCGGCAAGATGGACCTGGCCATGCAACTCATCCTCACCCCCATGATCCTGCGCCTGATGGAAATCCGCCGCGCACAAATGCGTTAAACCCATGACCATTCAACTCATCACCTTCGACCTGGACGGCACCATGGTGGACACCGCCGCCGAAATCGCCGAGGCCGCCAACCGCACACTGGCCGAGATCGGCTTGCCGCGGCGCCCACTGGGCGACGTCACCAAGCTGATTGGCCACGGCACGCGCGAGCTGATGAAGGGCTTGCTCAAGCAGGCAAAGCAAGCTGGTGAAGCCAAGGTGGACAGCTTGGATGTTGAGGCCGTGATGCACTGTTTTGAGCGCCACTACAACGACACCACGGGCACCGACAGCCAGTTGTACCCCGGTTGCCTGGACGGCCTGGAGCGCCTGCGCACCGCCGGGGTGCGCCTGGCCTGCGTCACCAACAAGGAAGTGCGCTTTGCCCACAAGGTGCTGGAAGTGACAGGCCTCGCGCCCTTCTTCCAGATCGTTCTGGGCGGCGACAGCCTGACAGAAAAAAAACCCCATCCCTTGGTGATTGAGTATTGCCTTGAGGCGCTGAATGTGGATAAATCACACACAGCGCATGTGGGTGATTCCTCGATCGACGTGGAGACCGCCCAGCGTGCCGGCGTGGCTGCCTGGGCCGTTCCCTACGGCTACAACGGCGGACAACCCATTGAAGCTTCCCATCCCGACGGCGTGTTTACCGACATCGCCCGAATCGCCGACCATGTGCTCAATCTGCGCATGGCCGCTTAATTGTCAACCGACGAGTTAAGGAGATATTCATGGCTGTGACGACCCCCATCGCTGACCTTGGCTGGCATGCTGCACCCTTCCGCCTCAAGGGCGTGGACGGCAAGATGCACACGCTCAAGGAGCTGTCTGGCCGACACGGCACGCTGGTGATCTTCATCTGCAACCACTGCCCCTATGTGAAGGCCGTGTTGCCGCGCATCATCCGTGATGCCCGCGAGTTGCTGCCATTGGGTGTCAACACCATCGCCATCAACTCGAACGACGATTCCACGTACCCGGAAGACAGCTTCGAGAACATGCAGCGCATTGCCGCCGAGATGGATTTCCCTTTCCACTACCTGCACGACGAAACGCAGGAAGTGGCACGGGCCTATGGCGCCGTGTGCACCCCTGATTTCTACGCCTTTGATGGTGGCGGCTGTCTGCACTACCGTGGCCGCCTTGACGCCTCGGGCCGCGAGCCCGCGCCCGAAGATGCCCCGCGCGAGTTGTTCGACGCCATGCGCCTGATCGCCTATTACGGCTATGGCCCGGGCGACCAATACCCCAGCATTGGATGCTCGATCAAATGGCGCGACACCGAACTGGACGAAGCGCCTGCGGGCAAGAAGGCCATGGCCGCCTGAGCGCGGCTCATTCTTCGATCGAGACGCCGCGCATGAAGGCCACGCGGCCCTTGATCTCCTCGGCCGCTTCCTTGGGGTTGGGGTAGTACCAGACCGCGTCCTGGTTGGCATTGCCATCCACGAACAAGGTGTAGTAGCTGGCCTCACCCTTCCACGAGCACATGGTACGGCGATTGCTGGACAGCACGTACTCGCGCTTGAGCGCACTCTCGGGGAAGTAATGGTTGCCTTCAACCACCACGATGTCGTCGCTCTCGGCGACGACCACGCCGTTCCAGATGGCTTTCATGTTGTCCTCCTGATGACCCCTGTCATCGACGGTGGAACTGTACTTCGGTTATCGTGGGTTCAATCTGCTCTTTCCCACGTGTCATGAACCGCGAAGAACCGATTGCCCTTGACCGCCCCGACGTTCGGCCACAGCTGCTGGCTCGCTGGCGCGACGCACGCTCCATCACCGATGCGCTGTTCGATGGCCTCCGTCCCGAGGTGCTTTACCAAAGGCCCATTGCCGAGCGGCACCGGATCATCTTTTACCTGGGCCACCTTGAGGCCTTTGACTGGAACCTGTTGACGAGTCGGCGCGCGGTCACGGCTTCGGCCGTCAACGCTGGTTTCAACCAGCTGTTCGCGTTTGGCATTGACCCTGTTGGCACCGGTTTGCCGCAAGATCTGCCGAGCGATTGGCCAGATTTGCAGGCCATCCACGACTACCGCCAATCGGTTCGCGATGGCTTGGACGAACTCGTGGCTACGTTGCCGGTGAGTTGGCCGGGGCCTTGGGCCGGTGGCGGTGGGCGTCACTTTGATGCCGCTTGCCTGCTCAACGTGGCCATCGAGCACCGCCTGATGCACGCCGAAACGCTGGCCTACATGCTGCACCGTTTGCCGGTGGGCTCCTGGCGTGCCGAAACCCCAATGCCCCAGGCGCCGCACGCTGCGCCTGTGCCAAAACCGGCCATGGTCAGCATCCCCTCGGGCAGCGTCATGCTGGGCGAGTCGCGTGCCAATGCACAGGCCTTTGGGTGGGACAACGAATTCCCGGCCCATGAGGTGGCCGTGCCGGCGTTTTCAATCGACCAGCACATGGTGACCAACGGGCAGTACCTGGCCTTCATGGTCGATGGCGGGTATGAGCGGCCCGAGTTCTGGCAGCCGCAAGATTGGGCTTGGCGAGAAAGCCATGGCATACGGCAACCCGTGTTTTGGCGCTGCGACCGTGATGGCTGGTTGCTGCGGGCCATGCACCACGATTTGCCACTGCCCTTGGACTGGCCTGTGTACGTGAGCCATGCCGAGGCCAGCGCCTATGCGAGTTGGGCCGGCAAGGCCCTGCCCACCGAAGGCCAGTGGATGCGTGCTGCGTCTGGTGTTCAGTTGGGCGAAGAAGGGCTCTGCAATGCCAACTTCCGCCGGTGGGATCCTGAGCCCGTGCAGGCGTGCCCACAGGCCAGCGAGTTTGGCGTGGTCGGCATGTTCGGCAATGGGTGGGAGTGGACTCGCAGTGCGTTCGAGCCTGCGGAAGGGTTTGAAGCTTTTCCGTTCTACCCTGGGTATTCCAAGGATTTCTTTGACGGGAAGCACTTTGTGCTGAAAGGCGGTTCGCCTCGAACCGCGGCCTGCATGTTGAGGCCGTCCTTTCGCAACTGGTTCCAGGCGCACTACCAGCACGTGTACGCTGGCTTGCGTTGCGTCAGCGCTGACTGAAAAAAAAGGAAAACAAGCATGGCCCTGTCCACAGCCCCCACCGCTGCCCAGGCGGATGCGTTCGCCACCGATGTCTACGGTGGTTTGACGCAGGCCCCCCAAAAAACATTGCCGTCCAAGTACCTGTACGACGCCGTGGGCTCGGCCTTGTTCGAGGTGATCACGCATTTGCCCGAATACGGGCTGACCCGCGCCGATGAGCGCCTGATCAAGGCGAATGCCCAGGACATCCTCGCCAAGACAGGCCCCGTGCGCACGGTGGTGGAGTTGGGCAGCGGCAGTGGCCGCAAGACCCGTTGGGTGCTCGAGGCCTGTGCCCGGCGCCAGCCTTGCACTTACTACCCCATTGAAATCTCAGCCACGGCCTTGGCGCAGTGCGGCCGTGAACTGAGCGACATCGCTGGCGTGAAGGTGTTGGGCATCGAGCGCGAATACCTGCCCGGCTTGCAGCAGATCGCCGCCATGCGCCAAGGCGAGTCGCCCATGCTGGTGCTTTTTCTGGGCAGCACCATCGGCAACTTCGCACGGCCCGACGCCCAGCGTTTCCTGGGTGATGTGCGCAAGATGATGCGGCCTGGTGATGCGCTGCTTTTGGGCACCGACCTGGTCAAGCCCACGCCGACCTTGGTCAGCGCCTACGACGATGCCCTGGGCGTGACCGCGGCTTTCAACCTCAATTTGCTGGTGCGCATGAACCGCGAACTCGGCGCGAGCTTTGACTTGAAGAAGTTCGAGCACGAAGCACGGTTCAATCCGCTGGCCAGTGCCATTGAGATGCACATCCGCTCTCGCGTCAAGCAATCGGTGGAGATCCCTGGCGCGGGTTTGACGGTGGAGTTCGAAGCCGGGGAAACCATCTGGACCGAGATCAGCCGCAAATACCTGGCGCCTGATGTGCTCGCCATGGGGGAGCAAGCAGGGTTCACCTCGGGCGGCCAGTGGATCGACGAAGACTGGCCTTTTGCCGAGACTCTGCTGATCGCGGCTTGATCGGGCGGCTTAAGCAGGCCGTTTCAGCAGGTCAGCCGGCCCAGGCCGCTGGCGGCGTGGGCCAACACCTCGATGGCCGACCAGTCACCGGTCTCGACCACCGGCGCTGGTGCCAGCCACGAGCCGCCCACACAAGCCACGTTGGGCAAGGCCAGGAAGCCGGGCGCGGTCTCGACCGTGATGCCGCCAGTGGGGCAAAAAAGGGCATCGGCAAAAGGCCCGGCCAAGGCCTTGAGCATGGGCACGCCGCCGGCTTGCTGCGCCGGGAAAAACTTGAAGCACTCAAATCCGGCGTCCATCGCCGTCATCAATTCGCTGGCCGTGGCCACCCCGGGCAGCAAGGGAATGGCCGCCTTCTGCGCGAACTGGGCCAAGGCCGGGGTCAACCCTGGCGAGACCGCGAATTGAGCCCCGGCACGCGCCACATCGTCCCATTGCTTGACGGTGGTCACGGTGCCAGCGGCGATCACGGCCTCGGGCACTTCTCTGGCCAGGGTCTCGATCACTTCAAGCGCGTTGGGTGTGCGCAGGGTGATCTCCAGCACCTTCAGGCCGCCGGCCAGCAAAGCGCGGGCAATGGGCACGGCGTCGGCGGTGCGGTTGATCACCAGCACGGGGATCACTGGGCTCAGGCGCATCACGGCCGCCAGCATGTGGTTTTTGTTGCTCATGGGTGAGTGTGGTCTAGGCCAAAGGACATGGCGCCTTGTTCGGCGCCGGTGACGGCGTGGCGGAAAGTGGCGAACAGCTCGCGGCCGCTGCCATGGGTGTTGGCCGACAGGTCGGCTGTGGCTGCCTCGCGCAAGGCCCACTCGGCCTCGTCGACCAGGGCCATCAGGGTGCCCGCCTCTGAATCAAGGCGGATGATGTCGCCATCGCGCACCTTGCCCAAGGGGCCGCCGGCCAGCACTTCGGGCGTGATGTGGATGGCCGCAGGCACCTTGCCCGACGCGCCCGACATGCGGCCATCGGTGACCAAGGCGACATTGAAGCCTTTGTCTTGCAAATTGGCCAGCGTGGGCGTGAGCGAGTGGAGCTCGGGCATGCCATTGGCGCGTGGGCCCTGGAAGCGCACCACGGCCACGAAGTTGCGCTCCAGTTCGCCGCGCTTGTAGGCCTCGATCAAGTCTTCTTGCTGGTTGAACACCACGGCGGGGGCTTCGATCAGGCGGTGCTCGGGTTTGACGGCGGACACCTTGATGACCGACCGACCCAGGTTGCCATTCAACACCTTGAGGCCGCCATCGGGCGAGAAGGGGGTGGAAAAAGGCGCCAGCACCGTGGCATTGCCACTGTCGGGCGGCACGGCTTGCCAATGCAGCTGGTCGTTGTGCAGCATGGGCGTCTGGGTGTAGTGGTGCAAGCCCTGGCCCATGGCGGTCAGCACGTCGGCGTGAAGCAGCCCAGCACCGAGCAGCTCACGGATCAGGAAGGCCATGCCGCCGGCCATGTGGAACTCGTTGACGTCGGCGTAACCGTTGGGGTAGACGCGGGCCAGCAGCGGCACGATGTTGGACAGGGCGTCAAAGTCATCCCAATCGATGATGATGCCGGCGGCCCGCGCAATGGCCACCAGGTGCAAGGTGTGATTGGTGGAGCCGCCCGTGGACAACAGGCCCACGATGCCATTGACGATGGCCTCTTCGTTGATGACCTTGCCCAGCGGGATGTGGTTGCCACCCAGGTGTGTGATGCTGGCCACACGGCGCGCGGCCTCGCGCGTCAGGGCTTCGCGCAACGGGGTGTTGGGCGACACGAAGGCCGAGCTCGGCAGGTGCAGGCCCATCACTTCCATCAGCATCTGGTTGCTGTTGGCCGTGCCATAAAAGGTGCAGGTGCCGGCCGAGTGGTAGGACTTTTCTTCGGCCTCCAGCAGGGCTTCCTTGCCGATCTCGCCGGCTGCGAACTTCTGGCGGATCTTGGCCTTCTCGGCATTGGGCAGACCCGAGCCCATGGGGCCGGCGGGCACGAAAATGGTCGGCAGGTGGCCAAAGCTCAAGGCACCGATCAACAGGCCGGGCACGATCTTGTCGCACACGCCCAGGCACAACACGGCATCGAACATGTTGTGCGACAGCGCCACCGCCGTCGCCAGCGCAATCACATCGCGCGAGAACAGCGAGAGCTCCATGCCAGGCTGCCCTTGCGTGACGCCATCGCACATGGCGGGCACGCCGCCTGCGAACTGGGCGGTGGCACCGGCCTCACGCGCGGCTTGCTTGATCCACTCGGGGAAGGCCTGAAAAGGCTGGTGGGCCGACAGCATGTCGTTGTAGGCCGAGACGATCGCGATGTTGGGCTTGCGTTGTTCACGCAGCCAGATCTTGTCTTTCGGGTCAGCGGCCGCGTAGCCATGGGCGAGGTTGGTGCAACCCAACTGGGCCCGGCCCGATTGGTTGGATTTGCCCGCGTCTTCGATGCCTTGCAGGTAGCGCTGGCGCGTGACTGCGCTGCGCTGGCGGATGCGCTCGGTGATGGCCAGAAGCTCAGGATGGGTGTTCACGGCTTGCTCAGTGGTTCTCAGGTGTCGAATGGCATGACTTAAGATGCCCTGTGCTGAATTCTGGCACCACATCGTTCGTTGGGAGAATTTGAATCATGAATCCGGTCAAGGGCATTGGGATTGTGCTGATCGTGGCGGGCACGCTCGGTTTGGTGTACGGTGGCGTGAGCTATACCAAAGAGCACCAGGCGGCCAAGATTGGCCCCATCGAGCTGTCCATGAGCCAGAAAGAAACCGTGGCCATCCCCACCTGGTTGAGCGTGGGCGCCATCGTGGTGGGCGCTGCGTCGCTGCTCTTGTCCAGCAAACGCTGAGCCCATTCCTGTCTCGGTTGATTTCATGACGGGGACCTTGTCACCAGCCATCAACGCGGCGCGCATTTTGTCTGCCCGCCGTGTTTCAGGTGAGCAAGGGGCGCGCCTGCCCGAGGCATGCCGCCCGCGATCGCTGGATGAGGCCTTTGACATCCAAGCCGCGGTCACCCTCGAGTTGTCGGGGCGCATCGGCGCCTGGAAATGCGCTCTGCCGCAAGACGGGCGTTTGACCGCGGCCCCCATCTACGCAAGCACCGTTCACACCGGCCGCTTGTGCCCGGCGCTTGCCCGCGAGGGCTTGGTGCGGGTGGAGCCCGAGTTGGCATTCATGCTGGGCCAAGACCTGCCTGCGCGGGCAGTGCCCTACAGCGCTGAAGAGGTGGACGCCGCGATCGTGCGCACGCACATCGCCCTCGAATTGATCGACAGCCGCTACACCCTTGAGGAGGCCGCCCAGGCCAGCTTCGCCGAAAAGTTGGCCGATGGCCTGGTCAACCAAGGGCTGTTTCTGGGCCCGCAGGTGGAGGCCGTGCGGGCCAGCAGCGCTTCTGACTTGTCCATTCGCGTGCGCCAGGCTCTGGGTGCCGAGCAGGTGCACGAAGGGCACCACCCCAACGGCCTGCCTCGTGCACCCCTGCATTGGCTGGTCAATTTTCTGCGCGGCCGGGGGCAGGGGCTGCTGGCCGGCCAGGCGGTGATCACCGGCTCTTACGCGGGAAGCTTCAGCCTGCCATTGGGCCAGGACATCGCCATCCAGTATGGCGATCTGGGCGCGTTGACCGTGCACTTCACCCGCCTGATCCATGGCCAGTTCAGTGAGCCGTCCACGCAGCAGTGAGGCTGTGCGCGCCTGGGTGGATGCGCTGCGCCGCCAGGCCGACAAAGCCACCTTGATGCAACTGCCGCCTTTGCTGGGCGAAGACGCTGCCCGTGTGATGGCCCTGCTGCGGGCCAGTGTCGATGAACCGATTCCGGCGGAACTGCTTGAATCCGTCCAAGCGGCCAGCGGCGAAGTCCAGGGGCACTTCCGCCCGCGGCTCACCTTGCAAACCTTGACCCGTGGCGATGGTCTGCTGGGCATGAAGCCGTCGGGCCTGTTCGGACCACGCGGCGGCAACGTGACCGTGGCGCGCATTGACTGGACTTATGCCACCGACGATGGCCTGCGTTGGGAAACGCCCGCGCCCACGGCCCTGTTGAACAGCCGGCCCAAGGCGATGCAGCCCTTGGCGGACGCCGCCGGCCAGCCCGTGACGATGCGGCGCGACCTGGGCGCCGAAGCCGATGCGCTGGACGCCATCCGCGCCTTGGGCTTCCACCCCTTGCCGCCCGATGCCTTGCAATGGCGCATGGCCAACTCGGAGGGTGATCACGACCACCTGTGGTCCCTGCTTCAGGAAGAATTCTTCGGGGATTTCTGGGCTGACCAGGCCCCAGGCTTGCAGGCCCAGGGCTGGACGGTGGTGGTGCGCCCCGGCTTTGCGCATGAAAGCGTGCCGGTCGAGGCCTGGCGCTTGATCGTCGATTCCGAAACCGGCGAGGTGCTGGGCAAGGAAGTGGCCTCGCGCCTTCGTGGGCGTGCTGCCTTGCCGGATGGCCTGGGCCTGGCCCGGCGCGAAGGTTCATGGCTGTTGTCCCTTGGGGTCGAGATCGAGGGCCAGACCCTGGACCTGTCGCCCTTGCTGGCCGACCTGCTGCGCCGCGATGCCCGCTGGCTGGACGCTGACAAGGTGGCCGCCATTGACGATCTGGCACTGATCTCTTTGCGTGCGCCGGGTGGCAAGCGCATCCATGCCTTGGCGGCGCCACTGAAGGTCATCGTGGGCGCCATGCTCGATTTGCTGACCGACCCCAGGCGTGTCGATGGGCCCCTGCGCTTGTCACCTTGGGATGCCCACCGCGTTGATGATCTGCGCTTGAGCTTGCTCGACACGCAGGCCGAGCGCGCGGGTGTGCATGGCGCCTGGCAACTGCAAGGCGCTGCTGGTTTGCAGGCCCTGGCCCGGCGGCTGGAAGGGGCGGGGGAGCCTCGCCCGGTGCCGGCCCCATCAGGCTTGAGCATCACCTTGCGACCTTACCAATTGCATGGCGTGGCCTGGCTGCAATACCTGCGCGAGCACCACCTCGCCGGCATCCTGGCCGATGACATGGGGCTGGGCAAAACGGCGCAGGCCTTGGCCCACATCCTGATCGAGCAGCAGGCCGGGCGGCTTGACCGGCCGGTGCTGGTGGTCGTGCCCACGTCGCTGGTCTTCAACTGGCAGGCTGAAGCGCAGCGCATGGCTCCGGGCCTCAAAGTGCTGACCCTGCAAGGCAGCAAACGCGCCGACGATTTCGCCCGCATGCCCGATCACGACATCGTGCTGACCACCTACCCCTTGCTGTGGCGTGACATCCGGCTGCTGGAAAGCCAACCCTTCCACCTGGTGATTCTGGACGAAGCCCAGACGGTGAAGAACGCGTCCAGCCACAGCGCCCGGGCGGTGCGGCGCCTGCACACCCGCCACCGCCTGTGCATGACCGGCACGCCGCTTGAAAATCACCTGGGTGAGCTGTGGGCGCAGTTTGATTTTTTGATGTCCGGCTTTCTGGGTGATTCGCGCAGCTTCCACCGCCTGTGGCGCAAGCCGATCGAAGTGGGCGGCGAGACCTTGCGGGCCGAGCTGTTGGCCAAGCGCGTGCGGCCCTTCATCTTGCGGCGGCGCAAGCAAGATGTGGCCACCGAGTTGCCACCCAAGACCGAGGTGATCAAGCGCTTGCAGTTGCAAGGCCGCCAACGAGATTTGTATGAAAGCGTGCGCCTGGCGGCGGACGAGCAGGTGCGCCGTGTCATGCAGCGCAAAGGCTTTGCGGGCGCGCAAATCACCATCCTGGATGCCTTGCTCAAGTTGCGCCAGGTGTGCTGCGATCCCTACCTTCTCAAGGGCGAGCAAACGCCCAAGACCATGGAGCGTGCCAAACTGGAAGTGCTGCTGGACATGCTGCCCGAGTTGGTTGATGAAGGCCGGCGCGTGTTGGTGTTCTCACAGTTCACCGAGATGCTGGGCTTGATCGAGCAGCAACTCGATGCCTTGCACCTGCCCTGGTTGGCCCTGACGGGCCAGACACCGCCCTCCAAGCGTGGCGAGGTGGTCGCGCGTTTCCAGAACAAGGAAGTGCCCATCCTGCTGGTCAGCCTGAAGGCCGGCGGCGTGGGCCTGAACCTCACTGCCGCCGACACCGTGATCCACGTCGACCCCTGGTGGAACCCGGCGGTGGAAGAGCAGGCCACGGCCCGCGCGCACCGCATCGGGCAGGACCAGCCGGTCTTTGTCTACAAACTGGTGGTGGAGGGCAGCATCGAGGAGCGCATCCTCGAGTTGCAGTCACGCAAGGCTGCTTTGGCCGAGGGCGTGTTGGGCAGTGACGGCGCCGCCACGCCCAAGTTCAGCGCGGCCGACCTGGACGCCTTGCTGGCGCCCCTGGCCCCGCCGCGGTGAACCGGGCGTGCAACACCAGGGCGGCCGCCATGGTGGCCAGCAGGTGCTTGAGCGTGTGCCCGCTCACCAGCAGCACGTTGTCGAGGATGGTGTGGTCGGCCAACTCGCAGGCCTTGGCCATCACATAGCAGACCATGGCCAGCAGAAAGGCCCGGCGTTGTGCCAAAGGCGCCCCGGCTTGCCATTGCACGATGGGGATCAGCACCAAGGGCATCAACTGAAGCAGCAGGTAAGGGCGCAAATCGTCCGCGCCCAGCAAGTCGGTGTAACGCCACCAACCCACGCTGGCCACGCCCAGCAAAGCCAGGACCGGGGTGATCCAGCGGCCGGCCCCCAATTGCTCGCGCCCGATGGCGGCCAGCAGCCCAGCGCAGGCCAAGGCGATGGGCAAGCGGTCCCACACCAGCCGGGCGTTGTCCGGGGCCAGGTGGTACCAGCCTGACCCCAGCGCCGTGAGCAGCAAGGCGGCGAAGAACAGGCGGTAACCGGCATGCCCCGGGCGGCGCGGCAGCCCGCCAGGGTGCTGTTGGAGCAGGCCCCAAAGGCCCACGATGGCAAAGCCCAGGTTGGACAGAACGTCGGCGGTATGCGGGATGCCGAGCCACCCACGCTGGTCGGCAAAATGGTGGTAGTCGGCCAGTTGGTGGATCGGGCCGTGCCAACCCATCGCGATGAGGGCGATGAGCAGCACCAGTCCTGGCAACACGTGGCGTGATCGAAGTGAAGGCGATGGCATGAGGGCTCCCTGTTGGCATGGTTCTGAAGCAGAACGTGGCCGCACTGTGCCCAGCCTTGAAAGGCGCGCAAAGCGATCTCTGTCAGGTGGATCCGGGCAAGTCCATGGGTATCGGCCAGCGATACCGCGGCGCTCATTTGGAAAAGCGCAACGATTTCTGGCAGAGTCCGCAGCAGTTCAACACAGGGGTGGGTATGCGCTTCATTTCCAGGTCGGCGATTGCCGCCATTGCGGGCTTCCTAAGCAGCGTGGCGATCGCCGCGCCTTTGGCCAAAGGTGACATCCCCGCGACTTTGAAGGATTGGCTGCCATGGGCCATGCATGGGCAAGAGGCGCTGCTGTGCCCTGCGCCCTACAACGGTGACCAGGCCAAGGCGTGCGTCTGGCCCGCTCTGCTGGAGCTGCGTGCAGGCCCGGCGGGCGCCACATTCCGGTTCGAGGTCCAGGTGTTTGGTGGCGCCGCGTTGGTGCCCCTGCCAGGAGAGGCCGCGCGCTGGCCTCAGGACGTCAAGGCCGGCGGGCGGGCACTGGCCGTCTCTGAGGCCGATGGCCGGCCAGTGGCTCTGCTCGATCCCGGCAAGCATGTGCTGGAAGGCGTCATCGCCTGGAAGGACATGCCGCAGGATCTGCCCGTGCCCAAAGGCGTAGGCAGTGTGGTGTTGTGGTTGGATGGCGCGCAAGTCAGCCGCGCGCCCGATGCCGAAGGCCGGCTGTGGTTGAAGCAGGCTCCGCAAGCGGCACAGAGCAGCGATGCGCAAACCGTGCACACCGCGCGCCTGGTGGACGACCAGGTGCCCTTGCGGGTCACCACGCATTACGACCTGGCCATCTCGGGCAAATCGCGCGAGATCGAACTGCCCATGGCCCTGCTGCCAGGCCTGGTCGCCGAATCGCTTGACAGCCCTTTGCCCGCGCGCCTGCAAGACAACGGCACGCTGGTGGTGCAGGTGCGGCCTGGCAACTGGTCAATCGAATTGCAGGCTCGGCTCATGTCGCCCGTGCAGGCCTTGACCTTGCCCAAAGGTGCGGCGTCGCCTGAAGAGACCTGGTCGTTTGTGGCGCACAACGACGTGCGGCTGGTGAGCGTGGAAGGCGCCGTGTCGGTGGACCCGAAACAAGTGGCCATGCCCGAGCCCTGGCGTGCCTACCCCGCTTACCGCTTGCGGCCCGGCGACACCCTGAAACTGGTGCAAACCCGCCGCGGCAACCCCGTGCCCAACCCTGACAGCTTGGGCATCGCGCGCGAGCTGTGGCTGGATTTCGATGGCCGGGGCTACACCGTCCACGACGAGATCACCGGCACCTTGTCCCGGTCTTCCCGGCTGGAGCTGGCCGCGCCCGGCGTGCTCGGCCGTGCCTCGCTCGACAATGACGATCAATCGATCACCCGACTGAAAAGCCCTGGCCCCGATGGCCTGGAAGTGCGCACCGGCGCGGCCCGTTTGAGTGCTGACAGCCGTGTGGTGGGCGATGTGCGCACCTTGCCAGCCTCGGGTTGGGCGGTCGATTTCAACAAGGCGTCGGCCGTGTTGAACCTGCCGCCAGGCTGGCGTTTGCTGCACGCTGTCGGTGTCGACAGCGCCGAAGGCTCCTGGGTGTCGCGGTGGACTTTGTGGGATTTTTTCTTCGTGCTTTTGAGCGCGCTGGCCGCGGGCAAGCTGTTTGGCTGGAAGCGTGGCGCCTTGCTGGGCGCCGCGCTGGTGGCGACCTGGCACATGCCTGGCGCACCGCAATCGTTGTGGTTGCTCATGCTGGCTTGTCATGCGTTGACCAAGGTCTTGCCTTCGGGCCGGTTCCTGGTCTTGTCGACCTGGGCGGCGCGGGCCTGCGCGGGCTTGATCGCTCTGGTGTTGTTGCCTTATGCCGTGCATCAGGTCCGCTTGTCGATGTACCCGGCGTTGGAGCGGCCTTGGCAAACCATGGGCGAAGCACGAGGTGAGCGCGACCAAGCCGCTTCCGAGGCCGTGGAGGTGGCAGAAGCCGAGGCCCCGATGGCCGAAGCCGATGGCGCGCCGCCAGCATCCATGAGCAGCCGCCCGTACAGCCTCGGCAAGTCACTGGCTGTGCCTGCGCCGGCGCGCCCGCAAGTTGAACAGCGCCCGCAAGAGCAAGACCCGGGCGCCAAAGTGCAGACTGGTCCGGGCTTGCCCAGTTGGCAATGGAACGCGCACCGGCTGGGATGGCAAGGCCCGGTACAGCAGTCGCAATCCTTGCGCCTTTTCTTGTTGCCGCCGGCCGGCACGGTGGTTTTGCGCTTGGGCGGCCTGGCACTGCTGGTGATGGCCCTGCTGAGCCTGGTCGGCAAGACGCCCTGGTGGCCGACTCGGCGCGGCACACAGGCGCCTGCCCCTGAGCAAGGCGCCGTCCTGGCGATGCTCCTGCCCTGGGTCTGTGCCGCCATGTTGGTGGGCCTGCAGGGCGATGCGCGGGCGGCCGAACCTGCCGCTCCCGTTTCTCCCACGCCCGTGGCGCCACCGGCCAGTGCCCTACTGGACGAGTTGCGCGGCAAACTGACCGCGCCCCCCGACTGCATGCCCCGTTGCGCAGATGTGCCGCGCCTGTGGCTCGTGGCGAACGGCTCCCGCATCCAGCTGCGCATCGAGGCCCACGCCCTGGCCGACGTCAGCATGCCCTTGCCAGGGCAGGGCGTGAACTGGCGGCCGTCTCAAGTCACCGTGGGTGGCCAGCCTGCGGTGATCCGCCGCGATGATGCAGGTGCCTTGTGGATCGCCTTGAACAAAGGCGTGAACCAAGTCGTGCTTGAGGCCGATGTGGGCAATGCTTCGGCGGTCGACATCTCGCTGCCCATGCCCGTGCGCGAGGTCAAGTCGCAAACCCAGGGCTGGACCCTGGCCGGCCTGGACGCACGTGGCTTGGCATCGGGCGCCTTGAGCTTGTCGCGTGAGGCGTCTTCGGCGCCCTCCGACGACCGGGGCACGCAGCGCGACGCCTTGCCGCCATTTGTGCGCATCGAGCGCACGATCCACCTGGGCCTGCGCTGGACGATCGAGACGCACATCCAGCGCATCACGCCCAGCTTGTCGCCACTGCGGGTCAAAGTGCGGCTGGTGAATGGCGAGTCGGTCAACGATGGGGGTGTGCAGGTGCAAGATGGCGTCGCCACGGTGCAACTGGGCGCCAACGATTCGGCTGACTTTGTCAGCACCTTGAAAGAGTCGCCGAAGCTGTCCTTGAACAGCACGAAGGAGCCGCATCAGATCGAAGTGTGGAAGCTGGACACCTCCACGCAATGGCATGTGGGCTTGTCGGGCATCGCGCCGGTGGTGCATCAGGAGGGAGGGCGCTGGATGCCCACTTGGCAACCTTGGCCTGGCGAGCAGGTGGCCATTGAGGTGTCCAAGCCTGCCGGCGTGGCGGGCCAGACCTTCACGGTTGACCGCGTGAACACCGAGGTGAACCCCGGCGCGCGCGCCACCGACGTGTCCGCGCAAACGGCTTTGCGTTCAAGCCAGGGTGGTAACCACCGCTTCCAGTTGCCCGCAGGCGCCGAGCTGCTGGCCGTCTCGGTCGATGGCCAGGTCTTGCCGGTGCAACACCAGGCCGGCGCCGTGATGGTGCCCATCACGCCTGGCGCGCATGTGGTCAAGCTGGATTGGCGCGAGCCGCGGGGCATGACCTGGTGGTTCAAATCCCAGGCCCTGGATGTGGGCGCCACAGGCGTCAATGACCGCACGTCCATCAACGTGCCCGCCGACCGGGTTGTGCTGGCCGTGGGCGGGCCGTCGGTGGGCCCGGCGGTTTTGTTCTGGGGCGTGTTGATCGTGATCATCGCCGTGGCCTGGGGGCTGGGCCGATCCGGGTTCACGCCGCTCAGCGCCGTGTCATGGGCATTGCTGGGCTTGGGCATCGCCCAGATCTCACTCATCGGCATTGCGGTGGTGGTGGGGTGGTTCCTGGTGATGGAGGCACGTAGGCGATTCGGGCCGTCCTTGAGCCGGCGCTGGTTCATCACCGCGCAGATCACCGTGGCCTTGTGGGGTTTGATCGCCGCCGGTGTGTTGCTGGAGACCGTTCGGGTTGGCTTGCTGGGTTATCCGGACTTGATGGTGCTGGGCAATGGCTCGGACGCCGCGCACCTGCATTGGTACGCAGACCGGTTCACATCGGCCACGGCCCAAGCCTGGGTGCTGTCCGCCCCCGTGCTGGTTTACAGGGTGCTCATGTTGCTGTGGGCGCTGTGGTTGTCCGCCTCTTTGCTGCGGTGGGTGAAATGGGCGTGGGAGTGTTTCAGCGCGGGTGGCCATTGGCGGGATAATCCGAAACCCGCGCAGGCTCCCCCTGTTTGACTTCAACCACAAGGACCCCAGTGTTCAAGAATTTGACGGTGTATCGCATCGGGCCCGATTGGTCGGCCTCGGTGGCTCAGATGGAAGAAAGCCTGTACAAGGCCCGGTTCGTGGAATGTGGCGCCACCCAGCAGCAATCGTCTGGCTGGGTGGAGCCGCGCGGCATCAAGCACGCGCCCCTCGTTGAAAAAGTGGGCGGCCAGTTGCTGCTCAAGCTCATGATCGAACAGCGCGTGCTGCCCGGTGCGGTGGTCAAGCGCCGTACCGAGGAGATCGCGGCCAAGATCGAGCAGGACACAGGCCGCAAGCCGGGCAAGAAGCAAACCAAGGAAATCAAGGAGCAGGCCATGCTGGAGTTGCTGCCCATGGCCTTCACTAAGCAGGCGTCCGTCAATGTCTGGATCGACCCGGATCAGCGCTTGCTGCTGGTAGATTCGAGCAGCCAGGGCAAGGCCGATGAAGTGGTGGGCTTCCTGGTCAAGACTTTGGAGACCATCGCTGTCAGCCAGTTGCACACCAAGCAGTCGGCCGCCGTGTCCATGTCCGAGTGGCTGGTCAGCGGAGAGCCGCCCGCCACCTTCACCGTGGACCGCGATTGCGAGCTGAAATCGGCCGATGAGATGAAATCGGTGGTGCGCTATTCAAGGCACTTGCTCGACATCGACGAAGTGCGCCAGCACATCACCAGCGGCAAGGTGCCGACCAAGCTGGGCATCAGCTGGGAAGGGCGCGTCTCCTTCATGCTCACCGACACCATGCAGATCAAGAAGCTCACTTTTCTGGATGTGGTGTTCGAGGGCCAGAAGGCGGCCAGCAAGGACGAAGCCTTTGACGCGGATGCGGCCATTGCCACGGGCGAGTTGAGCCAATTGATCCCCGATCTGGTGGAGGCCTTGGGCGGCGAGCAGGTCATTGGCGGCTAAGTGACTGCATTGTTCGTGTCGGCGCAGTCTTACAAGGCCGCGCGACATGCGCTGATGCCGCGTGAAGAGGGTGGGGTCCAGAATCGCTTCAAAACGGAGACCACCTCATGAACAACATCACACATACCCACTCCCGCGGCCGCTTTGCTCAACGCGCCATCGCCATCGTTTCCTTGACGGCCTTGTTGGGCGCTTGCGCTGACATGACCGACACCCAGCGCCGTACCGGCACGGGCGCGGCCATTGGCGCCGCCACGGGCGCGGTGATTGGCAAGACCACAGGCGGCAAGGCCGGCACAGGCGCGCTCATCGGCGGCGCCTTGGGCGCCATTGCCGGCAATGTCTGGTCGCGCCACATGGATTCCCAACAGCGGGCCATGGAACAAGCCACCCAAGGCACGGGCGTGGAAGTGACCCGTACCAACGACAACCAGCTCAAGCTCAACGTGCCAGCCGATGTGTCATTTGATGTGGGCCGCGCCGACATCAAGCCAGAACTGCGCAGCGTGCTGGAGCAGTTTGCCAGTGGCTTGAAGACACAGCCCAACACCTTGGTGAACGTGGTGGGCCACACGGACAACACCGGCTCAGACGCGGTGAACGAGCCCTTGTCGCGTGAGCGCGCTCAAAGCGTCAAGTCCTTCCTGGTGGACCGTGGCGTGGGCAGCTCGCGGATCGACACACAAGGCCGTGGTGCCCGCGAGCCCATTGCCGATAATGGCAGCGCCGATGGCCGCTCACGCAATCGCCGAGTCGAGATCTTCCTGCGCGAACCTGCCAGCGGCGCTGGCTGATCGTTCAGGCCAGACCGGCCCGGAACAAGGCATCACCTGCCAGCATCGGGTCCTTGGTTTCCTCGTACGCCTTGATCCACACGGGATAGCTGTGGATCACGGCGTGCTGCCACGGGTGAAAGCCAGGCCCGAAATACGCCAGCAGCTTCAGCATGTTCTTGGAGAACAGGCCGTTGATGCCATACAGAAAATTCAGGCCCTTCAGCGTCATGAAGAAGCGCTGAGTACGCGTGAACCCATCGTCGCGCAAGAAGCGGTTGGTCAGGCGAATGCTGTCTTTCACCACCTTGTACATGGCGTGGACCAGCGCCGTGCAACGCAAGATGTAGCCCACCTTGGCCACCTGGGTCATCACGTCGTAAGCCACGGCCTTGTGCTCCATCTCTTCGATGGCATGCCAGGCCCACATGGCCCGCACGTTCTCGTGCGCGGGGGCCATCACTTCGCGCTCTGCGAACAGCGACTCGGCCATCATCGCGGTGAAGTGCTCGAACGCCGCCGTCAGGGCCAGGTTGTAGGCGGGTGAATATTTTTTTGTGTAGCCATCGAACAGGTTCTTGACCTCGACCACCAGGCCATCGACCGACAAGCCCTGCTTGCGCAACACGTCGTTGTACTTGGTGTGGGCAATGCCGTGCTGGCCTTCCTGGCGCGAGAAGTCCTTCACATCCTGGTTCAGTTTGGGGTCGGTGATGAGGTGCCTGAAAGCGCGCACGCTGGTGATGAAATAGCGTTCACCATCCGGAAAGGCGGCTTGCATGCCGTCGAACAAGCGGGTCTTGAACGGATCGCCGCCGAACCAGAAGCGGGGCAGATCGCCGTCCAGCTGGAAGTCCAGCTTCTCGCGCGGCACGATGTGTTCGGGTTTGCTGGGGTGTGGCGTCATGGGTCATCCTCAGGTGTTACTGCCTCATCAGTCTAGAAATGGCGCCAAGCTGAGGCGATGGCAATCAGCGACAGCGAGGAACCAACAGCGACACGCCCTGCTCAGCGCTTGCAGGTGAGTTAAGGTCGGGCAAGGGTTAACTTTGAGATGAGCTTGCTTCATGAGCGAGGGCGATTTCCTCAACTTCTACGTCATGTCCACCTTGTCCAAGGCGGGCGCACGCTGTGGCTTCAACATGCAAGAAGCGGTGGGCCGCGCGCAGATCAACGTCGAGGTGTTCGACAGCCACTTGTCCAAGCTCAGCCTGGGCGCCCTGCGGCGCTTGTTCGAGGTGTGCGAGGCTGCGACCGAAACCGCCTACTTCCCGCTCGTGCTGGGCGACACCTACGGCTTTGACGCCATCCCTGAGGTCGACACCTTCATCGCCACCTGCGCCACCTTGAGGGCCGGCATGATGGCGCTGGACTGGATGCCCCACATCGTGCACCCCGCGCTGCGCCTGCAAACCTCCGAAGATGCGTCAACCTTCACCGTGACTTTGAGGGTGGAGGGCGATGAGCCCGTGCACCCCGGCGTGGTCGAGGCGGCGCTCACCTGCATCGTGAAGTTCGCCCGGATGATCTCGCCGCGTGAAGATCCGCTGCGCGAGGTCTGGTTCCAGCACGGCCCCCAAGTTGATCCGCGTGTGTATGGCTCGTACTTTGGCGTGCCCGTGCGTTTCAACCAGGCTGAGAACCGCTTGATCAACGCCTCCAGCAGCTTGGACAAGCCGCTCAAGGGCGGCTTCCCATCGCTCAATGCGCAGGCGCAGTTGATGGTTGAGCAGCGCCTCAAGAAGCTGAGCGAGCAAGGCAGCCTGACCGCCCGCCTGGAGCAATTGCTGTCTTTGCGCACCGACCTGTTGGGTGCCAAGGTGGACGAGGTGGCGGTTTTACTGGAACTGCACCCGCGCACACTGCAACGGCGCCTGAAAGACGAGGGTGAAGGCTTTGCCGAGGTGCAGACCCGCGTGCGCCACGACCGGGCCCGCAAGCTCCTGCAGGGCACCGACCTGGACATCGAGGCCATCAGCCTCAAGCTGGGCTTTCAAGACCGGCACAGTTTCACGCGCGCCTTCACGCGGTGGGAGGGAGTGTCACCGGTGATGTTCCGCCGGCCGGCTGGCTGATCTCATTGCGATTATGCTGATCGCCCGTTCAATTTCGCGCCAGCGTCCTTGTCCATGACCACACCGCTTGCCCAAGCTTCACCCTCCTTTGGCACCAGGCTTTCCAACTGGTTGGCTGCCTTCTGGCCAGCACCCGTGGTGGTCAATGCACAAGAGCGCCTGCGGGCGGTTGTGGGCGCGGTCATCGGTGTCTTGTTCGCGGCCGCACTCAGCCGGTTGATGGCAGAGACCAGCCCGGGCATGCCTTGGCTGGTGGCGCCCATTGGGGCCAGTGCCGTGCTGGTGTTTGGTGTGCCTGCCAGCCCCTTGGCGCAACCCTGGGCGGTGGTGGGCGGCAACACCTTGTCGGCCTTGGTGGGCATCGCGTGCGCCAACTGGATCGGTGATCCGGCGCTGGCCGGCGCCGTGGCCGTCAGCCTGGCCATTGCCTTGATGTTCAGCCTGCGCTGCCTTCATCCGCCTGGGGGCGCCATGGCCTTGATCGCGGTGCTCACGCATGCCACGGCCTTCCATTGGGCTTTGTTCCCGGCCTTGGCCAATTCGGCCTTGCTGGTGCTGGCGGGCATCGTCTACAACTCGGCCACGGGACGGCGCTATCCCCACGTGCAAGTGCCATCTCGGGCCCCGGGCGAGGGGGCGGCCAAGTCGCGTTTCAGCTCCGCTGACATCGACGTGGTCTTGAGCCGCTACAACCAGGTGCTGGACATCAGCCGCGACGACCTGGAAAAAATCCTGCAGGAAACCGAGATGGAGTCCTACCGCCGCCAGCTGGGCGAGATCCGCTGTGCCGACATCATGTCGCGCGACCTCATCTCGGTCGAGTTCGGCACCTCCTTGCAAGAGGCTTGGGCCCTGCTGCGCAAGCATGGTGTCAAGGCCTTGCCGGTGGTGGACAAACTGCACCGCATCGTGGGCATCATCACCCTGGCCGACTTCATGCGGCATGCCAAGGTGGACGTGCACGACAGCTTTGGCGAACGGCTGCGTGAGTTCGTCAAACGCAGCACCACCATGCACTCCGATAAGCCCGAGGTGGTGGGCCAGATCATGACGCGGCAGGTGCGTGTGGCCAGCGCCGACCGCCATGTGGTCG
Organism: Leptothrix sp. (in: b-proteobacteria); assembly: GCA_013822685.1. Taxonomy (GTDB): domain Bacteria; phylum Pseudomonadota; class Gammaproteobacteria; order Burkholderiales; family Burkholderiaceae_C; genus Aquabacterium. The sequence continues at coordinate 133,843 of PNKV01000003.1, forward strand.
AGCTGATGCCTTTGTTCTCAGAGGGTGGGCATCACCACATCCCCATCATCGGCGAGAAGAACAAGCTGGTGGGCATCATCACCCAGTCGGACTTCGTCAAGGCCTTGCACCGAAGGGTTCAGCCTTGAGGGTCACAGGTACAAGGCCAGCACTTCGGTGATCTCACCATCGGCCACCACCGGGATGGCGATCATGTCTTCGCCGGTGGCGGGCACCCCTGTTAAAAAGGCGCTGGCCAGGGGGTTGTGAGGCGAGTCCAGGGCAATCGGGTCAGCCGGTGAGGCCAGCAAGCTGCCTTGCGTCTCGCAAAACCCGAAGCTGCGCTCCAGGTGCTGACGCGTGGCGTTGGGCGTCCAGCTTTCCAACTTCTGGGCGATGGGTGTGCCCAAGGCCGACAGCAAGGTCATGACATAGACCTCGTCGGTCTTGGTGGGGCAGGGCAGGCCCAGCCCACGGGTGATGCCGGCCTCGGCGGCCGTGGCGCCACGCAAGAAGCGGGGAGAGGCGCCCAGGTCCTCCATGAACACGGCCGCGCCGCGTTGCCAGGCCAAGCCCGGCAGGCCGGTGCCCCGCGGCAGGAAGGTGTCCTTGGACAAGATCTCGAACGAGTCAGAGGCGGTGCCGTAGTAGCCATCCACCAAGGTCATGTCGGTGGTGACGCGCGGGCTGTTGTGCCACAACTCGATCGCCCCGGCGCGCGCATCAGCGCTGCCGCCCAACAGCACCACCACGGCCTTCAAGGCCTTGCTCACGAATATCGGCAAGGCGATGGCGCAACTCAGCCCGGCATCCTGCGCCTCGGCGGTGCGGCGAAAGTGCGGGCTGTCAAAGTCTTTCAACAAGATGGGCCGGCCTTCCGCCCACGCTTGCCCCGGCAGGCCTTCGCCCGGGCCAAAGCTCAGCGAGCGCGTGGCAGTGGCAAAGCCCTGGGCGGGGCCGAACAGCCCGCCTCCAAACGCCAGCAGGGTTTGGTCTTGGTCGGGCAACCAGATTTCGGCAATGCGGATGAATGATGGTTTCATGCATTGGGGTCGAGCAAGTTCTACGCCAGCGAAGACGTTTTACCGGCCTGGGCGGCTTTGCTAAAGTTGGCCCATGCCTGATGCCGCCTGCCATGTCCATGAAGCCCCTGATGCCCTCACCCTGGCGCAGGATCTGGCCCGTTTTGTGGCCACACGTTTGCAAGAGGGCGTAAGCCAACGCGGGCAAGCCTTGCTGGTTGTCTCGGGCGGCAGCACGCCAGTCCCATTCTTCCAAGCCTTGGCGCCCATGGCTATAGACTGGCCTAAGGTGAGCATCACCTTGGCCGACGAGCGCTGGGTGCCGCCGGATCATGCCGACAGCAACGAGCGGCTGGTGAGGGCGCACCTGCTTCAAGGCTTGGCCGGCCAGGCGCATTTTGTGCCGTTGAAAACGGCTGACGCCGTGGCAGCACACGGCGTGTCCGAACTGGAGGCGGCCTTGCAAGCCTTGCCGTGGCCGGCCGACGTGGTCGTGCTGGGCATGGGCTCCGACGGCCACACCGCGTCCCTGTTCCCCGGTTCTGCGCAATTGGCCGAAGCCCTGGACGACGGCCGCGCGGCGCGTTGTCTGGCTGTGAGCGCGCCGCCTTTGCCCAATGTGCCCGTGGACCGCGTCAGTTTGGGCAAACGTGCCTTGCTGGACACGCGCCAAGTGGTGATCCACATCACCGGCCCGTCCAAACGCCAATTGCTGGAACAAGCAATGCAGGCCGCGCCGGCAAGCCCTCTGCCGATCAGCGTGGCCTGGTCCCGGGCGAATATACCGCTCTACGTGTTTTATTCAAATTGATATTGCTTGACTTGAATATTATTACGGGAAACTACTCTTTTGAAACGCGTCCTAATATGCGATAATGCGTTTGACGTTCTGTATTTAGGGTATTCAAGATGTTTTCGATGGATGGTTATTTCTCGCTCCCTTTTGTCTTGCCATATGCATTTGCTTTCTGGGGCGTGCTCCTCTGGGCATATTACATAGAGGGGGTTCAACACAAGCGCAGCCAGCAAAGAATGGCCAAGCACGATGGGGCTGACAAGTACTCCGGCCTCGTCATTGCCATCGGCTCCACCGTCTTGCAATTCGTTGCGTTTGGCCTGACGTTGTACGCCCCCTGGCGCATCGGCGAGCCGCAGATCTACATTTATTTCTGGGCGGGCCTCGCCTTGGTCGTGACGGGCATGCTGCTGCGCAAGCATTGCTGGCGCGTGCTGGGCGAGTTTTTCACCCCCACCGTCACCATCGCCAAAGAACACAAAGTGGTGGACAAGGGCGCCTACAAGTGGGTGCGCCACCCTTCGTACTCTGGTGCCATCATGACGGCAGTGGGTGTGGGCCTGGCTCTGGGCAACTACGGCAGCATCGCGGTCATGGTTGTCGGTCACATTGCCATCTACATCTACCGCATCGAAGCCGAGGAAACCGCGCTGGAGCGCGCCTTGGGCGAGGCCTACGCCAAGTTCAAGAGCAATCGCCGTCGCCTGATTCCTTTCGTGTACTGATCATCTTGAATGGCCCAGGCCTACCGCGGCCCGGGTTTAGGTTCAAGCGCCAAGCAAGGCGGCCTCCATCCCCGGAGTCCGCCTTATTTTTTGGCCTGCTCCATGGCGTTGAGCGCAGACTTGCCCACGTCGTAGCCCGCGATCTCCACCGATTGGCCAATGGCGGGCGGTTGCAGCTGGGTCACGCCGTCTTCCTTCCAGGCCAGGAAGCGCCACTGGGCATCCTGAACAGAGCTTGGGAAGCGGAACACCACCGTCTTGGGCGCACGGTCTTCGGTGATGTCTTCAACCAGCACCGAGATGTTGCCCATCTTGACGGTGTCGCCCACCTTGAACGGCTGCTTCTGCAGATCGCGTGTGATGGTGCCCCGAAAGCCTGTGGGCACCGACAGCCTGAGGGCGTTCTCATCCAGCCGGGTCAGCGTCATGGCCTGGTTGTTGGGGCCCAAGGCGTGCATGGTGGCCGGGTTGCGCAGGCCGTGGTACTGGCGGATCAAGGGGATGTAGTAGATGCTTTCGGCCGCAGGCAGGTTGATCAGCAGGAAGTGCTCGGCTTGATCGGCTTGGGCGTTGGGGATGGCCAACGGCGCTTGCGCTTCGCCGGCTTCGCCCAGCGCTTTCATGAACGCAGATGTGCCCACCTTGGCGACCGGAAAGACGATCAGGTGGATGAAGCCGACCAGCAAGACGGCGTTTTTGGCCGAGCCCAGGCCCCAGCCCATCAACTGCTGGCGGTGGCGCCACGCCAGCATCAACATGATCGACAGCAGGCCGCTGGCGCCGATGTCGGAGTTGATGGTCAGACGGTCAAAAGGGTAACCTGCGCACGCCGGTGCCAATGCCAGGATGGAGCCAACGGCATAAAAACGGGCCAGGGCAGAGCGAAATCCCCCCAAGGCGTGGATGGCCCAGGCCAGGCCCAGCAAAGCCAAGGTGGCCGCGCCCGAGTACAGGTACTGCGTGCTGCGGCTGAGCTGCTCGAACATCACCGACGACACGCCAAACCACTGTGCCACCATCAGGGCGGGCAGGCGCAAAGCCAGGCTCACGGCAAACCCGCTGGCGTTGGACGCCGGATCAACATACCCCGGCGACCCGAAGCTGCCGTAGCCCAGGTGGCTGTGCAAAGCCTTCCACGCCAGCGCGATCACGATGAATGGAAGCAAGGCCTTGAACCTCACGCCCAGCGACTTGCCGGGTTCCAGGAACAGGGCGTAGGCGAACAGATAGCCAGCGGTCTGGATGGAGGCCTCGGCGCTGAACAATCCCAGCACGAAGCAGGCGGCGGCCAGGCACCCGTACCAGGCTGACTTGCCTTGGCGCCAATGGTGGTAGCCCAGCAGGGTCAGCACCATGAACAGGCCGGACAGCATTTGATTGCGGCTGGCCAACCAGGCCACCGCGAAGACGTGCAGCATGTTGCCGGCGAACAGCCAGGTGGCCAGTCCGGCTTGCTGCCGATCGGCGTCCAGATCGCGGAAAAGCTTGCCGATGAGCAAGATCATCAGCCCATACATGAGCAGGCTGTGCACGTGCATCAGCACGGGTGAATCAGGCCACCATTGGTAATCCAGCTGCTGGCTCAACTCGGCCAGGGGCCGCCAAAAGGCAATGCGCAAATGATCGTTGGCCCACCACACCAGCTTGCCAGAATCAATCATGGCCTGGTTGGCTGCGGCGTTGCCGTCGGCAAAGGTGAACAGCCCGAAAAGCGAGCCAGGTTGTGCATTGACCGACCGGCCCGTTAGCAAAGACCAGTGCAGGTAGTCATCACCCAGAAGCCCCATGTTCATCGCCGGGGCGATCAGGAGCATCCCCACCAGGGCGGCGACAGGCACGCACCAGCGGCTAGAGAGAAATCTTCCCCACATGACCAAAATCCTTGGCAAAATATTCTATTTTACCCAGGCGGGTTTGATTCTCAATTCGAGTTTACCTTGATGATCCCCTGGGAAAGTCCCCTTCGGGGGCTGGTTTGTATTCTGGAAAAATCCGCCCTGTTCTTTGTTTGATTGATTTTCGGAAGTTTCATGGGCAAGTTGCGGTCTACGTTGGTTTTAGAAAAACGCCTTCACGCGGGGCTGACAACACCCCGTCAATATCTGACCGGGCTGGATATTTTCCACACGCATGCCAATTTCCCGCTGGTTCTGATCTTCAAGAATGGACTGGATCTGGCGCTGGTGGAGCGTGCCTTGGTCGAAACCCTGAAGCACTATCCCCTGGTGGCGGGACGCTACAAAAAGGACGAGCACGGCCAAGTCTTTGTGGACGGCAATGATGCTGGCATCGATTTCCGGGTCCACCGCTGCGAGGGGAGCATGCCTTTTGGCTTGCACAACCCGTTGGGCAAGCGCGTCAACCAGTTGGTCAAACTGGTGATGCCTTGGCAAATGGTCGAGAAAGACGCGCCATTTGTACAGATCAACATCCACCAATACGAGGACAACGGGGTGGTGCTGTGCTGCTACGTGCCGCACTCATTGTTCGATGGCGCCAGCTTTTGGGGGTTCATGCTGGACTGGTCCAAGGCCTGCCGAGGCCTGGAAATCCAACCGTCGTCGTTTGACCGCACCGTGTTAATTGAAGCGGGCAAGAGGCCCGTCGATGCCAGCCATGATCTGATGCATTCGCCGTCCATGTCCCGCTTGGTTGCTCTGTTCGCGAAGCTGGGTTGGCGCGCTGTGACGGACATGTCCCGAGAGGTTTTTCGCATCCCGGCGGAGACTGTTCAGCAGTGGAAGGATGAGGCCAAGGCTGAATTACCAGGTTCGGATGGCTTGAGCACGGGCTCCTTGGTCGCGGCCTATGTGATGAAGGCCATTTCACCCGTGCTGCCCAGCGGGGTGGGGCGCAGTGTGGGCCTGGTGCTGGACCTGCGCTACAAGCGTCAACTGGGCGTGCCCCGCAACTATTTTGGCAATGCCTTGTGCTATGCCGAGGCGCGCTACGGCGAGCAGGAACTGGTGTTGAACAGCGTGCCTGTTCTGGCCGAAAAGTGCCGACCTGCGCCTGATGAGGTCACCACGGCGAGCCTGTTCAAGATGCTGGCGAAAATGGAACTGCACCGTCAGAAGAAATCTGTGTGGAGGCTGCTTTTCAGGCCGACGGTGGAGACGCTCAAAGGCGGTCTCATCCTGAACAATTGCGTTCAGCTTCCGATCTACGACATCGACCTGGGCAATGGGACGCCCGATTGGTTTGAGATGCTTCCCGCGACCATTCGCATGCTCTTGGTGGTGCAGACCCCCCAGAAAGACGGCGGGGTTGATCTGCATCTGAGTGCGAGAAAGGCCGAATTGACGGCGTTGCGCGCGCGGCTGGTGGCCGATGGGATCGATGTGGCGTCAGTGGGGTAGTTTCACGGACTGGGCTTGTTCCAGCAGTCGCGCATGGTCGGCGGGACGCAAGAAGCCTGCGGTCAAGAGCTTGTCCGCAGCCTGCTTGTACGCGAGCCAGTAGGCTTGATCGCTGGGGTAGCGCTTGCGCAAGGTGTCGTCATCCAAGGGGTTGGCGCTGCCACCCGCGATGCAGGCATAGCCACTCCAAAAGCTGATCTGGCTTGAGGGGAAGTTGCTGTACATGCCGTACTGGGCCAAGGGGACGTCCAGGTCGGGCAAACGCAGGCCACCCAAGGCATTCCCCACGTCATCGTTTTGAATGAAGCCCAGGCTGTTGCGTTGCATTCTGGGCGCGATGGGTGGGGGCGTGCCAACGCTTGCCCAGGTGCGCAAGGCATGCAGGGCGGCGTGGTTGAACAGCCTGGCCGGCAAGGTGTTGGATGGCTTGAAGCAGTGAGGCATGGATAGTCTGGCGCCATGGTCCCCCGCAGTCAGCGTTTGTGCCTGCACGTGTTTGTCGAAATGCGAGGCCCCGGCGATTTCCCAGTGCCGCAGGCTGTCGGTGTCAGGTGTTTTGGAGAGCTGCCAACCCACCATGACTTCCATCTCGGTTGACACCTGGATGACGGGCGCCTGTGGCTCCGTTCGGTACTGCGGGCCGAAGATTCTGGCGCCTTTGTCGTCAATGGGCATGGCGACCGCGGCGGTGCTTAGCAGATAAAACCCATCGAAGGCATGGGTCACCGGCTGAAAAGCATTGATGTAGGTGATGAGGTAAGAGCCCGATTGGGAGTAGCCCTGGGCCAGCAAACGAACCCGAGGTGAGGTGGGCGCACCCCACTGGCTTGCAGCCTGGCGTATGGCGCGGGCGGCTTGCGTGTAGATGTCGTATGACAGGCTGTCATGAGCCACTTTGGCCTGTGCATAGCGGGTTGGATTCGCCTTCTTGAGCGAGACCACGCTGTCCGATTCGGTGCTCACGCCCACCCAGGCATAGCCCTCTCGCACGATCTCGTCTCGGGCCAGGATCCAGCCGCCATCCAGATCAAAACCCAGCGCCGTGTTGAGCCATTCCACGACCACGGTCCCGTTGAATCGAGCAGGGTCTTGCGGGCGGCGAACCACCACGCGGGTTTCATAGGACTGAGCCGCGCCCTGCGGCTTGACGGCCCAAGGGCCATCCTTGCCCCAGTCGCCGTCGGCGGTATACGGCTGGGCCTGGCCTAGCAGCTTCCACTCCTGTTCGAGGTAGCCTTCCTTGGCCAATTGGGCTTGTCGGCTGATGTCGGATTGGCCATGATCAGCGGCGGCCAGCCGTCCGGGTGTGGCAGTACTGGCGGCGGCGGGTGCCGTGATGGCACCTGTCAGGCCCATGCACAGCAGCAGAACCAGCCGCCACGAAGCGCCCGCCACATGCCATGCTTTGGTGTTTTTTCGCATACCCACCGGATCGCTCGCGGAACTCAAGCCTGCCGCAGGCATTCAATGATGCTGAGCTGGCCAGCTCGCCAAGCCGGCACAAAGCCGCCCAGAAAACCCATCAGCACGGCAAAACCCATGGTTTGCATCGCGACGACCCAGGTCAATTTGAAGCGGAAAGCCAACTCGGAAAACGTGGTCATGTTCAGCGTGGAGATGTTGACGGTCTGCATCAGCGAGGCGCCGAGCAGGCCCAGCAGTCCACCTGCGATCGCCAGGCTCAAGGCTTCGCCAAGGAAGGCGATGAGCACGGCCTCGCGCCGGAAACCCAAAGCGCGGAGGGTGCCGATCTCGCCAATGCGCGACGCCACGGCCGCGAACATCGTGATCATCGCGCCGACGATGGCCCCGATCGAGAAGATCACCGACAAGGACAGGCCCAGCACCTTGATGAACCGGGTCATGCCCTCGGATTGCTCGGCATAGAAGCGCTGTTCCAGTTTCACGTCGAGCTGCAGTTGCGGGTCGTCGGCAATCGCCTTGACCACCGTGTCGAAAGCTTCGATGTTGGTGAGCTTGAAGACAATGGCGGAGTAGACCGCGCGGCGGAACGATTGCATGACCTGGTCAGTGTCGCCCCAGATTTCGGAGTCAAAGCCGCTGCGCTTGGCATCGAAGATGCCCACCACGGTCCATTCGCGGCCCGCCATCACGAGGGTGTCACCCAGCCCGGTGTTGGCAAAACCTCTGGTCACGGCCTGCCCAACGAGGATTTCGGTGGTACCGGGGCGGAACATGCGCCCTTGCACGATTGTGACCTGGGGACGAATGGCCAGGCCGATGTCCGAGGTGCCGCGCATGGTCACGTTGGCCATGTCATCGGAATCCCGTTTGGGCAGATTGTTGAGCACCACCGCTTCGCGTGCCACCTGGCGTCGGCCTTGGCCGTCGGTGGTGATGCCTGGCAGCGCTTCCAGATTGATAGCTTGTGGTCGCAGAATGGCCGAGTTGATCTCTGACCCGGAGCCCTTTCGCAACACGATCACATTGTCAGGCTGGCCGGTGGCGACCATGGTTTCGTTGATGCCCTCGGTCATCATCAGCACGGTGGCGAACACGAACACGACCAGCGACATTCCGCCGGCCGTCAGGATGGTGGTAACGCGGCGTACCCAAAGGTTGCGGATCACGTAGGAAAGAGGAATGGCTCTCATGGGGCTGCGGTCCCGTCACGCCACATGGCGCAATCCTTGGACGATGTCGATGCGGGACATTTTCCAAGCCGGCCAAGCCGCCGCAATCATCCCGACGAACAAGGCCGCGATGCCCTGATAGATCATCGTGGTCTGCGAAATTTCGAAAATTTTGAACACGTTATTGGTTTGCAGCAGAAATCCCTGGGCCAGCGGGAAGGTCATGCCAATGCCGATGGCGCCTCCAATGAGCGCGATCAGCATGCTTTCGCCAAACAGCAGCTTGACCACAAAGGCAGGTGAAAAGCCCAGGGCCTTGAGCGTGGCGTATTCGGCCAGGCGTTCTCGGGCTGTCATGGTCATGGTGTTGGCCATCACGGCCATGATGATCAGGATGACGACGAAGCTCACGGCCCGGATGGCCATCAGGATGGCCTGACTCATGGACACCACGCCCAACTGGAAGGCCTTCTCGGTTTCCGTGCGAGTCTCGGCCACGGAGTTTTTGAACAGGGCATCGATCTCGCGCGAGATCGCCGAGGCCTTGCCCGGTTCCTTGATGTTGACCATGAGCAGGCCAACCTGGTTGGCGGCGTTCGAGCCCAAGCGCTTGCGCACGCTTTCGTCTAGCAGGCTCCAGTGCATGAGCATGAGGGTTTCGTCGGCGCGGGCATCCTTGACCGTGTAGATACCGCGGATGTTGAATGTCCAATTGCCTGGGTATATCGTGCCGCTCAAGGGGATGGTGTCGCCGACCTGCCAGCCAAATCGTTGGGCTGTCTTGCGTCCCAGGATCACGCCTTGCCGGTCGGCCATGAAGGCCGCCTTTTCTTCATCACTCACGATGAATTCAGGGAAGATCTTGAAATAGCTCTCTCCGTCGACCGCCATGCGTGCAAAGAAATTACGCCGATCTATGTAGATGCCCCCGAACCAGTTGACCCACGTCACATCGGCCACGCCTTCAACCTTCTTGATGCGCTCGGCATAGTACAGCGGCAGCGGGTAGACCAAGGAGATGGCGCTGCGGGTGATCAGGCGCGTGTTCGACGTGCCGTCCGCGCCGGCATACCAGGCATCCACGATGGTCCTGAGCAAGCCGAAGGCGCTGATCGACACGATCAGCCCGACCATGGTCAACAGCGTGCGCAGTTTGTGCCTGAAGGCGTTTTTCAGCAGCAACTTGAAGAGGAACATGGACTACTTGACCTCTTGTGCTCAGTGCCCGCTGGCGCCGGGGTCGCTCACCAGCACGCCTTTTTCAAGGTGGATCATGCGACTGGCGCGCGAGGCGGCTTTCGGGTCGTGGGTCACCATGACGATGGTCTTGCCCAGATCGCGGTGCAACTCGTCCATCAGCTTGAGGACTTCTTCACCGGTGGCGCGGTCCAAGTCGCCGGTGGGCTCGTCGGCCACGATCAACGTCGGGTCGGTCACCAGGGCTCGGGCAATGGCCACGCGCTGCTGCTGCCCGCCGGACAATTCGTTGGGGTAGTGGTCCATGCGGTCGGCCAGCTTCACCATGGCCAGGCAGGCCTCGACATGATGCTTGCGCTCGCGGCGGCTGAGGTTGGTTAGCAGCAGGGGCAGCTCGACGTTCTCATAGGCGGTGAGCACCGGCATGAGGTTGTAGAACTGGAAGATGAAGCCCACGTTGGCTGCACGCCAATCTGCCAGGGCGCTTTCGTCCAGCGTCGCAATGTCCACGCCGTTGATCTTGATGGTGCCCGAGCTGGGCTGGTCGATGCCGGCGATCAGGTTGAGCAGGGTGCTTTTGCCCGAGCCGCTGGGGCCCATCAGTGACACGAATTCAGCCTGGGCTACTTCCAGATTGATGTCCATCAGGACGGGAATGGGCTGGCCGCCGCGTGTGTAGGTCTTGGTCAGGTGGTCGATGCGGATGACTGGATCGCGCGCTGCGGTATCGCTCATGGGGGCTCGCGGTGCTGTTCAGTTCAAGGTGCCAAAGCTGATGCGGGAGCCGTTTTTCAGGCTCGCGGGCGGCGCACTTACCAGCTTGTCGCCTGCTTTGACATCGCCCGCCAACTCGCGCAGGTCGCCCAGCTTGCGGCCGGGCTTGACCGGCAGTTCCTGGACGGTATTGCTGCCGCCGTCGCCCGCCTTGACGCGGTAGACGACGCTGGCGCCATCCTTGGTGGCAATGGCGGCGTTGGCCACGGCCATCACGGGCTGCTGGTCGGCGTCGGTGATGTCCTTCGACAGGAAGCTCACCTTGGCGCTCATCTCGGGCAGGATGCGGGGATCCAGCTGGTCGAAGCGGATCTTGGTCATGACGGTGGCCTTGGCGCGGTCAACTGTGGGCACGATGCCTGAGACATGGCCACGGAAGCGCACGGAGGGCAGGGCGTCCAGGGTGATCTCGACGGGCTGGCCCACCTTGGTCTTGGACAGGTTGCCTTCAGACACATCGGCCTCGACTTCGAGGGTGCTCATGTCGGCCATGGTGACCACCGCGCCCTGTGCGCCAGCAGCGCTGGACATCGGGGTGATGATGTCGCCCACGTTGGCGTTCTTGACCAGCACGACGCCATCGAACGGCGCGCGGATTTCCGTGTACTCCAGACCCACGGACTGGACCTTGACCTGGGCCTGGGCCTGTTGCAGTGCCGCCTGGGCAGCGGACACGGCGGCGAAGGCGGCCTTGTTGCGGGCCACCGTGGTTTCAACGGCTTGGGGCGACAGGAAGCCTTGGGCTTCGAGGCCGCGGGCCCGGGCGGTTTCAGCACGGGCATTGATCAGCTGGACGCGGGACTGGTCGAGGTTCGCCTCGGCCTGGTGCACAGCGGCTTCGGCGCCGAGGATGGCGGCCTTGATGTCACTGCCGTCCAGGCGAGCGAGCAAGTCGCCCTTCTTGACGTGGGAGCCTTCGCGCACATTGAGTTCAATCAGGCGGCCGGAGGCCTTGGAGGCCACGGATGAGCGGCGCTGGGCCACGACGTAGCCGGAAGCGGTCAGTTGCACGTATTGCTGCGACGGTGTGCTCAACACCACGGTGGTGGTGGCGACGTCGGCGGTGCGAGGCACCAGGAAATAGGCCGCCACGCCCAGCACGGCAACACCAGCAAGCACCCAAGGCAGGATGCTCTTTTTCTTTTTCACCGAAGCTTGAACACCTCTATCAATCTTGAGTTTGGACAGGGCCGAAGGGACGGGTACATCAGTCATGGTGTTGCAACGGGTAAAGAAGGCGATTTTGCACTGTCCTGTGATCCATAACGCTAATCGTTGTGCCGGCCCTTGAATCGATGGGATTCAGGGTTTTCTGGGTGGACAAATGCTTGGGGATGTGTTGACTTGGCTTAGGCGTGCGCTGGTTCTGTGGCGCGGTCGTCCAGGCGGTGTCCCGCAGTAGGTGGGGGGTCGTCTGACGGCAAATGGCGGGGCAAGGTCAGGCCCAGCTGGGTTTCCACCTGGGCAATGCAGCCTTCCTCGGTGCCCCGGGCCAGGAATCCGGCGGCCACCAGCGAGCGCACGTAAAACTTGTTGTAGAAGAAAGCCAGCAGCACGTTGCTGACGCTGAAAGTCAGCGCGCCACCGACGACCACCAACAGGCACAGCTTCCATTCGCGCTGGTACATCGGCAGCAGGGCGCCAAACTGCAGCAGGCGCCAGCTGAACCCGACGGGCACTGTGCGCGTGATGCCCGTTTTAGGGTGTTCAAAGGTGATGATGTTTTGGGTCATCGCTCGGCGCTGAAACCGTGTGAGTTGGGGTGTTTCAAAGGCTGATGCGAGTCTACGGCAAGGGGCTTCGGGCTACCCTAGGGGATTGCGTGGTCGCTTGATCAAGGGATGCGTCTTCGGGCGGAGTTCACGGGGCATGCTAGGCCGCGTGGCCCAGGGCGCAAAATGTGCACCATCGTGGCCCATAACTTGCTGGTGTCACACAGACGCCTGCACACTGGTGCAGGCCAGTCCTTTCCGGAGATCAGTGTGTCCATTCACGTCGCCCTTAATCACGTCACACATTACACGTACGACCGCCTGGTCAATCTGTCTCCCCAAGTGGTGCGTTTGCGCCCAGCCCCTCACTGCAGAACCCGGATCCTGTCCTATTCCCTGAGGGTCGAGCCCGCCAATCATTTCGTCAACTGGATGCAGGATCCGTTTTCCAACCACCTGGCCCGGTTGGTGTTTCCTGAGCAGACGCAAGAGTTCAAGATCACGGTGGACCTGGTCGCCGAGATGGCGGTCTACAACCCCTTCGATTTTTTCCTGGAGCCCGAGGCCGAGAACTTCCCCTTCGCTTATGAGGCGGGCCTCAAGCACGATTTGGCGCCTTACCTGGTCAAAGATCCGGCCACGCCGCTCTTCCAGAAGTTCGTCGACAGCATCGACCTCAAGACGGTTCGCACCATCGATTTCCTGGTGGGCTTGAACCAGCGATTGCAAGGCGACATCAGCTACACCATCCGCATGGAGCCGGGCGTGCAGACGCCCGAACAGACGCTGGCCTTGAAGTCAGGCTCGTGCCGTGACACGGGTTGGCTGCTGGTGCAGACCTTGCGCCACCTGGGCCTGGCTGCGCGCTTCGTGTCCGGCTACCTGATCCAGCTCAAGGCCGACGTGGCCGCGCTGGACGGCCCTTCGGGCACCGAGGTCGACTTCACCGACCTGCACGCCTGGTGTGAGGTCTTCCTGCCTGGCGCGGGTTGGATCGGGCTGGACCCGACCTCGGGCTTGATGGCGGGTGAAGGCCACATACCGGTGGCCTGCACGCCCGAGCCCACCACCGCCGCACCCGTCAGTGGCGCGGTGGACGAGTGCGAAGTGAGCTTCAGCCACGAGATGGGCGTCACGCGCATCTACGAATCGCCACGGGTCACCAAGCCCTACACGCCGGAGCAATGGCAAGCCATCGACACCTTGGGCCATGCCGTGGACCAAGAGCTCAAGAGCAGCGATGTGCGCCTGACCATGGGCGGCGAGCCCACCTTTGTGTCGGTCGATGACCGCGAGGGTGAGGAGTGGAACACCACGGCCATGGGCCCCACCAAGCGGGGCCTGGCCACAACGCTGGTGCACAAGCTGCGCGAGCGTTACGGCAAGGGCGGTTTCCTGCACTTTGGCCAGGGCAAGTGGTACCCGGGCGAGCAATTGCCGCGCTGGGCCTTGTCCATCTTCTGGCGCACCGATGGCGAGCCTTGCTGGCACGATCCCAGCCTGTTCGCTGATGAGCAGAACGGTGTCAGCTACAACAGCGACGACGCCAAGCTTTTCGTCGAGACCTTGGCCGCCAAATTGGGCGTGGGCACCAAGCACATCCTGCCGGGCTACGAGGATGCCTGGTACTACATGTGGCGCGAGCGCCGCTTGCCCATCAATGTCGATCCTTTCGACACGCGGCTGGAAGACGAGATGGAGCGCCTGCGCCTGCGCCGTGTCTTCGACTATGGCCTGGACAAAACGGTGGGCTATGTGTTGCCGCTCAAGCGCGAATCCGCCGCGATGATCGACGCGCCGCGCTGGATCAGCGGCCCCTGGTTCTTCCGCGATGGGCGCATGTACTTGGTTCCCGGCGACTCGCCCATGGGCTACCGTTTGCCGCTCGATTCGCTGCCCTGGGTGTCGGCCGAGCAATACCCTTACACCTACGAGCACGATCCCTTCGCCCCCCAGCCTGCGTTGGCGCCGGCTGCGCAACTGAAGGCGCAGTACGCACGCCACCAGATGCAGGTTGACGCAGGGCTGCCGACCGGGGGCGAGCTGGGCCTGGGGGCCGGTGCCACCGCGGGCGATGGCGGCGGCCATGGCTTGACGATCACAGGCGACCCTGGCCGCGCGCCCAACCGATTCGAGTCCGCCCACTGGGTCACGCGCACGGCACTGTGCGTCGAGGTGCGCAACCCCGATCGCAGCAATGGCCCCAAGGTGGAAGCCCAAGGCAAGGGCGGTGGGGTGATGTACGTCTTCATGCCGCCTTTGACGGTGCTGGACGACTACCTCGACCTTCTCGCCGCGGTGGAAGCCACGGCCACCGACCTGGGCATGCAGATCGTGCTGGAAGGCTACCCGCCACCACGCGATGCCCGGCTGACCATGCTGCAGGTCACGCCCGATCCTGGCGTGATCGAAGTCAACATCCACCCGGCCTCCAGCTGGGCGCAACTGGTCGACCACACCGAGTTCTTGTACCAGGCCGCGCACGAAACGCGCCTGTCGACCGAGAAGTTCATGGTCGACGGCCGCCACACGGGCACTGGCGGCGGCAACCACTTCGTGCTGGGCGGTGCCACGCCGTCCGACAGCCCTTTCTTGCGGCGCCCGGACTTGATTCCCAGCCTGTTGACCTTCTGGCATAACCACCCGTCGCTGTCCTACATGTTCTCGGGCATGTTCATCGGCCCCACCAGCCAGGCACCGCGTGTGGACGAGGCGCGTACCGACCAGGTCTATGAGGTCGAGATTGGCATGCGCGAGATTGAGCGCCAGGTCGAGGTTTGGGGGCACTGCCCACCTTGGCTGATTGACCGCGCGCTGCGCAACCTGCTGATCGATGCGACGGGCAACACGCACCGCAGCGAGTTCTGCATTGACAAGCTCTATTCGCCCGATGGCCCCACCGGCCGCCTTGGCTTGCTGGAGCTGCGCGCATTTGAAATGCCGCCGCATGCCCACATGAGCCTGGTTCAGCAACTGTTGTTGCGCGCGTTGGTGGCCTGGTTCTGGCGCGAGCCGTACAAGGGCCATGGCGCCCAGCGGTTGACGCGTTGGGGCACCGGCTTGCATGACCGCTTCCTGCTGCCCAGTTTTGTCGAGCAAGACTTTGACGATGTGCTGACCGAGCTGTCGCAGGCTGGTTTTAACTTTGATCCCGCCTGGTTTGCGCCGCACTTCGAGTTCCGCTTCCCTTACGTGGGCGAGGTGGCGGCTGGCGGTGCGCGCATGACGGTCCGCACGGCGCTGGAGCCCTGGCATGTGATGGGCGAAGAAGGCTCGCCTGGGGGCACGGTGCGCTACGTTGATTCGTCGCTGGAGCGGCTGGAAGTGCGCGTCACGGGCCTGAATGGCAATCGGCATGTGGTCACCGTGAACGGTCACATCCTGCCGCTGCACCCCACGGGGCGCGTGGGAGAATACGTGGCCGGGGTGCGGTATCGGGCCTGGCAGCCTCCATCGTGCCTGCACCCCACCATCGGCGCCGATGCCCCGCTGACCATCGACCTGGTCGACAGCTGGCAAAAGCGTTCGCTGGGCGGGTGCCAGTACCACGTGGCACACCCAGGCGGGCGCAATTACGACACCTTCCCGGTCAATGCCTACGAGGCAGAAAGCCGGAGGCTGTCGCGCTTCTTCCGCATGGGGCACACGCCGGGCGTGATGTCAGTCAAGCCGCTCAAGCCGGGCATCGAGCACCCGCTGACGCTGGACCTGCGCACGGCCAAGATCGGCGGGGTTTGACGGCAAAACCTGGTAGGGCGGCATGCGAACTTTTGGCTAACCCTTGGTCAAAAACTTGCGTGCCTCTTTGACAATACGGGCATCTCGCGCCAAGCTGCCCATTTCATTGCCCCCCCCCGATGCCATCCTCCTTGCAGTTGTTTGACGATGACCCGGATCAGCCAACGGCCGCTGAGGCTTTGCTGCGCCGAACGCGGCCGGTAGAGCCCGGGCATTACGATGACCTTCGCAATGCGGCGGGCCAGCTTCGCCCAGGCTGGGAGGCATTCGCCGAACACCTTGGCGGCTCGCTGGATGACCTCGCGCAGCGCCAGGCCTTGCTGGCCCGGCAGATCCAGGAAGATGGCGTCACCTACAACATCTACAGCGCGCAGGGCGGCTCTTCGCGGCCTTGGTCGCTTGAGGTGCTGCCGCGCTTGATCGAGGCGGAAGATTGGCGCTTGATCGAGCAAGGCGCGGCCCAGCGTGCCAACCTGCTCAACCAGATCGCGGCCGATGTGTATGGCGAGCAAAAGCTGCTCAAGGATGCCTACTTGCCTGCGGCGTTGGTTTTGGGGCACCCCGGCTACCTGCGCGGCTTGCATGGCGTCAAGCCGCTGGGCGGCGTGTACCTGCACGTGGTGGCGTTTGACATGGTCCGCGCGCCGGATGGCGCCTGGTGGGTGGTCTCTCAGCGCACCGAAGCCCCATCGGGCCTGGGCTACGTCATGCAGAACCGCCTGATCGTGTCGCGCTTGTTCCCCGATGCGTTCCGCGCCATGAGCGTGCAGCACCTGGCCAGTGGTTTCCGGCGCTTGCTTGAGACCTTGCAGACCCTGGCCGCGCCTTGCGCCAATGGCCAGTCGCCACGTCTTGCCCTCCTGACACCCGGCCCTTACAACGAGACTTATTTTGAGCACGCCTACCTGGCCCGATACCTGGGCCTGCCCCTGGTGGAAGGTGGCGACCTGACTGTGCGTGACGAGCGCCTTTACCTCAAGACCGTGCAGGGCCTGGAGCCCATCCACGGCTTGCTGCGCCGCCTGGACGATGATTACTGCGATCCGCTCGAATTGCGCAGTGACTCCACCCTGGGCGTGCCCGGCTTGATGCAAGCGGTGCGGGCCGGCAATGTGGTCATGGCCAATGCCCTTGGCACCGGTTTCCTCGAGTCGCCGGCGGTCCATGGTTTCCTGCCCGCCTTGTCGCGCCACCTGCTGGGCAAGGAGTTGATGCTGCCCTCGCTGCCCACCTGGTGGTGCGGCGAAAACGCGGCCTGGCAAGACGTCAAGGCCGACCTGGGCGAGCAAGTCATCCGGCCCACTTATCCGTTTGGCAGCGTGCCGTTCGATGCTGTTGTGGGCCCCAACCTGAACCCTGCGGCGCTCAAGGGCTGGACCGCGCGCATTGAGCGCGACCGTGCTGCCTACACCTTGCAGAATTTCGTGCCCTATGCACAGCTGCCGGTGTGGTCGCAGGGGCAATGCAGCATGCGCGGTGCGTCGTTGCGCGTCTATGCGCTGGCCGATGGCAAGGGTGGCTGGCAGGTGCTGCCCGGCGGCATGACCCGCATCGCCACCCGCGATTCAGGGCCGGTGTCCATGCAATTGGGCGGCAGCAGCCTGGACACCTGGGTCATGACCGATGGCCCGGTGGACACCTTCTCGATGCTGCACCAGTCGCTGAATGTGGAAGATCTGGTTCAGCGCCAGCGCCCGGTGGCCAGCCGCATGGGCGAAAGCCTGTTCTGGATGGGCCGCTATACCGAGCGCACCGAGTTCCAACTCAGGCTGGTGCAAAGCCTGTCCAGCGTGCTGGCCGATGACGACGAAACCGATCCTGCCGTGCTGGAAGCCTTGTCCGACCTGGCCCGCGTCAATGGCCTGGTGCCCGATGGCACGCCCAGCCTGACCAAGTCGCCGCGCGTGTTCGAGCGCGCCACCGTCGAAGCGCTGGGCGATGCCCGGGCCGAGCAGGGCGCTTACAGCCTGGCCTACAATCTGGGGGCGCTGGAGCGCTCTGCGCAAGCGTTGCGCGAACGCCTGTCGCCCGAGCACTGGCGGCTGCTGCGCGGCCTGGGCGACAACTTCCGCCAACGATTGCTGGGCCCCGAAGGCACAGGCCAGACCGAGCTCGAAGACGAGGAGGATGCCGACAGCCTGCCCGACCTGGTCCACGTGCACGAAGCCCTGGACCACCTTGCCATGCAACTGGCGGCCGTCACCGGCTCGCAAACCGACCGCATGACGCGAGATGCCGGCTGGCGACTGCTGACCGTGGGCCGGCTGCTGGAGCGCCTGGTCAGTTATGCCGGCATCCTGCAAGCTTTCTGGCAGCGAGAAGCCACGCACACCCCGCAAGGTTTTGACCTGTTGCTGATGTTGTTCGACAGTGCCATCACCTTCCGCGCCCGCTTCCAGCGCCGCCTCGAGTTGCCCGCCTTGCTGGCCATGCTGGTGATTGACGAAACCAACCCGCGCTCACTGGCCTGCGTGCTGCGCCGCCTGCGCACGGAGTTGGGCAAGCTGCCAGAACGCGCTGGCCCCAAGGAAGACCTGCTGGCCTTGTTGCCGCAAGAAGGGGTGGGCGTCACCCTGGAAGAGTTGTGCGAGCCAGAACTGGGCAATGCCGCCCTGCAGGCCTTGACGCAACGCATGATGCACGCAGGCTGGCTTTTGTCAGATGAGCTGGGCCGCCGCTACTTCGCCCATTCAGAGCCGACCGAACAGATGGTGAGCGCGTGACGACCGAGTTGACCGAACCCGTTGCACCCGCTGCATCCTCTCAGCGCCTGACTGTCGAACACGAGACGCTGTACCGCTATGCGCGCCCCGTGGACATGGCCCAGCACATCGCCTGCCTGCGCCCCTTGTCGGACGAAGGCCAGGTGCTAGAGCAGTTCGAGATGAGCGTCAGCCCCTTGCCCGCCCAGCACAGCACGCGCCGTGACGCCTTTGGCAACAGCCGCGCCTATTTCGCCCTCAACGCGGCCCACAAGGAGCTTCAAGTGGTGGCCCGCAGCCAGGTGCAAGTGAAGGCCCGCTACCTGGGCCTGGACCCTGCCTTGGGCGCCACCTGTGGCGAGGTGCGCGAACTGCTCACCTACCGCGCCGAAGCCCCTTTCCAAAGCGCCAGTGAGTTCGCCTACGCATCACCTTATGTGCCCATGCACGACGAGCTGCGCGACTACGGCGCCCAGTCATTGAAAGACGACCGCCCTCTGGCCGAAGCCGTCATCGAGCTGATGAACCGCATCCACGCGGACTTCACCTACGCGCCTGCGTCCACCGACATCTCCACGCCCATCCTGGCGGTGTTTGATCAGCGCAAGGGGGTCTGCCAAGACTTTGCCCACCTCATGCTGGGATGCCTGCGGGCCTGTGGGCTGGCCGGCCGTTACGTGAGCGGCTACCTGTTGACCGTGCCGCCGGAAGGCCAGGTGCCCCTGGTGGGCGCCGATGCCTCGCACGCCTGGGTCAGCGTGTGGTGCCCCGGCTTGGGGCTGCCTGCCGGAGGCTGGCTCGATCTGGACCCCACCAACGATTGCGTGCCCGACACGCACCACGTGCGGGTGGCACACGGCCGCGATTTTGGTGATGTGACGCCCCTGCGCGGCATCATCCGTGGCGGTGGAAAACACACCTTGTTGGTGCGCGTCACCACCCGTCTGGTCAAGGACGGCGTCAAAAAGTTGACGCAAGCACCACAATAGACCGATATTGCACTAATTGATGGCGCCGCGCCCGAAAGCTGTGCCATGCCTGTCCCCGCCTTGATGGGGTTGGCACACTCCATGCATTGCTTTGTCAGACCGCTGTTTTCAAGGGACTCCCTGACGGGACGATGTCAATGAGATTCTTCGACGAAATGCACGTCAACAGCGCCGAAGTGCGCGGCCATTACCAGGTCTATGACCGCTGGCTGGCCAAACAGCCCCGCGACGTGATGCGCTCACGCCGCGAAGAGGCTGAGATGATTTTCCGCCGGGTCGGCATCACCTTCGCGGTGTATGGCGACAAGGACGAAACGGGTGCGGGCAACGAGCGCCTGATCCCCTTCGACCTGATCCCCCGCATCATCCCGGCCGATGAATGGCGAGAGATGGAAAAAGGCCTGCGGCAACGCGTGATGGCCTTGAACCGTTTCCTGCACGACATCTACCATGACCAGGAGATCCTCAAGGCTGGCGTCATCCCGTCCGAGCCGGTGTTGAAGAACGCCCAGTTCCGGCCCGAGATGATGGGCCTGAAGGTGCCGGGCGATATTTACTCGATCATTGCCGGCATCGACATCGTGCGTGCCTGCAACCCTGATGGCTCGGGCACCTACTACGTGCTCGAGGACAACCTGCGCGTGCCCAGCGGCGTGAGCTACATGCTCGAGAACCGCAAGATGACCATGCGCCTGTTCCCCGAGTTGTTCTCGGAACACCGCATCGCCCCGGTCGCCCACTACCCCGATCTGCTGCTTGACACCTTGCGCTCGGTGGCGCCGGCTTCGGTCAACGAGCCCACCGCCGTGGTGCTCACGCCGGGCATGCACAACTCGGCATACTTTGAGCACGCTTTCCTGGCCCAGCAAATGGGCATCGAGCTGGTCGAAGGCGCCGACATGTTCGTCAAGGACGATTTTGTCTACATGCGCACGACGCGCGGCCCGCAGCGCGTCGATGTCATCTACCGCCGTGTCGATGACGACTTCATGGACCCGGAAGTCTTCCGCAAGGACTCGACCTTGGGCGTCGCTGGCCTGATGCGCGCCTACCGTGCCGGCAACGTGAGCCTGGCCAACGCCATCGGCACCGGCATCGCCGATGACAAGTCGATCTATCCGTACGTGCCCAAGATGATCGAGTTCTACCTGGGCGAGAAACCGATTCTGCAAAACGTACCGACCTTTTTGGGCCGCGACAAGAACGACCTGAAGTACGTGCTCGACAACCTGAAGGATCTGGTCGTCAAGGAAGTGCATGGCGCGGGTGGTTACGGCATGCTGGTGGGGCCGGCCGCCACCACGGCCGAGATCGAAGACTTCCGCAAACAGCTGCTGGCCAACCCCAGCAACTACATCGCGCAGCCCACTTTGTCGCTGTCCACCTGCCCCACCTTTGTGGAGTCGGGCATCGCGCCGCGCCACATCGACCTGCGGCCTTTCGTGTTGTCGGGCAAGACTGTTCAGATGGTGCCGGGCGGGCTTACCCGCGTGGCCCTGAAAGAAGGCTCCCTGGTGGTCAACAGCTCACAAGGCGGTGGCACCAAGGACACTTGGGTTCTGGAAGCATGAGGAGGATCCCACCATGCGTTACGACGGCTCTCGCGCTCAAAGCCAACCCCCCGAACCACCGGACGACAGCACACCAGCCGACCGGCTGGAACCGCGTCTGAATCTCCACACTCCACACACGGAGTCCCGAATGCTTTCTCGCACCGCCGACCACCTCTTCTGGATGGCTCGCTACATGGAGCGCGCTGAAAACACAGCCCGCCTGCTCGATGTCAATTACCAGACCTCGCTGCTGCCGCAGTCGGATGCGTCGGCCATGCAGGGCTGGAAGGGTTTGCTCGGCATCAGCGAGTTGAGTGCGGAGTACCAAAAGCGGTTTGACAAGATCACCGCGCGTGATGTCATGAGCTTCATGGTCAGTGATGCCAACAACGCGTCCAGCATCTTGAGCTGCCTGCGCGCTGCCCGCGAGAACGCCCGCGCAGTGCGTGGCGCCTTGACCACCGAGGTCTGGGAGACCACCAACCAGACTTGGCTGGAGTTCAACCGCTTGCTCAGCACCGGCGCCTTGAAGAAGGACCCGGCCGAGCTGTTTGAATGGGTGAAGTTCCGCTCGCACCTGTCGCGTGGCGTGACGCTGGGCACCATGTTGCAAGATGAGGCCTTCCACTTCCAGCGCATTGGCACTTTCCTGGAACGCTCAGACAACACGGCTCGCTTGCTGGACGTCAAGTTCCACAGCCTGGACACCGAGTTCTTCGGATCTGGCGCGGGCAACGAGACCAAGGAAGTCGATTTTTATCACTGGTCGGCCGTGCTGCGCAGTGTCTCGGCCTTCGAGGTCTACCGCAAGGTCTACCGCAACGTGATCCGCCCTGAAAAAGTGGCCGAGTTGCTCATCCTGCGCCCTGACATGCCGCGCTCGCTGCTGGCCAGCATGAACGAGGTGGTCAGCAACCTGCGCGCGGTGGCCAACGACCAGAGCGACGACACCTTGCGCCGCGCTGGCCGCCTGCGCGCCGACCTGCAATACGGCCGCATCGACGAGATCCTGGCCACCGGCCTGCACGCCTACCTCACCCAGTTCCTGGACCGGGTGGGTGACCTGGGCTACGGCATCAGCCGCGACTTCCTGATGCCGGAGTGAGCCTCTTGCTCCCTCGCGAGATCAGCGCGAGGGCAGCGGCGCGTCGTTCACCAGCGACTTGGCAAAGTCGGTGCCGATGACGGTCGATCCCGCCGCGGTGGGGTGGTTGGTGTCCCAGAACAGGTACTTGTGCGGTTGTGCGCAAACCGGGGCGGTCATGCTGATGTAGCAAGGCTCGGTCACGTTGTTGCCTTCGGCCGCGGCCTGCGCGATGCGCTGCTGCGAGTAGGTGTAGGTGTCGAAGGTGTGCACCACCGCATCGGGGTACTGCTTGGCGAAGGCCTTGAGTGTGCTGGTCAGCAAGGCGGCAAACTCGGCGCTGCGTGCCTTGGCGTTGGCCAGGTAGTTGCTCAAGGTCTTGTTGTGCGCATGGGCCGATGGGGTGATGCTCAGGTCGGGCATCAATGGCACGAAGAAATGCCGTGCGCCACGTGCGTACAGGCTGGTCATGCCCTTGTTGATGTTGCTGGCGATCAGGTTTGAGGTGGCCGGGTTGAAGATGTTGCCGTTGGCGTAAAAGTCGTCGGGGCCGGTCCACAACACGTACTAGGCGTTGGCATCCACTGGGGCACCAGGGCTGGCCTGGTTGGCCAGGAAATCCTTGATCTGCTTGAGCATGCCTTGCTGCATGGCGTAGGCGGGCACCAGGTTGTCGGATCCCGAGCGGGCGCCCGCGAAAGCGTAGTTCACCAAGGGCAGGTTCAGGGCATTGCTCATGGCCTCGACCACCACCACGCCATCAGAGAAGCGCCCCCGGTGGTTGGGCTCCGCCGGGATGCCGCGCCCGCCAAACTGTTCAATCGTGCCGTAGAGGTTGCCGGTGTCGCTCATGCTGTCGCCGAACGAGATGGCTTGCGTATAGCTGTTGGGGAACACCTCGGCAGGTGGAACCGGCGCCAGCGGCGTGGGCCGCAGGTGGATGGGCTGCCGGACGGTGAGCAATCGCAGCCCTTCCGCGTAGGGCTTCATCTCTGGTCCAAAAGTGCTGGCGATGCCGCCCCACAGAATGGCATTGGATCCGATGGCATAGACCGACAGAGGCGAGAGGGCGACCCCGCCAATCTGACCCGCTGCGGCAAGAATCACCGGAGGTACTTGCTGGGCTTGGGCGGTGGGCAAGGTCATCAGGGCGGCCGAAAACAGCCAGGCCCCTGCGCTGGGTTTGATCTTCATGTCGATTTCTTCCTGAGTTAATTTGATGTGTTCAACGAACCACGAGCAGCGAGGCTCGTGATTTATTTTTGCACTTCAATGTGGCTCAGTCATGAAAATCGGACACCGCAAATGCGGGGGACTCAGCGCGAGGGCAATGCCGCCGTTTCCACCAAGGATTTGGCGAAGTCTGTGCCGATGACGGTTGAACCCGCTGCGGTAGGGTGGTTGGTATCCCAGAACAGGTATTTGTCTGGGTTGGCGCAAACCGGCCCTGGCACGCCTGGGAACACTGGTTTGTAGCAGGGCTCCGTCACATTATTGCCCTCTGCAGCAGCCTGGACCATGCGGACCTGGGAGTAGGTGTACGTTTCAAAGGTGTGCACTTTGGCCTGCGGGTACTGCTTGGCAAAGGCCTTGAGCGTGTTGTTCAGCACCACGGCAAATTCGGCGCTGCGTGCCTTGGCGTTCACCAGGTAGTTGCCCAAGTCCTTGTTGTGGTCGTGCGCGGACGGGGTGATGCTCAGATCGGGCATCTGCGGCACAAAGAAGTGGCGGGCACCACGGCTGTACAGCTTGCTCATGCCCTCGTTGACGTGTCTGGCGATCTGGTACGACGTCAGCTTGTTGAAGACGTTGCCATCGGCATAGAAGTCATCCGGGCCGGTCCACAAGACGTACAAAGCGTTGGCATCCACCGGCACTTTGGCGCTGGACTGGTTGTCCAGGAAATCCTGGATCTGTTTGAGCATGCCTTGTTGCATGCCATAGACCGGCATCAGGTTGTTGTGGCCCGAGCGGGCGCCGGCAAAGGCGTAGTTCACCAAGGGCAGGTTCAAGGCATTGGTCATGGCCTCGATCACCACCACACCGTCGGAGAAGCGCCCGCGTTTGCTGGGGGCATCCGGCATGCCACGGCCGCCGTAGTGCTCAAGGCTCTCGTACAGGTTGCCCGTGTCGCTCATGCTGTCACCGAACGAGATGGCCTGGGTGTAGCTGTTGGCGAAAACAGTGGCGGGCGGCGTGGGCGCGCTGGGCACGGGCCGCAAGCGGATGGCTGGTTTGATCGTCAGCATGCGCAGCCCTTCGGAGTACGGCTTCACCGTGGGGCCAAAGGCGCCAAGGATGGTGTTCCAGACCAGTGGGCTGGCGCCAACGAGGTAGGCGGTCTGTGGTGTGAGCACAATGCTGCTGGCTTGGCCCGTGAGCGCCAAGGCCAGCGGCGGCAATTGAAGCTGCGCGAAAGCAGTGGTTGACGCCATCAAGGTCGCCGCCGGGAACATCCACGTGGCCAGGGTGCTGGTGATGCGTTTCATTTTGTGATCGGCACTCATTGGGCTGGTGGCACGTAGCCTTGGACCTGGTCGCCACCGCCACCGAAGAAGAACTGCTCCATCTGGCGAGCCAAATATTGGCGTGCCCGCGCATCGGCCAGGTTCAGGCGGTTTTCATTGACCAGCATCGTCTGGTGCTTGAGCCACAGTTGCCAAGCCTCTTTGCTGACCTCGTTGTAGATGCGTTTGCCCAACTCACCAGGGTAGGGCGCGTAGTCCATGCCTTCGGCTTCTTTTTTGAGGTGGATGCATTGAATGGTGCGTGCCATGGGTCGGATTTCCAGGAAAGATCGGTGGGTGCCAATGGTACGAGGATTGGCGGAGTCTGTTCAAGGCCCGAAACTCGGGTGTTTTCATGGAACGATGCGGGCTTGCTGCAGGAGACTTTGGATGAAATGTGATTCGTGGATCGCCACAAGCATGCTGGGCGTGTGCATGGCCATGGTGGCGGGTTGTTCGTCATCGCCCAAATCGGCACCGGCCCAGGAGCGCGCCGCGTCGGTTAATCAGACCTGCGCTTTGGCTGTGGCGGATTCGGGCGAGTTGGGCATGAGTTGTTTGTTGAAGGCCGAGCTGGCCGATACCCAGGTGAACGTTGATCGCCCGGGCAGCTTGGCCTGCAACAGCGACAGCTTTTCGCTGTTCAAGCAAACCATGAGCACGCCGATCTGGCTGGTGCACGGCCAAAAAGGTGACGATGGGCCTTTGCGCGTTCGGGTGGGCGGCAAGCTGGGACCGGGCACGCACGTCGGCAAAATCGGCCAGTCCGCTGGCAATGAATGTGATGCCACGGTCGGGCCGGTGGCCATCCTGACCACGCAATTTGGCGGTACCTATGTGGCCATGGTCGACAAAACCCAGCGGCCCGTTTGCGTGGCCCAGTCCCGCTTGGCCTTGAGCAGCTTGGCCCAGAAGCAGTCAGTTGGTTTGTCGAAGGACATCAGCGGCGTTACCCGCGAAAGCATCACCGACGCAGTGCAAAAGCGGCTGGACCTGGAAGTGGCCACCCAGGTCAACCGCTATCTGCAACCTGGCAAAGCCTTGTCCGATGCCGTGGTGAACCGCCATGGCCGCTGCCCCGAAGGTTTCAGAACCTTCCGGGACTGAGCTACTTGAGGGGCTTGACCAGCACCTGCGAGCGCCTGTCCCACTTGTAATGGCGCTTGCGTGCCTCGGGCAGCCAAGCTGGGTCCACCGGCGCAAACCCGCGTTTGATGAACCAGTGCATGGTCCGCGTGGTCAGCACGAACAGGGTGGACATGCCCATGCCGCGCGCACGTTGTTCAATGCGCTTGAGGATGCGCTCGCCGTCGCCTTGTCCTTGCACATTGGGCGACACGGTCAGCGCGGCCATCTCGGCGGTGCCTGATTCAGGATAAGCGTGCAGGGCGGCGCAGCCAAAGATCACGCCGTCGTGCTCGATCACGGTGTACTGCGCCACATCGCGTTCGATCTCGGTGCGGCTGCGTTTGACCAGTGTGCCGTCCTGCTCGAAAGGCTCAATCAATTGCAGGATGCCGCCCACGTCCTCGTGCGTGGCCTCGCGCAGACTTTCCAGCTTTTCGTCCACGATCATGGTGCCCACGCCATCGTGCGTGAACACTTCCATCAGCAAGGCGCCATCCACCTTGAACGGGATGATGTGCACCCGCTCGACGCCGCCTTCGCTGGCCTTGACCGCGTGCTGCAGGTAGAAGGCCGTGTCGGTGGGCTGCATGGGGTTGGGCAGGGTGGCCACCAGGCGCTTGGCATCGGCCAGGGCCAATTCCTGGTCGATTTCGTCGTCGTTGTTCTGCGTGGCTTCCAGCTCGACTGCCTTGTCGGGCGACTGCACCACGCTTTGCAAGATGCCGCGCACTTCGGTCACGAAGATCAACTTGTCGGCCTGCAAGGCGATGGCGGCGCTGGTGGCCACGTCTTCCATGCTCAGGTTGAAGGCCTCGCCGGTGTGCGAGAAGCCGAAAGGCGAGAGCATGACCATGGCACCTGTGTCGATGGCGCGCCGCACCGGCATCGCATCGATTTTGCGCACCAGGCCGGTGTGCATGAAATCCACCCCGTCGACGATGCCGACGGGGCGCGCCGTCACAAAGTTGCCGGAGATGACGCTGACCGAGGCGCCGGCCATCGGCGTGTTGGGCAGCCCCAGCGAAAACGCGGCTTCGATCTCGTAGCGCAGCTGGCCGGCGGCCTCTTGCGCGCAGTCCAGCGCCACCGAATCGGTGATGCGCATGCCGTGGCTGAATTTCGATTCCTGGCCTTTGGCGCGGAGTTGCTCTTCAAGCTGTGGGCGGAAACCGTGGGCCAGCACGATCTTGATCCCCATGGCGTGCATGAGGGCCAGGTCTTGCACAAAGCTTTCCAGCTTGCCGGCGGCAATCAGCTCGCCCGACAGGCCCACCACGAAGGTTTTGCCGCGGTGGGCGTGGATGTGCGGCGCCACGGAGCGAAACCAGGGTACGAAAGTGTGGGGGAAGACAAGGTCCATCAGGCGATACAGGTGGAAAAGAAGCTGAGACGGGCTTGGGCGAATGTTACCGGCATTGCCGGGGGTGAGTTCCCATTTTGCGCCGCATGCAGACTTGATACAGTCGCTGGCACATTAATCGATCAATATTGGGGAGAGTTCATGAACACAGCATTCTTGTCATTCAAGCAATCCATGGCAGTCGCCATGCTGTCTTTGAGCGCGGTGTCTGGCGCGCAAGCTGCAGGCGACTGGCAAACTACGCTTCAGTCGCGCGACATCAACGGCGATGGCAAGATTGACGCCTACTACGACACAAGCCTCAATGTCACCTGGTTGGCCAACCTCACCGCGGCAATTCAAGAAAGCTACACGCACGGCAGTTCCTCGCCATGGAGCTACAGCATGTTGGATTGGAACGGCGCAAACAGCTGGGCCAAAAATTTGAACGTTGAGGGCGTCACCGGCTGGCGCCTGCCTTCGATGGTAGATCTCGGCTCGAAGGGCTGCGTGCAAGGACAACCCGATTGCGGCAGTGCCAACCTAGATGTGAGCCGTTCGGAATTGGCGCACATGTATTACACCACCCTGGGCAATGCAGCCTACCCTCAGGCCGCAAACATGGGGCCGTTCAAGCGCGAGTTGGGGATAAAAGACATGGTCTCATCCCTTCGCTCGAATGTGTTCTGGTTGAGTGAGGGCAACTGGGCCTTCAACACATTGAATGGTGAGCAGTTTCAGTATTCCGAGTTCGCCCCAATCTTCTCGGCCTGGGCTGTGCATTCTGGCGACGTTCCCAACGTGACCAACGTGCCTGAAGCCGGCACCTTCGGTCTGATGGCCCTGGGCCTGGCGGCCGTGGCGGGGGCAGCGCGCAGCAAACGGCGCTGAAAGCTGCGGCGGGGCCCCAGTACAAAGGGTTTTCCGCCACTGACTCATGGGGGGAGGCCAGGGCAACGGCGCCACTAGGCCATGCTAGATTTTCCCGTTGTTCAGACGTCAAACATCAAACACAGGGAAAGCCACATGCAACAAATCCGCGCGTCCAATTTCTTGCGCCTGGCGGCCGTCCGCCCGCTCCTCCGCACTATGGCCATGGCCGGGCTGATGGGGGCCGCTGCGGCCCATGCGGCAGGTGATTGGGAAACCACCTTGCAGGCTCGCGACATCAACGGGGATGGCACCGTGGATGCCTACTACGACACCACGCAGGACATCACTTGGCTGGCCGTGATCAACGCGGCGGCCGGATCCTCCGCAGACATCATCCGCACCGGCGACACCATCCCTTACCAGGACAACGGTGGCACGCGGAACTACGGCGTGGCGATTCCGCGCGAAACGATGGGTGTCGGCGGCTTGCCCTACCTGGTGTATGACTACGCGGACGGCGTGATGACCTGGGACAAGTCCAAGGCATGGGCCGAAAGCCTTGATGTGCACGGCGTGACCGGCTGGCGCCTGCCGGCCGTGGATGACCTGGGAGCGCCCGGCTGCGTGGCCGGAGAAGGCGATTGCGGTCAGAACGTCAGCATCAATCATTCCGAGTTGGCGCACCTGTTCCAGGCAGGGCTGGGCAATACCGCCGCAAGCTCCAACCCGGTGAGCCCCAACTTCGGACCGTTCACGACATTGCCAGGCTATCACTCCCAGAGTATTTACGACGATTACATATTCTGGCTGGACAGGCCTGGGGCCATGTACGTGTCCCTCACCGGCTGGCAAACCGTCGGCGATACTCCCATCGATCCGCGGTCGCTCACCGCCTGGGCCGTGAAGACGGGCGATGTGCCCTCCATCCCGGAAGCCGGCACGTTCTGGTTGGCTGCACTGGGGCTGGCCGGCATCGGCTGGGCGCGCGTGCGCGGGCGCTGAGGCGGCGGTCCTCCCGAGGGGCGGGGCGAGGCTGGTTCACAAGGCTTGTCGGCCCGGCGCGGCGGAAGATGCCGGCGCCTTGGATAATGCCGGTCTCGTCCGCTCTTGCGTCCACAGTTTCCGTGTCCACCGATCAGCCGTCCATCACCTTCCCCGAATCGCTGCCCGTCAGCGGCAAACGCGCCGACATCGAGGCCGCGCTTCGCGAGCACCAGGTCATCATCGTGTGTGGTGAAACCGGCTCGGGCAAAACCACCCAGTTGCCCAAGATCGCGCTGGCGATGGGCCGCGGCGGTTGGGGCCAGCCGCGTGTGCCGGGCAAGCGTGCCCAGCAGATTGGTCACACGCAGCCGCGCCGCATTGCCGCGTCCAGCGTGGCCAAGCGCATTGCCGAAGAGCTGAACACGCCTTTGGGCGAGGTGGTGGGCTACAAGGTCCGCTTTCAGGACCGCTTGCAGCCCGGCGCGTCCGTCAAGCTGATGACGGACGGCATTTTGCTGGCCGAAACCCAGTCCGACCCGGACCTGAAGGCCTACGATACGATCATCATTGACGAGGCGCACGAACGCAGCCTCAACATCGACTTCCTGCTCGGCTACCTGCGCCAGTTGCTGCCGCGCCGGCCTGACCTCAAAATCATCGTCACCTCGGCCACCATCGATGCTGACCGCTTTGCGCAGCATTTCGCATCCAGCAAAGGCCCGGCGCCGGTCATCATGGTCTCCGGCCGTTTGTTCCCCGTCGAGCAACGCTGGCGCCCGTTTGAAGACAGCCGCGACTACGGCCTGAACGAGGCCATCACCGATGCGGTGGACGAGTTGTGGCGCGAAGGTAGCGGCGACATCCTCGTCTTCCTGCCCGGCGAGCGTGAGATCCGTGAGGCCGCAGACCAACTGCGCAAGCACATCGCCAACCAGCGCATGGTGGCCAACATCCTGCCCTTGTTCGCGCGCCTGAGCCAGCAAGAGCAGGACGAGGTTTTCCGCACCGGCGGCGCGCGGCGCATCGTGCTGGCCACCAACGTGGCCGAAACCTCGCTGACCGTGCCCGGCATCCGCTATGTGATCGACGCCGGCCTGGCGCGCGTCAAGCGCTACAGCTTCCGCAACAAGGTCGAACAGTTGCAGGTCGAGCCGATCAGCCAGTCGTCGGCCAACCAGCGGGCAGGGCGCTGCGGCCGCGTGGCCAACGGCATTTGCATCCGCCTATACGACGAGAAGGACTTCAACGGCCGGCCCAAGTTCACCGACCCTGAGATCCTGCGCAGCTCGCTGGCCGGTGTGATCTTGCGGATGAAGTCCTTGCACCTGGGCCTGGTGGATGATTTCCCGTTCATCGAACCGCCTTTGCGCAAGGCCATCGCTGACGGCTACCAGTTGCTCAATGAACTGGGCGCGGTCGATGACGCGAACGAGATCACGCCGCTTGGGCAAACGCTGGCCCGGCTGCCGCTGGACCCGCGCGTGGGCCGCATGATCCTCGAAGCCAAGGACCGCCAGGCCCTGGCCGAGATGCTCGTCATCGCCTCATCCTTGAGCGTGCAGGACGTGCGCGACCGCCCCATTGAGCACCAGCAGGCCGCTGACGAAAAGCACAAGAAGTTCGACGACGAGAAGTCGGAGTTCATGGGCACGCTCAAGCTCTGGAAGTGGCTGGATGAATCGCGGGGCGGCCACGGCCATCAAGCGCCCGGCGCGCCCGAGCAGCACAAGCTCAGCCACCGCAAATACGAGCAACTGCTGCGCGAGCACTTCATCAATCCGCGCCGCGTGCGTGAGTGGAAGGATGTTTATACACAGCTGCACACCGTGGTCGCCGAGCACAACTGGCGCCTCAACGGCAGCCCCGCCACGTACGAGCAGTTGCATTGCTCGCTGCTCTCCGGCCTGCTCGGCAACATCGGCCTCAAGAGCGAAGACGAAGAGTGGTATCTGGGTGCGCGCGGCATCAAGTTCTGGAAGCACCCCGGCGCCAACCTGTCCAAGAAGCCCGGCCGCTGGATCCTGGCCGCCGAACTGGTCGAGACCACCAAGCTCTACGGCCGGGGCATTGCCAACATCGAGCTGCCCTGGGTCACACAGCTGGGCGCGCACCTGCTCAAGAAGCAGATGCTTGAGCCGCATTGGGAAAAGAAAGCCGCCGAAGTCGTCGCGCTGGAGCGTGCCACGCTGTACGGATTGGTCATCTACAGCAACAAGCGCATCAACTATGGCCTGGTTGATCCGGTGCTGTCGCGGGAGATCTTCATCCGCGAGGCTTTGGTCAACGGCGAGTGGGAAACGCGACTGCCGTTCCAGGCCCATAACCACAAGCTGATTGCGCAGGTCGAGGCGCTGGAACACAAATCGCGCCGACAGGATGTGCTGGTCGACGATGAACTGATCGCCGCCTTCTATGAAGCGCAGATCCCGCCCGAGGTTGTGTCCGGCGCCACCTTCGAGCGCTGGTACCGCCACGCCAGCCGCGAGAACCCCAAGCTGCTGCACCTCACGCGCGAAGAGTTGATGCGCCATGAGGCCGCCGGCATCACCAGCAGCGCCTTCCCCAAGACCATCCGCCTGGGCGGTATCGACTGCGCTACCACCTACCTCCACGAGCCAGGCGATGCCCGCGACGGCGTGACGGTGACCGTCCCCATCTTCGCGCTCAACCAGGTGGGTGAGGACCGTGGCGAATGGCTGGTGCCCGGCATGCTCAAGGACAAGGTGTTGGCTTTGCTGAAAAGCCTGCATCAAAAGCCCCGCGCTCGCCTGGTGCCTTTGCCCGATTTTGCCGAAGCCTTCTTGCAATCCACCCCTTTCGCGCAAGGCGGCATGCTGGAGGCCTTGCTCAAGGCGGTGCGTGACAAGACCCAGCTGGACATCAAGCGCGCTGACTTCAAGCTGGAGCTGCTCTCACCGCACCTGTTCATGAACTACCGCGTGGTGGACGAGCATGGCCGCCAGTTGGGCCTGGGTCGCAACCTGGCCGCGCTCAAAGCGGATCTGGGGCACGAAGCCCGCGGTGCATTCCAGGCCTTGGCGGCACTCAAGGCGCAATCGGTGGTGTCAGGCGTGGACGACTCCTTGCCCGCGCAACAAGAGCTGGCCCCCCACGCCCGCTTCAGCAAGGCCTCCGCAGGCGCCTCATCGTCCGCGCCCAGCCCTGTGGCGAAAGCCAAGCCGCCGCAGCCCCTGACCGACTGGTCCTTTGGCGAGTTGCCCGAGCTGATGGAGATCCAGCGGGGCGGCCACACCCTGATCGGCTTCCCGGCCCTGATCGACAAGGGCAGCCATGTTGAGATCGAGGTTTTTGACGAGCCCGAGGTGGCGGCCCTCAAGCACCGCGCTGGCTTGCGCCGGCTGGTCGCCTTGCAGATCAAGGAGCCGCTCAAATACCTTGAGAAGAACATCCCGGATCTACAAAAAATGGCCATGGCTTACATGAGCCTGGGCACCGCCGACGAGTTGCGTGAGCAGATCATTGATCTGGCACTGGATCGCGCCTTCCTGATTGACCCCCTTCCCAACAATGCGGCCAGCTTCAAAGCCCGGATCGAGGAGGGCCGCCCGCGCCTGAACCTGATTGCGCAAGAAGTGGCGCGCCTAGCGGGCACCGTGCTGGTGGACTATGCGGCGGCCGTGCGCAAGCTCAAGGACGCCAAACCGCCCAAGGAAGTTCAGGATGACATCGCCGGGCAGCTCCAGCGCCTCATGCCCAAGCGTTTTGTGGTGCTGACGCCGTATGCGCAATTGCAACATATGTCGCGTTACCTCAAGGCCATTACACTACGCTTGGACAAGTTGCGTGGAGACCCGGCACGCGATGCCCAGCGTTCGCTTGAATTGCGTCCGCTGGAACAACGCTACCTGCGCCGCCTCGCCGATCTCAAGGGCGTGGTGGATGCCAGAACCGATGAATTCCGCTGGCTTCTCGAAGAGTTGCGAGTCAGTCTTTTTGCGCAGGAGCTGCGAACCCCGCAGCCCGTGAGCATCAAGCGGCTCGAGAAAACCTGGTCACAAATCACGAATTAAGGGGGCGTGATTCACCGCTGCGTGTAACCGAGAGTCGGCGTAACGTTACGCCTCGTCACGTTCAAAGCGGCGTCAAAATTTCCCCGCCCCAGAATTCGCATGTCGGGTGCAGTGCCCATCATTTATTTTTTGGTTTGGAGTTCGTTGTGGATAGAAGTGTGCAAAAGCGTTTTCTGGTGAAGACCCTCGCTGGGTCGATGTTGATGTTGGGTTTCGTGGTCCAAGCGCATGCTGGCGGCCTCATGCCGGGCACATGGAGATCCGACTACCGCGTTCAAATCAATGGCAAGGACTCCACGGTCGTCATGAAGCAGTTTGCCAACCAAATTGCTGTGGCCATGCCCAACGACTTGAGGACCGGCGCCAAGGTCGGCTTGAATACCGTCGGTAATCAAGGCAGTGCCACGGTTTGCATGACCCCGGTGGTGGCTGGAGCGTTGACTTCGCCCAGACTGGTGTTCAACAAGTTCGCCAAGATGAACCCTCGCTGCACCCTGACATCTGGCGAACTTGTCGGTGACACCGTGTCCTTTACCGGCCGTTGCGATGATCCGTTCACCTACACCGGCAACGTGAGTGGCACCGTTCGGGTTCCCAACAGCTGGACCTGGTGGGCCAATATGCAAGGCGTGGGTCGTTTTCCCGACGCCGTCTTGACCGGCCTGCAGATTCCGGCGCAGACCCTGGTGACGATGAAAACAACGATGTCCAGCACGTTGACGTCGAAAACTTGCCCATAAAAGCTGAGCGCTCCAATTCCAGGCTATAATCGAATTCTTGTCGGGGCGTAGCGCAGCCTGGTAGCGCATCTGCTTTGGGAGCAGAGGGTCGTGAGTTCGAATCCCACCGCCCCGACCAAAAGTTGAACAAGCCAGCAGATTTGATGATCTGCTGGCTTTTTTCATGGCGCTCCGATTCAAGCGGGAGTGAGTCTGATCTGTGGCCCGTGACATATTCACGCTGCGTCATCTCACAATGCAAAACACCGGCCGACGGTTCGGTAAGTTTTGTAACCCGCTCAAATCGCTTTGGGATGATTGCCACACCCGACTCCAGCTTCTGGCCGCAATCCTTCCCCGTTGCGGGGCAAGTGCCCCGCCAAGCCGTAAAATCGCGCCTTGGCTGTCCGTAGCTCAACTGGATAGAGCAATTGCCTTCTAAGCAATAGGTCGGGGGTTCGAGTCCCTCCGGACAGGCCAGTAATTTTGTGGGTGAGGCGCGTTGGGTGGTGAAAACATGGTCATTCGCTTAAGGCGAACCCATGCAGAATGGACGCAGTACCTCGTGCCCTCTCCAAATCTCATCCGGCGTTTCGCTGACCAGCATGTTTGCATCCATCAAGCGCATGATTGCCCCCGGCTCTTCCAAGGGCGACGAGGGGCAAGTGTTGTCCAACTGGGCCAAGGCCGAGGGGTATGCCTATAAAACGGTGCGTGACAAGGATGGCGGCGGCCACGTTGTTCAGGCGGAAGACGAAGACTGGCGCGTCGAGTGGGGCGCTTCACAGCGTTCCTACATTCGCGGCAAGGAGCTGCGGTTTCGCAGCGAAACCAAGCTCTCGCCGGATGTGCAGATCCTGGTGACCAGCCGTGTTCTGGCGCACACACTAGAGACCGAGGTATTCAGCAGCTTCACCAATGCAATGCAGACCCAGGTGGACAACTCGCTGCCTGATGAAATGCGCTGGCTGCCCATGCACCCGCGCGTGACCTTGAGCGAGCCGCTGGTCTTGGCCAAGCGCTTCGTCGTGTTGTCGAACGCTGAAACCGTGGCCCGGCGTTGGCTGGACGACAGCTTGTTGGCGGCACTTGAAGACGCGGCCACCAGCTGGTGGACCGATGCCTTGATCATGGTGATCACTGTTAACCGCGGGCGCTTGACCATCCGCATGCCAGGCCAGCCCTTGGAAGAAGGTCAACTCCATGCGGTGGGCCGCTTGTGCTCGCAGGCCACGCGCAGCTTGAGGGCCGCTGCCCTCAGCTCATCGTCGGGCTGAGCCTGCCCCAGTCGCTCAGCCTTTGCGGTTGAGAAACTTCTCAATCGCCTGACCGGCCTCCGGCCTCAGCAGATTGACCACGAAATGTTGTTTCTCGGCGTCCAGTTGCTGGCGCAGCGTTTGAGCGGGCGCGTCGTTCACCAATTCCTTGATGCTGGTCAGCACGCCGGCGGGCGCCTGGGCCAATTGGTCTGCCCACAACAGGGCTTGTTCTAGGACGGTGCCAGCCGGACACACTTGGTGCACCACGCCCCAATGCGCCATCTGCTGAGCCGAGACCGGCGTGCTTTGCCACAACAGTTGCAGGGAAGGGCCACGCCCCAGCGTGCGGGCAAGGTGCCAGCTGGCGCCCCCATCGGGCGACAACCCCACCTGGCTGTATGCGGACATGAACCGTGCGTTCTCGGCCGCCACCACCAAATCGCAGGCCAACACCAGCGACAAGCCACCGCCCGCCGCCACGCCTTCCACGGCGGCAATCACCGGCTTGGGAAAGCTGCGCAAGGCCTCGATCCACTGATGGAAGGCCTCGATGTGTTCGGCCACCTTGGGTAAATCGTGCAGCCGGTTGTGGGTTAAACGCTGCAGATCACCACCACCACAAAAATGCTCTCCTGAACCGGTCAGAATCACCGCACGCACATCGTCATTGGATTCGGCCACATTGAGTATCTCGATACCCGCCGCATATACCTGGGGCGACAAGGCGTTTCGCGTGGCGGGCCCCACCAGGGTCATGATTTGCGTGGTGCCGACGCGTTCGGTTTGCAGTTCAGTGGTCATTCAATTTCGGTCTTCGATAACGAATAGCGGGGAAGTTACGGTGCTTCCCACAGCATGGAAGCCTTGGCCTTCATGCTAGAGTGAAATCTTGGGCCTCGCATGCACCGATATGAATAAATTCAACAGAATATCGGCCGCGGTTCTAGCCGGTATGGCGCTTTATGGAGCGTCTGGGGCATCCCACGGTTTGGGCTTCGGCCGGCCCACCAGTCGCGCCATTTTGGGCGAAACGCTGAACGTGACCGTTCCCATTCATGTGGAAACGGCCAATGACATCGCCAACGAGTGCGTCGCGGCTGATGTCTATTTTGGCGACGACAAATTGGCCGGGGCCGAGGTCACCGCAGTGCTGTTGCCGGGTGCGGGCACCGAGCGCGTGATCAAGGTCACCACCCGCAAGTTCGTCAACGAACCGGTCGTCACGGTATATCTGGCCGCAGGCTGCACGGCCAAGGTCAGCCGCAAGTTCGTGGCTTTTGCCGATCCGCCCAGCCCGTCATTGCCCTCAACCAGCCTGAGCGAAACCGAAGCGCCGCCGGTGGCTTATGCCGCCAAAGCGGGCAAGGTCACTGTGGGTGGCCTGACCGTGGAAACCGGTGGCTCCACCATCGCGGCAGCGCCGTCGGACGATGGTGGTGAGGCCGCAGCCAAGCCCGCGCGTCGTGCCAAGAAATCAAACGGCGTGGCCGCCAAATCAAGCACAGGCAGTGGCGATGCGCTGCAGGGCGCCCCAAGCATGGCCTTGTCCCCGCGCGCTGAGGGGCCTGGCAAGTCGGCCGCCGCCTTGGCCCAATCGCCACAACGCTCCTCGGGTGAGCGGCTGATGCTGGACCCGGTGGATGCTGACGCCCTGGTGCAGCCCAACCTGGCGATGACCGGTGCCCTGCAGGGCAAGTTCGAAGGCGATGACCCTTCTCCTGAAGTTCGCGAACGGCGTGCCGCGGCCGCCGCCTTGTGGCTGGCGATGAACTCTACGCCAGAGCAGTTGGCCCGCGATCAGCAGCGCGTTCAAGAGCTTGAAAGTCGCTTGGCCAGCCTGAAACAGGCTTTTGCGCAATCTGAACAGCAGCTTGCCCAACTGCAATCTCGTCTCCAGCAAGCTGAATCGGCGGGGGGCAATTCCAACTTGGTGTACGCCTTGGGTGGTTTGGCCGCGCTGTTGGCGGCGGCAGTGGCTTTCCTGTTCATCAAGGACCGGCGCAAGGGGGCTGGATCCGATTGGTGGAAATCGGAGGCTGGCTCGGCTTCCGAGCCGACCGATGATGGTGCCGCCAATGCCTCGCCGTTGGAGCGCACCTTGGCGCAGTTCAAACCGGGAACCACCGGGTTGGACGATGGCAGCCGCGACGCCCCTCCTGCGGTGGCCGCGCCGGTGGTTTCCATGCCCAGTCCCCCGGTTGTGGCGGCCGTGCGTGAACCTGCGCCCACATTCAACATTCCTGCCGCGGCCAGCGCACCCGCAGCGCCAGCCACGCCAACTGCACGTGCGCCGCGGCCAGCGCACCATGACACCCCCCGCGAGGTGTCGGTCGAAGAGTTGATCGACCTGGAGCAGCAAGCCGAGTTCTTCATCGTGCTGGGCCAGGATGATGCCGCCCTGGACCTGCTGGAAAGCCATGTTCAAAGCACCACCGGTGCCAGCCCATTGCCATTTCTGAAGCTGCTGGAAATCTACCAACGTCTGGGCAAACGGCAAGACTACGAGCGGATTCAAGCCGAGTTCAACAAGCGTTTCAACGGCTATGCGCCGGCTTGGGAGTCGGACCTGTTGCAAGGCCACAGCCTGTCGGAATACCCCGGCATCGTCGAGCGCCTGCAGTCTCTGTGGGCGGTGCCCGCCAAGGCGATGGATGTGCTCGAGCGCTCACTCACCCGGCCCGATGCCGAGGTGGAGACCTTCGATCTGCCGGCCTACCGCGAATTGCTGTTCTTGTACGCCGTGGCCAGGGATCTGTCGGAGCGCGAGCCCGAGACCCGTGAAACGGTTGACTTGAACCTGCCCTTCGTGGATCCGACTGTGGTGACGGTCTCGTCTGAGCCCGAGACGATTGAGCCCTTGATGGCCACGCGCCCGGTCAAGGCCCAGCCTCAGGCCCAGCCGGTGATCAGCCTGGATTTGTCTTTGGACGACTTGGAGCCCTTGGACACGCCGGTGGCCACACCGCCTGCCAGCAATGAGATCGAGTTCGAGCACGTGGATTTGAATCCCAAGGAACCCGACAAGACCTGAGTGGCGCTGGAGCTGCGGGCTCACAGCCCGTGGTCGCTGCCCAAGGGTGCATGGGCGTTGGGCTGCATGGCTTGCAAGATCAACTGGCGGCTCAGCCGGTCTGAAATCAACTCGGCGAACGCCAGCACGAACTGGCGCAAATAGGCGCCTCGCTTGAAGGCCAGCCGGGCCATGTTGGGGCCGAACAGATGGCCCACGGGTCGCCAGACCAGGTCGCCCTGGGGTGTCATGCTGGGGTCGTCCTTCACGGCCATTTCTGCCACCAGGCCAATGCCCAAACCCAGGCGCGTGTAGGTTTTGATCACGTCGGCGTCAATCGCTTCCAGCACCACATTGGGCGTCAGCCCACGCTGGGCAAACGCCAGGTCGATGCGCTTGCGGCCAGTGAAGGAGGGGTGGTACGAGATCAAGGGCTCGGCAGCCAGTTGATCCAGGGTCAAGCGCGGCACCTGGGCCAGCGGATGGGCGGCCGGCATGACGACCACGTGCTGCCATTCGTAGCAGGGCAGGGTCACCAACTCGGGAAAATCGCTGAGCGATTCGGTGGCCAGGCCGATGTCGGCGGTTTCGTCCAGCACCATCTGGGCCACTTGCTCGGGCGTGCCCTGGTGCAGGCTGATCGCCACCTTGGGGTATTTTTTGCGCAAGGCAGCGACGGGCTCGGGCAGCACGTAGCGGGCCTGCGTGTGCGTGGTGGCGATCGACAGGGTGCCGGTGTCTTGCAAGGCGTATTCATCGCCAATGCGTTTGAGGTTGCCCACCTCTCGCAGGATCAAATCGATGGACTTGAGGACATGTTGCCCGGGCTCGGTGATCCGCTTGAGGCGTTTGCCGTGGCGCACGAAGATGTCGACGCCCAACTCTTCTTCCAGCTCCAGGATGGCCTTGGAGATGCCCGGCTGCGAGGTGTGCAGGGCCTTGGCGGTCTCGGTCAGGTTGAGGTTGCGGCGAGCCGCTTCGTGAACAAACCGGAACTGGTGCAGGTTCATGGGGCTGGCTCGCTGGTCAGTCGGGTTGGGCCAGAGACCAGGCGCTGTCGGCCAGGGCCTGGATCAGCAGGTCGGTCTCACCCACGGCGCGGCTGAGCGTCCACTGCACCTGGGGGTGCTTCTCGGCAAGCTCGGTCATGAGCAGGGGCAGGTCTTTGCGCACATGGCCGCCCGCGCCCAGAAACAAGGGCACCACGGTGACTTGCTGGCAACCCGCCTGGGCCAGCGAGGTGCCTGCATCGTGCAGATTGGGGGCCATGAACTCGAGGAATGCCAGACGGACCTGGGTGTGAGCGGAGCCCGCCGCACGCTCACGCAGGCGATCGGCCGCGGCCTCGAAGGGGCGCGCCCAATTGGGGTCGCGTGCGCCGTGGGCGAACAAGAGGATGCCGCGTGAAGTCATGGTGTGCTGTCCGGGTTCTCAGCGGTTGCGGACCAGCCACACGAAAGCGGTCATCGACAAGCCCAGGTAGCCCAGGCTGGGCAATGCCGCCGCAATCCAGGGCGTCCATTGGTGCAGGAGGCCCAGGTGGCTGGAAATGTGGTTGACGAGCACGAAGCTGATGCCCAGCATGACGCCGCCAAAAATCTTCAGGCTCATGCCCCCACTGCGTGCATGGAGGTAAGCGAAGGGCAGGGCCAGCGCCAGCATCACCATGCAGACCAGCGGGGCGCAAGCGCGTTTCCAGAACTGGATTTCATAGCGCTGCGCCGCCTGGGCGTTGCTGGCCAAGTGCTGGGTGTAGCGCCACAGGGACAAGGTGGACATGGTGTCGGGTGGCAACACGGAGGCGGCCACGACCATGGGCGTCAAACTGCTCTGCCAGTCCATCGTGGGCAGTCGGCGCTCCTCGATGCCGGCGATGTCCAGATCGGTGGATTCGCCGGGCATGGTGAACTGACCAGGCCATCGGGTGTCGGTGACGCCTTGCAGTTGCCACATCGAGCCGGCCTTGCCTTTGCCGATGGGCTCAACCCGCGCCTGTTCGGCTGAAATGCGCCGCACCAATCGACCCAGGTGATCGAACTCGAACACGCGCACATGGCGGAACTGGTCCTGCCCCTCGGCCGCGCCCACGTTAACGGTGATGGTGTGAAGTTGCCCGTCGGCCTGCGGCGCGCGTTCACGCAGCCAGGCGCCGCTTTGACCCAGCTGGATGCCCTGGCCCTCGCGGAACTGGGCGTGGTGCAGCGAAGCCTGGCGCTCGGCCATCGGCATCAGCCAGTCGCCCACGCCCACCATCAGCAAAGCACTGGCCAGGCCGATGCCCACCAGCAACCACAGGGCGCGGGCGGGACCCAGCCCGCCGGTGCGCAAGATGGTGAACTCGGAGGTTTGCGCCAGCCGCGCAAGCGCCAAGGTGGTGCCAATCAGCAGGGCGATGGGGAACACATCGTAGAAGTGGCCAGGCAACTCAAGCACGCAGTCCCAGATGGCGTCCAACAAGGTGTAGCCGTGGCGACCGACGTCGCGCAAGGCATCCACAAAATCGGTGAAAAAGCTAAGCGCCAGAAAAGCCGCGGCCACAAAAATCACGGCGGAGATGATCTGGCTGTACAGCAAGCGACGGACGGTTTTCATGCGCGCCCCTTGATCAAGGTCACCAGGCCACCATCGCGCCACCAAACGCGGGCCAGTGCCAGCAGGGTCAACAGGCCATGCACGCCCAGCAGGCCGGTCCAAATGCTCAATTGTTGGTTGGTCACCCAGGTTTGCGTCAGCGACAGCAGGTTGAAATAGATCACGAACACCAGCAGCGCGAACACTAAGCTCCAGTTGCTGGAGCGCCGGGCGTTGCCCGAGGCGAGACCCAGCCCCACGAGCATCATGTTCAGCGCAGCCCAGATCATGCCCACGCGCCAGGCCAGCTCGCCACGCATGTCGGGCGCAGAAGAGGCCAGCAGATCGAGCGTGGAGGCGCTGCGCACGGCGGGCCGGCCGTCTTCGGTTTGCTCAGCCTCACCGACCATGATGCGTGCCGAGTTGAAGCGAGACAAGACTTTCTCGCCTGTCTTCAAATCGGTTTGGGTTCGCTCGCCACGCACCAGGTTCAGGTAACGCTGGCCTTTGATGGTTTCCAGCTGGCCCTCCTGCGCGGTGATCACGGCCTCCTGGCCGTTCTGCGTGAGGACCATGAAGACGTTTTTGCCAACGCTCTCGCCATCGCTGTGGCTGTCAATGAAAAACACCCGGCTGCCGTCTGATGAGCTTTGGAACTGGCCGGGCTGCACGCGGGCGATGTCGGACCGCTTTTCGTAGCGCTCCTTCAGCAACTGGGTTTGCGAATGCGCCCACGGCCGGGCCACCAGCACCAGCAGAGCCACGCTCAGCAGCACGGGCCAGCCCATTTGCCCCAAAGGCCGTAAAAAACTGAGCTGCCGGGCACCGCTGACTTGCCAGACCACCATCTCGCTTTCGCGCCAGAAGCGGCTGAGCACGGCGACGACGGAGACGAACAGCGCCAAGCTGACCAGCATGGGGGCCTGGCCGATGAGGGTGTAGCCCAGCATCAGGCTCACGTCGCTGGCCGCGAACGCGCCTTTGGTGGCCTGACTGAGCATGCGGATCAGCACCATGGTCAGCACCACGGTCAGCAGGACGACCAGCGTCCCGACAAAGCTTCGCCAGAGTTCTCGGCGCACAGAGGAATCGAATAACATTGCTCAGCTCAAATCAATCCGTCCATTATGGACGCGCACCGCATGGACTATCGCTACACCGTGGCCCAAGGGCCCGCCTTGTCCCAAATCAATGCCGACGCCTTGCTGGTGATCTTGACCGGCGACCACGCTAACACGGGCGATCCCGTGCTGGATGGCTTGGCCGAGCAAGCCCTCAAAGCGAATGATTGGGCGTTGAAGGCCGGCAAGGTGCTTTACGTGCACCGGCCTGCGGGCGTAAAGGCGCCCCGTTTGGTGCTGGTGGCCGCGGCTGACGCCTCGGGCAAGGCCTTCAAGGCGGCGGTGGGCAAGGGCGTGGCCGAGGTCAAAGACCGTGGCGTGGCTCACGTGGCCATCGCGGCTGGCGCGGGCTGGCCCCTGGAAGCCGGACACGCGCAAAGCCTGGTGCTGGCGGTGGCCGACGCCACCTACGTGTACCGCCACACCAAGCCCAGCGCGCCCAAGACTTCGGGTTTGATCAAGGTGACCTTGCTGGGTTCGGCCGTGCAAACCGCGAATTTGAAAGCGGGCCTGACCCAAGGGCAGGCCGTGGCCGAAGGCGTGACCCTGGCACGTGAGTGCGGCAACCGCCCCGGCAACTACTGCACGCCCACCTATCTGGCCAATGAAGCCAAGCGCCTGGGCAAGGAGTTCAAGCACCTGAAGGTGCAGGTGCTCGACCGTCCCGCCTTGCAAAAGCTGGGCATGGGCTCCTTCCTGTCGGTGGCCAATGGCTCGGACGAGCCGCCCAAGTTCATCATCCTGCAGTACGAAGGTGCGGCCAAGTCGCAAGCACCCGTGGTGCTGGTGGGCAAGGGCATCACTTTTGACTCGGGTGGCATTTCGATCAAGCCCGGCGCGGGGATGGACGAGATGAAGTTCGACATGGGTGGTGCCGCCAGCGTGCTGGGCACTTTCCGTGCGGTGGCCGAACTCAAGCCCAAGGTCAACCTGGTGGGCCTGATTCCCACGTGCGAGAACATGCCCAGTGGCACGGCGACCCGCCCGGGTGACGTGGTCACCAGCATGTCGGGCCAGACCATCGAGGTGCTCAACACCGATGCCGAAGGCCGCCTGATCCTGTGCGATGCCCTGACCTACGCCGAGCGGTTCAAGCCCGCGGTGGTGGTTGACATCGCCACCTTGACCGGTGCCTGCGTTGTGGCCTTGGGCCACATCCACAGCGGCCTGTTCAGTGCCGACGAAGCACTGGCGCAGGCCCTGCTGTCGGCGGGCCAACAAGCCCAGGACACCGCCTGGCGCCTGCCGCTGGACGACGAATACGGCGATTCGCTCAAGAGCAACTTTGCTGACCTGGGCAACGTCGGCGGGCGCGAAGGCGGTGCCATCACAGCGGCCGTGTTCCTGAGCAAATTCACCAAGGCCTACCGCTGGGCTCACCTGGACATCGCCGGCTCAGCCTGGAAATCGGGCGGCGCCAAGGGCGGCACCGGCCGGCCCGTCGGTTTGCTGACCCAGTTCATCTTGTCGCAAGCGGGCGAGGGCGCCCTCAAGCCGCAAGCTTCGGTGGCGGCCAAGAAAACCACCAAGGCTGCGGGCAAAGCCGCCTGAGCCGATTCGATCTGATTGATGAACACCGTTGAGTTTCACCATGGCATGAGCGACAAGCTGTCTTACGCTTGCCGGCTGCTTCGCAAAGCCTATAAAAGCGGTGCGGGCGTGCTGGTCACGGGCGATGCCAGTACGCTCAAGTCACTGGACCGCCAACTCTGGGTGTTCGACGAGCAGGAGTTCTTGCCGCATGTGTTGGCCACGCCTGGGCAAGACTTGCCTGCGCGCTTGCACGACACGCCGGTATGGCTGGCGCCCCATGGCCTGGACCAGCAGGCGCCTGGCCGGCGCAGCATCCTGGTCAACCTGGGCCCCGAGATGCCCGACCAGCCGGGGCGCTTCGAGCGCCTGTTCGAGATCGTCTCGCTTGAGCCGCACGACCGCCAGCTTGGCCGCCAGCGCTGGAAGCAGTACGAGGCCCTGGGTCTGCAGATCCAGCCGCATGAGGTGAAGGAATGAACTTTCCCACCCGGCCCCATCCCGCCAATGTGCCCACACTCACCGAGGTGATCGAGTTCAACCCCGAGGGCGGGCAAATTTTGCCGGTGCCTCAGGTGGTCGAGTCGCCTTTGCTGACGCCCGACATCGACTTTGCACCGGCTCCTTTGCCAGTTCCCGAGGTAGTGGTGTCGTCGTCCATGGTGCCCTTGGCTTCGATCCCCCATGTGGCGCCCTACACGCCGGTGGAAGCCCTCGATCCCGAGGTGTCTG
This sequence comes from Leptothrix sp. (in: b-proteobacteria), assembly GCA_013822685.1. Classification (GTDB taxonomy): domain Bacteria; phylum Pseudomonadota; class Gammaproteobacteria; order Burkholderiales; family Burkholderiaceae_C; genus Aquabacterium. The sequence continues at coordinate 177,871 of PNKV01000003.1, forward strand.
AGGCTCAGTTGTCTCAACGCATCCTGACCGATGTGCAGCGCCAGATCGATTCAATGTTGGAGTTTCGGTTGCGCGAATCCATGCAGCCCCTGCTGGCCCAGTTCACCGAAACTTTGATGCAGGACTTGCGCGACGAGCTGTCCCGAACCATGCGCGACGTGGTGACGCGCGCCGTGGCCCAGGAAGTGGCCAAGTTGCGCAACAACCGTTGATGTTTTTCCCCCAGTAACGCCATTCAATGACCGAGGTGAATATGAACCAACGCTTTGCTTTGATCCCGGTGGCCGCGGCCGCTGCGGTGTTGTCCTCGTTGTGTGTGGCCACGGCCGCGCATGCCCAGTCGGTGGTTCGCATTGGCCACGTGGCGCCAGTGTCCGGGGCCCAGGCCCACTATGGTCGCGACAACGAAAACGGGGCCCGCATGGCCATCGATGAGCTCAACGCCCAAGGTGTCGAGATCGGTGGCAAGAAGGTGAAGTTTGAACTGGTGGCCGAAGACGATGCGGCCGATCCCAAGCAAGGCACGGCCGCAGCCCAGAAGCTGTGCGACGCCAAGGTCAACGGCGTGGTCGGGCATCTGAACTCCGGCACCACCATCCCGGCGGCCAAGATCTACAGCCAATGCGGCCTGCCCATGGTCACGCCCTCGGCCACCAACCCCGACCTGACCACCCTGGGCTACAAGAACGTGTACCGCCTGCTGGCCAACGACAAGGCCCTGGGCGCGGGCCTGGCCGAGTACGCGTCCAAGACGCTCAAGCTCAAGAAGGTCGCCATCATCGATGACCGCACGGCCTACGGGCAGGGCGTGGCCGGTGTCTTCCGCGAAACCGCCAAGAAGCTGGGCCTGGAGGTGGTGAGCGAGCAGTTCACCAACGACAAGGCGGTGGATTTTATGTCGATTCTGACGTCGATCAAGAGCAAGAAGCCCGATGGCATCTTCTTTGGTGGCATGGACCCGCAAGCCGGCCCGATGCTGCGCCAGATGCAGCAACTGGGCCTGACCAAGGCTTACCTGTTTGGTGGCGATGGCATCTGCACCGACAAGCTCATCGAGTTGTCCAGCGGCGCCAAAACCTTGGGCAATGTGGTGTGCGCCGTGGGCGCGGCTTCGCTTGACAAGCTGCCCGGCGGCAAGGCCTGGCGCGCCAAGTACGATGCCAAGTTCCCCAAGCAGTTCCAGGTCTACTCGCCGTACACCTACGATGCCACGATGGTGCTGGTAGACGCGATGAAGCGCGCTGGCTCTGCCGATCCCAAGGTTTATGCGCCCAAGCTGGCAGCCACCGACTACAACGGCATCACGGCCCGTGTGCAGTTCGAGCCCAATGGCGAACGCAAAACCCCATCCATGACGCTGTTCGCCTACAAAGATGGCAAGAAGGTTGAGTTGAACTGATTGACTCGAATCGAGCGAAAGCCTTGCTACAATAGCGGGCTTCGGAGAGGTGGATGAGTGGTTTAAGTCGCACGCCTGGAAAGCGTGTGTAGGTTTATCCCTACCGCGGGTTCGAATCCCGCCCTCTCCGCCATGAATAGATCGGCCCCAAAATCCTAGTCAAATCAATGACTGCGATTCTGGGGCTTTTTCTATTCTGACTGCGGCAGCATGCGCACCAGCACATCGTCGCGGCGCACCCAGTGGTGGTACAAGGCCGCTGCCACATGCAAGGCCACCACCCCCCACGCGATCCATTTGCCGACGAAGTGGTGAACAACATCGATGGGGGCTTCGAACGCATCCCAGCTCAGATCAAAACGGTCGATCCAGTGGAACAGGGCGGTCTCGTTGAACCCCGTGACCGTGAACACGCCGAAGTCCGTGGGTGCGCCTGTTCCGATGTAGCCGGTCAGCGGCATCAGAATGAGCAAGCCATAAAGCCCCCAATGCGCGACCCTGGCCAGCCTGTGCTCCGCAGGTGATCCGGGGGGATCTTTCGGTTGGATTTCCAGCATGCGCCACAGCAACCGTGGCAGCACCAGAAAGCCCACCAGCAACCCCAGGGCCCAATGGATGTTCAGCACTGGCATGGATTCAACAGAGGTGTCGTCCATGAACCAGATCACGTAATAGACAACGACGTATGCGGCGATGAAGGCTGCCGCGCTTGTCCAATGGAAGAACTTGGCAATGGTGCCAAATCGGGCTGACGTGTTGCGCCATGGCATGGGGTGGTCCTCGGTCAACGGTGGTTAGTGGTCAAGCAGGCCGTTCAGCAGGCGGTCCATGCCTTTCAACGCCTTGGCCAGCCGGGTCTTTTGGTTGCCATCAGGCTCGGCAATCCAGAACGATGCTTCAGTGACAGCCCCGTAGATCATTCGCGCCATCACGCCCGCGTGAATGGGGGCGACCGTCCCTTCGGCGATCAAGGCTTCCAAGGCAACTTCAATGGCGTCAATACCCACCGATTGAGCCGCCTGCGGTACATCACCAAAGATGGCGCGCGCATCCTGCAAGATGATCCTGCGGATTTCAGGCTCAAGTGCCAGCTCAAGGTAGGTCCGGCAACGCCGCCTGAATCCTTCCCAGGCAGTTGGAGCTGCGTCTGACACCGCTTGCAAACGTGCGCCGACTTCTTCCTCGATCTGGTTGATGACCGCGACAAGCAGGCCTTCTTTGCTGCCAAAGTGATGATAGAGCGCACCGCGCGTCAAGCCCGCTTCAGCGGTGAAATCGTCCATCGACGTCTGGGCGTAGCCATGCGTGGCAAAGGCCAGCCGTGCGGATGCGAGCAGCTTGGCGCGTGTCTCTTCGATCATCTCCGTGCGGGAACGACGCGGCATCAACATCTCCGTTTTCATACGGAGCGTATGTTATTTACATGCGTGGCGTATGTCAATGCTTGGCCAACAAGCCCAGCTCCTCCATTTTGATCATGTGTTCAATGGCTTGTTCAAGCACCTGAGGCTTCAGGTTCAGCCGGTGAATGCAGTTGCCATTCATCACACCTGCCATGCCATGCACGGTCGACCAGATGTACAGCGCGTCCAGATCCACCCGGTCCTGCATGGCGGCCGATTCGCCATGCAGGCGACGCAGCACGTTGCGCAGGATGTCGTAGGTGTGAACAGCGTCCCGGATCAGGTCAGGGTGTTCGGCTGATTGGGGCCACGGCGTGTCAAACATCAGGCGGTATTCCAGCGCGTGATCGCGGGCATAGCTGAGGTACTGGCGCCCCAGGCCCGCAAGTCCAATGAGGCCATGGCTTACGTCGAATCTGGTCGTGCCAAAGGCAAGGTCGTCATCAAGGTGCGCTGAGCCCCACACGGCATGCCGCAATCAATAATGGGCGCTGACCTCAACCCGGAAGCGCCCATGACACGTTCGGCCCCCGCCTCTCCCGAAAGCGGCTTCAATCCACACGTACCGGGCATCGACTATGGCGTGCTTGATTCGCTGGTGGGCTATGGCGTGCGCCGCGCGCAGATCGCGATCTACAACGACTTCCTGCCCGCGCTTGAAGCGTGGAACATCACGCCGCCGCGCTTTTCGGCCCTCGTGATCATCAGCCGCAACCATGGTTTGAAGCTGACGGAGCTGGCCGACGTGTTGGGCATCGCCCGCTCTGGCGTGGTCGCCTTGATCGACACCTTGTCTGAGATGGGCTATGTAGAGCGCCTGGAAGTGCCAGGTGACCGGCGCGCCTACGGCCTGGCCCTGACAGCGCTGGGCAAAAAAGACTTGCGGCAGATCGAGCAGGCGGTGATCAAGCAAGACCAACGTGCCGCCCACCGCCTGACACAAGATGAGCGCCAGCAGTTGCTGGCACTGCTCGACAAGTTGTCCTGCCCCTGAGCGCGCTTAGGTTAATTGTTATGATTAAGAACAAATTAAAAGGACCGCCTGATGTGGCATTGTGAAGAACGAGGGCAAGGGCGACCATTGGTGTTGCTGCATGGCATTGGGATGTCCAGCTTTGCGTGGTCGCCGGTGCTGGAGCAGCTGGCAAAGCATCGCCGGGTCTTGGCCTTTGACACCGCGGGCTTCGGCAAGACGCCCGTGTTGCCTGCGGGTGTGAAGCCCACCGTGCCGAATCTGGTGCGGGCCTTGTTGGACACCCTTGACGCCATGGGCATCCATGAACCGGTTGATGTGGTCGGCAACTCACTGGGCGGGTGGATGGCGCTAGAAGTGGCCCGTCAGGGTCGGGCCCGCTCGGTCGTCGCGATCTCTCCGGCAGGCCTTTGGAAGGATCATCCAGCGGCCTGGGTGAGGCACTTCTTTGGTTTCATGCGCGCGGCCACCAAGCTGTCGCCAGGTGGTGTGAAGCTGGCAATGAAGTCGGGCGTGTTACGAGATTTGCTGCTGTCGATACCGCTCTCATTCGGCAGCCGCCGCATGCCAGCCAGCGACGCGGCTCGCTCGGCGATCGAGTTCGCCTTGGCGCCGGGCTTTGATGCCACGCTGGCCCATGCAGGGGTGTTCAAAGGCGGTCAAGCCATTGCTTGCCCATTGACGGTGGCCTTTGGCACCCGGGACTGGTTGTTGACCCCCAGTGCCCGGCACCGTGATCAATTGCCGTCAAGCGCGCGATGGCTCAATCCGGCCAAGTGGGGGCATGTGCCCATGTGGGTCGATCCCCAAGGCGTGACCCGCTTGATCCTGGACGGCACGGCCTGACAGCGGCACGCTCAGCCAAAGCAACATGACGGTGGCCAGCACCGGCACATTCTTGACCAGGGGGCCGCAATGGTCGATGGTCAATTCGGGCATGTTCCACGCCGCGGTGGCGGTGTAGCCCACGATGGCACTAGCCTGCAAGGCGTAAGTCCAAGCGCCCGGATGGCGGCGCAGCAGCGCCAGGCCCATCCCGGTGTTGAACGTGCAAGACAGCGCCATCATGCGCCAGCCCCAATCGCCACTGAAGCCGCAGCGCGCGAGAAGGTCGAGCACGTTGGACTCGTGCGGCCAAAGCGCAGTGATCATGGCGGTGTAGATCCACATGAATGCCAAGGTGGCATGCAGGCCAAGGCGCATCCATCCTGGTATGGCCACCCAGGCGGGCAACACCAGCGCCTGTGCCATGCCGGTGGGCGCCCGACCCAGCCAGTAGTGCGCTGCGTTCTCCGTGCTGGTGTTGCCGTGTTCCAGCATGTTCAATGTGTCCGGACTAAAGGCTTGTTGGTCGAGGTGGCGAGCCAGGTGCGCGCCCAAACGCATGAAGGGCATGGGCACGGGCAGCCACACCGGCTCACCCAGCCCTTGTGCACGGCGGTACTGCTGCAGCATGTCGCGGTAGCTCAGAACAGCCGGTCCGGCCAGCTCCTGCACCCAACCGATTGAAGTTCCGATGGGTGAACCGTGTTCGGCCATGCGGGCCACGGCTTCGGCCAGCTCCAGCACATGGATGGGCTGGACGCGTTGGCCGCCCAGACCGGGCAATCCCACCACAGGCAGCCGGGCCAGTTGTTGAAAGAGCGCGGCGCTCTGGCTGCCGGGGCCGTACACCAGGGATGGGCGCACCACGACGCCATCGACCAAACCTCGGCGCGCCAACTGAATCAAGGTCTCGTCGGCGTGCAGCTTGGTCAGGGCGTAAGCGGTTTGCAGGTGATGGGGCTCGGGCCCCACGCCCAGCGCCGAGATCTGAATCACGCGCCGCACGCCGGCCAACACCGCGCCTTGGAAGAGCGCGGCAGGACCCTCAGCGTGGATGCGTTCAAAACTGTTGCGCTCATTTGGCATCAGAATGCCCACCGCGTTGATCACGACGTCAAAGCGACCGGCAGCGTTCAATCGATCAGCCCAGGCTTGTGGCGAGACTTCGTCGGCGAAATCAACGTGCAGTTGGGAGGGGGTGCCCGACGCGGTGGTTCTGCGGCCCTCGGTGACCAAATGGCCACGGGCCCGCAAGCTCGAGGCGATGGCGCCGCCAATGCAGCCAGAGGCGCCCAGCATCAAGATGCTTCTTCTCATGATGGTTCTCCCTGCAGTGTTCACGTGGGTCGACTACATCTCGCAACGTCCGTCATGGCAACGCTGCATGCGGGCCATTCGGGCTCGTGCGCGCCGTTGCTCGATTCGGCTGACCAGTGGCCCCAGGGTGGCCGAGATCCCGTAACGGTGGCGCGCGAACCAGCGGTAGGCCATGTCGGTCATGGGACGCATCAGGGGCCAGCGGGTGGGCGCCCATAACCAACCCAGGCCCACGGCAGCGTAGGCCAGCTGGATGGTGTCGACGCCGGTGAAGAGCTGTCCGTCAGGGCCGATGCCGTGAAGCGCGGCGTTCATGTCTTGCATGGTGGGAAGGCCGCCGGCATTGCCTTGGGCGGAGGCTGGCCAGTACTGGGCCATGTCGAAGTCAGGCGCGCTGATGTCGACGAAGACCAACCTGCCCTGGATGTTGCGGTGGCGGAGTTCGTCCATCTCAAGTCGGCAAACTGGGCAAGAAGCGTCGTACAGCAGGGTGAGCGGGTAGCTGGAGTGCGCGGTGGTCATGATATTTTCCTTCTGATGGATTCTTTTGTTTCTGTTTTGAGAGAAATTTCAGATCAAAAAAATGTCAGGTCTTGGCGTCGGATTCTCGGCCCAGCAATTTCTTGATGCGGGCGCCTAATTTGAGGACCTTGGTCAGCGTGGCCACATCCAGGCGCAGCATCTCGTCACTCCAGGCGGTCAGGATTTCAAGGAATTCGAGGGTCGCCTTGAGGCGCAGACGCACTTCTGCGGGTTCCTTGCTCAAGGCAGTGTCCGCGAGCAGTTCGCGCAGCACGGTCATGGTCGGGGCGAGTTCCCGCTGTTCGCGTTCTCGCACGATGGTTCGGAACATCTCCCAGATGTCGGTCGAGGTTTCGAAGTGGTCGCGCCGGTCGCCAGGCAGGTGAACCAGGCGGGCGAGCTTCCAGCTTTGCAGTTCGCGCAGGCTGTTGCTGACATTCGACCGGGCCACGCCCAGGGTGTCGACGATTTCTTCGGCGTGCATGGGCCGACCGTGGATGTAGAGCAGCGCGTGGATTTGCGAGACGGTGCGGTTCACGCCCCAGCGGGTGCCCATTTCGCCCCAGTGCAATACAAACCGTGAGAGTGTGGGTGACAAGTTCATGGAAGCATTGTGGAATGCTTCCTTAATTTCTGTCAATACAGAAATTGAAGATGGGCTTCTATTCCGGCACTAATGCATTGTTGGCAGGCGCGGGGTTCGCTTCCAGCACCTGCCGCACCACGAAGGTGTGCTCGACCCGGTCAAGCGCTTCGGTGAGGTGCCGCATGGCCAACTGATAACGCGTGCGGCCCGTGGCACCGTCGTTGTGGTCAAGGCGTTCAAGGATGCGGCCCAATAGATGGACGGCTGTCAGATGCGCCAAAGGGGCGGCCGAGGTGGAACAAGGTACTTTCATGGCTTCCTTTCCACAGCGTTGGCGAACTAACTGGTGTTCGGCGCTGTCAAGCTCTGGGTCCAACACAACTTCAATGTAGACCTGGGCGTTGTCGCGCGTTGTCAGAGCTTCGTCAATTGAAGTGTCGGAAAGAACTGACACTTGCAGGCCAGCGCCTACCGTGGCAGGTGGGCCAGCCAGTGGCCCACATCAATGCGGCGCCCCGTGCGGATGTCGATGGCTTCAACGATCTTGCTGACCCGCAAGATGACCTCCTGCTCATCGGCTTCACGACGCACTGTGACGCTGCGCAGGCCCGGATGAACCGCCACCACGCTGACGGTGGTGTTCTGCAGGACGCCATTGGCATCGACGTACATGACCGCCCAATACCGTTCGGCCTGCTGTGATGCATCGTCGTCGTGGTGGTGGAACATGGACCGGCCAATGTGGGCCAAGTAGGACAACATCCCCGTGGAGGCGTTGGCTGACTTGTTGCCCATTTTGTGAGGCTTCATGTTGGCTCCTGGCTTTCTGTGGTTGTGATGGCCTTGACTGGCAAACCACGAACCTCGCGCTGGGGGCTGCAGTGAATCACTGCCGCTAAGGGTTCCGCTTGAAGACTGCTTGGCCAACGGCGACCGTGAATGCGAAGGTCTTCAAGCCTTGATGAACTGCAGCAGGTGATCTCATCACTGCCGGCCCCGAGCTTGAAAGTGCGTTTATCTTATCGATCTGCCTTCTTTTTGGCATTCCCGCTGAAGGGGGAGGGCTGGCACGTCCATTGCCTTGTAAATCAACTAAGTAGCTGATTTGCTGGAAAAGGGTGGTGCCATGGATACGATCGAGACCCGCTTTGCCAAGCCAACGCTTGCCGCCACGCTCTTCAAACGCGCGCTGGGCTGGGTGGTGTTGACCGCGCAATTTTTACTGAAAAAAGATCCAGATCTTCATTGGTGACCGAACATGCCGCTGCCCAGTCAGATGAACCACATTGCTTTTTCCGCGCCCGGTGGGCCGGAAGTGCTGCATCTGGCCACGGCCCTGGTGCCCGAGCCCGCCGCCGGTGAGTTGCTCATCCACGTTGAAGCGGCAGGCATCAACCGGCCTGACATCCTGCAACGCAATGGCCACTACCCCATGCCACCCGGGGCCAGTCCATTCTTGGGGCTGGAAGTGGCTGGCGAGGTGATGGCCATGGGCAGTGATGTCACTGGCTTCAAGGTGGGCGACAAGGTGTGCGCCCTGACCAATGGCGGTGGCTATGCCACGCACGCGGTGGTGCCAGCCACGCAGGCCTTGCCGTGGCCGAAAGGTTATGACGCCATACGCGCGGCGGCCCTGCCAGAGACCTTCTTCACGGTCTGGGCCAACCTGTTCCAGATGGGCCGTTTGAAGGCCGGCGAGACCGTGCTGCTGCACGGTGGTGGCAGCGGCATTGGCACCACCGCCACCCAACTGGCCCGCGAGTTCGGTGCGCACCCTTTCGTGACGGTGGGCAGTGAGGCCAAACGCGAAGCGTGCCTGCAACTTGGTGCTGAACTGGTCATCAATCACCGCGAGCAGGATTTTCAGCAGGCCATCACTGAGCACACACAAGGGCGCGGGGTGGATGTGATCCTCGACATCATGGGCGCCTCGTATTTCGCCCGCAACTTGGCCTCGCTGGCCATGGATGGCCGACTGTTGCTGCTGGCCTTCATGGGCGGCACCGTGGTCAAGGATGTGAACCTCGCCCAGATCATGGGTAAACGCTTACTCGTCACGGGCTCTGCCATGAGGCCGCGCACCACCGAAGAAAAGGCGGCGATCGCGGCTGATTTGAAAGCCAATGTCTGGCCCGTGCTGGACGCTGGCCGTTGCGCACCCTTGATCCACGCGGTCTTTTCACTGGCCAAGGTGGCCGACGCCCACCGCCTGATGGAGGGCAGCGATCACATTGGCAAGATCGTGCTGCAAGTGAGTGCCGCGTGACCCCATGAAGCATCGATTCTGGTGGCGGGCCGGCGCCGTGTTGGCCACGCTGGCGGTGGTGGGTGTCCTGGCTTTCCAGGTGACGGTTTGGCGATTGCATGCCAACATTGAAAGGGCATTGGGGCCGGGTGCCACCGTCGGTTCCCTGAAAGTCGGCTGGGCCAGCGTTGAGCTGCGCGATCTTCAAGTGAAGGCCAGCCGTGCCGGGTGGCCTGCGCCAGACGAGTTGCGGGCCGCGCGCGTCATCGTCGTGCCCGAGATGGCGACCCTGTTCGGCAATGCCTGGCGCGTGCGCAGCGTGGATGTCGAGGGCGCCTACATGTCGGTGCTGCGCTCGTCCGATGGCAAGCTGCAAGTGTTACCCGCCTTGTTCGACCACACGGCCAAGCCCGGGTCATCCGCGAACAAGGAGTCCCCAAGCTCAGACAAAGCCGCGCCCAACATCCAGATCGGCCAGGTGTCGATGACGAAGTCGCAACTGGACTTCTTTGATGCCAGCGTGCGCAAGCCCCCGCACCCCATCCGCATCGAAGAGCTGGCCATTGAGTTGGACCACATTGCCATACCCGCCCTGGACCAGGCCATGCACATCGACCTGCAAGGCATGGTGAAAGGCCCGCACCGCGATGGTCGGATCAAGGTGGTGGGCCAGTTCACGCCCGCCTCGCACGACGCCCAGCTCAAGGGCCAACTGGCAGGCGTTGACCTCATCGCCTTGCAACCTTACCTGGTGAAGTTGAACGAAGGCGGCGTGCGCGCTGGCACGCTTGACCTGGTCTTCGATGCGTCGGTGGTGAAGAACCACCTGCGCGCACCGGGCGTCATCACCTTGACAGGGCTGGAGTTGAACGATGGCGGTGGATTGCTCGGCACCTTTGCAGGCGTGCCGCGCCGCGCGGTCATCGCGTCCATGTCAGAGAACGGGCGCATTGAGCTGAAGTTCTCGCTGGATGGCCGGTTGGATGACCCGAAGTTCTCGCTCAACGAGCAACTGGCGGTGCGTGCTGCGGCTGGCCTGGCCGAATCGCTTGGCGTCACCTTGGGCGGCATGGTCGAGGGCGTGGGCAGTGTGATCAAGGGCTTGTTTGGCCATTGAGCGCCGGGGCCTGTCTTCTTGCGCAGACAATCGGGTTTGATTGACCTGAATCGTTTGCTTTTTGACAAGGAGAAGCCATGACCACTGACTTTGCAACCTGCGACCTGTGTGACGACCACAAGAACGACACCGATGGCGCCTTCCGTGTCTTGCCGCCTGTTTTCAAGGACTACGGCAAGCGATTGAAGTTCAGCGGCCCGGTCAGCACGGTCAAGTGCTTCGAAGACAACACCTTGGTCAAGGCGGCGGTGGACTCGCCCGGCCATGGCCGCGTTCTGGTGGTGGACGGCGGCGCCTCCCTGCGCCGTGCCCTGGTGGGCGGCAATTTGGGCAAGGCCGCAGCCAACAACGGTTGGGCTGGCGTGATCGTGGATGGCTGCGTGCGCGATTCAGCCGAGTTGGCCGAATGTGATGTGGGCATCCGCGCATTGGCGTTGATGCCTTGGCCCACCGAGAAGCGCAAGGAAGGCCAGGCCGATGTGCCGGTGCAGATCCAGGGCGTGTGGGTGCGCCCCGGCGATTGGGTCTATGCCGACGAGGATGGCATCGTGGTGATGCCTCAACCCAAGGCCTGATCTGGCTGATGTGGGGCGTTATCCGTTTGCGATACCCCTCATGTAGGGTATGCCGCATGGTGATAAATTTCCGCAAATGCTAATAGATTAGGGGGATGGACAAACTGAATCTGGCCCTGCAGGGCACCTTGGCTGACTACGTCAGTTTCATGGACAAAGCGGTGGCAAGCCGTCAAACCAACGCTGCACCCGAATCCCTGCTGGGCCGCTTGAGCATCCTGCCCATGGGCTGGGACATCCTTGACGAATACGGGCTGGACACCTTCTCCAAGCAGATCGTGGGTGCGGTGTTGCCGTGGGCCCGGGCGAAGGACCGGCGTGGGCGCCCCTTGGCCGAAGGCGTCAACTTTGGCAGCCAGGATTACCTGTCCTTGTCCAGCCATCCATTGATCCGCCAAGCCGCCGTGCATGCGATCGAACAGTTGGGCGTGCACGTGGGCGGCAGCGCGGCCTTGATGGGCAACAGCGAAGCCTCGGTACAGCTTGAGTGCGAGCTGGCCGATTGGCTGCACTTGAAAGATTGTTCCCTGTTCCCCACGGGCTGGGCGGCGGGCTATGGCGCCATACGCGCCCTGGTGCGCGATCGCGACCACGTGGTGATTGACCGGCTGGCCCACGCCTGCCTTCAAGACGGTGCCAGGGCGGCCACCCGGCATGTCCATACCTTTGACCACCTGTCGGTCCATGCCCTTGAGCGGCAACTGATGGCCGTGCGTGAAACGCATCCCTCGGCGGGCATCCTGGTGGTCACCGAGTCACTCTTTTCCATGGACTCTGACGTGCCTGACCTGAAGGCGCACCAGGAGCTGGCGCACCGCTACCAGGCCACCTTACTCGTGGACGTGGCGCACGACCTAGGCAGCATGGGGCCTGAAGGCCTGGGCGCCATGCAAGAGCAGGGCATGCTGGGCAAGATCGATGTCGTGCTGGGCACCTTCTCCAAAACCTTTGCATCCAATGGCGGCTTCGTGGCCAGCAATGAGCCCGGCCTGAAGCTGGCGATCCGCTTTGGTTGCGGGCCGCACACCTTCTCGAACGCGATGTCGCCCGTGCAGGCACTGGTGGTGCTCAAAGCGCTGGAGATCGTCCGATCTGAAGAGGGCGCCGAGCGCCGCCGCCGTCTGCACGCCAACACCTTGTCGTTGCGCTCCAAGGTTGGGGCCTTGGGGTGCAAGGTGATGGGCGTGCCCAGCGCCGTGGTGCCTGTGCTGATGGGCGGCACCTCGCAATGCCGCATGGTGTCGAGGTTCCTGCTGGCGGGTGGCGCCATCGCCAATGCCGTTGAGTATCCGGCGGTGCCGCGTGATGCCGCGCGACTGAGGCTGCAGGTCATGGCCGACCATGCTCCAAGCGACATCGACACCTTCGTGGCCGTGCTCTCGCTGGCCATGCAAGAGGCCGATGCCATGCTGGTCAAGCTCAACTCCGAAAACGATGGATTGGTGCCGGTGGCACTGCCCGTCGACGCTTTGCCTTTCGCCGCCAATCGCGGGTGATGTGCCGATCAAAGGCGGTGCTTTTTTAGTTAGATCGCCAGTACTTCCAGCACGCGGTCCAGGCCGCCCGTGTTGATGGCGATCATGGCCTGCTCACGCACCTTGGGCTTGGCGTGGTAGGCAACGCTCAGGCCAGACACGTTCATCATCGGCAAGTCGTTGGCGCCATCGCCCACGGCGATGGATTGCTTGGGATCGCACTGCAGCCGGGCGCACAGGGCCAGCAGGTGCTGCTTCTTGGCCTCGCCATCAACGATGTCGCCCAGCACGCGGCCCGTGAGCAAACCGCCTTCGATCTCCAGCAGGTTGGAGTGCGCTTCGTGCATGCCCAGGCGCGCCTTGACGCGGTCGGCAAAGAAGGTGAAGCCGCCTGACACCAACAGGGTTTGCAAGCCGGCGGCTTTGGCGGCGTTGATCAACTCGGGCGCCCCGGGATTGATCTTCAAGCGCTGGTCGTAGACCTTTTGCAGGGCTTCGGCAGGCACGCCTTTCAGCAGGGCGACACGCCGGGTCAGGCTGTCCTTGAAATCGGTGATTTCGCCACGCATGGCGGCTTCGGTGATGGCGGCCACTTCGGCCTTCTTGCCCACCGCGTCGGCGATCTCATCGATGCACTCGATGCTGATCAGCGTGGAGTCCATGTCAAAGGCGATGGCCTTGAAGTCGCTGAGCTTCAGAGGCGGGGTGAAGCGTTGGAGGACGAGGCCGGGGGCGTGTTCAGGGGCAAGGCTCATGGATTTGAAAGAGTGGGTGCGGCTGGCGGGATTATCAGCCCTGTGTGCCGCACCCTTGCACTCGTCAAATCGACCGCGGCGTCAGCGGCGGCGACGTACCGCCGCGCCGGCCACACCCAGTCCCGCCAGCATCAGCAGGTAGGCCTGGGGTTCGGGAACCGCGGCCGCGAAGCTCAAGGTCACGTCGAGCGAGGAATCGCGCACGCCCGTACCTGTGGCGACCAGTTTGTAGGTGCCTGGCCCGATCGCGCCTGCCAGCGTCGAGTGCGCGAAGCCGCCCAACACGCCTGCGAAGTCATCGCTGGCAATGAGCGTGTTGCTGGCGTCGAACAAGTCCAGGTTCACGCCTGTGAGGCGTGGTGCGGTGCCCGTGGCAGTCGAGACCTCCCAAGCGGCTTGGCCCGTGAAGCTGCCGATGCCATTGCCCACCGTGAAGGTGATCGACTGGTTGAGCGGGCCGATTTCATCGGTCACCAGGGTGTTGAGCCGAAGGTTGTCGCCCGCATTGAAAGGCGTGGGCAGCACGGCCGCCACATTCAGCACGTTGAAGTTCACCGGCTGCGTTTCGGCCTGCGCGGTGGACACCAGCGCACTGGCCGCGATCAGTGCCGCCGGTAACAGCTTGGACAAGGTAAGTTGGTTCACATTCACCTCCTGTTTGAAGAAGCTAACGGACAAACCCAGGCCACACCTTCTGCCTGAGCAAGGTACAACTTTTTTATCCTAGCGGGCCAATTCCGGCGGCACCAGTATTCAAACTAGGGAGGGCGTGGTTACTTGATGGGCTGCCCGAGCGATTTCAACAAATCACGCACGTATTGCGCCCGGTCCTTGGGGTCACTCAATGACTTTTCGACACGTAATTTGTCGTTGCCCGCCAGCTTGATGTGGCGGTTTTTTTGCACCAGCTCAATGATGCGCATCGGTTCGACCGGGGCATTGGCGCGGAAGGTGATGTTGATCAGGCCCGGCGTTGCATCGACCTTCTGCACACCATAGGGCTTGGCCTGCACGCGCAGGCGGTGCGTGTCGAACAGCGTTTGCGCTTGCGGCGGCAGCTTGCCGAAACGGTCGATGATCTCTTCCATCATGGCCTCGATCTTGTCGATGGAATCGGCCGTGGCCACGCGCTTGTACAGGCTCAGGCGAACGTGCACATCGCCGCAATAGCTGTCGGGCAGCAGGGCAGGGGCGTGGAGGTTGATGTCGGTGCCGCCGCCAAACAAACCCAGTGGCGACAGCAGATCGGGCTCCTTGCCCGCCTTGAGCGAGCGCACCGCCTCGCCCAGCATTTCGTTGTAGAGCTGGAAGCCCACTTCCATCATGTTGCCGCTCTGGTTGTCGCCCAGCACCTCGCCGGCGCCGCGGATTTCCAGGTCGTGCATGGCCAGGTAAAAGCCGCTGCCCAGCTCTTCCATGTTCTGGATGGCGTCCAGGCGCTGCTGGGCTTGCTTGGTCAACCCCTCGATGTCGGGCACCAGCAGGTAGGCGTAGGCCTGGTGGTGCGAGCGGCCCACACGGCCGCGCAGCTGGTGCAACTGCGCCAGGCCGAACTTGTCGGCGCGGCTCATGATGATGGTGTTGGCCGTGGGCACGTCAATGCCGGTTTCGATGATGGTGGAGCACAGCAGCACGTTGTGGCGCTGAGCCACGAAGTCGCGCATGACGTGCTCCAGTTCGCGCTCAGGCATCTGGCCGTGGGCGATGGCGATGCGGGCTTCTGGGATCAACTCGTTGAGCTTGTCGCGCCGGTTCTCGATGGTGTCGACTTCATTGTGCAGGAAGTAGACCTGCCCGCCTCGCTTGAGTTCGCGCAGCACGGCTTCGCGGATTACGCCGCTGGATTCGCTGCGCACAAAAGTCTTGATGGCCAGCCGGCGTTGCGGTGCGGTGGCGATCACGCTCAGGTCACGCAGGCCTTCCATGGCCATGCCCAGCGTGCGCGGGATGGGGGTGGCAGTGAGGGTGAGCACATCGATGTCGGCGCGCATGGCCTTGATGGCCTCTTTGTGGCGCACACCGAAGCGGTGTTCTTCGTCAATCACCAGCAGCCCCAGGCGCTTGAACTTGACGGATTCGCTCAGCAGCTTGTGCGTGCCAATGACGATGTCGATCGTGCCGTCTTCCAGGCCTTGCATCGCGGCCTTGATCTCCTTGGCGGACCGGAAGCGCGACATCTCTGCCACGCGCACCGGCCACTGTGAGAAGCGGTCGGAGATGTTCTGGTAATGCTGCTCGGCCAACAGCGTGGTGGGTGCGAGGATGGCCACCTGCTTGCCACCCGTCACGGCCACGAAGGCCGCGCGCAAGGCCACTTCGGTCTTGCCGAAACCCACGTCGCCGCAGACCAGGCGGTCCATGGGGCGGGGGCTGATCATGTCCTGGATGACGGCGTGGATGGCGGCGCGCTGGTCGGCGGTTTCTTCAAAGCCGAAGCTGGCGGCGAAGGCCTCGTAGTCTTGCGCGCTGAAGCGGAAGGCGAAGCCTTCGCGGGCGGCGCGGCGTGCGTACAGGTTGAGCAGCTCGGCGGCGGTGTCGCGCACCTGTTCTGCGGCCTTGCGTTTGGCCTTTTCCCACTGGCCCGAGCCCAGGCGGTGCAGCGGGGCCTCATCGGCACTGACGCCGGTGTAGCGGCTGATCAACTGCAGTTGGGACACCGGCACGTACAGCGTGGCCGCATCGGCATAGACCAGGTGCAGGAACTCGGACGGGCCAGTGCCCAAGTCCAGGTTGATCAGGCCTTGGTAGCGCCCGATGCCGTGATTGGCGTGCACGACCGGATCGCCCACGTTCAGCTCGGACAGGTCCTTGATCAGCGAATCGACGTCGGTGGTCTGCTCTTGCTTGCGGCGGCGGCGCGTGGTGGGCGCGGCGTCGAACAGTTCCGTTTCAGTGATGAACTGCAGGCCTTGGTTGTTGCCGCTCAGGTCTTGCCAGATGAAGCCGCCGGCAAAGGGCGCCACGGCCATGGCCATGCGGTGGTCGCTGGCCTCGAAGGCCTTCAGCGAGTCCACGCTGGGCAGGTCGATCTGGTGGTCGCGCAGCAACTCCAGCAGGCTTTCGCGGCGGCCATTGCTCTCGGCGATGACCAGCACGCGTTGTGTGGCGTTTTTCAGGTGCGCTTGCAGCTTGCGCAAAGGCTCTTGCGCATTGCGTTCGGCCGACAGGTCGGGCAGAGGGCGGGCCCAGTCGACCGCCTCGGTGCCGCGGATGGACAGCTGCGCGTGGGCGCCGGCCAACGTGAAAAAGTCCTCGGTCTTGAGATAAAGCTCTTCCGGTGGCAGCAAGGGCCGCTCGGGGTCGTGCTGCAAGAAGCGATGCCGCTCGCGCGTTTCAGCCCAGAACTTGCGCAAGGTCTCATCCAGCTCGCCATGCAAGACCAGCACAGCGTTTTCGCCCAGGTGCTCGAAGATGCTGGCCGTCTGGTCGAAGAACAAGGGCAGGTAGAACTCGATGCCGCCGGGCACCATGCCGTTGCCGATGTCTTTGTACAGGCGCGCCCGGGTGGGATCGCCCTCGATCTTTTCACGCCAGCGCTTGCGGAAGGCCGCGCGCGCGTCCTCGTCCATCGGGAACTCGCGGCCTGGCAGCAGGCGCACTTCGGGCACGGGGTACAGGCTGCGTTGGGTGTCGGGGTCAAAGGTGCGGATCGAGTCGATCTCATCACCGAACAGGTCAACGCGGTAGGGCACCAGCGAACCCATGGGGAACAGGTCGATCAAACCACCACGCACCGCGTATTCACCGGGTGAGACCACCTGGCTGACGTGGGTGTAGCCTGCCAGGGTCAGCTGCGACTTGAGCGCGGCTTCATTGAGCTTTTGCTTTTGCTTGAAATGGAAGGTGTAGGCCGCCAGGAAGGAGGGCGGCGCCAGGCGCGTCAAGGCGGTGGTGGCGGGCAGCAGCACCACGTCCACGCCCGTGTCGGCCGTGACGCCTTGCTGCACGCGCCACAGGGTGGCCAGCCGCTCCGAGATCAGATCCTGGTGCGGCGAGAAGGTGTCGTAGGGCAGCGTTTCCCAGTCGGGAAAGATGGCGCAGCGCAAGTCGGGCGCGAAAAACGCCATCTCATCCATCAATCGCTGCGTGTCGGCCGGGTCGGCGGCGATCAGCGCGGTCACATGGCCTTCCGCCTTGCGGGCTTGGGCAAACTGGGCGATCAACAGTGCATCGGCAGAGCCCAGCGGGCGGGGCACGGTGTAGCGTTTGCCAATGGCGATGGATGGGAGCTTGAGCGAGGGCAACATGGGCAGCGCGAGAATGACAAAGCGCCCGGCGGCGGGCTGCGGCCGGGCGTTGATCTGAAAGATGCTTGATTGTAGGTGGGCGACAATCCAGGCATGCCCAGCCCCACGCCTTTGACCTTTTCTGCCCACGACTTTCAGCCGCGCTGTTTTGCGCTGGTGCCCTGCGCCGGGGTAGGGGAGCGGGCAGGGGTGGGCGGCCCCAAGCAATACCACCCCGTGGCAGGGCAGGCCGTGGTGGCGCACACCTTGGCGGCCCTGGCGGCAGTGCCGCGTTTGCACGCCACCTTGGTGGTGTTGTCGCCAAACGATGCCGCTTTCGAGCAGCACGTGCCAGGGTTTGAAGGCGACCGTGCCTGGGTGGCCCGCGTGGGTGGCGGCTCACGCGCTGAAAGCGTGGCCAATGGCCTGGATGAGCTTTTGGCCCGTGGCGCCCAGCCCCATGACTGGGTGCTGGTTCACGACGCGGCCCGTTGCCTGGTCCAGCCCGAGTGGGTCAACCGTTTGATCGACGAGTGCCAGGACGACGAGGTGGGCGGCTTGCTGGCCCTGCCGGTGGCCGACACCTTGAAGGCATCGTTGCCGGGCCTGGATGGTGAATCACGCGTTCAGGGCACCGTGGACCGTGCCGCCAAGTGGGCGGCGCAAACACCGCAGATGTTCCGCGTGGGCTTGCTGCGGCCTGCCCTGCGTGCCGCCTTGGGGGACCCTCAGGCCGCGGCCGGCATCACGGATGAAGCCAGAGCGATCGAGGCCTTGGGCCACTCGCCGCGCCTGGTCCTGGGCGCTTTTGAGAACCTCAAGCTCACTTGGCCGGGCGATTTCGCGCTGGCCGAGCGGCTGTTGGCGACACGGCCGGGGCGGTGACCGAAGGATTGGCCGCTTCCTTGAAAGCTGCGGCCAAAATGGGCTTGGCCCAGTCGGGCGTGTCGGCCAAGGCGGCGGCCTGCACAGGAACCACCACCCGCGCGAGCGCCTGCGCCCCTTGGTGCTGGGCTCCTTGCCAATGCAACACCAGCCTGGGCTGTGGCGCCAATCCAGCCTGGGGGTCGGCCTCCAGCGTGTTGTCGTACACCCGCAGTTCGGTCAGGTGCGGCAACAACTGGATCAGCTGAAGGCGGCTTTGATCAAAGCGCCGGCGGATGTCCACCTCGGGGATGTCGTGCCCGCCCTTGGCCACGCGTGCTTTGACCCGCGCGATGTGGTGGTCGGCGCTGAGCAAACCCACATACCAAAGGCGCACCTCAAAGCCCTGCAAAGCGGCTTGTTCTAGCAACCGGGTGAAGCTGCGCCCGCCCAGGGTGGTCTCGAAGTTGTAGTCCAGCTTTTGGGCAATGGCTTGTTGCAGCAGGCGCTTGCCCTCATGCCACGCGGCGCTGTTGGCTTGCGTAGCGCTCAGGTGCGGCTGTGCGCGGCGAATGGCCGCAGCCGCTTCGTCGGGATTGAAATAGTGGCCCCCACGGCGGCGAATGTTGGCGCCACCAATGCTGCTTTTGCCGGCACCGTTGGTGCCCGCGAGAACAAAAATGCGGGGGACGTGGGCAGTTGATGCCACGGCAGGATCTCTCTGGTATTTTTATAAGGCAGCTTCACGGCGTGTTCCGTGTGCTGGTGCTGTGTCAGCAAAGGCGCATCAAGGGCGTGTCGATGTGGCGTAGGCCACCGCAGCCTGGCCCAATTCACCGGGGGGCGCGTCAAAGGCATCCATCAAGGCATCGCGCGAGGCCAAGGTCTGCATGCGCTGCAAAAGGTGATCGAATTCTTGCGTCAGGGTGTCCAGCGGTTGGTGCTGTCCATCCAGCAAGGCTTGGTAGGCGTCCATGGACAGCACAATGGCGGTGGGCCGGTCACGCTTGGTGATGGCCACCATGCCTTGGCTGAAAGCCGTGTCAAGCACCAGCCCGAAGCTGTTTTTAGCCTCGGTGGCTGAAAACTCGGGGACTTCCACCTGTTCACCACGGTGGTTGCGCAAGGTCAGTGCAGTCATGTTGGACGCCTTAATGGTCGCTGTCTGATCGCATTTCAACGATCTATTTGGCTATTTTAGCCATTTCGTCCAAAATGTCCAGTCCTGAGGGCCAGGATACCCAAACCCGCTAGCGCATACAAAGCCAAAGTTGACGGTTCGGGCACGCTCGACGCCCAAATGGCTTGTTGGCCTGAACTCGCCATCGTGGCATTGATCCAGCTTTTGTAGTTGGCCACCTGCACAAAAGCCGATCCTGCTGAATTGCCGGCGTCGTCAGTCAGGGCGGCCGAGGCAATGCCCAGGAGCAAGGATCCGGCGCTGTCGCTCACCGCGCCTTTGAAGAGGGCGCCGCCACTGTCCCCGCCTTGCAGATACGCCTGACCACCGGTGAGGAGCCAGTTCACGGTCGACGTCACGTTTTTCTCGGTGTTTGTGATGACCGCACCCGAGGCCAGCGTGGTGGCAAAGCCGTTGGGCGTCTGGTTTTGCGCCGTGGCCATGGTGAGGGTACCCAGTGATGCGGCCTGGTTGTTCTTGATCACCTGGTCATTGAGGATGGGCGTGGCCGCGTCCAAGGCGGTGGTCAAATGCACCAGGGCAATGTCGTTGTTGGGAAAAGCCGCGTTGGAGAAGGTGTAAACCGCATCGATCAATGAGGCGCTGCCCAGCGCGTCAAAACGGCTGCTGCCCACGCTCAGCCCATTGGCCACGTGGGCGGCGGTCAGGACCCAGTTGTCGGCGATGAGCACGCCCGAGGCGCTGCCCAACTCACCCACCGCCGTGAAGCTGGCCGTGCTGGTGCCATTGACGATGGCGTGGGCTGGTGAAGCGCAGCAAAACACCAAGGCAGAAATGCAGGACAGGAGGCGAAGGGAAGGCTGGCGTTGCTTCATGTGGATTCTTGGAGGCGGTGGCAAGCATTCTCTTCCAGCCCGGGCTGGGCTTGAAGCACGTTATCCCCAAGCCGCCAGATCACCACGACACCTCTTGCTCTGGCGTGGCCTTGATGCGGTGGATGGACAGGTCAGCGCCGTCAAACTCTTCTTCTTGAGACAGGCGCAAGCCCAACACCTTGTTCAGCACGCCGTACACGCCCAGGCTGGATGCCAGCGCGAACCCCACGACCAGCACGGTGCCCAGCACTTGCGCGCCCAGATGAACGCCGCCCATCCCGCCCAAGGCCTTTTGCCCGAAGATGCCCGCCGCGATACCGCCCCAGGCGCCGCACAGCCCATGCAGCGGCCACACGCCCAGCACATCGTCGATCTTCCATTTGTTCTGCGTCAAGGTGAACGCGAACACGAAGATGGCGCCAGCGACCGCGCCCACGGCCAAGGCGCCTGCGGGGTGCATGACGTCCGACCCCGCGCACACGGCAACCAGCCCAGCCAATGGGCCGTTGTACACAAAGCCGGGGTCGTTCTTGCCCAGCAAAGCCGCCACCAATGTGCCGCCAACCAAGGCCATCAGCGAGTTCACCGCCACCAGGCCCGAAATCTTGTCGATGGTCTGCGCGCTCATCACATTGAAGCCAAACCAGCCCACCGCCAGGATCCACGAGCCCAAGGCCAGGAAAGGGATGCTGGAAGGCGGGTGGGCCGACATGCCGCCATCCTTGCGGTAGCGGTTGCGCCGGGCACCCAGGATCAGCACCGCAGGCAGGGCGATCCAGCCCCCGAAGGCATGGACCACCACCGAGCCGGCGAAGTCATGCATGGGCCCGCCCGTGATGCTTTCAATCCATGTTTGAAAGCCAAACTTGTTGGCCCAGACCGCACCCTCGCACAAGGGGTAGAGCAGGCCAACGATCACTGCCGTGGCCAGCATCTGCGGGTGGAACTTGGCGCGCTCGGCGATGCCGCCGGAGATGATGGCCGGGATGGCGGCGGCAAAAGTCAGCAAGAAGAAGAACTTGACCAACTCGTAGCCGTTCTTCTGCGCCAGCACCTCGGCCCCGCTGAAAAAGTCGACGCCATAGGCCACGGTGTAGCCCACGAAAAAATACGCGATGGTGGACACGCAAAAGTCCACCAGGATCTTGACCAGCGCATTGACCTGGTTCTTGCCGCGGACCGTGCCCAACTCCAGAAATGCAAACCCGGCGTGCATGGCCAATACCATGACGGCGCCCAACAGGATGAACAGCGCATCCGTGCCTTGTTTCAATGACTCCATGAAATGCCTGAATGTCGAAGTGAATTGAAGAAAGAAAACCGCACCGACTTGGGGTCGAGTGCGGCACGAAAATCAAGTTATGCACCAATAAAAGCAAAATATGGGCCAGTTTGGTGAGCGATTGTTCCGTTGTTGTGCGTGTTATTTGCCCAAATTTGGGGCGCTGAAAGCTTTTCCTGGCTCGGCTTGCTCATTTTTTGAACCAATTTGGTGCGTTGAATTGGGCCAAAATGGAGTCCGCCGAATGCATCGCGCTTGCCGTGGAGGACTGAAATGACGATTCGAGTTGGAGAAGGTTGGGACACCCACGCGCTGGTGACAGGGCGTCCCCTGATCCTGGGCGGCGTCACCATTGAGCACACACATGGCCTGCTGGGCCATTCCGATGCCGATGCGCTGCTGCACGCCATCACAGATGCCCTGCTGGGCGCGGCCGGCTTGGGCGACATCGGCCGCCACTTCCCCGACACCGACCCAGCCTTCAAAGGCGCTGATTCAGTGGCCTTGCTGGCAGAGGCGGTCAGGCGTGTGGGTCAAGCGGGCTGGGCTGTGGGGAATGTGGACAGCACCATCGTGGCCCAGGCACCCAAGATGGCGCCGCACATCCCGGCCATGCGTGAGCGGATTGCTGCCGCCTTAGGCGTGGGCATCGAAGCCGTCAACGTCAAAGCCAAAACCGCTGAAAAAATGGGGCCGGTGGGCGAAGGCCGGGCCATTGAGGCCCGTGCCGTCTGCCTGCTCGTGAAGCAGGCCTGAATCAAATCAGGGCGCCCGCTTCAGCCTGATGTGGGCCACCAGGCCGCCACCCGGGGCATTGCCCAGGTCCAGCTGGCCGCCCATGCGCTGAAGCGCTTTTTCCACAATGGCCAGGCCCAGGCCAGCGCCCGTGGCCGCCGTTCGCGCGGCATCGCCCCGGAAAAACGGCGTCGTCAGCTGCGCCAGTTTCTCCACGGCCACGCCTGGCCCGTGGTCGCGCACCGTCAACAGCACCCACGAGCCTGACCGCGTGTAGCTCACTTCAACATTGGCCACGCCGGTGTAGGTGTTGCGGCCGTATCGGCGGGCGTTCTCGAACAGGTTGGTCAGCACCCGGCCCAATTCGGTCTCGTCTGCCATCACCTTGGTGTCGATGGGCAGTTTGGCCCCGATGCGGATGCGCTTGGTGTCGCGGAACTGGCTGATCGCCTTGTCCACCACCGACGACACGTGCACCGGCACCAGCGTGACATCGCCGGGCCGCGCATAGTCCATGAACTTGTCGATGATGGCGTCAAGTTGGT
This sequence comes from Leptothrix sp. (in: b-proteobacteria), assembly GCA_013822685.1. Lineage (GTDB taxonomy): Bacteria > Pseudomonadota > Gammaproteobacteria > Burkholderiales > Burkholderiaceae_C > Aquabacterium. Next base: position 200,731 of record PNKV01000003.1, read on the forward strand.
CAATGTCGGCCGCGATGTTGCGCTTGGCTTCTTCGTCCACCACGCTCATCTCGGCTTCCAGGCGGATGCGGGCCAGTGGCGTGCGCAGGTCATGCGAAATGCCGGCCAGCATCACGGCGCGGTCTTCGTCCACCTTGGCCAACTCTCGCGCCATTCGGTTGAAACCCTGGTTCACCTCGCGGATCTCGCGCGTGATCATGGATTCATCCAGCACCGAGTCGTATTCGCCTTCGCGGATGCGGCTGGCGGCAAACGACAGCTCCTTCAGCGGTTGGTTGATCAGGCGAGCAATCGTGGCCGAGCCCAGGATGGTGGCGATGAAGGCGATGCCCACCCAGATGGTCCAGGTGCGCCCGGTCATGGGTTCGACGCGGGCCGTGTCGGCTTGCAGCCAATAATTATCACGATCGATCTGAAAGCCGACCCACAGGCCCGGCACATGGTTCACGCTGCTGGCCACCACGGTGGTGGGCCCCAGGCGTGAACGCAACTCCTTGCCGATCGCATTGGTGAAGCGATTGACCTCAAAAGGCTCGAACTGGTCCGACGGCTCGCGCGCCTTGAGCACGATCGACTCCTGCTCGGACATGGTCTTGATCAGCGTGACGCGGTTGATGCTGTCGGCATAGTGCAAAGCCGCGCGCGACAAATTCACCAGGCTGGCAATTTGCTGCGCCGCTTGCACGGTGCGTGGTTCGAACTCCAAAGCCTTGAAGGTTTGAACCCAGGCCACGATGCCCAAAGTCAACAACAAGGCCAAAAGAATGAACGTCCGCCAGAACAGACTGAGGGCGAAACGATTTCTACGCATGCGCCACCATCAAGCCCCACCGTCCGGCACGAACACATAACCCACGCCCCAGACCGTCTGGATGTAGCGGGGTTGGGACGGATCGGGCTCGATCATCTTGCGCAGGCGCGAAATCTGCACATCCAGGCTGCGGTCGAAAGGTTCGAACTCGCGGCCACGGGCCAATTGCGCCAGCTTGTCGCGCGACAGGGGTTGGCGGGGATGGCGCACCAGCGCCTTCAGCATCGAAAACTCGCCCGTGGTCAGCGCCAGCGGCTCGCCTTCCTTGCTCAGGCGGCGCAGGGCCAAATCGAACTCGAAAGGCCCGAACTGCACGGTCTGGGCTTCCTTGGCCGGTGCGCCGGGTGCCTCGGGGGCGGGGCGGCGGCGCAACACTGCGTGTATGCGGGCCAGCAACTCGCGGGGGTTGAAAGGCTTGGGCATGTAGTCATCGGCGCCCACTTCCAGGCCCACGATGCGGTCCACGTCTTCGACCTTGGCGGTCAGCATGATGATCGGGGTGCTGTCATTGGCCGCACGCAAGCGGCGGCAGATGGACAGGCCATCTTCGCCAGGCAGCATCAAGTCCAGCACGATCAGGTCGACGGTTTCGCGTGTCAGCAGGCGGTTGAGCGCCTTGGCATCCTCGGCCAGCAGAACCTCGAAGCCTTCTTGGCTAAGGTAGCGGCGCAGCAGGTCGCGGATGCGAGCGTCATCGTCCACCACCAGAATTCGATCTGGTCGCTGGGTGTTCGCTGTGGTGGTCATCCGTGTCTCCTCGGAATTTGTAACAAGCCGGGATTGTGCGCACTTTGCACACGCAAAAACCGGTGCTCTGACCCCTTGTTACAAATCTTGCGCTCTTGGGGCAGGTGCGTCAAGGGGTACTTGACAGGTTCTTCAAAGCCCTGGGTCGGCGCAGGCGGGCGCTGGCGCGTTAGATTGCGCAGGTCCCCCAAAAAACCATTACTAGGAGCCTTCATGACTCGTTATTCGGTCCCCATGTTGTTGAGTTCGGCCCTGCTGGTCGCTGGCGCCTCGTTGGCGCATGCCGAGCCCTTGCGCGCCAATGTGGTCAGCTTTCAAACCACGGCCACCCAAGAAGTCACGCAGGATTTGTTGGCCGTAACCTTGCAAGCCAACCGCGAAGGGGCCCAGGCCGCTGAAGTGCAGAGTGGCCTCAAGCAGGCGCTGGATGCTGCCTTGACCGAAGCCAAGCGCTCAGCTCAGCCCGGTGCCATGGACGTGCGCACCGGCTATTTCGCGGTCAACCCGCGTTACGGCAACAACGGCCGCATCAATGGTTGGCAGGGCACGGCGCAACTGGTACTGGAAGGCACCGACTCCACGCGCATTTCGCAGACAGCCGGCAAGCTCAACCAGCTCAATGTGGTCAACGTGAGTTACGGCCTCTCGCCGGCCTTGCGTGAGAAGCACGAATCGGCGCTCACAACCGATGCCATCAACCGTTTCCGAACCCGGGCGGGCGAGTTGGCCAAGAACTTTGGCTTCACGGGCTACTCGCTGGGCGAGGTCAATGTGCAGACCGGTGAGCCCGGTTTTCAAGGCCGCCCGATGATGATGGCCATGCGCGCCAAGGGGGCCGATGTGGCCGAAGCCGCCTTGCCTGTTGAGCCGGGCAAGGGCGTGCTTTCCGTGACCGTGTCAGGTCAGGTCGTCTTGAGCAAGTGATGTAAGGGGCGCCTAGGGCGCGGCGGGTTCGTCGCGCCACTGGCCGCCCTTGAGCGTTTGGTGCGGCCTGAAATGCGTTTTGTAGGCCATCTTGCGGCTCTGCTCGATCCAGTAGCCCAGGTACACGTGCGGCAGGTTCAACTGCTGCGCCTGATCGATCTGCCAAAGCACGCTGTAGGTACCGTAACTGCGGTGAGCTTCGGGTTCGTAGAAGGTGTAGACCGCTGACAGCCCGTCATTGAGGATGTCCAGGATCGACACCATCTTGAGTGCACCCTGCGCCTGGCCTTCTTGGGGTGGCTCACGGAACTCCACCAGCCGCGAGTTGACCCGGCTTTGCAGCAGGAACTGGGTGTACTGGTCGACCGAATCGTGGTCCATGCCCCCGCCTTTGTGGCGCCCGGCCTGGTAACGCAGGTAAAGCTGGTAGTGCTCGGGTGTGAAACACAGCCGCAGCACACGCGCCTCCAGGCCTTGGTGCAGCTTCCAGGCGCGCAATTGGCTGCGGCTGGCCTCAAAGCGCTCCACAGGGATCCGCAAAGGCACGCAGGCTTGGCAGCCATCGCAATAAGGGCGGTAGGTGAACATCCCGCTGCGCCGAAAACCGTTGGCCACCAAGCCGGAGTAAACGTCGGCGTTGATCAGGTGGCTGGGCGTGGCGACCTGTGACCGTGCCACCTTGCCATCCAGGTAGCTGCAAGGGTAGGGCGCCGTGGCATAGAACTGCAAGGAAGCCAGGGGAAGGTCTTTGAGGTGCGTCACGCTGCCAAATCCAGGTGGGACCAGAATGAATCATCATAGGCCCAAAATTGCGGCCCCTTGAGATCGACGACACCCCTCAAATGGGCTTCGAATTCAGCGCGCGGCCAGGTGCGCCCGCCCAGCGATGCCAGGTGGCTGGTGCGCTGCTGGCAATCAATGGTAGTGATGCCGTGGGCCCGGCAAAAGCAAACCAGCGCCGCCAGCGCGATCTTGGATGCATCGGGCTGGCGCGTGAACATGGATTCGCCGTAGAACATCTGGCCCAGGCCGATGCCATACAAGCCGCCCACCAGCTGGCCGTCCACCCAGGTCTCGAACGAGTGCACCTGCCCCGCGGCATGCCAGCGCTTGTAGGCCGCCTGCATATCAGGAACGATCCACGTGCCGTTTTGGCCATGGCGTGGTGCGTTGGCGCAAGCTTCGATCACCTGGTCAAAAGCGCTGTCGATGCGGATCTCGAAGCCGGGTGTGCGCAAGAACCTGCTGATGGTCTTGCGCAAGGATCGGGTCAGTTTGAACTCGGCCACCGGCAGCACCATGCGCGGATCCGGCGTCCACCAGAGGATGGGTTGGCCCTCGCTGAACCAGGGGAAAATGCCGTGCCGGTAAGCATCGGTCAGGCGCGCCACGCTCAAATCGCCGCCAGCCGCCAACAAGCCAGGGGCATCGGTGGCCGCACTCCATGCATGGGCGGTATCGGGGAAGGGGTCGAGTGCGTTAAGCCAAGTGATCATAAAAAAAGCCCGATGGCGAACCACCGGGCTTAAGGGTACCTTGAACGAATTTCAGGAGGTACCGAGGAGACAACCTTTCAGCCCCAAGAAATCAGGCAGCCTTGCGTGGCTTGGCCGTGGCAGCTTGGGTGGCCTTGACGGCCGTGTTGGAGATGGCTTGGAAGTTGGCTTCGGCCACATCGGCGGCTTGCTTGGCGGCCTTGTGCACCGAATCAAAAGCATTGTTGGCAGCGGCCACGGCCGACTTGACCAACACCACGGCGTTTTCAGTGCCGGCGGGTGCGTTCTTCACAGCGTTGTCCACCACGGACATGAATTTCTTCTGGGCTTCAGACATTTGGCCTTCGGCAACCTTGCTGACTTCAGCGCTGGTGCTGGAAGCGATGTCGTACAGGTGACGGCTGTAAGCAGCGGCCTTTTCGGCGGATGGTTGCAGCAGGCTGGTGTTCAGGGCCAGCAGCTCCTGGGCGTCTTTCACCGACAGGACAGCCTTGGTGTGCTCGGACACTTCATCCATCGTGGCCTTGGCCACTTGCAGGTTCAGCTCGACCAACTTTTCCACGCCTTCAAAAGCCTTTTGGCCCAGATCCAGCAACGTGGCGATGTTGGCTTTGTGATTGGCCATGAGTTGTTCAGCGGTCAGCATGTCATATCTCCGTAAGATTGATGGGTTAAGTCGCTGCGCTCTGTCTCAAACTGCTTTGTTGCGCTGCAACATGTCGGCAAGTATATGGATCTGCAACCACTTTGCAAGTGGTTTTTTGTGCGGTGCAGCAAAAGGTGGGTGAAAGCCCCGTTTTTTGCGTCTCAGGCGGGGTGAGGTGCAAGCTTGGCCTACACTTGGCGTCCTCGAATCCACACACTCCTGATCGATTAATCATGAGCCTGCTGCTAGTCCCTCCCGGTGCCAAGGCACCCGATGCGTTCAACGTCATCATTGAAATCTCGGCCAATTCCGACCCGGTCAAGTACGAAGTCGACCATGAAACCGGCGCGGTTTTCGTCGACCGCTTCATGGGCACAGCGATGCACTATCCGTGCAACTACGGTTATGTACCTCAAACCCTGGCCGATGACGGAGACCCAGTCGATGTGCTGGTGGTGACGCCTTTCCCGCTGCCTCCTGGCGTGGTGGTGGCCTGCCGCCCCCTGGGCATCCTGAAGATGGACGACGAAGCCGGTGGCGACTCCAAACTGGTGGCCGTGCCCACCGAAAAGATCTTGCCGATGTACTCCAAGATCAAGTCGACGGACGACCTGCCCGAGCAACTGCTCAAGCAGATCCAGCACTTCTTTGAGCACTACAAGGATCTGGAACCTGGCAAGTGGGTGAAGGTGATTGGCTGGGCAGGCATTGAAGATGCCAAGACGGAAGTCACCCAAGGCATTGCCAACTACAACAAGCAGCACGCCTGATTTTCCAATCCAGCTTGCGTTGAAAAAAACCGCCACAGCCCTCACGGGCTCGGCGGTTTTTTATTGGGCGCGGCTACTAGGTTTATTCGAGGCGCTTGATCACCTTGGCCAGGGTCGAGGCGATCTGGTCAATCTGGCCATCGTTGATGATCAAAGGTGGCGAGATGGCGATGTTGTCGCCCGCGGCACGCACGAGAACACCTTCGTCCCAGCAGCCCAGGAAGGCCTCGAAAGCTCGGCGACCGGGGGCCGCGCCAGCACGAGGCGCGAACTCAACCGCGACGACTGCACCCGTGTTGCGGATGTCAACCACATTGGGCAATCCCTTGAGGCTGTGGAAAGCCTCTTCAAACTTGCCGTCCAATTGCGCCGCCCGGGTCAACAAGCCTTCTTCTTCATAAGTGTCCAAAGTGCCGTGGGCGGCGGCGCAGGCCATGGGGTGGGCTGAATAGGTGTAACCGTGCGGCAGCTCGATCGCGGCTGGCGGGCCTTGCATGAAGGTGTCGTGGATTCCTTGCTTGGCAAACACGGCGCCCATGGGAATCACACCGTTGGTGATGCCCTTGGCGGCGGTCAGCAGGTCAGGCGTGACGCCGTAGTGCTGTGCCGCGAAAGGCGAACCCAGTCGCCCAAAGCCGGAAATCACTTCGTCAAAGATGAGCAGAATGCCGTGCTTGTCGCAGATATCGCGCAGGCGCTGCAGGTAACCTTTGGGCGGCAGCAACACGCCGGTCGAGCCGGCCATGGGTTCCACGATGACGGCAGCGATGGTGGACGCGTCGTGCAGCGTCACCAGGCGTTCCAGGTCGTCCGCTAATTCGGCACCGTGCTCGGGCTGGCCTTTGGTGAAGGCGTTGCGGCCCAGGTCATGGGTGTGGCGCAGGTGGTCCACGCCCGTCACTAGGTTGCCGAAGAGTTTGCGGTTGGGGCCCAGGCCACCCACGGCGGTGCCTGCGAAGTTGACGCCGTGATACCCCCTTTCGCGCCCGATCAGGCGCGTGCGGTGGCCTTCGCCGCGCAGGCGGTGGTAGGCGATGGCGATCTTCAGGGCCGTGTCCACGGCTTCAGATCCCGAGTTGGTGAAGAACACCTTGTTGAGGCCTTCGGGCGTGAGCTTCACCAGCCGCTCGGCCAAGGAAAACGCCAAAGGATGGCCCATCTGGAAGGGCGGGGCGTAATCCATCTCCGCCACTTGGCGGGCGATGGCGTTAACGATGCGTGGCCGGGCGTGGCCGGCATTGACACACCACAGGCCTGAGGTGCCGTCCAGGATCTCGCGCCCTTCAGGCGTCCAGTAGTGCATGCCGCTGGCCTTGGCCAACATGCGCGGTGACTGCTTGAATTCCCGGTTTGCCGTGAATGGCATCCAGAAGGCGTCCATGTTTGGGTTCACGTTGTGCTCCATGTGTTTCAAGTCACCCTACATCATTGGCAGGGCCTTGACATTTGTACGCCCAAAAACCGACAGGGATGGCAAAGGTGCCAAAAATTTGAGTCTTATATAAGACATAAGTCTTTGAAATTTGCGCCGAACTCTGTAGAATCACGGGTTTTCCTCGTACCCACCAACCTCCCCCGGAGATGTCATGACGAAACTCACCCGCGAACAACAGATCGCCGCCCTGGAAAAAGACTGGGCTGAAAACCCCCGCTGGAAGCTGGTCAAGCGCGGTTACTCCGCAGCTGACGTCGTGCGTCTGCGCGGCAGCCTGCAGCCTGAGTACACCCTGGCCAAGAACGGCGCTGAAAAGCTGTGGGAAAAAGTCAACGGCGGCGCCAAGAAGGGTTACGTCAACGCTTTCGGTGCCATCACCGCCGGTCAAGCCATGCAACAAGCCAAGGCTGGCCTGGAAGCCGTGTACCTGTCGGGCTGGCAAGTCGCCGCCGACGGCAACACCTCCGAAACCATGTACCCCGACCAATCGCTGTACGCGTACGACTCGGTGCCCACCATGGTTCGCCGCATCAACAACACGTTCAAGCGCGCTGACGAAATCCAATGGGGCCGTGGCATCAACCCAGGCGATGAAGGTTTCGTTGACTACTTCCTGCCGATCGTCGCTGACGCTGAAGCCGGTTTCGGTGGCGTTCTGAACGCTTTCGAACTGATGAAGAACATGATCGCTTCGGGCGCTGCTGGTGTTCACTTCGAAGACCAACTGGCTGCCGTGAAGAAGTGCGGCCACATGGGCGGCAAGGTGCTGGTTCCTACGCGTGAAGCCGTTGAGAAGCTGATCGCTGCTCGTTTCGCTGCCGACGTGATGGGCGTGCCCACCATCGTTCTGGCCCGCACCGATGCTGAAGCAGCCAACCTGCTGACCAGCGACTGCGATGCCAACGACCAACCGTTCGTCACCGGCGAGCGCACGCAAGAAGGCTTCTACCGCGTCAAGAACGGTCTGGAACAAGCCATCAGCCGTGGCGTTGCTTACGCTCCGTACGCCGACCTGGTGTGGTGTGAAACCGGCGTGCCTGACATCGGCTTCGCCCGCGAATTCGCGCAAGCTGTGCACGCTGCCTGCCCCGGCAAGCTGCTGTCGTACAACTGCTCGCCTTCGTTCAACTGGAAGAAGAACCTCAACGACAAGCAAATCGCTTCGTTCCAAGAGGACCTGTCGGCCCTGGGCTACAAGTACCAGTTCATCACGCTGGCTGGTATCCACATCAACTGGTACAACACGTTCCAGTTTGCTCACTCCTACGCCAACGGCGAAGGCATGAAGCACTACACCGAAATGGTTCAAGAGCCAGAATTCGCTGCTCGCGAAAAGGGCTACACCTTCGTGTCGCACCAACAAGAAGTCGGCGCTGGCTACTTCGACGACGTGACCACCGTGATCCAAGGTGGTTCGTCTTCCGTGAAGGCCCTGACCGGCTCGACCGAAGAAGAACAGTTCCACTGATCGGCGCGGGCCGCAAGGCCCGTGGCTGCAAAGCAGTCGGACATGCGGACGGCACCTTAGGGTGCCGTTTTTTTTGCCTGCGCGGCGGTGGTAGGTGAATCAGGGTTTAGAACTTCAGCGTGATCACACCGCCCAATGCCCATGCGCGACCGCGATGGATGCTTGCATCGGTGCGTGGCCAGAAATGGCCCGCGATGATTTCGCCCAACACGAAATCTTGGTGGATGGGTTGCACCCATTTTGTCTGCAGGCCCAGATCAGTGATCGGAACGGCAGCACCTGCCACGCCGCTGAAAAGCGCTTCCAGCGACAGGACGCGCTGAGCGCCAAACGATTGATGCAGGCCCAAGTTGCTGGACCAGGCAAACTTTGGCGATTGCTGAGTGATCGTTGCTGCGTTGAGCCAGCGTGCCGCCAGCGTTGGTGAAAAAGCATGTTCGTAGGATCCCACCGTCGTCGAGCCGAGCCGGTCGTCACGGGTCAAAAACAAGGTCTCGCGGAAATCAATCCGATCGGTGGCGCTGAGCTGCCAATCATGGCGGTAACGAACCTGGGCGTAAGGTTTCAAACCGCTGCGAAAGCCCAACCGAAAGTCGACCGCCTCCAGCAACTTCATGCCGAATCCGGCGAAGAACGACGAGTCCCTGCGGTCGCTGGGAAGCAACAACTGCTGGCGTGAGAAGGCCTCAGGTTGATCGGTGATGACCTCGCGCTGGTTGTCGTTGCCCACGAACAGGTATTTGTAGCTTTCAAAATTGGGCAAGCGCAAGCGCGCGTTGAAGCGCACGCCGGTGTCCAGTGATTGATCTTGTCGTTTCAGCAGGCTCAGGCTCAGTTGGCCTTGAGTGACTTCGCCGCCTTCTGAAAAAGGTTTGTCGCCAAACCAGCTGTCCACGCCACTGGCCAGCCATTCAACCGTTGACCGCACGGTGCTTCGCGTGGATTCCGCAACCTGCTCGATGGTGGGGCCCGATCGGGGCTCGTCCGTGACCTGTGCACTCACAGAAGTGTGCAGACTGGTCGCCCAGGCCAGGACCACGGCGCCGACCACGCGGTGGTCAGGTTGGCGGTGGCGAAAGAAGGCAAAGGGTTCACCGTTGTGGGCCACGCGCGCTTCCTTGTGCTGTGATGCATCAACAGGCTCAGAACGGCTGTCCTGCGCTTGTGTGAAATGATGATCGCACAGGGCCCTGCCAAGCCTCAGGGCTTTTTCCCTGGATCCGCGATGTGGAACAGGTTAAAATCCACATAACCGATTCATCTATTCATCAAGAGCGAGAAAGGCAATCACGGTTATGACACCGCGAACGACGACCACCACTACTTCGACCTCCACCGAGGTCTAAAAGGCTGGCCGCTGCTTCATTGCTTTTCTCCCCTCATTGAAAAAGCGCGGCTCACCCCGCGCTTTTTTAATGGCTCAACCCACAGGTTCATCATGATTTCGATCCAGCTTCCCGACGGTTCCAAACGCGAATTCCCCGGCCCGGTCACCATCGCTGACGTGGCAGCCTCCATCGGCGCAGGCTTGGCCAAGGCCGCGCTGGCAGGTCGCGTGGGGCAGGGCGACAACGCCCGCGTGGTGGACACCAGTTATTTGATGGATGCCGACACATCGCTGGCCATCATCACGGACAAGGACTCGGCTGGCTTGGATGTGATCCGCCACTCCACCGCTCACTTGCTGGCCTATGCCGTCAAGGAATTGTTCCCTGAAGCACAAGTCACCATCGGCCCCACCATCGAGAACGGCTTCTATTACGACTTCGCGTACAAGCGCCCCTTCACGCCCGACGATCTGATCGCCATCGAGAAGAAGATGGGCGATCTGGCCAAGAAGGACGAGAAGGTTGAGCGCCGCGTGCTGCCGCGCGACGAGGCCGTGGCTTACTTCAAAAGCCTGGGCGAGCACTACAAGGCCGAGATCATCGAAAGCATCCCGGCCGACCAGGACGTGTCGCTTTACAGCGAAGGTGCCTTCACCGACCTGTGCCGCGGCCCCCACGTGCCCAGCACCGGCAAGCTCAAGCACTTCAAGTTGATGAAGGTGGCTGGTGCCTACTGGCGTGGCGACCACCGCAACGAGCAACTGCAGCGAATCTACGGCACGGCCTGGGCCACCAAGGATGATCTGCAAAAGTACTTGACCCTGCTGGAGGAAGCCGAAAAGCGCGACCACCGCAAGCTGGGCCGCGAACTCGACCTGTTCCACATCGACGACCACGCACCAGGCGTCGTGTTCTGGCACCCCAACGGCTGGACGGTGTGGCAAGCGGTTGAGCAGTACATGCGCCAGGTCTACCGCGACAACGGCTACAACGAAGTCAAGGGCCCGCAGATCCTCGACAAGACGCTGTGGGAGAAGACCGGCCACTGGGACAAGTACCGCGAGAACATGTTCACCACCGAATCGGAAAAGCGCGACTATGCGCTCAAGCCGATGAACTGCCCAGGCCACATCCTGATCTTCAACCAAGGCATCAAGAGCTACCGTGACCTGCCCGTGCGCTACGGTGAATTCGGCCAATGCCACCGCAATGAGCCCACCGGCGGCCTTCACGGCATCATGCGCGTGCGCGGCTTCACGCAGGACGACGGCCACATCTTCTGCACCGAAGACCAGATCCTGCAGGAGTGCGTGGACTTCACGGCGCTGCTGCAGAAGGTCTACCAAGACTTTGGCTTCACCGACATCATCTACAAGGTGGCCACGCGCCCCGAAGCCCGCATCGGCAGCGATGAAGTCTGGGACAAGGCAGAGCAAGCCCTGATCGAAAGCCTGCGCGCCACCGGCAGCGAATTCGAGATCGCCCCGGGCGAGGGCGCCTTCTACGGTCCCAAGATCGAATACACCCTGAAGGACGCCCTGGGCCGCCACTGGCAGTGCGGCACGATCCAGGTCGATTTCTCGATGCCGCAGCGCCTGAATGCTGAATACGTGACGGACACCAGCGAGCGCCAGCACCCCGTGATGCTGCACCGCGCCATCCTGGGCAGCCTGGAGCGTTTCATCGGGATTTTGATCGAACAGCACGCCGGCGCGCTGCCGGTTTGGCTGGCGCCGACCCAGGTTGTGGTGCTCAACATCACCGATTCGCAAGCGGAATACGTCAAAGAGGTGACCAAAACATTGCAGAAACAAGGACTTAGGGTCAAATTGGATTTGCGAAACGAGAAAATCACCTATAAAATCCGCGAGCATTCGCTACAGAAGGTGCCTTACATCCTCGTTGTCGGTGACAAAGAGAAGGATGCTGGCGCCGTCGCCGTGCGCGCCCGGGGCAATCAAGACCTCGGTGTGATGTCGCTAGACAGCTTCTCCCAGAGGATTGCTCAAGACATCGCCAGCAAGGCTTGAGGTGAAGCATGGGTGTTTTCAGCCCATGCCAGCTTCGCTTTCCGGGACGCGTGTTTCATTGTTGACTGGTGCGGGCTCCATTGAAGAGCCCGTGGCCTGAAGGAATTCGAGATCGCTAACTTTTTTGACCGCCGGACGCCCAATGTGGAGCGCAAGCACCGGCTGAATCGTGAGATCACTGCGCTAGAGGTCCGGTTGAACGGGATTGAGAACGAGCCTTTGGGCATCGTGAGCATCCAGGACGCCTTGCGCATGTCTGCCGAAGCCGATGTGGACCTGGTTGAAATTGCCGCTGCGGCTGAGCCGCCGGTCTGTCGTCTGATGGACTACGGCAAGTTCAAGTACCAGGAGCAGAAGAAGGCTCACGACGCCAAGCTCAAGCAGAAGGTCATCGAAGTCAAGGAAGTGAAGTTCCGTCCGGGCACCGATGAAGGCGACTATCAGATCAAAATGCGCAATTTGCGCAAGTTCCTGGAAGACGGCGACAAGGGCAAAGTGACCTTGCGCTATCGGGGCCGAGAAATCACCCACCAGGACATCGGTATGCGTTTGCTGGAGCGTGTGCGTGACGAGCTCGCCGATGTGTCGGTGGTCGAGAACATGCCCAAGCTGGAAGGTCGCCAGATGATCATGATTCTGGGTCCGAAGAAGAAGAAGTGATTTGAAAGATGACATCCCTCGGGCAACCGGGGGTGTTTGCCCTGGAGAAGGTTTGGTCGCCGTCTCCGTGGGTTCAAAGTGCCTGCAGGCCATCAAGACGCGGAGAAGTTCGCGGCGCCTGTCAGGAACAATTTAAAAGGAGCAGAACATGCCCAAAATGAAGACCAAGAGCAGTGCGAAAAAGCGTTTTCGCGTGCGTCCGGGTGGCACCGTCAAGCGCGGTTCCGCCTTCAAGCGCCACATCCTGACCAAAAAGTCCACGAAGACGAAGCGCCAACTGCGCGGCATCTCCAACGTGCATGAAACCAACATGAGCTCCGTCGCACAGATGTTGCCCGGGTTTGGTATCTGATTTTTTGATTTTGATTCATCGCCTGAAGGAGTTCATCCATGCCTCGCGTTAAACGTGGTGTAACAGCCCGTGCTCGTCACAAAAAAGTCCTAGCCCTTGCCAAGGGTTTCCGCGGTCGCCGCAAGAACGTTTTCCGCATTGCCAAGCAAGCGGTCATGAAAGCTGGGCAATATGCCTACCGTGACCGCCGTGCCAAGAAACGCGTGTTCCGTCGCTTGTGGATCGCCCGCATCAACGCAGGCAGCCGTTCACTGGGCTTGACTTACAGCAAGTTCATGGCCGGCATCAAGAAAGCGTCGATCGAGATCGACCGCAAGGTCCTGTCCGACATGGCCATCAATGACCCGGCTGCTTTTGCAAGCCTGGTTGAGATCGCCAAGTCCAAGCTGGCCGCTTGATAGCCTTGCACAGCACACCATGCTGAAACGGTTCGGCTGAATTTTTCAGCCGAGCTTTCACAAAGGCCTGACCCTGGTGTCCGGCCTTTTTTTTCGACGCAATATGACGAAGAACGCGACGAAATGAACGACCTCGAACTACTGGTTCAATCCGCTGCCGAGGCCTTCGCGGCCGCCGCCACGCCCGCCGACCTTGAAAACGCCAAAGCGCGCTTTCTGGGCAAGTCGGGCAGCCTGACCGAGTTGCTCAAAGGCATGGGCGCCTTGAGCGTGGAAGACAAAAAGACGCGTGGCGCCGCCATCAACCAAGCCAAACAGCAGGTCGAGGCGGCCTTGACCGCACGCCGCCAGGCCCTGGCCGATGACGAGCTTGCCTTGCAACTGCGCGCCGAGAGCCTGGACGTGAGCTTGCCCGGGCGCCGGCGCGGCGAAGGCGGCCTGCACCCTGTGTCACTCACCTTGGAGCGCATGGAAGCCATTTTTGGTTCGATGGGTTTTGCCGTGGCCGATGGCCCGGAAATCGAGACCGACTGGTTCAACTTCACGGCCTTGAACACGCCGGAAGACCACCCCGCGCGCTCCATGCACGATACCTTTTATGTGGAAGGCGGCAACCTGCTGCGCACGCACACCAGCCCGATGCAGGTGCGCTATGCGGTTCAGCACGTCAAGCAGCACGCCGAGGCCGTGGGCCGTGGCGAGCGCATCCCTGAGATCCGCGTGATCGCACCAGGCCGCACTTACCGCGTGGACAGCGATGCCACGCACTCGCCCATGTTCCACCAGTGCGAAGGCCTGTGGATTGGCGAGGCGGTGAGCTTCACCGACTTGAAAGCCGTGTTCGCCGATTTCTTCCGCAACTTCTTCGAGACTGACGACCTGGACATCCGCTTCCGGCCGTCATTCTTCCCCTTCACCGAGCCTTCGGCCGAGGTGGACATCGCTTTCGCCAGTGGGCCTTTGAAGGGCCGTTGGCTGGAGGTAGGTGGTTCGGGCCAGGTGCACCCCAATGTGGTCCGCAACTTTGGCCTGGACCCTGAAAAGTACATCGGCTTCGCCTTTGGCCTGGGGCCGGACCGCCTGACGATGCTGCGTTATGGAGTGAATGACCTGCGCCTGTTCTACGAAGGCGACCTGCGCTTTTTGTCGCAGTTTCAGTGAAGATTGACGTTCCCACATCAGGAGCCGAACGATGACCACCGCCGCCACGTCCATCCAAGCCTGGGCCGCCAATGCCGCCGGGCAACCGCTCGAACCGTTCAACTACGAGCCGGGCCCCTTGGGGCTGGAAGAAGTCGAGATCCAGGTCGAGCATTGCGGCCTGTGCCACTCTGATCTCTCCTTGATCGACAACGAGTGGGGCATCGCGCCTTACCCGATGGTAGGCGGCCATGAGGTGATCGGGCGCGTCGTGGCCCTGGGGTCATCGGCCAAGGGGTTGAAGCTGGGGCAGCGCGTGGGGCTGGGCTGGAACGCTTCCAGCTGCCTGCATTGCAACCCTTGCCTGAGTGGCTTGCAGCAGCTGTGCCGCAAAGCGCAGCCCACCATCATTGGCCACCATGGCGGCTTTGCCGAACGGGTGCGGGCGCACTGGGTTTGGGTTGCGCCCATTCCCGAGGGCCTGGATGCGAGCAAGGCCGGGCCTTTGCTTTGCGGCGGCGTGACGGTGTTCTCGCCATTCCTGACCTATGACATCAAGCCGACGAGCCGGATTGGCGTCGTGGGCATTGGTGGCTTGGGCCATCTGGCGCTGAAGTTCGCGCGTGCGTGGGGTTGCGAGGTCACGGCCTTCACCTCGTCTGAATCCAAACGTGACGAAGCCCTGCAACTGGGGGCGCACCGCGTGGTGTCCAGCGTTGATCCAGCCTCGATGAAGCAGATCGCCGGTCAGCTGGACTTGGTGTTGGTCACCGTCAATGTGATGCTGAACTGGAAGGCGATCGTGGGCACCTTGGCGCCCAATGGCCGCTTGCACCTGGTGGGCGTGCAGACCGAAGCGATGCCGGTGGACACGCGCAGCTTGATGAACGCGCAGCGCAGTGTGTCGGCGTCGCCCACGGGCTCGCGCACCGACATTGACGCGATGCTGGCCTTTGCCGCGCGCCATGGCATCGCACCGCAAACCGAACATTTCCCCATGAGCCGCATCAACGATGCGCTGGACCACTTGCGCGCCGGCAAGGCCCGCTACCGCGTGGTGCTGGACGCCGATTTCGCGCAAGCTTGATTTAAAAAATTTCCCCAAGGATCCCTCATGCAATTTCCCGAGTCCTGGCTGCGTTCGTTTTGCAACCCTGACCTGAACACCCAGCAACTGGCCGACCTGTTGACCATGGCCGGCCTGGAGGTGGAGGAGCAGCAGCCGGTGGCGCCTCCGTTCACCGGTGTGGTGGTGGGCTTGGTGCTGGAAGTGGCCAAGCACCCCGACGCAGACCGCCTGAATGTGTGCAAGGTGGACGCGGGCACGGGCGAGGTCCTGCAGATCGTGTGTGGCGCCGCCAATGTGGCGGTGGGCATCAAGGTGCCCTGCGCGACGGTGGGGGCCGAGTTGCCGCCCGGCGCCGATGGCAAGCCCTTCAAGATCAAGCTGGGCAAGCTGCGTGGGGTCGAGAGCCAGGGCATGCTGTGCTCGGCCCGTGAGTTGGGCGTGTCTGAAGAGGCGTCCGGCTTGCACATCTTGCCCGCCGATGCGCCCGTGGGCACGAGCATCCGCGATTACCTGAAGCTGGATGACACGCTGCTCACGCTCAAGCTCACGCCCAACCTGGCCCATTGCCTGAGCGTGCAAGGCGTGGCCCGCGAGGTGTCTGCCTTGACCGGCGCCCACCTGAACCGCCTGCCCATCAAGCACGTGGTGCCCACGATCGACGACCGCTTGCCGGTCAAGGTCACGGCGCCCGATCTGTGCGGTCGGTTTGCCGGTCGCGTCATCCGTGGCGTGAATCCTCAAGCCCCCACGCCTGCGTGGATGGTGGACCGCCTGGCTCGTTGCGGCCAGCGGTCGGTGTCTGCCCTGGTCGACATCTCCAACTATGTGATGTTCGAGTTGGGCCAGCCTTCGCATGTGTTCGACCTGGACAAGGTGCATGGCGGCCTGACCGTGCGTTGGGGCAAGCTGGGCGAATCCTTGAAGTTGCTCAACGGCCAGACGGTGACTTTGGACGAACACGTGGGCGTGATCGCCGACGAACAGCAAGTTGAATCGTTGGCCGGCGTGATGGGCGGCGATGCCACTTCGGTGGGCGATGACACGCGCAATGTGTACCTGGAGGCGGCTTTCTGGTGGCCGAAGGCCATTGCTGGCCGGGCCCGCCGCTACAACTTCTCGACCGATGCCTCGCACCGCTACGAGCGTGGCGTGGATCCGGCGCCCACGGTGGAGGCGATCGAGCGCATCACCCAGTTGATCCTGGACATCTGCGGCGGCCGCGCCGGCCCGGTGGATGACCAGTTGATCAAGGCGGCCGAACGTCCGCCCGTGACGCTGCGCCTGTCGCGTGCACAGCGCGTGATCGGCATGCCGGTGACCCTGGCGCAATGCCAAGAGGTGTTCACGCGCCTGGATTTGCACTACAGCACCCAGGCCAAGGGCAGCGACACGCACCTGGTGGTGATCCCACCCAGCTGGCGCTTTGACCTGCAGATCGAGGAAGACTTGATCGAAGAAGTGGTGCGCGTGATTGGCTTCGACCAGTTGCCCAAGCGCCCGCCCAAGGCGCCGATCGAGGCGCAAGTGCTGCCCGAAGCCAAGCGCAGTCTGTTCGCGGTGCGCCGCTCGGTGGCCAGCCGTGGTTACCAGGAAACCATCAATTTCAGCTTTGTGGAAGAGCGCTGGGAGCGCGAGTTGGCGGGCAACGAGAATCCCATCCGCGTGCTCAACCCCATCGCCAGCCCCTTGAGTGTGATGCGTTCCAGCCTGGTCGGCAGCCTGGTCGAAGTGCTGCGCACCAACCTGTCGCGCAAGGCCGACCGTGTGCGCATTTTCGAGATCGGGCGGGTGTTCAAACGCGATGCTTCTGTCATCAACAGTGACCAGACCGTGGCTGGGATTGACCAGCCGGTTCGCGTCACCGGCCTGGCTTATGGTCCGGCTGATGTGCAGCAGTGGGGCGCCCCCTCGCGCACCGTTGATTTCTTCGATTTGAAGGGCGATGTGGAGGCCTTGCTGGCCCCGCGTCAGCCGCGCTTTGTGGCCGCCGAACATCCTGCCTTCCACCCCGGGCGCTGTGCCCGTGTTGAGTTGGACGGGCAGCCCGTGGGGTTTGTGGGCGAGTTGCACCCCAAGTGGCGCCAAGGCTATGAGTTGCCGCAAGCCCCGGTGCTGTTTGAGCTCGATGCTGCTGTGCTGACCCAGCGCGTGGTGCCAACTTTCCAGGCCGTGCCGCGCCTGCAGTCGGTCTACCGTGATCTGGCCCTTGTGGTGAACGACAGCATCACGCACGATGCCTTGATGGCCGCGATCACCGAGGCGCCGTCTGAGGGCTTGGTACGCGGTGCGCGCTTGTTCGACATCTACAAGCCCAAGGCCGCCGTGGCCGGCATGGCCGACAACGAGCGCAGCCTGGCGGTTCGCCTGGAGTTGCGTGACGACGAGCAAACCTTGACCGATGAGCGCATCGAGGCCTCCTTGAAGGGCGTGCTCGAATCCTTGTCGCAACGCGTCAGTGCACGGGTGCGATCATGACCGACAAGCTTCCCGAAGTGAACGTGCAGCTGCCGACCCTGGAGACGCCCACCCTGACCAAGGCCGACCTGTCAGAGATGTTGTTTGACCGGCTGGGCCTGAACAAGCGCGAGTCGAAAGACATGGTGGAAGCGTTCTTCGAGCTGGTGCACGAGACACTGGACCAGGGCCAGGATGTGAAGCTGTCGGGCTTTGGCAACTTCCAGATCCGCCGCAAGGCGCCGCGTCCGGGGCGCAATCCCCGCACCGGAGAGGCCATTCCCATCGCCGAGCGGCACGTGGTCACCTTCCATGCCAGCCAGAAGCTCAAGGGCATGGTGCAAGGAGACTCACCCATCGAGGACGAGTTGGAGTAAAGTCTCAGGCCCTTCACCGATCTTGTTGATTTAGATCGGGATTCTCAGTATTGGGTGCCCTTTGACGACCACGGACAGCGCCTTGCCGCCAATTCCCGCCAAACGCTACTTCACCATCGGTGAGGTGAGTGAGCTGTGCCTGGTCAAGCCTTATGTGCTGCGCTACTGGGAGCAGGAGTTCGTGCAGCTCAAGCCCATGAAGCGGCGCGGCAATCGGCGCTATTACCAGCACCATGAAGTGCTGCTGATCCGCCGCATCCGCGAGCTGCTGTATGACCAGGGCTTCACCATCAGCGGCGCCCGCAATCGATTGTCCGAGCTGGGCGCGCGTGGCGCATTGCCTAAGCTCGATCCAGCCTTGTTGGCGGAAGAGCTTGAGCCCTTGGACGAGGCGATGCTGGACCAGCAGCCGGCTGTGGCCTTGCAGGCCGGTGCCCGGGCGCCTGCCACATCGCAGCGTGTGGGTCATGCCTCACCTGAAACCAGTTGGTTGGGCCCCGATGTGCGTGAACTGCAAAAGGCCAGTCCGCAGGCGGTGGAACAGCTGCGCGAAGCCTTGTTGTCGATCCGCGAATTGCTGGAATGAGCGAAATTAATGGTATAGTCTAAGTCTTCGGGGCGTAGCGCAGCCTGGTAGCGCACTTGCATGGGGTGCAAGGGGTCGTGAGTTCGAATCCCACCGTCCCGACCAAGCATCACGAGGGTTAGTAGGTTAGCGCCTACTAACCCTTTCGTGTTTCTGGACCACCTTGACGCCAGACTTATCCCCGACTTCTGTGGATAACCTTGTTGGCAAGTGCTGGGTAAAGCCTCCCTCCCCAGGCAAGCGCTTTCTGTGCTGCGAAATGAGGCAGTTCTGTGACATCTGGAGTGCCGTTGTCTATGAGAAAAATTGCCCCGTCCAAGGACGAGACCGCGCTGATGCCGCCGTTCCCTGGTTTGTTGTTGGAGCGCATCTTCGTGCCGCGAACCCAGGCCGAGTTTTCCGCGGCGTTTGACGAGATCATGGTGGCTGGCCGGGCTGGCTTCGACACCGAATCCAAGCCCACCTTCAAGTTCGGCGAGGTCAGCGAGGGGCCGCACGTTGTGCAGTTCGCCCTGAGTGACAAGGCCTTCATCTTCCAGCCGCACCGCAGCGAGGGGCACGCCTTCCTGACCGAGCTGCTGCACTCGGACAAGGTGCTGAAAGTTGGTTTTGGCCTGCAATCCGACAAAGGGCAGATCCACGCCAAGCTGGGCGTTCAGCTTCAAGCGGTGCTGGATCTGAACAGCGTGTTCCGCCAAGAGGGCTACAACAACTCGATGGGGGTGCGCGCCGCGGTGGGCGCGGTGTTCCAGCAGCACTTCCACAAGTCCAAGAAGACGACGACCTCCAATTGGGAGGCGCGTGAGCTCACGGACAAGCAGTTGCTGTACGCCGCCAATGACGCCTACGCCGCGCTCAAGGTGCTCGACGCCCTCAAGCTGGTGCGCCCGGACCTGCCGTAGCGGCCGGCATGCGTTGTTCGACCCGGTCGAGCACGGCTTCCGGCTCTTGGGCCTCGGCTTCCGTTTCGTTGTTCAGTTGGCGGTGCAAGCGGGCCTTGTCCAGGTCACCGGTCATGTTGGCGACGACGATGGTGGCCACGCCATTGCCAACCAGATTGGTCAGCGCGCGTGCCTCCGACATGAAACGGTCAATGCCCAGGATCAGGGCCAGGCCCGCAACAGGCACACCGCCCACCGCCGACAAGGTGGCGGCCAACACGATGAAGCCGCTGCCCGTGACCCCTGCCGCGCCCTTGGAGGTGAGCAGCAGCACCGCCAGCAGCGTGAGTTGCTGCGTCAGTGTCATGGGGGTGTTGGTGGCCTGCGCCACGAAGATGGCGGCCATGGTCAGGTAGATGGACGTGCCATCCAGGTTGAACGAGTAGCCGGTGGGAATGACCAGGCCAACCACCGACTTGCGCGCGCCCAGGTTCTCCATCTTGACCATCATGCGCGGCAGCACCGATTCGGACGACGACGTGCCCAGCACGATCAGCAACTCTTCCTTGATGTACTTGATGAACTTCCAGATCGAGAAGCCGTTGATCCACGTGATGAAGCCCAAGACGATGAACACGAAGAGCAGGCAGGTGATGTAGAAGGTGCCCATCAGCTTGCCCAGCGACAAGAGCGAGCCCGCGCCGTATTTGCCAATGGTGAAGGCCATGGCGCCAAAGGCGCCGATGGGGGCTAGCTTCATGATCATGCCGACGATGCTGAACAGCACGTGCGAGGACTTCTCGATGAAGTCGAACACCAGCGTGCCTCGCCCGCCAAACTTGTGCAGCGCGAATCCGAACAACAAGGCGAACAGCAGCACTTGCAGGATGTCGCCCTTGGCAAAGGCATCGAACACTGTCGAGGGGATGATGTTGAGCAGGAAGTCGGTGGTGGTCTGCATCTTGCCGGGCGCCGTGTAGGCGGCAATCCCATGCGTGTCCAGCGACTTCGGATCGATGTTCATGCCGACGCCGGGCTGCACCAGGTTGACGATGACCAAGCCGATGACCAGCGCAATGGTGCTGACCACCTCGAAGTAAAGCAGCGCCAGGCCTCCGGTCTTGCCGACCTTCTTCATGTCTTCCATGCCGGCGATGCCGACCACCACCGTGCAGAAGATGATGGGGGCAATGATCATCTTGATGAGCTTGATGAAGCCGTCGCCCAACGGCTTCATGGCTTCGCCCGTGGCAGGGTAGTAATGCCCAAGCAGCACACCGATCACGATGGCCGAGATGACCTGAAAATACAGCGACTTGTAGAAGGGTTGTTTGGGCATGCTCATCTCCTGGTGGACGCCGCGGAATCTCGAGCAAGTATGCCGATTTGCACTGCTTGCGCAGTACGTAGATCCCACAGAAATGAGCGAGGGCCCCGGCCTTGCGGGCCGCTACTTCTGGGCCTGCGAGCGCTCCGCGTACTTGCGCGCCATCAACGAGCAGACGAACAATTGAAGCTGGTGGTAGAACATGATGGGCAGCACCAGCACGCCCAGAGAAGGGTCCCCACCGAACAGCAAGCGCGCCATGGGCACGCCCGATGCCAGTGTTTTCTTAGAGCCGCAGAACACCGCGACGATCTCGTCCTCAACCGGGAAGCCCATGGCCTTGGCCACGCGCTTGGTGAACCACAGCATCGGGAAGAGGAACAAGGCCGCCCCCACCAGCGTGATGGCGATCAGGCTCAGGCCATGCTTGGTCCACAGGCCATCGGCCACCGAATCACTGAACGAGCACCACACGAGCAGCAGGATCACGCCTTTGTCCACCAGCGTGGTTTGGGGCTTGATGCGCTTGAAGAACTCACCCAACCAAGGCCGCAGCAACTGGCCCAGCACGAAGGGCAACAGCAGCATGCGCGCCACCTTCAGCATGGTGTCGCCCAGGTCCATGCCTTGGCCGCTTTGGCCGCCGAACACCAGGCTGGCCAGCAAGGGGGTGAGGAACACACCCAGCAAGGTCGACAGCGTGGCGTTCAGGATCGCAGCGGCCACGTTGCCCCGCGCCAGACCTGTCATCGTGACCGACGAGGAAACGGTGGACGGCAGCACGGCGAGGTAGAAGAAGCCCAGCAGCAGATCGTGCGGGATGTAGGGCCCCAGGCCCAAACTCAGCAGCCACCACCAAAGCGGAAAGGCCACGAAGGTGCACATCTGCACCACCAGGTGCAGCCGCCAGCGAGAGGCGCCTTGCTTGAGGCTGTCGGTCGACAAGCCCATGCCATGCAGGAAGAACACGATGAAAATACCGACATTGCCCACTTGGTCGAGGTGCAGCGTGCCCCCTGTTTTGCCCAGTTGGGGCAGCAAGGAGGCGAGCAGCACGGCGGCGATCATGCCGACGAGGAAGCCGTCGACCGCTCCGCGTTGCTTTTGAGGGGGGCGTTGCATCATCATGGTCTGTCAACAAGCGGTCAATCGGTGAAGGCGCAAGGGTAACGCGCGCCTGGCCTGAATGCCCCCCTTATGGAGAAGTCACCGCACCTTCAAGCGAAGCCACGGCGGGGCTCAGCACGCAGCGGTTGCGCCCGCCTGCCTTGGCCGCGTACAAAGCGCGGTCAGCGCGTTCGAGCAATGCGGCCAAGGGCTCGCCGGCTTGGTGAAAGGCCAAGCCCGCCGAAAAAGTCACTTGCAAGGAGGGCGCGCTTGGGCACAGGCGCTGCTGCCCGATGTGCTCGCGCAGGCGCTCCAGGGTTTGCCGGCCATCGCTGCCGGCCTCCGTGTTCGTGATCAGGACCAGGAATTCCTCGCCACCCCATCGGCAAATGATGTCTGCTTCGCGAAGCACCTGGTGAGCGCTTCGGGCAAAACCCACCAGTGCCTCGTCTCCCACCTGGTGGCCGTGTTCATCGTTGATGCGCTTGAAGTGGTCCAGATCGATCAGCGCGACGGCAAAACCGCTGCCTGAGCGCAGCTGACGCTCGCATTCACGCTCCAGCAAAGTCTGCATGTGTTGGCGGTTGAACATGCCGGTCAAGGCATCGTGGATCAGCAATTGGCCGACCTGCGCCATCGCGGCGCTGAGTGCTTGGCGCTCCTGCTTGTGACTAACCCGGGCCAGGCTGAAATTGCGGGATTGCCAGGTCAGCAGCCACAGCACGATGGCCGTGCCAGCCAAATGCATCAACTCCTGCCCCAGCACGAATTCCGGTGGCCTGGTGACCACCAGCGTCATGAAGGCCGTGAAAAGCAGGCCAATGGCGGCCACGCCAGCCGCCACGGTGCTGCGGGGCGTCAGGGTGGTGAAGCCGAACACCAGGCAAACGCACACCACCTGCAGGTCATAGGGGCGCGAGGCCGGCGCCACCACATAGCTGATGGACGCCTGCAGGCAGGCCCACACGATCTGCGGCAGCACGATGCCAGGGTCCCGCCACTGGGCGGTCATGCCCGATCGGACCATCAGGTAGGGAATGAAGCCAGGCAAGGCATCGCTGATCGCCAGCAGCAGGCCATGCTCGCGGCTGATGAAGCCGCCCGGGATCAGGAAGAACAGCACGAACAAAACCGCCGTGAAGTAGATGCCGGACACCACCAAGCCCTGGCGAAGCCGCGCATGCAGTTTTTCATCCGGGCCCAACAGCAGGGCGGCCATGCCGCTCAAGGGCTTGGCTTCTTGGCGGCGCTCTTTGGGGTGCTTTTGGTGGTGCTGTACAGGTGGCGTGGGATCGGCATGTGCCGCGGCCGGTGCAGGTTTAATCGCCGAGGCCTGCGGCTGTGATGGCACCTTGGTTGGCTGAGAGGACACTGCGGCCTGCGCTGGCGGCTCGATGCGATCGCGCCCCTGGTCTTTGGCGCGGTACAGGGCTTGGTCGGCTTTGTCCAGCGTCTGGTCCACCGTGCGGCTGATGGCGTGCTGGCTGATGCCCGCCGAAAACCTGATCGACAAACCAGGCTGATGCTGCGACCAGTCGTGCGCGTGAACGAGGTCTCTCAGCTGGCTGAGCGCAGCGTGGGCTTGGGCTTCGTTGGTCTCGGGCATCAGCACCAGAAACTCCTCGCCACCCCAGCGTGCCAGGGCATCGGTGCGGCCGGGAAAGGCTTGCAGACACAGCGCCGCGAACTGCCGGAGCACCACGTCGCCCATGGCGTGACCATGTTGGTCGTTGACCCGCTTGAAGAAATCAATGTCCAGGATGGCCACGCAGAAAGGCCGCCCCGATCGCCGCAGGCGCTGCGCCTCGTCGTCCAGCAGGCCCGCCATGTGGCGTCGGTTGTAGAGGCCTGTCAGCCCATCTCGCATGGCCAGTTGGTGCTGCTGCTTCAACGCGGCGACCATGTCCTCCTTGGTCTTGATTTGCAGCTTGCGCAGCGATCGGCCAAAGGACGAAATCACCAGCAACACTGGCACCAACACGCTGCTCAAGGCCAGTTTGACCAGCTCATCGCCCAACTGAACGCTGCCCGGCGCTTGCCAGTGCCAGACCGCCAGCATGCCCAGGGCTGGCAGCAGCATGGCCAGCGCCGCCACGGCGAATGTTTGCCGCTTTGGCAAGCGCCGCATGTCGAACACAATGATCAGGCACAGCCACTGCAGCACCGCGCTGCGCGCCGAAGGCACCAGGGCGTAGGCCAGCGCCACCAGCCCCACGCTGAACAGCACCTGCGGGTAGACCAGCATGGGGTCGCGCGAATGCCGGGCGATCTTGCTGTTGAGAAGCACAAAGATGGCCGTCATGCAGGCCACGGAGTAAGCCAGCACCCAGGTGACCGGGCGAAGCTCTGCATAGCCCAAGGCCACGGACAGGAACAACAGGGCGTGTGCCAGGCCAAAAGCGGGCAGGGTCAGCCAAAAACGCTTGATGCCCTGGCGCTGCAAAGCAAGGGCGTCGATTGGTGTCCCCTGACGGGCTGGGGGCGTTTGGAATGGCTGGGTGTCGTCCCCGGGAGGGGCGGTGGCAAATGTGGTCACGAACGAAGCCCGTCAAAGTGGTCGGAGTTCACGGATCCGCAATAGGCCGTTCCGGTATGCGTTCTACATCGGCCGTTTTGGTGAAACCTTGAGCTTTAGGGCGGGATTCAGGTTTTGCGCCACACGCTGGCCAGCCAGGGCTGCTGTTCGCGCGGCAGTCCCTCGGGGCGGTAGTAATGAGTCAACTCGGTGAAGCCGGCCGCCGTGAGGTGCTCGCGCCAAGCGGGCAGGTCGTGGTAGCTGCCATAGCGGCCACCGCTCCAGCCCTCTTGGCCCTGGCCCCGCGGGTTGGAGCTGAACAGCACACCGCCGGGTTTGAGCGTGGCGTGCAGTTCTTTCAGCACGCGCGGCAACTCCTGGCCGGGCACGTGGAAGAGGGAGGCGTTGGCGAAGATGCCGTCGAAATGCGCGGGCGGCAGGTCGAGCGCCAGGAAGCTTTGGTGCAACACCTCGCAGCCGCTGTAAGCGCGGGCCATCTCGGCAAAGCGTTCGGCCCCTTCCAGTCCGACCGGGTGGTGGCCCAGATCAGCGAAAGTCTTGAGGTCTCGGCCGGGGCCGCAGCCGAAGTCCAGGATGCTGAAAGGCGCGTGGCCTTGGATGTGCTTCAGCAATGCGTCGATGTTCTGGCGGACGTCGTGGTTGCGGGTGCCTTGCCAGAATTGCTCGGCCTGCTGGTTGTAGTGGGCGAGCGTGGTCGTGGCGATGTGGATGAGGTCGTCGGGCTTCAGGGGCATGTTGGAATGATGGCATTTTTTCTGCGGTTTGATCAGGCACCATGCAACCCTCAACCCACAATCACACCTATGCAAACACGCGCTATCACTTCGCTCCTGTTCATCAGCAGCGCCATTTTGTCGGGCTGCGGAACTGCGATTTCGCTCACGCATCAAAACCCATCAACCAACGCGAAAGTGGTCATTAACGACAAGCGTGTCAAGTCGGAAACCGTCTATCGCCGTGATGGGGTGATGGACCCCATCCAGTATTTTGGGGACGAGGATTTCGAGACGCCACCCTTGGCCTACCTGGGCAAGGCCCTCGAGCACACTTTGCCTGCCAATGACTACGTCCTCGAAGTCAGCAAATTTCGCGTCATTGATATCTTTCCCCGTCGCCTGAACGCTGGCGTTTCGGGCGCTACTGCGGGCGCCCTGGCGTCCTTAGGTTACAGCGTCATCATGCCCAATATTGACCCCAAGGCCTCAGACAACATTACCTGCCTGGCATCGGGCAAGATTCAGGGTAATGCATTTACCCAGTCGGTGAGCGTGCCTTACGCTATTTCGCCGTTCGCGGGGCTCGTGAAAAAGGACTCATCCTTCATCGCTGCCGTGAATGGCTGCTTTACCAAATTGGCCGAGCAGATCTCAAAAGCACCTTGAGCCAGGGCCGGTCAAGGAGAGGGCTTTCCTCTCGAAATAAAATGCGGATGAACAAAGCTTAAGAGCCCACATGCCCCACGTCTTGATCATCCACGAAGTTGAAAGCTACCCCGCCTGGAAAGCCATCTTTGACCAGGCGGCGCAAATTCGCAAAGACGCTGGTGAGATCAGCTACCAACTGCTGCGGTACGACACCTATGCGAACAACATCGTGCATTTCTCGCGGTGGTCATCGCTGGCCAATGCGCGGCGGTTTTTCGAATCCCCTGAGCTGGTCGCGATCCGAAAGCAGGCGGGGGTGAAGGCGCCAGACTTCATCTACCTGGAAGAGGTCGAGCATGGGGTTTTGTAGGCCAATCCCGGTGCGGCGGGCTGCCTCTTATTCGGCGGCGGTCGTTTTGGCCGCCATGGTTGGCGCGGTTGGCGCCAGCCCCGCGCCGCCTGCGCAAGATCAGGCCGCCAGCGACCCGGTCGCCGCGGCTCGCTTGCTGGATTCAACAGCGGAGGCCACCATCCGCCGCCTGCCCACATGC
Organism: Leptothrix sp. (in: b-proteobacteria); assembly: GCA_013822685.1. Classification (GTDB taxonomy): domain Bacteria; phylum Pseudomonadota; class Gammaproteobacteria; order Burkholderiales; family Burkholderiaceae_C; genus Aquabacterium. The sequence continues at coordinate 227,188 of PNKV01000003.1, forward strand.
GAAATTGCCATCAACACCCGAGTGTCGGAATGGAAGGCGTCGGCGTCGATCGCTTGCAGGAAGTCGTCGGCCGCCGTCCCAGCCTGTGTGGCAGCGCAATTGACGGCGCGTGCCGGGCAGTTGAAGCAGCTCAGGTCGTGCCGATCACTTTGACCTGTTGGTCAGGCGATGCACGGCCTGGCGTGCTTGTGCCCTGAGTTCAGCAAGATCGATGCCGCGCGGCACGTCGTTGCTCACCACTTGCTCACCACCCACGAAAAGCGCCTTGAGCTTGGGGTGCCCACCACTGGCCACGGGCCCCAAGGCCACGTCGTGCAGGCCAAAGTAGCGCGGGTCGTCCAGGTCATAGATGGCCAGGTCGGCGGCCATGCCGGGGGCCAGGGTGCCCACCGCGCCCAGGCCCAGCACGGTGGCGCCGCCTGAGGTGCCCCAAGCCACCACGTCTTCGGCCGTCACCGACACGCGGGTGCCTTCGCCGATGCCGCCACGTTGCACTGGCTGCAAGCGGTCGCCGCCAGCCGCACGCTGCATCAGCCAGGCCGCGTGCACCTCCGAGATCATGTCGGCGGCTTCGTTGGAGGCCGCGCCATCCACGCCGATCGAGATGGGCACGCCAGCCGCTTGCAAGGCGGTGATGGGCGCGATGCCGCTGCCCAAGCGGCCATTGCTTTGCGGGCAGTGGGCGATGCCGGTGCGGGTGCTGCCCAGCAGGGCGATTTCTTCGGGGTCGAGTTTGACCAGGTGGGCGTACCAGACGTCCAGGCCCAGCCATTCGTGCTCGGCCACGAAGCGCACGGGCGTGGTGTGGTGCTTGCCGTGGATGCTGTCTTGGTAGGCCACGGTTTCCGACAGGTGCGAGTGCAGGCGAATGCCCAAGCGCCGTGCCGTGCGCGCGCATTCGCGCAGTTCGGTGGGCGTCATTGAATAGGGTGGCGTGACCGGCGCCATGACCACGCGGCGGCGGGCGTCGGGCGCGGGGTCGTGGAAGCGCGCGGTCAGGCGCTCCATGTCGGCCAGGTAGTCGTCCAGCTTCTCGGGGCGCATGCTCACGGGCAGGTCGGCTTCGATCTGGCGCGTGAGCGTGGCGCCGCCCCGGCACAGCACGAAGCGCAGGCCCAGCCGGTCGGCCTCCTCGAACAAGATGGCCGATGTGTCGAAGGGCATGTTCTTGGTGCAAGGCCTTCGGCTTATATTCCCGATGTTCTCTCTCGCCTTCGCAGCCATGTCCAGCACGTCAGTCACGCCCGCCGCCTCGTCCCAACGCAAACACTGGGCCTTGAAAGCCGGCATCGGCCTGGTGGTTTTCGCCTTGGTCTGGACGGTGCTCCTGGGGTGGTGGTTGCCGCGCTGGGCCAGGGGCCAGGTCGAATCGGTGGCCGCCCAGACGCTGGGTACCCCGGTCACGCTGGCAGGCCTGAGCGTTCAGCCCTGGACCCTGACGGTGTCTTTGAACGACCTGAAAGTGGGCCCGCCCAAGGCCGAATTGTTGCAATTGCCTGCCGCGCAAGTCCAGCTCTCACTCGAATCGATTTGGCGACTGGCTCCCGTGGTGCGGCGCATCACGCTGGAGCAGCCGCAGGTCTGGGTTGAGCGCCAGTCCGCCGAGCATTTCAACTTCACCGACATCGCCAAGCGGTTGCAGTCGGGGCCATCGCAGCCTGCCAAGGATCCAGCGCACTTTGCCGTCTACAACATCCGCATCAATAACGGGCTGGTGCGCTATTCAGACCGCGTGCTGCAGCAAGAGCACCGCATCGAGACGCTGAACGTGGGCGTGCCTTTCGTGTCCAACCTTCCCAGCCATGTCACCGTGGACGTGGAGCCCTTGCTGGAGGCCCGCGTGGATGGCAGCCCTTTGCGCATGAGCGGACGCACTTTGCCGTTCAGCGAAGGCCTGCGCTCCACCCTGGACTTGAATTGGCGCGATGTGGATGTTGCCCATTGGATGCTGGCGGCCAAGCCCTTCATGCCCCCGTCGGCCATGGTCAACGTGGCCAAGGGCCGGCTGGACACTCACCTGACCGTGAGCTTCGAGGAGCGCAAGCCGCCCGCAGCGGCTACCTTGACGATCCGGGGTGGCTTGAAGGTGTCGGGCATTGACCTGCACTGGCCTGCCGGGGGCGTGCAGGGACGTTGGTCGGCCCTGGACATAGAAGGCATTGATGCATCGCCCTTGGCCCGACAGATGAAGATCGGCAGCGTGGCCCTGGCGGGTTTGCAGGTCGATGCTAAAGACCGGCCAGCCGTTGTTTCCAAGTCGGTGGTAACGCCTGACAAGCCTGACAAGGTGGTCGTGGCCTCCAGCCCTAAGGCGGCCTGGGCCTGGTCGGTGGACAAGGTCCGCCTGGATGCGACGTCCCTCCAGGCCGAAGCCCCTGGCGGTGGCACTTTGCCCAAGCTGGGCCCCGTGAGCCTGCGCATCGATGGCCTGAACTCGAACAACAAAGCCGCCCCTGCCGCCCTGACGCTGGCGGCCACGGATGCCCATGGCGGCCAGTTCAATGTCAGCGGCGTGGTGAGCCCCATGATGCCCCAAGCCACCCTGACCGTGGCGATCAGCAAGCTGCAGCCGGTGCCTTGGCTGGCAGCCCTGGGCAAGGCAGTGCCTTTGCCCTTGCAGGTCTTGTCCGGCGAGTTGTCCTTGAACACCGAGCTGCAAGCCAATGCGCAGGCCTTGAGCTTGTCCAAAGGCCAAGTGCAGTTGACGGGCCTCAAGACCAGGGCCATCAAGCCCAAAGCCACCGACCATGTGGACCTGGTGGGCCTTGACGTGCAGGGCGTGGAGGCGCGTGTGGGTTTTGCTTCACCGACCAGCGGGCTGCAGTCTTTGACCCTGGCCACCGTGACGCTCGACAAGCTGGACGCAAAAGCCACCCGTGACCCGCAAGGGCAATGGGTGATGCAACCTGCACCGGTCAACACCGGGCGCCCAGCCGCCCAGCCTGCCACAGCACAGGCCACCCCCGTGATCAATGTAGGCGAGTTGCGCTGCAAGCAATGCAAGGTCCAGGTCGATGACCAAGCGGTTGCGCCAGTCGCCCGCATGTCTCTGCACCAGGCCGATCTGGGCTTGAAAAACCTGTCCAGCGATCTCACGCAAGTGATGGGTTTTGACCTGAACGGTTTGGGCCAAAGCAACGGTCGCATCAAACTGAGCGGCGATGTGCGCGTGCATCCTTTGCGGGTGAATTCGCAACTGGCCATTGCCGGGCTGGACCTGAAGGCTTTTCAGTCCTACATCGCGCCTTACCTGAACGTGGCCTTGGTGTCGGCCAAGACCAACGTCAACGGCAAGCTCAGCCTGGAGGCCGCGCCCGGCAAAGATCCCCAGGCCGTCAATGCCCGCTACCAGGGCCGCTTCGCCTTGACGGATTTGCGCACGCAAGACAGCGTCAACCAAGCTGACTTTTTGCGCTGGCGCTCATTGGCGCTGGATGGGCTGGACGTGAACTGGAAGGCAGGCGCGCTCAATGCCGACTTGGGCCGCATCGCGCTCAATGATTTCTATGGCAGGCTCATCATCAACCCCACAGGCAAACTCAACCTGTCGGATCTGGTCAAGCATGAAGCGGGCACACAAAACCAGTCGCTGACCACGCCGCAAGCCAGCCCACCCATTGCCGCGCCGGTGGCCGCCAGCGCCCCCGCGTCTTCGGCCAGTGCGCCTGCGCCGTCTTCGCCCGCCCTGGCCGGCATGAGCCTGCGCTGGCAGGGCATCAAGTTGAGCAAAGGCCGCGTTGACTTCACCGACAACTTCATCAAGCCCAACTACTCGGCCCGTCTCACGCAGGTCGAGGGCGATGTGTCGGCCGTGGCCTCGTCCAAGCCCGAGCCCGCCACCGTCAAGATCTCGGGCGCGGTGGACGACAGCGCCCCTTTGTTGATCACCGGGCAATTGCACCCACTGGGCCCGCGCCTGTACACCGACATCCAGGGCTCGGCCAAGGGCATCGAGCTGACGCGCCTGACGCCGTACGCCGGCCGCTATGCCGGCTATGCAATCGAAAAGGGCACCCTGTCAGTGACCGTGCGCTACAAGGTCGACAACGGCAAGCTTGAAGCCGAGAACCAGATCTTCCTGGACCAACTCACCTTTGGCGACAAGGTCGACAGCCCCGATGCGACCAGTCTGCCAGTGCAGTTCGCCGTGTCGCTGCTCAAGAACAGCCGCGGCGAGATCGACGTCAGCCTGCCGGTCTCCGGGTCGCTGGATGATCCGCAGTTTTCGGTGGGCGGCATCATCTGGCGGGTCGTTGTCAACCTGTTGACCAAGGCCGTGACCGCGCCCTTTTCATTGCTGATGGGTGGCGGCCAGGACGAGCTGGGCTTCGTGCCCTTTGAACCCGGTGATGACGACCTGAGCGACGCCGCCCGCCAACGCCTGGACACCTTGGTCACCAAGCTGACCGACCGCCCGACCGTCAAGCTGGAGGCGACCGGCCGCGCTGATCCCGCTTTTGACGAGGAAGGCCTGCGCCAGCGCCATGTCGTGCGCCTGATGCGCCAGGCCAAAGCCAAGGCCACCGAGCAGTCATTCGGATCCGTCACCATCGCCCCCGACGAGCGCGACAAGTGGCTGGCTGCGGCCTACAAAGCCGCCGACATCAAAAAGCCCCGCAACCTGGTTGGCTTGGCCAAGACCTTGCCCGCGCCCGAGATGGAGGCCTTGCTGAAAGCCGCCGCCCCGGTGGATCAGGCCAGTTTCCTGACCCTGGCCAATCGGCGTGGCGATCGGGTCAAGGCTTACCTGGCCTCCAAGCTGTCGCCCGAACGGGTCTTGCTGACGGCCTCGAAGGTGGGCGCTGACAAGCTGCCCGACGACAAGGGGCCGACGACGCGCGTGCAGTTCGCGCTGAAGTGATGAGGCCGGTCAGCGCTTTTTGCCGCCGGCCTTCAGCCGCTTCTTGATCCCGTTGTCGAACTCTTGCTGAAGCACCACCGGGAAAGCCGCCGAGATGGAGCCAATGGCCAAGGGCCGCAGGCGTTCGAACACCGCGTGCAGTTGCGCGATTTGCCGCGCGTCGATGGTGGACGAGGCGTCAGCACCAGGCGCCTTGTTGTCCTTGGTCATCGTCTGGATCAAGTCCAGGAACAACTGCTCGACGTAGGTCTTGGCAATCGCGCGCGTGTGCCGGATCAAGTCGTCCTGCAGGTCCAGCACCGTGTCCAGTGACACGCCCAGTTCGGCCAGCTGGATGCCAATGCGCTCCAGTGACGGGCTGAGCATCTCGACCTCGTCGCCCTCGACCGGCCGGTACAGGCCATTCTTGGCCAGGCGCTCTTTCTGCGCCGGGCTGGCGGTGGCGCCCCAATGGGCCGCCATCTCGGCCATGGCCTTGCGCTGAGAAGGCTCGACCGTGAAGAAGCTCTTGGAAAACAGGTGGGTGACCAGCGAGTATTCCGACCAGGCCCCATCCGGGGTGTTGGCCAGCATGTCGCCAATGGCCTCCAGCCCAAAACCCTGTTGACGCAAGTCGCGGATCAGTTCCAGCTTGCCCAGGTGCTCTTGCCCGTACAAGCCCAGTCGTCCTTGCAGGCGGGGCGGGGGCAACAAGCCCGCCGTTTGATAAGCCCGGATGTTGCGAACACTCACGCCGGTCTGGTTGGCCAAGTCCTCCACCGTCATGTCCGACGTGTCGGTGGGGCGGCGGCGAGACCGTGAATGGTTGGCAGAAGAGGCGGTCATTGCAAGGTAACGGGATGCGGTAAACAGGATGATATCGCTCCGATGTTGCATTGACGATGTAACATTAATACTGCCGCATTGGTGCGGCGATTTTGTGGGGTTCAAAGATCGTGATGAAGGCAGTTGGTTCGATGGTGCTGGCCCTGGGCCTGTTGGGGGCGGCCACGCTGCCATCGGTGGCGAATGCGGCTCAGGTGGTGGCGGGTGTCACGTTTGACGACCGTTGCGAAGTGGCGGGCCAGTCGCTGGTCCTCAATGGTGCCGGCTTGCGCACCAAGCTCATCTTGAAGGTCTACGCCGTGGCGCTGTACTTGCCCGGGCGTGATCGCAGTCCCGGCGCCGTGCTCGCCCAGCCTGGGCCCAAGAGCATCCACATCACCATGCTCAGGGATGTACGGGGCCGTGATTTGTCGGAAGCGCTGGTCAAGGGCATGGTGGCCAACCTCAGCCCACGCGAGTTGGTGGCCTTGCAGTCACGCCTGGACGATCTGCACACCACGCTGATGTCGGCCGGAGACGCCAAGAAAGGCGATGTGATCCAACTGGATTACCTGCCGAGCTCCGGGACGCACATTGTTCTGGGCGGCCAGCCCTTGGGCAAGGACATCCCTGGCGAAGACTTCTACCAGGGGCTGCTGAAAATCTGGATTGGCGAGAAGGTCGCGGACAAAGACCTCAAGGCCGATCTGCTGGGCTTGTCGTCACGCTGAAGGCCAAAGGCCAGTTCAGCATTTGATGCCCATGTGCAGGGCCACCACGCCGCCGGTCATGTTGTGCACGTCCACGTGGCCAAAGCCGGCGGTCTTCATCAGGCCCTTGAGCGTGGCCTGGTCGGGGTGCATGCGGATGGATTCGGCCAGGTACTTGTAGCTGGCACCATCGCCAGCCACCAGTTGGCCCAGCTTGGGCAGCACATTGAACGAGTACCAGTCGTAAGCTTTCTCCAGTGGCTTGGCCACCTTTGAAAACTCCAACACCAGCAAGCGGCCGCCCGGCTTGAGCACCCGGCACATCTCGGCCAGGGCCAAATCTTTGTGGGTCATGTTGCGCAGGCCAAAGGCCACGCTGACGATGTCAAAGGTGCCGGTGGGGAAGGGCAGCTTTTCAGCGTCGCAGATGGTGGTGGGCAGGACCACGCCTTCGTTGTGCAAGCGGTCGCGGCCGGTGCTGAGCATGGCCTCGTTGATGTCGGTGTGCACCACCGTGCCCGAGGCGCCCACGCGCTTGGCAAAAGCCTGGGCCAAGTCGCCCGTGCCGCCGGCGATGTCCAGCACCTTGTGGCCCTCTTTGGCGCCACTGGCGGCGATGGTGTAGGCCTTCCACAAACGGTGCATGCCCATCGACATCAGGTCATTCATGACGTCGTACTTGTTGGCCACCGAATCGAACACCCCGCGCACGCGCTGGGCCTTTTGTGATTCGTCAACCGTCTCGAAACCGAAGTGTGTGGAGCTCATGGGTGGGATCTTACCAAGCTGCGGGCGCAGGCGGCGGCGCTGGCCCAGGCCCATTGAAAGTTGTAGCCGCCCAGCCAGCCGGTCACGTCAACCACCTCGCCGATGAAATGCAGGCCAGGCACCTTCTTGCTTTCCATGGTTTGTGAGCTCAGCTCTTGCGTGTTCACGCCACCCGCGGTCACCTCGGCCTTGGCGTAGCCTTCGGTGCCCTTGGGTGTGATGGACCACGCATTCGCCGAGGCGCCCAGGGCGTCCAGGTCGCGGTCTTTCATCTCGGCCAATGGGGCGTCGGGGCGCAAGGCGGGCAGGGCGACGGCGGCTTGTTCCAGCCAGGTCTGGGCCAAACGCTGCGGCACGCCTTCGGGCAGGGCCTGCGCCCAGGCCGACGACAGCTGCTTGCGTGAGCCCGTCTTGGCTTGCTTTAGCGCTTCGGCCAGGCTGCCCTGTGGTGCGATGTCGATGGTCAGCGCCTGGCCAGGCCGCCAATAGCTGGAAATTTGCAGCACGGCCGGGCCGCTGAGCCCGCGGTGCGTGAGCAGCAGGTCTTCCAGAAAATGCACGCTGCTGATTTGCTTGCGTTTGCCGGTTGATTCCACGCTCACCGACACATCCACCGGCAAGGCGATGCCCGACAGGGCCGACCAGGGAACCCATTCGGCTGCGTCAAAAGTCAGGGGCACAAGCGCAGGCCGAAGCGGCACGATGGTGTGGCCCAGTTGCTGCGCCAACTTCTGGCCAAAGTCCGTGGCGCCAATTTTGGGGATCGACAAGCCTCCGGTGGCGATGACCACCTGGTGGGCTTGCACCGTGCCCTGGTCGGTGTCCAGCTCAAAGCGCTGGCCATCGCCGCCCTGGATGGGCCGCACTTGCTTGACCCCGCAGGGCTGCCAACGCACCACGCCACCGGCTTCGCATTCCTTCAGCAACATCTGGATGAGGTCATCGGCACGCCGGTCGCAGAACAACTGGCCTTTGTGCTTTTCGTGCCAGGGGATGCCATGGCGGTCCACCAGCGCGATGAAATCCTGAGGCGTGTAGCCTGCCAGGGCGGAGCGGCAAAAGTGGGGGTTCTCGCTCAGGAAGTTGGCGGGCGTCACCTCCTTGTTGGTGAAGTTGCTTCGGCCACCCCCCGAGATGCGAATCTTCTCGGCTACTTTCTCGGCATGGTCGATCACCAGAACCTTGAGCCCCCGTTGCCCGGCGATGCCGGCGCAAAACAGACCGGCCGCGCCTGCGCCGATCACCACCACGTCAAATTGCTGCATGGCGGGATTGTCGCGCCTTATCGGCGTGGCCTCAGTGCGTGCTCATCCCGAAAGGGCGTGTTCTGGTGAACACGGCTTCGCCATCGGCGTCTTCGGCCGCCACGGCACGGCTGCGGCCCTGGCGTTTGGCTTCAAACAAGGCTTGGTCGGCGCGGTGCGTGGCTTCGGGCAGGGACTCGCCCGGCATGATCTGAACCACGCCGAAACTCAGGCTCAAGGGGGCCTGCTGCAAGGCATGGCGTTCAGTGTCGACATGGCGCACCATGCGGTCGGCCACGTGCAGGGCGTCATTCACGCTGGTTTCGGGCAGCAGGGCGATGAACTCATCGCCGCCGATGCGGCCCAGCAGATCGCGGCTGCGCAGCATCTTGCGGGCGCCGCCAGCCACCAGCTTGAGGGCCTCATCGCCCGCGCCATGCCCGAACTCGTCGTTGATCTGCTTGAAGTGGTCGATGTCGAAGAGCATCAGCGAGGCGCTGCCGGGTGCGCACAGGCGCATGGTCTGGCTGGCGATCTCGTTGAAGTGGCGGCGGTTGGGCACCTGGGTGAGCATGTCGAAATCGGCCAGCACGCGCAGCTGGCGGTGCGACTCGCGCAAGTCGTGTTCCGTGCGCTCGTAGGTCAGCAGCAGGCACATGTAGACCGAGAACATCACGCCGATCACCAGCCCCAGCATCGACGAGGGCAACTGGATCAGGCTGGGATCGTTGACGACCATGCCCCACGAGGCGATGCCCGTCAGCATGCGGGGCACCTGGAAGATGGCGCCGCCCAGCAGGAAGAAGAGGATGACCTTGAGGTAGACGCTTTGCCGCCAATCGCGGATGCAACTCACGATCCAGGCGCAATACAGGTAGCCGCAGATGTTGACCAGGCTGAACACCGCCACGCGAGAGCCCACGTCATGCGGATTGGCCTGCCAGACCCACAGCCAGCCCGAGAATCCGATGAACAGCAGGAAATAATCGACCCAGGGTTCGGTGGGCAGGTTGCTGCGCACGTAAAAGCGCCGCATGCCGCCCAGCATGGTCAGGGGCCATTGCAAGGACAGCAGCACCGACACGGCCAGCATGATGGGATGCGCATCCTTGAAGAGCAAGGAGGCCGCACTGATGGTGTTGCCCCACTGCGCCACCGTCCACCACCAGTAGCCACGGTAGGTGCGCTGCGTCAAGCCGACCAGGGTCATGATGCCCGAGGCGGTGAACAGGACCAGTCCCAGGACCAAGGCCAGGGTGGGGGTGTGAAGGGGCTCTAGGTGGAACATCAATGAACGCTGATCATGCGCGTGGCGCGGGTGGCTTTGGGCGACAATCGGAGGGGCGCAACAACCCCGATCATGAAACACTTTTGGGTGCTTGTGGTGCCCTTAGTTTCCCCCAGCGCCCGCCATCTGAGGGGGGTTGCAAGCGGATAAAGATCGTGTATTTAACGGAGCAGGAGACCAGTCATGGCCATGGATGTGGTGGATTTCGAGATCAAGGGCGCAGAGATGCAATTCGTCGAGGTGGAACTTGACCCCGGCGAGGCCGCCATTGGCGAGGCCGGCAGCATGATGTTCATGGACGCCGGCATCGAAATGGACACCATCTTTGGCGATGGCTCGGGCAACCAATCCGGCGGCTTGTTCGGCAAGCTGCTGGGCGCTGGCAAACGCTTGATCACCGGTGAATCCCTGTTCACCACCATCTTCACAAACCAGGCTCCGGGCAAAAAACGCGTCGCGTTTGCTGCTCCGTATCCAGGCAAGATTTTGCCCATGGACTTGAGCCAGCTGGGTGGCCGGTTGATCTGCCAGAAGGACTCCTTCTTGTGTGCCGCGCGTGGCGTGTCGCTTGGCATTGCACTGCAAAAGAAGTTGGGCACCGGCTTCTTTGGTGGTGAAGGTTTCATCATGCAAAAGCTGGAGGGCGATGGCTTGGCGTTTGTCCATGCCGGGGGCACGGTGGTTCGCCGCGACCTCAAGCCGGGCGAGACCTTGATGATCGACACGGGTTGCGTCGTGGCCTACACCAGCGATGTCGATTTCGACATCCAGTACGTGGGCAAGATCAAGACCGCCTTGTTTGGCGGCGAGGGCCTGTTCCTGGCCAAGGTGACCGGCCCCGGCCAGGTCTGGCTGCAAAGCCTGCCGTTCTCTCGCCTGGCTTCTCGCATCTTTGCCGCGGCGCCACAAAACCGCGGTGGCGGCGGCCGCGAAGAGGGTTCCTTGCTGGGCGGCTTGGGCGCCGGCAGTTTGCTGGGCTCGGTATTGGGCGGAAGCGACGAGTAATTGTCGCGATTGGGCGGTGAATGCGGCGCGTACACTGCCCGCCTTGACCCCAGGTGATCCAATTGACGAAGTTTTCCCATCAACGCGCAAAGCGGTGGCTGCACGCCGCCGCTTTGCTGCTGACGCTGTGCATTTCCCACGCTGGCGCTGCCCCGATTTTTGCCCTCAATTCGCTCGATGCCACCATCAGCATCATTGACCCGGTGAGCTTCAAGGAGATCCGGCGCGTGCCCACCGGCAAGGAGCCGCACCACCTGTATTTGTCGCCGGACGAAAAATCCCTGATCGTGGCCAACGCCTTGAGCGATTCCCTGACCTTGATCGACCCCAAGACCGGTCAAGTCCAGCGCGTGATCGAGAACATCGCCGATCCCTACCAGCTGCGCTTTTCGCCCGACATGAAATGGTTTGTGACCACGGCCAACCGCCTCAACCACGTGGACATCTACCGCGTGACCGCGCGGGCAGGTGGCGGTTTTGACCTGATGCTGGCCAAACGGGTGCCCACCGGCAAGACGCCCAGCCACCTCAACATCGACAGCAAAAGCACCGTGGTCTACTCGACCATGCAGGACAGTGACGAGCTGATCGCCATTGACCTGGCCACGCAGAAGCCGCGTTGGAAGGTGCCCGTGGGCAAGATGCCCGCCGACATTTTCATCACCCCCGATGACAAGCGCATCTTCATCGGCCTGACGGGTGACATGTATGCCGAGGTCTACGACGTCACTGGCGCCAAGCCGGAGCTGATCAAGCGCTTGGTCACGGGCGCGGGTGCCCATGCTTTCCGCGCCTGGGGCGACAAGCGCCATGTGCTGCTGAGCAACCGGGCGGCCAACACGATCAGCCGCATCGACATGCAGACGCTCAAAGTGGTGGACACCTACCCGGCACCAGGCGGCCCTGATTGCATGGACTTGTCCGCCGACACCAAAACGATTTTGGTGACCTCGCGTTGGGCCCGCAAAGTCACTTTCATCGACACCGTCACCAAAAAAGTGGTGCGGCAAGTGAAGGTGGGCCGCTCACCCCACGGCGTGTGGACGCTGGACCACGCGCCCATGCACTGAGTCGGCCAGCATGAGCTTGCTCAAAGCTTCAATGGTGTTCACGGCCACGCTGGGCTGCGCGACGGCTTTTGCCGACGGGCTGTGCTCCAAGCCGGTCTACCTGACGATTGACACCGGCCACATGGGCGTGGCGCCCTTGATTGTTGATGTGCTCAAACGCCAGCACGTCAAGGCCACGTTCTTCCTGGCCAATGAGCGAACCCAGGCCGTGGGTGACAAGGCTGCAGGTAACACCCTGGATGAGCAATGGGCCCCCTGGTGGAAAGCCCTGGCCGCCGATGGCCATGATTTTGGTTCGCACACCTGGGACCACGTGATCTGGCGCGCGGACAAGCCCAAAGGCTTTGTCTTGCAAGCCACGGCCGGGCCTCACGCCGGTCAAAAACGCCAATTCAGCCAGGCCGATTATTGTGAAGAACTGGCCAAGCCCGCTCGCCGCTTCCAGGCCATGACCGGGCGGCCCATGCGCGCCTTGTTCCGTGCCCCGGGAGGCAAGACTTCGCCGGCCTTGCTCAGCGCCGCCAAGGCCTGCGGCTGGCAGCACGTGCCGTGGGCGCCGGCTGGTTTCCTCGGCGATGAGTTGTCCAGCGAGCGCTACCCCAACCGGGTTCTGCTTGACCGCGCCTTGCGCGACGTGCGCAGTGGCGACATCTTGCTCATGCACCTGGGCATCTGGTCCCGCCAAGATCCCTGGGCCCCTGCGGTGCTGGAACCCCTGATCACCGGCCTCAAGGCCAAGGGTTTGTGCTTCGCTACCTTGCGCGACCACCCCGCGTACGCGCAGGTGAGCACGGCCCCCCGTTGAGCTGTTGGCCATGATCGACCTCGACATCATCTCCGCCTTGAGCGATGCCTTTGGCAACGTCCAGCAATGGTTGTTTGAAACGGTGGTGCAGCCCGCCGTGTATGGCCTGGGCATGGGCAATCTGCTTGAAGACGCCTACGAAGCCACAGGCTGGCTGATGGTCGGGCTCATCCAGTTGCTGGTGATGCTTTGCCTGTTGGCACCCTTGCAACGCTGGCGCCCGGTCGAGCCCTTGCGTGACCGCATCGCAGTGCGGGTGGACATGGTCTACACCTTCATCCACCGGCTGGGCCTGTTCAGGCTGCTGATGTTCTTCTCGGTCGGGCCCTTGCTGGACGAGGTCTTCGGCTCGGCCCGCGTGCACGGCATCGATGGCATTCAGCTGGACGCGTTGATGCAAGGCTGGTGGCCCGGCGTCACCGACACCGCCCTGGCCAGTTTCGTCCTGTACTTGCTGGTGTTCGACCTGGTGGACTACTGGATCCACCGCGGGCAGCACGGCCTGGATCGCTGGTGGGCACTGCATTCCCTGCACCACAGCCAGCGCCAGATGACGATGTGGAGCGACAACCGCAACCACCTGCTCGATGACCTGATCCGGGACACGATCATCGCGTTCACCGCCCGTGCCATTGGCGTGCCGCCGGGCCAGTTCATCGCCGTGGTCGCCTTCACGCAATTGATGGAAAGCCTGGCGCACGCCAATGCACGCCTCACCTTTGGTTGGCTGGGCGAACGCCTGCTGGTCAGCCCGCGCTTTCACCGTATTCACCATGGCATTGGGATAGGGCATGAGGGGCCGACCCCGGGCACCTTGGGCGGCTGCAACTTCGCCGTGCTGTTCCCGGTGTGGGACATCCTCTTTGGCACCGCCCGCATTGAAGCGCGGCCGGGCTTGGCCATGGAGCCCACTGGCGTGCGCGATCAACTGCCCGAATTTGGCGGCAAGGACTACGGGCGTGGCTTCTGGGCCCAGCAATGGTTGGGCCTGAAAAGACTGGTCCAAGGCAGCTGAACCCGACCTTGGGTATCCTGTCGTCATGCAAAAGACGATCGATGCTTTCTGGCGTGCCGCGGCCTACTGCCTTCATCCCCGTGTGATCTGGCTGTCCTTGCTGCCTTTGCTGGCAGCGGTGCTGCTCTCCTTGGGCCTGGCCCACTTTTACTGGGAGGGCGCTGTTGCTGGTGTACGCCAAGGCCTGGACGGTTGGGCCATCAGCCAGACCCTGATGGGCTGGCTGGACACGGTGGGCGCTTCGGGCTTGCGGGCCGTCATCGCGCCCTTGATCGTGGTGGTGCTGGCCGTGCCCTTGTTGGTGGTGTTGTCGCTGCTGTTAGTGGCCACACTGATGATGCCCGCGCTCGTTCGCCTGGTGGTTCAGCGCCGTTTCGCCGGCCTGGAGGTGCGCCACGAGGCGCCCTGGTGGACTTCCCTGTCGTGGTCATTGGGCGCCACCTTGATCGCCGTGCTGGTGATGGTGGTCAGCTTGCCGCTTTGGCTCATTCCCCCATTCGGGCTCATCCTGCCGCCCCTTATCTGGGGTTGGCTGACCTACCGCGTCATGGCCTTCGATGCGCTGGCGGGCCATGCCACCGTGCAAGAGCGCGTCACCCTGCTGCAGGATCACCGCGTGCCTTTGCTCATCATGGGCGTGGTGTCGGGCTACCTTGGCGCGGCACCCACGGCCTTGTGGGCGGTGCTGGGGGCGATCTCCGTGGTGGTGGCTCCCTTGCTCATCGTGGCCTCGGTGTGGGTGTACACGCTGGTGTTTGCTTTTTCATCTCTGTGGTTCAGCCACTATCTGCTGGCGGCCCTTCGTGACTTGCGCGCCGCCAGCCCCACGCCTCAACTCGTTATCCTGGACCCGGCATGATCGGCATCATCATCATTGGCGACGAAATCCTCAGCGGCCGCCGCGAAGACAAGCACCTGGTCAAGGCCATCGAGCTGCTCAAAGAGCGCGGCTTGCGTTTGTCTTGGGCCCGCTATGTGGGTGATGAGCCCGAACAAATCACCAGCGAGCTGCGCCATGCCTTGAGCGGCAGCGATGTGGTGTTCTCGTTCGGCGGCATTGGCGCCACCCCTGATGACCACACCCGGGCTTGTGCTGGGGCAGCCTGGGGCCGCGACCTGGCGCTGCACCCTGAGGCGCGCGAACTGATTCTGGCGCGCAGCCAGGCCATGGCCGAGAAAGAAGGCACGCCGTTTTTGCCCGATCACCCCGATACCCTTCGCCGCTTGGACATGGGGCGCTTTCCCCAAGGCGCCACCATCATTCCCAATCCCTATAACCAGATCCCAGGTTTCTCGATCGAGAACCGCGTTCATTTCCTGCCCGGCTTCCCTGTCATGGCCTGGCCGATGATGGCCTGGGTGCTGGACGAGCTGCATGCCGATCTGCATGGGCAGGCGCAGCAAGTCGAACACTCTGTGATCGTCTATGCGATGGCCGAGTCGGTGCTGACGCCGATGATGGTGGAGCTGGAGCAACGCTTCCCCGGCGTCCGCGTGTTCAGTTTGCCCAGCGTGGATCACCCATTGCATGGGCGCCACATTGAGCTCGGGGTCAAGGGGCTAGCCCACAAGGCTGAGCAAGCCTTTGAGTGGATGCAATCCGCGCTTGTTCAAATTGGTGCATCAACAGGCCCAATAATGGTGCGTTAATTGAATCACCTTATTTACGCACGCTATTGGTGCAAAATAGGCTCGCCCCCGGCATTAGACGCTGGCCGCGCGTCGCTGAAAATACCGTGCGTGGCGCGTTAGGGTGCATCAGGCACCGATTTTGTGGGGTGGCCAGACGCCTGAATTGCCGAATTCCCGAAGGTGGCTGCACCTTCGGCGGCACGCTTTCTGCTATTACACTGCGCGCTGTTTCTGATCTGGAAACAACCTCATTCGATTACCCCTGCTTTAACTTAAGCCTCTGGCTAGGAGCTTCTGATGGCCAATAAGACCGTCGCCGACGTGATGAAGTTGGTGAAAGACAACGAAGTCAAGTTCGTTGATTTCCGTTTCACCGACACCCGCGGCAAAGAACAGCACGTCACCGTGCCCGTGTCGCATTTCGACGAAGACAAATTCACCTCGGGCCACGCCTTCGACGGCTCCTCGATCGCTGGTTGGAAGGGCATTGAAGCCTCCGACATGCAGTTGATGCCTGACCCCAACACGGCCAACATCGACCCCTTCTTCGAAGAACCCACCCTGATCCTGTCTTGCGACGTGGTCGAGCCTGCCGACGGCAAGCCCTACGAGCGCGATCCTCGCTCGCTGGCCAAGCGCGCTGAAGCCTACATGAAGGCCTCCGGCCTGGGCGACACCGCCTACTTCGGTCCCGAACCCGAATTCTTCGTGTTCGACAGCGTCCGCTGGGGCAACGACATGTCCGGCTGCTTCTCGAAGATCGACTCCGAAGAAGCTTCGTGGAACACCGGCAAGGAATACGAGCACGGCAACACGGGTCACCGTCCCGCCGTCAAGGGTGGCTACTTCCCCGTGCCCCCGGTTGACAGCTTCCAGGACATGCGCTCGGAAATGTGCCTGATCCTCGAATCGCTGGGCATTCCCGTTGAAGTGCACCACCACGAAGTGGCCAACGCCGGTCAGATGGAAATCGGTACCAAGTTCAGCACGCTGATCCAGCGCGCCGACTGGGTCCAGCTGCAGAAGTACGTGATCCAGAACGTTGCCCACGCCTACGGCAAGACGGCCACGTTCATGCCCAAGCCCATCGTTGGCGACAACGGCTCCGGCATGCACGTTCACCAATCGGTCTGGAAAGACGGCAAGAACCTGTTCGCAGGCGACGGCTACGCTGGCCTGAGCGAATACGCGCTGTTCTACATCGGCGGCATCATCAAGCATGCCCGTGCTCTGAACGCCATCACCAACCCTGGTACGAACTCGTACAAGCGTCTGGTGCCTGGCTTCGAAGCCCCGGTGAAGCTGGCCTACTCGGCCAAGAACCGCTCGGCCTCGATCCGGATTCCTCACGTGGCGAACCCCAAGGGCCGTCGCGTGGAAGCCCGCTTCCCCGATCCACTGATGAACCCCTACCTGGGCTTCTCGGCTCTGCTGATGGCCGGTCTGGACGGCGTGGAAAACAAGATCCATCCTGGCGAAGCCGCCACGAAGGACCTGTACCACCTGCCCCCAGAGGAAGATGCACTGATCCCGACCGTGTGCCACAGCTTGGACCAAGCTCTGGAATACCTGGACAAGGACCGCGCGTTCCTGACCAAGGGTGGCGTGTTCACCGACGCCTACATCGACGCTTACATCGAGCTGAAGATGCAGGAAGTCACCCGCTTCCGCATGGCCACTCACCCTGTCGAGTTCGACATGTACTACAGCCTGTGATCCCTCCCGGGATCACGCTCTGGCGTGTGTAAAAGGGGCGACTCCGGTCGCCCCTTTTTGCTTTTCAAGCGTTAAGGGTGCTGGGCTGAGGGCATACTTGGCTCCAATCACGCTGGAGCGCTTGGACCATGCACGACAGGAAGAACACTTTGACTGAGGATTGGGGCCCTGCTGCCCGCGGACTGGCTTTGGTGGCATTGCTGCTGGCCGGGTCTGCCCAGGCGCAGGCGGAAGACAAGCCTGTCTACCGTTGCCCCGGCAACCTCTACACCGATGCCTTGTCGGCCAAAGAGGCGATTGGCAAGGGCTGCAAGACGCTGGAAGGCGCGCCCATCACGGTGATCCAGTCGATCAAACCCAAGGCCGCTTCAACGTCATCGTCATCCACCGGCGGTGAAAAAGTGGCTGCCGATGACCAGAAGGCCCGCGATGCCGACAAGCGCCGCATCCTCGAGGCCGAGCTTCAGAAAGAAGAAGCCGCGCTGAGCGCTTTGCAAAAGCAATACAACAATGGCCAGCCTGAGCGCCAGGGCGACGAGCGCAATTTCCAGAAATACCAGGACCGCGTCAACGAGCTGAAGGCCGCCGTGACCCGCAAAGAGGCCGACGTGGCCGCACTGAGGCGTGAACTGACCGCGGCAGGAAGCGGCAAGTGAGCCAGGCGGCTTCATCGGGGCGGGGTGGCGTGCACTCCGGGCGCCAATCCAGCATGGCACGCGGTGGCTCTACCGTGGACCCTGGCGAAGTTCAAAAACTCTTGCCCAGCGGCCTGGACGTGTTTGACTACCTGGCCACGATGGTGGCTGTGGTTGAGCCCGACGGGCAGTGCCTGTTCGCCAATGCCGCATTTGAAGAGGTGCTGGGCTTGTCGCGCCGCAGCGTCTTGCGCGAGTCGATCTTCGATTGGTTCGAAGACCCCATGCTGCTGCAAGACATCGTGGGCGCCGTGGCGCGCAACGAGTTCGCCACCAGCCGCATCGAGGCCCAGCTCAAGCGGCATCCGCATGTTTTTGTGGATTCGCTGCCAGTTCAGGTGATCGTGACGCGGCTGGAGCATGCCGACCTGGTCCTCATCGAGCTGGTCGAGGTCGAGCAGCAAACCCGCCAGGAGCGGGAAGAGCGCGCGTTGGACCAGGCGCAGGCCAATAAAGAGCTGATCCGCAATCTGGCGCACGAGATCAAGAACCCGCTGGGCGGGATCCGTGGTTCGGCGCAACTGCTGCAGATGGAGCTGGAATCCAAATCGCTGACCGAGTACACCCAGGTCATCATCCACGAAGCCGATCGCCTGCAGGCCCTGGTGGACCGCCTGCTGGCGCCACACCGGAGGCCCCACTTGGTGGGCGACGTGAATGTGCACGAGGTGTGCGAACGCGTTCGCTCGCTGATCCTGGCCGAGTTCCCCAAGGGGTTGAAGGTCTGGCGCGACTACGACACTTCTTTGCCCGAGTTCCGCGGTGACCGCGAGCAGCTGATCCAGGCGGTTTTGAACATTGCCCACAACGCCGCCCAGGCTTTGTCTGACCGCATTCAGGCCGGAGAAGCGGTGCTGACCTTGCGCACGCGCGTGGCCCGACGCCTGACCATCAACCGGCAATTGCACCGGTTGGCACTGGTCTTGCATATTGAGGACAACGGCCCGGGCATCCCCGAGTCCATCCGCGATCGCATCTTCTACCCTTTGGTGTCTGGGCGAGACGGTGGTTCGGGACTGGGTCTGACATTGGCACAAACCTTCGTTCAACAGCACCAAGGCACCATCGAATGCGAGAGCGAGCCAGGACGCACGGTTTTCAAATTATTGATTCCCTTGCCGTGACCGGGCTGCCCTGTCAGCATTCGACCATCGGGTGCACACACTGACAGGCCGGCATGAAACCTATCTGGATCGTTGACGACGACCAATCCATCCGCTTTGTGCTTGAAAAAGCGTTGGCGCGCGAAGACCTCCCGGTGCGCAGCTTCACGAATCCGCGTGACGTGCTGGCCGCCCTCGAAGACGACGAGCCGCAGGTGCTGGTCTCCGACATCCGCATGCCTGGCGGGTCGGGCATCGATCTGCTGAGCAAGGTCAAGGCGCGTTTCCCAGGGCTGCCGGTCATCATCATGACGGCCTACTCCGACCTCGACAGCGCCGTTTCGGCCTTCCAAGGGGGCGCATTCGAGTACTTGCCCAAGCCTTTCGATTTGCCCAAGGCGGTGGAGTTGATCCGACGCGCCGTGGACGAGAGCGTGCGCGAGGACGTCTCTGACGAGCGCCTGCAGCAAATGCCTGAAATGCTGGGTCAGGCCCCGGCGATGCAGGACGTGTTCCGCGCCATTGGCCGCCTCAGCCAGAGCAATGTCACCGTGCTGATCACGGGCGAATCGGGCTCGGGCAAAGAGTTGGTGGCGCAGGCGCTGCACAAGCACAGCTCGCGCAGCAGCGGACCATTCGTGGCGATCAACACGGCGGCCATCCCCAAGGATTTGCTGGAATCTGAACTGTTCGGGCACGAGCGCGGGGCGTTCACGGGCGCGCAAACCATGCGCCGTGGCCGCTTCGAGCAGGCCGACGGCGGCACGCTGTTCCTGGACGAAATCGGCGACATGCCTTTCGACCTGCAGACGCGTTTGCTGCGTGTGCTGAGCGATGGCCAGTTCTACCGCGTGGGTGGGCATCACCCGCTCAAGAGCAATGTGCGCGTGATCGCGGCCACCCACCAGAACTTGGAAGACCGCGTGCGGCAGGGCGTGTTCCGCGAGGACTTGTTTCACCGCTTGAACGTGATCCGCCTGCGGCTGCCGCCCTTGCGCGAGCGCCGCGAAGACGTGGCCGCCTTGGCGCGGTTTTTCCTGCAAAAAAGCGGCAAGGATCTGGGCGTGGATGCCAAGCGCATCTCGGAACCTGCCTTGGCCAAGCTCACGGCCTTCGACTTTCCGGGCAATGTTCGCCAGCTGGAGAACATTTGCCACTGGCTGACCGTGATGGCGCCGTCGCAAGTGATCGAGTCCAAGGACTTGCCGCCCGAGCTGATGGGCGTGCAACCCGCCGCACCTGCCTCGCACGGCAGTTTGTCGGCCCCGGTGCAGGCTTATGCGCCGTCAGAGCCCGTCGCACCGATGGGCGGGTTTGGCCCTGCTGACGGCCACGCCGTGGCGGCGCCACTCGGTGAGGCCGTTGCGGTGGAGGCGCCGTACGCGCCAGCCAACGCCTTTGCCGCCCCAGTGGCGCCCAGCGCGCCCGCAGCAGCGACCCCCGCCAGTTGGTTGTCCGACCTGGAGCGAGAGGCCCGCGTCCGGCTGGAGTCTGGCGCCACGGATGTCTGGGATGTGCTGACCCGCCAGTTCGAGGCCCAATTGATCCACACCGCACTGGAAATCACGCGCGGGCGGCGCATCGAAGCTGCGCAAAAGTTGGGCATTGGTCGCAATACCATCACGCGCAAGATTCAAGAGTTGGGCATCGAGGATTGAGGCGATCCGGGCCCGACCCGCTGTCAGCCGAGGTCTTGGGGGATGCGTTAAAGTGACTTCATCGTCGCTGAGGGCCATCCCCATGAAACGCTTTTTGATCGCCGCCAGTACCGGCGTGATGTTGGCCGTGCTGGCCGCCTGCTCCACCACCAGCCCCGACGTGGTCAAGCCGGGCGATGCGCAGCGTCTGTCCCAGGTTGAGGATGCCGTGGTGCTGAATGTCCGCCCGGTCGTGGTGGAGGGCTCACAGAGTGGGGCGGGTGCGGCCACCGGTGCCGTCATCGGTGGTGTGGGTGGCTCGGCGGTGGGCGGCTCGCGAGAGCAGGTGATCGTGGGGGTGATTGGCGCAGTGGTGGGCGGTGTGGTGGGCAATGCCGCCGAGCGCTATGGCACCCGTGAAGATGCCAACGAGATCTTGCTGCAAATGAGCAATGGCCAACGCCGTTCAATCGTCCAGGCCAAGGGCAACGAGACCTTCAACCCGGGCGATGCCGTGTTGCTGGTGACCACGGGTGGCAAGGTCCGCGTGATGCGGGCCCCGCGAGTTCAACCGGCGCGCTAATCAGTCCAGCGTTTGCCGATAGCGCATCATGGCGATGGCACCCACCACCAGGGTGAACAGTGCCATGGGCCACAGCTGGGGCCAGATCTCCATCAAAGTGGAGCCTTTGAGCATGATGCCGCGCACCACCCGCAAAAAGTGGGTGATGGGCATCACTTCACCCACCCACTGCGCCCAGGTCGGCATGCCCCGGAAGGGGAACATGAAGCCGGACAGCAGGATGTTGGGCAGGAAGTAGAAGATCGTCATCTGCGTCGACTGCATCTGCGTGCGCGCGATGGTCGAGAACAAAAAGCCCACCACCAGCGTGGCGATGATGAACACCAGCACGGTCAGGGTCAGCAGCAGGTGGTTGCCGAACATGGGGATGGCGAACAGCCAGCGCGAGGCGATGTACACCATCAGCACCTGCAGGTAGCCGATCAGCACATAGGGCATGATTTTGCCGATCATCACCTCCAGTGGTTTGACGGGCGTGGCCAGCAGGTTTTCCAGTGTGCCGCGTTCGCGTTCGCGGGTCATGGCCATGGCGGTCATCATCACCAAAGTCATCACCAGGATGATGCCCATCAGGCCCGGCACGATGTTGTATTGCGTGATGCCCTCGGCGTTGTAGCGGCGGTGGATGCGCAGCTCGAAGGGCGCCGGGCTGGCCTGCAGCCGGCTCAAGGGGCCGCGCAGTTCGGCGTTCAAGGCCAGGTTGGGCAGCAGGCTCAAGGTGGCCAGGGCCCCGCCAGAGGTGGACGGATCGCTCGCATCGCTGTAGACCGCGATGGCAGGGCGCTCACCGCGCATCAGCTTGTGCGTGAAGTCAGAGGGGAAGACCAGCGCGAATTGCGCATCGCCTTCGGCCAGCCAGCGCTCGGCCTCCTGCTCGGTGACGATGGCCTCGACGTTGAAGTAGCCAGTGTTTTCAACCGCCCGGATGATGCTGCGCACCATCGGGCTGGCGTCGGGCGCCACGACCACGGTGGGCAGGTGCTTGGGGTCGCCGTTGATGGCGTAGCCGAACATCACCAACTGCAGCAAAGGGATGGCCACCAGCATCGCCAGGGTCAGCCGGTCGCGCTTGATCTGCACGAACTCCTTGCGCAGCACCGCCCAGATGCGGCGCCATGACAGCGGCTTATCGGTAATTGTCTTGTGCATGCTGGCTCAGGTGGATGAAAACGTCTTCCAGGCTGGTGGGGATGGTCTCGACCAGCCAGTCATGCTGGGGCGACTGGGCCCGCAGCCATTCGGCGAAATCCAAGGGGCTGGTGCTGCTGACGTGCACCGAGGTGCCAAAGGGAATGGCCATCCAGTCGTCGCTGTGGTTGGTCAGGCCGATGACCTTGTCGAGTTGATCGCCCCGCACCTGCCAGGTTCGCAGTCCCGAGGTGCCGATCACGTGCTCAGAGGTGCCCGCGGTCAGCACCTTGCCGTAAGAGATGTAGGCAAGTCGGTGGCAGCGCTCGGCCTCGTCCATGTAGTGGGTGCTGACCAGCACGGTCAGGCCCTCGGCAGCCAGCAGGTGGATCTGGTGCCAGAAGTCGCGGCGAGCTTTGGGGTCAACACCGGCAGTGGGCTCGTCCAGCAGCAGCAATTGCGGTTCGTGCAACAGGCAGGCGCCCAAGGCCAGACGTTGCTTCCAGCCGCCCGACAACGAGCCGGCCAGTTGATGCCGGCGCTCGGTCAGGCCCAGGCGGTCCAGGGTCTGTTCAACCTTTTGCCGGCCGCCGGGCATGCCATAGACCTCGGCGATGAAATACAGGTTCTCTTCGATGTTCAGGTCTTCGTACAGGCCGAACTTTTGCGTCATGTAGCCGGTGCGCAGCTTGATCTGGCGCGATTGCGTGACCAGGTCAAAGCCCAGGCAGTGGCCCTGGCCGGCGGTGGGCTCCAGCAGGCCGCACAGCATGCGGATGGTGGTGGTCTTGCCGCTGCCGTTGGGCCCCAGGAAGCCGCAGATCTCGCCGCGCCGCACCTGGATGTCGATGCCATCGACGACCATGCGGTCACCGAAACGCTTGCTCAGGCCTCGGACATCGATGGCCAGATCGGGAGATGGCTCGCTCATGTCTTGGCCGCGGCAGGGGCAGGGGCAGGGGCAGGGGCAGGGGCAGGGGTCACGCTCAAAGGCTGGCCGGGCTTGAGAGTGTCGCTGGCTTGGTCATCGGGCGTGGCCTCGACCATGTAGACCAGCTTGCCCTTGCTCTCGTTGCTGTAGATCACCGGGGGCGTGAACTCGGCCTGGGGTGACACGTAGCGGATGGTGGCCGTGCCTGCTGTGCAGCCGTCGCAGTTGTAGCGCACGGCCTGCCCAACCTTGGTCTGGGCCAAGGCCTCCTGGGGCACGAAGAAGCGCACCTTCACCGCGTGATCCGGCAGCAAGGCCACGACGGGGGCGCCCGCCGGCACCCATTCGCCCAGACGGTAAAGGACATCGAACACGCGGGCGGCCACGGGCGCACGCCGCACCTTCTGATCTTCGGCCCAGCGTTGTTGTGACACCTGGGCCTTGGCAGCTTGAAGCTCGGCCTTGGCGGCAGCCACGGTGTCAGGGCGGGCACTGTCCTGGGCGGCGGCCAGTTGCGCCTGCAACTCGTGCACGCGCGCCGTGTCACGCGCCTTGGCGGCTTCCAGCTCGTCCATCTGCGAGGGCGTGATGAAGCCCTGGCGCACGAGATCCCTGTTGCGCTTGAGCTGCGCGGCCGAAATGGTCAGGGCCGCCTTGGCCTGGTCCAGTTGGGCCTTAATGGCTTTGAGCTCGTTCTGGCGGCGCCCCTTGCCCAGGTCGGCCAATTGGGCGGCGGCCTTGCTTTGCTGCGCCTGGGCCGCCTGCTTACCGTAGATTTCAGAGGCCGCGTCAATCTGGAACAAGTCGGCGCCCGCAGGCACCATATCGCCCCGCTGAACCTGAATCGTGCTGAGCACGCCGGCGCCCGACGAGGCCAGGTAGACCAGATCAGCCTCTGCATAACCCGACCACGGCGTCACCTCATTCTGGCCACAACCAGACATCAAAAAGAGCCCAGCCAGGCTGGCCAAAACGGTGACAGAACGTGAGCATCGGTTCATGTTGATGTGAAGTTTTGTGATGACAGCTGGGGCACCCATCAGCATAAGGCCTGAAACGGGAACCTTTCGAGCCCACGCCTACACTGAACCGCATTGCCACCATCCGATCCCGTCGGCGCCGTGATGACTCCCATCCGTTCAAAAAATGCATTTACTTCTGTGTTGAGCCTGGCCTTGGCCACGGCCCTGATGAGCCCGGCGCTGGCCAAGGGCCCCGTTGCCCCCACCGCCCTGAGCCAGGTCACCGCAGTGGAAGGCATCCGTGAATACCGCCTGCCCAATGGCTTGCAGGTGCTGCTGATCCCGGATGATTCCAAACCCACGACCACCGTCAACGTGACCTACCGCGTGGGCTCACGCCACGAAAGCTATGGCGAAACGGGCATGGCGCACCTGCTGGAACACATGCTGTTCAAGGGTTCTCCCCGGCATCCCCAAGTGTGGGGTGATTTCAACAAACGTGGCTTCAGTGCCAACGGTTCCACGTCTTACGACCGCACCAACTACTACGCCAGCTTTGCCGCCAACGATGAGAACCTGCGCTGGTACCTGGAGTGGCAGGCCGATGCGATGGTCAACAGCTTCATCGCGCGCAAGGATCTGGACAGCGAGATGACCGTGGTGCGTAACGAGATGGAAATGGGCGAGAACTCGCCCGGCCGTGTCTTGCTGGAGAAAACCGTGGCCGCCATGTACCAATGGCACAACTACGGCAAATCCACCATCGGTGCCCGCGCCGACGTGGAAGGCGTGGATATCAGCCACCTTCAAGCCTTCTACCGCAAGCACTATCAACCTGACAACGCGACCCTGATCGTGTCGGGCAAGTTTGATCAGGCCAAGGTGCTGGCCTGGGTGCAGCAATACTTTGCCGTGATCCCCAAGCCCAAGCGCGTGTTGCCGCCCCTGTACACGCTGGACCCGGTGCAGGATGGCGAACGGGCCGTGACCTTGCGCCGTGTGGGCGGCGTGCCGCTGCTCTATGCCGGCTACCACGTGGTGCCCGGCGCCCACCCCGATTTTGCGGCAGTGGAGTTGCTGGAGGTGATCATGGGCGACAACCCATCCGGCCGCCTGCACAAGCGCCTGACCGACCAGCAATTGGCCGCTTCGGTGTTCAGCTTCTCGCAAGCCCTGGCCGACCCGGGCTTCATGATCATGGGGGCCCAACTGGCGCCCGGCCAAGACGTAGAGGCCTCTCGCAAAGCCTTGCTCGACGTGGTCGAATCGGTGGGCCGTGAGCCTATCACCCAGGAAGAACTCGACCGCGCCCGCACCAAATGGCTGAACGACTGGGACATGGGCTTTGCCGATTCGCAGCACGTTGGCGTGGCCTTGTCCAGCGCGGTAGCCCAAGGGGATTGGCGTTTGATGTTCCTCAGCCGTGATCGCGTCAAGGCGGTCAAGCTGGCTGATGTGCAACGCGTGGCCCAGCAGTACCTGGTGCAGTCCAACCGCACCGTGGGCGCCTACCTGCCCACCGGCACGCCAGTGCGGGCGCCGACCCCGCAGCACGTTGACGTCGTGGCCATGCTGAAAGATTTCAAAGGCCAGGATGCAGGCGTGCAGGCCGAGACCTTTGTGGCCAGCCCGGCCAACATCAACGCCCGCACCCAGCGCCTCACCATCGAGCCGGGCTTGAAAGTGGCATTGCTGCCCAAGACCACGCGTGGCCAGGCCGTTCGGGCCACCTTGACCTTGCGCATGGGCGATGAAAAGTCATTGGTCAATTGGGGCGAGGTGCCGTCAGCCCTGGGCGAGCTGCTGGACAAGGGCAGCAGCAATTTGAACCGACAGCAGGTGCAGGACCGGATGGATGCCTTGCAGGCCGAGGTGTCCTTCCAGGCCGACGATGGCATCTTGAGTGTGGGCATCTCGACCAAGCGCGAGAACCTGCCCGCCGCCATTGAGCTGGTGGGCGACCTGCTGCGCCACCCCAGCTTGCCGGCCGACGCCTTGGAAGAGATTCGTCGCCAGGCCCTGACCGGCCTGGAAGGACAGCGCAAGGAGCCGCAGGCGGTTCTGAACGAGGCCTTGTCACGCCATGGCAACCCTTATCCACGCGGCGATGTGCGCCATGCCCGGACCTTTGATGAAATCGAATCCGATTGGCGTGCCGTGAAGATTGAGCAGGTGCGCGAGTTTCACGCCAAATTCGTGGGTGCGAGCCAAGCTCAGTTTGCGGCGGTGGGTGATTTCGACGCCAAGGCCGTTACTTCGGCTTTGCAGCGTGCCTTGGGTGGGTGGAAAAGCCAGCAAGCGATTGCACGCGTGCCATCCCCTTTGATACCCGTGCCGCCCACACGCCTGGTGCTGCCCACGCCCGATAAACAAAATGCGGCCATGCAGGTGCTGCAAGACTTGCCCTTGAATGATTTGCACCCGGACTATCCCGCCTTCATGTTGGCGAATCATCTGCTGGGCTCTGGCGGCGATTCCCGATTCTGGAATCGCATTCGCGAAAAGGAAGGGTTGTCTTACAGCGTCTACAGCGCGGTGCAATGGAATGCCATCGAGCCCAATTCTCAGTGGATCGCCTCGGCCATTTTTGCGCCGCAAAATCGAAGCAAGGTAGAAGCGGCTTTTCGCGAGGAAGTGGCCAAAGTGTTGGCCCAAGGGTTTACTCAGGCCGAGTTTGAGGCGGGTAAACGAGGCCTACTGAATTTCAGGCAATTGTCGCGCGCGCAAGATGCCCGCTTGGCGGCGGCCTGGGTCAGCAACCTTTACCTCGACCGCACATTCGAAGTGTCGGCCAAAGTGGACGCCGCCTTGGAGGCCTTGACCTTGGACCAGGTCAACCAGGCATTGAGGCGTTATCTCAAGCCGGATCAATTCGTGTTTGGGCTGGCCGGTGATTTCAAGGACAAGGCCCAATAAAAAAAGCCGACGCACCAGCGTCGGCTTTTTGCAGAATCAACTTGGGGTTGATTCAAATTCAGATCGCGAAATCTTCGAGTTTCTTGCCCGATGCCACAGCAGCTTGAACCCACTTGGGTTGCAGGCCACGGCCAGTCCAGGTTTCGCCCGTGGCGGTATTGCGGTATTTGGGAGCGACCTTGCGGCCAGCGCTGGCCGAAGGTGCCTTGCCCGTGCCGCCAGCCTTGCCGCCACCCAGGTCTGCCAGGGTCAGGCCATGCTCGGCCATCAGCGATTTGACTTGGGCAATCACGCCAGCACGCTCGGCACGGCGAGCATCTTGCAATTGTTTTTCGAGTTCGGCCGATTGCTTTTCGAGAGCGGCCTTTTTTGCCAGAAGATCTTGGTAGTTGCTCATGAAGAGTCCTTGTGGCCCGCAGTCGGGGGCATTGAAATACTTATTGAGGGAATCAGAGCCGGGCGTTAAACGCCACGCTCGAATTTTAAGCACAAATATATTCAGTCTGCAAATCAGGCCCCAATTTTTTTAAATGGCCGGACGGAACTCAAGGCAAATTGCTCACATCCCGTGACACGGCCTGCCCCAGCTGAATCACCGCCAAGGCGTAATAGCTGGATTGGTTGTAGCGGGTGACCGCATAAAAATTGCCGGTTCCCGCTACATATGTTGGGGCCGAATCGCCATTTTGAAGTTTCACCAATGCCAGCAAACCCGTGTGGGTTTGGGCTGCATCGGGGAGCATGGCATTCAGGGTTTGCATCTGTGTCACGCTGAAGCTGGGCACGATGTCAGGCGCCAGCAGTTTGGCCAAGGCGTCCGCATCGGTGGGCGGGGTTACTTCATAGTAGCTGGGCATGTCTTTTTGCCAGCCATGGTCGGCCAGGTATTTGGCCACGCTGCCAATCGCGTCCACCGGGCTGCGAAGCAGGTCAATGCGGCCATCGCCATCAAAATCAATGGCGTAGTTGCGGACTGAGCTGGGCATGAATTGCGGTAAGCCCAGCGCCCCGGCATAAGAACCCAGCACGGTGGTGGGATCCATGTTTTGTTCGTTGCAAAGCTTTAGAAAGTGACCTAATTCTTTTTGAAAGAAAGCACTGCGGTCGCTGCGTCCTTTTGGAAAATCCAAACCCAAAGTGGTCAAGGCATCCAGCACCCGGTAATTGCCCGTTTGGCGCCCGTAGATGGTTTCCACGCCAATCACCCCGGCGATGATGTCGGCGGGCACGCCCCAACGGGCTTCCGCACGCCGCAGGTCCAACTCGTAAGTGCGCCAGAAGTTCACCCCGGCTTTGATGCGAATGGGATCGATGAAACGGCTGCGGTAAACGGCCCAGTTCTTGGCCGTGCCGGTGGGCGCGGGCATGATGAATCTGGTGATGCTCTCTTTGAACCGCGCTTGAGATAGCATCGAAAAGACCCAGGCCGGGTCCAGCTGAAACTCTGCCGCGAGGCGATCGGCCAGTGCGCGAGCGTCGTCTCTTTGCGCGTAATTGCCGGGCTCGACGGTGGCCACGTCGGTCTGCACCAGCGCTGGCGCTGCAACCACTTGGCCATCAGGCTCCTCGGCAGTGGCCGTGGCGCCTTCGGGCGAGTTTGGGGCTTGGGCGGTTTGCGGCTCTGGCACGGGCTTGCTGGCGCAACCACTCAAGCCCAAGACCACCGCGCAGGGCAGGGTCAGTCGGAGTCGAGAAAAGAAGTCGGTCAATGTCGTCATGAAAGCGCGTGATGTCTGACGGCGCCGCCATGCGGGCACCTCGGACCTCAGTGTGCCCGATGCCGAGCCTTGGCCCTGTTTGCGCGCCACTGGCGGGCGCTGTCTTCGATGGACCTGAGCAGTGGCTTGGCTTGCGCCAACACCTGGCGTGGCTTGATGCTCTGGCCGGCGGCATCTTGGCTTGGGCCATAACGCAGCGCGTCAAGCGCCTGCAGGGCCGACACCATTTGGCGCACCAGTGTTGACTGGCGGTCATCAGCGGCAAGGCCCATGTTTTGCAAAACCCTGGCCCAGCTCAAGGCAGATGCCGGTGCCTGGCCCTCGGGAGTCGGAAAGCCTGCCTTGACCAAGGCCCGGTGCACGCTCCAAAGTGGGCGCAGCCAGGGCGATTGGTGGAGGCGTTCCCGGGTCAGCCAAAGCCAGCCCACGCCGGCCAGGGCGATGCCTGACAAGGCGATGGTCAAGGCCCGAGCCACATCCGTCCAGTCGTTGGCATCCCACCCCAGCTTGCCCAGCAGTTGCTGCTGGCGCCCACGCGAATATTGCAAAACCCAGACGTTCCACCGGTGGTTGGTCGCTTCCCAGAATGCTTTGCCTTGGCGCCAGACTGGTGAGTCGAACTCGGGCAGGGCGCCGGCCAGTCCACTTCTGGGCGCGGCCAGCGGGCGACTGCGGTCAACGCGCTCTGGGGCGACCGCAGCGGTGGGGTCGGCTCGCACCCAGCCTTCGCCGGCTTGCCAGTATTCGGCCCAGGCATGGGCGTGGCTGTTTCGGACGATGTACAGGCCGTTGACGCTGTTGAACTCCGCGCCCTGGTAGCCAGTCACCACCCGGCTCGGCACCCCCATGGCGCGCATCACCACCACGAACGATGAGGCGAAGTGTTCGCAAAAGCCCGCGCGTCGGTCCAGCCAGAACCGGTCGACCTGGTGAGGCTGCACTTGGTCTGGCGAGGTTTGATCATCGCCGGGCGACAGGGTGTAGCTGTAGTTTTCTCGGCGGATGTGTGCCAGCACGGCTTGCACCAGCTGGCGCGGGCTGGCTTGCACCAGGGCCGGATCGCGGTGCAGGTTCTGGGCCCAGGCGATGGTGCGTGGGTTGTAGCCTTGCGGCAGCTGCACCCAGGTGGCCAGTTCTGCCGGCGTGTGGTTCAGGCCATGGCGAAAGCGGGTCCAGGCCTGCGCATCAAGCTGAATGCGTTCATGCAAGGGCGCGCCCATGGTCCAGGCCAGCCCTTGGCGCTGCACCCGCAACGCCGATTGCTGCGCCGGCGTTTGAACTTTCAACGTGGCTTCCAGCAGCGGCAAGATCCTCGCGTGGGTGGCTTCCATCGTGAGCTGGTAGCGGATGGCGGGGCCGCGTGTCTCTATCGGCGGCGGCTCGGTGTCTTCCAACTCACTGCGGCGCACTCGTCGTGTGCGCCACGTCGTGCCATCAAAGTCGTCCAGCACAGGCCCCCGGAAATACATGTCGGAAGGGGCTGGGGGCGAGCCTTCAAAACGCAGGTGCATGGCGATGCTGTCGTCCAGGGCCAGCTCGGCCACATTGCCCAGGGTCAAGCTGTCGGACAAGCCTGACCGGGCTTGCGCGTCCGAGGGCAGTGCCCAGAGCGGGCCGATGCGCGGGAACAGCAGGAACAGCACCAGCATCAGCGGCGCTCCCCACACCAGCGTGCGGCCAGCTTCTCGTGACACGGCCAGCAGGGAAGGGCGTCCCAAAGGCCGCTGGGCCAGCACCAGTGAGGTCATCAAGCCCCAGACGGCCAGCGCCATCAACACCGCCAGCACGATGCTTTGCGAGTACAGAAACTGCGTCAGGATCAGGAAAAAGCCCAGCGACGTCACCACGAAGGCGTCGCGGCGGGCCCGCAGCTCCAGGGTCTTCAAGCCGGTCAGCACGACCACCAGGGTCACGCCCGCTTCACGGCCGAACAGCGCGCGGTGGGTCATCAATGTGAGCCCCACGCACACGGCCAGGGCGGCCATCAGAACCCAGCGTGGCGGCAGCCGGCCATCGCGCCAGGCCATGTGGGCCCGCCACAGCATGGCCAGGGTGGCGCCCGCGGAGCACCACAGTGGCAAGCGGGCGGCATGGGGCGCCATGATCAAGGCCAGCGTGGCCAGGAGCCACAAGGTGTCGCGGCCTTCACGGCTGATGGCCAAACGAGGGGCCCTCATGCGCGCTTCTTCCTGGGCGGCGGATCGACGATGCCCCAGGTGGCCAAGGCGTCGAGGCAGGACCGCAGGTGCGCACTGCCTTGCGCACACTCGATGGTTTGGCCCGGCAATTTCAAGCCATAGGCCATGCCCGTCTGCTGGTCAGCCAGGATCACCCAACTGGCCAAGCGGCTCAGGCGCGCTTCGGCGTCCAGCCCTTGTAATCCAGGGCTGTGGTCCCAGTCCAGCCACAGGTCGGGCGTGCGGCCGGCGGCAGGTTCCCGGCTGACCAGGCCTGTGCCCGATGCCAGCGCGTGGCTTGATTTTTTCCAGGCTATCCACCGCAGCGGGTCACCACGCCGGTAGGCCCGCAAACCTTCAGGCATCTCGGCTGAGGGGATGAAGGGGCGCACCGTGTGCGCGTCGGGCACCTCGCTGGCGCTGTCGGGCAGGGGCGGTGCAAAGGGGTCGAGGGCTGGCCAGACCAACACCCGGCCTTGTGGCCGCCAATATCCCCAGGCCCGGAACAGCCCAAGGGGATAGCGGCTTTGCAGCGTCAGGCGTGGCAGGTCCAGCCAGCCACGCAAGGCGGCGGGCACGTCCATCTCCACCGTGGTTTCGCTGGCCGGCCCCACCTCGCACTCCACCTTGGCTTCTTCATGCGAAGCGATGCCTGCTGCAATCGGTCGAGTCACCCGCAGCTCCAGGCCAAAACGCCCCCGGCGCTTGCCGGCGTGGGCCAGCACCACGCCCACCCGCAGCACGTCGCCCGCGTGCAGGCTGCGCAAAGGCAGCAACCGCAGACTCAAGCCGCGCACATTGGCGTGCGTGATGTGCATCGTCATCAAGGCCGCCCCGCTGACCATGAAGGTCAGCGCGTAACCCAGGTTGATCTGCTCATTGATGGAGGCCAGCAGCATCACCATGATCACCACCGCGAACCCCCAGCCCGCTGGGGTGGGCAGGATATACAGATTGCGTTGGGTGAAGGTGACCTGCTCGCGTGGGTGCAAGCGCGCCTCCCACCATTGGCGCCACCAGGCTTGTGGCAATTGCACCAGCCATTTCAAGGGATCCAGCAAACGACCGGGACGCCAGCCGCTGCTCATGGCACTTGGGTGGCCTCCAGCAGCGCGCGGGCCTGGGCGGTGGCGCTGCGGCCGGATTGCGGCAGAGAGATCAAGCGGTGCGCCACGGTGGGCACCCACAAGGTCTGGATATCTTCAGGCGACACATGCCCACGTCCCAGGAACAAGGCGCGTGCCCTGGCGAGCCTGAGCAATGACAAGCCCGCCCGTGGACTGAGGCCCTGGGCGAACCAGCGGCCGTCGCGCGTGGCCGTCAGCAGGGCTTGCAGGTAGTCGAGCAAGTCCTCGGCCACATGGATGGTGTTCACTTTGGCCTGCGACGCGGCCCACTCGCTGGGCGACAGCAAAGGCTGCAGGTGCTGGATGGCTTGGCGCCGGTCTTCGCCCATCAGCAGTGCGCGTTCAGAGGCAGGATCGGGGTAGCCCAGCGACAGGCGCATGGCAAACCGGTCCAGTTGAGATTCAGGCAGCGGGTGCGTGCCCAGTTGTTCGGACGGGTTCTGCGTGGCGATCACGAAAAACGGCGAGGGCAGGGGGCGCGTTTCGCCCTCCACGGACACCTGGCGTTCTTCCATGGCCTCCAGCAAGGCGCTCTGGGTGCGGGGGCCGGCGCGGTTGATTTCGTCGGCCAGCAACACCTGGGCAAAAACCGGCCCTGGATGGAACACGAACTCTTCGCGCTGGCGTTCATACACACTCACCCCGATCAAATCGGACGGCAGCAAGTCGGCCGTGAACTGGATGCGCGAAAAGCTCAGGCCCAGGCAGCGCGCCAGGGCTTGCGACAGGGTGGTCTTGCCCACGCCCGGCACGTCTTCGATCAGCAGGTGGCCACCCGCCAGCAGGCAGATCACGCTCAGCGTGACCTGGTCCCGTTTGCCCACGATGATCGTGCTAATCTGATCAACAAGCTGTGTGATCTGCGAGGCCTTCAGGGCGGCGGCGCTGGACGCTGCAGCGGGGAGCGGTTCGGTGCGAAGAAGCATGGCATTACCTTAACCCAAACCGGCGGGCCACACCGCGCGGGACTGACCCATGTCGACCGGTTATTTCACCCATCCCGATTGCCTGGCCCACGACATGGGCCACGGCCACCCCGAGTGTCCCCAGCGCTTGCGGGCCATTGCCGATCATTTGAGGGTCCAGGGCCTGGATGCCCTGATGTCGCAGCGCGAAGCACCGCTGGCCAAATTGTCTGACCTCAGCCTGGCGCACGAGAGCAATTACGTGATCACGCTGGATGATTTCCTGCACCAGTTGGAGGCCACGGGCGACACCCGGGCGCTTGACCCCGACACCCTGGCTTGCCCGGGCACACGCTCTGCGGCATGGCGAGCCGCAGGGGCCGCCGTGGCCGCCACCGACGCGGTCATCGATGGGCAACTGGACAATGCCTTTTGCGCTGTGCGCCCACCAGGCCACCACGCCACCCGCCGCCAGACCATGGGCTTTTGCCTGTTCAACAACGTGGCCGTGGCGGCCCGGCATGCCCTGGACGTTCGGGGCCTCAAGCGCGTGGCCATCGTGGATTTCGATGTTCACCACGGCAACGGCACCCAAGACATCATGGCCGACGACGACCGCGTGCTCATGGTCAGTTTTTACCAACACCCTTTCTACCCTTACAGCGGGGAAGAGTGCCGCGCAAGCAACATGGTCAACGTGCCCGTGCCTGCCCGCAGCAATGGCAAGGTCGTCCGCGAAATCGTGGAAACCTACTGGCTGCACCGGCTCGAGTTCTTCCAGCCCGAGATGATTTTCATATCCGCCGGCTTTGACGCCCACCGGGAGGACGACATGGGCGGCCTGGGCCTGGTCGAAGCCGACTATGCCTGGATCACCAGCAAAATCATGGGTGTGGCCAAACGCTTCGCCAAGGGCAGGATCGTGTCCTGCCTGGAAGGCGGCTACAACCTGGACGCCTTGGGCCGCAGTGTCGCGGCCCATCTGCGCGTGTTGATCGACGAATGACCTTACCCATGCCGACGACGTCTTCCCTGCATTCCGCCCAGCCCCTGACGGCCGAAGAACTTACCAAACTCTGGACCCAACTGCAACAGCCCACCGCGCTGGCCGAGCTGGGCCTTTTGGTGGCCTGCCTGGGCGGCGCCTGGCTCATCGTGCGCTTGATGCGCGGCCGCCAGGCCGATGCCAAATCCATCTGGTTTGGCCAGCATGTGGTGGACGGCGTGCTGTTCCCCATCCTCGCCCTGATCCTCGCGCTGGGCGCGCGCCGCTTTCTGGCCGGTGTCGAGATCCCGCTGGCCGTGTTCCGGGTGGCCATCCCGGTGCTCGTGTCGCTGGCCGTCATCCGGCTGACTGTCAAGGTGCTGGGCGTCGTGTTTCCCAACGCGCCGGCCATGCGCGTCATCGAGCGCACGGTGTCCTGGATGGCCTGGGTCGGCAGCGTGCTGTGGATCATCGGCGTGATGCCTTTGGTGCTGGATGAGCTGGACGGCATCACCTGGAAAATCGGGGCCAGCCAAGTCAGCCTGCGCAACCTGATAGAAGGGGCGTTCAGCGCGGTGCTGGTGTTGATCTTGTCGCTGTCGCTGTCCTCCGCCATCGAGAACCGCCTGCTCAAAGGCGCGACCGACAACATGTCGCTGCGCAAGATCATGGCCAACCTGTCCCGCGCCCTGTTGCTGACAGTGGGCTTGATGGTGGCCTTGTCGGCCGTGGGCATCGACCTGACTGCGCTGTCGGTGCTGGGCGGCGCCATTGGCGTGGGCGTCGGCTTTGGTCTGCAAAAGCTGGCCGCCAATTACGTCAGCGGGTTCGTGATCCTGGCTGAGCGCAGCCTGCGCATCGGCGATCTGGTCAAGGTGGACAACTTCGAAGGCCGCATCACCGACATCAACACCCGCTACACCGTCCTGCGCTCGTCCGCAGGTCGCGAAGCCATCGTCCCCAACGAAATGCTGATCACCCAGCGGGTTGAAAACGCCTCGCTGGCCGACAACAAGCTGCTGCTCATGACCGAGGTGCAAGTGGCCTACGGCACCGACCTGGATTGGTTGCGGCCCTTGTTGGCCGAGGCCGTGGCCAAAGTGCCCCGCATCCTGCCCAGCCCCGCGCCCGCGGTTCATTTGACGGCGTTCGCCCCCGATGGCCTGGGGCTGACCGTGGCCTTCTGGATCGGCGACCCTGAAAATGGTCAATTGGCGGCACGGTCCGAGGTCAATCTGGCCATTCTGGCCACGCTGAACCACCTGCAGGTTGATATTCCCTATCCTCAAAGGGTCGTTCATCTCAATGCGCCGCTTGAGGTATCCTCCGCCGAACATGACATCACCCACGACGCAACCTGACCAAGCCTCGACCCGAGTGGTCGACCTGCCCCTGGACGACACGGAAGACTCGCCCGGCGTGCGTCGGCGCCGTAAGGGCATCTTCATCCTGCCCAACCTGTTCACCTTGGCGGCCCTGTTCGGTGGCTTCTACGGCATCGTGATGGCCATGAACGGGCAATTCGAGCAATCGGCCATCGGCATTTTTTGCGCCATGGTGCTGGACAGCCTGGATGGCCGCGTGGCCCGCATGACCAACACGCAAAGCGCGTTTGGCGAGCAGATGGACAGCCTGTCGGACATGGTGTCCTTTGGCGCCGCGCCCGCGCTCATCGCCTATGAGTGGGCGCTGAAGGGCTTGGGCAAGTGGGGCTGGATCGCCGCCTTTGTGTATTGCTCTTGTGCAGCCTTGCGCCTGGCGCGCTTCAACACCAACATCGGTGTGGTCGACAAGCGCTTCTTCCAGGGCCTGCCCAGCCCGGCCGCCGCCGCATTGGTGATCGGCCTGATCTGGGTGGTGACCGACCTCGACCCAGGGCTGCGCTCGGAACCCTGGATGATCTGGCTGGCCTTCGGCTTCACGCTGTACGCGGGCCTGACGATGGTCACCAATGTGCCCTTCTACAGCTTCAAGGACGTCAGCTTCAAACGCACGGTGCCTTTCATCGTGATTGTGGCGATCGCGCTGGGCATTGCAGTGGTCACCATTCACCCGCCCGTGGTGCTCTTCGGTGTTTTCGTGGTTTATGGCGTGTCGGGCTACGGCGTTTATGTATGGAAGCGCATGAAAGGCAAACCGGTGAGCGTGATCTCTACCTCGACCGACGAGCCCGATGAAGAAGGACTACACCGCTGATAGCTTTTTCGGGGCTTTTGCCCGGTATCAGGCCATGAGCCCCGTGCTATATTGCTTTCCATGACGACCTTCAACGCCAACCTGCTACTACTTCTAGGAGTGCCTCGGGCGCGTTGATCGCTTTCGTTTGTACCTTGTACACATCCGAACTTTCGCAAAACGGCCCGCCAGCATTGCCCGCGGGCCGTTTTGTTTGGTAGCAGCCATTTCAAGTGTCGCCAAGCCCAAACAGCCCCCAGTGCTGAGGTTTGACCAGAACCCTTGACGTGTCCCACGGAGACCACCATGACCGATAAACTCATCATTTTCGACACCACCTTGCGCGATGGCGAGCAATCGCCCGGCGCCTCCATGACCCGCGACGAAAAGCTGCGCATCGCCAAGCAACTCGAGCGGCTGAAGGTGGACGTGATCGAAGCCGGTTTTGCCGCTTCATCCAATGGTGACTTCGAGGCCGTCAAGTCCATTGCCGCCGCCATCAAGGATTCCACCGTGTGCTCGCTGGCCCGGGCCAACGACCGCGACATTGCCCGCGCCGCCGAAGCCTTGAAGGGCGCCAACTCTTGGCGTATCCACACCTTCATCGCGACCAGCGCCTTGCACATGGAGAAGAAGCTGCGCATGTCGCCCGAGCAGGTGCTGGAGCAGGCCAAGCTGTCGGTGCGTTTCGCCCGCAACCTCACCAGCGACGTCGAGTTCTCGGCCGAAGACGGTTACCGCTCCGACATCGATTACCTGGCCCGCGTGGTCGAGGCGGTGATCAACGAGGGCGCGACCACCATCAACATCCCCGACACCGTCGGCTATGGCATCCCCGACCTGTACGGCACTTTCATCAAGACCCTGCGTGAGAAGGTGCCTAACTCCGACAAGGCGATCTGGTCAGTGCACTGCCACAACGACCTGGGCATGGCCGTGGCCAACTCGCTGGCTGGCGTCAAGATCGGTGGGGCGCGCCAGATCGAGTGCACCATCAATGGCCTGGGCGAGCGCGCCGGCAACTGCGCCCTTGAAGAAGTCGTGATGGCCGTCAAGACGCGCCGGGAGTACTTTGGCCTGGACACGCGCATCGACGCCAGCCAGATCATGTCGGCTTCGCGCCTGGTCTCGCAAACAACGGGCTTCGTGGTGCAGCCCAACAAGGCTGTGGTGGGGGCCAACGCATTCGCGCACGCTTCGGGCATCCACCAGGACGGCGTGCTCAAGGCCCGGGACACCTACGAAATCATGCGCGCCGAAGACGTGGGCTGGGCCGCCAACAAGATCGTGCTGGGCAAATTGTCGGGCCGCAACGCCTTCAAGCAGCGCCTGACCGAACTCGGCATCGACCTCGATTCCGAAGCCGGCATCAACACGGCGTTTGCCAAGTTCAAGGAACTGGCCGACCGCAAGAGCGAAATTTTCGACGAGGACATCATCGCCTTGGTCGGTGACGAAAGCGTCACCCTCGAGCAAGAGCATTACCGCCTGGTGTCACTGTCTCAGCGCTCCGAAACCGGCGAGCGTCCACATGCCAGCATCGTCTTCGCGGCGGGCGACACTGAACACCAATCCGAGAGCGATGGCAATGGCCCGGTGGACGCGAGTCTCAAGGCAATTGAGACCGTCGTGAAAAGTGGCGCGGAAATCGTCCTCTACTCGGTCAATGCAATCACCTCCGGAAGCACAGAATCGCAGGGAGAGGTGACCGTTCGTTTGCAACACAGTGGGCGCGTGGTCAATGGGGTCGGAGCCGATCCGGACATCGTGGTGGCGTCAGCCAAAGCCTACCTGGCAGCGTTGAACAAGCTGCACAGCAAGGCCGAAAGGGTTGCGGCGCAAGGGTAAACCCTTGATCATGATGGCCTGAATGGCGAGGTCACTTTACAAAAGGCGCGTAAGTCATTGATCTGGCGCGCCTTTTTAATTACACTTCGCACTGTGACGAAAGGGCTGTGATGGTCGTGCTCAAGAAGTTCAAGAAAAGTTGTTTGACGCTGATGGTGATGCTGTCTGTGGCCTGCCTGGCCATGACCACGCCAGGCTTGGCCGAGGCCAAGGCAAAAACGAAATCCAAGGCCCGCACCACCGCCACTGCCAAGTCCACGCGTGTCGTTCAAGGCAACAAGGTCAAGGCCACCAAGGTCCGCAAAGCCCGCACCATCCGTGCCCGGGGCCCTGCCAAGGTGTCCCGCGTCCGGGTTCGCATGCCAATGGCGTCCTTGTCGACATCGGCCGGCGGTTCGGTCATCAAGGCCACGGCGGTGGGCGCCGCCGCGGGCATGTCGGCGGCCTCCGGTGCATCGTTTGGCCAGCTTTATGGCCTGCACCACACGGCTGATCCGCTGGACCTCAAGTCCAGCGTGGCTTTCGTGATGGACCAGGACACCAATGAGATTTTGCTGTCCAAGAATTCCGAAGCGGTCTTGCCCATTGCCTCGCTGACCAAGCTGATGACCGCCATGGTGGTGGTCGAGGCCAAGTTGCCGCTCGATGAATCGATCACCATAACCTCTGATGATGTGGACACGGAAAAGAACAGCAGTTCACGCCTGGCCGTGGGTGCCACGCTGACCCGGGGTGAATTGCTGCACCTGGCCTTGATGTCCTCTGAAAACCGCGCGGCGCATGCCTTGGGCCGCATCTACCCGGGGGGCATGCAGGCCTTCGTGGTCGCGATGAACCGCAAGGCACAGCTTTTGAGCATGGCCGACACCAAGTACGTCGAGCCCACCGGCTTGAGCAGCAAGAACCAATCCAGCGCTCGTGATCTGGCCACGTTGGTCAAGGCCGCCTACCAGCAGCCCTTGATCCGTGAGCTGTCCACATCGCGCGAGTATGCCGTTCACCTGGGCGCACGCCAGCTTCAGTTCCGCACCACCAACAGCCTGGTGCGCAGCCCAAACTGGGACATCGGTCTGCAAAAAACCGGTTACATCGTCGAAGCTGGCCGCTGCCTGGTCTTGCAGGCCCGCATGGCTGGCCGCAAGTTGATCATGGTGTTCCTTGATTCCACCGGCAAATATTCGCGCCAGGCCGATGCCGAGCGCGTTCGCCGCTGGATTGAGACCTCACCTCCATCGCCGCGTGGTTCGGCCGATCTGGTCGCCATTCCCAAGGTCACGTCCTGACGGATCAACTGCCAGCCAAACCGGGTTAGGCAGCTCAAAGAAAAAGGCCCGAGGGGCCTTTTTTCATGTCAGGCCACGAGGGCCGTGTGCTCAGCGTCCCGACCAGCCCATCGAGTTGGAAATCCGGCCAGCTGTGCTTTTCAGTGCCTCGCCCCATTCGGCGCTCAGGCGCAAGCTGGAGGTGTTCAATGCCAGGCTGGCCACGATCTGGCCCTGGTCGTCCATCACGGGTGCTGCCGCTTGTTGCAGTGCGGCCTCCACCGAATCGCCATCCACCGCAAAGCCATTCGCCCGGATGTTCTGCAGTTCGGTGTGCAGTGTGTCGGCGCGGGTGCCATTGGTGTGGGCCAGGGCGTGCAACTGAGCGGCTGTCCATTGGCTGATCAACACCTTGCCTGCTGCGCTGGCCGCCAGCGGCGTGCGTGCGCCCAGCACACGGTTCACCTGGATGCCGTTGCGTTCGCTGCTGGTGCGCTCTGCGCACACCGATTCGTCATCCTGGCGGATGTGCAGGGCCACGGTCTGGCCGGTCAGGCGATGCAGCTCTTGCATGGGGCGCATGGCCAAGTCGCGCACATCCAGGCGGGATTTGACCAGGTTGCCCAATTGGAGCAAGCGCAAGCCCAGGCGGTAAGTGCCCGGCCCGGAACGCTCGACAAACCCGCCAACCGCCAGATCATTGAGGATGCGGTGGGCGGTGGATGGGTGCAAACCCGTGCGTTCGCTCACGGTTTTCAGCGAAACGGAGTCTCCTTCGTGGGCCAAGGTGTCCAAAAGACTGAACATTCTGGCCATGACCTGGATCGAAGTGGAGGGCGAAGTGGATTCACTCATCGGGTTTTCCTTTGTGGCAAACCATTTTGAAAGGTGGGATCCCTCGTCATTCGGCGAAATAATCAGTGGCTTGAGGCCCATATAGGGGCACATCAGCCCACTTTCCGGGATTTGATAACGCCTTATGAAAAATCTCTTGCATGAAGTCCTCTTTCGGGCAGCTTGGGCCGGCGGGCTGGCGGTGGCCTCGTTCATGTTCACGGGTGCGGTCAGCGCCGCAGT
This sequence comes from Leptothrix sp. (in: b-proteobacteria), assembly GCA_013822685.1. GTDB lineage: Bacteria > Pseudomonadota > Gammaproteobacteria > Burkholderiales > Burkholderiaceae_C > Aquabacterium. The sequence goes on from PNKV01000003.1 coordinate 267,335, forward strand.
GCCCTCCCTGGCGGCAGAGTTCAGTGAGTCGGCGGCGTCCAGCGGTTCATCACCTGCCTCGGGCCGACGCTGGATGACCATGCCAAGGGTGTTTGGGCGCCTTACCGCCAAAGATGCGGGCGTGGTCATCAACACCGACGATCCGTATTCCGTGCAGGTCGGCGAGTACTACGCCAAGGCGCGGGGCATTCCAGCCAGCCGCGTGCTTCGCATCAGCTTGCCCATGAAGCCCACCCTGGCGCCAGATGAGTTCGACGACTTCAAAAAGCAGATCGACACCTTCTTTGGCCCCAAAGTGCAAGCCCTGGCTTTGACCTGGCGGCTGCCTTATGGGGTGAACTGCAACTCCATCACCGGGGCGTTGGCCATGGGCTACGACGCCAAGTTGTGCGGCAACAGTTGTGCCGTGCCGGGCAAGACTTCCACTTATTTCGGATCCAGCTCCACCAAGCCCTTCACCGATCACCGCATGCGCCTGAGCATGTTGCTGGCGGCCAAAGACGCCGATTCAGCCAAAGCCCTGATCGACCGGGGCGTGCGCTCCGATGGCACCTTGGGCTTGCGGGGCGCCCCTGCGGTCAACGCCCATTTCGTCACCACATCCGACAGCATCCGCAGCGTTCGCCAGCAACTCTTCCCACCTGCGGGCAGCAATCCGCCCTTTGGTGTGGACGTCTACCTGGACCAGACTGATGCCTTGAAAAACGCTGACCGGGTCATGCTGTACCAAACGGGGCGTGCGCAGGTGGATTTCCTGGACACGAATGAGTTCGTGCCGGGGGCGTTGGGGGACCACCTCACGTCGTTTGGCGGCATCCTCGACAAGCCACATGGGCAGATGACCGTGTTGTCGTGGATCGATGCGGGGGTCACCGCCACCTATGGCACCACGAGCGAGCCCTGCGCGCATTTGCAGAAGTTTCCCCATCCTCAGGCCCTGATCGGGTTTTACCTGCAAGGGGCCACCGCCCTTGAGGCCTATTGGAAAAGCGTGGCCTGGCCTCAGCAAGGGTTGTTCGTGGGCGAGCCGCTGGCCTCACCGTTCGGGCGCTGAATACCAGCCCCAGCGCACCCGGGTGGCAATCCACCATTTGCGCAATGGTGTGAGCATGAGCCGTTCGTGCAGCACGCGCTCACCCTGCGCGGCAATCTCGTCGATCAACGCCATCTGCAATGCCGCCAGCACGGCCAGGGGGCGCAGAGCACGCCGGTCTGCGGCAGGCAGTTGGTCGATGGACCGCCAGGGCGCTGCCAGGCTTTGACGTGCCTGTGCGTGCAGGTGCGTGAGCAGGGCGGGCCACTGCACCGGGGCCTGGCCCGGTTGAGGTCGCAGCAACTCATGGGCTTTCACGTCGTGTTGCTGCAGGATGCTGACCGGCGTGTGCAGCCAGCCCAGCCGTGCGTCCTGCCCCAGTCGGCTCAAGTGGTGTGCTTGCCGCAGCCCCCAGCCCAGCTCACGGGCGGCTGACAGCGCCTCGGGCGACCGGGCGCCCAGCAAATGTGCAGCGGCCTCGCAGGCGGCGCCCGTGGTGGCCAGGGCGTGCTTGCGTTGGCTGGGTTCGTCCAGCCAGCGCGTTTGTTGCACCAGGGCCTGCATGCCATCGACCTGCGCCAGCCACAACTCTGGTGGCGGCCATTGCCCGGGGGCGGGCACCGGCTGGGCCAAAGGTTTGGTCAGTGGGTGGGTGGGCTTGCCCTCAAAGCTGTTGCGCACCTCCTGGGCCCACCAGGCCAGCTTGGTCTGGGCCACTCCGGGGTCGTTCACCGTGAGTGGAATGGCGCTGACCTCGTGCCACCAGTGAACCCAGGCTTGAAGCGCCGGGCGCAAGGCCTCGGGGGTAGATTGCAGCGCATAGTAAAGACTGCTGCCCGGCCTGATGGGTGACAGTGGGGCGTTTGGCGATTGAGGCATGGGCTGGAGGTGGGCAAAGACACGACATTGTCTCAATTGACGCGAGCCCACACAAAAAACAAGATTACTGACCCGTTGGTCAGTTACGATGGCGCCCTGAAAGTCAGCGGATTTAGACAATGACAGGGATGAACCATGAGCCGCTGCCATGGGCCCTCCATCAATTGAGCGACCTCATGAGCATGCCCCCTCGGACCCGGCTTTTCGCGTTTGTCCTGGTGACCCCCTTGTTGTTGGTCACCGTGGGTTGCGGCAAGGCTCCCCCGGCGCCCGAGCCGGTCCGGTCGGTGCGCACGCTGGTGCTGAGTGAAACCGGTGGGGTCGTTGACCGCGAGTTTTCCGCAGAGATCCGCGCGCGCGTGGAAGCCCCCTTGAGCTTTCGGGTGCCTGGCAAGATCTTGCGCCGGCAAGTCGAGTTGGGCCAGGCTGTGAAACCAGGCCAGGTGCTGGCCCAGCTTGATCCTCAGGATCTGACCTTGTCGCAGGAGTCTGCCCGTGCCGGCCTGGCCGCGGCCGAGGCCAATGCGGCGCAGGCAGCGTCTGATTTCAAGCGCTTCAGCGAACTCAAGAGCCAGGGCTTTATCAGCGCGGCCGAGTTGGACCGTCATAGCACCACCCTGAAGTCGGCCGAGGCCAGCTTGAGGCAAGCGCGTGCGCAAGCGGGGGTGCAGGGCAACCAGGCCACCTACGCCACTTTGACAGCCAACGCCTCTGGCGTCATCACCGCGGTGGACGCCGAGCCTGGCCAGGTGGTCAACGCTGGCACGCCAGTGCTGACACTGGCCCAGGATGGTCCGCGCGACGCGCTGTTTTCAGTGCCCGAAGACATGGCGCCCACCATGCGCGCCTTGCTGAACAAGCCCGGTGCCATCAAGGTGCGCCGTTGGGGCACGCAAGATTGGTTGCCGGCCAAGATCCGCGAAGTGTCCGCGGCCACTGACAGCCTTACTCGCACGTTTCTGGTCAAGGCCGATGTGGGGCAGGGCGCCTACGAGTTGGGGCAAACCGCCACCGTGGCCTTGGGCACGCCAGTGCGTTTTGCCGGTGGCTTGAGGGTGCCCTTGCAGGCCCTGGTCGAGTTGAATGGCCGGTCGGCGGTGTGGGTGCTGGATGGCGCCAGCATGACCGTCAAGCCCCAGCCCGTGGTCACCGCCGATGTCACCGGCAACATCGTGATTGTGGCCAATGGGCTCAAGGCCGGGCAGGAGATCGTGACCGCCGGCGTGCACGTGCTCAAACCTGGTCAGAAGGTCAAGCGCTACCAAACGGCATTGGATCTGGCTGCCAAGCAAGCGGCGGCCAGCCAGCCCGCCGTGTCGCAGTGATCGCCAGGAGCCCACTGTGACCGACATCGTCAAGAAACTGCCCGATCCTTCGGCCCGTCATTTCAACCTGTCCCGCTGGGCGCTGGAGCACCAGGCCCTCACGCGCTACCTGATGGTCGTGCTCATGCTCTTGGGGCTGGCCGCGTATTTCCAGCTGGGGCAAGACGAAGATCCGCCCTTTGCCTTTCGGATCATGGTGGTTCGGGCCTATTGGCCGGGCGCCACCGCGCAAGAGATGGCCGAGCAGGTCACCGACAAGATCGAGCGGACGCTGCAAGAAGTGCCCTACGCGGACAAGATCCGCTCCTACAGCAAGCCCGGCGAATCCCTGACCTTCATGCAAGTCAAGGATTCCTCGCCGCCCAAGGAAATCCCCAATCTTTGGTACCAGGTGCGCAAGAAGGTTGGCGACATGAGGCAGACCTTGCCGCCAGGTGTCGTGGGCCCGTTCTTCAATGACGAGTTCGGGGATGTCTATGGCTCCATCTACGCCTTGTCGGCCGATGGGTTCACCCCCGAAGAGTTGCGCCAGTTCGCTGAAAAAGTCCGATCGGAGTTCCTGCAGGTGCCCAGTGTGGCCAAGGTCGAGTTGTTCGGTGTGCAGCCCGAGAAGATCTTCATGGAGGTGCCCCAGCAAAAGCTGGCCCAGATGGGTCTGGACATGAACCAGTTCATCCAGCAGCTCAATGCACAGAACGGCATCGAGGGGGCGGGCGTTTATTCCGGCGCCAATGACAGCATCCAGATGCGGGTCACCGGCGCTTTCACATCCATCGAGCAATTGCGGCAGATGCCCATCAGGGCGGTCAATCCGGCCACCGGGCAGGCCCGGACCGCGCGGCTTGGCGATGTCGCTACCGTCCGGCGTGCCTACGAATCACCGGCGACCACGAAGGTGCGCCACAACGGCAAAGACATCATCGCGGTCGGCATTTCCATGGCCAAGGGCGGCGACATCATCAAGTTGGGCAAGAACCTAACCGCCGCCGCTCAAAAGGTGCATGCGGATCTGCCTGTGGGCATTGAGCTCGACCAGATCCAGGATCAGCCCAAATCGGTGACCAACTCGGTCGGCGAATTCATTCATGTGCTGATCGAGGCCGTGGCCGTGGTGCTGGCCGTCAGCTTCATCAGCCTGGGCTTGCACACCAAGCCCTTGCGCCTGGACATCTGGCCTGGCTTGGTGGTGGCCATCACGATCCCGCTGGTGCTCGCCGTCACATTCCTGATCATGTACTTCTGGAATGTGGGGCTGCACAAGATCTCGCTGGGGGCGTTGATCATTGCGCTGGGCCTGTTGGTGGACGACGCCATCATCGCCGTCGAAATGATGGTGCACAAGCTGGAAGAGGGCTATGACAAGGTCAGCGCCGCGACCGCCGCCTACGACATCACCGCGATGCCCATGCTGACGGGTACCTTGATCACTGCGGCCGGCTTCCTGCCCATTGGCATGGCGCAATCTGCGGTCGGTGAGTACACCTTTGCGATCTTCGCTGTCACGGCCACGGCCTTGATCGTGTCCTGGGTGGTCTCGGTCTACTTCGTGCCTTACCTGGGCCAGCACCTGCTCAAGACGCGGCCCAAAGTGCAGTCGGTCGAGGGTGGCCCCAAAGTCGATCTTCACGACACCCCCTTCTATCGCCGTTTCAAAGGCCTGGTGAACTGGTGCGTGGAGCACCGTTGGATCACCATTGGCCTGACCATCCTGGCCCTGGTTTTGGGTGTGTTGGGCATGGGCAAGGTGCAGCAGCAGTTCTTCCCTGACTCAAGCCGCCCCGAGCTGATCGTGGACCTGTGGATGCCCGAAGGCACCAGCTTTGACGCGACAGAAGCCGTGGCCAAGCGCTTCGAGGCGCGTGTCATGAAAGAGCAGGGCGTCAAGACGGTCAGCACTTGGATCGGCTCAGGCGTGCCGCGCTTCTACCTGCCCATGGACCAGATCTTCCCGCAGAGCAACGTCAGCCAGGCCATCGTCATGCCGACGGACCCGCAAACGCGTGAAGCCCTGCGCGCCCGTTTGCCCGAATTGCTGGCCACCGAGTTCCCGGAAGTCCGTGGCCGCCTGCGGCTGTTGCCCAACGGCCCGCCCGTGCCTTACCCCGTGCAGTTCCGCATCGTGGGAGAAAATCCCGCCCAACTTCGCCACTGGGCTGAAGAGGCCAAGACCCTGATGCGCGCCCATCCCAACATGACGGGGGTCAACGACAACTGGAACGAGCAGGTCAAGGCCATCCGCCTGGTGGTGGACCAGTCCAAGGCGCGTGCGCTGGGTGTGACCAGCCAATCGATTGCACAAGCGATTCGGGTGACGACCTCCGGCACGCCCGTGGGCCAGTACCGCGACCAGGACCGCCTCATCGACATCGTCATGCGCACCCCCTTGTCGGAGCGCGCCACCTTGAGCGCGCTGGACAACTCCTACATCCCGACCGCGTCGGGCCGCATGGTCCCGGTGTTGCAGGTGGGCAAGCCACAACTGGTGTGGGAGCCGGGCGTGCTGTGGCGTGAAGGCCGCCACTTCGCCATCACGGTGCAGGGCGATGTGACCGAAGGCACGCAAGGGCCCACCGTCAGCACCGCCCTGTGGCCGCAGATGGAGGCTCTGCAGCAAAAGATGCCGCCGGGTTTCCGGGTTGAGCTGGCAGGCACCGCCGAGGAAAGCAGCAAGGGGCAGGGTTCGATTTTCGCCAACATGCCGGCCATGCTGTTCATCATCTTCACCTTGTTGATGCTGCAATTGCAGAGCTTCTCGCGCGCCTTGTTGGTGTTCCTGACCGGCCCCATGGGCATTGCGGGAGTGGCCATGGCCTTGTTGGCCCTGGACCGGCCGTTTGGTTTCGTGGCCCTGCTGGGGGTGGTGGCTTTGATGGGCATGATCATGCGCAATTCGGTCATCCTGATCGACCAGATTGAGCAAGACCGGGCCCAGGGCGTGGCCGACTGGGATGCCATCGTGGGGGCGGCCGTGCGCCGTTTCCGCCCGATCGTGCTGACCGCTGCCGCGGCGGTGCTGGCCATGATTCCCCTGACGCGCAGCGTGTTCTGGGGGCCCATGGCCGTGGCCATCATGGGGGGGCTGATCGTGGCCACCGCCTTGACCCTGCTGGCCTTGCCGGCGATGTACGCAGCGTGGTTCCGGGTTCGCCGGCCCGCATGAGGGTCGCCGCTGGTGAAAACTGTGCTCCGGGCACGGTAGAATCGGCGGTTCCGACCAAATAGCCTGCTGGGTTGCATCAGTGCAGTCCGGTTGTCAAAGTCGATGCGCGGGTGGCGAAATTGGTAGACGCACCAGGTTTAGGTCCTGACGCCAGCAATGGTGTGGGGGTTCGAGTCCCCCCCCGCGCACCAGGCCTTTTATCAATCACCTAATTTTGAGAGTACAGAACATGGCTGTCACCGTGGAGACCCTCGACAAGCTGGAACGACGCATCACGCTGTCGTTGCCAGCCGACGTGCTCAGGAACGAAGTCGACGCCCGCTTGAAGAAGCTGGCCCGCACCGTCAAGGTTGACGGCTTCCGTCCTGGCAAAGTGCCCATGACCGTGGTCGCCCAGCGCTACGGCTATTCCGTCCAGTACGAAGTGGTCAACGACCAGGTCGGCCAGGCTTTCAACAAGGCCGCCGCCGAAGCGCAGCTGCGCGTTGCCGGCCAGCCCCGCATCGCGGAAAAAGAAGGCTCGTCCGCTGAAGAAGGCAAGCTGTTGTTCGACGCCACCTTCGAGGTCTACCCCCAAGTCGTCATCGGCGACCTGGCCACGGCCGAAATCGAGCGCGTGACCGCCGAAGTCAACGATGCCGCCATCGACCGCACCGTGGAGATTCTGCGCAAGCAACGCCGCACGTTCGAGCAACGTGCTGCCACCGAAGCCGCAGCCGATGGCGACCGCGTCACCATCGATTTCGAAGGCAAGATCGATGGCGTGCCTTTTGACGGCGGCAAGGCCGAGGGCTACCAGTTCCTGCTGGGCGAAGGCCAGATGCTCGAAGCTTTCGAGAAGGCTGTCCGCGGCATGAAGACGGGTGAGTCCAAGACTTTCCCCCTGAAGTTCCCTGAGGATTACCACGGCAAGGATGTCGCCGGCAAGGAAGCCGACTTCCTGGTCACCTTGAAGAAGCTCGAAGCGCAAAACCTGCCCGAAGTGAACGAAGAGTTCGTCGCCAGCCTGGGTCTGCCCGAGTCCTCGATCGAAGCGCTGCGCGCCGACATCAAGAAGAACCTCGAGCGTGAAGTCAAATTCCGCGTGGCCGGCCGCAACAAGGCTGCCACCATGGACGCGCTGCTCAAGATCGCCGAGTTCGACGTGCCCAAGTCGCTGGTGGCCGCTGAAACCGACCGCCTGGTCGAAGGCGCCCGCGCCGACCTCAAGGCACGCGGTGTCAAGGATGCCGACAAGGCCCCGATCCCCACCGAGATGTTCCAGCCTCAGGCCGAGCGCCGCGTGCGCCTGGGCCTGATCGTGGGCGAGCTGGTGCGCAACAACAACCTGGCCGCCAAGCCCGAGCAATTGCAAGAGCACATCGCCGAACTGTCGCAAAGCTACGAGCAACCGCAGCAAGTGGTGGCCTGGTACATGAGCGATCGCCAGCGCATGGCCGAAGTCGAAGCCGTTGTCATTGAAGGCAATGTGGTTGATTTCGTGCTGTCCAAGGCCAAGGTCACCGACAAGGGTCTGGGCTTTGAAGAACTGATGGGTCAGCAAGGCTGATTTTTCCCGTCTTTCCGGGGCGTGAAGCCCTGGCAAAGGGCACCTGCCAATCCCCAGCGGAGGCAGGTGCCTTTTATTTTGTGCGAACGTCCCCATGTGCGTCCTAGCAACGGAAAGACGACAAGGACACTCGCCGGCTTTTTCCGGCGTTCGAGGTGGCCTTCCAAGGCGCCATAATCAAATCACGCATTGAATATTCCACAAGGAAGCACATGAGCGCACTGGATACACAAAACCTGGGCTTGGTGCCCATGGTCATCGAGACATCAGGCCGCGGCGAACGCGCCTACGACATCTACAGCCGTTTGCTGCGCGAGCGGGTGGTTTTCCTGGTGGGGCCGGTCAATGACCAATCGGCCAACCTGGTCGTGGCACAACTGCTGTTCCTCGAAAGCGAAAACCCTGACAAGGACATTTCCCTGTACATCAACTCGCCCGGTGGCAGCGTGAGCGCGGGGATGTCGATCTTCGACACCATGCAGTTCATCAAGCCCGACGTGTCGACCCTGTGCATGGGCATGGCCGCCTCCATGGGCGCCTTCCTGCTGGCCGCCGGCGCCAAAGAGAAGCGTTTTGCTTTGCCCAACTCCAAGATCATGATCCACCAACCGCTGGGCGGCACTCAGGGTCAGGCCACCGACATCGAGATACACGCGCGCGAGATCTTGAAAACCCGCGAGCAGCTCAACCGAATCCTGGCCGAGCGCACGGGCCAGTCCCTGGAAAAGATCCAGTTGGACACCGAGCGCGATTACTACATGTCGGCGGCGGAATCGGCCACCTACGGTTTGATCGACAAAGTGCTGGAAAAGCGCCAGGCCGCGGCTTCCTGATTGCCAAGAAGGTGGTCGGATACGAGGTAAAGCCCCAGCAAAGGCTTCTTCTTCGACCGGCCGCCAGCCAAGGCGTTTGACTTATCATCATCACCAACATTTGCTGACTCACTGACAGGCCTGCCCCATGTCCGAAAAAAAAGGCTCTTCCAGCGAAAAGATCCTGTACTGCTCTTTCTGCGGTAAGAGCCAGCACGAGGTCAAGAAGCTCATTGCCGGCCCGTCGGTTTTCATTTGCGACGAATGCATCGACCTGTGCAACGACATCATCCGTGATGAGGTCGCAGCCGAGGCCGAACAAACAGCCCGTCCCGCCAAGAGCGACTTGCCCACGCCGAACGAGATCAAGGCCCAGCTCGACCAGTACGTGATCGGGCAGGACACGGCCAAGCGCACGTTGTCGGTGGCGGTGTACAACCATTACAAGCGCCTGCGCCACATGGGCGCCGGTGAGGGCAAGAAGCCCGACATCGAGCTGTCCAAGAGCAACATCCTGCTGATCGGCCCCACTGGGTCGGGCAAGACTCTGCTCGCGCAAACACTGGCCCGCCTGCTCAATGTGCCTTTCGTGATCGCCGACGCCACCACCTTGACCGAAGCTGGTTACGTGGGTGAAGACGTCGAGAACATCATCCAGAAGCTGCTGCAGAACTGCAACTACGAGGTCGACAAGGCCCAACGCGGCATTGTCTACATCGACGAAATTGACAAGATCTCGCGCAAGTCCGACAACCCTTCCATCACGCGTGATGTGTCGGGTGAGGGCGTGCAGCAGGCCTTGCTCAAGTTGATCGAAGGCACGATGGCCTCGGTGCCACCACAGGGTGGCCGCAAGCACCCCAATCAAGACTTCCTGCAGATCGACACGACCAACATCCTGTTCATCTGCGGTGGCGCTTTCGATGGTCTGGAAAAGATCATTCAGAACCGCTCGGTCAAGTCGGGCATCGGCTTTGGCGCTGCAGTCAAGAGCAAGGAAGACCGCAAGCTTTCCGAGGTGTTCCGCGAAGTGGAGCCCGAAGATCTGATCAAGTTCGGCATCATTCCCGAACTGATTGGCCGCATGCCCGTGGTCGCCACCTTGGGCGAGTTGACGGAAGACGCCCTGGTGCGCATCCTGACCGAGCCCAAGAACGCGCTGATCAAACAGTATCAACAGCTGTTGGGCATGGACGGTGTCGAGTTGGAAATCCGTCCCGCCGCCTTGACGGCCATTGCCCGCAAAGCTTTGAACCGCAAGACGGGCGCCCGTGGTTTGAGGTCCATCCTGGAGCAATCCTTGCTGGACACGATGTTCGAATTGCCAACCCAGGAAGGAGTGCAAAAGGTGGTGCTGGATGAACCCACCATTGATGAAAACGCCAAGCCCCTGTTGGTGTACCGGGAACAGGTCAAGGCCAGCGCTTGATTCTGAACATCCTGCTCTGATGGGTGTCGGTCACCCCGACGCCCTTGTGTTTTGGTTTTAGAGCCCCATCTGGGACTCTGACAAAGAAAGGCCATCATGTCAGGACATCCCATCCTTCCCTCTGATCCCATCAGCCTGCCGCTTCTGCCGCTGCGCGATGTGGTCGTCTTCCCCCACATGGTGATTCCACTGTTCGTGGGTCGCCCCAAGTCCATCAAGGCCCTCGAAGCCGCCATGGAAGCTGGTCGGCAGATCATGCTGGTCGCTCAAAAAGCGGCAGGCAAAGACGAGCCCAAGGCCGAGGACATGTTTGAAATCGGTTGCGTTTCCAGCATCTTGCAGATGTTGAAATTGCCCGATGGCACTGTCAAGGTGCTGGTCGAAGGCGTGCAGCGCGCCAACACCTCGTCGATCGACGATTCTGGTGAGTTCTTCACCTCCGTGGTCGTGCCCGTGCAGCCCGAGGCCAACGTCACGCCTGAAGTTGAAGCCCTGCGCCGCGCCGTGACGCAGCAGTTCGACCAGTACGTCAAGCTCAACAAAAAGATTCCGCCCGAGATCCTCACCTCGATCTCCGGCATCGACGATGCTGGCCGCCTGGCCGACACCATCGCCGCGCACCTGCCTTTGAAGCTGGAAGCCAAGCAATCGGTGCTGGACTTGTTCTCGGTCTCGCAACGCCTTGAGAAGCTCTTGGAGCAGCTCGAGCACGAAGTCGACATCCTGCAGGTCGAAAAGCGCATCCGTGGTCGCGTCAAGCGCCAGATGGAGAAATCCCAGCGCGAGTACTACCTGAACGAACAGGTCAAGGCCATCCAGAAAGAACTGGGTGAAGGCGAAGAGGGTGCTGACCTCGAAGAACTCGCCAAGAAGATTGAAGCCGCGCGCATGCCCAAAGAGGCGCGCAAGAAGGCCGATGCTGAGCTCAAAAAGCTGCGCCTGATGTCGCCCATGTCGGCCGAAGCCACTGTGGTGCGCAACTTCATCGACACGATTGTGGCGCTGCCTTGGGCCAAGAAGACCAAGATCAAGCACAACCTGGCCCACGCCGAAGAGGTCTTGAACGAAGACCACTATGGCCTGGACAAAGTCAAGGAACGCATCCTTGAGTATCTTGCTGTCCAACAACGCGTGGACAAGGTCAAGGCGCCCATCCTGTGCCTGGTTGGCCCTCCGGGCGTCGGCAAGACCTCGCTGGGGCAGTCGATTGCCCGCGCCACCGGTCGCAAGTTCGTTCGCATGGCCCTGGGAGGCGTGCGCGACGAGGCCGAGATCCGTGGCCACCGCCGCACTTACATCGGCTCGATGCCGGGCAAGGTGCTGCAATCGCTCTCCAAGGTGGGCACGCGCAATCCGCTGTTCCTGCTGGACGAGATCGACAAGCTGGGCATGGACTTCCGGGGCGACCCATCGTCGGCCTTGCTGGAAGTGCTCGACCCCGAGCAGAACCACACCTTCGGCGACCATTACATTGAGGTCGATTTCGACTTGTCGGATGTGATGTTCGTGGCGACGTCCAACTCGTTGAACATCCCGCCCGCCTTGCTTGACCGCATGGAAGTGATCCGCCTGGCGGGTTACACCGAGGACGAGAAGGTCTCGATCGCGCAGACGTACTTGCTGCCCAAACAGCGCAAGAACAATGGCGTGAAAGACGAAGAGCTGGAAGTGGCTGAATCCGCCATCCGTGGCGTGATCCGTTACTACACCCGCGAGGCTGGTGTGCGTTCGCTTGAGCGTGAAGTCTCCAAGATCTGCCGCAAGGTGGTCAAGGGCCTGGCGCTGAAGCAATACACCGGAAAGGTGGTCGTCAATGAGGACAACCTCAACGACTTCCTGGGTGTGCGCCGCTACGACTATGGTCAGGCCACCAAGGACAACCAGGTCGGCCAGGTGGTTGGCTTGGCGTGGACGGAAGTGGGCGGCGATCTGCTCACCATCGAATCGGCCAGCATGCCGGGCAAGGGTGTCATCACCCGCACCGGTTCGCTGGGTGATGTGATGAAGGAGTCGGTCGAAGCTGCCCGCACGGTGGTGCGCAGCCGGGCCGCTCGTCTGGGCATCAAGGATGAGGCGTTCGAGAAGCGTGACATCCACATCCACGTGCCTGATGGCGCCACGCCCAAGGATGGCCCAAGTGCAGGCGCTGCCATGGCCACGGCCCTGGTGTCGGTGCTCACGGGCATCCCGGTCAAGGCCTCGGTGGCCATGACGGGCGAGATCACGCTGCGAGGCGAGATCACGGCCATCGGTGGCTTGAAAGAGAAGCTGCTGGCCGCGCACCGTGGTGGCATCAAGACGGTGCTCATCCCTGAAGAGAATGTGAAGGACCTTCAGGAGATCCCCGAGAACGTCAAGAGCGCCATCGAGATCGTGCCGGTGAAGTGGATCGACAAGGTGCTGGAAATCGCCTTGGAGCGCATGCCCACGCCTTTGCCTGAGGAAGAGGCCAAGGTGGAAGTCAAGCCGGATGCTGCGCCCGCAGCGGCCGCGCCGCCGACATCGACCGAGGCCGTGAAGCACTGATTGTTGTTTGCAAAAATCAGCGAAGCTTGATGAAAGCACCAAATTCGGTGTATAGTTCAGGTCTTCGCTGATTGCAGTAGTCAAACGCAAACAGTCGATGCGGGAATAGCTCAGTTGGTAGAGCGCAACCTTGCCAAGGTTGAGGTCGCGAGTTCGAGTCTCGTTTCCCGCTCCAGAATGCAGAGGGAAGCCCCCGTTTTAACGATGGCTTCCCTTTTTCGCATAAGGCGGTTGCATCAGCAATTGCACAGACGGCGCGATAGCAAAGCGGTTATGCCCCGGATTGCAAATCCGGTTAGCCCGGTTCGACTCCGGGTCGCGCCTCCACCTCCCCCCAGTACCAGATCAATGCTCACCGGCGCCGCTGCAATGCATCGGCAACGATGCGGGCTGCTGAGGCCACCACGTCGTCACGCAATGGGGCATTTTTGGCGGCTTGCGTGAAGTAAACCGCCAAGACGATGGGCGAGCCGGTGGTGGGCCACAATACCGCAAGGTCGTTGGTGGTGCCGTGGTCTCCGGAGCCCGTTTTGTCGCCCACCATCCAGGTTTCTGGAACGCCCGCGCGGATGCGAGTGGCGCCGGTGGTGTTGCCGCGCAACCAGGTTTGCAGTTGATCGCGTTGCGGATCCGCCAGTACATTATTGAGAGCCAGCCCTTGCAGGCTGCGGGCCATGTTGGTGGGGGTGGATGTGTCGCGTGGATCACGCGGGATGGCGGTGTTCAAGTCGGTTTCCCAACGATCAAGCCGAAAGGCCTCGTCGCCAATCGAACGCGCAAAGGCCGTTACCGCCGAGGGGCCGCCCAGCAACTTCATCAGCAAGTTGGCGGCGGTGTTGTCGCTGTATTGAAGCGCGGCCGCGCACAGGTCGGCCACCGTCATGCCTTGGCCAAGCTGCTTCCCAGTGATCGGGGAGTGGGCCACCAGATCGTTGCTGTTGTAGTCCACGCGCTGTTGCATCAGCGAGGGTTGCTTGATGCTTTGGTTGAGCACGGCGCCCACGGCAATGACCTTGAAGGTGCTGCAAAGCGGGAAACGTTCTTCGGCGCGGTGCAGGATTTGGGCGTTGTTGGCCACATCAAATGCGGCCACGCCCAAACGGCCTCCGGAGCTAGCTTCCAGTTGGGCCAGAAGCTCTTCGGCCGCTGAGACCTTTTTGGCGTTGGGCGCGGGCACCCTGGCGACGGTTGTGCAGGCAGCGAAGAAGGGCATCGCGGCGCAGGCCAGCAGCAAGGAGCGACGATCGGGCGAGTGGGGCATGTCAAATTCCTGGGTCTTGTCAGCGAGAGCGAAGGTAACGGCAATCGGTGTGCCGCGATCCATCCATGGTTACTGCACCCCAACGCAAATTGCATTAGCCTCGTGCTCAAGGAGTGGGAATCATGGGCAAGTGCTTTGCGTTTCTTGTGTTGAGTTTGGCAGCGATGTCAGTGGCGGGCGCCACGGAGGTGTACCGGTGGACTGACAGCCAAGGCAAGGCCCATGCGTCAGACCGGCCGCCGGAGCGGCACCATGGCAAGGTGAGGCGAGACCATTACAAGGCGCACCAGCTGACCGAGGCGCAACGCGAAGAAGCCAAGCGCCGGGCCCTGGCCGAGAAGTCTCTGCGCGATCAAGCGGCCAAGTTGCCGCCTTTGATGATCCCCCCAGAGCCCATGGCGGAGGAACCGATGGTCGATGAGCAACGCCAAGAGACCGAATGTGAGCGCATGACCCGTCAGTACCGCGAAAGCGAGGCCTGCTTTGCGCCCTTCAAACTCTGGAACGGGGCGACCAGGGCCGAGGCGTTTCAGTACTGCACGCCGGTGGTTGAGCCATCGATCAAATGCGGGTACGTGAGGTAGCCTGGATCGTTTGCAGGAAAGTGGCTACGTCCATGCATCTGCCTGGCCATGCACTTCATGGTGTCGCGCGTCCTGCTCCAGCGGAGCGTGGTTGTAACCAACGCTGATGATTTGGTGAAGGTAAATGGGGATGAACTGCTCAAGGCCGCCCAGTGATTCGTACTGGCAAACGTGCCTCAGTTCATGAGAGATCAACCGTGCATCTTCGTGGCCATGGACGATGAAGATGCTGTGGCCCAGTGTCAGCCCCACCATGTCGGGCCCAAGCATGCCTGTTTGGAGGACCGCTTGCCGCAGCTGCAACGGCTCAACAGGAACGGGCAGCCGATCAACATAAAGAAGCCGCACGAGTTCAGGATGTTTGACCCCGACTTGATGCGCGAGCGCCAGACCTGCGGCAGCCAAAGGCTTGCCATCCCTGGCCGCCTGTTGCGCCTGGGCCCTTGCCCATGCGATGGCTTCGGGTATCAGCGCTTGAAGGTTCATGTGATGGTGCCCCGGACCGGAATCGAACCGGTACGCTGCTTGCGCTAGCGGCAGATTTTAAGTCTGCAGTGTCTACCAATTTCACCACCGGGGCACGGGCCAGAGTGTAAGCCCAGCCTCTGCGGGCAAAGCTGAAGGACGGCGTGTTTTTGGTGCAACCTGTTTGCCAACAAGGCCAAAAAAAGTGTATAGTTGCGGTCTTGGTTGATGACTGCGAATTAATAAATAAGCAGTTGCAAACAATGCGGGAATAGCTCAGTTGGTAGAGCGCAACCTTGCCAAGGTTGAGGTCGCGAGTTCGAGTCTCGTTTCCCGCTCCAGTATTCGATTCGCAGATCATTGATGATCTGCGAATCACGAAAAAGGAAGCCCTCGTGACACCACAGGCTTCCTTTTTTTATACAGAATCACTCAGATTTCTGGCGCGATAGCAAAGCGGTTATGCCCCGGATTGCAAATCCGGTTAGCCCGGTTCGACTCCGGGTCGCGCCTCCACACTTCCATCGATCAAAGCCCATCCGTGCTTAATGCGCAGTTGGGCTTTTGTCATTTCAGGACCGCACTGTGGCATGTGGGTGCAGAGGATGGTCCAGCGTGTCCGCAATCAGCTTGAGGGCATCGTCGCATTCCTTGCGTGACAGCGGCCCGCCCAGGCAGATGCGCACCGCGTCCGGCGGATCGCCATCGGTGGAGAACGCGGCGCTGGCCACCACGCCCACCCCTTGCGTGCGCAGATATGAAGCCAGCTCTACCGCGCTCCAAGGCGATGCCAAGGGCAGCCAGAGATGAAAGCCTTCGGGCTGGGCCTGGATCTGGTGCTGGCCCAGGTAGTGGCTGGCCAGTGATTGGCGGGCGATGGATTCGGCGCGCACGGCGTGCAGCATGGCATCGGCCGTGCCGTCGGTGACCCAGCGCGTGGCGAGCGCGTTGGTGATGGGCGAGGCCATGACGGTGGTGGCGCGCAGCGCGCCGGCCAGGGCCTGGGCCTTGCGCGCGTTGGGTGCGCAGACGTAGGCCGTGCGCAGGCCGGCGCCCAGGCATTTGCTCAGGCCGGTGATGTAGTAAGTCAATTCGGGTGCCAGCAATGCCAAGGGCGGCGGCGCTTGCCGGGGCAGCATGCCGTAGGCGTCATCTTCGATGATGGGGATGCTGTAGCGAAGGGCGATGTCGGCCAGGGCTTCGCGCCTGCCTTTGCTCACCGTGGCCGTGGTCGGGTTCAGCATGGTCGGGTTGCAGTACAAGGCCTTGGGCTTGAGTGTCTTGCAGGCCTGTTCGAACTCGAAGGCGCTGGGGCCATCCTCGTCCAGCGGCAGGGCATGCAGCTTGACGCCCAGTTGCGTGGCGATGGCCTTGATTCCGGGGTAGGTCAGCGCTTCAACGCAGATCATCTCGCCGGGGCGCGCCAGTTGTGAGACCAGGGCGGCCAGGGCACTGTGGATACCGGGGCAGACCAGCACGCGCGAGGCATCGCAATCGGGCAGGTGGCGGCGCAGCCATTGCACGCTGGCGTCCTTGTCTTGCGGCGAGCCGCCGAAGTCCTGGTAGCGCAGCAGGTCGTAAAGATCAGCGCGGGCCATCACGTCCATGGCGCTTTCATGCATGCGGGCCTGCAGGCCGGCGTCTTGTGGCTCCGGTGGCAGGTTCATGGTCATCTCGGCGCCGCTGCCGCCGCGCAAGGGCAGGGCGGGGCTGCTGCCACGCACGTAGCTGCCATAGCCGGGGCGAGAGTCGATCAGGCCGCGCTTGCGTGCCTCGGCGTAGGCGCGGGCCACGGTGGTGTAGTTCAGGCTCAGGTCATCGGCCAACTCGCGCAAGGTGGGCAGGCGGTCGCGGGCGGTGAGGCGGCCGCTGCGCAGGTCTTCGGCAATCAGGTCGGCGATCAGGGTGTAGGCGGGTTGTTCGCTGGCTTCAAGGCGGCGCAGCCAATGCTGGGTGGGTTTGCTCATGGCGGTTGATCGCATTCATTGATTGCATGGATGTGAGGCTGCTTGATTGCATGAACCGGGCCTGATGGCATGGCCGCCCTAGAGCGGTCGATCCCAATCAAGGTGCATGGGCGGTCGATGATTGGAGGCATTGATTGCATGGCTGAGCGCTGTTTCGGTGCGCGGTTGATCGGGGCTGTTTGGGCATTGATTCGGCTTGCCAAGTCGTTGAAAATTTTTTTCGGGCCGCCATGGCGCATGGTTGGGACTTGATCGCGGATTGATTGCTTTTCAAGGGGGCTTTGCTGGCACACGCCGTGCAAAACAGGCTGGGCACGCAGCGTTTTGCGTGCGATCCACCACCGGAGAAGATCCATGCCCAAAGTCACCAAACCCGCGAACCAAACCGGCGATTTCCTGGTTGATTACGAAGAAAAAGTCTTCGAGGACGTCAAGGCCGATCCGGGCGAAAAGGCCCTGGTCACTTTCCACACCGTGGCCTTTGAAGGCTCCATCGGTTTCGTCAACCTGCTGCAGGCCACGCGCCTGCAACGCAAGGGTTTCGAGACCTCTATCCTGCTTTATGGCCCTGGCGTGACGCTGGGTGTGCAACGGGGCTTTCCCACACTGGGCGATGAGGCCTTTCCTGGCCATCAGAACTTCAACAACCAGATCAAGAAGTTCATCGCCGAGGGAGGCAAGGTTTACGCTTGCCGCTTTGCCCTGCAAGCCTTGTATGGCCACGGCGAGGGTGCGCTGATCGAAGGCATCAAGCCGATCAGCCCGCTGGACGTTCTTGACATCGTGCTGCTGCACCGCAAGAGCAACGCCTTCATCCTGGACACCTGGACCTTGTGATGGCGACCACCGGCATCATCCGCGCGGCGGCGGTCCAGATCTCGCCGGACTTCGAGGCGCCCGATGGCACCTTGAACAAGGTGTGCGAGGCCATCGACCAGGCGGCCGCCAAGGGCGTGCAGATCGTCGTCTTCCCCGAGACCTTCGTGCCGTACTACCCTTACTTCTCGTTCGTGCGGCCACCCGTGGCTTCGGGCGCGGATCACGTGCGGCTGTACGAGCGGGCGGTGGTGGTGCCGGGGCCGGTCACCCAGGCCGTGGCCGAGCGTGCCAAGGCACATGGCATCGTCGTGGTGCTGGGCGTCAACGAGCGGGACCACGGCAGCCTGTACAACACGCAGCTGATCTTCGATGGCAATGGCGAGTTGGTGCTCAAGCGCCGCAAGCTCACGCCCACGTTTCATGAACGCATGATCTGGGGGCAGGGCGATGCGGCGGGCCTGAAGGTGGTGAACACCGCCGTGGGCCGCGTGGGCGCGCTGGCCTGCTGGGAGCACTACAACCCGCTGGCCCGCTATGCGCTGATGACGCAGCACGAAGAGATCCACTGTGCGCAGTTCCCGGGCTCGCTGGTGGGTCCCATCTTCGGAGATCAGATTGAAGCCACGATCCGCCACCATGCATTGGAGGCGGGCTGTTTTGTCATCAACGCCACCGGCTGGCTGACCGATGCACAGATCACCGCCATCACGCCCGACCCCGCTTTGCAGAAGGCGCTGCGCGGGGGCTGCAACACGGCCATCGTTTCGCCTGAGGGCGTGCACCTGGCCCCGCCTTTGAAGGAAGGCGAGGGCATGGTCATCGCCGACCTGGACATGGCGCTGATCACCAAGCGCAAACGGATGATGGACTCGGTGGGGCACTACGCGCGGCCTGAACTGCTGAGCCTGGCCATCAACGACCGACCCGCCACCACGGCCTTCCCCATGCCATCAAGGAGCCAAGACCATGACCACCACGCTGGACAGCCATCCCACACTTCCACCGCCCTCGGCGGCCAGCCGGCAACTGATGACGGAGCTGCAGTCCTTCGGCTTGCGGCTGGCTGACCCAGGCGCTCCCAATGGCGGTGTGGCCAGCCGGCGCGGCGGCGCGGGGCCGTCCGACCACAAGGCGGTGACGGTGGATGGGCACACCATCATGGTCCCCGTGCACACCTCCAGCGCGTGGAACTCGCCTTTCTTGGCGCAGGCGCCGGATGCGCAGGGGCGCAGCAAGCTGACGCGCGGCAGCATCCCGATTGCGAGCATCGCCTTTCCCAAGCAGCCGCGCTTCTATGCCTTGCAGACCTTGGACGGCGTGCCTTACTCGCACATCGCCACACTGCATGGCTCGGACGTGCTGGCCACCACGGTGCTGCAAGAGTGCATCCGCTACGCCAGCCGGCGAAAGACTTGCCAGTTCTGCGCCATTGGCCAATCATTGGCGGCGGGGCGCACCATCGCGCACAAGACCCCCGAGCAACTGGCGGAGGTGGCGCGAGCCGCCGTGCTGCTGGACGGCGTCAAGCACATGGTGATGACCACCGGCACGCCCAACGCGACCGACCGCGGCGCCAAGGTGCTGTGCGACAGCGCCTTCGCCATCAAGGCCGCCGTGAACCTGCCGTTGCAAGGCCAGTGTGAGCCGCCGGACGACGACCGCTGGTTCGATCGCATGCGCGCTGCGGGCATCGACACCCTGGGCATGCACCTGGAAGCTGTGACGCCAGAGGTGCGCGAACGCATCATGCCGGGCAAGGCCTCAGTGCCGCTGAGCCGCTACATGGAAGCGTTTGAGGCTTCGGTGAAGGTGTTTGGGCGCGGGCAGGTCAGCACCTACATCCTCGCTGGATTGGGTGACACGCGCGAGGCGATTCTGTCGATCTCCGAAAAACTGCTGGCCTTGGGCGTGTACCCCTTCGTCGTGCCGTTCGTGCCGATCAGCGGCACGCCGCTGGAAGACCATCCGCCGCCATCGTCCGAGTTCATGAAATCGCTGCTGGAGCCACTGGGCGCGATGGTCGGTGAAGCTGGCCTGCGCTCGGGCGACATCAAAGCCGGCTGCGGCAAGTGCGGTGCGTGCTCGTCCTTGTCGGTGTACGAAACCGGCGCCACGACTTGACGGAGCGCACAGCATGGATGCCACCACCACCTTGACCCAAGCTGTCGCCACAGAGGCGATGTGCGATCTGCCCACGGCCTTCACGCCCTGCGAGTTCCGCGTGAAGTGGGCCGATGGCGCCTGGGAGATCGACCAGGCCAGGCGCCTGAGGCGCGCGGTGTTCTGCGTGGAGCAGGGCATCTTTGTGGGTGATGACCTGGACGTGATCGATCAGCAGGCGCAGCCCTTGGTGGCCGTGTCGCAAGTGGGCGGCATGCCTGACCAGGTGGTGGGCACGGTGCGCATCCATGAAGCTGAACCCGGCCTGTGGTGGGGTTCGCGCCTGGCGGTGCATGCAGCGTTCAGGCAGCACGGCCGACTGGGCGCCATGCTGATCAGACTGGCGGTGTGTAGCGCACATGCACGAGGCTGCCACTTGTTTCTGGCCCATGTGCAGCAGCAAAATGTGCCGCTGTTCGAGAAGCTGAACTGGACTTTCTTGAAAGCCGAGACCTTGCATGGCAGGCCGCACGCCTTGATGCAAGCCCAGCTTGACCAGCACCCGCCGTGCCACGACCCCTTGTGGGGATTTGCCACCCGCAGCAGGAGTGCCGCATGACACTCTCCGAGCTGACCACCGCCTTGCAATCCAGCCGAGGCTTTGCCCACAAGCGCGACATTGGCGACGTGGTGGGTGCCCTGGCCAAGGCCTTGCCTGGCGGTGTTAGTGACTTGTCGCAAGCCGTGGCCGTGGGCGATGACTGTGCCGCCATCCCGGATGGTGACGGCTACCTTCTGTTCGCCATCGAGGGCTTCGTGGAAGACTTCATCGACAGCATGCCCTGGTTCGCGGGCTACTGCGGCGTGATGGTGAACGTGAGCGACATCTACGCCATGGGCGGCCGCCCCATCGCCGTGGTTGACGCCTTGTGGAGCGCAGGCATGAGCCCTGGCAGCGAGGTGTTGAAAGGCCTGGCGGCGGCCTCGCACCGCTATGGCGTGCCGATCGTGGGCGGCCACAGCAACAACCGCAGTGAGCGCGGCCAACTGGCCGTGGCCATCCTGGGCAAGGCCAGGAAATTGCTGACCAGTTTTGACGCCCGGCCCGGTGACCGTCTGCTGATGGCCGTGGACCTGCGCGGTGCCTACCAGGAGCCCCATCCTTACTGGAATGCCTCTACCACTGCGCCGATCGAACGCTTGCGCGCCGACCTGGAACTGCTGCCCGAGTTGGCCGAAGCCGGCTTGTGCGAT
This sequence comes from Leptothrix sp. (in: b-proteobacteria), assembly GCA_013822685.1. GTDB lineage: Bacteria > Pseudomonadota > Gammaproteobacteria > Burkholderiales > Burkholderiaceae_C > Aquabacterium. The sequence continues at coordinate 288,498 of PNKV01000003.1, forward strand.
GCCGCCAAGGACATCAGCATGGCCGGCGTCGTGGGCACGGCCTTGATGTTGCTGGAGTGCTCGAAAGTGGGCGCGGTGATCTACCTGGACGCCATCCCTCGCCCGCCTGACGTGCCCTTGCTGCGCTGGCTTCAATCGTTTCCCAGCTATGGCTTTGTGATGAGTGTGCGGCCAGAGCTGGTGGCCTTGGTGTTGGCGCGCTTTCGGGCGCGGGGCCTGGCCTGCCAGGAGGTGGGCGAGGTGACCGCATCGCCCCGTGTGTTGCTGCGGCGTGAGGGCGAAGAGGCCCTGCTATGGGATGTGTCCGAGCAGACCTTCATCGGTGCGAGGTCTGATCATGTCTGACCAACGCCTGAGCTTGTCGTTGCGCATTGCGCTGCTCACCCACTCTGTCAACCCGCGTGGTGGGGTGGTTCACACCTTGGAGTTGGCCGAAGCCTTGAACAAGGCCGGGCACCAGGTGACGGTGATGGCGCCGGCGGCACCTGGCCAGAGTTTTTTCAGGCCGCTGCAGTGCGCTGTTGAGCTGATCCCTGTGGATGTGCCCCCGGCCGACATGGCCCAGATGGTGGCTTCGCGGATCGAGGCGATTGAACACCACCTGCGGAGCGTGCTGAGCGCGGGACGTGCCTTTGATGTGTGGCATGCCCAGGACTCCATCAGCGCCAACGCCCTGGCCAATCTGCGCGACCGCGGCCTGATCGATGGCTTCGTGCGGACCGTGCACCACCTGGATCATTTTGAGGATCAGCGGCTGATGGCCTGGCAGCAAAGAGGCTTCTTGCGCGCCAGCCAGGTGATGTGCGTCAGCCGTTTGTGGCAAGGCATCTTGCGGCGTGATCACGGCTTGGACGCGTCCTTGGTCCACAACGGTGTTGACTGCCAACGCTACTCGCCCCGGGCTGGCACTGGTGATCACAGCGTTCGGCGTCGGCATGGCCTCCGTGATGGTGCCTTGCTTGGTGCGCCAGTCTTTCTGATGGTGGGCGGCATTGAGGAGCGCAAGAACACGCGGCGGGTGCTGGCAGCTTTCATGCAGGTCAAAGCCACCCAGCCCGCCGCCCAACTCGTGATCGTGGGCGGGGCCAGTTTGCTCAACCACGATGACTATGCAGGCCAGTTCAAAGCCCAGCTGGCCGCGCACGGCTTGGCCGTGGGGCCCGGTCAAGCCGTGCTCATCACCGGCCCGGTGCCCGATGCCGACATGCCGGCTTTGTTCCGCGCGGCCGATGCGCTGGTGATGCCATCGCTGCGCGAGGGCTTTGGCCTGGTGGTGCTGGAGGCCCTGGCCAGTGGCACGCCCGTGGTGGTGTCTCGCATGGCGCCGTTCACCGAGTACCTGGCTGAGAGCGATGTCTTGTGGGCTGATCCCTTGGATGTGGCGTCCATCGCGCGCGCCATGCAGAAAGCGCTGAGCCCAGCTCATGCCCAGACCCTGGGCCTTGAAACCCCCGCGGTGTGCCGGCGCTTCAGTTGGCCTGCGAGCGCACAGCGGCACACCGCCTTGTACCGCGCCTTTCACTCACTGAAACTGAACCGAGAGCCATCCCATGCCCGCCATGTTCTTTCACCTTCGCTGGCCTGATGGCCGCGAAACGCGTTGCTACTCGCCATCGCTGGTCATCAAGGATTACTTCCAGCCCGGCCAGACCTACCCCTTGCCGCAGTTCATGGCCCAGGTACGCGAGGCCTTGAACATTGCCTCGGAGCGCGTGCGCGCCAAGTTCGGCTTTGCCTGTTCGCAGGCCATGGACCAACTGGCCGAACTGGAGATGCTGGCCCAAGGCTTTGAGCAGCTGGACACCGCGCAAGTCCATGTCCTGTCGTTCGACGAATAGACAACTTATCCAAAAAGAGATCACCATGAGCAAGACCACCCCCCCTTCACCTCAGCACCATGGCGTCATCGTCGTGGGCGGCGGCCAGGCCGGCCTGTCGGTCAGCCACTATTTGCAGCAACGCCGCATTGACCACCTCGTGATCGAGAAAAGCCAGCCCATGCACGCTTGGCGCACCCAGCGCTGGGACGCCTTCTGCCTGGTCACGCCCAATTGGCAATGCAAGCTGCCGGGCTGGGAGTACCAGGGCGACGACCCTCACGGATTCATGAAGAAGGACGAGATCCTGGCCTACCTGGAAGGCTTCAAGCAGCACGTGAATGCCCCCTTGATGGAAGGCGTGGCCGTCAAGCGGGTGGCGCCGCGGCGGCAGGGCGGTTTTGAGATCTCAACTTCCAAGGGCGAATTCACCGCCGACCAGGTGGTGGTGGCCTCGGGCGGGTATCACCAGCCCATCATCCCGCGCATGGCCGAGCGCCTGCCTGCCGATGTGGTTCAGATCCACTCTGAGCAGTACCGCAATCCGCAGGCCTTGCCCGAAGGCGCCGTGCTGGTGGTGGGCTGTGGCCAGTCTGGTGCTCAGATCGCGGAAGACCTGCACCTGGCCGGCAAGAAGGTCTACCTGGCCACGGGCAACGCGCCGCGCTGCGCCCGCTTTTACCGGGGCAAGGACGTGGTCGACTGGTTGGCCGACATGGGCTATTACGAGAAATCGGTGAACGAGCACCCCTTGCGCGAGGGCGTGCGCGACAACACCAACCATTACGTGACCGGCCGCGACGGTGGGCGCGACATCGACCTGCGCAAGTTCGCCAACGAAGGCATGGAGCTGTTCGGCCTGCTCAAAGGCCTGGACGGCGAGGTGCTGCAGTTTGAGGGCGACCTGGCCGAGAACCTGGACCACGCCGACCGCATCTACAACGGCATCAATGCCTCGATCGACCAGTTCATCGCCGCCTCGGGCATTGAGGCGCCCCCGGGCGAGGTCTACGAGCCTGTTTGGGTGCCCAAGGAAGAACGATTGACCCTGGACCTGCGCGCCGCCGGCATCACCTCGATTGTCTGGTGCATCGGCTTCCAGCCTGATTTCAGCTGGCTGGACGCGCCGGTGTTCAACGGCAAAGGCCATCCGGGCCACGTCAGGGGCGTGACCGCCGTGCCCGGCTTGTACTTCATCGGGCTGCCCTGGCTGCACACCTGGGGCTCTGGCCGATTTTCCGGGGTGGCGCGCGATGCGCTGTTTTTGGCCCAGCAAATCGAGGCACGCCGGCCCGAATCGGCGGCCCAGGCCGAAAAGCCGGAGGAGATGAGTCTCTTGTCCTGAGCCAGACCCGGAAATGACGGGTCAACGGGGTTTTATTGCGCCTTAAGTCCTGACGGTCGATCTCTAGCATCCAGAGGTACGACATGAAGGAGTTTTCTAGGTGGAAGACGCAGTTGACCCTGGTTTGGCCGATCCGCACGAGGCGCTAGAGCCCCAAGCGGAAGGCGAGGGTGCGCCTTCTTCCTACGGGCCCACCCCCACCGACCCGATGCTGGAGGCGCTGCTTTGGCTGTGCCGCCACCACGGCGTGGACCGCACTCCGGCGTCGTTGCTCAATGGCATGCAATTGAACGGGCCCATGACGGCCGTTCAGGCGGTGCAACTGCTGCGCCAGGCGGGCTTCAGTGCCACCTTGGTTCGCCGTCCGCCCAGCAAAATCCTGACTTTGCTGATGCCGGTGGTGCTGCTGCTGAAAAACGGCGACGCCTGTATCGTGACGCGCCGCGTGGGTGAACGTTCCAAGCGCGCTGGGGGTGCCCGCTATGAAGTGATCATGCCCGGTGCGGACAACGAGATTTGCACTGCCACCGAAGAAGAGCTGCTGCCCGAATACTCCGGCTACACGCTGGTGGCCGCCTTGCGTGCCGGCATGCGCCACGGCACGCCCGAGGTCGAGTCGGATTCGGATTCGCACTGGTTGTGGTCCACGCTCAAGAATTACGTGCCGTACTACCGCTCGGCCATGATGGCCGCCTTGCTCAGCAATGTGCTGATGCTGGTGACGGGGTTCTTCACCTCGGTGGTGTACGACAAGGTCATCCCCAACAAGGCGATGATCACCTTGTGGTCACTGGGTGCTGGCACCTTGCTGGGCATCGCCTTTGACCTGGTGGCGCGCCAGTTGCGCAGCTACCTGATCGACATGGCCGGCAAGAAGGCCGACCTGAAGCTGGGCAACATGCTGTTCAACCAGGCGCTGGCCATCCGGCTCGAGCACCGGCCCGAATCAGCGGGCTCGTTTGCCCACCGCCTGGCCCAGATCGAAGTGGTGCGCGACTTCACGGCATCGGCCAGCATCTCCGTGCTCACGGACATGCCTTTCATCCTCTTGTTCATCGTGATGACCTATGTCATTGCGGGGCCCTTGGTGACGGTCTTGCTGGTGGCTGTGCCGCTGGTGCTGGGCCTGTCCTGGGGCATTCAGAAATACCTGCGCCGGATGATGTCGGCCAACATGAGCCAGCATGCCAACCTGCAAGGCGTGCTGGTTGAAGCGGTCGAAGGCATGGAAGACGTGCGGGCCGCGGGCGCCCAAGGCTATTTCTCGACTCGCTACGAAGAAGCCAACGCAGCGGCGGCGCAAACCTCCTTGCGGTCGCGCGCCATGGCCAGCTGGGTCAGCAACTTCACCATGGTCATCCAGCCGCTGGTGACCGTGTGCATGCTGATCTGGGGCGTCTTGCTGATTGAAGACAACAAGATTTCCGGTGGTGCCCTGATCGGTGCCGTGATGTTCGCCGGCCGCGCCATTGCCCCGCTGACCTCGGTGGTGTCGCTGGCCGGGCGTTACCAAGGGGCCCGTGCCGCCTTGATGTCCCTGAACGAATTGATGGCCTTGCCGACCGAGCGCGAGCCGGGCAAGCGTTACTTGTCGCGCACGTCATTGACTGGGCAAGTGGGTTTGCACGACGTGAGCTTTGCCTATCCCAAGGGCAAGAACCAGCATGCGCCCACGGTGCTCAAGGGCGTGAGCCTGCAGATCCGGCCGGGTGAGCGCGTGGCCATCCTGGGCAAGATTGGCAGTGGCAAGTCCACGATCTTGCGTTTGCTGGGCGGTCTCTACCAACCCACGGATGGCTTTGTCGAAGTGGACGGCATCGACCTGCGCCAGATCGACCCCACCGATTTCAGAACGCACGTGGGCTTCGTGTCGCAGGAGCCCCGGCTCTTCCACGGCACGTTGAAAGACAACGTGATGCTGGGCCGCGCCAACGCGGACATGAACCACTTCATCCACGTGGCACGCCTGACCGGCCTGGACAAGCTGGCCGCAGCGCACCCCATGGGGTACGAGCTGCCCGTTGGTGAAATGGGCGCCTTGCTGTCGGGTGGCCAACGCCAGTTGGTGGCCCTGGCCCGTTGCCTGGTGACGCGCTCGCAGATCCTGTTGATGGACGAGCCCACCAGTTCGATGGACGCGCAAGCCGAATCAAGCTTCATCAATCACCTGAAGACGGCCGTGGATGGCCAGACCCTGGTGGTGGTGACGCACCGCCCAGCCCTGCTGGATGTGGTGGACCGCGTGATCGTGGTGGACTCGGGCAAGATCCTGGCCGATGGGCCCAAGGCCCACGTGCTGGCCTTGCTGGCCGGCCGCCCGGCGCCAGCCGCTCCTCAACCTGCGTCGGCGGAGGCTCCCCAAGCGCGGCGCGAGTTGTCTGCCGCCGGCGGGATGTAGGGGAGGGCGGATGTCGTCACATGCCGACCAACCGGTCCAGGGCAATTACTTTCGCGGCGACGAGCAGTTCTTGTCGGGCGTCAAGGAAGCGCAACTCAACGAGGCCACACCACGGGCCTCGTGGGCGCTTTACCTGATGCTGACGGCGGTGTTCTCCGCCATCGTCTGGGCCTTCATCGCCCGGGTGGACCAGGTGACCAAGGCCGAAGGGCGCATCGTGGCCGATGGGCGCGAGCAAGTCATCGCCAGCCTGGAAGGCGGCATCCTGAACAAGATGCTGGTGCGTGAGGGCATGGTGGTCGAGAAAGGGCAGGATCTGCTGCTGCTGGACCCAACCCGTTATGAAGCACAGCAAAACGAAGGGCAAGCCAAGCTGGTGGCCCTGAAGGGCACCTTGTCCCGCCTGGTCGCCGAGTCGACCGGACGGCGCTTGCTGTTCCCGCCCGAGGTGCTGGCCCAGCCGACCATCGTGCAGGGCGAGAGCGAGTCTTACGCCGCGCGCCGCCAGGCCCTGGAGGAGGGCGTGGCCGTGAACCGCCGCAGCCTGGCTTTGCTCAACCGCGAGCTGGCCATGGCCCAGCGCATGTCGGCCAAGGGCCTGATGTCCGAGGTTGAGGTGATGCGCCTGCAGCGCCAGGGCAATGACCTGACCTTGCAAATCCAGGAACGCATCAACCGCTTCCGCCAGGAGGCCAGCACCGAGCTGGTCAAGGCGCGCACGGAACTGGCGCAGTTGGAAGAACAGATGGTGGTCAAGCAGGACGTGTTGACCCGCACCACCTTGAAGTCGCCGGTGCATGGCCTGGTCAAGAACATCCGCATCGGCACGGTCGGTGGCGTGGTCCAGGCTGGCGCGCCCATCATGGAAATCCTGCCCATCGGGCCGCGTGTGCTGATCGAGGCCCGCATCAAGCCCTCGGACATCGGCTTCGTGAAGGTGGGCCTGCCCGTCACCGTCAAGCTGTCAGCCTATGACTACTACGTCTACGGCGGACTCAAGGGCACCATCGAGTACATCAGCCCCGATGCCCTGGGTGACGACGCCAAGGCAGGCAATGCGGCCGACACCACTTATTACCGGGCGCGCATCCGGTCCGACCAATCCACCTTGCACAAGGGCAACAAGCCCTTGATGGTGATGCCTGGCATGACGGCATCCGTTGAGGTGCGCACCGGCGAGCGCTCGGTGCTGGAGTACCTGCTCATGCCCATGATCAAGTCACAGGAAGCCTTCCGGGAACGTTAGCCATGAAATTTGTTGAAACATTGAAGGCGTCTTTGCTGGCATCGGCCTTGGCCAGCGTGGTTGGCGGGCAAGCCCTGGCGGCCCGTTGCACCGACGACATCGCCAACCTGCCGGCGGCCAAATCGGGTGCCAAGGCGTCGGCCGCACCCGAAGCACCGCTCGACCCGATGACGCAGTTGCAGCTCATCGCCCGGGAAGCCGCCAAACGCAGCGCCGAAGTGGGCGCGGCGCGCTTGCTGGCCGAGGCCGCCGAATACGACCTGGAAGAGACCAAGGGCGGGCGTTATCCGCAAGTCAGCGTCAGCGGCACCGTGGGTGCCGGCAACACCAAGGTGGATGGCGTGACGACGCAAAAGGGCAACCTGTCCAGCGTGTCGCTCAACATGTCGTCCAACCTGTACGACGGGGGCCGCCTGAACCGCCTGACCGAATGGCGCACGCAGTTGGCCGGATCGGCCAAGTACGGCGCCGCGGTCACGCAAGAGCAGGTGGTGCTGGAGGCGGTGACCACGGCGTTGGAGCGCAACCGTTATCGTCTGCAAGCCCAGGTCTACCAACAATATTCTCGCAAGATGAGCTGCCTGGTCGAGGCCCTGGAAGGCATCGTGGCTGAAGACAAAGGCCGCGCCAGCGAGCTGGTTCAAGCCCGCAAGACCCAGGCGCAGACCGAGCTGTCACGCGATGGCGCCCTGGCCCAAAGCCGCCAGATCGAGCTGCGTTTGCGCAAACTGATTGGCGACAAGTTGTCGCTGGGCGAGGGCATCACCGTGCCGCTGGCCGCCGTGCCAGAAATCGGTGAGATCAACCGCCAGATCGAATTTGGCAACGATGCGCAGCAACTGCGCACCCAGGCCGATGCCATGGACAGCTATGCCCGGGCCGTGGTGGCCGGGCAAAAGCCCCAGCTCAACTGGGCGTTGTCCAAGACGGAAGGCATGGCGGGCTCGGCCAAGGTGTCGTCCTGGCAAGCCGGGGTGAGCGTGTCCTACAGCTTGTTCAACGGCTTTTCTGACAAGGCCGCGTCCATGGCCGCGACCAAGCGTGCCGAGTCGGCGCGGCAGCAGCTGGCCGAGCTCCTGGCCACGAAATTTGCCCGCACCGCCGAGATCTATGACATCGCGACCACCTCACTGGACCGCGCCAAGCGCTATGTGGATGTGCTGCGGGACAGCGAGCGGGTGCGCAATTTCACCTTCCAGCAATGGTCGCAACTGGGCAAGCGATCGTTGTTTGACGTGATGTCCGCCGAGTCAGATCACTTCGGTTTGCGCATCGCTTACGTCAACTCATTGCATGATGGCTTCGCCGCCAGCGCGCAAATGCGGTCGATGGGCGCTGGCCTGACGGCGTGGTTGATGCCAGAGCAAAAACCATGATCATCAATCTGCCCTTGAAATGGTCGATAACCTCCGTGAGGTCGCATAATCGATCAGAAATGCTTGGCGGAAACTCTATGAAAAGACACAAGTTCGCATGGCTGCTGGCTGCTGGCGTGGCAAGTCTCATGGTGGGCGCTTGTGGGGGAAATGATCCGGATTACGGGACACCAGGGACGCAGGTCCCTGAGTTCGTTCCCGGCGAAGGCATTGCGCCACCCCGGTTCGCCTATGTCGTGCATACCAACGACGACAGCGTGTCTGGTTACACCGTTGATCCCGTCGATGGCAAGTTGAGCACAATGGGTGCAGGGACCCCCTGGTTGACCGGATCCACCCCCACATGCATTGCCGTTGATCCGCTGGTGAAGTACGCCTATGTGGCCAATTCAGGCTCCAATAACTTGTCGATTTTCAGCATTGCAGACCCTTCGGGCGTGCTGACCAGCGCGGCCTTGCCGGTGGCCACGGGTAGCCAACCCCGGGCGGTGGTGGTTGATCCCCAAGGGCGCTACGTCTATGTGGCCAACTATGGCAGCAACAGCATTTCAGCATTTTCTCGCAGCACAGTCACGGGCCTCTTGACGCCGATCACAGGCTCGCCATTTGCATTGCCGTCGTCGGCTGATATCGCTCCTCGGTCGGTGGCCGTCGATCCCTCTGGCAAGTTCGTGTATGTGGCCAACTATGGCGCAACCGCGTCGCCCAGCACCATTTCGATGTTCACGATTGACACCGCCAGCACGGGCAGCCTGGTGCCCGGCGCGTTGACTGCGGTAGGGTCGATTGCCGCAGGTTCTCATCCGAACCAGGTCACGGTTTCGCCTTCGGGCCGGCAGGTTTATGTGTCAAACGAAACGGGTGACAGCGTCATGGTGTATGAAGTCGCCAATGCCCTCACAGGTGGTCTCGCCTACAAAGGTTTTGTGTCCACACCCGGTTCGACGCCAACGGGGATCGCGATTGACCCCAACAACAAGTTTGCCTACACCTCTAACCGTTCGGACAACACCATCCGTGCCTATACCATCGCGCCCGGCGGCGGTAGCCAAGGATTGTTGACGGCCATTTCTGGTGGCGGGGCCACCGTTTCCACCCCGGCCAACCCCGGCCCCACTTCCGTGGCGACCGACCCGTCTGGAAAGTTCGTCTATGCCACGCTGCTCGCCGGCGGAGGTGTGGCTGCCTACAAGATCAACGCCACCACGGGCGTCTTGACCATGGTGGAGGATTCACCGTTTAATGACGGTGGCGCGACCCAGTCGGACTTCATCCTGATCACCAAATGATCCACGCTGGATTTGATCGGTTTTCACCGCTTTGTTGTCTGGAGTCGTGAACTTCTGCCTCATCTAAGCTGGATGTCGCGGCGATAGCGCCGTGTCATAGGGCCTCCAATGATGGGAAATCGATTTCAAGCCGCGGCGCCTCAACGCCGCCAGCCGGCGAAGGCGGACAGCGCCACGCCAGTCCTCACCAATGATCCTTCGGCCTTGATCCGGGGCATTGAGTTGCAGAACCAGGGGCAGGTGGTGGAGGCCGAGGCGCTGTTCCGGTCTTACCTGCTCACGCACCCCGCCGATGGTGCCGCCTTGTATTCGCTGGCGGTGATACTGTTGCAGCGAGGTGACCAGGCCCAGGCGCTGGAATTGCTCTCGGGCGGTGTGGTGGCATGCCCCCAGTTTGCCCCCTTGTGGATGGCATATGCCAACGTGCTGCAGGCCTTCGGCCGCTCTGCCGAGGCCATGGCCAGTTACGACAAGGCACTGGAGCTCAACCCCGAGTACACCGAAGTGCTGCTGAACAGTGGCGTGCTGCTGCGTGACCAGCAGCGCCACTTGGAAGCCCTGGAGCGCTTCAAGCGTGTGTTGGCCATCAAGCCCGACCACGAAGCGGCCATGGGCAACAGCGGCATCATCCTGACCGAGTTCAAGCGCAGCGATGAAGCCATCGCCATGTTCGAGCGCTTGCTGGCCGTCAACCCCAACTACGACTATGGTCATGGCCTGCTGGCCTATGAGCGCCTGCACGCCTGCGACTGGACTGGTTTTGCCGAGAACTCGGCCAAGATCATCACCGGCATCAAGGCTCACCAGAAGAGCTGCAAATCGCTGCCCCTGATGGCGTTCTCGGACGATTGCCAGGACCACCAGATCAGCGCGCAGATTTTTGCCACGCGCTTTCCGATCTCGAAGAAGCCGCTGTGGACTGGCGAGCGCTACCGCCACAAGAAGATCCGCCTGGCCTACGTGTCGCCTGATCTGCGCGAACACCCGGTGGGCCACCTGATGGCCGGCATCTTTGAGCACCACGACAAGAACCGCTTTGAGACCGTGGCCATCTCGCTCGGCATTGATGACAAGAGCCGCCTGCGTTCGCGCATGCTGGCCTGCTTCGACAAGTTCGTGGACGCGCGCGCGATGACCTCACGCCAGATCGCCGAGCTGATGCGTGAGATGGAGATCGACGTGGCAGTGGACCTGGCGGGCTACACCGCCGATTCACGCACCGATGTCTTCGCGCACCGCCCCGTGCCTGCGCAGGCTAACTTCCTGGGCTACCCCGGCACGCTGGGCACCAGCTACATGGACTACATCATTGCCGACCGGCACGTGATCCCGCCCGAGCACCAGCGCTTCTACAACGAGAAAGTGCTGTATCTGCCAGATGCCTACCTGCCCACGGACGCCGGCCTGAAGATTTCCGAGCGCACGCCCACGCGCCAGGAATGCGGCCTGCCGGACCAGGGCGTGGTGTTTTGCTCTTTCAGCCACGACTACAAGATCAACCCGCCTTTGTTCGACATCTGGATGCGCTTGCTGACCCAGGTGCCGGGCAGCGTGCTGTGGTTGATGTCGCGCAGCCAGGCCTCGCAGGCCAATCTGCGCAAAGAAGCGCAACTGCGCGGCGTGGATCCTTCGCGCCTGGTGTTCGCGGGCCGCGTGCCCCTGGTGGAAGACCACATGGCGCGTTACCGCCAGGCCGACATCTTCCTGGACACGCACCCCTACAACGCCCACACCACCGCCGCTGATGCCTTGATGGCTGGCTTGCCCGTGGTGACCTTCATGGGCGGCGCCTTCCCGGCGCGGGTGGCGGCCAGCCTGTTACACGCCATCGGCATGCCGGAGCTGGTGGCCGACTCGGCCGCAGGCTACGAGGCGCTGGCCCTGAAAATGGCCACGAGCCCTGAACTGCTGGGTAGTTTGAAAGCCAAGTTACAGGTGAATAAGGCGACATATCCGCTCTTTGACACCGACAGCTTTTGCAAAAATCTGGAAGCGATTTATGTCTCCATGTGGCGCCAGTCCGAACTGGGCGGCGCGGTGGATGCGCTAAGCGCCCCACAGTAGTCTTACAAGCGAATTTTCACGGGAACACACACCATGGCACATCCTCAACAGTTCTTCTTCATCCAGGCCTTGAAGCAGTTTCTCCCCGAGTACTTCGAGGGCCGCAAAGTCCTGGAGATTGGCAGCCTGAACCTCAATGGCTCCATCCGCCAGTTCTACCAGGGTTGTGATTACACCGGCCTGGACATTGGCGAGGGCAACGACGTCGATGTGGTGTGCTTTGGTGAAGACTTTGGCTCGGCCAGCAACCAGTTCGACATGGTCGTGTCCTGCGAAGCCATGGAGCACAACCCGGGCTGGAAGAAGACCTGGCTGAACATGCTGCGCGTGGCTAAGCCAGGAGGCCTGGTGGCCATGACCTGCGCCACCATTGGCCGCCAGCAGCACGGCACTGAAGAATTCAACCCCACGGCCTCGCCGCTGACGGTGGACAAGAAGCAGAACTATTACAAGAACCTGGTGGCCGAGGATTTCAACTCGATCATCAACCACGATGCCTGGTTTGCGCAGCATTCGTTCAACCACGACTTCCAGAGCCGCGATCTGTACTTCTTTGGTGTTGGGCATGACGCCAGCCCGGACACCCAGGCCAGAGCAGCTGCCTTGAAGGCATCCTTGGCCAAGTACTACCACGACAAGAACGTGTTGGGCCGCTACTGAGCCATTGAAGGCACCCAAGCAAAAGCCCCCTGGCCGCGAAGCCAGGGGGCTTTTGTCATTGCGCCTGAAAGCGGCGCGCTTTTGGACTTCCTGCTGGTCAGCGCAGCTTCACAGCTCGTCCAATGTGGCGAGGATGGCCTTGACCAGCACGGTGTAACCTGAGTTCTGCGCAATGTCCTGCTGGATGCGCTTGATCAGCAGGGCCCGCTGGTGTGCGTTTTCCGGCTTCGAGAAGTGAAGGGCGCGGTCGTGCAGTTCCTGAAGCGTGGTGTAGGACACCTCTTCATGGGCTGAAGTCAGCTCCGCCAGGCCTGATCGGGCATCTGTGAGGCACAGTCCGCCCGCCATGATCACGTCATGGAAGCGGTTGACCACGGCGTGGTCGAACTGCATCGACGAGACGTTGATGTTGATCTTGCTCTTGTTGAAAACCCGCCGGACTTCGCTTTGCTCATACACGGCCGGCTGGTAGGTGACACCGGGCCGGTCGATGGTCAGATTGCGCTCGATGCGGTGGAGGTAGGCCGGATCGCCACCAAAGATGGTCAGGCCCTCCAGGCCGCTGTTCTCAAAGACCCAGCCTCGGAAGGGCATGGTTTGCGAGGTGACCTGGCTGCGCAGCCATTGGGCCGCGGCCACTTTCAGGATCGCCTGATCGGTGGGTGTCCCCAATCCGCCCAGCGTGGCCTCGGCGCAAGTTCTGACCAGGGGCTCGATCGGGCTGAAAAGGTTGGCCTGCCGACCTTTGACCGCGCCATCCACCAGTGATTGCACCCGTTGATCGGCGAAGGTGGGAAGGTACATGCTCGGAACCACGTGGCCCACGAACGAGGCTTCGTGCTCGAAGTCGCTCAGGCTGGGTTCGGTGGCCTCGATCTCGGTGGCATGGGGCACCACCTTGGCCTGGATGCCCAAGCCGTGCAGATCGACGACGTTGTCGGGTTCGATGCACAGGTGGGCCGTGCGTGAGGCCACGCGCTGCCAGGCCTGGAGCTTGGAGATGCCCGTCATGACATCGGCCCCGCCCAGGATCGCGTCCTGGTGGAGGAAGATCACCTTGCCGGGAAACTGCTCGAAGAAGTAGCGTTCCTGGCCCGTGATCTTGTGCTGGATGGCGTTGTTGACGCTGGTGGAGATGTAAGTCGCGTCCGACTGCTTGGACACGAACTCGTGGAAGGACAAGGTGTTGAACCCATCCGGCTTGATCATCATGACTTGCAAGCCATGGCGGACCAGCTCCGCGCCGAGCGCCTGCGCAATGCGCAGGTAGATCGGCGTCCTGGATTCTTCGATGAAAACGGTGCGCATCGGCCGGCCTGGGGTGGTGGTCAGACCACCTTGACCGTGTTGTCGATGATCTGCTTGATGACGGCCAGCTTCTTCTTGTCTTCAGGCATGGCGCTGAGCTTGGAGAACTCGCTTTGCCCGAACAGCACGCCATTGGCGTAGTCGGTCTTCTTGTCGAGGATGCGGTGGGGAAACAGCGCGGCCTTGTCGCCGTCCTTGACGAACACGGCCACGAAGTCGTTCCACTGGTCGCCAATCTGCGTGCTGGTGTAGGACTCGAGCAGCTCGGCCTTCATGCCATTGCGCTTGGCCCAGGTGATCAGGGCGCGCCCGCTGTCGGGGTAGAAGCGCCAGCAGTCCACGGGCCAGCGGTGAAACTCGCCGTTGGAGGGCACGTTCATGTAGAAGAGGCCGCCCGGCTTGAGCGTGCGCATGATTTCCAGGTACAGCAGCCAGAACATCTCGGAGTGTTCGAAGCAAGAGCTGGACAGCATCACGTCGACCGACTCGTCCGCGAAGGGCAACTGGTAGGGGTCGTCCAGGATCAGGTCGACGCCTTTGCCGGCCACGAAGTCCACGCCGGTGTATTCGAAGTTGGCCGGGCAGAAGGTGCGCAGGCTGCCGTTGACGTCTTGCGAGCCGATCTCGACCACCTTGGCATTGGCCGTGTTCTTCTGGATGGCGTCGCCGTAGGTCTCAAAGAACTGCTGGCAATTTTGGAGTGCGGTAGGGTGCATGGTTGTTTCCGATTCTCAAGAATGTTGATGCAGGTGTTCAGGACACGGCGCCTGGCAGCTTGCCGCCCCAGGTCTGCACTTGGGCATCGGTGCCCACGATGATGCGTTCGCCCAGCTTTTCATGGGTGGGCGTGACGGCCTTCTTGATCGTGATGATGGAGTTGCGGAACTCGATGGAATCGATCCAGCCATCCAGGATGAACTGGGGGGTCGAGCGCAGATCGAAGTAGGTGCGCAGGTAGTTGTTGATGCTCAGGTCGTTGCGCCAGAACTGAAAGTTGACCACGTCGACCAGACGCTTGAAGAAGGCGTAGGCGCTTTGCTCGTTGAGCAGGCCGCCGCCGTAGCCGTCCATGTACAGGCAGCAGGAGTCTTCGATCACGAAGGTGCCACCCGGCTTGAGCAGCGGGAAGTAGTTGATGAAGGAGCGCAGGATGTCGTGCGAGGTGTGCGAGCCGTCGTCGATCACGATGTCGAAGCTGGTGCTGATCGCGGTGATCTTCTGGAAGGCAGGCGCAGCATTGGCATCGCCCACCACGATCTTGATGCGCGGGTCGTCGTAGCGCAGGTTCTCGCACTTGGGATCAATGTCGCAGCCGATGAAAAGCTGGGCTTCTTTGAAGTACTCCGCCCAGGTTTCTTGCGAGCCGCCGTTTTGCACACCGATCTCGAGCATGGAGATGGGCTTGTGGCGCAGTGGCGCGAACAACTCATCGTAGTACGTCAGGTAGGAGGCCCACTTGTCGCTGGTCTTGCCCGTCTTGGTGCGGTGCAGGGTGTCGATTGATTTGAGTTCCATGGTGTGGGTTCCTGTGATGAGTGGTGATCGTGCTCAGCGAGCTACCAGTGGGGCGATGGTCTTGGCCTGGTCGCCCAGCAAGGCGAGCCAGAAGTCGGGTTGGTACTTCCACCAGGCGTGGCCCCCCATGGGCGGGCGCTGCGCGTTGATGCGGTGGTAGTGGTCGGGTTTCAGCTCCAGCGCGAAGCGGGAGGCGACGATTTCATTGGGGATCAGAAAGTGTTGCGACAGCGAGCCCATGATCGAGAAGAACAGGTCTTCGCTGGAGCCGCTGCGCAGGAAGAAATCAATGGCTTGCGGAAATTCGGCCAGCAGGTCGATGCAAGCCCGGTTGCGGCGCAGGCTGAGGCCGCCATTGCCGACGTGCACCTTGACCTTCTTGCCACCAAGGCCATCGGCGAACCTGTCCAGGTTGACCATGATCTCGACACCGTCGGGCCAGGGCGCGCCCACGTAGTCGAAGGGGCGGGTGGTCCAGTCGTCCAGCTCGTCGCGCAGCAGGATGGCATCGGTCTGCAGGATCAGCATGAACTCGTGCGGGGCAAAGCGCTCGTAGAACGCCTTGGACATCAGCAGGCGGTTGTAGCCCTTGATGGAGCCGAAGCACTCGGGCTCGAAGGCGGTCAGCGTGGCGCCCGCGAAGTTGGCGGCATACCAGCTGAAATCCAGGCCTTCGGGGCCAGCGAACAACACCGTGCGGCCGGGCTTGAGCTGGGCCAGCGAATGGCGCAGCGAGAACTGTTCAAGTTCAGTGGGCTGGGCCTGGTAGATCGGCACGACGACCGCGATGGTGCTCATGGCTCGAGTGGTTGGATGTCGGTGGGTCTTCGAAGGCCTTGGATTGCCGATTCAGCAGATGCCAAGGGTAGGTCAGACGCCAGCCCGCCGATCCAGGCATTAATGCCCGAATCACCGATCTATTTTTAGCACATGGGAAATGACAAAGCGAGCCTCCCGTGGCCGGCAAGCTCGCTTTGTGGATGCCAGGGAACACGTGGTTCCCCGGCGGTCGTCAGGCTTAAATCAGCAGGTTGTTCTGCTTGTCGTCGATCAACTGGGTGTGATCAATGGTGACCAGCGGCAGGTTGTTGCTGATCCCGGCCACCGTCAGCGTGCTGGTGCTAGCGGCCGGGTCGGCATGCCCTGCGAGCAGGTCGTGCCCTCGGTCGGACAGCAGGTCCTGGACGCTGACACCCAGCGGGCTGGCGGCGACCTTGTCATCGGCGTGGTCATTCACCGAGGTGGCCGAGGCGGCCTGCACCGTGGTGGCGTGGCTGCCGTCGTCCCCCGCCGACGTGGTCGCGGAGGCGGTCGTCGTGGTGTCCTTGGCGAACCAGACGTCGGCCATGTCGTGGCTGGCGCCGTCCGAGGTCTTGTAACTCGATACCAAGCCCAGCAGGTTGCCGTTGTCCATCTCGGTGCCGGTCTTGGCCCCCAGGTCGAGCTCGATGATCCCCAGGCTGGCCAGGGATTTGAGCTCCCCGTTGCCGGTGACCCCGTCGCTGTTGGCGTCTACCCAGACCTGCAGGTCCTTGAAGTGGAGGTCGGCGGCGGTGAGCCTCCCGTCCTGGTTGGAGTCGATGTCCCTCATGGCGGTGTAGCCATCGCCCGCGCGCTGCCCGTTGGACAGGACGGTGGCCGCCCCGAACAGCTCGGTGCCGTCTTTGATGAGGCCGTCATGGTTGCGGTCCATCACCAGCAGACCGTCGGTGGCGGAGGCCCAGCCCACCGCGTTGGCGTGGCCGGTGCCCAACAGGTCGAAGCGGGTGCCTTGCGACGCCGCCAGGGTGTGGACCCCGTCGCCGTTCAGGTCCAGCATGATCGGCGAGACACCGGTCAGGGCGTTGGCCTGTTCCGTGGTCAACGCGGCAAACTGCGTGGAGGTGAGCGAGGATGCCTGCGTCATGCTGAGGACGGCCAGGTCGGTCGTTTCGAAGGCCACGACCTGGGCCGTGGTGAAGGCCTGGATCTGCGTGGTGCTCAGCTCCTGCATCTGATCGGTGGTGAAGGCCGCGATGTCTGTGGTGGTGAAGGCGCGGATCTGATCAGTGGTCAGGCCGTGGATCTGCGTGGTGGTGAGTGCGGCCATGTGCGCCGTGGTCAGCACTGCGATGTCATCCGTGGTCAAGGCGCCGATTTGCACCGTGTTCAGCACGGCCAGGTCGGCGGTTTCAATCACGGCCATTTCGGTCGTGGTGAAGGCCGCAACTTGCGCCGTGGTGAGGACCGCGAACTGGGCCGTGGTGAGCGCCTGGAACTGGTCGGTGGCCAGGGCCGCGATTTGGGCCGTGGTGAAGGCCTGCACTTGGGCGGTCATCAAGCTGGCCATGTGCACGGTGGTGAAGGCCTGGACCTGGGCCGTCGTCATGGCGGCAAGGTCGTCGGTGGCGAAGGCTCGGACTTCCGCCGTGGTCAGAACATCGACCTGGGCGGTGGTCAGGGCTGCGGCCTGGGCGGTGGTCAGGCTCACGATCTGGGCCGTGGTCAGGCTGCTGATGTCCGTGGTCTGGATGGCAGCGATCTGGGCGGTGGTCAGCGAGGAGACCTGGGTGGTCGTCAGGCTGGCGATCTGGGTGGAATCCAGGGCCACGACTTGTGCGGTGGTCAGGGCGGCCACACCAGCGGTGGTCAGGGCTCGGACGTTGGCCGTGTTCAGGGCCGTGATGTCAGAGGTCTCGATGGCCGCGACTTGCGCCGTGGTCAGCGAGGCCACCTGGGTAGAGGTTAGAGCGGCGACCTGGGTGGAGTCCAGGGCCACGATTTGCGCGGTCGTCAAGGCAGCCACACCGGTGGTGGTCAGGGCCCTGATGTCGGCCGTCTCGATCACGGCGACTTGCGCGGTGGTCAGGGCAGCGACACCGGCGGTCGTCAGGGCAGCCACCTGGGCGGTGGTCAAAGCCTTGATGTCAGCGGTTTCGATGGCGGCCACCTGGGCGGTCGTCAGGGCAGCGATCTGGCCAGTGCTCAGGGCAGCGACCTGGGTGGTGGTCAGGGCGGCGATCTGGGCGGTGGTCAGGGCGGCGAGGTCGGTGGTGGTCAGGGCCCGCACATTGGTGGTGTTCAGGGCGCTGATGTCAGCGGTCTCGATGGCTGCAGCCTGGGCCGTGGTCAAGGCGGCCACTTGCGTGGAGGTCAGGGC